>NZ_BAAGQS010000010.1:0-580 GCF_054783355.1 Mucilaginibacter koreensis | reverse complement strand
CACAAATATAGTCAAAAATCTAATTTTTTTCTCTACAATTCTACGTATTGCTTGTTCATTTTGGATAGGTTTTCATAGAGTTATTTAGAATTTAAGGTGTTTTTTCATAGAGTTTGAGATGAAATCGGTGATTCAATTTTAACCTCAGATATGCACTTAGTAAATTTTAGTGATGGATTCTTAGTGATGGATTCTTAGTCATTTTAAATGCGCTTTCTTTTGTAACTTTACTTACCCTACTTATTGCTAATGTACTTTGATATAGTCCTTGATCAATTTAAATCGTTTTGGAGATACAATTTATATGTAAAAAAAAAAAAACTATTTTTTGGAATTGTTAAGTAGGCTTTTTTTTTAAAATCTTAGTCACCTTACCTATTACAAATGTACTTTACTATAATCCTTGATCAATATAGGTCATTTTAAGCCTATGTTTTATATGTAAAAAAAAATCCCCATTTTTAACTATCTTTTACATGTAAAAAATATATATATAATTTTCGAACTTTTCTAAACACATATTCTTTTTTACTTATCTTTGGCATGCGTACTGCTAGTGAGCTATATTATAGTTTACAAT
>NZ_BAAGQS010000009.1:0-600 GCF_054783355.1 Mucilaginibacter koreensis | reverse complement strand
ACAACCATCATAGCCAACTCCTTGGCTCACAGAACGACATGGCTACGATCCGACTTTAGCCATATGCTTGTCTCAAAGATTAAGCCATGCATGTCTAAGTATAAATAACTTTATATTGTGAAACTGCGAATGGCTCATTAAATCAGTTATGATCTACGTGACAAATTCTTTACTACTTGGATAACCGTGGTAATTCTAGAGCTAATACATGCAAAAAAGCCCTGACTTACGAAGGGGTGCACTTATTAGATAAAACCAACGCGGGGTAAAACCTGTTTCTTGGTGAATCATAATAATTAAGCGGATCGCATGGCCTTGTGCCGGCGACGGTCCACTCGATTTTCTGCCCTATCATGGTTGAGATTGTAAGATAGAGGCTTACAATGCCTACAACGGGTAACGGGGAATTAGGGTTCGATTCCGGAGAGGGAGCCTGAGAAACGGCTACCACATCCAAGGAAGGCAGCAGGCGCGCAAATTACCCAATCCCGACACGGGGAGGTAGTGACAATAAATAACGATACAGGGCCCATTCGGGTCTTGTAATTGGAATGAGTACAATGTAAATACCTTAACGAGGAACAATTGGAGGGCAAGTCG
>NZ_BAAGQS010000008.1:0-603 GCF_054783355.1 Mucilaginibacter koreensis | reverse complement strand
TAAAGCTTATGATTCGTTGCCCAAACGTTGGTAAGTATTGAGTAAAACGTGACGACTGCTCTGGTAAAAGAATGCTAAATGACTTCCACTTGCTCTCTTAATGAATACTAAACGTTAACTGCACTGCCGCGAAAAACGTTTAAAACTGTTGTAGAACAGAGTCTGATCATAACGGACATTGAATAATCACAACTAAAAGAAGTATATTAAAATTGATAAAAGATAATAATTTAAATCTTTATTAAATAAAATATACTCTTCTTCTTTTTATATAAAACTATCACTATTAGATTCATTATATAAAGTAAACATGAACAATAAATAAACCATGATATTTACTATTCATCATTTCTGTACATGAATAATAATGGATCTGGTACCTAGTCAACTTTGATCTGACTGGAGGCATTTCATATAAATATATCTTTCCTCTCAATGAAGATGGAACCATTCTCCCAGATCAGTTAAAGAACAATAAGATCTATAAAAACAACGAATTGAAAACTTTAATAATCAATTCAGTGATCATTCCTCAATCAAACATGTCAATTATTGGGTTCTACGTTCATAACTACTCATTTACCCGCCAACTGATAGAAGAAT
>NZ_BAAGQS010000006.1:0-1090 GCF_054783355.1 Mucilaginibacter koreensis | reverse complement strand
CGTATCAATCAGTTTCCTTGCGCATATGGGTTTGTCACCCAAATACTTGCACTAATGGTGGACTCCTTGGTCCGTGTTTCAAGACGGGTCATTTAGAGTCATTAAGCCAACAACCTAAGCGAATAGAAGTATAACCAAAAAGATCAACCTTGATACCGTAGTACCTCAGAAAACCTTCCTGGAAAACTCGCCAAAAAGCATTCGCTGCGTTCCTCAATCCAACCCAAGGTATTTTCTAAGGGACTATAACACCCACAAGTGGGCCACATTTCCCTTAGTTTTTTCCCTCAAGTCAAATTGTCGTTGGCAGGCATAGCCTGCAAGTGCATCCAGGCCGAAGCCTAGATTGATTACAGACAAGCCAGTCTGGCTCCAAACGGTTCCCTTTTAACAATTTCACATACTGTTTAACTCTCTTTTCAAAGTTCTTTTCATCTTTCCCTCACGGTACTTGTTCGCTATCGGTTTCTCGCCAATATTTAGCTTTAGGTGAGATTTACCACCCAATTTAGGCTGCATTCCCAAACAACCTGACTCTTTGAAAGCGTATCACAAAAGGCAAATGCTCAAGCCAAAGACGGGATTCTCACCCTCTATGATGCCCTGTTCCAAAGGACTTTTTTACCAGGCGTGTCTGGAAAACACTTCTACAGTTTACAATCCGGTTTAGCTAAGCCAAACAGGTTCCAACTTTGAGCTCTTTCCTCTTCACTCGCCGTTACTAGGGAAATCATTGTTATTTTCTTTTCCTCCGCTTATTGATATGCTTAAGTTCAGCGGGTAATCCCACCTGACTTCAGATCATAGTTTGAAAGTTGCTGGATTATACTCTTGTACTTTACTTCCTGGGCGAACCAAAGAAAAAGATCCTGAGACCAGCGTAATATTCCTTCCTAGCAAGCCAGACAGAAAATCACACACAGTTTTGGTGCTCACTGTAATAAAACAGCGATGCGACCCATTACCACATAAACAAATGTTATGTGTGGGTTTGTGATGATACTGAAGCAGGCGTACTCTATAGAAAAACCATAGAGTGCAAGCTGCGTTCAAAGACTCGATGATTCACTGAATATGCAATTCACACTAC
>NZ_BAAGQS010000003.1:0-18841 GCF_054783355.1 Mucilaginibacter koreensis | reverse complement strand
TTTGAAAGTTTTTTCGAAGCTTTTTTTCTTCGTTTTCCCTTCCCTCTGGCCGGCTCCGGTCAGCGTTTCCACATCCCTTTCACTTCTCCGCTCAGGCGTTACCACCCTCGCTTCTCTCTCCTTCGCTGCTTAATGAACAACCTCCCGTCGTTTCGGGAGTGCAAAGGTGCAAATCCTTTTCTTTCCCTCCAAATCTTTTTTGAAAAAAATTTAAAGGGGATGGTTGTTTTAAGTTCAAATACAAAAGCAGAAATTAAACCTCTTTTTGTATCTCTGTCTCGCCTTTCAAGCTATTGTCAATGTACTTCCCAAGTTCATTGGGGGATACAAATATAATATACACTTTCTAACTGCTAAAATATTTTTACAAAAACGTAAAATTATTTTCTTTCAATTATCATTGTATGCTTGTTGTTAAAGAACTCCGCTATCTCATTTGCGGTGGGCAAAGGTAGCAAGCTTTTACACATCTGACAAGAGATTGTTTGATTAATTGTTCAAACTAATGATAACAACCTCATCTGTTGGCTAATAATTTCATTAATATCTGTCGAGTCATTTTCCGTATCCCATTTATAGGTTCTGTATATTTGTGCTCATATGGCTCATTCTCCACTTCCTGATGAATTTGTAAATTCAATTACTGATGCTCCTGGCCTAGACATGGTTAACTTTATTGCTGCTCACGAGCAGCCGAGTACCATCACTTCAATCCGTATCAATCCTTACAAAGCTATAGATGCAGGTCAAAGAGCAGGGGTTCCCTGGTGTAATGAGGGTAAGTATTTGGAAAGCAGGCCGTCATTTACCTTTGATCCGCTGTTTCATGCCGGTTGCTATTATGTACAGGAGGCGTCCTCTATGTTTGTTGGTTATATATATAATAGTATAAAAGCAAGCTTACCGGAGAATAGTATTGTTTTGGATTTATGTGCAGCGCCGGGCGGCAAAAGTACGTTGCTGGCTTCGGCCATGCAGCCCGGTGATTTGCTGGTAGCTAACGAAATTATTAAAACACGTGTACCCTTGCTTACTGACAATTTAACGCGTTGGGGTTTAAGTAATGTGGTAGTAAGTAATAATGACCCGAAAGATTTCGGCCGTTTGCCCGGTTTCTTTGATGTAATACTGGTAGATGCTCCCTGTTCTGGATCGGGTATGTTCCGTAAAGACCTAAAGGCAATCAATGAATGGTCTGAAGCGAATGTTAACTTATGCCAGCAGCGCCAGGAACGTATACTGGCGGATGCCTACCCGGCTTTAAAGCAAGATGGTTATTTAATATATTCCACCTGCTCTTATTCTGTACAAGAAAACGAGCAAGTGCTGGATTGGTTATGCAATGAGTTTGAACTAGAGAGTGTGAGAATCCCTATTGAATCTTCCTGGGGCATTGTAGAAACACAATCGGCACAGCATCAAGCCTGGGGATACCGCTTTTATCCGGGCCAGGTGCAAGGCGAAGGCTTATTTGCAGCCTGTTTGAAAAAAACACAGCGTAGTGGCGAAGCTAAGGGCTATAAAAGTAAGCAAATGCAAAAGCTATCGCCTAAAGAGATTGAGCCTTTAAAAAGCTATTTGAAAATACCCGACTCTTTTTACTATTTTAAGTTAACTGATGACTGGCTCGCTATACCACAGCAGCATAAGGAAGCTTTACAATTGTTGCAGCAGCATTTATATTTGAAAAAGTCGGGCATCAGATTAGGGAAGTTAGCCGGTAAAGAACTCATCCCCGATCATGAACTGGCCTTAAGCATTGACTTGAATAAAGACGCCTTTTTACAAACGGAGCTAACGCTTGAGCAAGCTATTGAATATTTGCGCAAAGACAATATGACTAACCTTACTCTTCAGCAAAAAGGCTGGAGCCTGATGACTTACCGGCAGCAGGCACTGGGCTGGGCCAAATTACTACCTAACCGCATCAACAATTATTATCCTAAAGAGATAAGAATATTAGCTTCTGTAAACCCGGATGCAAAACATACTATATAAATAGCGACACTACTTGATATCTACGTATTATATATACTGCACCGGGAAACAATGATTTAATATGCTATAGCGGCAAATACTTACTTAAAAGTATTTGCCGTTTTTATTTTACATGCCTCCCTATCCATGTTGGTTGATTTTTTGGTTAATTTTGCCCACTACCAATTATTCACCACTTTATGGAAACCACCGCTGTTTATCAGGCCCAACATAAAATTCGCTTTGTAACTGCTGCTTCATTGTTTGATGGGCATGATGCCACCATTAATATTATGCGCCGCATCTTGCAGTCATCAGGCGCTGAAGTGATCCATTTGGGACATAACCGCTCGGTGGACGAAGTGGTGAACTGCGCCATACAAGAAGATGTACAGGGTATTGCCCTAACCTCATACCAGGGCGGACACCTGGAGTACTTTAAATATATGTATGATTTACTGCGCGAGCGCGGTGCCGGGCATATCAAAATATTTGGTGGTGGCGGTGGTGTAATCCTTCCGCAAGAAATTGAAGAACTTCATCGGTATGGCATTGCCCACATCTACTCGCCTGATGATGGCCGCCGTATGGGCTTGCAAGGCATGATAAATGATATGCTACAGCAATGCGATTTTGCTACGCAAACCCAGCTTAATGGCCAACTGAAGCAAATACCGCAAAAAAGCACACGTGCTATTGCTACCGCTATTACCATTGCAGAGAATTATCCGCAACAGGCTGATGATTTTACAGGCCGCTTGCAGGAATTAATTGGCAATAAAACGATCCCTGTGTTGGGTATTACCGGTACGGGTGGTTCAGGTAAATCATCTTTGGTAGATGAATTGGTGCGCCGCTTTTTGGCAGAAACTGATAAAACGATGGCTATCATTTCGGTTGACCCATCCAAACGAAAAACGGGTGGTGCCTTATTAGGCGACCGTATACGGATGAACGCCATTAACAGTCCGCGTATTTACATGCGTTCGCTGGCTACCCGGCAGGCTAACTTGGCACTATCCAAGCATGTACAAGAATCAATTGATATATGCAAAGCAGCCGGTTTTGATTTAATTGTGGTAGAAACTTCAGGCATTGGGCAGTCGGACACCATGATTACCGATTACTGCGATGTATCCTTATATGTAATGACACCGGAGTTTGGTGCGGCTACCCAACTGGAAAAAATTGACATGTTGGATTTTGCCGACCTGGTGGCTTTAAACAAGTTCGACAAGCGCGGCGCTTTAGATGCCATTCGTGATGTGCGCAAACAATATAAGCGCAATCATCAGCTATGGGATGCTAAAGATGAAGACCTGCCGGTATTCGGCACCATGGCTTCGCAGTTTAATGATCCGGGCATGAACAATCTGTTTGTGGCCTTAATGCAGACCTTAAAAGCCAAAACCGGTATTGACTTTAATATTAATGAGCATTTAACTGCCGATCAGTCTGAAAAGATTTATATCATTCCGCCTGACCGCATACGTTACCTAGCCGAAATTACAGAAAGCAGTAAAGCTTACAGCGAATGGGTAAACGAACAATGTAAAATTGCTCAACAGCTATACCAGATTAAAGGAGTGATCAATCTTAGTCAAAACATTTCCCCGGCCCTATCTAAAGGCGAAGGAGGTAAGACATTACAAGATAAGATCAGCTCATTTGGAGAAGATGTGGGTGAGGCCATGTACAACTGGCTCGAAGAACACCTACACCCTGAATGTAAACGCCTGTTGCGCGAGTGGCCGGCCACAGTTGACAAATACAAGGCCGACAATTTTATATATAAAGTACGCGACAAAGAAATTAAGCAACCACTGTTTACTACCTCGCTTTCACAATTGCGCATTCCTAAAATCGCTTTACCCAAATATGAGGCTTGGGGCGATGTGCTGCGCTGGCTGTTAACGGAAAATGTACCGGGTGAGTTTCCTTATGCTGCGGGTGTATTTCCCTTAAAACGCGAGGGCGAAGATCCTACACGTATGTTTGCCGGTGAGGGTGGCCCTGAGCGTACCAATAAACGCTTCCACTATGTATCGCTGGATCAGCCCGCTCACCGGTTGTCTACGGCTTTTGATTCAGTAACCCTATACGGAGAAGATCCGCATACCCGCCCGGATATTTATGGTAAAATCGGTAATTCGGGCGTAAGCATTGCTACTTTGGATGATGCCAAGAAATTGTACTCAGGTTTCGATTTATGCAAGGCTTCCACTTCCGTATCCATGACTATTAATGGACCGGCACCTATGCTCTTAGGCTTCTTTATGAATGCTGCTATTGATCAGCAATGTGAAAAGTACATTACAGAGCATAACCTGCAGCATTTGGTAGAAGCGAAGTTAAAAGAGGTATATGATGATAATGGATTAGCGCGGCCAACCTACGGACAAGGAGATAGTACTTTACCAAAGGGTAACAATGGCCTTGGCTTAATGCTTTTGGGGTTAACCGGTGACCAGGTGCTGCCTGCTGATGTATACCAGCAAATAAAAGCCTATGCTATTTCCACTGTACGTGGTACGGTTCAGGCTGATATATTAAAAGAAGACCAAGCACAAAATACTTGTATCTTCTCTACTGAGTTTGCTTTGCGCATGATGGGCGATATCCAGCAATTTTTTATTGAGCAGAAAGTACGTAACTTTTACTCAGTTTCTATTTCCGGTTACCACATTGCCGAAGCAGGTGCCAATCCGGTTACGCAGCTGGCTTTTACACTGGCGAATGGCTTCACTTATGTAGAATATTATTTAAGCCGGGGCATGCATATTGATGACTTTGCCCCCAACCTGTCGTTTTTCTTCTCCAACGGTATTGACCCTGAATATTCGGTGATTGGCCGGGTGGCACGCCGCATTTGGGCTAAAGCCATCAAGAATAAATACAAAGGGAATGATCGTTCGCAGAAATTAAAGTACCACATTCAAACCAGCGGCCGCTCACTGCATGCGCAGGAGATTGACTTTAACGATATCCGTACCACGTTGCAGGCGTTGTACGCTATTTATGATAACTGCAATTCATTGCATACCAATGCTTATGATGAAGCCATTACCACCCCTACCGAAGAATCGGTACGCCGGGCTATGGCCATACAGTTAATTATCAACCGTGAGTTGGGCTTAGCCAAAAATGAAAACCCGATACAAGGCGCTTTTATCATTGAGGAATTAACTGACCTGGTAGAAGAAGCCGTATTGGAAGAATTTAAGCGTATTAACGACCGCGGCGGTGTTTTGGGTGCGATGGAAACTATGTATCAGCGCAGTAAAATACAGGAAGAATCTTTATACTATGAAACGCTGAAGCATACCGGCGAATACCCCATTATTGGTGTAAATACGTTTTTAAACAAAAAAGGCTCGCCAACCATTGTTCCGGCCGAGGTAATACGGGCTACTGAGGAAGAGAAACAGCAACAGATAACCAACCTGCAGTCTTTCCAGCAGCGCAACCAGGATAAAGCCGGCCAATTATTAACCGAATTGCAGCAGCAAGCCGTAGCCGGAAAAAATACATTTGAGCATTTAATGGAAGTATGTAAATATTGTTCATTGAGGCAAATCTCTCACGCTTTGTATGAGGTAGGCGGACAATACCGCCGGAATATGTAATACGGAATAATCCGTATTACATATTTTTTATACGATGGCTGCCTGCAATAAAAGCAATGAGGTCTACCATAATATGTACAAAAATTACAGTTTTAATATTGCGGTACTTTTGATAATGCACTGCAAAAATTAACCCGATAAAAAAGGGCCCGATAATTTCGCGCCAGCTGTGGTATTGATAGTGCAAAGCTGCAAATGCCAAGCTGGAGATCAATATTGCTGACCATTTGGAATTGAGCGCCACCTGCAAACGCGGCAACATAAACCCTCTGAACAATAACTCTTCGGTCACTCCTGCGGTTATACAACCAAATAGCAGCAACCATGTACTGTGGCTCATTAGTTTAATCATCACCTGCATCAGTGCTGTATTGTCTTTTTGCCAGCCCAGCAATGCAGGAATAGCTGAGATCATACCTGCCACAATTACCAACAAATACAACACAATTACTGAAACGAGATAAAACCTGACCGATTTAGCCTCTTCTCTCCATGGTAAAAATCTTTGCTTACTAAGTTTAGCATATGCCAAGAGCAAAGCCACAGCAACCCAGAATATAAACCGGCTGTAAAATAATATATGCCAGTCGGCTTTAAACCAGGAGCCGAAATATAATTTAAACGGCCAGCTGATGAGCAGAACCAATATTAAAGGCAAAAAAGCTTCGAGGCCGGCTCGAAGTCTGTTAGGTTGAGGCGCAGTAATCATCTAAGGTTAAGATTTGAGGCTGAATTTAATTCTTTTCACTGGCATGTGTATATACAATTTGAGCTTCTTCAATGAGAGCGACTAATATGATTATCGAAAAATCCCTCTCTCTTATTTATGTACATTGCAATAGCTTTTCCGGCACTATTATATTCATCACCACAACTTTATAACAACATTATTAGGCAATAATGCTGGTCTGTGAGCTGATATATATCAGGTATTTGAAAAAATTTGATATTTAAAATTACCTTTTTTCGGATAATTGCCCCAGGATTATAATTATGGCAGAAGATCAGCTTTATATCAGAATAGGGATAGAAGAATTACGGCACCATGGCAAAGATTTTGAAAATTGCCGTTTTAAGGGTTGCGATTTTTCGGGTGTTGATCTTTCCGATATCCGCTTTGCTGATTGCCAGTTTACGGACTGCACTTTAGCCTTGGCCGGTGTGAATAACACCGCCTGGCAAAATGTGCAGTTTAACGGATGTAAATTGAGTGGCGTACACTTTAGCCGCAGCAGCAATTTTCTATTCGAAGCACATTTTACCGATTGCATTTTAGATAACGCTGTGTTTTATCAAAAAAAGAACAAAAAGGCACAGTTTATCAATTGTTCGCTTATTGAAACCGACTTTACTGAGGCCGACCTTACGGGTGCCCTATTTAAGGAATGCAACCTGAACCACGCATTTTTTGAACGCACCATTTTGAAGACTGCCGACTTCAGCACCAGCTACAATTACACCATTGATCCGGAAAACAACCTGTTAAAGAAGGCCAAGTTTTCGGTGCATGGCTTACCCGGCTTACTGAGCAAATACGACATTGTAGTACAATCTTAAATCTTACCACCTTCATCGTCAATACAAACAAGTCATTTAAACGATTATTAAAACTGCATATTGACACCTTTCTGTATTTTATAATGTACACACTATAAACTTGTACAACTTATAGAACTACTGCGTGCATCTTTTCTGAACACAAGTAAATTTTAAATGCACTTTACAATGTTCTTGGTACACAGATTGAAACTGTTAAACTGTACGGATAATCTGTTTACTATTATGATGACATTCCTGATCCATCTACTACATATATTTGTGATTACAGCTTTTAGTCTATTTGTGGTATTTGCCTTCCTAGCACTCAATGGTACTTTTGACAATTGGACAGAGCGGTTAAAGCAAAATAAGCGACGCCGCTTCCGCAGTCGCTACCATAAAAAAAAGCCTTATGCCCAGTGAGCATAAGGCTTTTTTAATTTAAATGTATTAACGCCTTCCTAGCCCGTTTAGCTCCGCTTCTCCACACGGTCATAAAAACCACCAAACGAATTCATTTTTACTGCATCTTCTCTAAAAAAATCACCGGGGAAACCGAGTGGTATTTTACTCACTTCATCGAGGCGCTGCAATTGCGCATGGGTTAAAGTGATTTCTGTAGTTTTTAGGTTTTCTTTCAACTGCTCCAACTTGGTAGCTCCCATAATAGGTATGCACGAAAAATTTTGCTGCATCATCCATTTCAAAGCTACATGTCCGGCCGAGGTACCTAATTCTTCGGCAATGGCCATTACCTCGCGGGTAATACGTTCACTGTTCTCATTACGCCGCACACTTTCTTCTTTTATACGGCCTTGTCCACCCTGTAAGTATTTACCGGTTAACACGCCGCCGCCCAATGGTGCCCAAGGGGTAACCGTCATCCCGAAATGTTTAGCCATCGGTATAAGTTCACGCTCGGGTGTACGCTGTATCAGGCTATACTCTACCTGCAAGGCAACAAACTGGCTCCACCCCATCAGTTCGGCTAAGGTGTTTCCTTTGGCTACCATCCAGGCCGGGGTATCACTTATAGCAGCATAATTTACCTTGCCCTGGCGTATCAAATCATCCAGACCGCGAAGTACTTCATCAATCGGGGTGAGATCATCCCAAATGTGCAAATACAGCACATCAATAAAATCAGTTTTTAAACGCTTCAGGCTCTCCTCTACACTACGCATCATATTTTTGCGGTTATTGCCTGATGCATTAGGGTTGGTTTGGTTATCTTTTAAGGTATATTTAGTAGCTACCACAAAGTAATCACGGTCATGATTACTCAAATAATTACCAATAATTTTCTCGCTGGTACCCAATTTATATATGTTGGCCGTATCCAAAAAGTTGCCACCGGCTTCAGCATATGCATCCATAATGGCAAAACTGGCGGCTTCATCTGCACCCCAACCAGCTTCTGTGCCAAAGCCCATAGTGCCCAAGCATAACTCAGACACTTTTAAGCCGGAACGACCTAATAATTTATAGTTCATAATGTATCAGTTTTATTTTAAACGGTAACAGTGCCATAATCAGACGGTTTGCCATACACAGCCAATGTTACAAACAAATGTAAATGACTGATTGTAATTTACAGACATAATAACAGCTACACTAATGAAAAAGATAACCACCAAGCAGGCGCCCGTAAATATTCATCATATGTACGAGTTTTTGCAGCACCACTTAAATAAAAATTTTGCCAAGCAACGGCAGCAGGATATTGAGTTTGATATTAAAGAAGCGGACGACAACGCTATTGAAATTTCAAAGCCCGGCATGTATGAAGGTAATCTGTTCAGGATAGAAGGGCGGGGCAATGAACTGCACATCCATAAAACCGAAGATTATACCGATGATGTGAATGTGCTAACGCTGGAGGATATATTGAATAACTTGTTTTTTGATTATCCGGGGCCAAAGACCATGACCAATATCAGCGATGAGTCGTAAAATTTAAAAGAAAGGGTTGGATACCGGCTTAACCGTGTATCCAACTAAATTTATATTCCAAGCCGGGATTTTTCATCCGCTCGGCTACACGTATCAAGCGATCAGGCAGGGCCAGCACATAATCACGTGCTTTTTCACCGGCTTCGTTTAAATCCGTTATGTTTTCTATTTGCCAGTCTGCAATCAAGCCTTTTAATATTTCTACATAGTCAACTGCAGTGTAGATACCCAGGCGTTGTGCAGCATCGGTAAAATGGCCAAAAGTTTGACCTATCTTTAAACCTACTTCACGAAGGAAATGCGCCGGCATCACTATCTTTTTGCGCATCATATCTTCAAAAGCAATCATGGCCTCGTTAGGGTCAACCTCAAATATTTTGGAAATGAAAGTTTTATAAGCTTTAGCATGGCGGGCCTCATCAGAAGCAATTACACCACACATTTTTGACAACAAGGTGTCACCAGCCTTTTTAGCTTGTGAAGCTACGCGGCGGTGAGACACATTGGTAGCCAGTTCCTGAAAAGAGGTGTAAATAAAGTTACGGTATGGATCAGCTCCGGTACCGATATCAAAACCATCGGCAATCAAATATTGAGTAGACACTTCCATGGCGCGCATATTTACACGGCCTGAAAGGTATAAGTATTTGTTCAGTAAATCACCGTGACGGTTTTCTTCGGCAGTCCAGTGGCGGGTCCACTTCATCCAGCCGCCTTCGTAATCACCACTTACCCCTTCTACCATAGTTAACCATGATTCATAGGTAGGCAATGCTTCTTCGGTAATGGTATCGCCAATCAGTACGGCAACCAGGTCATAAGACAAGCCTTTGGCGCTTTCTTGTAACTCTTTAACTTCGGTAAAGAATGAGTCTCTTGTAGAATCAGGTAAAAGATCTGATGGTTGCCAGATTTCGTCAATCGGCTTCAAAAATTCAGGCATCTTTTCAAGCATGAATTTTTCAATATGCTTCATCACCTCTTTGCGCTTCTCTTCAAAAAATCTCATAGTTAAATAATTGACTGTAAAAGTAACATTTTTTGCCTAAATTGGTGTTATTGCATTGCAATATAATCTCATTATTGTAATGCTTCGCGCATGCAAGGCGAAAGATCGGCTACCGATGGCTTACCATTGAATAAGGAAAAGTTGGTATTATAATCCCACAACATGCCGGGAATATTCAATTGCTTTAATGATTGGCGCACAGCTTTAATGTAACGACACCGGCTATCCAGATCGGCGTACTGATTATATACCCCATACTCGGTACACAACAAGGGTACTGCATATTTATTACCCCACGCTTTTACAATCTGTAATTTATCTTTAACTGACTGTGCATTGCCATCGCGCCGATACTGATAATAGTTGGTTTCGCCCCATGTATTTTTAGCAGCCGGATTAAGGGCCGGAAATTTTTCCTCATTATATGGAAACGGTACCCCGATAGTGGCTACCTGATTACCCACCCAGGCAGCCCCCTGATGGGTAAAAAAGAAAGGCTCATAAAAATGAAAAGTGTAAATGATATTTTCGTCGGCCAGGCGCACAAAGCGGCTCAGCTCATAAATACTGTTAAAATTTGAGGCACCTATAAGCAGGGTACGCTGCTTATCAATAGCCCGTATAGCGTTCGAGATATTATAGGCAGCATCTTTCCAAACCTGTTCGTTCATGTGTGGCGGCTCATTGTAGAGTTCAAAAAATAAGTCGTCCTCGTACTTCCCCTGGTATTTTTGCGCCAAATATTGCCAAACAGCGATAATTTTAGGGGTTTCGCTTAAGTAATTATTATCATCCAGTTTACCGTAGTGGTAATCTATTACCAGTTTAAACCCATATTTTCGGCACTGTTGCCAAACTTTTTCAATACGGTCTGCTACCGTATCTATGGGTATCTGCTGCTCTTCAAAATACCTGAAGGCCACCGGTAAACGTATATTCTTAAACCCTAACTGTTTCAGCAGAGCATAGTCGGCCGCAGTAAGTACAACAGCATTTAGTGCCTGCGCATTCCAGGTTTGCTCTAGGGCGGAAACACTGATACCATGATTTAAACTTTGTGCTCTTTTAAAGGCCAACTGGCGTAAACCCGGTATGATTGGAGTACTATTTGCTATATGGAAAATAAAAATTAGTACTAAATTTATTGCCAGTTTAAAACCGGTATATTTCATCATACGTAATACTCTTTTAAACTATTTGTTAAACCCGTTAGCTGCCATATCGCAATTAGCAGCATTAAACATATTGTAACCTTTTTATAACTGATGCTCGTTCAGATAAACAGAGACGAATTCTTAAAAGAACTCACCAAGAAAGCCTGGTACCAAACCAATATCGTAGTTTGGACAATTGTTTTTCTATACCCGATACTAAGCATAGCTGATTTTATTTATATGCCAGACGTATGGGTGCAATTTTTAATTGTGCGCATTATTACAGTACTGGTTATTTTGGGCTTATATACGTTATTTCAGAATAAAAAGTATGATTACCGTGTACTATTGCACATCACCCTGCTCATAATATCTGTTACTTCGGCCATTTTGTGTAATGTAGTAAGCGTTCAGCACTTAACCGTGTATTACATGATTTATTCCATTATCATCCTGTTTTTCAATTTGCAGGTGTTTTGGGAACCGGTTAACTCTTTTGTACAGGTGCTGATATCTTTTGTACTGTTGGCCTTGTTTTTCAACGCCTTCGGCCAATATACTATAGATATTATTATTAATAACGGGGGCCAGTATTTCTTTGTTGTAGCATTGCTTTCCTGCCTGGTACCGGGCACACGCTATAAAGTAATTGAACGCGAAGTGCGCTCACAATTGCTGATTGAAAAATCGAACGAGCAGTTAAAAGCCCAAAACCGTGATATTGCAGAGAAAAATAGCCTGATTGATACCCAGTATGAGAAACTGCGCAAAATGGATGAGCAAAAAAATAGTTTCATCAATATCGCCGGCCACGACTTAAAAAACCTTATTGGCTCCATTATCATGAGCAATAACATGATTAAGGAGGAAGATTACCGCCTGAGCAGCGACCAGATGGAATATACCAACTACATTTCCGAATCTGCCGAAAAAATGCAATACATGCTGAACAAGCTGATGGATGTAAAGGAAATTGATTCGCCGGAGATCAAGTTCAATATGCAGATTTTCGACATTAACGCTGAAGCTCATCATATTTTGAAAGGCCTGAATGAAACTGCGCAGATGAAAAACATTCATTTGGTGGATAATATTTTGAAACTGCCTATCAATGTAAGGCTGGATAAAGTATTTACCGGCCAGGTGTTTCAAAACCTGTTATCGAACGCGATTAAGTTTTCGCAAACCAATAATGATATCAGGGTAGTTACCAGTTTGCAACGCCAAAAATTTGTGTTCGAGATTATAGACGAAGGCATTGCTATTGGCCAGGAAGAGCTGAACATGATGTTCAATAAATTGAAAACCCTTAATGACGCCTCCTCAGGTACGGCAGTAGAAAGCCGCCTGGGTTTAGGTTTATCTATTGCCAAACTCATGACCCAGGAGATGGGTGGCGAACTTACTTACCGCAGTGATGATAACGGCAATTATTTCAGAGTAGAATTTTATGCAATTAATTAATACACGTACCTTAATGAAGAAACTTTGTACGCTTTTTGCTTTTTTAACTTTTATCACCTTAAATCTTAAGGCACAGAGCATCTCCACTTTTAAAGCCATGGGGCACCCTGATGAGGTAATTACCGGCATGAGCGGTTCTACTTCATTTTATTTTAAAATTGATCCGCAGGTAGAATTACGGGGCAGTAAAATGGTGCTGTATTTTCAGCCATCACAAGCCTTGTTAAAAGACAAATCTTTTATCAACGTGCTGGTAGGCGGCCGCCAGGTATACAGTACCCGTTTAGGTACCGACTCTATCCAACGCATTGGCTTAAACCTGACACCTGAGTTTTTGAGTGCCGATAAGAAGTACTTAATTGTACAAATAAGAACACTGTTAACGCTTGATGATAACAAATGTAAGGACCTGGATAACCCGGCTATGTGGCTGCGTATATTGGGTAACTCTTACCTGTCATTGGTGAAAACCAATAAAAATTTCTTTAATAATGTAAACATTGCCAACAGCTTTGAAACCAAATCGGTAATTGTTTACCCCAAAAACCCTACGCTGATTGACTTAAAAGCAGCAGCCTGGGCCTATGCCAAATTAAAGAAAAGCCAGATTAACGATATTAAAGTTTATGAAGCCGACAAGCTGCCCGATAGTGTACACAGCTATGTAGCCGTAGGCGAGTTAAGCCGCCTTTCGGCCAATGTGCGCCAGTTGCTGCGTGTTACCCCGCCAAAAAGCGATGGTTTGTTTTACCTGCACAAATCAGTGATTACGGTTACTGATACTGTAACCACGCTGGTAAACATCAAGGGCAACCTGATTGCAGCCAAATCAGTAGCGCCGCATGTAACGCCCAGCGAAGTTATGATCGTTACCGGCAATGGTGATGACGGCCTCGAAAAATCAATTACGGCTTTAGGTAATGCCAACATCTTAAACTCCACTTTTGGCGATTACCTGATTATCAACAAAGCTCAGAACAACTTCTTTAAAACCGTTGATGCCAACCGTTCCAAATTAACTTTACGCCAAGTAGGTGGAGTTACCAATTTTATGTCGGGCATTGGCTCATTACGCAGCGTATACAACTTTAAAAACAGTGATTTCAGCTTTACTCCTAAAGAAATTGAGATACATTTTGAAGGCATTTATAGTGGATTGAATACCACCGGTGACCGTGGTTTCTTTAACATCTATCTTAATGGGATGCTGATTAACAGCGAAAAGCTGGATCAATCGGGCAAATTATCAACTTCGGTAACCATTAACCGTTACCAGCACCATAAATACAACACTTTAGAAGCCGAATTCAGGTTTTACCCCAGCAGCGGTAACTGCCAAAACAGCTTCACCAACTTCTTTGGCGAGATTGATGTAGATAAATCATCACTCGAATCCAGAAACCCGTTCATCACCAGCGATCTGAGCTTTTACCAGTACCCAGAAGCATTTAACAGTGGCACTACCCGAATTGTGGTAAGTAAAAACTATGCTAAATATGCTGCTGCTGCTATGGGTGAAGTGATTTTTGAATTGAACAACAACATCAACGCCAATAACTTCCCCGAGTTTGTTTACTCAGACGATATGAACAACGGTGGCGATTTACGAAAATACAATATTGTAGCCCTGCTTGACCGTAAAGATGCCATTATGGGCGAGTTTCCGGATGCTCCTATCCGCTTCCAGGATCGTTTCCGTTTGTACAATAACGAGAATAATAAGGTAGTGTATTCATTATCCGATTCTACATCCAACGGTTTAGCACAAATATTTTATGGCCGTGGTAATAATGCGGTGCTCGTAATTACAGGTACAGGTAAAAACCTGGCCGGCTCCTTCCTTTCGGCATCACGCTCCATTACCGAGCAATTATCAACCCTGGCCAGTAATGTTTGCATTGCTGATGTAGCCAGCAATAAGTATTTGTTTAACATCAGCAAATCGAGCGAAAACCTGGAATATGTAGATGCCAAGAGCGCGCTTGCCCGTTTCTGGGAAAGTTATAACCTGTATATACTATTGGCAATTCTCATCCTGATTTTACTCTCATTCCTCTATATCCGTTCTAAAATTCAGAAATCACAAGAGTTTCCGAACGAATAATTGTAGTTGAAAATCTAATACCGGCATAACCGCAATGTATACCCCATTGCGGTTATGCAATTTTAAACCCTAAATAAGGAGTTAATCTCATGAATGAAACCCCTCATGTAGTAGATGCCGGTACAGCTATTGCCGGCGATGAGATGAGTGCAACAGCCCGGATGCTGATGAATGATGGGTTTATCACCATAAAGACTTATCAGGAAATTATAAAATTGGCTGCTACCAATAAGCAGTCTTTTATTAAAACGGCTCTCAATTTCGGATTTGTATCCCGCAAAAATTATGAGCGCTCTTTAATTAACGCAGGTTTCACTATTGATTCCGCCCGCCAGCAAGCCACAGACGCCGAAGTTTTAAAACAAATTGATTTAGATTTTGCCAGTGACCGCCTGGCTTTACCCCTGCGCATTGAAAACCGTAAGCTCGTAACCTTAATGGCTGACCCGGCCGATGAACTTTATATTGATTTCATTAGGTTTACTTATGATCTGGAACCCGAAATAATTATTGCCAGCGACCTGGACATTATTTGGATGAGCCATAAGCTTTTGGGCGAAAAGCACGTAAAAGCAGCTGTATATGACCTATTGAACCGCGACCCTGATAACTCGGCTATTAAAGTGTTTACGCCGGCACAAATCATGTTCTTTTTCGGGCTGTTCTCGGTTACTATATTCTTTCTGATTTATAATTTCAGGATTACTTCTATTGTCATCAACGTACTGCTCAGTATTTTCTTTCTAATTTCTATTTCATTTAAGCTGTTTCTAGCACTGGTAGGTTCCAGGTTTGAACTTTACCAGGCAGTAACCCGCACCGATTTGAAACGTGTGGTAGATGATACTTTGCCAGTATATACTATTCACCTGCCGGTATACAAAGAAGATAAGTTGATTAAGAAGCTGATCTGGAACCTGCAGAGTTTAGATTATCCGCGCGAGAAGCTGGACATTAAACTGCTGATTGAAGAAGACGACGACAAAACACTGAATGCAGTACGTGACCTGGATTTCCCGGCTATATTCGAGGTGATTGTAGTCCCCTTCCATATGCCTAAAACCAAGCCTAAAGCTTGCAATTACGGGCTGCATTTTTCGAAAGGCAAGTTTCTAACGATTTATGATGCTGAAGATATTCCGGACACTGATCAATTGAAAAAGATTGTGGCTTTGTTCGATAAGCTTCCTCCTGAGTACATTGTAGTACAGTGCGCCTTAAATTACTTCAACCGCAACGAGAACTTTCTTACCCGCATGTTCACTTTAGAGTATTCGTATTGGTTTGATTATATGCTGCCTGGTTTAGATACCTTGGATATTCCAATCCCACTGGGTGGTACCAGTAATCACTTCAAATTAGACCGCTTAATTGAACTGGGTGGTTGGGATGCTTTTAACGTAACTGAAGATGCCGATTTAGGTGTAAGGGCTTACGCTAAAGGCTATAAAGTAGCCATAGTAAATTCTACTACCTACGAAGAAGCCAACAACGAATTCTTTAATTGGATACGCCAGCGTTCACGTTGGATTAAGGGTTATATGCAAACCTTCTTGGTGCACATGCGCAGTCCATCGCGCTTAGTAAAAAAGATTGGCTGGAAAGGCTTCTTGGGCTTTAACTTTTTTATTGGCGCCACCCCTATCATGTTCCTCATTTATCCTGTACTACTGGCTATATTTATTTGCTATGTGGTATTCGATATAGAAACCATCCGTATCCTCTTTCCAGATTGGGTACTGTTTATGGCGATCTTTAACTTGATGGTAGGTAACATCCTGATGATTTATGTAAACATGATGGCTGTATTTAAGCGCCGGTATTACGAGTTGATATTGTTTGCAATAGCTAACCCCATTTACTGGCTTATGCACTCTATAGCGGCTTATAAAGGCTTATATCAGTTAATTGTGAACCCTTTTTACTGGGAGAAAACCAATCATGGTATCAGTAAAGTCCATAATTCAAACGTTGTTAAATGAGAAACTCGAAGGCACTCTATCTATTGCTTATTACAATAGTACTGGCCGTATATTATATCATACTCGGAATTTATGCTAACAAGCTTGGTTACTACAACCAGGAATCATTGTTTTACATTGAAAAATCAAAGGTAATTGTTGATGGCGTAGGCAACCGCTTAAAAGTAATGGGGCTTACCTCCCCGCTCATACCATTTTACAGCACATTCCTGTTTACAACTATTAACTATGCCTTAGCTCCGGTTATTGCCTCAGCATTGGGTATGGCGTTATTGTTTTACATTATGGCCAGCACCATGGTGAAACGAATTAACGATGATTATTACCTGCTTTTGCTGTGTATCTTATTTTTATTTCATCCGGGGTTTATCTATGCGGCCTGCTCAGGTAAATCCATTTATGCAGTTCTGATTTTTTTCTACCTGTTCTTTTTGAACATGTTGAAGTTTTATAATTCCAACACAACATTCCATATCTCCATAGCCAGTATCTGCTTCGTGATGCTCATTTTTAGCGATTACAAATTCATCTGGCTTTCGCTCTTTTTTATTCCACTTATCTTATCAATTGCAATACACACACTTAATTTAAGTGAACGTGAGTCTATATTCAGGTTGTTTCTAAGTTTCAACAATCCATCATTGCGGCGTAAACTGATCAATAAAACATTTTCTATTTACATGATCATCTTCATTCTGCCGCTGTCATCTATCATGATATATAAAATGCTTAATCTGACTCATGCTAACGACTTGAATTACTTTTTGGAAAGCCCTTATGCTACCTGGAGCGTACTGACAGATAAAATTGATTATAGTATCTATAATGCAGAATCAAGCCGATCAATATCTGAAAATTCAATAATCCTGTCATTCAAAGCGCTTTTATACTGCCCCCTTATCTTAGTAGCTATATATCTGTTGAGACATTATATTTATCAAATCTTAACCATTCTAACCCCTTTCGGCTTAATTGAATTTTTAAGGATTAAATACGAAAAAACGAGTTTGCCGCTTCAATACTTTGTTATATTTCTTGTATTAGCACTCCTTTGTATTATGTACAAAGCAAGGCCGGTAAAAAAGCAATTGCTGTTCAAAGTATTTCTTACAGCAATGATAGGAGTACAACTGTTTACTGGTTATGTATACCTTAAAAACTCAACCATAGCAGAGGAGCAAAACTTTATGGCAACGGTTTTGCACAAATCGCCCATTAGCACACAAGAAGAAAGCATGACTATGGCTGGTTACTTAAATGGTTTAGGCAGCTCCGCACAAGTGTTAGTTGACGATGCTGTAGCTTATCCGGTGGTAGCCTATGTAAATAATATCCGCACGCTAACTATGCCGTATCAAGACACATACCTGAGTGCTATTGAATCGCCAAATAATTATGATGACTATATGCTAATCGCTAATGAAAAGAATGCAGCAAGCGGTTACACACAGTTAAATAACAGCTATTTGCAAATATTAAAAGGACAAGGGCATGTGCTAAACTTGATTAAGGTATATCAAACCGACCATTGGGCGTTGTATCGAATTAGGTAAGACTAAAACTGATTATTAACTGGAGCTGCACTATGTGCAGCTTTTTTTATGGTAGGTAGAAGCAAATCATTGATACTAACAATTCAAACAATTGTATAATCTTATTAGTGAATAAATACAAACGCTTAGATAGAGCTAATAACATTCAACACTACAAAGACATAATAGAAACAAAATAGGAGTTATCGATATATGTTGTTGTTGAAAGAAAGCTCTCTATGTGGTGAGGAATCGATTATAGTGAAACTGCAATCTCTATACATTATTAATAATATAGTTGCTGAGAAGAAGTTATAGCGATGCATTGTGCAGGTGTTTAGCCCAAGCGGCTATGGCTTAACCAGCGCTTGCCCCCTCCCCCATCCGTCCCCGCTCCCATTCCTCCCCACAACGCAGAAAACCCCCATACTTATTCAGTAAGGGGGTTTAGTTTGTAAGGTATGGCGCCGACCTACTCTTCCACCTGTTACGGCAGTACCA
>NZ_BAAGQS010000002.1:276790-393705 GCF_054783355.1 Mucilaginibacter koreensis | reverse complement strand
TAACTCCACTTCACCAAGCCTCGCTTGCATGATCTTATCTTCCTTTAAAAGAACTTTCTTCAGCAGTCACCGTCGCGGGCCGCCTCTTTTATCTCTCACTAACCCCGTAAGGTTACTTGATTTGCTTGTTTTCTTTACTCCCCTTTCGCAGGAAAGCTTCGTTGTTTTTGCGAGTGCAAAGGTAGAAAATGTTTTGAGATTCGCCAAATTTATTTGAAAGTTTTTTCGAAGCTTTTTTTCTTCGTTTTCCCTTCCCTCTGGCCGGCTCCGGTCAGCGTTTCCACATCCCTTTCACTTCTCCGCTCAGGCATTACCACCCTCGCTTCTCTCTACTTCGCTGCTTAATGAACAACCTCCCGTCGTTTCGGGAGTGCAAAGGTGCAAATCCTTTTCTTTCCCTCCAAATCTTTTTTGAAAAAAATTTTAGAAGTGGATGGTTGGGGATGTTCTACTTGCTAAACCTTTAGCATTAAGCTCTCGTTAAACCCTTTTCAATGTACTATCCTTACTTCCTCCGAAGCAGGGCAACAAAGGTAATACGAATTTGTATACCAGTCAAACAAAAAGTCAACTTTTGTTAATTCGTTATTCAACCTACTTAAGTACAGGCTTTTATTTTTATAATGTTAACACGGCGAGCGTTTACTTAACAGTTTGTTAGCTCCTTCCTGTTTCTATTGCTTCTGTATTTCCAGTTGTTTGAGTTCCAAGCCTCCCTTAATGAACAAGAGTTTCAATTTGTTTACACCTTTATTCAGTTGCACATTTGCTATCTCAGCTTTGTTCCAATTGTCGTTTTGGGCAGTTGTCGCCGGTATGTTTATTGGATAAGTCTTTATCCCCTGAACTTTTGCTTCGATTGTTGCAGGTTGTGCATTCCCCGAGGTGTAATATATAATCTTATAAGTTCCTGCCTGTTTTACATTTAAGGTATACTGAAGCCATTCTCCATCTTCAATGCTGAACACGGTGTATCCGCTGCCATACTTTTTTATATCTACACCATCGTTACGGTAAGCGTGCCCCTTGTTGCCCTGCGTATTCACTCCGGGTGTGTACTGGTAACTTGAAGTATCTTTATCATAATAAGCATAACGCTGGCTGCCTAAATCATAATCTGCTGAGTTGATGATGGCCTTATTAGTTACTATGTGCGGTTTGAAAGGTGCAGTTGCATTGGTGTGCACTTGCCTGAACATGGCATCGGTTACATCTTTATGGTAAATGGTGTTTTCGAGTTTGACATTGTTTAAGAACTCATCCAATGCCGCTATTGCTTCTTGCTGTGAGGGCTTTTCGCCTTTGTTGGTCCAGTAGTTTAATAGCTTTTGGTAAGATGGCGTCAACTTAATTTCGAGTGGCTGATTCACACCTATCTTTTTTTCCTGCCACCATGACCAACCAATATCATGACTTTCTACCAACTTAATAGCCTCGGTAAACCAAGTGTTCGAATTTTCGCCCGACTCGCCCATCCACAATGGAACACTGTTCTCCTTGCTGATACTCAGGAAACCCTGGATAGCGCCTTCATTGTTAAAGTTGCCGTATTTGTGAAAGCTTACCACCATATTCTTATCCCACAATGGGAAAATGCCACGATAGTTATTTCCAAATCCGTTACCTTCTATAATAATGATATGCTTTTTGTCCACCTCTCGGATGGCTTTGGTGATATCCATCATCAGTTTGCGCAAGGGTTCGTTTTTAGTTTCTGCAGTACCGCGGGTATCTTTCGGGTCCTCAAACCCCCAATTAGGTTCATTTATAATATCATATCCACCAATAGATGGTTCATTGGCATAGCGCTCTGCCAGTTTACGCCATAAGGCAACTGTTTTTTCCTGGTTGGCTTTGCTATCCCAAAGCGAAGGCTGGTCGGGGTAGCGGTCTGATATGGGCAAATCATTACCCTGCCCGCCTGGTGTGGCATGCAAATCGAGTATGAGGTACATGTGGTTGGCCTTGCACCACTTCAGCAAACTATCCGTTAAAGCGAAGCCTTTTTCGAGCCAGGTATTTTTACCTGCTACCGGCTCCTTATCTACTGGCAGTGTATACAAATTATAATGCATAGGCAACCTGATGGAATTGAACCCCCACGAAGCCATTGAATCCACATCTATTTTGCGTGTATGGTTAGCCAGCCATTTTTCATAAAAGCGGGTGGTATATTCTGGTCCGGCCACGTCCTCGATAGCAGCACGTATTTTATGTTGCTGCCCCAGGTTACTCAGCCGGAACATGTACCCTTCCTGCAGCATCCAGCCACCAAGGCCCATACCACGCAGTATTACTTTCTGGCCTTTTTCATTAGTAATAATGCGGCCGTTAGCTTTTAGAAAGCCTTGTGCGTGTACTGTTGTAAAATTTAAGGTGAGCAGCGCGCTTGCCGATAAACAAGTAAGTGCCAGCTTTTTGCCCCGGGCAAAAAAAGAATGTTTATTCATAATGTAGTTTATAACGTGGCTAAAAATAGGAATATGCGTTGAAAACCAGTAGATGTAAATGAGTATTTACAAAGAACCTGTTTACTGTATTTGCGGTTACTAAACATTTATCTACCTTAGTTAAAATTTACTATGCACGCATAATGATTGGACAAATCATCTTTCTGTTAATATTAGTTGGCGCAGCCTGGCTTTTTACCCGCAATGTGATGAAAATACGGCGTAATATATTGTTAGGCCGCGATACCAACCGTTCAGATCAGCCTGCCCGCCGCTGGAAGGTGATGGCTAAAGTAGCACTGGGCCAAAGCAAAATGGGCAAGCGGCCGCTGGCAGCCATAATGCACCTGTTTATATATGTAGGTTTCATCATTATCAATCTCGAAGTACTCGAAATCTTGATTGACGGGCTATTTGGCTCACACCGCGTGTTTCATAAAGCGCTGGGTGGTTTGTACGGGTTACTAATTGGCGGCTTTGAAATATTAGCCGTACTTGTATTGGTAGCTTGCCTTACCTTTTTGGCCCGCCGTAACATTTTACACTTAAAGCGACTGACCGGACGTGAAATGACCGCCTGGCCGCGTTCGGATGCCAACTATATTTTAATCATAGAAGTTTTATTAATGTCCGCATTCCTGACCATGAATGCAGCTGACTATAAATTACAGGCCTTACATTATGGCGATTATGTAACGGCAGGCAGTTTCCCGGTAAGTTCATTGCTGGCGCCACTGCTGCCGGCATCGGGCAAGGCACTGGCTTTAATTGAGCGGGGCTGCTGGTGGTTTCATATTATGGGCATTCTGGCGTTTATGAACTACCTGCCCTATTCTAAACATTTCCATATTATACTGGCCTTCCCTAACACCTGGTACTCTAAACTTACTCCCAAAGGCGAATTTACCAATATGGCATCGGTTACAAACGAGGTTAAAGCAATGCTGGACCCTTCTGTTGTACCCGAAACCAGTGCAGAAATCAGCCGTTTTGGTGCGAAAGATGTAACCGATTTGACCTGGAAAAACCTGATGGAGGCGTATACCTGTACTGAGTGCGGCAGGTGTACTTCGGTATGCCCTGCCAACATTACCGGTAAGCTGCTCTCGCCGCGTAAGATTATGATGGATACGCGCGACCGGGTGACCGAGGTAGGTAATAATGTGGACAAACATGGTAAAGATTACCAGGACGACAAAGCCTTGTTGGATGACTACATCAGCCGCGAAGAACTTTGGGCCTGTACCACTTGCAATGCTTGTGTGGAAGCCTGCCCTGTAAACATCAATCCATTAGAAATTATTACCGAAATGCGCCGTTATATTGTAATGGAAGAATCGCAGGCGCCAGCCAGTTTGAATAACATGTTTGGCAACACCGAAAATAATGGCGCTCCCTGGAAGTATTCGAATGCTGACCGCTTTAACTGGGCAGATAAATAATGTGCAGATAATTGAAATGTGATAAGGTGCTGATAGTAACTGCACAAACGATATAAACCTGAAATGGAAGAACCAAATTCAAACCAATCCGAAATCGAAAATCCAAAATCTGAAATTTTACACGTGCCCACTATGGCCGAAATGCTGGCCGAAGGTAAAGTGCCTGATTTACTGTTTTGGGTAGGCTGCGCTGGTAGCTTTGATGAGCGTGCGCAGCGCATTACGCGCGATATTTGCCGTATTCTACAACACGTAGGCATCAGCTATGCGGTATTAGGTACCGAAGAAAGCTGCACCGGCGACCCGGCTAAACGCGCCGGCAACGAGTTTTTATTTCAGATGCAAGCCATGGTGAACATACAGGTACTTAATGGCTACGAAGTAAAAAAGATTGTAACCGGCTGCCCCCATTGCTTTAACACGTTAAAAAATGAGTACCCGGCTTTAGGCGGAAATTACGAGGTGATTCATCATTCGCAACTCATTCAGCAGCTTATAGACGAAGGCAAACTGAAAGCCGAAGGAGGTGAAAGCTTTAAGGGCAAACGTATTACGTTCCATGACCCTTGCTATTTGGGCCGTGGCAACGGTGTTTATGAAGCCCCCCGTAAAGCATTGGAAATACTGGATGCCGATTTGGTGGAGATGAAACGCTGCCGCAGCAACGGCTTGTGCTGTGGTGCAGGCGGTGCTCAGTACTTTAAAGAACCCGAGCCTGGTAATAAAGATATCAATATAGAACGTATTGAAGAAGTGATAGCTACCAAAGCACAGGTAGTGGCTGCCTCCTGCCCTTTTTGCATGACTATGTTACGCGATGGCGTGAAACACCGGGAGCTGGAACAAAATATACAAGTATTAGATATTGCAGAAATTACTGCAAAGGCAAACGGCTTATCATAAGCTGTTTGCCATTACTATAGCATGTAGTGCTATTTGTAATCAGCCAATGCTGCTATAAACAATTATTTTAGGGTGTGTTTTTCTTTAAGCTCAATTAAACTCATTCTTAAACTGTCTAACTGCTCGGGCGCTACATCGCGTACCGGAATATCTACAGTGGTAGACATAGAATCAATATTTCCTTTAGGGTCATTATAGGTTTGAACAATAATGTCATCTGCTTGTGCAGACAGGCGCAGCGTGCCTGCTGTAGCGGTGCCCAGGTAATCGAGTTCTTTAAAGCGGCGCAGGTGGAAAGAGTAATATTCCTGCTTTCCGGTTTGATAGTATTTTTTAAACCTTAAAAAGCAATCTCCGGTTAAGGTCAACTCCCACTTTTTAAGTTTGAGGCCATTATCAGGGTTAAACCAGTGCAGCAGGCATTTATTGCTCCAGTTAATTAACTGCTCTTCATCAGCATCAGGATGGTAAAAGCTGAACAAAGCAGTACACAGGCTGCCCGTTAAGAACAACAAGCACGCCTTTTTGAATAAACCTGATTTTAACATGACACCCTCACTGTTTCCGAAGGTACTAAAATCCTATTTTTGTACATGCAATTTTCTGAAAATTCGAGGGTTTGGATTTACCAGGCCAACCGGGAGTTTACCACTAACGAACTCATACAACTGCAACAACAGCTACAGCACTTTACGTCGGTCTGGACTGCGCACAACCATCAGCTAAAAGCTACTGCCGAAATACGTTATAACCGCTTTATCATTTTGATTGTTGATGAAACCCAAGCCGGGGCCAGCGGCTGCTCCATTGATAAATCAGTCAGGTTTATGCATGAAATTGAGCAGGCTTACCATATTAACCTTTTCGACCGGTTTGATATTGCTTACCGCGAAGGTGCGCAAGTATTGTCGGCCAACCGTGCACAATTCGAACAACTGGTTCAGCAGCACCATGTGAATGAAAATACCATTGTATTCAATAACCTGGTACAAACACTGAAAGAACTTAACACACGCTGGGAAATACCGTTTAAAGAGAGCTGGCATCAGCAGTTATTTGGCGGTTTGCTGCGTTAATGATGTGGGATCATATAAGTATCTCATACTATTTGGGTAACAATTTAACTGTAATAAGTGCTTTTTTTAACCTTTTAGGCTATTAATTTGACGTATAAGTACTATTTTTAACTATTTCACAACCTATAGAACTAAAATATTTAACTATATAAATATATTTTATATTTAAATTTAATATTTTTGCCTCCACTTATTTGAGCATCAGCATATATACTGTTTAAGTATTAGTTTCATTGAAATGAATTTTCAGCAACAGGGGGGAGTATTAGAAGCGGAAGAGTTTTACAGCTTAAAATCGTATATCAATCAATTTTCACAAAGCGTATGTATTGGTATTTGGAGCCTTAACCTTGTTGAGTACCCTGATGCGGACGAGTGGACTGCTACCAATGTATTTGAATTACTGGGTTATGAAACTTATTCTGCTTCGTTTAATCTGAACCATTTTCTTAACCGCCTGGTGCATGCCGATGACCAGCGCCTTGCTATACATTTTTTTGAACACGATATCAGGCATCAGGCCCATGCTCAGGTTAACCTTAGGCTATTAACAAAGGCCCAGGGCTACCGCTGGTTTAAAATTTCGGGGCGCACCTGGTGGAATGAATATGGCGAACCTACGCAACTGATGGGAATGATGATTAATACCGATGCAGAAACACGCAAGTTTAATGCGTTACAAGCTGAAAAAGACCTGCTCGATACAGCCGGCGAAATGCTGGACGCAGCTGCATGGAAAACTTGCCTTATTACCGGGTGCATTCACTATTCTAAAGAATTATACCGTTTACTGGAGGTAGCTCCTGCTTTTAAGCCTACAATTGAGAATTTAAAAGCTTTTGTTCACCCCGAATACCGCACGCTGGTTGAAACCACAATTAAAACGACCATTAGTGACCGCATTGCTATTTCTGTCGACTTTTTGCTGATTACAGCCAAAAACAACAAAATATGGGTGAAGCTTAAAGGCACCCCTGTTTGTGATACACAAGGCCAATGCTTATATCTGCAAGGTAGCCTGCAAAAGTTACCACAGCAAACCGGCACTGATTTAGTAGAAGCCAACAAACATCTTACTGAGCAAAACAAAAGATTGCAAAATTTCGCCCACATTGTTTCGCATAACCTGCGATCATATAGTAACAACCTGCAGTCGATGATGCAATTGCTCACCCACCCCGATACGGAGGATGAGGAACGAAACGATTGTATTCAGTATGTGCAAGCCATCAGCGCAGGGTTAACTAATACGGTAAACCACCTGGCAGAGATTGTAAAACAGCAGGATGATGCCACACGCAAAAAAGCAAAGCTCTCATTTCAGGAGACTTTAAACGGCATTACTCAAGCGCTTCAAAGTGATTTGGATAAGGCTAATGGTAAAATCATTACTGATTTTAAGGTTCCGGTTGTTTACTACCTTCCGGCTTATCTGGACAGTATTATGCTGAACATGATGACTAATGCCATCAAATACCGTCATCCCGAACGTAGTTTGTTGATTACCTGCACATCGTATGAAAAAGAAGGCCATATTTACTTAACCGTTGAAGACAATGGCTTGGGCATTGACCTGGTTAAATTCAAAGACAGTTTATTCGGCATGTATAAAACATTTCATCATCATCCCGACTCACGAGGCTTAGGCTTATTCATGACCCGTAACCAGGTAGAAACATTAGGAGGCAGCATTGAGGTAGAAAGCGAACCTAATGTTGGCACGAAATTTACCATTAAACTGGTATAACCCTAATGACTAAATGATTTACCCGGAGAGAAAAGTGCAGACCGCCTGTATCATTGATGATGACCAGATTTACGTTTTTGGTTTTAAAAGATTACTGAGTATTAAAAAGATTTGCCCTCAACTCATTGATTTTCAGAATGGACAAGATGCGATTGACTTCTTAACCAACCCTGCTAATGCCGATCAGTTGCCTGATGTAATCTTCTTAGACATTAATATGCCGGTAATGGATGGCTGGGATTTTATTGAAGCCTTTGGGGAAATTAAATCACAATTGGGGAAAGAGATTACCATTTACATGGTAAGTTCATCCATCAATACTTCTGATATTACCCGCGCCAAAAGCAATGCTTCAATTACCGATTATATTATTAAACCCCTAAGCGAAACCGTTTTGGTAAGCTTACTGGGATCGGCTGCTGCCTAAAAGCTGGCTTCCCATTTTAACATGAGCGTTTGTTTGCCATAGTCAATTACAGCGCTGTACTTCATTAATATATCGCCGCCAAGTACACCCAGCACCTGTGGGTGGTTAAGCTGCTGATAAGCAATATTTATATTTGATAAATCGAGCACTGCTACCTCAAAATCAGTAAGTCCCAGGTTACCTATACTAAATATGGGCAAAATTGCCAATGATGAATTCATGCTGTTGGTGCCCAAGCCGGTTGAAAGCCGTTCAGTTACTGTAATGGATGTTTCGCTATTGGCCTGAAGCAGCATGGTTTGATCGAATGCCGATTTGGAGGCTCCGGTATCCAGCACTACTTTAAAGGCCTGCCCGTAAACAACAACTTCCACCAATGGGTGGAAGCCGTCTTCATGTAAATCTATGATCTGTAAAGGGATTTCTGTCTCCATTAAGCAGTTGATTAGTTTAGAATGGATAACCGATACCTAAATTAAACACCAGATCTTTGCCTTGTAAATTATTGAACCACTGCTGGCCCGAAGGAAGCCAGGGCTTACGAAAAGGTATACCCAAATCGGTACGCACTACCAAAACGGTAACATCAAAGCGCAAACCTACACCGCCGTCAACCGCTAACTGCTGATAGAAGTTTTTCCCGAAGGTGCCGCCCTCCAGTCCGCGCTGGTAGTGCAGGTTCCAGATATTACCGGCATCCAGAAATACAGCGCCATAAACAATACTAAATAGCTTAGGACGGTACTCAACATTAGCTTCCAAACGGATATCGCCTGATTGGTCGGCCAAGAAATTATTGTAATTGGGAGTATTGTTGGTATAAGTGGTTGGGTCAAAAGTACCCGGACCAATGGACCGCGCACGGAAACCTCTTAAACTATTTGGTCCGCCAATAAAAAACTGCTGACTATAAGGCAATATGGTTGAGTTGCCGAAGGGTATACCAAAACCAGCCAGCACACGTGCAGCAATACTACTGTTGGGGCCTAATTTATGATAATATCTTAACTCATTTTCCAACTTCACATATTGGTTAAAAGTTGAGCCGAATAATGTTTTAGGCTTACCGCCTAAAGTATCAGCGCCTGAAAATATACCTACTAAAGAAGCAGACTCACTTACCCGGCCATTATAATACCAGGTATTGGTACGGTAAGTTTCGGTAGTATTGGTATAGGTATAGCTATAGCTCGGGCCAAATGTAAATTGAGGATCAATTACGTGCTTGAGTGAAGGATTGCGTGTGGTACGTATACTATCCAGATACTTTTTGGTAGTATCAATGGGTTTTACATAAGTGACGTTCAATAAATTCAGTTCATGCTGCTTATGTATATTCTCCTTCCACTGGTAACCAAATGAGCCATTAAACGAGTTTAACGTATATAACTGGCTTCTTCTGATTACAGAATACCCCAAGGTTAAGTTAGTACGCGGAATGTAGGCGTTATCACTTTTAAAATTAAACGGACTAATAAAGCGTGGCCAAGATAAGGTAGTAGTTGCACCAACCTGAGACAAAGCATAGCCACCGTTACGGGCTCCAATTTGTCCGTCGCTGCTTGCAAAGAAGGTGAAAGACAGCGCTTCTGCCCCTTTAAATGCATTACGGTGGCGCCAAGTTAAGTTGATTTGCGTACCGTTGTAGTTAGCTGATGTAGTACGGCCCAGCAAATCCAGCTGTAATGATTTTTTAGGATATTGGGTAAGGAAGTAGTATACATCAAGTTTAGATGAATCGGTAGATACATCTTCGAACCGGTTTTTCACAAACTTAAACGGCCCCAAATCAATAAAGCGGTTTAATGAATTGTTATGTTCCGTGCGGTTATACACATCGCCCGGCTGCAGCAATACTGAATTTTTGAAAGTATAGGGTTTTACAGTGTGCTTAGGATCGATTACATTATACCAACGATATTTTATGGCAGAGTCTTTCTTCAGTGATGTATCGCGTAATGAATAATTAGGGTACAAATAAATATTGTTGATGGTATAAATACGACGGGCTTTATCCGGTGTTTCGGGCTTCACTACCAAAAAGGCATCTATCTGGTGGTTACCTACGGTAGTATCGCGGCGCAGTAATAAGTTTTCGGGCGCGAAATAATAAAAGCCTTCTTCTTTTAAACGGGCATCAATGCGCAGGCGCTCATTTTTTACCACATCTAAATTATATTTATCTCCTACCTTAATCAATGATTTGGCAGAGGTTCCGGTTACCGCAGTATCTAACGGGTCTTTACCCTGAGGGAAAATTACTTTGCGATAATGATAAGCAGGGCCGGTAAGTACACTATATACGGCTTTGCCGGTTTTTTCTTTGGTTATGGTATCGCCGCTCACCTGGGCCTGAAAGTAACCCACATTTTGCAAGCGGTTTTGCAAAATAGTACTGTTATCTGTTAAGTTAACCGAACTCACCAGTACAGGCGGCTCTCCTTTTGAGAATAGCCAATGACGTAAGCCCTTCTTTTTTGTAGTATAAAAACGGTTATATAAATACAGTTTATAACGCAGCCCTAAAATACTGGAATTAGGTTTAGGCCGTAACAGCCCCTCCAAATCTGTAGTTAGGGCTTTGTTCTCATTACTGCTGGTATTGTTCTTATCTGTAATATTAACCTCGCCGCCGGTATACAATTTCTGGCCGGGTGCCAGATACTTGGTATTACTGCAGGCGCTTAATAGTACTGATGTTATAGTTAAAACGGTTAAATGTTTCCTCATGGTTTAGTTTGTAGGTGTAGATTGTGCTTTAGGTACGTCTTGCACCGGTAATCTTTCATCTCTTTCTTTTGCTTCCTGCTTCATTTGCTTCCGCATCCTCCGCTCCTCTCTTGAGCGCAGGCGGAATATCTCTTTGAAGCGGTTATAATCAGTAGTAAGGGTAAAGCCCACGCCTGTTTCAACCACCTGGCCTTGTATCACAATATATTCGTTGCGCCTGTAGGCCCGTAGTGTATAGCGCCCGTCTTTACTCAATTTATAATTGACACCCACATCGCCCGCTATGTTGGATGACTTTTGTCCCGGCTGGTTTTGCCCTTCCAGGTTAAAGTTGTTGCCTACGGTAAACGTCAGCCGGTCATTCAGGAATCGCTTGGACAATCCTACATTTAAATCCGTCCGATTTTGCGCTGTGCCTGTTGAGTAATCCTCGCCCGAAGTAAGATTAAAATTCACATCTACCCCGGCAATCAGGTTACCTGCAATTTTATTCAACTGATCTGAAAGTAAACTGCTCACACTGTTACGTACGGCGCCTTCTACGCCACCGCCGCCGCCCTGGCTCTGGAAGATATTATCTCCGATAAAGTGGCCCAGTACCAATACGCCCAGCACCTGCTTGTTCAACTCATTGGTATCGCGCCTGATTTGATCCAAGCGGGTATTCACCGTATTGATGACCTCAGTAGGTACGGTATAATTACTGTCGGGCAGGGTGATGCCAAAACTGATGCGAGGCGTTAATAACTGATTACGCAAATTCAGATTCACGTTAAATGGCAGCTTTTGTTTGTATACCGTTAAATCTGCTGCACCCAGTTGATTGCTTACCAAATCAATCGGCGGAATATTGGCCACATAAATGGCAGTCAAATCAATGTTCGCGCTGGTAGGGTCTCCTGTCCAAGTAATGGTGCTGCCGGGTTTGAAATCAAACCTGCGGTTTACTGTAGCGTATGATAACTGGTATGAACCCTGGTTAACTACATAGGTACCGGTCAGGTTGGTTTTACCGCTTGGGTCGATACCGCCTTGCAAATTAGCCTCACCTTTAATATGTACCACATCGCCATTGCGCTCATCAATCACGATGTTGAAGTTGGCATTCTTATTAATCTTCACCGTCATGTTCACATCCATGCCGGTTACCTCAGTTTGCTTCAATGAATCCAATCGCTTGGCCATTAAGATGGAATCAAGCTTCGGTGCATCCTGGTCAATATCCTCAACTACCCCCTTACGGTCCTCCACACTTGGATCGGTAGTAGGAAGTACAATGGTGAGATTGGTATTGTCATTTACGGTTAAGGTACCATCTACCACTGGTTTATTTAAATCACCCCGGACTCTTATACGACTATCTAAATATAGCTGACCATAATACAGGTGGTTATCAGCTTGGGTAGAATTCATGGCCCTGAAGTTGTCCATGCGTAAATCCAGCCCGAAGCGAAAATCAGTAAACGTTTTTGTATATAAAGTACCGCTCAGTATGGCTTTATTTCCGGTAGAATCTACCAGGGTAAAATCGTTAAATACAATACCATCATTATTGAAGGTGATGCTTTCATTCGGCATGGTAAAGTACGAGTTGAGCATGGCCACGTTAAAGGCAACCTTATTAAAATTAACATCGCCCCGCACAGCCGGTGCCGATGGCGTACCTGTGATTTTCAACGCACCCGTAATGTTACCGCTTGCATTTTTCAGGTTGCCAAAGCTAAAGCCTTCAATGCTCTTCATGCTTAGGTTAACAATATTCAGGTTCATGTCCATACGGCTATCGGCCGTATAGTATAAGCCTGTTAAATCTACCTGATTGCCTTTACCTGTAATGCTTACATTGGCGGCATACGCACCGGCAGTTTGGTTATTTACTTTAATGGCGATGTTACCAACGGTATCGCCTTTAAAGCTGAAATCGCTTACATTCATATTGGCGGTAAACAGCGGTGTGGTTTGCACGTTGCTTACGTTGGCTGTACCGTTAATAGTACCACCTACCTGTAATGAATCCTGCTGAGCCAGGCGGGTTAAAGTTTCTATCTTAAAGTTATCGAACCTTACATCCAGCGGTGCATTCGGCGTTTGCGGGTTACTGTTGATGCTCAACACCTGGTTGCTGTTGGTAATAGCAAAATTGTGTGCCAGTATACCCTTGTTACCGTACTGAAAGAAGTTATCGGCATTAACTGCCCATGGCGTATAATCCAGCAATAAACCATTTTGCAGGAAGCTGAACTGGTAAGCATTGGGCACCACATTAAACACCCCTGCTATACGATAGCGTTCCTTTTTAGAGGCATCCCGCACCTGCAGGCTAATGTTCAGTTTATTGTTTTGCGCAGCCCCTGAAATGCTTGGGTATAAAATTTTGATACTTGGCCCGGTGCTGATCTGGTCGAAGGTTAAGGCGTAGTTCAGGGCGTTGTTTCCGGTGTTGATGTTCAGTTTACCGTTATCTACTACGTTAGTACCGTAAATAATACGTGGCATGGTTCCGTTCACTACCAACTCACCAGATGTACTGTTGAAACGGCCATTGATATTAATGGGATCCAGTTGTTTTAAATCGGGAGCAAACTGTGTAACCAGCGGTGTTTTAACTACGCGCAAATCAAAATTAAACTGCTGTGGCGAGTATTTGCCCGGTTTAGCAGCCGGACCTGCAGCCAAAGCGGTATTAAAATATTTATTTACCACATCCTGCATAGCTGTACCAATTTCTGTCAGCTTGTATTTGCCGCCTAAATGTGCGCTGGCAAATGGTGTCTTTAAACGTAAAGAACTGCTATCGGCATTAGCGGTCGACACCAGGCTTACCGTATCTATAGCAATACGCTGGGTACCGCTGGCATAAAGCAATTCGGTAGCCAACACATTGGCATTTAAATAATCCGGATCAGCAGTAGGCACATCGGCCACAATTTTACCATGCAGGCGCATATCGGTAGTAGTGAAATGCAAGCGTTGCAGGTTAATGCTATCCAGCAGTATATTGGCTTTTACTGACGGATACTTGCGGTTCATATTAGCCGTAGCGTCCAGATTGAAATTAATATTAGGATCAGCCATGCGGGCGTTTACTGCGTACTGCCCGTTGGTAGCCGTACCACGCATTACCAGGTTACGGTATAAATACCCCTTCACATAAGCACTGCTTACATTGCCGCTAAAGCGCAAACTGGCATGTTTGGGATCTAAACCCTTGCCCTGCACTTTTAAGGCGGCAGTTACCCGGCCTACCATTTGCGGCTGCTTAATTAAAGCACCTACATTTAAGCCGCTGGTACGCACATCAGCATTATATACTGCAGCATTTTTATTAGTGCTCATGATGTTTTTGGCACTGGCTACCGCAGTCATATTACCCAAACTGGAACGTAAGTTGAGGCGGGTATTAAAATCATTCATGCGCCCTTTCAACGTTCCTTTCAGGTTCAACTGCTCGGGAATGGTGATGTTTGACGGAATAGAACCGGCCGGCGCTACGCTATAAATATCGCGGCGGTTGATGTTAAAGTCGGCGATGTTAACATCAAAATACGCTTTGTTTACATCAGGCAATCCTTTCAATACAGCTGATGCTTTAATGTGTGTAGCTGTTAACCCGCTGATTTCAACATTAGGGATATTGAGGTTATTCACCGCGCCTATAATACGGCCATTTACCCTTAGCTTGCCATTGGGCATCCGGTTAAAAGGCGGCATGCTGGCCATAGTTGGCATAATCAGCAGTACATCTTTTAACCCCAATACAGTACCATCTAAATTGGCATTAACGCGCAAAGCGCCAATATTTTTACTCAAGCTTTCGATGGAAGGATAACTCACCTGCAACTGGCGCTGAATGGTAGACTGTGGCGTTTGCAGCAGCAAATCATTCAGGTAAGCATTATGCGGCCCATAGAAAAAGTTAGTGTGGAACTGTTTAACGGCCAAACCGCTTTTATCACTAAAGGTTAGCGATTTAATTTTACCCGAAATGGTATCCGGGTTATAGCTTAAATCTTCCAGTTCAGTGTTCAGGCCTTTGATGTCCATGTGACCGTAATCCAGCCCGCGGCGGATAGGGGCCTGTGCGTCATTGTCAAACTTTACATCATCATTCTGAAACTGCAGTTTAGCTAAAGTGACGGCCCAGCCTTTTGCCTGGGTTTTTGATACCAGTGTATCTATCTTTTTAACCGTTTGTTCTACTGCTTTTTGTACAGTTTGAGGCTTAGCTAACCGAAGCGCTGCCTTGGTATTATTCAAAGCAATGCTTTTGATGGCAACTTTTTGATTCTTCAGATCGATGTCATCCATTTCCACCGTAAACTGGCCTAAGTTTACCTTAGTAGCCATTTCGTTGCTGCGGTAGTTAACACGCACTTTTGATACATCAATGGTACCTAAATCAAGCGTTAAATTTAATGGTGTAGTTGCGGTGTCTACCGTTGCGGCCTGCTTAATAGATGAACCTGAAGGTGTTTGAATTACCACTGCATCCACATCCGACAGATTGATTTTGGGGATGCTGAACTTCATCTTATCCAGATCGAAATTTTTGATACGGGTATCAAAGTGGCCCAGTAAAAATTTAACGTCGTTGCCGGTAGTTAAATCCTTGTAAGAAATATTAATACGATCAAGTATAATTTTATCAAGTGCAAATTTTAAAGTAGAAGTCGTGTCAGTAGGCTTAGGCTCCTTTTTCTGTTCACTGCTAAAGGCCTTAATAATATAATCGAAATTGAATGTGCTGTCGCGGTCGCGGCTTACTTTGGCTGTAATACCTTGTAAGTTAATTTCATTGATCTGTACCTTGCTTTTCAACAGGGCAAGCATATCAATATCAACTTTCAGTTTATCGCCGGCAATTAAAGTGTCCTTTTTTTGATCCTCAAAATAAACATCCTCCAGCACCAGCATTTTAGGAATACCTAAGGTAATATGGCCTATTTCAACTTTGGTGTGAATCTTGTTTTGTAAAAAAGTTACTGCTTTATCTTTGGCAAAGTTCTGCACAGCGGGTACCTGTATCAAAACCACTACAAGTATCACCAAAAAGATGACACTCGCTATTATCCAAAGAATAGTTTTTAGCGCTATACGTCCAAATCGTTCCAAATTAGTAGATTTTCGAAGGTGAAGATTGTTATTCCCTTAAGTAGTACAATAAGTGTGCAAACCTGACCAGCCGGTCATTGCCATTGAACTATACAGGAGTAGTCAATTGATAAAGCAACAACTTTAAAAGCGGGTTGTTTTCAGGAAGGGAAATGTGTGGAAAACCTAAAAATGTTAGGCTGGATTGTATTCCAGTATAGTGATGGGTTTATGTAGTGCCTCTTCTTAGTTTAACACATAAATATTGCTTTGTGGCTGAAGAGCATACATTTATATATATAAGCAAAAGAGGTGCCTTATCGGGCACCTCTTTCGTTTAATCAGATTAGTTTACAGAGCCTTTTCTCTTAATCCAACCTATTTCTTTACAAAATTCACCTGGTATAGCTTAGGCCATTTTTTGCCGGTGATGAACAAGCGCTTGCCTTCGGCATCCCAGGCTATCCCGTTGAGCACATCAATATTTTCCCCATCAGCATGACGGTCATCTTCAGGATATAACGTTGCTAAATTCACCCGCCTCACTACTGCACCGTTTTTAGGGTCAACCACTACAATGGTGTCCGTTTGCCAAATATTGACGTAAAACAGGCCATCAACTAATTCGATTTCATTCAGGTTATTGACCGGGCCTTTATCATCATATACATCAATCTCCCCTTCTTTTTGGTAAGTGTCCTTGTTAAGTATGACTATTTGATTGGTACCCGTAGTTGTAGTGTATAGCTTCTTGCCATCGTTACATAAGCCCCATCCTTCGGCACCGGCCTGATATGGGAAGGTACTCAACTTTTTGAATGTTTTGGCATCGTACACAAAGCCAACATGATCTTTATAAGTTAGCTGAATCAGCTTGCCATCAATCAGAGTAATGCCTTCATTAAAAATCTTTGGGTCACCATCCAGCTTTTGCACTGCTTTACCTGTGTTAATATCCACTTTACGCAAGCTGGATAAGCCTGTGCCGTCTGTAGGCGTACCACCGTCACTCTCGTACAAATAGCCATCATGATACTCCAGCCCTTCGGTAAAGGAAGTGGTATCATGCGGAAAAGATTTTACTACCTGGTAGGTATATTCTTCGGGTGCTTTAGCGGCCAGCAGTACGATATTAGTGCTTACTTCCTGGGGTTTGCCACCTTCATACAGTTTGGCCGTAATGGTTTTCAGCCCTGTCATGTAACCATCCGTTTTCAGGGTAATGGTAGCCGAGTCTTTGCCGGAAGCCACCCGGGCAGAGTCGGCAAAGTAAACTACCGAATCCACCTTCATGCTTGAAGGATAGCTTACCTTCACCTGTACCGGCTGCCCCAGGGGATAAGTGGTACCTGCATCGGGGCTGATGAAAATCTGGGTGCTTACGTCGGGATTATTTTTGCAACTGCCGGCCAGCGCAATGGCGGCCAACGCATAAATGAATTGCTTTTTCATGAATTGTATTACAGGGCTAACGGCCAAAAGGCATCTTTAATATGGCTTAAAGTAAACTCTTTTTGTGCGTTAAACAAAATGGCAATAATATCAAAGCGTATCTCGCCCTCAAAAGCGGTTTGATACACATACTCGTTGGCAGCCATGGCCAGCAGCTTTTGCTTACGGGCATCCACAAAATCCTCGGGCTCGCCGTAGCGGTTACCGCTACGTGTTTTTACTTCTACAAATATCAGCTGGTTTTGGTGGCGGGCAATAAGGTCAACCTCGGCTTTGCGATAAGTCCAGTTTTGAGTAATGATTTCATAGCCTCCCTGCAGCAAATGAGCCTTGGCCAGCTCCTCGCCCCTGCGGCCCAGTTCGAGGTGCTGCGCCATTATTTGATGATGACCGAACCCAGGTAATCGGTGATGGTCTTTTCTATCTTTTTCATGTGCAAGTACTGGCTCATCAATATTTCCTGGTCCTCGGCCGACTCAGATTGTTGTAAGGCCAGGCGTATGCCTTCTAGTATTTTACCTACTTTTTGCTTTTTGAGGTGGAAGATAGCACCCAGTATAGTGCCCTTCATGTTCTGCTGCTCATCGTGCACTATAATTTTGTGCATTTCGTACCAATTATCGCTCAGCACGTACTTGGTAGAAATCAGGTCGACGGCCAGATCTACAATTGCCCGGTCTTCGCTATGGATAAACTCCTGCTCTTCGGGCAGGTTACCGTTTTCTACTTCGGTTTTGTACAGCTCCACAAAGCGCTTACATACATCGTGCTCAAATTCCACATCGCTCAACTCGGCGATGATGAAGGGGCCGATATAGGTGTTGGCAATGCCATCCCAATCTATAATGCGGTTGCCATAACATAACAGTAGGCGTACAATTTCTCGCTCCTGCGGCAAGCCATCATTTGAAGGTTTTGTCTGCGGCTCAGTAATCAGCTGGTCGGGCGGCCCTGCAACATCTTCGGGCAGCAAGTTAGGTTGCTGGTTATTCTTTTTGGCCTTGCTGAGGCGCATCTTGTTCAGCTCGCTCAGCAAAATGCGCTCGTCTATCTGCAATTGCTGGCTGCACTCGCGGATGAATACCGAAGCTTTAATGGAATCGGGCACCTTGGCAATGCTTTCCACAATTTCGCGTATCACCTCTGCCTTACGGATAGGGTCACTTCCGGCTTCTTTTAATAAGATGCCGGTTTTATATAAAATGAAATCTTTTTTATTTTGGTCGATGTAGGTTTTAAACGCATTGCTGCCTACCTGCCGCACATAAGAATCCGGGTCGTGCCCATCCGGGAATAATACCACTTTTACATTGAGGCCTTCTTCTAAAATCAAATCCAGCCCACGCAGCGAGGCTTTGATACCTGCCGCATCGCCATCATACAGAATGGTGATATTTTTAGTGAAGCGGCCAATCAGCCTGATTTGCTCAACGGTTAATGATGTACCTGATGAGGCCACCACATTTTCAATACCGGCTTGATGCACCGAAAGCACATCAGCATAACCTTCTACCAGGTAACAATTATCTTCATCGCGTATGGCTTTCTTGGCAAAAAACAGGCCATATAGTACATTGGATTTATGATAGATTTCCGACTCGGGCGAGTTAACATATTTGGGTACCGATTTTTCGGTTTTCAAGGTACGCCCGCCGAAGGCAATTACCCGACCGGTAAAGCCGTGGATAGGGAACATAACCCGGCCCCGGTAACGGTCATACATCGAGCCGTTGTCGCGTTTTACCGAGAGGCCGCTTTCTTCCAGAAACTCTGCTTGATAACCTTCTTTAATCGCTTGCGAGGTAAAAGCCTCCCATTGATCAGGCGAGTAACCAAGCTCGAATTTTTTAATAATTTCGGTACTGAAGCCACGTTCTTTGAAATAGCTTAAACCAATGCGTTTGCCTTCATCGGTTTCTAATAAACTATGCTGAAAAAATTTAGCCGCGTAATTGGAAACAATCATCAGGCTTTCGCGACGGTTCTCTTCCTCGCGGTTCTCGGGCTTGTCGTTTAGCTCTTCAACCTCAATATTGTACTTTTTGGCCAGCCATTTCAAAGCTTCAGGGTAACTGAACTTTTCATGCTCCATCAAAAAAGTAACCGCCGAACCGCCTTTGCCCGAGGAAAAATCTTTGAAAATACCTTTGGCCGGAGATACGGTGAACGAAGGCGTTTTCTCGTTGGCAAAGGGCGACAGCCCGATATAGTTGGCACCACGCTTTTTAAGCTGCACAAACTCCCCTATCACTTCCACTACATCAGTGGCCTCCATTATGCGGTCTATCGTGGGCTTCGTTATCATTCGTTTAGCAAAGCTAATCAATGCCTTTTTATCATTAACTAAGTTAATCAATAAGGGTTGAAAATCAAGGTGGATAATTTTCAACAGGTTATTAACATTTGTGATTAGTTGTGTTTTTGCTAGGTGCTAGTTTGGGTTTGTGCTGTTATGAATGTTAGTTTACTTTTTGCTTGATCAAAAAGTAACAAAAAATCAAGGCAGAAACAATCCTTCCCCGCACAAGTCCAACGCATGGCCCGGGCGGCTTCTGCCAGCCCACCGCGCCTGGGCGAAGAGGTATTCCCTCAAGCACGTCATTGCGAGTAACGAAGCAATCTCTCTGCGCCTGATTAAGGCAAAGCGCAGAAAGATTGCTTCGTTCCTCGCAATGACGTGATGGTGATGCGTGTACGTTGCTTGTTCTTTCATAATCCCTGTTTCTTGGCTCTTGGTTCTTGGCTCTTGATTCTCTTCCTTCTCTGTCAGCCCCTCAGCTTTAGGCGAAAGGCGGGCAGCACTCGCTGGCCTTGTGCGCAGGAAGAGGCCTTTTAGTGTTTGCACTACCACTCATTAAAGCACAAGCCGCACATACGCAAACACTAAACAGCCTGTGGTGCTGACCGCCTTTGCAGGGCTGGCCCCGTGCGGCAAAAAAGCCTAAGCGGGATCGACTTGATTTTTTGTTACTTTTTGATCAAGCAAAAAGTAAACGAACAATCATAAAGCACGAACCCAACCGGCGAATAGCACCAAAAACCAAACTACAATACATCAAAACTCCTACCCATTCAACAACTTCAACACCTCTACTTTATCTTTTCCCAACTGCTCAGTTAAAGCTTCCAGCGAAGTGAACTTTACATCGTGGCGAACGAAATAATGGAAATGAAGGCGGACAGTTTGGTTGTAAATTTCCTGATTGAAACTAAAAATGTTTACCTCAATGTTACGGGTCATGCCGTTGATGGTAGGGCGATGGCCGATATAAGCCATACCTTGATATGTTTGACTTTCAATGGTAACGGTAACTGCAAATATCCCATCGGCGGGGATAATTTTGTATGTTTCCTCTACCTGCAGGTTGGCCGTAGGGTAACCTAATTGTCGGCCAATCTGGTCGCCGCGAATTACCTTGCCGGTAATAAAAAAAGGATAGCCTAAAAATGCATTAGCTGCTTCAATATTTGATTTGAGTAATGCTTCGCGGATACGGGTTGAACTGATAGCAACTTCGTTGATATCCTGCTCTGGTATTTCATCAACCGTAAAATTATACACGGGGGCTGCGGCCTGCAACTGAGCGAGGCCACCCTGGCGGTCTTTACCAAAACGGTGATCATACCCAATTACCAGTGTTTTGGCGCCTATTTTTTCTACCAGTACTTCGCGGATATAATCTTCGGCCTGCTGGTTTGAAAAATCGCGTGAGAAGGGTGTAATAATTAAATGGTCAATGCCGGCCTGCGCTAACAGCTCGGCCCGCTCGTTGATGGTATTGATCAGCTTCAGATGTTCATCCTCCGGGTGAAGAATCATGCGCGGATGCGGAAAAAAGGTTAACAACACGGTTTCTCCTCCGGTAGCTGCCGCCCGTTGTTTCAGGTCGGCAACAATTTTACGGTGCCCAATGTGCACCCCATCAAAAGTACCAATGGTAACTACGGCATTCCTGACCGGCTTAAACTCATCCAGATGATGATAGATTTTCATAGCAGATAATTAAGGCTAACCTTAAAGCGCAAAAATAGTTTATTTCTCTACTCCGGGTTCAACTTTTAACTCGCGGATGATATTCACCAGTTCCATCACTTCCCAAGCATTTTCTACCTTAAACTCGCCGCTCCGGGTACGGCGCAGGCGCGACAGGTAAGCCCCATTATTCAGCGCCTTACCAAAATCATGCGCCAAGGAACGGATATAGGTTCCCTTGCTGCACACAATACGGAAATCAATTTCAGGTAATTCGATACGGGTAAGTTCAAACTCGCGTACGGTTACATTACGGGGGCGCAATTCCACCTCCTCGCCCCTGCGGGCTTTTTCGTACAAACGCTCGCCATTAACCTTAACGGCTGAATGCGGCGGCGGAAATTGCTGAATATCGCCTACAAATGGTTCAATAGCGGAGAGGATCTGCTCTTCGGTTAAATTGCTGATGTCAAAGTGCTGGTCGGGCTCGGTTTCCATATCATAAGAGGGTGTGGTGGCCCCTAATGTAATGGTTCCGGTGTATTCCTTTTCCTGTGCCTGAAAGGTGTCTATTTGTTTGGTAAGCTTACCGGTACAAACAATGAGCAAACCGGTGGCCAGGGGGTCTAACGTACCGGCATGGCCCACTTTTAGTTTAAGCGGCTTAAAGGCGTTTCGCACTTTGCCTACAATGTCGAAACTGGTCCAGCGGTAGGGTTTGTTAATCAGCAGCAGTTGCCCTTCGGCAAAGTCTTGTATGGATGTAAATGGCGTACTCAATTAAATCAATTAAGCCGCAAAGGTAATGAATGCAACCCATTTAGCTGCCTGTGGCAGCGAAGCTGATTATATTAAACAACAACATCAAAAAAGAAAGCCTGTGCTTTTTGCAAGCACAGGCTGATGAGTGTATTTTTCAGAAGCTTAAATCATTTGCAGATTATGACCGCTTACATATAAAATGATGATAGCGCCCCCCAACAGGATACGATACCAACCGAACAGCTGAAAACCGCGACGCTCCAGAAAAGTAATAAAAGTTTTGATAGCCAGTAAAGCAACAACAAATGCAATCACGTTGCCCACAGCCAGCATTTTAATTTCCTCGCCGGTAAATTTGTGCCCTTCTTTATAAAAGTCTAACAGCTTTTTAGCGGTAGCTGCAAACATGGTAGGTACGGCCAAAAAGAATGAAAACTCGGCAGCAGCTTTGCGGCTTAGCTTTTGCGACATACCGCCCACAATGGTAGCTGCCGAACGTGACACGCCGGGAATCATGGCGATACACTGGAAAAAGCCGATTTTTAAAGCGGTTAAATAATCTACTTTCTTCTCTTCCTTAACCGTTGCAGTATTAAACCATTTATCAACAAACAACAGAATAATACCGCCAACAAACAAAGTGATGCCCACTGTTAAAGCGCTTTCCAGCAGTTGATCAATTTTTTTACTGAATAGCAGACCAAATATGGCAGCAGGAATAAAGGCAACAATCAGTTTCAGATAAAAATCAACCGATTGGAAAAATCTTTTAAAGTATAGTACTACCACCGAAAGGATAGCGCCTAATTGAATAGCTACTGTAAACAGCTTTACAAAATCATTACTGGCTATGCCCATGGCCGATGAAGCAATAACCATGTGCCCGGTAGATGATACCGGCAAAAACTCTGTCAGGCCTTCAATAATGGCCAGAATGATGACATGAAATAAACTCATATTTTAGCGTCGGCAGGCTTTTTAAGGATGGCGTAAAAACCCATGGCAAAGCCGGCTAAAACCACAATAGGCGCTACTACAATTTTGGTATTGCTGTAGATATCGGTGGTGCCGCTCATTAATATAAAGCCAAGCGTTACCAATGCAATAGCAACAGTCAGTAGTTGGTAATTAGTTTTGGTAAATACAAAAGTTACCGGCTGCTGCGGCTCTGCTGCCGCTTTTGGTGTATAACGGCCGCCGGTGGTTACCGGGCGGGTTGGCTTATTAAATTGTTGTGCCATATGTTTATCGGTATAAATCGTAAATTTTTAAACGTAAAAAGCGGTTCACTGCAAAAATGGTACTGAAGGCCGAGATAAAAATACCCAGGCCAATAACCAGCAGAAACACAATGCCAAACTCTATAGGGCTTTGTAGTATGACCAAATCAGGTATTTCCTGAACAGCAAAGTATAGCATACCCATTAATATAACTATGGCAATTAATGCACCCAATATGCCATGCCAGATGCCGTACAGTAAAAACGGCTTGCGGATAAACCCTTTAGTAGCACCCACCAGTTGCATAGATTTAATCAGAAAACGCTGCGAATAAATAGCCAGCCTGATGGTATTGTTAATGAGCGCTACAGAAACTACCGCCCATATACCTGCAAACACCAGTATAATTAAACTGATTTTACCAAGATTTTTATTCATGGTATCTACCAGCGACTGTTGGTATTTCACCTCTTGCACCAGGGGGTTTTTCAATAATTCGGCACTGAACTTACTTAAATCTGCATTGTTGGCATAGTCGGCTTTGATGTATACATCAATAGATTGCGACAGTGGATTAACGCCCAGAAAGCGCACAAAATCTTCGCCTAAGTCTTTTTGCAAATTGCGGGCGGCCAGCTCTTTACTTACGTACTGGCTCTGCTTTACATATTTGTTGGTTTCCAGTTGCTTTTGCAGTTGCAGCACATCGGTTTCGCGCGCGCTTTCATCCACAAACACGTTCACCACCATATTTTCCTTAATATAACGCGACAGGTTATTGGCATGTACCAGTATCAGGCCCAACAAGCCCAACATCAGCAGCACCATGGCAATACCAAATACGGTAGAAATATAAATGGTTTTGGTTTTCTTGGCGGCTGTACTTGCTTCAAATTCTTCCATACGTTGCTAATGAATTGCGAAAATAGCAAACACAGCCTAAAGGTAAAATTAAAAACGTTTTTATCGGCAACGCCACAGCTAATTTAACAGAAATTAACTTTTTGCGGTAATATGGATGTATTGCTTAAACTTGATTTTTAACTTTGGTTATATAAAGTTGATGGGAAGGTATAAAATTGAAGTGCTTTTAAAGTTTGATAGTTGATTTATGCTTTGATTATTTTGGGCGTTGCCTTCGGCCCGGGCTATTCGCTGCAAGTCCTCGCTAACGTTGCGGGCTTTCCGCTGCTATCCCTAACGCAAGAATGCCTGACCTGGAATTTATAGAATTGACAGAATGAACAGAATTTTAAAGTATGAATTAAAAGCAGTATTAACAACTGCCACCACGAACCGCCCATACCTTAAGCTATGTGGCCTTGGCTTTTTCGGTAACCATTACCGGCCGCCCAAGCACTGCACATCTCAAAGAAAAAGACGCAGCCACGAGTTTTTCTTTGGTTACTTTCTTTTTGCGGAAAAAAGAAAGTAACATCCACTGACGCTCATAAATTACAACCAAGTCATAATGAAACACAACCTCACTAACGCTCACACATCAAACTTAATCCACCCCTCACCTTCATGCCCGAAAATGAATTGCTTGGGGTAAATCATTTCAGCTAAAATTTCAACCGCATCTACCACACGCGGGCCGGGGCGGTTGAAGTAGTGATTGCCGTCGGCAATGTAAAGGCGTTTGTTCTTTACCGCTTTCAGGCCGGCAAAGCCGGGGAGTTGCAGCAGGATATTCATTTCTTTTAAGGTACGCCCGATAGAAAACCCGCAGGGCATTACCACAATTACTTCCGGGTCGGCCAGTTGCAAATCCACCCACTCTATATAAGGCGAATGTTTACCAGCCGAAGCCAGCACAGGGGTACCGCCGGCAATCTGCACCATTTCAGGTATCCAGTTGCCGGATATCATCAGTGGCTCCAGCCATTCTATACAAGCTACTGTGGGCTTGTTTTCCATGAACTTCAGCTTATGGCGCACAATATCCAGGCGCTCCTCCATTGCTTCAATCAAACTATCAGCCTGCGGCTTCACCTGCAGAGCATTGGCTACCTCAACAATATTTGCCAGTACCTCGTTAAGTGAGTTGGGTTGCAGTGAAATTATAGATGCCGGTTTTTCCAGGTAGTTATCCAGCGCCTGCTCCACCTCGGGCAGTGATACGGCACATACCTCGCATTGCGCCTGGGTAATCACTACATCGGGCTGCAAGGCCTTTACCTCCTCGCGCTTTACCGAGTACACCGACAAAGCATCCTGCAGCATTTCCTTTACTTTATGGTCAATGGCAGCGCTGCTCAACCCGTCAGGAATGTGCGCCTCGGTGCATACCGGCAGTGCCTTTACACTTTCTGGGTAATCACACTCGTGCGAGCGGCCCACCAGTTGGCTTTCCAAACCAAGGGCACATACAATTTCGGTGGCAGCGGGCAGCAGAGAAATAATGCGTTGAACGGACATCGTTAAAATTTTTGTGCAAATTAAACCTAATTTCAGGGTAGCTTAAACATCAAATGTCACTTAAAACTCAAAAAGCTACTTATTTTTGAAGCCATGATCGTGCTTACTTTCTTTGTGGGGCTCATCGCCAATTTTATCGGCTACATTCCGCCCGGCAATATCAACCTTACCTTAACCCAGCTCACCATTAACCGGGGCATGAACCAGGCCATGCGTTTCATTATCGCCTTTTCATCAGTTGAGTTCTTTTTTACCTTTTTTGTAATGCACGCCGCCCGCTGGCTTTCACAGCAGGCGCACGTAAGTACCATTATTGATTGGGTGATGATTGTGATGTTCAGTACCCTCGGCACCATTACCTGGCTCAACCGCAACAAGCCGCCTAAAGCCGAATACTCCAGCCAGGAAAGTGTGCGTTATGGTATTCTGTTAGGTTTTTTAAACCCTATGCAAATCCCCTTCTGGATGATTGCTGGCACCTATGTAATTTCCCATAACTGGATACTGGCCGGCCATGTAGCCCTCATTATATTTAGTTTAGGTTCGGCTGCCGGTGCTTTTTTATGCTTGCTGGCTTATGCCAAATCAGCCGTATACATTCAGCAAAAATTTGCTTTAAGCACTAAGGTCATTAATATCAGTATCGCTGTATTATTTTTTGGCTTTGCGGCTTACCACATCATCAAACAGTTATATTTGCTCCTCAATCATTCCTGACGTTACACTTGAAGCGTATAATTACCGGTTTACTGGCTATTCATTTCCTGCTGGGTAATATACTGTTACCTAAAGGCGATTTCGCGCTGTTAGCCGATATTCCAGGTATGTATCAACAGTACATGAACATTGATGACCCGCAAGATATCGGTATTGCCGATTTTGTGGTGGATTACCTGCTGAACGGAGAAGCTATATTTGGTGCTGATACTTACAAGGGCTGCCCTATCCCCTATGCTTCCGTGCAGTTTCAACATGCCGCCAATCCATTAAACTTTATTTTACAGTCGGCTACCCTGTCCGCCATTAAACCACAGTTTGTACTGCGCAGATACCATATTCAAAATGACTCGCTGCCTGATTTGGGCTACAGCAACGAATTTTTCCGTCCTCCGGTTACTGCCTGATCTTCCCTTTCCTTTTTTAAAAATCACACTTATTGCTAACCGGATTTTGAACGGATAGCAGCCCTGCCTATGGGTTTGCCTGAAAGGCTGTGCAGCTGCGCCCGGAAAACTCTGCTAAAACCCATTACATGAAATATTTTTTATGGCTGCTGCTATTGGTAGGTAATACCGCCATGGCACAGCATCAATTGCATATGCTGGTGCAAGACAGCACCACCCATGAACCTATGCCCGGCGTAACCGCCGCTATTAAAAACACTACCAACGGTACAAGTACTGATGCCCAGGGACGGGCACTGCTCACGCACATACCCGCAGGCAATCAGGTACTGGTGTTTAGCTTTATCGGCTATCATACACTATCCGTCCCGCTTACATTCCCGTTAACAGATACTTCACAGGTACTGACGGTTAATTTGAAATCTTTATCTACCGAAATTAATGAGGTGGTTATTTCTTCTACCCGCACCAACTCGCGCATTGAGGATTTACCCATGAAGGTTGAAGTATTGGGCCAGGAAGAAATGGAGGAAGAGAACCAGATAAAACCGGGGAACGTGGCCAGTATCCTGGGAGATTTGTCGGTGATCCACGTGCAGCAAACATCGGCCACTACAGGTAACACTACTATACGCATGCAGGGTCTGGATGGCCGGTATACGCAGTTACTGCGTGATGGCCTGCCCCTGTTCGATGGCTTTTCGGGCAACTTTGGGGTACTTTCTATTCCGCCGTTAGATTTAAAGCAAATTGAAATTGTAAAAGGATCATCATCTACCCTATACGGAGGCGGGGCCATTGCAGGTATTATCAATTTCATTTCCAAAGCGCCTGCTACCGAGCGTGAACTTTCTTTTACACTTAACCATTCAACCCTGAAAGAAAACAACCTCAACAGTTATTTTGCACAGCGCTGGGGGAAACTGGGTTTTACCATGCTCGCACAACAAACCCTGCAAAACCCGGTTGACGTGAATAAAGATGGCTTTGCTGATGTGCCCAAGCTGAATTCTACCATCATTCATCCGCGCCTGTTTTATTACATCAATACGCACTCGCAACTGGATGCCGGGTATGCTTATACCTATGAAGACCGCCGTGGCGGCGATATGCAGGTACTGAACAACCAGGCCGATGCCCTGCACACCTACCTCGAAAAAAACATATCGAACAGGCACACTGCCGATGTACATTACCGTAATGATATTGATACGGCTAACCGGCTTACCATTAAAGGCAGTGTAAGCAACTACCGGCTCATCAACCAGGACGACGGTTTTAATTTTAAAGGCAACCAGCTTTTGAGCTATGTTGAGGCATCCGATTATATCAGAGCTTCTGGTAATGATATTGTGATGGGTATTAATTACACCGGCGAATACTTTCACAAGTTACCCTCAGACCCTACCCCCCTCACCGATTATACTTACCACACGCTTGGTGCCTTTGCCCAGGATGGCTGGCACATTACCAACAAATTACTGGCCGAAGGTGGCCTCCGGGCCGATCACCATAACCGTTATGGCTGGTTCGTGCTGCCCCGTATTGCGTTGCTATATAAACCCCTAAGCAATTTATCGGTGCGCTTAAGCAGTGGCTTGGGGTACAAAGCTCCTAATATTTTTATACCCGAAACCCTGGCAGGCAGCTATAGCAACCTGGTACCGGCCAGTCCGGATTTAAAGAGCGAACGCTCCGTTGGTGTTAATTTCGATGCCAACTACCACCTTCAATTCAGTGACGAGGCTACGCTCGATATTGACCAGGCCCTATACTATACCCGCATCAATAATCCTTTAATTCCTATCATCAATGCTAACAATACCGTATCGCTTGATAACGCAGCCTATCGTATCAATTCAGCAGGTACAGATACTTATATCAGGCTTAAGGTTGATGAACTGGAGTTGTACTTCGGGTATAACCATACCGTATCAAAAGAAGCGCGTAGTAATCAAACGGTGTATTTGCCATTCAGCCCCCAAAACAAGTTCTCAACTACCATTGCTTACGAAATTGAAGGGCAGTGGCGCTTCGGTATTGAAGGCAGCCTGGAAACCAATCAGTACATCTATAATAACCAGCGGGTACGCAATTTCCCATTCCTAGCAGCTATGGTTGAGCGGAAATTTGGCGGCCATGTAAGCTTGGTGGTCAACTGCGAAAACATTAACGATTTCAGGCAATCCCGCTACGAAAGCTTGTACACCGGCACCATTGCACACCCGGTGTTCCGCCCGATATGGGCTCCTATTGACGGCCGTGTATTCAATGTAGCGTTAAGAGTTAAAATATAATTTTCACACCATACACAAATTAGGGCTACATATATTCCTTAATGGTGTATTTCTATAGCCGGAATTTGTAACTTTGTTATTTTACATTCTATCTATGTCAACCCAAATTACCGATCATACTCACTTTCAGCCTTTAGTTGAAGCCTCCCCTATGCCTACCGCAATATACAGTGGAGCTGATATGATAATCAGCGTGGCCAACGAAGCCATGTTGAATTTATGGGGAAAAAAAGCATCTGTTATCGGCAAGACACTGCGCGAAGCTTTACCGGAGTTAGATGGTCAGCCTTTTCATGATTTGCTGGCACAAGTATATACCACCGGTGAACCATATGTTGCAAAAGAAGGCCGTGCCGATTTGGTAGTAGACGGGCGCCTGCAAAGCTTTTACTTTACATTTACCTACAAACCTTTAAAGAATGCCGAAGGCCAAACCGAGGCGATTATCAATACAGCTGCCGATGTTACCGAATTGGTATTAAGCCGTGCCCGCATACGCGAAACCGAAGAGCGCATGTCATTCGCGCTACAGTCGGCCGGTATGGGCACCTGGGATTTAAACCTCGAAACTAACGAAGTAATTTGGGATGACCGCTGCAAAGAACTTTACGGTTTCTCGAAAGAAGATAGAGTGCCCTATCAGCAGGTGCTGAAATATATGCACACAGCCGATGTGGAGCGTGTAAACCGGGCAGTAGCTTATGCCCTCACCCCGGCCTCCGGTGGTGTATATGATATAAAATTCAGAACCCTGGGTGCTGATGATGGTAAAATACGCTGGCTGCATTGCAAAGGCAATGCTTATTTTAATGCCGATGGCCAGCCTTACCGCTTTGCCGGTACTGCACTTGATGTTACCTCAGAGGCGGGTGCCCGCAGGCGCGAACTGCAATTACTGAGCCTGGTAGAGCGCAATGCCGACCACATGTCAATTGCCGATATGGAAGGCAATCTGATTTATATGAATGCGGCAGCCCGTACCATATTAGGTGTAGATGAGCACGAAGATGTTACCCACTATACCGCACAGGATTTTTACCAGCCGCAGGAATTTAAACGGGTACAGCAAGGGGTGATTCCGCAAATTGACAGTGAAAAGGGCTGGCAGGGTGTAATCCACCTTATGAACCGCAAAACGCATGATGTGATTCCATGTCAGGTAAACTATATACTCATTAAAGATCCGCAAACCGGCGAGGTGATTGGCCGGGGCGCTACCGCGCGCGATTTGCGGCCCGAACTGAAAGCCAAAGCCGAACTGCAGCGCCTGGCTACACTGATTGACGTGAGTGAAGATTTTTGCAATTATTGCGACATCAACGGCAATACCCTTTATTTAAACGAATCGGGCCGGGAACTGATTGGCTTAACAGAAGAGCAATATTATGGTAAGCAGCTGTATGAATACCACTCAGATGCATCCAACCGTTTAATTGCTGATGAGTTGATACCGCAACTGTTGAAAACCGGTAGGTGGTCGGGCCCGCTGGAACTGGTACACCAGGTTACCGGTGAAATCATTCCGATTCATAAACAAATGTTTATGGTACGCGAAGAGATTACCAACGAGCCGGTGGCCATTGCCGGCATTGCCCGCGATTTACGCCCTGAGCTGAACGCCCGCAAAGCCCTGGATGTTAAAAATGCCGAACTTAGCGCCCTGGTAACCGAAATGGCTTTTATGGCCGATTCGGTTCCGGTAATTGTATGGACGAGTACTCCAGACGGGCACATAGATTATGTAAACGAGCGCTGGAACCAGCTTAGCGCCATTAGCATTGATAATAGCTTAGGCACCAACTGGACTGATGTAATCCACCCTGATGACCGGCAAAACGCCTGGGATGCCTGGCAGCATTCCATCACCACAGGTGTACCTTTTCAAACCGAATACCGCTGCCTCGAAAAATCGGGCAACTACCGCTGGTACCTGGTACAGGCCCTGCCCCTGCGTGATAGTGAAGGCCGTATTTTAAAATGGTATGGTACCAATACCGATATACAGGAGCAAAAAGAACTGGCCCGCCAGAAAGACAACTTTTTGGGCGTAGCCAGCCACGAGCTTAAAACGCCGGTAACCAGTATTAAAGCTTACGCACAGGTAATGGAAACCCTGTTCACCCGCTCGGGCGATACCCGTAATGCGGCCATTGTGGCCAAAATGGATAAACAGCTGAACCGCCTTACCAGCCTCATTGGCGATTTGCTGGATGTAACCAAAATTAACACCGGACGGCTGGAGTTCCATTACTCGCATTATGATTTTAACCAGATGCTGGAGGAGGTGGTAGAAAGTGTACAGCTCACCACCGAGAAGCACGCTATTCAAAAACAATTTAAGTTTCACCGCCAGATGCAGGGCGACCGTGAGCGCATCAGCCAGGTAATTACCAACCTGCTTACCAATGCCATCAAATACTCGCCAGATGCCAACCGGATTGTTATTTATACCGAAGACCACGGGCACGAGGTACAGCTTTGCGTGCAGGATTTTGGCATCGGCATCAGCCAGGATAAAAAAGACCGCGTTTTTGAACAATTTTACCGGGTAAGCGGCAGCAAAGAGCATACGTTTCCGGGTCTGGGCCTGGGCTTGTACATCTCGTCGGAGATTGTAAAACGCATGGGGGGCAAAATATGGGTCAACTCAGTTGAAGGCAAAGGTTCTACATTTTGCTTTGCAATCCCGGTGGAGGCACCTGTAGCTTAAAACATTTTAAAATTTCACTGTTAATATTGTTCAGTATACAAAATATGATTAAAGCCGATACTAAAACCATTTTACTGGCAGATGATGATGAAGCAATTGTAGATGCTACCGTACTGATGTTTGAAGTAATGGGTTACGAGGTGGTACATACCATTCAGGGTAACAACGTACCCGAAATGGCGATAACAAAGCAACCTGATATTGTTGTACTGGACATTTGGATGTCGGGGATTGACGGCCGCGATATATGCCGGCAGATCAAAGCCCATCCTGACACTCGGCACATCCCGGTACTCATGATCTCGGCCAGCCGCCACATTGGCGGCTCTGCCCTCGAGGCCGGCGCTGATGGCTTTGTAGAGAAGCCTTTCGAAATGAATACCCTGTTGGATAAAGTGGAAGAACTACTGAGAGATTAACCCCACCAGTTATCTGCTTTTACGTCAACCAAAATCTTTTCTGCATTATTACTGATAACGCTAACATCACTGTACATATCAACTTTGTGTAACGCCTTTGTATTGGATATTAGTAGCGCACTGCAGGTAATTGTAAAACTACCGTATTAAACTTTACAGACAAGCTTTTCCATCCCCCGATGCCAGGCAGACGTTTAATGCAGTCAATATCAGTAACGCGGATGCTTGCGTGATTGTACTCCGAAAGCGCTTATCATCCACAAGTAATGTGTATAAATAATTGCCTTAAAAGAAACCTAATCCGCCCGTAATTTGGTAAATTTGTGTACTCCCTGTTAACCTTATAACAGGCGAAACTGATTAGATTATGCCCGATTTTTCACACCTGCACGTACATACCCAGTTCTCTTTACTCGACGGTGCCGCCGACATTTCCAAGCTTTATAAAAAAGCTGCTGCCGACGGCATGAAAGCCCTGGCCATTACTGACCATGGCAACATGTTCGGCGTGTTTAAATTTGTGGCCGAAGCTGGCAAGCACAATGTGAAACCTATTGTGGGCTGCGAATTTTACGTGGTGGAAGACCGCCATAAAAAGCAGTTTACCAAGGAGAAAAAAGACGTAAGGCACCACCAGTTGCTGATTGCCAAAAATGCTGAAGGCTACCGCAACCTCATCAAACTATGTTCTTACGGCTACATGGAAGGCTTATACAGCAAGTGGCCCCGTATTGATAAAGAACTGATTTTAAAACATCATAAAGGCTTAATTGCCACCAGTTGCTGTATTGGGGCTTCGGTGCCGCAGGCCATTTTAAAGAAAAGCGAGCAGGAAGCCGAGCAGGAATTTAAATGGTGGCTGGATTTATTCGGTGAAGATTATTACATCGAGCTGCAGCGCCATGAGATACCGGAGCAAACCATCATCAACAATACGCTGATGAAGTATGCAAAGAAGCATAACGTGAAGGTGATCTGTTCCAACGACTCTCATTATGTAGACCAGCAGGACTCTAATGCCCACGATATTTTATTGTGCGTAAATACCGGCGATATGCAGAGTACCCCTATTGCTACCGATGAGGAAGGCGGCAAGGGCTATCGCTTTGGTTTCCCGAACGACCAGTTTTACTTTAAAACGCAGGCCGAAATGGCCCAGCTGTTTCATGATATACCCGAATCATTAGATAACACCAATGAGATTGTAGACAAGGTAGATGTATTGAAGCTGAAGCGCGATATCATGCTGCCCAACTTCCCTATCCCGCCGGAGTTTAAGATTCACGACGGTCCCGAAGCCGATGTATTGAACCAGTGGGAATATCTGAAGGACATGACCTTCAGGGGCGCCAAAGAACGCTATGTGGATATTGATGCATCTACGGAAGAGCGTATCAACTTTGAGTTATTTACCATCAAAACCATGGGTTTTGCGGGTTACTTCCTCATTGTGGCCGACTTCATTAAGGCCGGGCGCGATTTGGGCGTGTTTATTGGCCCGGGCCGTGGTTCGGCGGCGGGTTCAGTGGTCGCTTATTGTATTGGTATTACTAATATCGACCCCATTAAGTATAATTTACTGTTTGAGAGGTTTTTGAACCCCGACCGTAAATCCATGCCCGATATTGATACCGACTTTGACGACGAAGGCCGCCAGAAGGTAATTGATTACGTGGTAGATAAGTATGGCAAAAACCAGGTTGCCCAGATTGTAACCTACGGCTCTATGGCCGCCCGCACCAGTATACAGGATGTGGGCCGGGTACTGGATATGCCGCTATCCGAAGTAGCCATGATGAAAAAGCTGGTACCCGAAACTTTGGGTATCAACCTGAAAACGGCTATTGAGCAGGTACCCGAACTTCAGGAGATTTACAAAAGCAATGACCTGCGCGGTACCGTATTACGCGAAGCTGAAAAATTGGAAGGCTCGGTGCGTAATACCGGCGTGCACGCTGCGGGTATCATTATCGCCCCTGACGACCTCACCAATATTGTTCCGGTAGCTACCGCAAAAGACTCCGATTTGCTGGTCACCCAGTTTGACGGCCGGGTAATTGAAGATGCAGGCGTAATCAAGATGGACTTTTTGGGCTTGAAAACCCTTACCATTATCAAAAACGCACTGGCGCTGATTAAGCAAAACCACGGGGTTGAGATAGATATTGATACCATTCCGCTGGATGACCAGGAAACTTACGAACTATACCAGCGTGGCGATACCAACGGTACCTTCCAGTTTGAAAGTGATGGCATGCAGATGTACCTGCGCGACCTGAAGCCGGATAAGTTTGAGGATTTGATCGCCATGAACGCCCTGTATCGCCCGGGCCCGCTGGAGTATATCCCGAACTTTATCAAGCGTAAGCATGGTTTGGAACCCATTACCTATGATTTGCCCGAAATGGAAGAGTACCTAAGCGAAAGCTATGGTATTACGGTTTACCAGGAGCAGGTGATGTTGCTGTCGCAAAAGTTGGCCGGCTTTAGCAAAGGCGATGCCGACGTATTGCGTAAGGCCATGGGTAAAAAGCAAATCGACATCCTGAACAAGATGGAGAAGCAGTTTATGGATGGCGCCGTAGCTAAAGGCCACCCTAAAGATAAACTAACCAAAATCTGGAATGACTGGAAAGCATTTGCTCAATATGCGTTCAATAAATCGCACTCCACCTGCTACGCCTTTGTGGCTTATCAAACCGCTTGGTTAAAGGCCCACTACCCCTCTGAGTACATGGCAGCGGTATTGAACAACCAGAACAGTATTGACAAAATTTCTTTCTTTATGGAAGAAACCCGCCGCATGGGCATCGAGGTAAAAGGCCCTGACGTAAACGAATCGTTCTGGTCTTTCGGTGTAAACAAAAAGGGTGAGGTACGCTTTGGGTTTTCGGGCGTAAAAGGTATTGGCGAAAAAGCCATTGAGAGTATTATTGAAGAACGTAATGCCAACGGGCCTTACAAAAGTATTTATGATTTTGCCCAGCGCAGCAACGGCCGCGCCGTAAATAAAAAGGCTTATGAAAACCTGGTATATAGCGGTGCTTTTGACAGCTTTGGTATCAACCGTGCGCGCTTCTTTGCCAAAACTGAAAATGGCTTACTGAGCGGCATCGAGCGATTAACCAAATACTCTAACGATTATCAAAATACACAAAGCAGCTCACAGGCCTCATTATTTGGCGGAACGGTAGCCGCTTACATTCCTGAACCCTCGTTACCGGAATGCGATGAATGGCCGTTGATTGAGAAGCTGAAATATGAGAAAGATGTGATCGGCATTTATTTAACCGGCCATCCGCTGGATAATTATAAGCTGGAACTCGAGCGTTATTGCCAGAACAAGGTATCAGACCTGAAACTGCTGGTAAAAATGCGCAATGGGGAGGCCGATGATGAATTGACCGAGCGCTTTAACCACCTGCGCCGGCAAGGCGAACTCACCATTGGCGGCTTAATGGCTAATGTGCAGCACAAAACCACCAAAATGGGCAAGCCGTTTGGAACCTTCGTAATCGAAGACTATAATGACTCCTACGAGTTTGCGCTGTTTGGCGATGATTATATTAAATTTCGTAATTTGCTAATTGAGGGTTGCTTCATTAGGGTAAAGGGCCTGGTGGAAGAAAAGTACCGCCAGCAAAACAACTGGGATTTGCGCATCAGCAATATTGAGCTATTATCAGAGATGCGCGACAAGATGACTAAAGCCTTGGTAGTGCCCCTAAGCCTGAACATGATTACCGATAAGTTACTGGCCGAGTTGAGCGATATTTTGGAAACCAACCAAACCAAGTATCCGGTAAAAAACTGTATGCTGAAATTTAAAGTAATTGATAACGAAGCTTTTGATAACAAAGATCACATCAGCACCGATTTATCTGCTAAAGATATCCGCGTGAATCCGAGTGATGACTTATTAGAGGCGGTGTATCAGTTGACCAATATTCAGCCATTGTTGAAATAAGGGCAAAACATATAGTAGTAAATCATTAGGTTAAAGCCAGTTAAAACTGCCATTGCGAGGAGGGACGACGTGGCAATCGCTTGCTATAAAGGGGCGCACATACCTCTGAGCGGTTGCCACGCTATCGCTTGCCATAACAAAACTATTTCCATTACGTCATTGCGAGGTACGAAGCAATCTCTGTATAACTATTCACGATAGGAAGCAGAGAGATTGCTTCGTACCTCGCAATGACGCGGTGAGAAGGCTTTATAAAAAAAAGGCGACTATTTATACAAAATGTCGCCCTTTTGCTTTTACAAGACAGCTAAAAAAACGACTATATCTTAATAATGCGTCTTGCTCTCATTCTCCTCCCACATCTTAAAAGCTTCTAATGCTTCGTCTCTTAGTATTTGCTCTACCGGCAATTTGCGCTCGGCTACCGGGCGGTCCAGCTCTTCATAAATAAACTGGTCGTCAAAATTAATATGGGCGGCATCGGCCTTGGTATTAGCATAATAAATTTTGTCCAAACGGGCCCAATAGATAGCGCCCAGGCACATCGGGCAGGGTTCGCAGCTGGTATAAATTACATAGCCCTCCAGATTAAACGTGTTCAACTTTTGGCAGGCCAAACGTATGGCCGATACCTCGGCATGGGCGGTAGGGTCATTGCTGGGCACTACTTTATTGGCACTTGCGGCAACCACCTCGCCGTTTTTCACAATTACGGCACCAAAGGGGCCGCCCAATCCTTCTGTTACGTTTTGTTTGGATAAGGCAATGGCCATCCGCATAAATTGTTCGTGCTGGTTATTTTCCATAGTATATATACGCATTAAAAAACCCCAACTTTCGGTTGGGGTTTTAATTTTTAATTTTGTTTAATTTCATCTGCACATCCGCATATTCACGCATCCGCACATTTTCTCGTTATCTGCACATCTGCCTCTTTACGCATCTGTACATCTATCATCTGCACATCCGCATATTCGCACATCTGCACATCAAATTATTACTTTTTGTCTTTATCGTAAGCGTCATTCAGGCGTTTTACCACGTCGCCGGTTACATCTAAAGTTGGGTCGCCATACCACATGGTGGTGTTGCCTTTTTGGTAAGTTAATACCATTTTGTAACCTTTTTCTTTAGCGTAATCTTTTACAAATACTGCTATTTTCTCATACAGCTTTTGAGTTTCAACAGCTTGCTCATTTTGTACCTGTGCACCGGTGTTATCTCTGTACTGCACCAACTCCTGGTTTTTGCGTTGCAATTGCTGCTCTCTGGCGGCGCGCTGTTCGGCTGTCATGGTGTTGGCATTCTTTTGGTACTCGGCCACCTCACGCTGAAAAGCCTGACCTTTGGCACCCAAATCATTTTGGGCAGCCTTGCCTTTGCTTTCCATACGGGCATTCAGGTCTTTTACATATTTATATTGCGACAGTAGGGTATCCTGATTGATAAACACAATTTGTGCTTTCTCATCTACCGGTGCGGCAGCGGCAGCTGGGGTTGAAGCAGTTTTGCTTTCAGATTTATTACCATTGCAGGCAACCAGTCCCGTGGCTACCATTAAACTCAGGGCAACGTTTGTAAAAATTAAAGAAGGGGTTTTCATTTGCTCAATACTAATTTTCTGACAAAGATAAAATTTAGCCGCAAGATTACTAAAGTTTTTGAAATGCTGATAACGAAGCTGTTATTTATCCACAAATGCGGTTTTTTGCTTACTTTTTCGTATTTTTGATAGTTATTTCAACAGATAAATATGAGCGAAGAAAATCAGGACAGATCCAATTATTCCGCGGATAATATACAGGTTTTAGAAGGTTTAGAAGCGGTACGCAAGCGCCCTTCCATGTACATTGGCGATACCGGTGTTAAAGGTTTGCACCACCTGGTATATGAGGTGGTGGATAACTCCATAGATGAGGCTTTGGCCGGTTACTGTACCGATATTAATGTAACCATACATAAAGGTAATTCTATTACCGTTAAAGATAATGGCCGGGGTATTCCTACCGGTATCAACAAAAAAGAAAATAAATCGGCGCTGGAAATTGTAATGACCGTATTACATGCCGGCGGTAAATTTGATAAAGATACCTACAAAGTATCAGGTGGTTTGCACGGTGTGGGTGTATCCTGCGTTAACGCCCTGTCAACCCACGTAAAAACGGTAGTACACCGCGAGGGTAAAATTTTCACCCAGGAGTATGAGCGCGGCAAGCCAATGTTTGATGTAAAGGAAATCGGCGTATCTGATGACACCGGTACCATCCAGACCTTTCAGCCCGACCCGGAGATTTTTACCACCACCACCGAGTACAAATTTGATACCCTGGCTGCGCGCCTGCGTGAGCTTGCCTTTTTGAACAAAGGCATTCGTTTAACCCTAACTGATGAACGGGTAACCGAAGAAAACGGTGAGTTTTTGTACGAAGAGTTTTATTCTGAAGGCGGCCTGAAAGAATTTGTTAAATTTTTGGACGGCACTCGTGTACCTATCATTCCCGAGCCTATTTATGTAGAAGGTACCAAACAAGGCATCCCAGTGGAGCTGGCTTTGCAGTATAATGATACCTACTCTGAAAATGTACACTCTTATGTAAATAACATTAACACCATTGAGGGTGGCACACACGTAGCCGGTTTCCGTTCTGGGTTAACCCGTACTTTAAAGGCTTACGCCGAAAAGGAAGGCTTACTGAAAAATATTAAGGTTGAAATTAGTGGTGACGACTTTCGTGAGGGTTTGACTGCCATTATTTCGGTTAAAGTACAGGAGCCTCAGTTTGAAGGGCAAACCAAAACCAAGCTGGGTAACAGCGAGGTAAGTGGTGCAGTAAACGTAGCCGTAGGCGAAATTTTAAGTATGTACCTGGAAGAGCACCCGAAAGAGGCGCGCATGATTGTAAGCAAGGTAATTTTAGCCGCTACTGCCCGTGCCGCTGCCCGTAAGGCCCGCGAGATGGTACAACGCAAAAGCGTAATGAGCGGCTCAGGCTTACCGGGCAAACTGGCCGATTGTGCCAACAGCGACCCGGCCCTGTGCGAAATCTTCCTGGTGGAAGGTGACTCGGCGGGTGGTACGGCCAAACAAGGCCGCTCACGCGATACCCAGGCCATCCTGCCGCTTCGGGGTAAAATCCTGAACGTGGAGAAAGCCATGGAGCATAAGATTTACGAGAACGAGGAAATCAAGAACATGTTTACCGCCCTGGGCGTAAGCATTGGCACCCCGGAGGACAACAAGGCACTGAACATTACCAAACTGCGCTACCACAAAATTGTAATCATGACGGATGCCGACGTGGATGGCTCGCACATTACCACCCTGATCCTTACCTTCTTCTTCCGTTACATGAAGGAGTTGGTAGAGTTTGGTTACGTATATATTGCCACCCCGCCGCTTTACCTGGTGAAAAAAGGCAAAGAGTTTGAATACTGCTGGACAGAAGAGCAGCGTATTGCCGCGGTTGACCGCATTAAAGGCAACGGCCGTGAGGACAGTGTACACGTACAGCGTTACAAAGGTTTAGGTGAGATGAACGCCGAGCAGTTATGGGACACCACCATGAACCCGGCTACCCGTACCCTGCGCCGCGCCACCATTGAAAACGCTGCCGAGTGCGACCACACCTTCAGTATGCTGATGGGTGATGAAGTAGCCCCACGCCGCGATTTCATTGAAAAGAACGCCAAATATGCCAAGATTGATGCGTAGGCGTTAAAGTATATCTATTTATATAAAAAGGCGGCTAATGTACATTAGCCGCCTTTTTATATGCTTACAGATTGAGTACTGACACGCTTGTGCCACTGCTGCAGGTGCTGCGTGCTGCTGAGGGTGCTGCGCACTGCTTCAGGGTGCTGCGCATGCTGCGTGGCGCTGCGCATGCTGCACCCGCTGCGCGCAGCAGTGGCATATTCATGTCAGTGCTTAAACGTTACAGTTACTTCTGTTCTATATAACTTTCCAACGCTTTAAAGCCGGTAGTGGTAATAATTTCCACTTCATCAATGGTAGCGGGTAGCAGGTAGCTATCCCCCATCTTTACATGATAACTGTTGCCTTTGTGCTTAATGGTATACTCACCGGCCAGGCATACGTGTATCACAAATGAATCCAAGTTGGTATAATCGCGGCTGGTGCTTTCAGTATAATCCAGCACACTGGTAGTAAAGTAAGGGCAGCTTACTAATTCAACCACTTCATTTTGGTGCGGCTGATAACTGGTCTTGTATTCGGGGTAATGCTTGTAATCAATAGCAGCCAGGGCTTCCTCGGTGTGCAGCTCGCGTTTCTGGCCTTTGTCATCCACACGGTCAAAATCGTAAATGCGGTAAGTGATATCTGAAGTTTGCTGAATCTCGGCAATCAGCAATCCCTTACCAATGGTGTGCACACGGCCGGCTGGTAAAAAGAATACATCGCCTGCAGTTACATCTTCCTTGTTTAAAATATCAGTCAAATGGCCGCTGTTCAGCTTGTCCAAATACTCCTGCTGGGTCACCTCTTTGTTAAAACCGGCAATCAGGGTTGAACCCGGATCGGCCTCTATTACATACCACATCTCGGTTTTACCGAATGAGTTGTGGCGCTCTTTCGCCAAAGCATCATTCGGGTGTACCTGGATGGACAGATCATCATTCGCATCAATAAACTTCACCAGCAGCGGAAACTCATTGCCAAAGCGGGCATACACATGCTTACCTACCAAAGCGTCGGTATATTTTTCCAGCAAATCAGCCAATGACTCGCCGGCCAGCGGGCCGTCGGCCACTACTGATACATCAGATTTAACGCCTGATATTTCCCAGGTTTCGCCGCAATTGGGCAGGTTGCCAAAATCTTTGTGCAGATAAGTTTTTATTTTTTGTCCGCCCCATATTTTGTCTTTATATATGGTGTTGAACTTTAAAGGATATAACATTGACATAGGGTTGTATTTTTCTGCTAAAGTAACGATACAAATATAAACGGCCTGAAATTGTTTTATAAACCTCTATAGATAAGTATAGCGCATCATCCATCAATAGCAAATGAAGTTTCCAGATCATTTGCAAATAAGTTAACATTATATAACTTTGCACAACAAAGTACTTTTAAAATGAACCTATCAGCAAAATTAGACACCTTACATACGCAAACCATACGGAATAAGTGGATGCGCTATTTCACCACATTTACACGACTGGCACTTGCTGCCGGTTTTTTACCTGCCGGTTATGTAAAAATTATTGGCGAACGCTTTACCGACCTGCATAACAATCAGCCCATGGGGCATTACCTGGAGGCCTTGCATCACACTGGCTATTACTGCACATTTATCGGTTATGCACAGGTGCTTGCAGCCCTGTTACTACTTATTCCCCGAACGGTGGTATTGGGTACTTTGCTGTATTTGCCTATCATATTAAACATCTGCATATTATCTTTAGCGGTAAGGTTTGAAGGCTCACTACTGACAGCGCCATTAATGGTGGTTGCCTGCGTGTATTTACTATGCTGGAATTATGACAAAATAAAATACATCTTTCCATTTAATAAGCAGCCGTTAGTACCGCTAACGCGGGATAATAGGTTCCCTATACGTTTTTTTGGTGGCGTTTTTATTGGCTTAATAGCTTTTGTATTTACTGTTACCCATATGTATAACCTTAAGCCCCGCAACACGCTAACCGACTGTGAAAAGCAATGCGGCAAGAACGAAAACCCGGAAGCCTGCAAAGTATTTTGTGAAAGTATACACAACACAGGCCAAGATTTGGATAAAAGTTTAGATGTGTATGAACAAGCAGTAAAAGCAGCAAAAGGCAACCGTACTAAATAATTATATTACCCTAACTAAGCCACAACATATAGAACTAAATTGTAACCCCAATTTAAACAAAAAGCCCTGCTTAAATAGATTAAGCAGGGCTTTGTTATAAATGAATTGGAGTTACTTACCCAGCTTCGTTTTTAAGTTTTGGTCAATGGCATCCAAAAACTCTTCAGTATACAGGTAATCAGTACCGTGCTCTACTTTAGGTTTGATGGTGATGGCCAAATCTTTAGTCATTTTGCCGCTTTCAACAGTTTCGATACAAACCTGCTCCAAAGTATGGCAAAAATCAATCAGCTCCTGGTTGTTATCCAGTTTGCCACGGAACTCTAAACCGCGTGTCCAAGCAAAAATAGAGGCGATTGGGTTAGTTGAAGTTGGGCGGCCGGCTTGATGCTCGCGGTAGTGGCGTGTTACGGTACCGTGTGCAGCTTCGGCTTCCATAACGGTACCATCAGGGGTAACCAGCGTAGACGTCATCAAACCTAATGAACCAAAGCCTTGAGCTACGGTATCAGATTGCACGTCGCCATCATAGTTTTTACAGGCCCATACAAAGTTACCATTCCATTTCAGGGCACTGGCTACCATGTCGTCAATTAAACGGTGCTCGTAAGTGATACCGGCTTCGTCAAATTTCGCTTTGTAATCGTTCTGATAAATCTCTTCAAAAATATCTTTAAAACGGCCATCATATTTTTTCAGGATGGTGTTTTTGGTAGACAGGTATAAAGGCCAGCCTTTCATCAATGCCTGGTTGAAACAAGCATGTGCAAAGCCTTTGATAGATTCATCAGTATTATACATGGTTAAAGCCACACCGTCACCTTTGAAGTTGTATACTTCGAAAGATTGCTCTTCACCGCCATCTTCAGGGGTGAAAGTTACCGTCAGTTTGCCTTTGCCCTTGGTTACAAAATCGGTTGCGCGGTACTGGTCGCCAAAAGCGTGGCGGCCAATGCAGATTGGGGCAGTCCAGTTAGGCACCAGGCGGGGCACATTGCTCATTACAATCGGCTCGCGGAATACTGTTCCATCCAGAATATTACGGATGGTACCGTTTGGTGATTTCCACATTTGCTTCAGGCCGAATTCTTTAACACGGGCTTCATCAGGGGTAATGGTAGCGCACTTAATGCCTACACCATATTCTCTGATAGCATTGGCTGCATCAACAGTTACCTGGTCATTGGTCTCATCGCGGTACTCAATACCCAAGTCATAATATTTGATATCCAGATCTAAATAAGGCGTAATCAGTTTATCCTTAATAAATTTCCAGATGATACGGGTCATTTCATCGCCATCCAGCTCAACTACCGGATTTTCTACTTTAATTTTTGACATATCAGGCTTTTTTTAGGTAATATACAGGGGCCAAATATAGTGAATTGCTTTTTTCTGCAATCAAGATTAATCAGGCGCCACTGTTAAATTATCACTCATTTTTGTGTTATGAGCGCAATGTATTATCTTTAAGGCTCTAATCAACTATTGATGAGTAAGTTTTACACTTCTATTATTTCTGCATTTTTACTATGCTCAGCCTTAGCCGGTTGCCAGAAAGAAGATACAGGCATACCAGCCAATTTACAGTACCCTGGCCTTACCGGTAAATGGTATTTAAAAACATTATTGCGCCGAACCACTGCTGATAATACTTCCGACATCAAAACAGACAGTACCAAAAGTTTCACTTCGCAAGATTTTTTTGAATTTAAAACCAGTAACGCGGCTACCTACTCTTCTACTATCATTGGTAAAATGTATGATGGTTACTATTCGGCCAATGCCAACAATTCCCCATCAACCTTAACCTTTAAAAGCCAGGCTTATTTGGCCAAGTATAATGTAAATAAAGTAAGTAAAGACAGTTTGGTAATTTACCAAACTGAGAGTACCAAAAATGGACAGGTAACTACTACGGTTGCCTACTACTATATTTACAAGCACTAACTCACTAAGCGCCCAATATCAATATTTTGAAAAAGCTGCTACTTACCACGTTAATATGCGTATGCACCCTGCTGGCCAAAGCGCAATTGGGCTATAATTATGCACAATATGATTTCGGCCTGAGCGGTATTTACCAAATGGCTTACTCTGATGCCGAAACGCAGAAATACACCGGTGGCGTAGGTATACATTTTACTTACAACCAAACCCCCTTTGTTAACTTTATAGCCGAGCTTCAATTAGGGCGCCTTTCAGGGGGCGACTCCTTGTCTACGCTTTCAAGCCGTCAGTTCCGCAATAACTACACGGCGCTTACCTTCAGAGGGCAACTGCAGGCCGGTGAGTTTTACGATTACTCGAACAGCACTTTCGGTAATGCCTTTAAAAACCTTTATGTAAGCAGCGGCATCGGGTTAATTTATAACCATATGGATATCATTAACCGAAACTCACTTTATATACCTAACTATACCTCAACCGGACTGGATGATAGCCAGGAAATATTCATACCGGCTAAAATAGGCTATGAGTTTAAGGTGTTCAATGATTACAATGAACCCACTTTTAAAGTTGACGTTGGCTATCAGCACAATTTTGTGTTAGGCGATCAGTTGGATGGTATAAAGGCCGGCCAGCATTTCGATACATTTGGCCAGTGGGTAATTGGTTTTAAATTTGCCATAGGCGGAGTTACCTCCTACCGCAAGCAGATACATTATTAGAATACAGTTATCGGCTACTTATCCACATCCTTTAAAACAATATAGGTATTGGCAAGGTTTTTTCTGTATAAGAGCTTAAAACCACCAACCTATGAAAAACGACGAGCAATTTTATCCGGGTTTTAATGATGAAAATCTGGACCGCGATAAAAAAATGAAAGAAGACCTGGGCGAAGAAAGCGAAGCCGAGGATTTAAATTATGATGCCGAGCAGGATAGCTACGAAATTAATATAGCCAGTAAAGACCCGGACTACGATCCACCAGCTTTATTTGACTCTGCCGCACCTAATGGCAGTGATTTCGATTCGAGCTATGATGAGGCTAATCCTTATGATACCAAAGGCGAATATGACAAAAACCGCTCACTGGAAACGGATGCCGACAGCTTGGGCATGCACATTGACGACGGCCAAATTACGGAGCTTGACCCAGTAGATGAACTACTGTCACGCACACCGGAAGACGACCGTGACGATCTGGACGAAGAAGGGTACCCCAAAAACGACCAGGACCTGAATACCGGTAACCAGGACGATGACGTGCTGAAATAAACAAAAAGCCTCTCCTATTGGAGAGGCTTTTTGTTTTACGAATATTATTAATTTTCGTCCTCTTTACCTTCGAAATAGCCGCCTTGCAAATCATCAATTTCGCGGCGGTCGCGCTTGGTAGGCCGGCCCGCACCACGATCGCGCCGCAGCACAGGTGAATGAAACATGGATGCGAAACCGTGTGTTTCTGCAGGTGGTGTTAAATCTTCATAAAATTTAATGGCGGTTTGGTAATCACCCCGGTTTTCAAGCAATCCGGTTACTTTTACAATTTTACGTTCCGGACCTTTAGAAATGTGGTAAGTCTCTCCTACCTTCACCTCATGTGCAGGTTTAATATTATTACCCTCCAACTTTACCCGGCCGGCTTTACAGGCTTCGGTAGCTAAAGAGCGGGTTTTGAACAGGCGTATGGCCCACAAGTATTTATCTATACGGAGTTTTTCTTTTTCTGGCATTCTAATCAAACACTATTTACGCAGCCTTTAACGGCCAGCATACAAAATTAACACATTGTATGATAACACAGATATCATTGGGTTTGATTCAACGCAACCACGAGTTAATTTCATATTTTTGGTAAAACTCAAATTCATGATTAAACCTGTTTACTTCACTTTCATTTTTGCTTTCTTATTCGCTTTAATAAACATCTCAAATGTTTCAGCGCAATCTACCGCTGCTGGCTGGTCGGCGGCTGATGAGAAGGAGTTGTATACCATTCTGTTCAACTCCTCAAAACAACTCTTGAAAGAGGATGCCCAGCGGCAGGAATGGGCCAACTGCTCGGTTGCCAAATTAAAAATTGCTTTGCCTAAAGGCATCAGCTCTGTATCGCAGGATAGTGTGTTTAAGTTGGCTAACCAGATTGGAGCCAGCTGCGTGCAAAGCATCAAAAATCCGGTATACCTGTGGTCGCCTATGCTGGTAGAGCGCATTAAACTGACGGTACTTAACCGGCCGGAAATGCAAATTTATAAAGACGAAGTAAAAAGCCAGCTGGTAGACTGCTTGTTGGCCAAATTACAAAAGCAGTTTCCAGATGGTTTTACGGATGAGCTGATTAAGCAGCAAGCCGAAAAATTGAGTAAGGATTGCATTGCTGAAATTAGCCTGAAAAAGCCGTAATTTGCCCAAACTTTTTGAATACCCATGTATACTGATTTAAAACGACTGATTGAAGAAGCTTGGGAAGACCGTTCCCTGTTAAGCGAAAATGACTATATCAACGCGGTTGAAACTGTAATTGCCCGCCTGGATAAAGGCGAGATGCGCGTAGCCGAACCTATTGGCAACCGCTGGCATGTAAATGACTGGATTAAAAAGGCGGTAATCTTATATTTCCCAATCATGCAGATGGAGGAAATTAAAGTAGGTCCGTTTATGTTTCATGATAAAATGAAGCTTAAAACCGATTACAAAAAGGCTGGTGTACGTGTAGTACCTCATGGTATTGCCCGCTACGGTGCGCATTTGGCTAAAGGCGTAATTATGATGCCGTCTTACGTTAACATTGGCGCTTTTGTAGATGAAGGCACCATGGTAGATACCTGGGCTACGGTAGGTTCATGCGCACAGGTAGGCAAAAATTGCCACTTAAGCGGTGGTGTAGGTTTAGGTGGTGTTTTAGAGCCGGTACAAGCTGCCCCTGTAATTATTGAAGATAACTGTTTCATTGGCTCACGCGCCATTGTGGTAGAAGGTGTACATGTAGAAAGCGAAGCTGTATTAGGCGCCAACGTGGTATTAACTGCCTCTACTAAAATTATTGATGTAACCGGATCTGAGCCCGTTGAATACAAAGGCCGCGTACCTGCCCGCTCGGTAGTCATCCCCGGTTCTTATACCAAAAAATTTGCTGCCGGCGAATACCAGGTGCCCTGCGCTCTTATTATTGGTAAACGCAAAGAGTCGACCGACAAAAAAACCTCACTGAACGACGCCTTACGCGAAAATAACGTTGCAGTGTAAGATAGTTCAATGGTTCATTAGTTCATTGGTTGATTAGGGAAGATGTTATTTTCCTGATGAACCATTGAACTAATGAACCAATAAACCCCAATAATGAAGATTGGATTTGATGCCAAGCGTGCTTTTTTAAACGGAACCGGGCTGGGTAATTACAGCCGCTGGTTACTCAAAAGCTTAAGCGAACATCAACCTAATCATACCTATCATTTATATACTCCCAAAAAGAAGCCGAACGCTTACCTAAGTTTGCTTAAGGCTTTAGCGCATACCAACATTCATTTACCTAAAAGTAAGTGGCTCACTTCGTGGTGGCGCAGTAAGGGAATTATTAAAGATTTAAAAGCCGATGGTATACAGCTTTATCATGGCTTAAGCCATGAATTACCCTTAGGCATTGTAAATAGCGGTATAGCCTCAATAGTTACCGTTCATGATGTTATTGCGCTTCGTTTTCCTGAGTACTTTAGCTGGCTGAACCAAAAAATTTATGTTGCCAAATTAAAGTACGCCTGCCGCGCAGCCAATCACGTTATCGCTATCAGCGAACAAACCAAAACAGATTTAGTAGAGCGGTTACAGGTAGATATCCAAAAAATTAGTGTGATTTACCAGAACTGCGATGCCGTTTTCAGCAATCCTATAAGCCTTGAACAAAAAGTTGCCGTAGGTAACCGGTACAATCTACCCGATAAATTTTTGCTTACCGTTGGCACCATCGAAATGCGTAAAAACCTGCTGCTCGTTGCTCAAGCTTTACAGCAATTACCTGTAGATATTCAGCTGGTAGCTGTAGGTAAACCTACCCCCTATCTCGATGAAGTAAAAGTTTATTTAAAAGAGTATAATTTGCTCAACCGGGTTACTTTTTTACATCAGGTTCCGTTCAGCGATTTGCCTGCCATTTACCAACTGGCCACTGTGTTTGTATACCCATCGAGGTACGAGGGTTTTGGCATCCCGGTACTGGAAGCTTTAAACTCGGGTATCCCGGTCATAGCTGCCACCGGCTCTTGTTTGGAGGAGGCCGGCGGGCCAGATAGCTTATACATTGATCCAGATGATGCAGAAGGCCTGGCCATTCAAGTCAACCGGATACTTGCAGATCACTCGTTACGCCAGCGTATGATTGAGCAAGGTAAAATTTATGCAAACCGGTTTAATGATGCTGATTTAGCTGCACAACATATAACTTTGTATCAGCAAACGCTGCAACATTATGCTTAAAGAAGAAATAGCCAAAGCACTTACCGTACTGCAACAGGGCGGTATCATCCTTTACCCTACCGATACCATTTGGGGTATTGGTTGCGATGCCACTAATACTGAGGCCGTGAGAAAAGTATTCGCCCTGAAACAGCGCGACGAGGCTAAAAGTGTTATTGTATTGCTGGATACAGAAAACAAGCTGGAAAGTTATATCAAAGAAGTCCCGGCCATTGCTTATGATTTAATTGAGTACGCCGAGCACCCGCTTACGTTGATATTGCCTGATGCAAAAAACCTGTCACCTGCCGTTATCAATGCTGATGGCAGCGTGGGCATTCGTGTGGCTAAACACCCCTTTTGCCAGCAACTGATACAACGCTTCCGCAAGCCTATCGTTTCTACATCGGCCAACATCAGCGGACAGCCTTCGCCCCAAACCTTTGCCGATGTTAGCGAGGATGTTATCAACGGCGTAGACTATGTAGTTAACCTGGAGCAGTATGATACCACACCTAAAAAGCCATCCACCATTATGCGCCTGGATGCAAGTGGAAAGTTCGAGTTTATACGGCGGTAAAGTTTGGTATCGTTAATTTTATATTTCCTCGCTTAACAGCACAGACTTAAGTTCGCTAAACCCGATAGCAGTGGAAAGCCCGCAGCACAGTTAGGACTTACAACAGATAGTGGGACTGGCAGTGTAAATTGCATTGTAATTGCTTTTCCTTGTAAAAGCATACCACATAATTGCGAGGTACGAAGCAATATTTCTGTTCAGTGTCTTAATTAGGCGTGTAAGGATTGCTTGTACTTTGCAATCACGTGATGATAGGAAGTGATTCACTTATTTTGCAAACGTATCCTCTCCCTTAATTTACTCCAATCATTTTTAACCTGCTTCGATATCCTTACCTTTGCGCCTGTTATTTATGAAGCAGCACCTGAAGCATCCGGTATTTAAAATGATCTCGCGTATGGCGGGGGAACAGCAGGTACAGGCGTATGCCATTGGTGGCTTTGTGCGCGATATTTTTTTGAACCGGCCCTCTAAAGATATTGATATTGTGGTTTTAGGCAACGGTATTGCGTTTGCCGAAGCTATGGGCAAGGCCTTAAATACTAAGGTGGCTGTGTTTAAAAATTTTGGTACGGCCATGTTGCGCTACCAGGATGTGGAAGTAGAGTTTGTAGGTGCCCGAAAAGAATCGTACCGTTCTGATTCACGCAAGCCTATAGTAGAGAACGGCACCCTGGATGATGACCAAAAGCGCCGTGATTTTACAATCAACGCACTGGCCATTGCACTCCACCCTGATGAGTACGGGCAATTAATTGATCCTTTTGGTGGATTGCAGCATTTGGAGCAGCAGTTGATTAAAACACCGCTGAACCCGCTGGAAACTTTTTCAGATGATCCGCTGCGCATGATGCGCGCCATCCGCTTTGCTACCCAGTTGAACTTTAGTATTGACGAAGAGGCAGTTCAGGCAATACAAAGGCAAAAAGAGCGCATAGGTATTGTATCACAAGAGCGCATTACAGATGAGTTAAATAAAATTATGCTGTCGCCCAAGCCTTCTATCGGATTTAAGTATTTGTTTGATACCGGCTTATTGCAGCTCATCTTTCCCCAAATGGCAGCATTACATGGAGTTGATTTTGTGAACGGGCGCGGCCATAAGGATAATTTTTATCACACCCTGCAGGTGCTGGATAACATTAGCGCTACCACTACCGATTTGTGGCTGCGATGGTCTGCCCTACTGCATGATATTGCCAAACCGCTTACCAAGCGCTTTGAGCCGGGCCATGGCTGGACATTTCATGGCCACGAAGACCGCGGTGCCCGCTTGGTGCCCAAGTTGTTTGCCCAATTAAAGCTACCGCTGAATGAGCACATGAAATTTGTGCAAAAGATGGTACAATTACACATGCGGCCTATTGTACTGGCGCAGGAAATTGTGACCGATTCAGCCGTAAGGCGTTTGCTTTTTGATGCCGGCGATGATACCGAAAGCCTGATGCTGTTGTGCAAAGCCGACATTACCACCAAAAATGAGTACAAAATAAAAAAGTACCGTCAGAATTTTGAACTGGTACAACAGAAGCTAAAAGATGTTGAAGAGCGCGACCGTATACGCAACTGGCAGCCCCCGGTAACAGGAAATGATATTATGCAGCTCTTTGGCCTCAAAGAGGGCCGTGAGGTGGGTATAATCAAAAACCAAATCCGCGAAGCAATACTGGAAGGTGACATACCGAACACTTATGAGGCTGCTATACAGTTCACTATTCAAAAAGGTGAAGAAATTGGCTTAAAAGTTGTAACAAACTCAAATTAAAACTGAAAATATTATTTTTGACTAAAATCTACGTATAAAAACATGGCAGTATACCGGTTTAGAGTGACCTTCGAGGATTATGATGAAGTGAGCAGAGATATTGATGTAAAGTCTAATCAAACTTTTCAGGATTTGCATATGGCCATACACCAATCTATTAACTACAATCCGGATTATTCCTCGTCTTTTTATGTAAGCAATGACCAATGGACCAAAGGTGAAGAAATTGCTTACAAACCCACACAGCGTAAAATTGACCGCGGAATAAGGTTAATGGAAAACACCAAGTTAAGCGGCTTTATTGATGACCCGCATCAAAAATTTTATTATACTTCTAACTTCGACCGCCCGTTTGACTTTCATGTGGAGCTGGTAAAGATTCTGGATGATGCGCCGGGCGTAGCTTACCCTGTTACTGCTAAAACTGTGGGCGAAGCTCCCAAGCAATTTGGCAATGTGTATAACCCTACCGTGATACCGCCAACCAGCGAAGAATTCGATTTCCTGAACGAAATGGAATATACCCCTGAAGACACAGAAGACTTTTCGGAAGTACGCGAAGATGGCGCCGTGGCTGATGAGCATGAAGAAGAAAGTGGAGAAGAAGATGAATTTGGTAACGAATTTTCGGATGATGAAGATGAGTTTTCATCCGGTAAACGCGGCCACGATGATGATTATTAAAAATTATTGATTAAGCCTAACGAAAGTTGGGTGAAGATATATACAATATCATACCCGTCATTGCGAGGAACGAAGCAATCTCTCTACAACTTCCACTACAAAAAAGATTGCTTCGTTCCTCGCAATGACGTTTTAGTTTAATAAACAATTATATCATATGCCTGCGAAGACACTCATCAGCATTGCCGGCCCTACGGCTTCGGGCAAAACGGCTTTGGCTATTGAGTTGGCTAAGCATTATCATACCGTCATTCTCTCGGCCGATTCGAGGCAATTCTATCGTGAAATGTCTATCGGTACGGCCAAACCCACGCCTGATGAATTAGCAGCCGCACCTCATGAGTTCATCAACTCTCACTCCATTACTGAAAGCTTTAACGTGGGTGATTTTGAGCAGCAAGGCATGGCATTGCTGAATCAACTTTTTCAAATGCACGATGTGGTTATTATGGTAGGTGGTTCAGGCCTGTACCTAAAAGCCATTCACGAAGGCTTTGATGACTTACCAACGGTTGACCCGGCCATTCGCGAAGCATTAAACCACTTATATACGGAATCAGGCATTGCGCCTCTACAGCAGCAATTGCAGGCAACTGATCCGGTTTATTATCAACAAGTAGATATCAACAACCCGCAACGGTTGATCCGTGCATTAGAAGTCATTAAAAGTACAGGTCAGCCCTTTTCATCTTTACGGAAAGCAATTAATAAGCAGCGGCCTTTTCACATTATCAAGTTAGCCATTGATTTGCCCCGCGAAGTATTATATGATCGTATCAACCACCGGGTAGACATCATGATGCAGGAGGGATTGCTGGAAGAAGTAAAAAGTTTGCTCCCCTATCGGCACCTGAACGCGCTAAATACTGTGGGGTACACTGAATTATTTGATTACTTGGATGGGAAAACAGATTTGTCTTCAGCCATTGCTGCCATTAAACAAAACACCCGGCGCTTTGCTAAAAGGCAACTCACCTGGTTTAGGCGCGATGATGAGATACAGTGGCTTAATAAGTCTGAAGATCTCAACCATTTAATTGCCCAGCTCGATCAACAGCTTAAGCAACACTGATAGTTCTTTACTGATTGATATTTTATAATTTACCCATACATTCTACCAAACTATCTCTCCAGTAGGAGATGCTGATACCAAATGCTTGCTTGATTTTGGTTTTATCCATTACAGAAAAAGGCGGACGTACGGCCTTTGTTGGATACTCATGGGTACGGATAGGTAAGACTTTAATTTTTACACCCGCTACATCGAAAACCCCTTTGGCAAAATCATACCATGAAGTGACGCCTTCATTGCTGTAATGATAAATACCATAGGCTTGGCTACCGCTTTCTATAATGGCAAATATGGTTCTGGCTAAATCAATGGCATAGGTTGGTGTACCTACCTGGTCTGCAATAATTTTGAGTTCATCACGCCCTTCGGCCAGGCGAAGCATGGTTTTCACAAAGTTATTACCATATTCAGAATACAGCCAGCTGGTGCGTAAGGTAAAATAAGCATCCGTGAGTTCGGCAATCGCCTTTTCGCCTTCCAGTTTGGTGAGGCCGTACACACTGATAGGGTTAGTTGCGTCAGCTTCTACCAGAGGATAAGGCGTATTGCCTTCAAATACAAAATCAGTAGAGATATGGATCAGCGTAGCGTTGTGCGCTTTACATAAACGGGCGATGTTGGCGGCACCATCGCAATTTACTTTACGGGCTGCAGCCATTTCATCTTCCGCTTTATCCACTGCCGTATAGGCGGCGCAGTTAATCGCAAAATCAGGCTGATGTTGTTCAAATAAACGTTGCAGGCCATCCATATCTAAAATATTGGCTTCATCTTTAGGCGGAAAAATCATGCCTTGTATCTGCTGTTTCTCAGCCACTTTAGCCAGGCATTGCCCCAATTGCCCCTGTGCACCTAACACCAATATTTTTGCCATACTTATCTTACTAAAAACTAAAACTAACTACTTTTAGAAAACAAGGCCTGCTCTACCAAATAACACATCATGTGGCCAATTAATATATGCGACTCTTGTATACGGGGCGTATCGGCCGAAGGCACTTTGATACAAATATCAGCTACGCCATCCATTTTACCCCCGCTTTGGCCGGTAAGTATAATGCTTTTGATACCGGTTTCTTTGCATACGTGTAAAGCCTTTAAAATGTTGGCTGAATTCCCTGAAGTAGATATGCCGATAAATACATCGCCTGCTGTGCCGTAACCTTGCACCTGGCGCGCAAATAGCTCATCATAACCATAATCATTGCCTATGGCCGTAATAATGCTGGTGTCGGTTGATAAGGCAATGGATGGAATACTCGGCCTGTCGAAATAATAACGGCCCACAAACTCGGCAGCAATATGCTGTGCATCGGCAGCACTGCCGCCGTTGCCTGCCAATAAAGTTTTACCTTTTTGCTGATAAGTATCAATAACCAGTTGCGCAGCATCTGCAATTTGCTGCAGGATGGATTCATTGTTTAACAGTTCTTGTTTTACCTGTACCGATGAGGCAATTTGTGATTTGATAATGTTTAACATAAATTACTTTAGCGGTATATGTAACGCAGTAGCGGCTGCAATGTTCGTTTTGCTTTGCAAGTATAAGCACAAAGCCCTATGTTTCCATAAGGCTTTGTTTTGTGAGTGTATAATTTTATATTTAATATCTTTTCAAAAAATCCTGATAAGCCAATGCTATGCCTTCAGGTAAATCTATAGTATGCTTCCAGCCCTTGGCATGTAATTTTGAAACATCCATCAATTTACGTGGTGTGCCATCCGGTTTGGTAGTGTCAAATTTAATCTCACCTTCATACCCAATCACCTGTTTTACCAGTAAAGCTAAATCTTTAATGCTGAGGTCTTCTCCCGTACCAATATTAATCAGGCCCGGCTCATCATAGTTTTGCATCAGGTAATAACAGGCGGCTGCCAAATCATCGGCAAACAGAAACTCGCGCATGGGCGAACCACTGCCCCAAATAACTACTTCAGGCAACCCTTTAGTTTTAGCTTCATGAAAGCGGCGTATTAAGGCTGGCAGCACATGCGAGTTCTCGGGATGATAATTATCATTATAGCCATATAAATTGGTAGGCATTACCGAAATGTAATTACAGCCGTATTGCGAGCGGTAGGCATCGCACATTTTTATGCCGGCTATTTTTGCAATGGCATAAGGCTCGTTGGTAGGTTCAAGCAGTCCGGTAAGTAGTGCATCTTCCTTTAAAGGCTGCGGTGCCATTTTGGGGTAAATGCAGCTGGAACCCAAAAACATCAGCTTTTTTACCTTATTTAAATAAGATGAATGGATGATGTTATTCTGAATTTGCAAATTATCATACAAAAAATCGGCACGATAGGTATTGTTGGCGATGATACCACCCACTTTGGCTGCAGCCAGAAATACATAATCGGGTTGCTCGGCTTTAAAAAAATCTGCCACCTGCTGCTGGTTGCGCAGGTCGAGTTCGGCCGAGGTGCAGGTTACAAAATTAGTAAACCCTTCGGACTGTAGCTTACGCATAATAGCCGAACCTACCATGCCCTGATGGCCTGCTATATATATTTTATCGTGTTTTTCCACTACTGCGGTTAACTATATTTGAGGTAAGCGCCTAAACTTCATCAGGCCTTTTAATATTGGAAATTAAACAGCAAAATCGAAATTATGCAGGTAACCCTGACCTCGGTCTACCAGTTTCAGGTTATTATAACCAAAAAAGTGAATTCCGTTAATTTCGCTGGCTTCATGATCATTACCGGAATCACCGATCAAACAAGTTTCGGCGCGATTGTAGTGGTTTTCTTCAATCACCTTTTTCACATTTTCAATCTTCGGAACCGGTGAGCCATGCACTGATTTGAAGTAAGGCTGCAAATTCAGATATTCAATCAAATATCTTAATTCCGATTGCTCAGAAGCCGATACTACATGGAAGTTATACTTTTGGTAAGAGGACTTAATAAAAGCAACGCTTTCTGCAATCAACAGGTCTTTGTTGGTTAACCTTTGCTTCATGATTTTTGAGAAAGCAGCAGCATAATCATTTACTTTTTCATCGGTGATATCCTGTTTCAATATCTCCTGGTAAAAATACCTGATTTTTGCAAAACGAGATATGCCGCCATTGCTTTTGTGGTATGCTAGCAGTTGCTCTACCTGCTCGGCAGGATAACCTTCAAAAATAGCAGAAAACCCGCTATCCCTGATCGGCATCGAATCCAGAATGACACCATCAAAGTCCCAAATGATGTTTTTGTATTTGCTTAGCATAAACAGTAAAGGTTTAAGTAATCAGGTAATTTGATTCGCAGCCATAAAGTTTTCCACTTTAGCAACGTCGCCGGGTATATCAACAGCCAAACTCTGCCCTTCAGTGTCAACCATCAAAATTTTAGTATAGGTATCAAAAAACCTTAATATTTCAATGTCTTCGAATTGTTCATTATAAGCTTTTGATGAAAAGCTACTGAAATCTTTAAGGTTGGTTTTACTGAAAGCATAAATACATACCTGCTTTTTGTATACCGGCTTACCAATATTTACATCTTTAATACCCGGTATAGCCAGCCTCGACATATAAACCAACTCATTAAACCTATTAGTAATTACTTTAGGAATATTAATATCGGTTGGCTCTTCGGTTTCTTCTAAAGCACGCATACCATTGATTACATATTCAGGCTGGTTAACTTTTGCCTGGGCTATGTTTTTAATATCCTGTGGGTCAACCAAAGGCTCATCGCCCTGAACATTAATATAGATATCAGCTTCAATTTGCAATGAGGCTTCATACAAGCGATCTGTACCGGTTTTACAATTATCACTGGTGAGTACAGCCTGATAACCATATTGTGTGCACACATCCACAATCCGCTGATCTTCGGTTGCGATATAAGTATTTTCTGTACCGAGAGCTGCAGCTGTGCGCTCTGCTACCCTGATCACCATAGGCTTACCATGAAGCATTACTAATGGCTTACCCGGAAACCTGGATGATTTGTACCTGGCCGGAATTATTCCTACTATGCGCATATTAAATCAGGAAATCAAGCTATAAACAGACTGAATATTCAATGTTTTATAGTTGGTAAAAGTAAGCGAAGTCAGTTTACCAAAATGTTTTTCTGCACAAGCAAAAAGGTAATTATTTTCAATTAATAGATCCTGCTCCTTTTGCAACACAGGCTGTGCCAGATATCCATCATAACCTGCAACATACAGGTCTTGAACCTGCAGTTCTTTTGCTAATTGTACGGCAAGTGCTGTATGCGAGTCTTTATAACTGTCTGCAAAGTTTACTTCGCCCAGTTCATAAGAATCATTAATCACACTTTTGGGAATATAAGTACCCATTTTACGAGGAAACGGCGGCAAAATACATATTGGATTAATATTAGCTACATCGCTAAACACATTTTCCAACCGGTGCCCCTCGTTGCCTACCAGACAGAAGAATTGCGGAACGTTTATATCAGTATATATCCAGCTGTTTTTTGAGCTGGCGTGAATGATGCATATATCATTATTTTGATCAATGAATTTTTTAATAGCCTCAGCGTGAGCAACTGCATTTTGACCACCGCCAACAATCACAGCAGTTTTATAATGCTTACTACCATCAAAAACCGGAAGTTTCAAATTATCTTCTTGCCCTTTTGATTGATTGCTGAGTCCTCTTATGATACTGTTGATGGAGTATGTACGTTTAGATACCCAATCCATTACATCTTTTTGCGGCAAGGAATTAGTGCCGGAGACCATATAGGGTAGATTAGTACCCCAACCATATATATCTTGTAATTGTTCGAAGTTTGAAACTACATCGGCCAGACTATTAAAATCTACATTTCTACCTTCACGGGTAGCCTGATGGGTTAATAATAACTCTGTTTTTAAATTACCGGCGCCACGGCCCATACCGGTTACTGTAGCATCAACAACATCACACCCGGCGTTAATGGCAGCTAAAGTATTTGCAAAAACTAATTCAATATTATTGTGACCATGAAATCCAACCGGTACATTAGTAACAGCTTTGCATTGCTTAATTAAGCGGGCAACGTCCTCTGGATAAACACCTCCGTATGAGTCAACCAAACTAAAATAGTTTACAATACCCTCAATAGTAGCAAGCGTATCAAATACCTCTTCGGTACCGCTATTTAGGAGACTGCTCATGTACATGAGGTTAACCCCAGCCTCAAAACCTTCGGCACGTATAGCTGCTGACAGTTCAATGGCTTGCTTGAATTTGTTAGGTGCTACGGCAATTCTAACTATATCTACTAAGCCTTTACATGGCTCCAACAATTTGTGTACATCCTGCGGTTTAACCTCTTTTTCATTGAACATTACCGCAATTTTTTTGCTCGGCATCATGCTTTTGCAGCGCTCCAACACAAACTGCGGGCAGTAAAAATATCTACCTTCGTAACCTTTTGAGGGATTATTACGATATCCTATCTCTACATAATCAATAGGCAGTTGCTCCATGGCCTGGAAATATACTGATGTAATTTTATCATCAAAATCCCACCCATTGTAGTAACCGCCATCACGTAAGGTGCAGTCTAATACTTTGTACATAAATATTGTTAAATTTTTAGCAGAGCCAATTCACACACAAAATTGATGTATATCTATGTATTTAATATTATTTTTTCAATAACTATTTGATACAATATTATAAACACAAAGAATTAATTATATTTTGCAATCACAATTTTCTCTTATCATGAAAATCAAAGATACGATATATATATACAATAACAACAAGCCTATAATTGTGGATTTGTGTAATATTTTCCTCAGTTATAATCACAAAATCAGCACATTTTAACCTGATAACCTCAATTATACCTATAATATTCTATGGAACACCTTTTGCCAATGAGTAGCAGCATTGATTTACTCATATGAACAAAAAATTACAAACCTTACTTGTTATCACTGGTACTTTATTTAGCTTATTTTCTTATTCCTGTAAAAAAGAAAATGCTAAACCCACTGCAGTTATTATAGATAATAAAGATGTACCTATACTTAATACCACATCTATAGTTCCACCTATTAGTATAGATAGTGCTTCTAAAACAACTTTCTTGTATAATCAAGGTGGAAATCCGACTTACACTACGCATCAGTATCAAGGTTGCCCTGCGTTAGGCATATTAGGAAATACTCACTTTGTGGCTTGGCAAACAGGTGGAGTTGGTGAACAACCCGGCAACTATCTTTCTGTTGCGGTAAGCACTGACCGTGGCCAAACTTGGAAACAGCATAAGTTAATTATCGGATCTTTTGATCCGATGGTACGTCATTTTGACGCTAACTTTTGGAAAGACAAACTTGGCAATTTAAATTTATCATGGGCTGGCTCAGTTGGTATGTGGGATGGAGGCCAGTTGGGTTCTTGGTATATTACAATCAAATATGTTAACGATCAAATAGTGATTACTAAACCTAAATTTTTGTTCAATGGCGTAATCAATACCAAACCAACCCCAATAGGGAAAGATAGCTCCAAGATCCTTTTTCCAATGTCAGGATTCATTGTTCAGAATCCTTGGAATAAATATCCTACTACGGCTACCCCCGCTGATTTAGCTGGTGCAAATATTTATCAATCTACCTATTCAGGAAAGGAAATGACTACACCAGTTCGTGTTGCTAAATTGAACACCAGTGGAATATCAGTAAATTATGCTGAAATGAATATTGTAGATTTAGGCAACAATGTATACCAAGCTGCATTACGTACGGAGTTAGGAATTTATATGTCTAATAGTACAGATGCAGGAGTAAAATGGACCTATCCGAGTATATACAAAGATTTAGGTAGTACAACTGGAACAAGATCATTTTACGCCAGATTAAAATCAGGTAACTTGCTATTCGTTACAAACAGTGCCACAACACGAACTAATTTGACCGCATTTTTATCAACAGATAATGGTAAGACCTGGGCTTATAAGTTATTAATAGATTCCAGATCTGCAGTATCCTATCCAGACGTGATGCAAAACGACCAAGAAGAAATTTGCTTGGTTTACGACAGAAACCGCACCAGCGATCAAGAGATAAACTTTATTAAGTTTACGGAGCAAGATATTATGAATGGCAAGCTAAATACAACCCCGACTGTCATCAGCAGTAAATAACTTCTCAAGGCATACCTTTATAAGGTTCGGATTTTTACCATAAATTTTTTAACAAAAGTCTATTATAGTAATCTATAATAGACTTTTGTATGTTAGCGTTATTCAAATAAATTAATTTGGGTACAATGGTTAAATTTCTGAGTTCATTTTTGGGTACAGCTTTCTGTTTAGTTTGTATCTGTGGTACGTGTGAGGCACAAACGGCCAAAAGTGTTTCAACCGAGCGCTTCTTTGGGCTCCATTATGATTTTCATGCTACACTTAATGACAGGGGTATTGGCAGAACGTTAACAGCCCAGGATGTAGATAGCGTGCTGTCCGCTATCAGGCCCGATTACATACAAGTAGACACTAAAGGTCATCCGGGCATCTCCAGCTATCCTACTAAAATTGGAGTGAGTGCACCCAACATTTTAGTTGATCCTCTAAAGATTTTCAGGGCAGAAACTTATAAATACCATACGGCTCTTTACTCGCATTTTTCGGGCGTAGTAGATGCAGAGGCGGTTAAAGACCACCCGCAGTGGGCAAGTTTGGATGAAAGAGGGCATCCCAACTCACAAGCTACTTCCCTCTTTAGCAGTTATAAAAACACCTACTTTATACCCCAGATTAAAGAACTGATTGATAATTATCATATAGACGGCGTTTGGGTAGATGGTGAATGCTGGGCTGTGCAACAGGATTACTCAAAAGCAGCCATAGCCAGTTTTATGAAATTGAATAATCGTACTTTCAAGAACGATTCTACGTTTTCTTATGGTCAGCATAATCGTTATACCAGCTTTTTAAGGCAATCTTACCATAAATACCTGGCTGATTATGTAAATCAATTGCACAACTATAAACCAACTTTTAAAGTGGCAAGCAACTGGGCCTTCTCTGCTTACATGCCAGGCCCTCTTGATGCTCGCGTTGATTTTTTAAGTGGTGACTTATCTTCAAGCAGCTTTACTGAGGCTGAATTAGAATCGCACTTTATGAGCGGCTATCACAAACCCTGGGATTTGATAGTTTGGGCCAGTACTTATAAAACCTATCAGAGCAAGTCGCTTATACAGATCAAACAAGAAATTTCTCCTGTTTTAGCTGAAGGTGGTGGGGTTGGTGTTTATACTTTTCAAAAACGAGATGCTGCTTTACCTTTGGGTAATGTACAGGAGCTTAAAGCTATAAAACAGTTTTGTGTTGATCGTAAACCTTACTGTTTTAAAACTACTTCCATCCCACAGGTAGGCTTATTTTTTTCTAATAGCGGGTATGAACGTATGAATACTCATAACATCTTCAGTACGCTCAATACGGCTACTGATAATGTAAAGGGCATGCTCAACCTGCTGCTTAATGCCCAGTATTCTGTTGATATTATACAGGATTTTCAAGCCAGCCAACTAAACTCTTACCCGGTAATAGTTATTGCCGATTGGGATTACCTGCCTGCTACCACCATAGCTCAGATTAAACAATATATTACACAAGGTGGAAAAGTTTTGGTTACCGGTAAACAAATGGCAAATGCATTTGCCGCACTCAATAATATTGCTACCCTGGTACAAGTACCAGGCATCACGCCGGGTAGTACGGCTGGTGAATTATCTGTAAAAAAATATGGTAAAGGGCTTTTAGCCGTGTTAAACAATGATGTTTCGGCTACCTACCTTGGTAATTTATCGCCTGATGTCAAATCTGATGTCAGCCGGATAATTGATGCGCTGATGCCAAATAAGATGGTAGTTGTTAAAAACTCAGAAAACGTACATATCAGTACGCGAAAGAAAGGAAATGATATTTTAATTCAGCTGGTGAATGCAACAGGGCAAAAAGTGAATGTCCCCACCAGTGTTTATAATTCAGTAGCACCAATAACAACATTAAATCTGAGCGTTAAATTAGCACAAAAGCCTACTACGGTTACCTTAGAACCTCAGCATAAGCAAATTCCTTTTCAATGGAATGGCTCCGCAATTAATGTATCGATTGATAAGCTGGATTTATATGATATTTTAAAAATAGCTTATAAATAAATATACCTCATTAGTCCTGTCCTGCCGGATAGCAAAACTGGGTTAATGAGGTATGCTTTTTAATATACTGAATCTGTTGTACGGATCAGAAACTTAGTAAAACAGCGGTGCAAAGTTAACTTTGCACCGCTGTTTCTTGATTTAGGCTAAATTTTCACGGTTGCACCAAGATTCATAAATCTCCTGGAAAGTAGTGGCTAAATCTTTGGTGATATCCCAGTTCGGGTAATGCGCTTTCATTTTATCCAAATTAGAGATATAGCACATGTGGTCACCAATGCGGTTCTGCTCTGAGTATTCATAGATCATTTTCTTGCCTGATATACTCTCAATCAATGAAAATGCTTCCAGAATAGATATAGAATTTGCACGGCCTCCACCTAAGTTATACACTTCAGCAACGCGTGGTGCTTTGATAAATTCATAAATGAATCTGGCAACGTCCAGCGAGTGGATATTATCTCTTACTTGCTTGCCTTTATAACCAAAGATGTTATATTTTCTTTCTTCAAGGTTGCATTTAATCAGGTAGCTTAAGAAACCGTGCAACTCAACGCCACTGTGGTTAGGTCCGGTTAAGCAGCCCCCGCGCAAACAGCAGGTAGGCATACCAAAATATCTTCCGTATTCCTGCACCATTACATCGGCTGCTACTTTCGACGCACCAAAAAGTGAATGTTTAGATTGATCGATGCTGAAAGTTTCCTTTATACCATTTGCATATTCTGCATCGGCATAATCATACCGGGTTTCCTGCTCAACCAAATTCAGGTAATTAGGCGCATCGCCGTATACCTTATTGGTTGACATATGGGCAAAAGGTGTTTCAGGATTATATTGGCGAGTGGCCTCCAACAGGTTTAATGTACCTACGGCATTTACGTCAAAATCATCGAACGGACGTGAAGCGGCCAGATCATGGCTGGGTTGAGCTGCAGTATGCACAATGGCATCAGGCTTTACCGACATGATGAATTCCTTCACTTCATTTCTGTTTCTGATATCCAGGTATTGGTTTTTGAATCTTTCCAACCTGCTCTCTAATCTTTGAATGTTCCAGGTAGTATCACCTTTTTCACCAAAAAAATCAGCACGCATATTGTTGTCCACACCAACTACATCCCAGCCTTCGTTGGCAAAAAACTGCACAACCTCACTGCCGATTAAGCCGCCGGCCCCGGTAACAAGAACTTTCATATCTTTTTTGAATTAAATGATTTCTTAATAAATAAATATATAAACTTACTATTGGTGAATAAGTATCTCTTCCAGAGGCGGCCGGGTTCTGCATACAACCTGTACAGCCATTCCAAGCCGTTGCTTTGCATCCATAAAGGCGCTTGCTTCAAGGTACCTGCATGAAAATCAAATGCGGCTCCAATAGCCATCATTACCGCATTTACTTTACCCAAATGGTTAGCCACCCATTTTTCCTGCCGTGGGCATCCCCTGCCTACCCACACCATATTGGCACCCGAAGCATTAATTTTGTCAATGTCTTCCTGATCTTCTTCTGGTGTGGCTTCTCTAAAGCGATCGGGGTGGATGCCGACAATTTTTACATTAGGATAGTCGCGGTTAAAACGATCCACAAGTTTGTCCAACACTTCTTTCTTGCTTCCGTACAGATAAAGGTTAACGCCGCCCACTTCGTTAGCCTTTTTTAATACCATAAGTGATAAAGCGGGGCCACTTACCCGGTCGAGCAGGCGCAGTTTATAAAAATGGTTCATGGCCCATTTCACCGGCTGGCCATCTGGTGCAACCAAATCAATGCGGTTCACCATTTCCATAAAGGCAGGATCATTTACGGCTTCTATTAAACCGTGAACTGCTAAAGCCGACATGCCAAAGCTGTTGCCAGCTTTAGCATTCTCAATTAAAATATCCGTTGTTGAGGCATAATCAACCACTGCATAATTTACACCAAAAACAGATACCTTATTAAAACTTAACATTTGACTCTTCGTTAAAATCTATTTCTTAAAGAAAATATAAAAATATTGATTTTTTATTAAAATATCATCAATCATATAGTTAAATTTTCTAAATATTTATATTATATACTTATTAAAGTTATAATTGACTTACTTCGGTTAATATATTAGTTAAACGATGTTCATATGTGCCAATAGTAAAATCTTTAAAGAATCGTTCACGCCCCGCATGGCCTAATCTTTTCCGTAGTTCGGGGTTTGCTATTAACAACTCCAATTTACCTGCTACTGCGGCTGCATCGTTACAAGGCACAATAAAACCGGTTTTGTTATCCCTAATGATGTCGGGTATACCACCAACCGGAGTAGAAATTACAGGTAATGCAAACTGCATAGCCTCAAGGTTTACCAAACCAAAAGTCTCATTTTCATAATAAGTAGGAAATGCAAAAATATCTGCATCCTGAAAGTGTTTAAACTTTTGTTCGCCGTATTGCTTGCCATGAGCGAATATGCGGCCTGCTAAACCGCGCTGTTCTATTTCTTTGCCAAATGTATCTTCGGTAATATTAAACCAGTCGCCAATAAAGTGACACTCAAAATCAAGGCCTTTTTGCTGCAAAATTTCACAGGCATTCAATAACACATATACCCCCTTTTCAACAATCATGTTAGAAACAAAAAGTATTTTGCAGCGCCCGGTTGAAACCTTTTCAAACTTGAAATGCTCAGTTGCAGCAAGCGGGGTTACAGGGATGCCACACCATAATATATGCACATCATTACGAGGCACGAAACCAGCCACATCTTTAAATAATAACTCGGATATTAAAATAACTTTTGAGTTTTTAAAGGCGCTTTTATAAACACCGGCGGCTAATTTGCCTTTTGCACAATCAGCTACTCCACGGTTATGAAAATGGTAAAGCATTTTCATGCCGAATAGCTTAAGTATACTGATAATCACAAAATCTTTATAAAAAGCAGGTGTGCGGGCTGAAGGCGTCATATAACAGAAGTCATATTTATTCCTGATGAGTAAGCCCATTACCTTACTCACTATTTTCAGCAGTGCTATGTACTTTTTAACGCTGTTTTTACCAACGCTTTCTACAGAATCCGAAGTAGAAAGGTTAACATAAGTACAGTTAAACGCTGCGTTAATTTCAGTGCTTTCTTTAAAGTAACTCCCCATCATTGCAGCGCCATGCACGGGGGGCGGCAGGTGCAGAATGCATAATATATTCTTTTTCATTAGTGATGGCAGGGGTTATTTAGGATGGCCGGGCTATTATAAGAATACGATTAACTGTTTGCAGTTGTAGGTATAGTATAGGCATGCCGGTACTCTTCGTAATTTTTACCAAAAATACCTGCAATAATAGCATACCCCCTTACCATTAACATAATAGCTCTTACAAAGTGGTGTTTACCAACAATCGGACTAATCAGTAATGTTGGTAACAGTAATACAAACCCAATAATAATGCGTGCTAATGCACCGGCTAACAGTTTAAGTAATTTAAATATATTTTTATCCTGTGTAAGTAGCCAAAACGTATTGGCCGACCGGTAAGCGCGTTGCATAAGCCATTTAAAATTAGTTCTGGATTTTGGGACAAACTCATAAGTAATCGCCTCATTGGTATATACAAATTTACACCCCAGTTTATGCAAACTGATGCCTAATGCATTATCATCACAGCCTACCAGGCCCATAGTTTCGTCAAACGGGCCTTTTAATTGCATCAGGGCACTGTACCTAACTAACAGATTGTTAGTTACCACGCTACCGGCAGGATGCTCATCTCCGGTTTTTTGTTTAAAATACGAAAACAAAAAGAACTCACCTTTTACTACCCAATCTGGTGGAGTATCCACGAACTCAGGGTATGATGGGCCAATCACTAAATCGGCATTGGCTTTTTGCTGTATTTCATATAATTTAACAATCCAATCTTTATCAGGGTACTCATCATCATCTATAAAAGCAACAAAATCAGTATCCTTATCTACCAAGCTTACCGCTTTGTTACGTGTAAAAGGAATCCCCCTTTGTTTTTCAGAACCGTATAAAAGCGGGAAACGATAACTTACAGCTCTGCCTGTTACATAAGTTTCAGCACTTTTTTCGGCATCATTATCTACAATAACTATTTTCAGTGTAATATATTCAGGTAGGTTGATTTCACTTAACCTATCTAATAATATAGTTAGATAAGGTACCCGTCTGCAAGTAGCGATACAAAGAGATATTTTTACCGGTATAGTGTTGTTTGATTGATCCATTGTGCTATACAAAATTTTTAAGTACCAGATTCAAAAGCCAGTTAAAAACCTGCACTCTCTCTGTACTTTGTTTTATAGTTAAATATCTGTTTAAAAATAGCATACTTGATACGGAAGGCCGGCCTAAAGCTAAGCAGACCGTATATTGTTAACGCAGCAAATATTTTAGGGTAGGCCACATCAAATAAATTAAAAATATTATGCTTAAAAACAGGATTCCATTTCTTGTTGACAGTCATCCCGCTTTTTAAATTACCCTCGGCCATTTTAATGATGTAATCAGCCTCAATGCGGCGTGGAGGAATAATATGAAGCATTCTAAGCTTTGGACTTACACCTATTTTGTAGCCTTTGCTTAAGGCATACAAATCCAGGTCAATGTCCTCCGATGAAGTTAAATCATCTCCCTTACGGCCCTCAATGTAATTATCTGCCGATAAATGCTCATTGTAATACTCACTGATGAGTTCTTTGCGAACTATCATACCGGCGCCTACAGGAAACCGCGAGTTGTAATGGCTGCTTTCATTAAGCATTACATCCTGATCTGCTTCAAACAGCCGGATGGCCAGCATGGGCTCGAACGGTTTAAACCAGGCCCCGGGCTGAATTTCATAACGCGGTGCAATGTGCCCGCTTAATATACCGATGTGTTGTTGAGTAAAAAGTTGTTTTGCTGTTGAAAGATAGTTAGGCTCCAGTATATTGTCATCATCAATAAAAACCAGCAAATCTCCGTTAGCCATCAAGGTTGCACACTTGCGGGCGGCAGTAAGTCCCTGTGTTTTCTCTACTACAGTTTTAACTTTTAACTCCTTTATTACCGCCAGTTCGGCTACAGGGCTGGTACTGTTATTATCAATAACGGTCAGGTTCCATAAATCCTGTGGCAAATCCTGCTTTTGTATACTTTCAATCGTTTCCCGCAAAAATTGGGGGTTAGGATTATAAGTACATATAAAAACATTTATCATGCTTCCGTTCCTGTTAGGTATCCCACCTCGGTCATCCAGTCCTTAACCAATTGCCATGATTGCTCAAAGTTTAGTTGGGGCGTCCAATCGCTCATCACTACACTTTTGAACTCAACAGGCGAACTCACCACATTAAGATATACTCCGTCTTCCATGCCCAAAGTATGTATGGCCGGTAATGTACGGGTTTCAATCTTTTTAGCTTTCTGATAACGGCCAACTCCCATAAACCTGATCAGGCTTCGCAGGTATGACCCGGTAAAACGTTCACGTATTAAGCCACGGTATAATTCGCCAATGGCTGGTTTTTTAACTACTTTCTTAAAATCCTGTACAGCAGACGCCGTATCTACAGGCTTAACGGTACTGTATACCGGCTCTACGTTAAGCGCTTCAGCCATCAAACGGATTATTTCAGACCATTTTTTATTGCTGAACTCACTTAAGTGAAACATATTAAAGCCACTCAGCTTATCTGTTTTTATTAAATGTATCAGATATGATACTACATTTTTCACGTCAGTGATATTGGCATATCCGTCAATATTCTCAACAGCCACAAACTGGCCGAAAGTAAGCCTGTTAGCAACAGAGCCTGTCCATGTACCTGCACCTGGCCCCCAAACGTTTCCCAAACGTACTATACTCACATTATGATTTGGAAAATCGCGTTTAATGAAATTCTCCATTGACAGCTTTGCCTCAATATAAGCCTGATCACGACGGTTGGCAATAAAATCGGCCACCACCGGGCGATCCATACTGAAGCCGAACACAGCCTGTGTACTTACATGAATAAGTCGCGTATTGGCGCTTACCAGCTTCTTAAGCGTTCCTAATATTTTTTGATTTACTGCCGGAAATTCATATGCCATACTTACCGTAGGGTAAGCCAAGTTGACTACAATATCAAATGGCCCGTTTTCGCTAATTTCTTTATCCGTGAGGTTTTTGATATTTTTTCCCTGTAGCAGGAAATTACCGTTGTCGCGCGTATATGCATACAGGTCGTATCCTTCTATATTTTGTAATTGGCTTACCAATTCAATACCTACAAACCCCGCGGCACCAACTATAACTACTTTTTTGTTTTGCATTTTAATATGATTTAGCTGTTGGCAATTGTTTCTAAAATGTGTGTTAAGTTGGCAAACCTGCCGGCTTTATAAGGCGAATTTTTTACATCGTAAAACATATCTTTAAACTGCATTGCAAAAGCTTCCATGAGTTCATCATACTTGATATCAGCATAAACTACAGTAGAAGATTTTGGTCCGCCTAAGCGTATATAATTTGCCACCCCGATAGGTACATCTATCCACCCCTGGGTGCCTGTAATTTTTACTTTGTTTGACAATAATAATCTGCGACTTAGCTTCACCTTAAGTGTAACCTCTTGCCCTAAGGCAGGTTGTAATTTTAAAGCAGCTTGTATTTCATGTGCAGGCTCTGGCTTGTCTTTTTTTACATCCACCGATGATATTTCAACAGGCTTATCATCCAGATTTGCCATAAACAAAGCCATATCAATGGTGTGTGAGCCGGTATCGAACAGAACGCCGCCGTAAGGATCCTGATAAACATAACCCGACTTGGTTTGCCATGAAAACTTGCCGCCTTCGTAAACTTCAATACTGGTGATGTCTCCCAGCAGGCCGCTCTGAACAATAGATTGAGCCAGCTTAACCGATGGAAATGTACGCCTGAAGTGAGCTACGAAAAGTTCAGCATTTCTTGATGTAGCAAGTGCAATCAATTCATTACACTCTTTTAATGTTCCAACAAACGGCTTTTCGCATATTACTTTTTTACCAGGTTGGAGGGCCTCGGTAATTAATTGATAATGGGATGAAGGCGGCGTTGCAATAACAATAATATCACTATTATTAATCAGGGCTTCTTTACTGGTTACCTGTGCACCTAACTGGCCGGCAACTTGCCTGGCGAGGTCTTCATTCAAGTCAAATACAAATTTGGTTTTTACATCATGATACATGCTCAAAACCTTAATGTATTGATTTTGGATTACTGCACCACAACCAATGATGCCAAGTGATTTTGTCATAAGATATAGTTAAAACAATTTATCAAAGTCAATTCGTTCAAATACTTCAAGCTTACCGCCTACAGTTGCGTTATATACCTTTACACCATGCTGCTGCAGGTAATCTTTGGCATAAATATAGGCGCTTTCCATACGCTCCACGTTGGGGTCATACCATTTATGCCCTTTCAAATAATAATCAGGATGGAAATGGTTACTATCGGGTGCATCAGCTGTAATTACAGTGGTACCTTCCATTTTAGGAAGTTTGAATGAATGATCGAAACCTATCAGGTAAACCTCTTTGCATCCCAGGTAGTAGGCCAATTGCAAGTTCAGGTAACTCACTGTGCCGCCCCAGTATACTTTATCAGCAAACTGCTCGGTAAAAAGCGGAAACGGCTTGTACTTGCGTACAAAATTTACATAAAGCGTATCGCTGTTAGGAATCAGGGTGTTTACTAAATCGTATGGAAATATCTTTGTTGTACCTGTCAAAGCACTAAGTTCGCTGCTCCTGCCTTTGGCTACTAACTCATCTTCAAGCGTAAGAAATGTAGGCTTATACCCCATTTGCTCCCAAAGCAAAAAATGATTATTGCTGCCAATGGTAACTTCGCCCTTCAATTTACTCAAATCACATTTAACCAGGCTGGGGCCATTACCCATTACAAAGCACCTTTTACCTGCGTATTTATCTTTTAGCTGCTGTAAAGACTGGTGGTTTTGCTTGCCTGCTTTGGTAAGCTGCCATAAATCGTATTTTGCAGCATTGCTTACAGCGGTAATTTTATCCTTGGCTCGTGAAAACATAATTTTTAAGCAAAATTTGATTTTTGTGATAACCCGACACCTATCAGCAAAGAGCTTAAAGGCGAATAGTTTAACATATCGATTGCAGTGTAGACAATTAATAACATCAGGAAAGCGCCAAAAATGAATTTAGGCTCTCTTATTAAATTTTTAATTACTGTGTAAAGTTGAAAAGCCCATGCAAGCAGTCCAATAATACCTCCTGTAATGAATATCAGCAGCAAATCACTATGCAATGGGTAGAAATTAACTTTCAGGTTACCCAAATTCAGCAAGGGAATGAAAGACTGATTATAAAGATCAACCAACTTGTTGAAACCGCTTCCCACATATAAGTATTCTGCATTATGCTCCAATGATTTGAAAAACTCGTCAAGGTAACCTTCCCAAATCAACGTTCTGCCAGATAAGGTGAACCCCAAGTTATCAGAAACAGTAACAAAGTTGGCATTATTCTCATCGTGTTGAAATCTGGTAGAAATAACATTGGCAATATAATCATAAGATGGAATGACTATGATAGCAGCCAAAAAAGCAATAGCTATTGACGCTCCCAGGTTACGACGCAAACCGGCTAAAAAGTACATGGACAGCAAAAACACAACCGCAAACAACCCTGTACGGCTTTGTGTAAGTACAACCACAAAAAGGTTAGCCACTAAGCATATAATAGTAAACACATCGAATTTAGTTTTGCGGGCATAAACCAAAAGATGGATAGATAAGCAAACGGCAAACAAAGCTGTTTCATTGGTTGAAGCTCCTTTTAAGCCAATTCCGCCTAAATCTTCTGCTACCTTGGAAGTGTTCCCGCTAATTAAACCGGTTGCAACGCCAATCATCACCAGGCACAACACCATACTTGCAATTTTAATTAGTCTGATAAATTTATAGCTCTTAAAGTAGCTTAAATCATATCCATTAAAATTACAGCAGTATATCAATGCAAACGAACTTACCAGTCCCCATGGGTTGGCCAAACTCACGGCATCAGCTTTGCTCAAACTCACCCCATACAGAGAATCTACAATATTATGAATCAGCTGAATAATAATGAAAATGGCAAACAGCAGAAAAGAAAGCGTATATCTCACCTTTTTATTATGATATTGCCTGGCAACTACACCTAACATAATTGAGATTGCAGTTATACTTAGCAAAGTAGCTACCTGTAGTATGGCCTGTTGTTCAGATGCTGCATTCAACAATAATGCAAAGAACAGCATGGTGGTGGCAATTTGCGCTTTCTTGTTTACTGAATATAGCACATTGCTATGCCCAACCAGAAACATGATTATGAATATAAGTATTTTTACTATATCCATATTACTTTAGATAGTTGGTAAATACAACAACATATAAGTAAGGCAACAAAATAAGCAATGGCATAGCAAGCGTACTCCGCTCAAAACTTCCGAAACCCAAACCGAGCGAACGGTATGAATTTTTTGCTGCGTACCATGAATAAAATCCTAAATAACCGGCAATCATGGCTACTGCCAATGCATAAACACCTATAAACTTAAACAGCAATAAAGTAACTAATACATAAATAGTACCCGAAACAATATCAGCCACGTGTATGATAACATGGTTAGTTGATATGTACACCTGCATGTGCATTGCCCCAAAACGCTGGAAAAAGAAACCCAACGATATCAGCAACCATAATTTAGGGGCAACGAAGTTTACATGTGAGCCTAAAAAATGAAGCAAGTAATTACTGAACACGCCTACGCCAACGACACCTATAATAAAGGTTAAATGGCTCAAAAACATACCTCTCTTAGATATCTTGATCAGCTCCTGCAAATTGTTTTTCACTCTCAGCATTGCCATTAAGGGCAGTTTACTGTAGAAAGGCGCCATTGAGATATCTTTAATTTGGTTGATGATGCGCAGCGCCAGCAAATAACCCGCAACTTCGGCTGGAGAACCTACTTGTGCAAAAAAGACACCATTTAAGTTAGTTACGCCGATAGCTACAAAACCCGATATCCCGTTTTTCCAGGTAGGCTCCCATATTTTTTTGAATATGCTTTTATTAAAGGGTTGCTGCTTTGATACGCTTTTATACAAGCCTCCTTCTAAAGTATAGCACAAGTAAATGTCTCTTACCGTGTTAACTAAAATCCAAAACTGGTTTGCAATAATTAAGTGCAGCAGCGAAGGTGATATGATCAGTATAGAAATGCTCGAAATAATTGCCCCTAAAGAGGTAAGTGTTTCAATGCGGCGCACTACTGCAACCTTAAACAGGCCCTCTAAGTAATTGACATATATTTTACCGTAAAAATTAATACATGATGCTACCACTACTACAGCCCATGCCCACCACGTTTGTGTAATGTTACTGGCTTGCTTAACCGGCGTAATCAACGACCAGGTACCGAAACCAACCATAAGCACAAAAAACAAAATGGTGAGCCGTGCATAGATGTATTTCATTGTTGATACTACATCACTCAGCAGTGCCACATTAGGCTGCTCTTTTTCAATACCGGCTTTTACACTCGTATCATTCTTAAACTGACCAATGTCTTCAGCACCTACGTAAGCGTAAGATATAATGCGCGAGAAGGTTTGCCTGAAGCCGAATTCCGATATGTTTTGAGATGAAATGATGATGGTGAAGAACAGGTACCATAAACTTACATCGCCTAACGGAAAGTTTTTTAATATTAACGGAAGAACTACAAACAAAGACAACGCTTTGGTGGAGTAACTCATCCAGGTTGTGATTGTAGGCGAATTCCAAATTTTATTAAACATGCTTTTCTTTGTTATCGTTCGGCTTAGCGTTAATCTTACTTATTCCTTATTTTATCCCACCAACTTTTATTTGCCGGCTTTTCGTTGCCATAGCCATAACCGTAGCCATAACCGTAGCCATAACCGTAGCCGTATCCATAGCCGTAATACCCACCCTTTTTGGTCTCAATATCGTTTACAACCAGGTAAACCTTGTTAATCTTGTTTGATGCTTTTAAATCATTAATGATATTAAGTTGTGACTTATAGGTATATGACTGCCTAACTACATACAGTGATAAGTCTACATACTTTTGCAGCAATAGGGCATCTGATACCAAACCTACCGGCGCACTATCAATAATAATGTAGTCAAAGCGCTTTTTCAGCTCCTCAAACATACGGTCTACCTTTTCTCCCATCAGCAATTCGGATGGGTTAGGCGGAATAGGACCTGCAGAAATTAAGAAGCAGTTTTCGTTAAAAAAGGTAGGTTTAATAATATCGTCTAATTGAATGTTATCAGAAATCAAATAATTGGTAAAGCCATGGTTGGGGTCTGCACCAATGCTTTGAGAAAGTTTTGGCTTTCTTAAATCCAATTCCATTAACAATACTTTTTTACCACCCAAAGCAAGCGCACTACCCACATTAAGCGATATAAAGGACTTACCTTCACCACTCATGCTTGAGGTTAAAAGCACTGTATTTTGTTTACCCATATTGAGCAGGAACTGCATATTGGTACGCAAAGACCTGAACTGTTCAGACAGCACATTGCGGGAGTTGTTAGTAACTACCAAGGACTCCATGCTGCTATTATTCCCAATTTCGCCAACAACTGGTACCGAAGTTCTTTTCTCGATATCCGATTTATTGGAAATTTTGATATTCAATGCTTCTAGTAAACTTAAAAATGCCCATGGCAAAGCTATACCTGCCAACAAGCCCATTAAATAAACAATTGATTTTTTAGGTTTTTCAGGAAAGAAATTACTTTTTGCGGGATCAACTATACGTGCTGTTGAAAGTGTTGATGTTTTTGAAATAGCTGTTTCTTCCCTTTTTTGTAACAGGAATAAATAAAGCTGCTCTTTCAAATTTTGCTGGCGTTGGTAATCCAGGAAAATGCGCTCTACTTTAGGCACTGATTTTAATTTGCCTGTAAAGTTCGAGTTCCGGCTGCGCAGTTCGTTACGGGTAACTTCAACACTTTTTTTGTAAAGCTGAAAGCTTTTCAGTAAGCTCTGACGGGCTGCTTCTATCTGGCTATCCAGATTTTGCAATACAGGGTTTGCATCTTTATATGATAAACTCAACTGATCGCGCTGCAATAAAAGCTCATTGTATTTACCAATTGCTTCGGCAAATACCGGATCCTGAACCGTTAATGAACTCGGAATAATGCGCTTACTGGCCGGGTTTTGTACAATCTTTTGAATATCGTCAATAACACTTAACAATACTTCCTGCTCACTTAACTTCTTTTCGTAGTCTGATGAACTTTGTACCAGTTGCTTTGACTGCTCGCTTACATCTGCCAGATTGTTCTGCTCTTTAAACTGCTCAAACTTACCTTCGATGCCTGAGAGGTCTTTTTCAACACCTGCCAGCCTTTTATCAATAAAAGCTAAAGTGCTGTCAGCAATCTGAACTTTATTCTCTTTATTTAACCGGATATAATAGTTCATCAGTCGCTGTAATATCAACTCTCCTTTTTTAGGGTTAGAATATTGCAGACTTAAATTAATGGTGGTACTTTTTTTATCGGATAGCTCAGCCAGCAGTTGCTTAGACAAAGCCTCCACTTTATTGTCTAATGATTCGATGTCAATCACATAACCGCGGGACTCTATTGGCTTACCCGGCTTAGGCATAAACACAATATCATATTGTTCTAAATGGATAGGCTGCCCAAACTTGATGTTCTCAAGGTCGACTCCATCCTTACGGTTGGTGAGGTGTAAGGCATTGCCTTTGATTTCCAAATCATAAGAACGTGGTAAAATGGTATCTTTTTTAGCTGTAACGCTAATGGTATAAGGTTGCTCGTCAGTAAGTTCAACAGAACCGATGAGGCCCTTGCGGTAAGAAGTCACATTCAGCTGCATGTCACTTACTACTTTTGCCATCACGCTTCTTGAGCTAATGATTTCAATTTCGTTATTAACATTATTCGGCATAGCGAAAATGTCCGAAAAGTCAAGCATGCTTGTTGATTTGCTCAACGGATTTGAGCTCTGATCATCAACAATGATCTTACTCTGAATAAGGTAGGTTGGTCTGGCATAGCGGGCGTACAAAAAAGCTATAGCCATACACACAATTACACTTAGCGCAAATACAAACTTATAATTATAAAATTTTACAATTACGCTTTTAATATCAAAGCTACTTTCCTGATCGCCCTTTTCTTGTATGGAATTTTCGTTATGGTTTGCCATAAATTAATTAATTCTTGAAAACAACACTATCAGTACTGACAACAGGGAACCGATAATGGTATAAGTACGTGCCTGTGTTACATCATTAGCCGCGGCTTTAGCTTTAGTTGGCTCAACGTAAACCACATCATTTTGGTGAAGGTAAAACGCAGGAGATGACATTACCTTACTGTTTTGTAAATTAAGCCGGTAAGGCATTTTGGTACCATCGGGGTTCTGGCGCAGCACCAGTACATTTTCTCTCTTGCCATAAATAGTTAAATCGCCGGCTACAGCAATTGCATCAAGTATACTTACCTTTTCGTTGGGCATAATATAAGCGCCCGGCCTTGCTACTTCGCCCGTAACGTTTACCCTGAAATTGGCATATCTTACAATTACTGTAGGGTTCTTTAAATCTTTTGATACCGCTGTACGGATTACATCAGTAGCCTCGCGGGTAGTATAACCGGCCACTTTTATTTTGCCTATTATTGGCATTTCAATATCACCGGCTTTATCAACCAAATAACCTGCGCTTATCTGCTGGTTGTAATTGTTAACACCAATAGTTGTACTGGTACTGGCACTGGCCACATTACCCAAATTAATCGCCTCTGTTGCTTTAGGATCAACAGTTTGAACGATGATGGTAATAATATCATCAACCTGTATTTTAGGCTCGATATATTCAGCATTGGTAATTGAACTCAATGCGCCCGAGTCGGGTATATCTTTAAAATATTTAACACGTTTTGCTGATGAACAGGAAAATAAGGTTGAAATCATTAAGGATAGCATCAAACTGAGCAATCCAAACTTTATGAGTGAAACTCTTTGCATGCAAAAAAAGTTGCAGTATTGCCATTAAAGCAACGCTTTGTTTTATTTATTAAGGTATAATCAATAATTCACGCTGTAAATATAAATATAATTAAAGTATTAATTACATTTATAACGTATACAACTATAAGAAAGTCATTTAGGCTTGCCCCATCGTTCCCCCAAAATTCATAGGGAAGCCGGGGTTTTCGTTCTGAACTTTGATATGACCGCTTATGGCTTCGTATTTTTCAATATTATCTGCTAAGGCTGCCAATAAGCGTTTTGCGTGTTCAGGGGTAAGGATAACACGGGATTTAACCTTTGCTTTAGGAACACCGGGCATAATGCGGATGAAATCCAATACGAACTCGGTGTTGGAGTGAGTGATGATGGCCAGGTTTGAATAAATTCCTTCGGCTATTTCTTCCGAAAGTTCAATATCCAGTTGATTTTCATTCTGTTCTTTCATCCTACTAAAATAAGTAAAGCCTTCCGTATATTACGGAAGGCTTTACGAAATTACAGAAATTATTAAAACTAAACTGCTGCTTCTTCTGTTTTAGACGCCATCAAACGGTCGAACTCTTCTTGTGAGCCTACACGGATGTTATCATAGATACGTAAACCAGTACCTGAAGGAATCAAGTGACCTACAATTACGTTCTCTTTCAGACCCAGCATATTGTCTTTCTTACCGGCAATGGCAGCCTCGTTCAACACTTTGGTGGTTTCCTGGAAGGATGCCGCCGAGATGAACGATTTGGTACCTAACGATGCACGGGTAATACCCTGCAACATCGGGCTTGAGGTAGCCGCAATGGCATCTCTCACTTCCACTGTTTTCTGATCCTTACGGCGCAGCATAGAGTTCTCATCGCGCAGTTTACGCAGTGATACAATCTGGCCTGCTTTCAGGTTATTAGAATCTCCCGGATCAACAACTACTTTCTTATCGAATATTTCGTCATTCTCCATCATGAAATCCCAGCTGTCAACAGCTTCTCTTTCCAGGAAGCGGGTATCGCCCGGATCCTCGATAGATACTTTCTGCATCATCTGGTGAACAATCACTTCGAAGTGCTTGTCGTTGATTTTCACACCTTGTAAACGGTAAACTTCCTGAATACCATTTACCAGATACTCTTGTACCGCAGCCGGGCCTTTAATGGCCAGGATATCGGCAGGAGAGATTGAACCGTCAGACAATGGCATACCGGCACGGATAAAGTCGTTATCCTGTACCAGGATGTGTTTAGATAATGGCACCAAGTATTTCTTCACTTGTCCGTCGCGGCTTTCGATAGTAATTTCGCGGTTACCACGTTTTACACCACCTAAAGTTACCACACCATCAATTTCGGTTACTACCGCAGGGTTTGATGGGTTACGTGCTTCGAATAACTCAGTTACACGTGGCAGACCACCGGTGATATCCCGAGTTTTACCGGTTGAACGAGGAATCTTGGCAATTACCTGTCCGGTTTGAATTTTCTCACCTTCATCTACCGCGATGTGTGCCCCTACCGGGATATTGTAACCTTTGATTACACCGGTACGGTCGGCAATTTGAATTACCGGGTTCTTGGTTTTATCGCGGGTATCAATAATTACTTTTTCGCGGTGACCGGTTTGCTCATCAGATTCCTCACGGAAAGTGATGCCTTCCAATACCGCTTCGAATTGAGCAACACCGGCAAACTCTGAAATTATTACCGCGTTGTACGGATCCCATGAACAGATACGGTCGCCTTTGGTAATCTTGCTACCATCTTTCACATACAGGTATGAACCGTATGGAATATTATTGGTCATGATTACCTTGTTGCTGCCTTCTTCTAAAATGCGGAACTCACCTGAACGACCCAGCACTACGTCTAAAGTACCGTCTTCAGCCGTTTCAAAAGGTACAGTACGTACGTTTTCAAACTCGATGATACCATTATAACGGGCACTGATTTGTGACTCAGCCGCAATGTTTGATGCAGTACCACCCACGTGGAATGTACGCAGGGTTAACTGTGTACCCGGCTCACCGATAGACTGTGCTGCAATTACACCTACTGCCTCACCACGCTGAACACGCTTGCCACTGGCCAGGTTACGGCCATAACACATGGCACATACACCGCGCTTGCTTTCGCAAGTTAACACCGAACGAATTTCGATACCTTCTAATGGAGAGTTCTCAATCGCTTTACCAATGTCTTCAGTAATGTCCTGTCCGGCAGATACCAGCAGTTCATTGGTGATAGGGTCATGCACATCGTGCAGCGAAGTACGGCCCAAAATACGGTCGTACAATGGCTCTACAATATCCTCGTTGTCTTTCAATGCTGTAGTAAAGATACCGCGTAAAGTACCGCAATCTTCTTCTCCTACAATCATATCCTGGGCAACGTCATGTAAACGACGGGTCAGGTAACCAGCATCAGCTGTTTTCAAAGCCGTATCCGCCAAACCTTTACGGGCACCGTGGGTAGAGATGAAATACTCTAATACCGACAGACCTTCTTTAAAGTTAGACAGAATCGGGTTCTCGATAATTTCACCGCCTGAACCTGATTTTTGAGGTTTCGCCATCAGACCACGCATACCGGCCAGCTGACGAATCTGCTCTTTAGAACCACGGGCACCTGAATCCAGCATCATGTAAACCGAGTTAAAGCCTTGGTTATCGTTAGACAGAATGTCCATTACGTTGGCTGTTAAACGGTTGTTGATACGGGTCCAGATATCAATGATCTGGTTGTAACGCTCGTTGTTGGTAATGAAACCCATGTTGTAGTTGTTCATTACTTCTTCAACTTCGTTAGATGCCTGCTGAATCAAATCTACCTTTTGTGCAGGAATGTTTACGTCTTGCAGGTTGAATGACAGACCACCACGGAATGCCATTTGGAAACCTAATTCCTTAATGTCATCCAAAAACTGTGCGGCACGGGCCATACCGGTAGTTTTAACTACCTCGCCAATAATGTCGCGCAGTGATTTTTTGGTCAGCAACTCGTTAATGTAACCTACTTCTTCAGGTACGTGCTGGTTAAACAGTACGCGGCCTACAGTAGTTTCGGTCAGTTTATTTACAATAGAGCCATCGCGCTCTTTAACGTTTACTTTTACTTTGATGAACGCATGCAGGTCAACTTTCTTCTCGTTGTAAGCAATAGTTACTTCCTCTGGAGAATAGAAAGACAGGCCTTCGCCTTTTACCACACGGGTTTCATCAGTCTTGCGGCCTTTAGTGATATAGTAAAGACCCAACACCATATCCTGAGATGGTACTGTAATAGGCGTACCATTGGCAGGGTTTAAGATGTTGTGTGAAGCCAACATCAGAATTTGGGCTTCCAGAATAGCAGCATTACCCAGTGGTACGTGCACCGCCATCTGGTCACCGTCAAAGTCGGCGTTGAATGCGGTACAGGTTAAGGGGTGCAATTGAATCGCTTTACCTTCAACCAGTTTAGGCTGGAAAGCCTGAATACCTAAACGGTGCAGCGTAGGTGCACGGTTCAATAATACAGGATGACCTTTCAGTACGTTTTCCAGAATGTCCCAAACCAGTGGGTCTTTACGGTCAACAATCTTTTTAGCCGATTTTACCGTTTTTACCACACCACGTTCAATCATTTTACGAATAATGAACGGTTTGAACAACTCGGCAGCCATATCCTTTGGTAAACCACACTCGTGCAGTTTCAGGTTAGGGCCAACAACAATTACTGAACGCGCTGAATAATCCACACGTTTACCTAACAAGTTTTGACGGAAACGGCCTTGTTTACCTTTCAAGATATCAGAAAGTGATTTCAGGGCGCGGTTACCTTCAGTTTTAACGGCGTTAACTTTACGTGAGTTATCAAATAATGAATCTACCGCTTCTTGTAACATACGTTTTTCGTTACGTAAGATTACTTCAGGAGCTTTGATTTCAATTAAGCGTTTTAAACGGTTGTTACGGATAATTACACGACGGTATAAGTCATTCAAATCCGAAGTTGCAAAACGGCCACCTTCCAATGGCACTAACGGACGCAACTCTGGCGGAATAACTGGAACGATCTTTACAATCATCCACTCCGGGTTGTTATCAATATGGCCTTGCGCATCGCGGAAGGCTTCAACTACCTGCAGGCGTTTCAGCGCTTCGTTTTTACGTTGCTGCGAAGTTTCGTTAGCCGCCTGGTGACGTAGATCGTAAGATAACTGGTCTAACTGCAGGCGTTTTAATAATTCTTCAAGTGCCTCAGCACCCATTTTAGCCACAAATTTTTGTGGATCTTTGTCATCCAGGTATTGGTTTTCTTTTGGTAAAGTATCCAACACATCCAGGTATTCTTCTTCTGTCAGGAAATCCATTTTTGAAATTCCGTCAGCTTCCTTAATACCAGGCTGAATAACTACATATCTTTCATAATAAATAATCAGGTCGAGCTTTTTGGTAGGTAAGCCCAGCAGGTAACCGATTTTGTTTGGCAAAGAACGGAAATACCAGATGTGTGCTACCGGAACCACCAGATTGATGTGGCCCATACGCTCACGACGTACTTTCTTCTCGGTTACTTCAACACCGCAACGGTCGCACACGATACCTTTGTAACGAATACGTTTGTATTTACCGCAATGGCATTCGTAATCCTTAACCGGACCGAAAATACGCTCGCAGAATAAACCATCACGCTCGGGTTTGTATGTCCGGTAGTTGATGGTTTCGGGTTTTAATACTTCGCCACTTGAACGCTCCAGAATGGACTCAGGTGAGGCCAAACTGATGGTAATGGTGGTAAAGTTACTTTTGATTTTATTATCCTTTTTGTAAGACATAGTTCTTTTTTAAATGATTTAGTGAATGAGTAACAGATATTTTCCATTTACTCTCCTTGCACATAGAAGTTAACAAAGGATTGAATGCCGGAGCATTCAATCCCTCACTAATCAATTTTTATTATTCTAAAGTGATATCCAAGCCTAAGCCGCGTAACTCATGAACCAATACGTTGAATGATTCTGGTACTGATGGTGTTGGCAGGTTTTCACCTTTAACGATAGCCTCGTAAGTTTTGGCACGACCAATAACGTCATCCGATTTCACAGTCAGGATTTCCTGAAGGATGTTAGCTGCACCGAATGCTTCCAGTGCCCAAACTTCCATCTCACCAAAACGCTGACCACCGAATTGAGCTTTACCACCCAATGGTTGTTGTGTAATCAGTGAGTACGGGCCGATTGAACGGGCGTGCATCTTATCATCAACCATGTGACCCAGTTTCAGCATATAGATAATACCTACTGTGGTTGGCTGGTCAAAGCGCTCACCGGTTAAGCCGTTATATAGGTAAGTACGACCGGTAGCCGGCAGACCTGCTTTCGCAATCCACTCTTCTACCTCGTCATAAGTAGCACCATCAAAAATCGGGGTTGCAAATTTTAAGCCCAATTCTTTACCGGCCCAACCCAATACGGTTTCGTAAATCTGGCCCAGGTTCATACGTGAAGGTACACCCAGTGGGTTCAACACAATATCAACCGGTGTTCCGTCCTCCAAGAATGGCATGTCCTCATCGCGAACGATGCGGGCAACAATACCTTTATTACCGTGACGGCCGGCCATTTTATCACCCACTTTCAGTTTACGCTTTTTAGCAATGTAAACCTTAGCCATTTGTACGATACCCGATGGCAGCTCATCACCCACACTGATAGCAAATTTATCACGGCGGTAAGCACCCAGTTCTTCGTTCAACTTAATGTTGTAGTTGTGCAGGGTAGTCTTAATCTGATCGTTCTTGTCATCATCAGTAGTCCACTTGGTTGGGTTGATGTTTTCGTAGTTCAACTCAGCCAAAGTTTTCTGCGTGAATTTCACACCTTTTGGTACCAGCAGCTCTTTGTAAACATTGTAGATACCTTGTGAAGTTTTACCATTCACAATTTCGAAAAGCTTATCAACCAAACGATTTTTCAGGTCGCGGTTGGCTTTTTCGTGGCGGGTATCCAGTTTCTCTAACTGTGCTTTTTCTTCAGCTTTTGAAGTCTTTTTAGCACGAGAGAATAATTTGGTATCAATTACTACACCGCTGATAGACGGTGGAGTTTTCAATGAAGCGTCTTTCACGTCGCCGGCTTTGTCACCAAAGATGGCACGTAACAGCTTCTCTTCCGGTGAAGGGTCAGACTCACCTTTAGGGGTAATCTTACCAATCAGGATGTCGCCTTCCTTAACCTCGGCACCTACACGGATGATACCGTCTTCGTCCAAGTCTTTAGTAGCTTCTTCAGATACGTTAGGGATATCCGGAGTCAGTTCCTCCTCACCACGTTTAGTGTCACGAACTTCAAGTTCGAACTCTTCAACGTGCAGTGAAGTAAAGATATCCTGAGATACTACGCGCTCAGAAATTACAATCGCATCCTCAAAATTATATCCCTGCCAAGGCATGAACGCAACTTTCAGGTTACGGCCTAAAGCCAGCTCACCATTTTGAGTAGCATAACCCTCGCACAGTACCTGACCTTTAGAAACACGCTCGCCTTTAATCACGATTGGTTTCAGGTTCATAGTGGTGCTCTGGTTAGTTTTCTTAAACTTAGTCAGGCGGTATTTCTTGGTATCCTCGTCAAAAGAGATCAAACGATCATCTTCGTTACGGTCATAACGGATATGGATTTCGTTAGCATCTACATACTCTACAACCCCATCGCCTTCAGCGTTGATCAGGGTACGAGAATCTTTTGCTACACGGCCTTCCAAACCGGTACCTACAATCGGCGCTTCAGGGCGCAGCAGTGGTACCGCCTGGCGTTGCATGTTCGAACCCATCAAGGCACGGTTAGCATCATCATGCTCCAGGAACGGAATCAGCGAAGCCGCAATAGAGGTAATCTGGTTCGGGGCAACGTCCATATAATCCAAACGCTCTGGTTCAATAACCGGGAAGTCACCTTCGAAACGTGCTTTCACACGTGCAGTATCAAACTGGCCATTGTCATCATACATAGCGTTAGCCTGTGCAATGGTTTTACCGTCTTCATCTTCTGCAGACAGGTAGATTACCGGCTCGTCGACAGCTACTTTACCTTCAACCACCCGTTTGTATGGGGTTTCGATAAAGCCTAAATTGTTAATCTTAGCATGAACACACAGTGATGAGATCAAACCAATGTTCGGACCTTCGGGAGTTTCGATGGTACACAAACGACCGTAGTGAGTGTAGTGAACGTCACGAACCTCGAAACCTGCACGCTCGCGCGACAGACCACCAGGGCCCAGGGCTGATAAACGACGCTTGTGCGTAATCTCGGCCAGTGGGTTGGTTTGGTCCATAAACTGAGACAGCTGATTGGTACCGAAGAACGAGTTGATTACTGAAGACAGCGTACGGGCATTGATCAAATCGGTTGGCGTGAACACCTCGTTGTCGCGGATGTTCATACGCTCGCGAATGGTACGGGCCATACGGGCTAAACCTACACCGAACTGTGCATACAACTGCTCGCCTACCGTACGTACACGACGGTTTGACAAGTGGTCGATATCATCCACCTCGGCCTTAGAGTTAATCAACTTGATTAAGTACTTTACGATGGCAATAATATCGGCCTTGGTTAACACCTTGGTATCATCCGAAGTATCCATCTTCAGCTTACGGTTGATGCGGTAACGACCCACATCACCCAAGTCATATCTCTTATCAGAGAAGAACAAACGGTCGATGATACCACGGGCAGTTTCCTCATCCGGTGGTTCAGCATTACGTAACTGACGATAGATGTGCTCTACCGCTTCTTTCTCTGAGTTTGAAGTATCTTTTTGTAAGGTATTATATATAATGGTATAATCACCGCTGGTAGATGCATCTTCCTTGTTCAGAATGATGGTTTTCACACCGGCGTCAATGATCATGTCAATATGGTCATCTTCCAAAACGGTTTCGCGCTCCAGGATGATTTCATTACGGTCAATAGATACCACTTCACCGGTATCTTCGTCCACAAAATCTTCCACCCATTTTTTAAGCACCCTTGCAGCAAGCTTACGGCCAATAAATTTCTTCAGGCCAGATTTGCTTACCTTTACTTCATCAGCCAATTCGAAAAGCTCCAAAATGTCTTTGTCAGAATCATAACCGATGGCACGCAGCAAGGTAGTAACCGGGAATTTCTTTTTACGGTCAATGTAAGCGTACATTACGTTGTTTACGTCTGTAGCAAACTCAATCCACGAACCTTTGAAAGGAATAACACGGGCTGAGTACAATTTAGTACCGTTGGTGTGGCGGCTTTGGCCAAAGAATACACCAGGTGAGCGGTGCAATTGCGATACAATAACACGCTCGGCGCCATTAATCACAAAAGTACCTTTAGGGGTCATGTAAGGGATGGTACCCAAGTACACGTCCTGTACGATGGTTTCAAAGTCTTCGTGCTCCTCATCGTTACAAGAGAGGCGAAGCTTTGCTTTTAATGGCACACTGTAAGTTAACCCACGCTCAATACATTCCTGTATATCATAACGCGGCGGGTCAATAAAGTAATCCAGAAACTCCAGAACAAAGATGTTCCTTGAGTCGGATATCGGAAAGTTCTCGGCGAATACTTTAAACAAACCCTCTTTGTGGCGGTTGTCTGAAGTGGTTTCTAATTGAAAAAATTCCTGGAAAGATTGCAACTGTACATCCAGAAAGTCAGGATAGTCAATGACGTGCCTGCTGGTTGCAAAGTTTACTCTTTGATCATTTTTGTTTGCCAAGGGAATATAGTTTTAATTGTATGAACAAACTTATTGGTAGATATGAGAAGTGAGATATTAGATTTAAGATTTACAAATTTATGAGTAAAACAACTGGATAATGTTGCCTCAATCTCATATCTCATATCTAACGTCTCAAATCTTCCGAAGGCTACAAGCCTATATAAACGACAATAGACCCCGACCTTTTTACGGGTCGGAGTCTTATGTGATGGGCGTTATTGAGATAAATTATTTAATCTCAACAACAGCTCCTGCTTCTTCTAATTGTTTTTTCAATGATTCAGCTTCTTCTTTAGTAACACCAGCTTTTAATTCTTTTGGTGCACCGTCAACTAAATCTTTAGCTTCTTTCAAACCTAAGCCGGTTAAATCTTTTACTAATTTAACTACTTGTAATTTAGCGCCACCTGCTTCTTTCAGGATAACGTCAAATGCAGTTTGAACTGCTTCAGCAGCAGGAGCATCACCGCCAGCGGCAGGAGCAGCAACAGCTACAGCTGCAGCAGCTGGTTCAATACCATACTCATCTTTCAGAATTTGAGCTAATTCGTTAACTTCTTTTACTGTTAAGTTTACTAACTGTTCAGCAAATGCTTTTAAATCCGCCATTGTATTTTAATTTTTTACTTTGCGTGTTGTTGTTTAATTCTCCGAGCTTTAAGGTGCCGGAATTAACCTTCTCTTTCTTGTAATGTTTTTACCAAACCTGCAATTGTAGTTCCGCCTGATTGTAAAGCAGAAAGTACGTTTTTAGCAGGAGATTGCAGCAAGCCGATGATATCGCCAACCAATTCTTCTTTCGATTTCAGGGTCAGTAATGCATCCAGCTGGCTGTCGCCAACAAATGCTGATGAATATACATACGCAGCTTTAAGTACTGGCTTGTCGCCTTTCTTTCTCAGCTCTTTAATCAACTTAGCCGGAGCTTTTGCTGACCTAGAGAACAGGATAGTTGAAGTACCTTTAAGTGTATCGTATATGGCACTGAAATCACCTTCTGCGGCTTCTAAAGCTTTTTCAATTAAGCTGTTTTTAGCCACCTGCATGGTGATATCGCTTTCAAAGCATTTACGGCGAATGTTGTTCACCTTTTCAACAGAAAGGTCTGCAGTATCAGTAATATAGAAATTACCATACTCGTTGATCTGCTCGGTAAGAGCACTAACCAGTTCGTATTTTTCTTCTTTATTCATGATTAGATCCCCGCTACTGATTTGGTTTCTACCTCGATGCCCGGAGACATGGTTGAAGAAACGTGAATGCTTTTGAAATATGTACCCTTAGCTGCTGATGGTTTTAACTTTGAAAGTGTTTGCAACACCTCTAAAGCGTTTTCATAAATTTGCTCAGGAGGGAAAGATACTTTACCTATTGAAGCATGAATGATACCGGTTTTGTCAACCTTAAAATCAATTTTACCAGCTTTAACCTCTTTTACAGCTTTACCTACTTCAGGAGTTACTGTACCAGATTTAGGGTTAGGCATCAGGTTACGCGGGCCTAAAATACGACCCAAACGACCTACCTTAGCCATTACGCTTGGCATAGTGATGATAATGTCAACATCAGTCCATCCGCCTTCTATTTTCGCAATATAATCGTCCAAACCTACGTAGTCTGCACCTGCGTCCTTTGCTTCCTGCTCTTTGTCAGGCGTACAAAGTACCAGCACGCGTACAGTCTTACCGGTTCCATGAGGCAGAGTAGCGATACCACGCACCATTTGATTGGCTTTACGCGGATCAACACCCAAACGAACATCAATATCTACCGAGGCATCAAATTTAGTGGTGGTAATTTCCTTCACTAAGGCAGATGCATCCTGCAGTGTGTACGCTTTGTTCGCCTCAATTTTGGAGAGTACTGCTTTTTGATTTTTTGTTAATCTAGCCACTGTCTTAAACTGATTTGAGTTAATTATTGGTTCCAGGGAGCAGTACCAGAAACGGTAATCCCCATACTGCGGGCAGTACCAGCTACCATTTTCATAGCTGATTCTACAGTAAATGCATTTAAGTCAGGCATTTTATCTTTAGCAATGGTTTCTACCTGCTCCCAATTTACATTGGCTACCTTTTTACGGTTGGGCTCAGCAGAACCACCTTTTAAACCTGAGGCCTCTAACAGCTGGATAGCTACCGGAGGGGTTTTAATGATAAAATCAAATGACTTGTCTGTGTACACGGTAATAACCACAGGTAATACTTTACCTGGTTTATCCTGAGTACGTGCATTAAACTGCTTGCAAAACTCCATGATGTTCACACCTTTTGCACCCAATGCAGGGCCAATTGGAGGAGATGGATTTGCAGCGCCGCCTTTAACTTGTAGTTTTACTAACGCACCGACTTCTTTTGCCATTGTTAATTAATTAATTGTATTAATGTTAGTAAGTGGAAGCTATCGTAACATTTTTTTGTACTGAACTATAAAAATTCAGCCCGCAAATATCGTTATTTAATTTGATATTTGCGGGCTGAATTTTAAATTTATTTTTTATTCCTTTTCTACCTGCATGTAGTTGAGTTCGAGGGGCGTTCGTCGGCCGAATATCTTTACCATTACCTTCAGCTTCTTCTTTTCCTCGTTTACTTCTTCTATCACGCCGCTGAAACCATTGAAGGGACCATCCATTACTTTTACGTTTTCGCCAACGTAATAAGGCACGTTCATGGTTTCGCCTTGTTCGGCCATTTCATCAACCTTGCCTAAAATGCGGTTCACTTCGGCCTGGCGCAGTGGGATGGCATTCCCGGCTTTATCGCCCAAAAAACCAATTACACTGTTGATGTTTTTTATCACGTGTTCCAGCTCTCCGTCAAGCGCTGCTTCCATCAGCACATAGCCCGGAAAGTAGTTACGCTCTTTGGCAATCTTCTTGCCATCGCGCATTTGATAGTATTTCTCAGTAGGGATAAGTACCTGCGGTACTAAATTAGAAATGCCCAAACGGTTAATTTCGGCATCAATATATTGCTTTACTTTTTTTTCTTTACCGCTTACGGCCCTTACCACATACCATTTTAACTGATCAGCCATTGTGTATCTTATACTGTTAAATTAGGTAAGTGAATTGTAAAACAACCTCAACACATAGCCAATTACCTGGTCCATACCGAAAATAACCAAAGCGATGATAATGGCAGCTACCAATACCAGCAACGCACTGCTTTGCAGCTCGCGCCAGGTTGGCCAGGTTACCTTCTCGGTCATTTCAACATACGACTCTCTGATGTATTGTGCTACTGAAGCCATTTTGCAAATTAATTAAGAGCACGGGAACAAGGATTCGAACCCTGATCAAAGGTTTTGGAGACCTCTATTCTACCGTTGAACTATTCCCGTGTGTAATTTAAAACAAAGCACTCAGCTGATGCTGAGTACTTTGTTTTGTATAATTAACCTATCCTTTTTTCCCTTGCGGGATTGAGGCAGGTTATTTTAAAATTTCAGTTACCTGACCTGCACCTACGGTACGACCACCTTCACGGATAGCGAAACGTAAGCCTTTTTCCATCGCGATAGGGTTGATTAATGACACAGTGATAGTAACGTTATCACCAGGCATAACCATTTCTACACCTTCGGCCAGTGAAATCTCACCAGTTACGTCAGTGGTACGGAAATAGAATTGAGGACGGTATTTGTTGAAGAATGGAGTGTGACGACCACCTTCAGCTTTTGATAATACGTAAACTTCGGCTTTGAAATCGGTGTGAGGAGTTACTGAACCTGGTTTACAGATAACCATACCACGGCGGATATCAGTTTTCTCAATACCACGTAACAATAAACCTACGTTGTCACCAGCTTCACCACGGTCAAGGATTTTGCGGAACATTTCCACACCTGTAACAGTAGATTTCAGGTTTTCAGCACCCATACCCAGGATATCAACCGGATCACCAGAGTTGATTACACCACGCTCAATACGACCGGTAGCTACAGTACCACGACCAGTGATTGAGAATACGTCTTCTACTGGCATCAGGAAAGGAAGATCAGTCAGACGTGGAGGGATTGGAATGTAGTTATCTACATTGTCCATCAGTTCCATAATCTTGTCAACCCATTTAGGCTCGCCATTCAGGCCACCTAAAGCTGAACCTTGGATAACTGGGATATCGTCGCCAGGGAATTCATAGAATGATAATAATTCACGAATTTCCATTTCAACTAATTCTAACAGCTCAGGATCATCAACCATGTCAACTTTGTTCATGAAAACAGTCAAAGCAGGTACACCTACCTGACGAGCTAACAGGATGTGCTCACGAGTTTGTGGCATTGGACCATCGGTAGCAGCAACTACCAGGATAGCACCGTCCATTTGTGCAGCACCAGTAACCATGTTCTTTACGTAGTCAGCGTGACCTGGACAGTCAACGTGAGCGTAGTGACGGTTAGCAGTTGAATACTCAACGTGTGCAGTGTTGATGGTGATACCACGCTCTTTTTCTTCAGGAGCTGAGTCGATTGAATCGAAAGAACGAGCTTCAGATAAACCTTTATCAGCCAATACTTTGGTGATGGCTGCGGTCAGGGTTGTTTTACCGTGGTCAACGTGACCGATAGTACCGATGTTTAAGTGCGGCTTACTGCGGTCAAACTTTTCTTTTGCCATGATTTATTTAATGTTTGTAGGTTAATTTACTCTTTAATGTTCGCTTAAAAAACGAGAGCCAACGAAGGGATTTGAACCCTTGGCCTCTTCCTTACCAAGGAAGTGCTCTACCCCTGAGCTACGTCGGCTTATTACTTTCATTTCGGATGTCAGATGTTTAATTTCGGGTGTTTCCGAAACCAACAACCAGCTACCCTTTATTCTTTTTATAAATCCGAAATCGAACATTCGAAATCCGGCTTATATTGAGCGGAAGACGAGGTTCGAACTCGCGACCTATAGCTTGGAAGGCTATCGCTCTACCAACTGAGCTACTTCCGCTTTTTTGCAAAACGAGTGAATTGGTGAATGAAACAATCAGTGAACATTTAATCACTCATTAACTCACTCAACAATTCACTCATTGCTGCGTTGTGGGGAGAGGAGGATTCGAACCTCCGAAGTCGTAAGACAGCAGATTTACAGTCTGATCCATTTGGCCGCTCTGGAATCTCCCCATCGGGATTTCGGATTTCGAATATTCAATTTCGGATTTAATTTAACATATTTCCCAAATCAAAATTCCGACATCCGAAATTTACCCTGAGCCTCCTATCGGGATCGAACCAATGACCTACTGATTACAAGTCAGTTGCTCTACCAGCTGAGCTAAGGAGGCTAATTTTATCTTTTTAAAGAACCGTTCCTTTAGGTGGTTTGCTTATGTAAGCGCCTTTCCGAAAGGGTTTGCAAATGTACACAAAAAACATCCCTTGCAAAATATTTTTAAAAAAAAATGGACGGAGCCTCTGCCCCGTCCATTTCAGCGATTTATTAATTTAATTTCTCTTAGAATTCGTCATCAGTAAGCAGCGCCACGTCTGCCTTTTTAGCTGCCTCAATACCAGCGTTTTGCTTTTGCTTGTACTTGGCAATTTGCTTTCTCAGTCCTTCAAGGGCCATATCAATACACTCTTCAAATGTTTTGCACTGGTGCTTGGCAAATAATTGTGTGCCGGGTAAATTTAATTTAATTTCTGCCCTTTTGTTGGCTTCATCTTCTACGTTTTCAACTTTCAGGTACACCTCGCCGCTAATAATCTTGTCATAAAACAGATCCAGCTTATCGGCTTTTTTTTGAATAAAATCTAACAACTTACGGTCTGCATCGAAATGGATTGATTGAACTGTGATTTTCATGAGTACTCCTTTTTTTAAGCCTTTGGGTGGGCTTGTTTATAAATAGACTTTAATCGCTCAACTGAATTATGGGTATAAATCTGGGTAGCGCTCAAATTGGCATGGCCCAGCAGGTCTTTGATGGCATTCAGGTCGGCGCCCTTATTCAGCAGTGCAGTAGCGAAGGTATGCCTTAGCACATGCGGGCTTTTTTTATCCTGGGTTGATATATATGACAAATATTTATGCACAATCAGATAAATAAATTTTGAATAAGTAACAGCTCCTTTATTTGTAACGATGAGGCTTAATGATTTGTTATCAAAAATTTCATTTCTTTTTAACAACAGATAGTTTTGCAGGGTGGCAATTAACTCTTTGTTAAGCGGAATGATGCGCTGCTTATTGCGCTTGCCCAACACTTTAATGGTTTGCTCGTAGGCATTATAATCAGCTTCCTGAAGGCCCACCAGTTCCGCCAGGCGTATACCGGTACCAAACAGAAGCTCAATAATGAGTTTATCACGCTGCCCTGCAAAATCAGGTGTGAATATGGCAGCGCTATCCAGCATCTGTGTTAGCGGCTCGGTATCAACCACGGTTGGCAGCTGCTTACTCAATTTGGGGGCTTGTACTTTGGCCGCCGGGTTGGCAGGCAGTAGTTGCTCCTGCACCAGAAATTTAAAATACTTGCGGAGGGTTGCCAGCTTACGGGCAACGGTACGTGCGGTTACCTGCTTATCCATTAATGTCACCATCCAACCACGAATGTGATGATGTGTAACTTCTTCAGTGGCTATCCTCTCTGGATAAGCGGTTTCGAGAAAAGAATAAAATTGCAGAAGGTCAGACTCATAGGCAGAAACGGTATGAGCAGACGAGCGTTTTTCGAATTTGAGGTACTGTGTAAAACGCGCTATAAACATAAAAAACTATTTGTAAAATCAACCGGGAGGATGAAGTTACAAATAGTTTTATTATATAAATAGAAAATAAAAAACTTTCAGCTTACAGGGTGTCCTGGTTCAAAGTCTGTTTGTAAATGGCGTGTTTCACCACATTGCGGCGGGCCACTGACTTTTTCTCGAAAGCCTGACGGCTACGGAGTTCTCTTAACACACCGGTTTTTTCAAATTTCTTTTTGAAGCGTTTTAACGCTTTGTCTAATGATTCGCCTTCTTTTACGTTAATGATAATCATACCTTATTTACATACCTCCTTTCAGGGACGTCAAAGGTAAACATAAGTTTTTGATTCTGAAAAAGTTTTTAAATAATGTGCAGCTGATCATTACGTTGCTGCAACATAGGTATTTATTCCTTTTTATATAAAACCAATAGCAACAAAACCCTTATTTCTATACTCCTAAATAATTGTATTTTTGCCGTTCAACATTTTTTTACATAAAGTACAGAACATTACATTATGAGTCAGCGCACAAAAATTAAGGCAATTTTGGACAATACGCCGACCGATACACAAGTAACGGTTAAGGGCTGGGTACGCACTTTTAGGAACAACCAGTTTATTGCTTTAAATGATGGCTCAACCAATCAGAACTTACAGGTAGTAGTTGACTTCGAAAATACCGATGCTGAATTACTGAAACGCATTACTACCGGCGCAGCCATTAGCGCAACTGGTATGCTGGTGGCCTCGCTGGGCAAAGGCCAAAGCGTTGAGGTTAAAGCCACTGCAATTGAAGTATTAGGCGATAGCGACCCCGAAAAATATCCGTTGCAGCCTAAAAAGCATAGTCTGGAGTTTTTACGCGAAATTGCACACCTTCGTTTTCGTACGCAAACCTTTGGCGCCATCTTTAGGGTGCGCAACAGCTTGGCGTTTGCGGTACACCAGTTTTTTCAGGAACGCGGCTTTGTATATTTACATACACCGGTAATTACGGCTTCTGATGCAGAAGGCGCAGGCGAAGCGTTTAAAGTAACCAACTTTGATTTGGCCAACCCGCCCAAAACAGAAACCGGCGAGATTGATTATAAGCAAGACTTTTTTGGCAAAGCCACCAACCTTACCGTATCCGGCCAGTTAGAGGGCGAACTGGGTGCGATGGCCTTGAGCGATATTTACACATTCGGCCCTACCTTCCGAGCAGAAAACTCCAACACTACCCGCCACCTGGCTGAGTTTTGGATGATTGAGCCGGAAATGGCGTTCTATGACCTGGATGATAACATGGATTTAGCTGAGGCTTTGCTAAAGTACACCATCAATTACGCCTTAGAAAAAAATGTTGATGATCTGGCTTTCCTTAGCCAGCGTTTGCAGGAAGAAGAAAAAAGCAAACCGCAGAACGAGCGCTCAGAGATGAGCCTGCTGGAAAAACTGCAGTTTTGCCTCAACAATGATTTTGAACGTTTAACTTATACCCAGGCTATTGAGGTATTAAAAGATTCAACACCGAATAAAAAGAAGAAATTCCAGTACCTGATTGAAGGCTGGGGTGCCGATTTGCAATCGGAGCACGAGCGTTACCTGGTAGAGAAGCATTTTAAAAAGCCGGTAATTTTAACCGATTATCCAAAAGACATCAAAGCCTTTTACATGCGCCAGAATGATGACGGAAAAACCGTACGAGCTATGGATATTCTATTCCCCGGCATTGGCGAAATTGTGGGCGGTTCGCAGCGCGAGGAACGCCTGGATAGATTAGAGCAGCGTATGGATGAAATGGGTATACCGAAAGAGGAATTATGGTGGTATTTGGATACCCGCCGCTTCGGTGCTTGTCCGCACGCCGGTTTTGGTTTAGGGTTTGAACGCTTAGTCCTTTTTGTAACGGGCATGGGGAATATCAGGGATGTGATACCCTTCCCGAGGTTTCCTAAGAACGCAGAATTTTAACATACAGGCCCTTCAAACTGAAGGGCCTTTTTAATTCATCACAATTTAATTGATCATGCCATTAAATTAACTAATTACTTAGTTATATATTTGAACTATGATTAAATACCTGCTTTTGTTCCTATTATTACCATTTGCTGGTTTGGGCCAAATTATGTTGTCAGGCAAGGTAATTAATAGTAAAGATAACTCTCCCGTTAGTGATGTAAGCATTTATATTAACAACACAACTTTAGGAACAAAAACCAATACTAACGGCAACTTCGAATTAAAGCTTAATCAGCCCGGCCAGTATGAAATTATTATATCGGCTATAGGTTTTGAGCGGTATTCGGGCACCTTTATAGTTACCCAAAATACTACATTAGCCCCTATTCTACTTACCGAAAAAACAACCGAGTTAGCGGTGGTAACTATCAAGCCGGATGCCAATTGGGAAAGGTACTACGCCATATTTAAGCAAGATTTTTTGGGCAGCAGTGACGAAGCAAAAGATTGCAGGATACTCAACCCTGATATTTTAAGTTTTGATTATGACGCTGCCAAACGGGAACTTACCGGCTCTTCCCCCGATTACTTGATTGTTGAAAATAAAGCGTTAGGGTATCGCCTGCGTTACCAGGTAAGCAGCTATGGCAGAGAATACAAAACCCATATTGTGTACTACGAAGGCACAGCCCTCTTCGAAGAACTAACGGGCACTGCTCCGCAAAAGCGCAGGTGGGAAAAGAACCGCTTAAAAGCTTACCTGGGTTCAAGTATGCATTTTTTGAGAAGTGTTATTGCTGCGCAGCCCGATGTGGAAGGATTCAGAGTAATGCGCCTCATCAGGCCGGCAGCTACGCCCGAAGTTCCGCGCCCTACACAGATGCTGGTAAGTACTCCGCTGGATGTAAACGATTATACCAGGCGTACCGACCAAAGGGGAATTTTTGCATTAAAGTTTAAAGATTACCTGTACATTATGTACACTAAAAAGCATGATTACAATAATGCTTATAAAATAAGCGATGATCAAAAAGACGCTAACCACCCGGTAACCATCATTAACTTCACTGATGACCATACCTTGTTTGACAGTAACGGCATTATCATGACTCCCCGTACCCTGCTATTTGAAGGCGTATGGGGCAGAACAGGCGTAGCAGCACTGTTGCCGGTAAATTATGCGCCAACAGAAAAGCCATAAAAAAAGGAGCTATCTTATTTTAACAGCTCCTTTTTAAAATATAGTTGATCGTTTCTATTACTCATTAGAGTCAATCAGTACCACTTTAATGGTTGTATTTCCAGGGTTATCGATGGTTCCATTACCACTATAACTTTGCGCACCAATAATCAATTTCCCTACAGTATGTTCGTAGCTATAAGATACTCCCTGATATACTTCGGGGAGTTGCTCAAAGGTAGCACCGTTATCATAAGAGATATAAACAAGTACTCCGCCATGAGAATTGAAATAGTTGTCTATTTCTGGTATTTTTAATGTGGTAGCAAAATTTTTCCCAGCGTCACTGGTTACCCAACTGCTATTGGTGGTAGTGAATTGCAGCGTTTTATTGTTATTGGTATCGTAATACTCTTTTTTAACGCAAGATGAGGCTGCAAACATCAGTACAGCACAACATAGGATAGATAAAATTCTTTTCACGTTTATAAAGTTTTGTTTTTGTATGATTGCAGTAAGCACCTAAAGGTTTAACGCCTGCTGCATTTTTATTAAGACGATACCAAACGAAAAAAGGCTGCATGTTACATGCAGCCTTTTTCAATTTATTTGTCAGTGAAATTATTTCGCTTCCTTTTCCTCCGGTGCTTTGTCTTCACCTTCGCGTTTACGGGCAGTTACTTTCATTTCGTTGGCTTCTTTATCAAAGTCTACTTCCATAATGTCACCTTCTGCCAGTTCACCTTTCAGAATTTCTTCTGCAATCGGATCTTCCAGGTATTTCTGGATAGCGCGTTTCAGTGGACGGGCACCGAAGTTTTGGTCGTAACCACGCTCGGCAATTACTTCCTTGGCATTATCAGTCAGCTCGATAGAATAACCCAGTGAATTGATACGGCCAAACAGTGATTTCAGCTCGATATCGATAATTTGGAAAATGTCCTCTTTGGTTAAAGAGTTAAACACAATCACATCATCCACACGGTTCAAAAATTCAGGAGCAAAAGCACGTTTCAATGCATTTTCAATCACGCCTCTGGAGTGCGCATCAGCCTGATTCAGTTTGGCAGCAGTATTGAACCCTACACCCTGACCAAAATCTTTCAACTGGCGTGCACCAATGTTAGAGGTCATGATGATGATGGTGTTCCTGAAATCTACCTTGCGGCCCAATGAATCGGTTAACTGACCTTCATCCAATACCTGCAGCAGGATGTTGAATACATCCGGGTGAGCTTTTTCAATCTCATCCAGCAATACTACAGCATATGGCTTACGACGCACTTTCTCAGTCAGCTGTCCGCCTTCTTCGTAACCTACGTAGCCCGGAGGCGCACCTACTAAACGAGACACAGCAAATTTCTCCATGTACTCGCTCATATCAATCTGGATCAAGGCATCCTCTGTATCAAACATAAAGCGGGCTAATTCTTTAGCTAACTCTGTTTTACCTACACCGGTAGGGCCTAAGAAGATGAACGAACCAATTGGCTTTTTAGGATCTTTCAAGCCGGCACGGGTACGTTGTATAGCTTTCGCTAATTTCTTCACCGCATCATCCTGACCAATGATTTTGCCTTTGATCTTTTCGCCCATGTTCAGCAGCTTCTGGCTGTCGGCCTGGCCTACTTTCTGTACCGGTATACCGGTCATCATGGCTACTACCTCGGCAACGTTATCTTCTGATACCGTATAACGTTTCGATTTGGTTTCAGCTTCCCAGCTGGCCTTGGCTTGCTCCAGTTCTTCTAACAGGTGCTTTTCAGTATCACGCAGCTTGGCAGCTTCTTCGTATTTCTGGCTGCGCACTACACGGTTCTTTTCAATCTTAATCTGCTCAATCTTTTGTTCAATATCCAAAATGTTTTGAGGCACATGAATATTGGTTAAGTGAACGCGCGAACCGGCTTCGTCTAAAGCATCAATAGCCTTATCTGGTAAAAAGCGATCGGTAATATAACGAGAGGTTAAGTTTACGCAGGCCTTAATCGCTTCTTCGGTATAAGTAACACCGTGGTGCTCCTCATATTTTTCTTTGATGCGGTTTAAAATCTCAATAGTTTCGTCAATAGAGGCCGGCTCTACCATTACCTTTTGGAAACGACGGTCTAAAGCGCCATCTTTTTCAATATACTGACGATACTCGTCTAAAGTAGTAGCGCCAATGCACTGAATTTCTCCACGGGCCAAAGCAGGTTTAAACATGTTTGAAGCATCCAGTGAACCTGATGCACCGCCAGCGCCTACAATGGTATGAATCTCATCAATGAACAGAATTACATCCGGAGATTTTTCCAGCTCATTCATTACAGCCTTCATTCGCTCTTCAAACTGACCGCGGTATTTGGTACCGGCCACCAGTGAAGCCAGGTCTAAAGTAACTACACGTTTGTTGAACAATACGCGCGATACCTTGCGCTGCACAATGCGCAGTGCCAAACCTTCAGCAATGGCTGATTTACCCACACCCGGCTCACCAATCAGAATCGGATTGTTCTTTTTACGGCGAGACAGGATTTGAGACACACGCTCAATTTCTTTTTCGCGGCCTACAATCGGGTCAAGTTTGCCCTCTTCGGCAGCTTTGGTTAAATCGCGGCCAAAGTTGTCTAATACCGGAGTTTTCGATTTGATGTCAGATACCTTTTTAGGCTGGCTGAAAGAATCGTCCTCCTTGTAGTCGTCCTCTCCTCCGGTTGATGATCCCGGCATCTCGTCGGTAATATTGTTCTTGTGCGATTCAACTTCGTGTTTAAACACATCGTAGTTAACGTTGAACTGCATCAATAATTGAGAGGCAATGTTATCCTCATCGCGTAAAATAGACAGCAGCAAGTGCTCGGTGCCAATAATATCGCTTTTAAATATTTTTGCTTCCAGGTAAGTAATCTTTAATACTTTTTCTGCTTGTTTGGTCAGTGGTATACTGCCAATATGAACATTAGTGCCGCTGGTGCCTTTTACAGCATCCTCAACAGCGCGGCGCAATTTGGCTGTATCAACATTTAAGCCTTTTAATAACTTAATTGCTATACCATCGCCATCACGGATCAAACCCAGCAGCAGGTGTTCCGTACCAATGTAGTCATGTCCGAGGCGCAATGCCTCTTCCCTGCTGTAGGAAATGACATCTTTTACTCGTGGCGAAAATTTAGCTTCCATATAATACCTTTCAAAAATTTGGTGAGTTTCTGCTTACGGCTTGTGGCAGTTTACAGATGGTATACAAGTATTAACAACAATACTGCCAATGTGGGCACTTGCTGCCTCAAACGCAGTAATTATTTTGCAATCTATTAAACATTGCGAAATTTCAAATATTTGGGGCGAAATAAAATTACTTAACGCCTTTTTAACACACTTACGTATCTTAATGTATAGCAGTTTGATAGATATTTTGATTACAAGTTTAATGCCTCACTGTCATTAATTTTCTACACTGCAATTATTGCAGTTACTTGCTCCACATCCTGCCATCCCGTCAGCCACAATAATGATACGTGGTATATCAAACCTAACAAGCACACGTTGGTTGTTTGATGAAATTTAGTGTGATGAGATTCAAGAATAAAATCTGTTTGGTTAGCGGCGGTACATCCGGCATCGGGCGGGCAGCGGCCGAGCAGTTTGGCCGCGAAGGCGGAACTGTGATTGTGGTAGGCCGCAAGCCCGAAGAAGGCGATGCTGTTGTTAAAACTATCGAGGCTGCCGGTGCAGAAGCCTTGTTTATTCAAACTGATATTGGTGATCCGGCCCAGATTGAACAATGCGTAAAAACCATAATTGATAAATATGGCCGCATTGACATAGTTGTAAATGATGCTGCCATGATGACCTTTACCCCTATTGTAGACTTAAGCATTGAAGATTGGGATAAAGTAATGCATGTGAACCTGCGTTCTATATTTTTATTCTGCAAATACGCTCTGCCTCATATGCATGGAGGGGCTATTGTAAATTTAAGCTCGGTACACGCCCACCAAACTACACCAAATGTGCTGCCCTACGCTGCAACTAAAGGTGCCATTGAAGCATTTACCCGTGGTTTATGCCTGGAGTATCCTTCCACCCAAGCACGCTTTAACTGCGTAGCACCTGGTGCCGTAGATACCCCCATGTTATGGGACAACCCCAATATTAAAGACGGTAAAGAAAAAATTCAGGGTGCTATTGGCAAGCCGGAAAACCTGGCTGCAGCCATTTGTTTCCTGGCTTCTGATGATGCCGCATATATTAATGGCACTACCTTAGTAGTAGATGGTGGTCGCCTTGATATTTTGTAAGTATATACATCCCATTTATTTCCGTTAATAAACATTAAATAAAGGAGCAGTAGCCTCCGTTAACTATTCCAATAAATCTATTTATGAAAAGCAAGTTCATGTTCAGCACCGGTATTGAAAACAGCTATCCCACCATTATGGTAAATGGCCAAAAACAAAGGGTGGATGAACTTGAAAAGACCGGTCATTACGAACGCTGGAAAGAAGATTTCGCTTTAGTAAAGGAGATGGGAATTGAATTTTTACGCTATGGTCCGCCTTACTATAAGGTGCATACCGGCCCGGGCCAGTACGAATGGGATTTTACTGATCAAACCATGGCCGAGTTAAAGCGGCTGGATATCTGCCCTATTGTCGACCTGTGCCACTTCGGCGTTCCGGATTGGATAGGCGATTTTCAAAACCCCGAATTTCCGCAACTTTTTGCGGAATATGCCAAAGCTTTTGCCAGCCGTTATCCGCATGCCGCTTTATATACGCCCATTAACGAAATTTTTATTACCGCTATGTTCTCTGGCCAGTATGGCTGGTGGAATGAGTGCCTAAGCAGTGATAAAGCCTATGTTACTGCACTTAAGCATTTGTGCAAAGCCAATGTAATGGCCATGCATGCCATACTGGAGATACAGCCTAATGCCAGCTTTATACAAAGCGAATCATCGGAATACTTTCACCCCGAAAATCCTGACTGCCGGCATATGGCTCATTTCCTGAACGAGAAGCGTTTTTTGTCGCTCGATCTTTCCTATGGGCACCCAGTAAGTGTGCGCATGTATAAATACTTACTGGATAATGGGATGACAGATGAAGAATACACCTGGTTTCATGATCATCAGGTAAAAGCCAAGTGTATTATGGGCACCGATTATTATGTAACCAATGAGCATATGGTTCATCCTGATGGCAGTACTTCTGCATCTGGAGAGATTTTTGGCTATTACGTAATTACCAAGCAATATTACGACCGCTACCGCCTGCCGGTAATGCATACTGAAACTAACATTGCCGAACCTAACGCTGTAATGTGGCTTAAAAAGGAATGGGCTAATTTATATCGCTTTAAGCAGGATGGCTTCCCGATTGTGGGCTTCACCTGGTTTAGCCTGTTAGACCAGGTAGACTGGGATTCTGCACTGCGCGACCCGGCCGGCAATGTAAATACTTTGGGGCTATATGACCTCAACCGCAAAATACGCCCCGTTGGCCAGGCCTATAAAAAACTGATCGAGGAGTGGAAGCCGGTGTTGGCCGAAGAAGCTTTTGGAATACAAACTTATTTGTAGAGGGATAAAAGATATTGAGACGAAGGACAATAGACTAAAAAACCATTGCCGTTCTGCTTCTTGCGTTAGGTATAGCAGCGTAAAGCCCACAGCGATAGCGAGGACTTGGAGTGAATAGCCCGGGCCGAAGGCAACGCCCAATGATATGAAATACTACGATTAATACAATTTAAGACTTTCAATCATTTCTCTAACCCTTACCCCTATATCATAAATTGTACATCCACTTCATTATGAATTAATTTAAATTTCCGCTTCCTAATTAACGCCACGTACTATCCTGCCAACGCCACAAATATTTCAACCTGCCAACGCCACAAATATTTCAACCAGCCAACAGCACTCCTTTGTAAACCCACAGTTTTTACCTGATATTTGCTCACACTAATTACAAATCTGCATGGCCGACGAAAAGATCATATTCTCCATGGCGGGGGTGAACAAAATTTACCCGCCTCAAAAACAGGTGTTAAAAAACATCTACCTGTCGTTTTTTTATGGCGCTAAGATTGGCGTTATCGGTTTAAACGGTTCAGGTAAATCATCATTGCTTAAAATTATAGCCGGGCTGGATAAATCTTACCAGGGCGAAGTGGTGTTTTCGCCGGGTTACTCGGTGGGTTACCTGGCGCAGGAGCCGGAACTGGACCCAAATAAAACGGTAAAAGAAGTAGTAGAAGAAGGCGTAGCCGAAACTACCGCCATTTTAAAAGAATACGAAGAAATAAACGAAAAATTCGGTTTACCTGAATACTATGAGGATGCCGATGCGATGGATAAACTGCTGGCCCGACAAGGCGAGCTACAAGACAAAATAGACGCTACCAACGCCTGGGAACTGGATACCAAATTGGAACGCGCTATGGATGCCCTGCGCTGCCCCGACCCGGATGCTAAAATTGCAGTACTTTCGGGCGGTGAACGCCGCCGCGTGGCTATGTGCCGCCTGCTATTGCAGGAACCGGACGTACTACTTTTAGATGAGCCGACCAACCACTTGGATGCTGAATCTATTGACTGGCTGGAACAGCACCTGAAACAATATAAGGGTACCGTAATTGCCGTAACACACGACCGCTACTTCCTGGATAATGTAGCGGGTTGGATTCTGGAACTGGACCGTGGCGAAGGTATACCATGGAAAGGTAATTACTCTTCATGGCTGGACCAAAAAGCCAAGCGTTTAGCTCAGGAAGAAAAGACCGAAAGCAAGCGCCAGAAAACTTTAGAGCGCGAACTGGAATGGGTGAAGATGGCTCCCAAAGCCCGCCATGCCAAAGGCAAGGCCCGTTTAGCTAACTATGAAAAACTGGCCTCTGAGGAAACCAAAGAGCGCGAAGAAAAGCTGGAGTTGTTCATCCCCCCCGGTCCTCGTTTGGGTAATGTGGTAATTGAGGTGAACAATGTAAGTAAAACTTATGGCGATAAAGTATTATTCGAAAATCTGACTTTCTCGCTTCCACCTGCTGGTATTGTGGGTATCATTGGCCCTAACGGCGCGGGTAAAACCACTTTGTTCCGCCTCATTACCGGGCAGGAGCAGCCGGATGCAGGTACTTTTCGCGTAGGCGAAACCGTAGCACTGGGTTACGTTGACCAGATGCATGATGATTTGGATGCCAACAAAACTGTTTGGGAAAACATTACTGACGGGCAGGAAACTATAATGCTGGGCAACCGCCCGGTAAATTCACGCGCCTATGTATCACGTTTCAACTTCAACGGCGGCGATCAGCAGAAGAAGGTAAATGTACTTTCGGGTGGTGAACGCAACCGGGTACACTTGGCCATTACACTGAAAAAGGGATCCAACGTATTGCTGCTGGATGAGCCAACCAACGATATTGACGTAAACACCCTACGTGCCCTGGAAGAAGCCTTAGACAACTTTGGCGGCTGTGCAGTAATCATCAGTCACGACCGCTGGTTCCTGGATCGTATTTGTACCCATATCCTCGCCTTCGAAGGTGAATCTCAGGTGTACTTCTTTGAAGGCAACTATTCCGAGTACGAAGAGAACCGCAAAAAACGCTTAGGCGATCATACGCCTCACCGTATTAAGTATAAAAAACTGGTGGGATAAGTTATTAGAATCAAGAAACAAGAGCCAAGAATCAAGATAAAAGATTCTTGGCTCTTGTTGTTTTAAGGTTATTATTGTGAGCTGTAGCGTGGCAACCATACGGAGGCATCAGCGCTTCTGTACAGTAAGCGGTTGCCACATTACCGCTCGCAATAACAAACCCTTATAAATTATTCATTAAAACGGCACTACTACCTTTACACAAATATTCCTTCCCATATTGTAAATTCCTGTTCGACCGCCAGAAGAAGCGGCGTAATATTCAAAATATTTTAACCGGTTAAGGTGCGACTGATAGACCGTATTAAACAAGTTATTGATTTGCAATTGTACCTGCAAGGCACACTTTTTACTGTATTGTATTTCAGCGCCTGCACCCATATCAAAAAGCGTATAGCCGTGCGTGTAGGTTTCTGTATTATTTGACGCCAGGTAACGGTTTTGGGCGGCGTTGATATCAGCTTCAGCTTTAAAGTTAATAGATTTAAAAATAGCCGACTTCAACTTTACTTCTTGGTTCAAGCTGCTCAATACATGCAGGGGCGGAATCAGTGGTAAATATTCGCCTTGCAAACCAGCATGTTGAAATGCTTGGCTTCGGTTAAAACCATAAGTGAGTGAAAGCGCGTTGTCAAAAGCAAATCCTTTCCATGCTTGGGGGTGCAAACTAAACGTGGTTTCCAAACCATACAGCTGCGCTTTGGCTTGCTGGTACTGATAAGTTTTATTGCCTTGTGCATTGCTGATGGAGTTACCTGCACCATCAACCAATTGGGCGAGGTAAATAAAATTTGATAAGTTGTTATTGAACAAGCTCAGGGTAAAAGAAAAATCAGTAAGAGTTACATCCAGCCCTAAATCCTGTTGTAAGGAAAATTCCGGTTTAAAGCCACGGTTCCCTAAATAAATAATGTGAGCACCGGGATCTAAACCGTTGGAAGCATATTCGGTGATACTGGGCGCCCGGTAACCGCGTGCAATGTTGGCTTTCACACTGATTTGCCCGTTCAACGCATAAGTGGCTCCCAAGCTTAACGACAAGCCGTTAAACGTTTGATGAAAAGCCGGGAACTGTAAATAAGCACCTGGTATCTTGTCACCAGTTACCCTCCTGCTAAAACCGTTAGAAGGATCAATATTGGTATAAAAATCACTGCCATGCAAAGAGCGCGTATCATAGCGTAAGCCGCCGCTCACGGTTAAGTACTGGTATTTCCATTTGGCAAAGCCATATAAACCGGCATCAAATGATTGATAATCCGGTATTGGAAAATCAGTTGCATCTAAACTTTTATTGTTTTGATACATGCCGTTTACCCCAAAAGACAGTTCGGTGTTAGCAAGTACAGGTGCATTGTAGTTAAGACCATAATTAATGGTATTCAACCGCACATACATACCGGCCTGGTCTGGCTGAGTAGGGTGATTATACTCCCGCCTGATGTTTTGCTGAAATGCAAGTAATGCATCAATATCACCCTTACCCAATTGGTAATGATTTTTGGTATACAAACAATAATGCTGTATGTGCTGTACCAACGGAGTTAGTTGGTAAGTATTCAGCATGGCATCAGTAACTACAGGCCGCTTTTTTACATCATCGGCATCACCCTCGTTTACTTGATAAGTAAACCTGCGCGACAATGAATCACGGCTGCCATCCGGTATACCCTGCTGGTTATCGTATAATGTAAAATTTAAAGAGGAATAACCTTTATCCGTAGTATACTTTACAGTAGCCGAAGCATTCGTTTCCCTAAAGCCGGTATTATATACCCGTCCATCTGTAGGGTTACTGTAGTTTTTTGCCAAACGGTAAGAACCCCTAATGATATAAAGCCAGTGCGCAGTTCCATAAGTTAAACGCAGGCCATTACCTATAAGCTGATTATTGGACTGATATTCAGTAAAGTATTTGCCGTGTATGGTGCTGTCCCGTTCTGTCGACATGGCAGGGATGAGCCCAACAACGCCAGCCAGCGCATCTGAGCCATAAATTAAACTTGATGGCCCCTTTACAACTTCAGCCCTGCTGATGTTATAGGCGTCTACTTCCAGCCCGTGCTCATCGCCCCATTGCTGATCCTCCTGCCTGATGCCGTCATATAAGGTAAGCACCCGGTTATAACCTAATCCACGAATGAACGGCTTTGATATATTAGGCCCGGTTTTCACGGCATTCAGTCCTGGTACACTTTTTACCAGCACATCAATCAAATTATTCTGGCTGCTTTGCTCAATCTTTTTGGTTGATACCCCTACTATAGGAATGGGATTTTCACGCACCTGCGTAGCCCGAGATACACCGGTGACTACCACTTCATTGAGATTAGCGCTTATTGGCTTTAATAAAATATGATATAGATGTTGCCCGGCCTGTAACTGCACAGTATCGGTTTGATAACCCACACAAGAAACTCGCAAAGCTAAACCTGACACCTGTGCAGGGCCGGCTAAACTAAATCTTCCGTCGACACTAATTTTTGCTCCTGCGCCCGTCGGTATTATGCATATGCTTCCATGCAGCACGGGCTGACCGGTTTCAATATTTTTAACAGTCCCTGTTATTAAATGCGTTTGCGCCTTGGCACTATTAACTAATAAAAGCATAAGCAACAAGTAGATATATCCTTCCATATTACAGCAAACATATTATTAATTATCAACAATTCTAATTATTAAAATTAGACTAACCTAATTTTGAAATAAAGGGACAATTTTTATTTATGTTTGTTTCATTAAAAATTATAACCGGATGCATACGCTTACCGAAGAAAACTACCTCAAAGCCATTTATCGGCTTGCACAGCGTGCGGGCGAAAAAATTACGCCCACGGCAGTTGCCGAAATGCTGGGTAATAATCCCGCTTCGGTTGTGGACATGATCAAAAAGCTGACAGATAAGCAGCTGATTGAATATGACAAACGCAAGGGCGTAAAACTTACTGCAACCGGCCTGCGCGATGCAACATTGATTGTGCGCAAACATCGCCTTTGGGAGGTTTTCCTGTTAGAAAAGCTGGGGTACAGTTGGGATGAGATCCATAACATTGCAGAAGACCTGGAGCACATCAGCGATGCCACCCTGGCCGACCGGCTGGATAAATTTCTGGGCTTCCCCGAATACGATCCGCATGGCGATCCTATTCCGAAAGCTAACGGTAAGATGCCGGCTATCCATTCGGTTACTTTGGCAGAATCTAAAATTGGTGCCATTTGCCGTGTGGCTGCCGTAAAGGATACCGGCTCTGAGTTTTTGCAATACCTGAAGAAACTTAACATCAGCATTGGTACCAAGCTGCAGGTGCTCGAAAAGATTTCTTTCGACCACTCCTTAGTCATTAGCATTGATAATCAGACAGAAATCACCGTTTCGCAAAAGTTTAGTGAAAGTATTCTGATTAATTAAAAGTAAAAAGATACAGCTTTTGGTAAAGCTTCATTGCTTCGTTCCTTGCAATGAAGTTCAGTAGAAATATATTAACCATTTTCTAAGCTTATTCTCCCCTTTTGAAAAACAAACCCTTCCATTTTGGAAGGGTTTGTTTTTTATAACCTGTTTTAAATTTATTATATCAGTAAATAAAATACTGATTCACAATAAATTACCATCTACCCCTTAATAAAGGCACCTCCTTTGCCACAAGCGGTTAAAATTTACACACTATGCTCACACTTCTTTTAGTCCTGGCACTGCTCATTTGCTGCTGGGTGATTTTTAAATCTGTTGACTGGTTCGAAAAAATCTGATTCCCCATGATTGCATTATTCATTATTTCCATCGCGGTATTCATCTACATGGTGTATGTACTGCTCAAACCAGAAAAATTCTAATTCACTATTGAAATGAACACTGAACTTTTAGGCATACTTGCCTCGTTCCTGATTACACTGCTCATTGCCATTCCGCTGGGTAATTACCTGGCCAAAATGTTTGCTGGTGAGCGCGTGTGGACCGACTTTATGAAGCCGCTCGAAAACGGCATTTTCAAATTATCCGGCATTAACAATAATGAGCCGATGAATTGGAAGCAGTTTTTAAAAGCCATGCTTACCATCAATGTGCTCTGGCTGGTTTATGGTTTCTTCGTACTTATTTTTCAGGATAAACTTCCACTCAACCCCGACGGTAACCCGGGTATGACACCAGACTTGGCTTTCAATACCATTATCAGCTTTGTGGTCAATTGTAATTTGCAACATTACTCCGGCGAAAGCGGCCTTACTTACCTCACTCAGCAATTTATCGTCATGTTTTTGATGTTTACCAGCGCTGCAACCGGCATTGCTGCTGCGGTAGGTTTATTTAAAGCTTTCAGGGATAAAACCACTGATAATATCGGTAATTTTTGGGATTTCTTTATCAAATCAATCACCCGCCTGCTGTTGCCTTTGTCAATCGTGATGGCTTTGATTCTCACTTTTAATGGCATACCAAGCAGCTATGCCGGTAAAGACCAGTTTATATCGATACAGGGCGATACTGTAAATGTATCACGTGGGCCTGCAGCGCAAATGATTGCTATAAAGCACCTGGGAACTAACGGTGGAGGTTGGTTCGGTGCCAACTCAACTCACCCGCTCGAAAACCCGAGCTACGTAACTAACATGGTAGAGATCGTTGCACAAATGATTATTCCTATGGCCATGATTATAGCTTTCGGTTACTTTATCCGCCGTAAAAAATTAGGGTGGGTAATATTCAGCATGATGATGGTGGGTATGTTGATGCTCATGATTCCGACCATTAGCAGCGAGTTGGGCGGCAATCCGGCTATTGCCAAAATGGGTATCAGCCAAGCTACCGGTGCCATGGAAGGTAAAGAGGTACGCATTGGCCCGATGGCTACAGGCTACTGGAGCACACTGACCACCATTGTGTCAACCGGCTCAGTTAACGGAATGCACGATAGCACTATGCCGCTTACCGGTGCATGGCAATTACTGGGTATGATGATTAACGGCTTTTTCGGGGGTTGCGGTGTAGGAATACTCAATTACTTTATCTACCTCATTATTGCGGTATTTATTTCTGGCTTGATGGTAGGCCGTACCCCTGAATTTTTAGGTCATAAGGTGGAAGCCCGCGAAGTAAAAATTGCGGCGCTGATTACCCTGCTCAGCCCCTTTCTGATTATGGCGGGCACCGCCCTGGCCAGCTATGTTTTCACAGCACATGGCAATGCCAACTGGGCAGTTAAACCATCAGCTTGGCTTAACAACCCCGGCTTTCATGGCTTTTCAGAAATGTTGTATGAGATGACTTCGGCCAACGCTAATAACGGCTCCGGTTTTGAAGGCTTGGGTGATAACAATATCTTTTGGAATGTAACTACCGGCTTTGTGCTCATTTTGGGTCGCTTCCTGCCCATCATTGGCCCTGTAGCCATTGCCGGACTGCTCGCCAAAAAGAAGTATATACCTGAATCGGCCGGCACATTGCGTACCGATACCCTGACTTTCGGTTTCATGACCCTGGCTGTAATACTGGTACTTAACGCCCTTTCTTACTTCCCTGCCCTGGCACTGGGCCCGCTGGCCGAATATTTTTCTATGATTAAATAATTGCATCGTGAAAACTCAATCCAATAAATTATTTGAACCTGCTTTAGTGCAAACCGCATTAAAGGAGTCTTTTATAAAACTTGACCCGCGCGTAATGGTACGCAACCCGGTAATGTTTACTGTGGAGATTGGTACCGTAGTTATGTTGTATGTTACCATCTACAGCTTAACCCACCAGGGGCAGGGTTCATTTGCCTATAACCTGGGCATTTTCGTTATTCTGCTGCTTACAGTGTTATTTGCCAACTTTGCAGAAGCGATTGCCGAAGCACGCGGTAAGGCACAAGCCGACAGCCTGCGCAAAACCCGCGAAGAAACACCGGCTAAAGTACTGGCAGCCGATGGTACCATCAGCACCAAATCATCAAGCGATTTGCGCAAAGGCGATGTGTTCATCTGCGAACCCGGCGATACGATCCCAACCGATGGTGAGATTATACAAGGCATTGCCACTATTGATGAGTCGGCTATTACCGGTGAATCTGCCCCGGTGATACGTGAAGCAGGCGGCGATAAATCATCAGTTACCGGTGGCACTAAAGTGTTATCAGATAAGATCACGGTAGAGGTAACTACCCAGCCCGGCGAAAGCTTTCTGGACAAAATGATTGCACTTGTAGAAGGTGCCTCACGCCAAAAAACACCAAATGAAATTGCGCTTACCATTTTACTGGCCAGCTTTACTATCATTTTTATTATTGTATGCGTTACGCTAAAGCCCTTTGCTGATTATGCCAATACACCCATTACTATTGCAGCTTTAATTTCACTGTTCGTTTGCCTCATTCCTACTACCATAGGCGGACTGCTATCTGCCATTGGTATTGCTGGTATGGACAGGGCATTGCGTGCCAACGTAATTACCAAATCGGGTAAGGCTGTTGAAACTGCGGGCGATATTGATGTATTGTTATTGGATAAAACAGGTACCATTACCATAGGTAATCGCAAGGCTACCCAGTTTTGGCCTGCACCCAATGTAGATGCCGGTAACCTGGTTATGGCTGCGGTACTGTCTTCATTGGCTGATGAGACACCCGAAGGTAAATCCATTATAGAACTGGCAAGTGCCAACTACAAAATACCTGCTACACCAGCAGGTGCGGAATTTGTAAAGTTTACCGCTGAAACACGTTCCAGCGGTATCAATACGCCTGATGGTATCCGCATCAGGAAAGGTGCTACCGATGCCATTCGTAATATTGCCAAAAATGCCGGGCATACTTTTCCAACAGAAGTAGAAGAGCGTGTTAAGGCGATCTCATCTAATGGTGGTACGCCGCTGGTGGTATCGCAAAACGAACAGGTATTGGGTGTGGTGGAGTTACAGGACATCATCAAACCCGGCATATCTGAACGATTTGAGCGCCTGCGCAAAATGGGTGTAAAAACGGTGATGGTAACCGGCGATAATCCGCTTACGGCTAAATACATTGCCCAAAAGGCCGGGGTAGATGACTTTATTGCTGAAGCCAAGCCCGAAGATAAAATGAATTACATTAAACATGAGCAAACACAAGGTAAATTGGTTGCCATGATGGGCGACGGCACCAACGATGCCCCTGCCCTGGCCCAGGCCGATGTAGGCGTAGCCATGAACAGCGGCACCCAAGCCGCCAAAGAAGCCGGCAATATGGTGGATTTGGATAATGACCCGACTAAACTGATTGAAATTGTAGAAATCGGCAAACAGTTATTAATTACCCGTGGCACGTTGACTACCTTCTCTATTGCCAATGACGTGGCCAAGTATTTTGCCATTGTACCGGCCTTATTTATTGCCTCTATCCCGGCTCTGCAAAGCTTGAATATCATGCGGCTACACAGCCCGGAGTCGGCTATTCTGTCGGCTGTCATCTTTAATGCTATCATTATTCCGATGCTGATTCCGCTGGCATTAAAAGGCGTGGAATACAAGCCTATTGGTGCCAGCGCCCTGTTACGCCGAAACTTGCTGCTGTATGGGTTAGGCGGTATAATTGCACCTTTTATTGGCATCAAGCTAATTGACTTGGTAGTAGGCCTGCTGGTATAGTAAAAATCAAAATCATTCAGATTAAAATACTTTTCGATATGAAATCGTACATCATGCCTGCCATCAGGCTCACTTTAGTGCTCACTTTAATGTTGTGTGTTGCTTACCCGCTGCTGATTACCGGCCTGGGTAAATTTTCAACCGGGGGTGGAAACGGCGAAACTATAACTGCAAACGGCAAAACGGTAGGTTATGCCAACATTGGTCAAAAGTTTGATCAGCCTCAATATTTCTGGGGCCGCCCATCAGCGGTGGGTTATAATGCTGCCGGTTCTGCAGGCTCCAACAAAGGCCCCAGCAATGCTGATTATCTAAAAGAGGTGAACAACCGGATTGATACTTTATTGAAATATCACCCTAACCTCAAACGCAGCGAAATTCCTGCAGATATGGTTACTGCATCAGGCAGCGGTTTGGATCCTGATATTTCTGCCCAGGGCGCTCAAATACAAATTAACCGTGTGGCCCAAAACCGTCACCTTAACCCTAATATGGTAGCCAACTTAGTGGCTCAGCATACCGAAAAACCTATGTTTGGCCCGGTTAAAGTAAATGTACTCAAACTTAACCTGGCACTCGAACACCTGAAATAACTATCTTCATTTACTCCAACATGAAATTTAAATTCATCATAGCTACTGCCATTGCTGCACTAAGTACAGTTATGGCAAATGCACAGGACACTACTAAAACACACAGTCCGCTTACTATTAGCGGCTACGCGGAAATTTACTACGGTTTTGATTTTAACAAGCCAGCCGACCATAACCGGCCATCATTTATATATGCTTACAATCGCCACAACGAAGTAAACCTGAACCTGGGATTTATCAAAGCCGCGTATGACAATGGCAACTTAAGGGCCAATCTGGCCCTTATGGCGGGTTCGTATGCCAATGCTAACCTGGCTGCAGAACCTGGTGTGTTAAAAAATATATTTGAAGCCAATGCCGGTATAAAACTGAGCAAAACTGCTAACCTGTGGCTGGATGCCGGTATATTCGCCTCGCACATTGGCTATGAAAGTGCTATCGGCAAAAACTGCTGGACTTTAACCCGCAACATTGCATCAGACAACACCCCTTATTACGAAACAGGGGCAAAGCTAACTTATACCACAGCCGATAACAGATGGATATTAACTGCCCTATACCTCAATGGCTGGCAGCGCATTTACCGACCCGATGGAAGTAACAAACCCGCCGGAGGCATTGAATTGTATTATACACCATCGTCAAAAATCACTTTGAATTATAGCAATTATTTAGGCTCAGAAGGTGCAGATTCAGTAGGCGTACGCCGTTTCTATAACAACTTTTATGGTATTTTCCAGCTTACCAAAGCGCTGGGTTTAACTGCCGGGTTTGACTATGGCATACAGCAAAAAGACCATAACAGCAACGGGTACTATCATATTATTGCACCCGTGGCAGTAGTTCGGTATCAATTGGCTGACAAGTGGGCTGCTGCTGCAAGGGCAGAATACTATCGCGATCAGCATGGGGTTATCATTGCTACCGGTACACCTAATGGCTTTAAAACTACCGGCTACTCTGTTAACTTAGATTATGCACCGATGAGCAATGCCCTCATAAGACTGGAAGGCAAAATATATGACAGTAAAGACGATATCTTTCTAAAAAATGGCAGCTATGTAGGTACCAACCCGGTAATTACTGCAGCATTTGCCGTTTCGTTTTAACACATGGTGATGCCGGCAGAACAGGAACATAAAGATCCATCAGTAAAAAGCTTTTTGGAACTGGTAAAAAAGTCCAGGCGCGGAAAGCTGAAGGTATATATTGGCATGAGTGCAGGTGTGGGCAAAACTTACCGGATGTTGCAGGAAGCCCACGCCCTGCTTAAAAATGGTATTGATATACAAATAGGCTATATTGAGACTCATTACCGGGCCGAAACGCATGCCCTGCTGGCGGGTCTGCCTGTTATACCAAGGCGAACAACTTTTTATAAAGGAAAAGAGTTGGACGAGATGGATTTACAAGCTATACTGAACCGGCACCCCGAAGTAGTAATTGTGGATGAGTTGGCACACACCAATATTGAAGGCAGCAAGAATGACAAGCGCTGGCAGGACGTATTTGATTTGCTGGAAGCCGGCATCAGTGTTATTACCGCTGTAAATATACAGCACCTGGAAAGCCTGAATGAAGAAGTAGAAAACATTACCGGTATAGCTATCACCGAGCGCATACCCGATAAAATACTCCAGCAGGCTGATGAAATTGTAAACATCGACCTAACGGCCGATGAGTTGATTGAGCGCCTGAACGAGGGTAAAATATACGATAAAAGTAAAGTAGCTTTGGCCCTGCAAAACTTTTTCAGGAGTGAAAAGATTTTGCAGTTGCGTGAATTGGCTCTGAAAGAAGTAGCTCATCATTTAGAACGAAAAATTGATGTGGAGGTGCCTAAGCAGGTAAAACTGCGCCCTGAGCGCTTTCTGGCTTGCATTTCATCCAATGCAGAAACGGCTAAAATTGTTATCCGTAAAACGGCCCGGCTGGCTTCTTACTACCGTTCGCCCTGGATTGTATTGTATGTGCAAACCGGCGAAGAAAGCAGTGACCGCATCAGGTTGGACAAGCAGCGCTTTCTGATTAACAACCTGAAACTGGCTACCGAGCTTGGAGCCGAAGTGCTGCGATTGAGAAGCAACCAGATAACACAAACCATTATGCAGGTAACCCGCGAGCGCGAAATTACTACCATTTGCATCGGCAAACCACACCTGAGCCTGTTTCAGGTCATCGTAAAAACAACCGTATTTAACCAGCTGCTAAAAAGTATGGCAGCTACCGAAACCGATTTAGTTATACTCTCATGAAAATAAAACATAAACTTCGCTTAGGCTTCGGCTTTCTGTTTGTGGTTATTCTGTTTTACGGCGGTTTGTCGCTGTTTTATATCCAGGAAATTTCAAAAAGCGCCAAAGTTATTCTGAAAAACAACTATGAAACTTTGAATTTCACCAAGGATATGCGCACGGTATTGGATGAAAATGTCCTCCCACTCAGCGCCGCAAGCACCAATGAGTTCAATCAGCAACTGAACAGGCAGGAACAAAACATTACAGAGCCCGGCGAAAAACAAGCTACCCAACAGTTACGTGTTGCTTTCAACCGCATGGCGCAGAGTACCAACGTAACCACCCTGGCCCAAACAGAACGGCAAATGCGTAAGCACCTTCGCCAGATTGAAACCCTGAATATGCAGGCCATTGTACGCAAAAACGACCGCGCACATGCAGCCGTAAACCGGGCTACCCTGTTGCTGGGCTTAACAGGTACTTTCACCTTCCTGGTACTTTTTAGCTTTAGCGTGAACTTTCCGGACGTAGTAGCAGGCCCGCTGCGTGCGCTTTTAGAAGGTATACAAGAAATCAGCCATAAAAACTATAGTCAGCGCCTTAATTTTAGCCAGGATGATGAATTTGGGGAGGTAGCCAAAGCTTTTAACAACATGGCACTGCGACTCAATGAATGGGAAAACAGCAATCTGGCCACTGCACTTTCGGAGAAAAGGCGCATTGAAACCATTATTGAAAAAATGCAGGATGCCATTATTGGGGTAAATGAAAAGCAAGAAGTGCTGTTTATTAATAATGTAGCCCGCAATTTGCTCAGTTTAAATAGGGACAATATCATTGGCCAAAACATTAATGATTTGAGCCAGGGAAACGATTTACTTCAATACATTTTAACCAATAAAGCATCAGGCAAACCCTTTAAAATTGTTATAGAACATAAAGAAGCTTATTTTCAACTGGAAAACCGGGAGATTACCATTCCCAACCTAACAGACCAATCGCAAGACACGTTGCGCATTGCGGGTATGTCTGCCGGCCGGGTGTTTATTCTTAAAAATGTTACTGAATATAAGGAGCGGGACGAGGCCAAGACCAACTTTATTGCCACCATTTCGCACGAACTGAAAACCCCGATTTCTTCTATTAAAATGAGCTTAAGACTGCTAAAAGATGAACGTGTGGGCACCCTGAACACGGAGCAACAGCAATTACTTGAGCATATACAGGAAGACAACAGCCGCCTGCTTAAAATTACCAGCGAACTACTGGACCTTTCACAGGTGGAAACCGGTAACATTCAATTAAATTTTGTAAATGTAGACCCGGCACAGATTGTGGATTATGCGCTTACGCCTGTACGTTTCCAAGCGGAGCAGAAAGGTGTGCAACTGGAGTTTATACCAGAGCATGGCCTGTCGCAAGTGCATGCAGATGTAGAAAAAACGGCTTGGGTACTGGTTAACTTCTTATCTAATGCTTTACGCTACAGTCCGGAAAAATCAAAATTATTCATCAGTACAAAGGCCATTAACGGACAGGTTACCTTCTCTGTTAAAGATCAGGGTAAGGGTATTGATGAACAATACCAAAAACGATTGTTTGACCGCTACTTTCAGGTCCCTACCGATGGGCAAAATAAATCAGGTTCAGGATTGGGACTGGCTATTTCCCGAGATTTTATTGAAGCACAAAATGGCAAAATATGGGTAGAAAGTGCTATAGGCGAGGGCAGCACTTTTAGTTTTTCGTTGCCTGTATTGAAGGGATAATTTACTATTAAATTGAATACGCAGCTTCTTATTGCTTTTCTTTAATCCAAGTCTATCACACAGTTAAAAGATTGGTGTTAAGGTTTATTGAACTTTAGCAACAATCTTTTTTGCGATTTCATTAGGCGTAAGTATGTAATCAGGATGATCATTAGCAATAAGATTAGCGGGCATAAGCGGGAACTGGGCACTGTCCGGATCCTGAACGATGACCAAGCCATGGTAATCTTCAATTAATTTAGCCCCTTCAATACCATCATAACCTGCGCCCGATAAAACAATGCCCATGCCTTTCTCTCCGGCATCTATAGCCAGTGATTTAAAAAAGGTGTTAATTGTATTATTGATTTTCTCTTCACTGTTTCTGTCTCTGATTTGCAGAAAACCATTGCTTAGTATCATTTCCTTACCCTCTGCCATCACATAAATTTTCCCGCATTCGAGGTACTCAATTGTACTTACCGGCACAATATCAAGAGGCGTTTTCTTTGAAAGAATAATATTAAGATTGCTATGCGCATCAATAGGCAGGTGCATAATGATCACTAAAGCTGCATTAAGGTTTTCAGGAAGGTCAGCCACAATTTCGAGCAGGGGCTGCATTCCGCCCGCTGATAAACCAATACCAATAACGTTACAAGTATATTCCATGTAGGCTGATTAATACGCTATTCAAACTTAGAAGGGCAGCTTTAGTTTGAGTAAGATAAGTGAATACATCAGCCAAATACAGACTGGAAATAAAAAAGCCGCTTACAAAAAATGTAAGCGGCTTTTTGAAGTGGAGAATATCGGAGTCGAACCGATGACCTCTTGCATGCCATGCAAGCGCTCTAGCCAGCTGAGCTAATCCCCCGTTGCGGAGGGCAAATATATAAAGAACTTATATACCGCCAAACTTTTATTTCATTTTCTCAACTCCAAAACCGATTAGCAAAAATCTTTAAAAAAGTAAAGCCTCCTGATGGGCAGGAGGCCTTTACTAACCAATTATAAACCTAAATTATGAGAAGAGATCTTGTGTCTTTTTTAATATGGTGTAAAAGTAACACTAAGTTTTGAATTAATACAAATTATTTTCAAAAAAGTTTACAAAGTACTTAATCATGACAATTCAACTTATAATTAAATATGCAGATTAATTTACACCTCTTCGTATTTCTTGCAATTAACCTTAATTACTGAAACATCTTTTGAAGATTAATCCAAAACTTACAAACTTTTAACCCCAAACTATACAATATATCTGTACAAAATGCGATTAGATACTATTTGTAAGGAATTTCACCCTAAAAATGCCACTTCAAATCTAAAAGAACGCAAATACAATAAATATTCAACCATCTTTAACAAAATTTATACCAAAACAATTTTAAGTGTCTAAAAAACAGTTAACTACTCATTTAACAAATACAGTAAACTAAATAACACACAACTTGTAATGTATATCGCACAGCTTTGCTCAATTTTGCAGGCGTATACTTACAAGCCATGTCGAACAATTTATCAGCTAAGGCTGCCCCACAACTTACCTCTTCTATTTTATGGGTAATGACCATTACCACCGGTTTGGTAGTGGCCAATATATATTATGCCCAACCTTTACTGAGTGATATTGCAAATACTTATAAAGTAAACAACGCCAGGGCCGGGCAAATTGCCATGTTCACACAGTTAGGTTACGCTGCCGGACTGTTATTGATAGTACCGCTGGCTGATATGTTTAAGCGTAAGCGACTTATTCTGATTGATTTTGCTTTCATCATAGCGTCGTTACTGGTCACAGCTTGGGCACCTAATATTTTAATTCTGACTATAGCCAGTTTTTTTGTAGGGCTGTCTTCTGTTATTCCACAAGTATTAATTCCTATGGTGGCACATTTAGCGAAACCCGAAGAACGGGGCAAGAAGATTGGCGTAGTCATGAGTGGATTACTGATTGGCATTTTGCTCTCACGCACACTCAGCGGGTTTATAGGCGAACACCTGGGCTGGCGCGCCATGTTTTATATAGCAGCCGGCCTGATGGGTGTACTATGGTTGCTGGCCTCTATGTTACTACCCGAAATAGAGCCGGAATACAAGGGCAATTACAAAACCTTGTTTACCTCATTAATTCAATTGGTAAAAACAGAACCGGTATTACGCTTGGCTGCATTCAGGGGCGCTATGTGCTTTGCCTGCTTTAGTGCTTTCTGGGCTACGTTGGTGTTTTTACTCAAACAACCTCAATTCAATATGGGTAGCGCCGAAGCCGGAACCTTCGGGTTAGTAGGTGCAGCAGGTGCACTGGCCGCATCAGCCATTGGGCGACTGAGCGACAAGATGGATAGCTATCGCCTCATTATTTATACATTATTACTGATACCGCTTTCCTTTGTCATCTTTATCTTTTCGAGCCAAAGCCTTATCCTGCTGGTAATAGGTGTAATTATATTGGACATGGGTGTACAAGCTACTCATATTGCCAACCAGGCGCTTATCTTTTCATTACAACCCGAGGCCCGTAACCGTATCAATACGGTGTATATGGTTTCCTACTTTGTTGGCGGTTCGGCAGGAACCTTTTTGGCCACTCAACTTTGGACCAATTATCAATGGTATGGCGTATGCGGTATCGGAATCATACTCTCTCTAATCGCCTTAACAATACACCTGCTTTCGGGCAAGAAAAGTTCATTAGTTCATTAGTTCATTAGTTCATTAGTTCATTAGTTCATTAGTTCATTAGTTCATTAGTTCATTAGTTCATTAGTTCATTAGTTCATTAGTTCATTAG
>NZ_BAAGQS010000002.1:0-276692 GCF_054783355.1 Mucilaginibacter koreensis | reverse complement strand
AGTTGGCAACTCATACTCGTGAATGCTGTTTTTGAATTTTGACTTTTTACTTTTGACTTTTACTTACATCTAATTGTCTGCTTTTAGTATCTATGTACAGCTACACCGAACATTGTAGCTTAACTCATGCTATACTTCACTTAATTTTTCTCTCTGTAATACAAGCATTTGCAAAGACACTCCCTTGGTATATATACTTTGGCACAACATTGGCTCTAACAGTTACAGATGACAACAGATATGAGTTTATCAAACGAACATCCTGCTAACGAAGAAGAAAAACAATGGCAAAATCCGCAAGACCCGGAAGCGCCATCTGATTCGAGAGAAAAAGAGCAAGCAGAACGTTTATATGAGGAAGCCAAGCGCAGGAAAGACAACCTGACCGAGACTGACCATATTGACAAGCCCAAAACAACTGAAGAATAATTACAACCTAAAGCATTGAATTATGAACACTGTACAAACTACCGCAGCAATTGTAAGTTTAGCTAACCGTATTGATAAAGAATTAAAAGCCTTGCTTGAAGCTGATTTAAAAGCGATTAGAAAAGTGCAATACAATATTATCGGTACTATCAATCCTGAAGCTAACATTACCCAATTGTCTATAGCATAAGCATACATCTACATCTACCTATATAGTACTAAACATCACCTATGAAAACATAAGGCTTTGCCGTTGAGGCAAAGCCTTTTTTACTTACCGGGCTATTTGCTTTTTACCTTTAGCGTATTCAATAATTAAGTCTGCCGTTCGGGCCGATGCACCTGCCTCTCCCATTACTTGTTGCAAGCGGGTGTAATTGCTTAACATCTGGTGCCGGTACTGAGCATTGTTCAATAAATTATTCAATTCATCCGCAACTTTTTCGGCATTGCAATCCTGTTGTATCAGTTCACGCACCAACAATTGGTCCATAATCAGGTTAACTAATGAAATGTATTTGATTTTGAGTACCAGCCGTGCCAGGCCCGCTGTAACTGCACTGGTTTTATACACTACCACCTGTGGTGTTCTAAATAAAGCCGTTTCTAAAGTAGCTGTTCCCGAAGCTACAATGGCTGCTTCTGCATGAGTTAACAGATCATATGTGGCGCCAAAGAGTACCGGCAAATTGGTATTTTTCAAATATTGATAGTAATACTCTGCTTCGAAAGCCGGGGCTCCGGCAATTACAAATTGATAATCAGTAAACCGGCCGGCCACCTCTTCCATTACCGGTAACAACTTACTTATTTCCTGCTTGCGGCTGCCTGGCAGCAAGGCCACGAGTTTCTTACCTGTCAAACTGTGTTTCTTTAAAAAATCAGCATCAGGTTGAAAATCAACTATGGCATCCAGTAATGGGTTGCCTACATAATCTACCTTCATATCCCATTGCTTATAGAAATTCACCTCAAAAGGTAAAATGCAAAACAGATGGTCAACTACCCGTTTAATTTTAAAAACCCGCTTCTGGTTCCAGGCCCAAACTTTTGGAGAGATATAAAAATCTGTTTGTATATGGTGCTGTTTAGCAAATTCGGCTATTTTTAGATTAAAGCCCGGAAAATCAATCAGTATTAAAACATCCGGCTGCCATTGAAGCAAATCAGCTTTGGTTTGCTTCATGTTCCTTAAGATGGCCGGTAAATGAGCTATTACTTCAACAATGCCCATGTAAGCCATCTCACGGTAGTGCTTCACCAATTGGCCGCCCTGCCCCAGCATCAAATCGCCTCCCAAAAAGCGGAACTCGGCATCAGCATCACGCTCCTTCAATGCTTTCATTAAGTTAGCACCATGCAAATCACCGGAAGCTTCGCCGGCTATGAGGTAATACTTCATACGCTTAATGCTTAATTTTTAGAATAAATGCGGCCAATACAAAAATGAAAGTAGCCAGCATAATACCGTTACCGGTCTGGTCGGCTCCCTTTTTGTAGCTTAATCTCAGCAGCAGTAAATTTAATGTTGCTGCAAATAAATACGGTACGCCGGGCTTACCCAAATAAGGAACAGCACTCCATTTATCAGCTACCACAAACCACGAAATAACAGGTAGAATCATACCCACAAGCAGCCCCAGAAGGAGTTGATTTCCTTTTTGCATAAGTTTTCAAAGTTATTATACTACCGCATTTTATTTATAGTATTTTTAACACCATAATTAATTCATCTCATGAAAAGAATCGCATTATTATTCACTATAATTTGCCTGTTTACCGCAGCAAAGGCGCAAAAATATGTGCCGCAATTAAAAAACGGCTCTGTAATTACTTACAATGCTCATGTGCGTAATTTGGGGCAGGATGTACCGCTTACCTTAACATTAACCAGCATTACAGACCCGGTAACCATGCAGTGGTCGCTGCCCGGCTTTGGCAGCGGCACTTATCTGTTTACGGCTAAAGGCATGCAAAGCGGCACCAAGATGGCTCTGCGCGAACCGGATATGGAAGCCACAACTAAGTTGAAAGACGATGAAACGTTGGCCGTATTATCAAAAGACAGCTTTAACAGTTTAATCACAAATAAAACATTCGACCTGAACAAGCAAACCTTTACTGTGGCTACCGACACAGAAACCTATAGCCTTAATGATAAGGCGCTTGATTTAATATACGCCACCACCGCTAACGGCAAAACCAAGCTATGGATCATCAATAACCCGGCTTTCCCTATTATTTATAAAATGACAGGCGGGCCAATGGGTAATGATCTTACCTTATCAGCTTTGAAAGAATAAATTTATAAGTTAAACTTCCAGCTATTAAGTACCGGTATGGCATGGTGTGAAGTCATATCAAACTGTACCGGTACTACCGATACGTAGTTATGCTGTAAAGCCCAAACATCAGTATCTTCGCCCTGGTCATTTAATTGAAACTCACCGGTGAGCCAATAGTATGGCCGCCCGTGCGGGTCTGTTCGTTTATCAAACTCTTCTGCCCATTTGGCTTGTGCCTGGCGGCAAACTTTGATACCTTTCAAATCATTGCCTTTCGGAAAATTCACATTCAGCAATGTGGCCGTTGGCATAGGATGCGCCAGTACTTGCAGGGCAATTTCCTTTACGTATTTCAGGCAATTGCTAAAATCGGCCTGCAGGGTATAGTCATCCAATGAGAACCCAATAGACGGAATACTTTCGATGGCACCTTCTACCGCGGCCGACATGGTGCCGGAGTACAAAATATTGATAGAATTATTCAAGCCATGATTAATGCCTGATACACATAAATCAGGCTTTTTCCCTTTAAATATGATATTAACAGCCAGTTTCACACAATCTACCGGCGTGCCTGAACAGCGGTAGGTTTCGAAACCCTCGTATAAATCTACTTTGTCTAACCTGAGTGGTTTGCCTATCGTAATGGCATGCCCCATGCCCGATTGCGGACTATCCGGCGCTACCACTACTACTCTGCCAATTTCCTGCATGGTTTCCATCAGCGCCTTAATGCCGGGAGCGGTAATACCATCATCATTTACTACCAGTATAGTTGGTTTTTGCTTTGCCATAATTATGTGTTGTTAACAGTAAGTTAGCGCCAAAAAATCACTGCCCGAAACAAAGCAATGATGATACGCTGTTTATTGTTGGCGCGAAATTAGTTATATTTGATATATGTTAACCACTGAAAAAAAGAAGTACACAGTAGCAGATTATGAATTGCTGGAAGAGGGTGCGCCATTTCAGTTGATTAATTATGATTTAGTTATGTCGCCATCACCTTTAACTGATCATCAGCTTATACTTGGTCGAATTTTTATACAGCTGTCCTCTTATCTCGAAAATAAAAATAATAACGGAGTTACTATGTTTGCTCCTATTGATGTTCATTTTGACGAGGGGAATATATTTCAGCCTGATTTAGTCTACGTTTCTGAAAATAGAAAATCCATTATTAAAAAATACATCATGGGCGCTCCAGATATGGTTTTGGAGATACTTTCCCCGTCTAACGCCTATTACGATCTGCGCCAAAAGAAAGATATTTATGAGCGGTTTGGTGTTCAAGAATATATTATTGTTGACCCTATAGCACAAAGCGCAGAGCTTTACGCCTTAAAAGACGGTTTTTATTACCTGCACCAGAAAGCGCAGAAAGAAGAAAGTTTAAGCTCCATTATCCTCGATGGACTCGCGCTCCACCTCAATAAAATTTTTAAGTAAACATAAAGCCCGGTACTGCCGGGCTTTATGTCTACAGGCTTTTCAGCCAGTCTATTAAATCTTCGCGGGTTTTGCCCGTTTTTTGCTGCAGGCGGCCGTACAATTCATCGTCTTTACCTTCTTCGTGCTTCAGATCGTCGTCGGTTAAATCGCCGTAAGCTTGTTTCACTTTTCCTTTCAGCTCATTCCAGCTGCCTTTTAATTCTAACTTGTCCATAATGTATTGTTTTTAGTAGCTTATAGATATAAGAGTATAACAACTATCAACACATTTGGTGTTTTAGTATTACAAAGCGCCGTCTTTAATCTCATCTACCACGCCCGGATCCAGCAAGGTTGAAGTATCGCCCAGGTTAGCGGTATCGCCTTCAGCTATCTTACGCAGTATGCGACGCATAATTTTTCCCGAACGGGTCTTCGGCAACCCGCTTACAAACTGAATTTTATCTGGCTTGGCAATCGGGCCGATAATGCGGCTCACTGTCATTAATATATCTTTGCGGGTAAGCTCATCATCACCATGCTTATTCGGGCTTACCACAAATGCATACACGCCCTGTCCTTTAATATCGTGCGGGTAACCCACCACAGCCGACTCTACCACGCTGCTGTGCATATTAATGGCATTTTCTACCTCGGCAGTACCTATACGGTGGCCCGATACATTCAGCACATCATCTACCCGGCCAGTAATGCGGTAATAGCCGTCTTTATCGCGCAGTGCGCCATCGCCGGTAAAATACATGCCCTCATAAGTAGAAAAATACGTGTCTTTAAAGCGTTTATGGTCGCCGTAGGTGGTACGCAATATACCTGGCCACGGAAACTTGATACATAAGTTACCGCTCACTTCGTTACCTTCAATCTCCTTACCATTCTCATCCACCAGCACCGGTTGTACGCCCGGCAGCGGCAATGAGGCATAACCCGGCTTCAACGGCGTTACATTGGCAATGGGCGAGATCATGAAACCACCCGTTTCGGTTTGCCACCAGGTATCTACAATAGGACATTCATTGTGGCCCACGTTATTATCAAACCAGTGCCAGGCTTCCTCATTCAATGGTTCGCCCACCGAACCCAACTTGGTTAACGAACTTAAGTCTTTGTTTTTTACTAAATCCAAGCCAAAGCTCATCAACGAACGGATAGCAGTTGGCGCAGTATATAATATATTTACTTTATATTTTTCTACAATATCCCACAAGCGCCCGGCATCCGGCCAGGTAGGTACACCTTCAAACATCAATGTGGTAGCGCCTTGCGATAGCGGCCCGTATACAATATAAGAGTGCCCGGTAATCCAACCGATGTCTGCTGTACAGAAGTATATTTCGCCGGGCTCATACTGAAAGGCATTAGCAAAGGTGTAGCCGGTATATACCATATAGCCACCGCAGGTATGCACCACACCTTTAGGCTTACCGGTGGAGCCGGAGGTATACAGAATAAACAGCATATCCTCGGCATCCATTTCCTCAGAAGGACATTCAGGATTACCCTGAGTTTCTACTTTTTTAATTTCGTCCTCCCACCACACATCGCGGCCTTTAATCATGCTCACCGGGGTGTGGCTACGAGTGAGTACAATTACCCTTTTAACTGATGGGCACTGTACCAGCGCATCATCAATAACCGATTTTAACGGGATATCTTTTGCTCCGCGAAAACCGCCATCAGCAGTAATAACTACATTACATTGTGCATCCTGAATACGATCAGCAATCGATTGCGCTGAAAAGCCACCGAATATTACCGAATGCACCGCACCTATGCGGGCACAAGCCAATACGGCAATAGCCAGCTCCGGTACCATAGGCATATAAATACAAATGCGGTCGCCTCGTTTAACGTCGTTGTTTTTTAACACGTTGGCAAACTGGCAAACTTTATCATGCAACTGCTTATAAGTAAGTACACGGTGATCCTCGGCAGGGTCATTAGGTTCCCAGATAATGGCAGGCTTATCGCCGATGGTATTCAGATGGCGGTCAAGGCAGTTTTCAGTGATATTCAGCTTAGCGCCTTGAAACCATTTGATATCAGGATTTTTAAAATCCCATTCCAACACTTTATCCCATTTTTTATGCCAGGAAAAGTTATTGGCAATGCCTTTCCAAAACTGCTCGGGCTGTTCAACGCTTTGCTGATATACCTGTTGGTATTGCTCTAAAGAAGTAATTTTCATGAAAGTAGGTATAATTTGGTTGCGAAATATACAGATAAATCGATTTAGTTAAGCATAAATTATCAACTGACCTTACTTGTCTTGACCAGTGACATGCCTTGTATATTAATACGGCTGCAATATATTTGTTTATTATATTTTTTTTGAAATGATTCTTGAATATTTGCCGATTAATGCTGATATTTGCAAACTCTTTTTGAAAAGAGCAGTCAAAATAAAAAGATAGTTGTCATGTCAAGAATTTGTGATTTAACTGGTAAAAGCGCGATGAATGGCCATAACGTTTCTAACTCAAACGTAAAGACCAAGCGCAAGTTCTATCCTAACTTAAAGCTTAAGAAGTTTTATATCCCCGAGGAAGATAAGTGGATTACTTTAAAAGTATCTACTTCAGCTGTGAAAACCATTAGCAAAAATGGTATCACCGCTTGTATCAATAAATTTGTAAAAAAAGGATACATTTAATAGAGATTGACTGTTTGAAGGCAGTTAAGCTACCCCTTGTGCTGTGAAGCACTGCGAGCTAAACACCATTCACAACTGACAACTCACAACATAAAAATATTATGGCAAAAAAAGGTAACAGAGTTCAGGTAATTTTAGAGTGCACCGAGCACAAAGAGAGCGGTATGCCCGGCATGTCACGTTACATTACCACCAAGAACAAAAAAAATACTACTGAAAGGTTAGAATTGAAAAAATTCAACCCGGTATTGCGTAAAGTAACCGTTCATAAAGAAATTAAGTAATTGGTTATTGGTTGATTTGGTTGATTGAGTGAGTAGTTATTTAACTACTTCCCCTTATTACTCAATCACGCTTTCACTCACTAACTTAAATCATTAAAAGAAATGGCAAAGAAAGTAGTTGCAACCCTGAAAACCGGTAAAGGTAAAGAATACTCTAAAGTAGTTACCATGGTGAAATCACCTAAAACCGGCGCTTATTCTTTCAAAGAAGTTATCGTTCACAACGATCACGTAAAGGATGCGATTAACGGTAAAGCATAATTTTACCCGTTATTAAAAGTATTAAAGCCGTCTTGTACATCACGAGAGGGCTTTTTTGTTATTAGCGCATCATATTTCAGCTGTAATTCGCTAAGTTTCACCCTACTTTCAGATATTTGTACTTCAATCACACATGGGACTATTTGATTTTTTTAAAAAGAAGGACAACACTCCGCAACAGCAGGAAGCCCTTGATACCGGTTTGGAAAAAACCAAGGACAGTTTTTTCTCCAAGCTTACCAAAGCGGTAGCCGGTAAATCAACTGTTGATGATGATGTACTGGATGACCTGGAAGAAGTGCTGGTAACTTCGGATGTAGGTGTAAGCACTACCCTGAAAATTATTGACCGCATACAAGCCCGCGTATCGCGCGATAAGTATGTGGGCACAGGTGAATTAAACAACCTGCTGCGCGATGAGATACAACAACTGCTGGCCGAAAACAACAGCAACGACTTTAATAATTTTGAATATGGCAATCACAAGCCTTATGTAATTATGGTGGTGGGTGTGAATGGTGTAGGTAAAACCACTACCATTGGCAAGCTGGCTCATCAGTTGAAGCAAGCCGGTAATAAAGTAGTATTAGGTGCTGCCGATACCTTCCGCGCTGCAGCGGTTGACCAGATACAGCTTTGGGGTAAGCGTGTGGATGTACGCGTGGTAGCCCAGCCTATGGGTTCAGACCCCGCTTCGGTAGCTTATGACACCTTGCGTTCAGCAGTATCCAATAACGAGGATGTAGTTATTATTGATACTGCAGGCCGTTTGCATAATAAAGTGGGGCTGATGAATGAGCTGACCAAAATTAAAAACGTGATGCAAAAGGTGATCCCTAATGCGCCTCACGAAATACTGTTGGTATTGGATGCTTCTACCGGCCAAAATGCTATTGAGCAATGTAAACAATTTACCCAGGCTACAGATGTAAATGCGCTGGCACTAACCAAGCTGGACGGCACAGCCAAAGGAGGTGTAGTGATTGGCATATCCGACCAGTTTAAAATACCGGTAAAATACATTGGCGTAGGCGAAGGCATGAATGACTTACAGTTGTTTGACCGCAAAGCCTTTGTAGATAGTTTATTTAAGAAATAATATAAAATCGTTTTTGCTATGAATGAAGCAATGACGTAGTGAAGTAAGCGATAGATGAGGACGAAAGAATTAGCAAAACCCTTAATGGTGCAACCAAAAAAGCCAAGAGTTAACGTAGTGACCTTGGGCTGTTCCAAGAATATTTACGACTCAGAAGTATTGATGGGTCAGCTAAAGGGAAACCAGTTTGATGTGGTGCATGAGGCAGATAAAGTTGGGAAAAACGATATTGTGGTAATCAATACCTGCGGTTTTATTGATAACGCCAAACAAGAATCAATCGATACCATTTTGCAGTACAGTGAACTGAAGGAACAAGGCAAAGTAGGCAAAGTTATTGTTACCGGTTGCCTGTCTGAACGTTACAAGCCCGAATTACAGGCCGAAATACCAAATGTGGATGCTTATTTTGGCACTAACGACTTGCAAGATGTACTGCAAACCATCGGTGCTAACTATAAATATGAGTTATTAGGCGAGCGCTTGCTCACCACTCCATCCCACTTTGCTTACTTTAAAATTGCTGAAGGCTGTAACCGCCCCTGCTCTTTTTGTGCCATCCCGCTAATGCGTGGTAAGCACATGAGTACGCCGATGGAGCAGCTGGTAAAAAATGCGGAGAACCTGGTAAAAAATGGCACCAAAGAACTGATTCTGATTGCGCAGGATCTTACCTATTATGGTTTAGATTTATATGGCAAGCGTAATTTAGATGAACTGTTGCGCCGCTTAAGCGACGTAAATGGTGTAGAATGGATTCGCCTGCAGTACGCTTACCCATCCGGTTTCCCGATGGAAATACTGGATGCCATGAATGAGCGCGATAATATCTGTAAATACCTCGACATGCCTTTGCAGCACATTACCGATAACATGCTGAAATCTATGCGCCGCGGTATTACCAAGCAGAAAACCATTGATGTGGTAAACAACATTCGTGATAAAGTGCCAAACATTGCCCTGCGCACTACGCTGATTACCGGTTACCCCGGTGAAACGCAACAGGACTTTGAGGAAATGGCACAGTGGGTAGAAGACACCCGTTTCGACCGCCTGGGCTGTTTCACTTATTCGCACGAAGAAAAAACGCATGCATACTCATTGGTAGACGACGTGCCTGAAGATGTAAAACAGGAACGCGCTGATACCATTATGGAAATTCAGCAAGGTATCTCATTTGAAAAAAACCAGGAGAAAGTAGGTCAAACCTATAAAGTACTCATCGATAAATTAGATAATGGCTATTTTACCGGCCGTACCGAGTTTGACTCACCAGAAGTAGATAATGAGGTATTAATTAATGCCTCACAACAATACGCCACCATTGGCAGCTTTGTAAACGTAAAGGTTGATTACGCTGAAGACTTCGACCTTTATGGACAAATTGTAAAATAACATTCAAAAGTAGTGTGCATTTCACAGAATGCCACTACTTTTGATTTACATGGAAGCTACCTGTATCAGCTATAAAGAAACCGGATATTTTTCGTCAACTATAAGCGAATATCTGGATGATGTACCCGCCCTTCGTCCTTTTTATAGCCACCGCCCCACCCTTAAAGGTTTTACCGAATTACTGGAACACAAGAAAGTAACCGCCAACCGGCAATTACTGGCCGATGTACTTAGCGGGCAGTACACATCGGTGCAATCCGAAAGTGTAGACCTTGTTCAGCAGCAAATAGAATTGTTAAGGGCTGATGATACATATACCATAACTACCGGTCACCAGCTCAATATCTTCACCGGTCCTCTGTACTTTTTGTACAAAATTGCAACAGCTATCAAGTTGTGCAGCCAGCTGAAAGCAGCTTTCCCAGATAAAAACTTCGTTCCTGTATATTGGATGGCATCAGAAGACCATGATTTTGCCGAAATCAATTACACCCATATCGGTGGTAAAAAAGTGCATTGGTGGTACGAGGCTTCGGGTGCTACCGGGCGTATCAACCCCGATACCATGCGGCAGGCCATTAACCAGTACAAAGGAGTGTTGGGCATTCAGGGTCATGCAGCCGAACTGGCACAAATGGTAGAAACAGCTTATACTAAATTTGACAAGCTGGCTGATGCCACCCGGTACCTGGTTCATGCTTTGTTCGGCCACCATGGGCTGGTAATTATAGATGCGGATGATAAACGTTTAAAACAGCACTTTGCCCCTATTATTACTGCAGATATTATTGAGCAGAACAGCTATAAAAACATTACGGCTACAAACGAGCAGTTACAAAAAGCAGGCGTACATATACAAGTAAACCCACGTGAAATCAATTTCTTTTATTTAAAAGATGCACTGCGTGAACGCCTGGTTTATGAGAACGGCCGTTACCAGGTATTGAATACCGACATCAGCTTTTCAAAAGAAGAACTCCGGCAGGAAATCAATATCCATCCAGAGCGCTTTAGTCCGAATGTGGTAATGCGGCCTTTATACCAGGAATGTATATTGCCGAACATTGCCTATGTTGGTGGTGGTGCCGAAGTAGTGTATTGGATGGAACTGAAATCAAATTTCGACCGTTATCAGGTTGATTTCCCTATCCTGATACTGCGCAATTCAGCACTGTTGATTCCAAAAAGTACCGCTGCAAAAATAAAGGGCATGAACCTTTCAGCTGCAGAACTATTTAAACCGGCTGATGAAATTAAAAACAACTGGGTAAAAAAGCACAGCGATCGTAATTTATCACTTGATACAGAGTGGCAGGATTTTGCACAACTGTTTGAGCGCGTAAAAGCGCACGCCAGCGAAGTTGATAATACCTTAATTGCATCTACAGAGGCCATACAGGCACGTTTAAAACATGCAATTCATAATTTGGAGAAGAAACTGGTGAAAGCAGAAAAGAAGAATTTCGAAATCCGGTTGAACCAAATCGAACAAATCAAGGCCGAACTTTTTCCGAAAAACAGCTTGCAGGAACGTACCGAAAACTTTGGTCTTTCCTATGTGAAATGGGGACGAACCTTTGTTGACGAACTGATCCGTAATTTCGAACCATTGGATTTTGAATTTACTTTGTTAACCGAGTAAATCTCTTTATAATTTGTCATTGCGAGGTACGAAGCAATCCCGTCGTAAATATATCGCGTAAGCATAGCTACGGGATTGCTTCGTAACTTGCAATGACAACATAAATTTTTTTCTATGCTTGTCTCAGCGTCTAACCTCCGCCAATTCACTCAACAAATATTTTTATCCATAGGTTGCAGCACCGAACACGCGCAGTTAGCTACCGATGTATTATTGCAGGCTGATTTACGGGGTGTGGACTCGCATGGCGTAGCCCGCCTGATTGGGTATGTACGTTTATGGGAAAAGCAGCGCATCAATGCCACACCTAATATTAAAGTAGTACACGAAACACCTACTACTGCCACTGTAGACGGCGATGCAGGTTTGGGTTTAGTGGTTGCGCCTTTTGCTATGCAGGTAGCTATGCAAAAAGCGGCACAGTACGGCTCAGGCTGGGTAGCCGTACGCAACTCCAATCATTTTGGTATTGCAGGTTACCATGCGCTAAAAGCGGTTGAGCAGGATATGATTGGCATAGCCATGACCAACGCCAGTCCGCTGGTAGCGCCAACTTACTCAACTGAACGCTTGCTGGGTACCAACCCTATTTGTTATGCCTTCCCGGCAGGCCAATACCCACCGGTGGTAGTAGATATGGCTACCTCGGCTGCAGCCAACGGTAAATTAGAAATTGCCCAGCGCGCGGGGCAGCAAGTGCCTCAAGGTTGGATACAAGATGCCGAAGGCCATAGCACTACCGATCCGCATGGGTTAAAAAATGGGGGAGCTTTGCTGCCTTTAGGAAGTTATAAAGAGCAAGGCAGTCATAAAGGCTTTGGGCTGGCTGCAATTGTAGATTTACTGAGCGGTGTGTTGCCGGGCGCTAACTATGGCCCCTGGGTACCGCCGTTTGTAGCATTTTTAGATCCCGCACCTAATGCTCCCGGTCAGGGTATTGGCCACTTTGTGGGCGCTATGCGTATAGACGGCTTCAGGCCTGCTGATGATTTTAAAGCGCACATTGATAATTGGATTGAGCGTTTTAAAACCGCTCAAACTATTGACACCGAACAACAGGTTGTCATTCCCGGCGAACCGGAACTTCAGGCTGAACGAGAACGCAAAACTAATGGCATCCCTTTAGTAGATGCAGTAGTAGCCGACCTTAATGAATTGGCTGATAAATTTGGGATCAGTCGTTTATAGTTAATAACATTCCGAATACTAAAAACAAAGAAGCCACATTTTGTAAAATGCGGCTTCTTTGTTTTTAGTAAGATTTGATACCGTTAAACAACCGGCTCCAGCGTATTTTATGCAGGAAGGTAGCGTTATCATCCCAACTCATCCATATGAACAGGGCCTTACCTACAATGTGATCTTCAGGAACAAAACCCCAGTAACGAGAATCGGCCGAATCATGGCGGTTATCCCCCATCATCCAGTAATAATTCATTTTAAAGGTATAGCGGTTGGTCTTTTGGCCGTTAATATATATATCGTTACCACGTCTTTCCAGTTGGTTACCTTCATAAACCGTTATTGCACGCTCATATACAGGTAAGTTGGTATCATTTAAAGTTACCGTCCATCCTTTTTTAGGAATAAGGATTGGCCCGTAGTTATCTGCATTCCAATTGATATAACGTGAATTACTGAATTTACCCGAATAATAAGGATTGTTATTCGGGAATACAGCGCCGCCGTTAACATCTGCCGTATCACGTGGAGATATACGTGGCTGCACCATCAAACCCGGGAAAGCACTTAATGATTTGGCCGACTGCTTGGTCATGGTGTAAATGCCCGGATTGTATTGGGTAATCTGCAAATCCTGCAAAGCCTGCTGAAACTGCTCATTGGTAATGGTAACTTGTTGAGTAGTGGTTACATTGTAATCCATCTGCTCGCCCGGGGAGCTTCCGTTGGCTTTACCGTTTACATATACTTGGGCATCACGAATGCTCAGGGTATCACCCGGCCCGCCCTGGCAGCGTTTAATGTAATTTTCACGCTTATCTACCGGCCGGTAATATGGTGAATCAGCTTCCATAGGGTAATTGAATACAACTACATCACCTCTTTTTACCTCACTTAAACCGGGTAAACGGTAATAAGGCAGTTTAACGCCATCCCAATAAGCTTTGGTGCCTAACACCGGCATAGTGTGGTGCGCAAACGGAAAAGCTACAGGTGTAATAGGCATACGTGCGCCGTAATTTACCTTGCTTACAAACAGAAAGTCGCCTACAAGCAACGAACGCTCCATAGATGGTGTAGGTATGGTGTAAGCCTCAATAAACAACGTACGAATCAGCGTAGCTGCTATAACGGCAAATATGATAGCATCTGTCCACTCACGGGCAGTGCTTTTCTTTTTTTTCGGGACGGTTTTATCCCGCTTTGTCCAAAATTTCCAGTTCATTGCTAAACTTATAATTACGCTTTCTAAGCGCCAAATTCAAACATATCTGTTACCGGGAAACAACCCTTTTTGTGTTGCAGCCACTCGGCGGCCAACACCGCGCCTAAAGCAAAACCGTTGCGGTTGTGGGCGGTATGCTTAAACTCAAGGCTGTCCACCTCCGAGTCATAAACTACGGTATGGGTACCCGGGACACTTTCAATCCGGTGCGATTCGATTAACAGTTGGTCGGCAGGAACTGAAACCGGTTCATCTGCCTGCGTACCGGTATTTAATATATTGATCCAGCTTTTTTTAGCTTGAATACCTTCTAAAATACCTTCTGCAATAGTGATGGCCGTCCCGCTGGGCGAATCTAACTTTTGAGTATGATGAATTTCATCTACCTGCACATCATAATACGGGTAATTACTCATCAGTTTAGCCAGCAACTTGTTTACATGAAAGAAGATGTTTACGCCTACACTGTAATTGGTACCATACATTAAGCCCGTACGGTTATCTGTATACCATTGCTGAACTTCTGGCAGATGTTCGTACCAACCGGTAGTGCCAACTACAACTGGTATACCGGCCTCATGGCAGGCCTTAATGTTAGTGAGCGCAGTTTGCGGGGTGCTGAATTCTATAGCCACATCAGCCTGCTGCAGGTTGGCAGACGTAAGCTCATGTGCATTATCACGATCAATTTTAAGTACGATTTCGTGCTGACGGCCAAGAGCAATGCTTTCAATAATTTTGCCCATTTTGCCATAGCCCAGTATTGCAATTTTCATTTTAGCGTAAAGGTAACTTTTAAAACAGGCGTAAAGGTACCAATATTATTAGAAGCGTATAGGGGCTGCGTAATTATGCCGGGCGTAATCTTCATACCCAGGTTATTATCCATCGAGTAAGAATGCTGAAATTTAGCCTGAATATACGCGTCTATAATATTCACGCCCCAAACGGCCGCAAAGCCTAATATAGAAAGCTGATAGTTACGCGAATAACCATTGGCATAAGTTAAAAAGGCATCCGAAGTTCCGGGCACGTTGGCCCATTCTGGACTGCGGCTATAACCGGCATCACCGCGGCGGGCTTTGGCTTCGTTGGTAAGCGATTTGTAGGTGTTATAATTATCAACAGCAAAGTAAGCCAAAGCGCCTAAACCACCATAAATCAACGGCACTTTCCACCATTGGTGGTTATATACCTGTCCCCAACCCGGTACTTTCAATGAGCGCATAACGGCCGTATGCGGCAGGTGCGTACTATCCGGGTGATATACTTTTTCCTTTTTTACTTTGGGTACAAAAGGTTTTGAAGTAATGGAATCCTGCCTGCGGTTTTGCAAGTCGGTTTTATTGGTCTTAGCCGTATCGGGTTGCTGGGCAAATACAGCAGTACTTATTAAAAGGACAACAAAAGTAAAAATGAGTTTATACATGGCTACCAGTCCAGCATTTCTAATATCCGGTTCAGGTCATCTTCAGACAGGAAAGGAATCTCGATACTGCCTTTACCTTCATTGCCCATCTTCAGCTTCACCTGGGTACTGAACTTTGAGGCCAAGTCATCCTGAATTTTACGGATATGATGCGATAACTGTAACGGTTGATTTTGCTTTTTATTAGCGGCCGGCTGCGAATTCAAATTACGCACCATCTCCTCTACCTTACGCACCGATAAACCTTGTTGCAAAATAAGCTGATGCAAATGCAATTGAGTATCCGGGCTATCAATGGTAATGAGCGCACGCGCATGCCCCATGCTGATGTTGCCATCACGGATGGAAGCCTGAATGGCCGGCGGCAATTTTAACAGACGCAGGTAATTGGTAACCGTTGAGCGGTTCTTGCTCACGCGCTCGCCTAACTCTTCCTGCTTTAAATTACACTCATCCAGCATACGCTGGAAGCTGAGGGCCACTTCAATAGCATTCAGGTTTTCACGTTGTATGTTTTCTATCAGCGCCATTTCCAGCATCTGCTGGTCATTGGCGGTGCGTACGTAAGCAGGTATTTGCTTTAAACCAGCCATTTTTGACGCACGCAGGCGGCGTTCGCCCGAAATAAGCTGATAGCTGTGTGCATTTACCCTACGTACTGTAATCGGCTGTATCAGGCCTTGCAGCTTAATAGATTCGGCGAGTTCCTGCAATGCTTCGGCATCAAAATCAGTACGGGGCTGGTAAGGGTTTACTTCAATCTCATCAATTTTGATCTCATTTACCGAACCCAAGTTACCTGCTTCACTCACCGGAGAATTCCCTTGCGAATGATGATTGCCTTTAGATGACGGCATTAATGTGGCCGAATCATCCAGCAGGGCGCTTAAGCCTTTTCCTAATCCTCTTTTCTTTTCTACACTCATCGGGGCTTACTATACAGTTACGGTGTTTTGCTCGCTGCTTTCGCGCACCATGTTATTTTTTCTTACAATCTCGCGCGCAAGGTTCAGGTAATTGATGGCTCCCTTACAAGTAGCATCGTGCATAATTACCGATACACCAAAGCTTGGTGCCTCACTTAAACGGGTGTTACGCTGAATAATGGTATCAAACACCAAATCCTCAAAGTGGGTACGCACCTCTTCTACCACTTGGTTTGACAGGCGCAGGCGCACGTCATACATCGTTAATAAAATACCTTCAATATCCAGTTGAGGGTTTAAGCGGTTCTGCACAATCTTAATGGTATTCAACAGCTTACCTAAGCCCTCCAACGCGAAGTATTCACACTGCACTGGTATAATTACCGAATTAGCCGCAGTTAAGGCGTTAATAGTAATTAAGCCTAATGATGGAGAACAGTCAATGATGATAAAATCGTAACGGTCCTTTACCTTATCCAATACACCGCGCATTTTGTACTCGCGGTCGGTAAGATTGATCATCTCAATTTCGGCACCTACCAGGTCAATATGTGCAGGCAGCAAATCCAGGTTAGGCGTTTCCGTTTTCTGTATGGCCTCGTTAGGGTCAATCTGGTTAATGATGCACTCGTAAATACTGTTCTTAATGGTACGGGGATCAAACCCAATACCGGAGGTAGAATTGGCCTGCGGATCGGCATCGACCAGCAGGGTTTTATATTCAAGCACGGCCAAACTTGCAGCCAGGTTTATTGATGAGGTTGTTTTTCCTACACCGCCTTTTTGGTTAGCCAACGCAATTATTTTACTCATTCTCTATTCTCAAAAATTTACCACACAATGATTTCGCTTTTAGCAAAGTAAACCTAAAATTTTTACTTTCGCCAAGGTATTAACCGGGTATAAAGATACGAATTAAAACAATTGCGTAATTCACAGCTTTTACCAACTTATAAACAATAATGACCAAAATTACCATAGTTGCAGCTACTAACCGGCCCGGCAGTGCCACGCTTAAACTGGCTCAATATTACCAGCGCAGGTTAGCTGAAAAAAGCCAGCCCGCTACCCTGTTTAGCTTAACTGATTTACCTGCCAATTTATTGCAAACCGACCTCTACGGCAAGCGCAGCGAGGCCTTTGCCCCCATACAGCAACTGGTAACCGAAACCGAAAAATTTTTGTTCATCATTCCCGAATATAATGGCAGTTTTCCGGGCGTATTGAAAACGTTTATTGACTGCTGCGACTTTCCGCAGAGCTTTTATGAAAAGAAAGCGGCGCTGGTAGGCTTATCATCGGGCAAGTACGGTAACATCCGTGGGATAGAGCATTTTACCGGCATTTGTAATTATATGAACTTGCATGTGATGGCCTTAAAAATCCATATCTCCGGCATCCGCCAGGAACTGGATGCTGAGGGCAACCTGTTTCAAGCCGATACTGTAAAGTTTACGGATGAGCAGATGGATAAATTTATTAAGTATTGATATTCCACTATAGGTAATCGTTCAAACAAATAATTTAATTTTATAGTTAAGAAAAAGGCGCTGCACATCAGCTCCTTAACTATGAGATACACATTATACACTACGGCCTTAGCCGCAATTTTATTGCAGGCAGCCTGTACCCAACCTAAACCCGACGCCTCGAAAGCCGATACCCTGACTGACAGCACCAACCGAGAGGTAAATTTGCCTGCACCCTATGCTACTAAATCAGTAAGTAATTATAGTAAACTTATTGGATGGCCTGAGGGCGTTAAGCCAACAGCACCTGCCGGTTTTACGGTAACTAAGTTTGCCGGCAACCTGGATAATCCGCGTAATGTTTATGTTGCCCCTAACGGAGATATTTTTGTATCGCAGGCTACTACCGAGCAAAAAGGTGTAGTAAAAAAAGTGGGCGCTAAAGTTACTGGTGCGGCTCACTCAGAAAATGTAGGCAAAAGTCCGAACAACATCCTCCTGTTTCGTGATACCAACGGCGATGGTATGCCGGACATGAAAACGGTATTTTTAAGCGGCTTGAACCAGCCCTTTGGGATGCTGGTGGTGGGCAACTACTTTTATGTAGCCAATACCGATGGTATTTTGCGCTACCCTTACACCACAGGGCAAACCAAAATCAGCACTGCAGGTACGCCTATACTCAGCTTACCTGCAGGTGGCTACAATAACCACTGGACGCGCAACCTGCATTTAAGTCCTGATGGTAAGCATATTTTTGTAACGGTAGGTTCGGGCAGTAATGCGGCTGAACACGGCATAGAGAACGAAATACGCAGGGCCAACATTCTGATGATTGACCTGGATGGTAAAAACGAACAAGTGTATGCCAGCGGCCTGCGAAACCCAGTAGGCCTAGATTTTTACCCCGGCACAAACACCTTATGGACTGCTGTAAACGAACGTGACGAATTGGGCGACAACCTGGTACCTGATTACCTGACCAGCGTACAGCAAGGCGGCTTTTACGGCTGGCCTTACAGCTACTGGGGCCAGCATATTGACCCGCGCATTGTAAAAGACAACAAGCAAAAGCAACGCCCAGACCTGGTACAAAAAGCTATTGTGCCCGATGTATCTTTGGGTGCACATACAGCTTCACTTGGTTTAATCTTCAGCACCAATAAAGCTTTCCCAAAACCTTATCAGGATGGGGCATTTATTGGCCAGCATGGCTCATGGAACCGCTCGGTACTATCAGGTTATAAAGTGGTGTTTGTACCTTTTAGTAATGGCAAACCCAGCGGCAAGCCGCAGGATTTTTTGACCGGATTTTTAGCCGATAGCGCCAAGCAGGAAGTGCACGGCAGGCCGGTTAATTTAGCAACAACCAAAGACGGTTCTTTATTAGTAGCAGACGACTCGGGCAACACCATCTGGCGTGTAAGTGCTGCAAAATAACACAACATTGCCTGTAATAAATTGTAGTAATATTGCTGCTGCGTTGCAGCAGCAATATTTATGCTTTTCAAATCTCTGTCAATATTATTAATTGCGTTTTGCATCACTGCGCAAGCTCAACCCAAATCTGTTAACACTGCACCAACCGATACCTTAAAGCAGGTGATCATCAGGGGATATTTATCTAACCAGCCGGCCCTTTATGTGCCTGCATCGGTTAGCACATTAAGCACAGAACAGCTGCAATTACAGTCTCCGGCCTCGCTGGTACCGGCCATGAATACGTTACCGGGTGTACGCATGGAAGAACGTACTCCAGGCAGTTACCGCCTCTCCATCCGCGGTAGTTTGCTGCGCTCGCCTTTTGGTATACGTAATATTAAAGTTTACTTTGATGATTTACCCCTTACCGATGCCGGCGGGAACACTTATCTAAACGCTTTGGATTTTAACAGCATCCAGGGTATCGAAGTACTGAAAGGGCCCGATGGCAGTTTGTTTGGCGCCAACTCAGGCGGTGTAGTGCTGGTCAGTCCGGTTAACCGGCAAGCTACCGGCAGCTATGCCCGTTTTGGTATTAATGCCGGTAGCTACGGCTTACTGCATGAAAACGCTTCTGTGCAACACCAATGGCAACGCAATCAACTTAACATCAGCCAGGCTTATCAAACCTATGACGGCTACCGCGATCACAGTTATATGCAGCGCCATTACGTGCAGGCGGTTGACCGTTTTAATTACACCCGCAGAAATCAACTGCGCATTTTAGGTTTTTATTCTGATTTGAGTTACCAAACGCCCGGCGGCTTAACCTTGGCCCAATACCAGGCCAACCCGCGTGCTGCCCGCTACCCCACTGCTACCCTGCCGGGCGCTATACAGCAGCAAATCCGTATTAGCACCAAAATGACGTATGGTGGCGCTGTAAACGAAGCTTATCTTACCGACCAACTCAAGAACACGACAGCTGTTTATGGCTCATATGTAGATTTCAGCAATCCTTTTATTACCAATTACGAACAGCGTTATGAAGGCACTTATGGGCTGCGCAGTTACTTCACTTTCACCGCGCAGCCATTGAAAAACTTTAGCTGGCAGGCCAACGCAGGTATAGAGTGGCAGCAAACCAACTCTCACATTAATAATTACGGGAACCGGGGCGGCACAAGAGACACGGCGCAAGCCAAAGATGATATTCATAACAACCAGCACTTTTTCTTTATACGCTACACAGCCGAACTATACAAACGCCTGCATGTAGAAACAGCGTTGAGCCTCAATTTTTACCGTTTCGATTTCAGAAAGATTTATCCGCTAAATCAATCAGATTTTTCGAGGCGTAGTTTATCAGCGCAGCTAATGCCTAGAATTGCACTCTCCTACCAATTTACAGGTAACTTTGTGTGGCGCGCCTCGGTAAGCCGTGGATATTCGCCTCCGGCATTGGCCGAAATACGCCCTACTGACAACATTATTAATACTAATTTGCAGGCCGAAAACGGCTGGAATTACGAAACCGGTTTTCGTTTGCGTAACCGCAATGAAAGTTTACTGCTGGATGTATCAGCTTTTTACTACCGCCTGCAAAACGCCATCGTGCGCCGCCTACACCCCGATGAAACCGAGTACTATCTAAATGCAGGCGGCACACGTCAGCCCGGCTTGGAAGCGAGTTTAAACTGGTGGATTATTCGCCAAAACGGAAATCAATTTATTCGTGGACTGCAAATTAACCAGAGTTACGCATTAAGCAAGTTCAATTTTAATAACTACCAGGTAGCCGGTACCAATTACTCGGGCAATCGCCTCACTGGTGTACCCCGGCAGGTTTCGGTTAGCAGTGTACATATCCTTTTTCCACACCGGTTGTATGCCTTTTTACAGTATAATGCCACCTCCCGCATTCCACTTAACGATGCCAATACGGTTTATGCCAGCTCTTACCATTTACTGCAAGCCAAAGCCGGCTGGCAGTTTCAGCTGAGTACTAAAAGCTTTTTAGATGTATATGCAGGCGCTGACAACCTGCTGAATGAGCGGTACAGCTTGGGTAACGATTTAAATGCGGTAGGCAACCGGTATTACAACGCTGCTCCTTTGCGAAATTTTTATGGGGGTATGAGTGTGAGGTTTTGATTTTTTGCTGCTATCCGCTTTGTTGGTTTGTACTGTATTTCCGTTGTTGTTCTTTTGTCTTTATACAAAAGAACCAAAAAATCAAGTGCAGCCCGCTTAGGCTTTTTACCGCACAGGGCCTTAGCTGCAAAGGCGGGCGGCACCACAGGCTGTTTAGTGTTTGCGGATGTGCGGCTTGTGCTTTGTTTACTGGTAGTTCAAACACTAAAAGGCCTCTTGCCATTACACCACCCACCAAGTGCTGCCCGCCTTTCGCCCAAAGCTGAGGGGCTGACAAGAGGAAAAGAATCAAGAGTAAAGAGCCAAGAATCAAGAAATAACTGGTACCAAACATACTACCACCACGTCATTGCGAGGTACGAAGCAATCTCTATGCATCCTGTCTTAGTCAAGTGGTGAAAGATTGCTTCGTACCTCGCAATGACGTGGGTGATAACAAAAAGCCGCAAAGCATTCTGCTCATTCTCGAATCTTGTAAATTCTTATTCAGACCACTGTAACCACTGCACACCCATACCCTCCCCATGTGGCCTTGGCTTTTTCAGCCACTACTACCGGTCGCCCACGCACTGCACACCTCAAAGAAAAAGACGCAGCCACGAGTTTTTCTTTGGTTACTTTCTTTTTGCGGAAAAAAGAAAGTAACATCCACTGACACTCGTAACTGACAACCCGGGCCTCATAAAATCCAAACCTCAAATAACCACCTGAACAATTCACACCCTTACCTTGTTAATCCATCATGACAAATCCAGCAAACGAACATAATAAACCTTCACCTTCGGATACACCAAGCGACAGGCCGGAGGATAATGGCGGCAAGGCAGTCATTCGTCCGGAAGATAAAGAATATCATGATGAGCAGGCCGATTTTGGCAATGTGGCTAAACAGCATGAAACTGAAGAAGAACCGGTAAATCCAATTAAAACTCCGCCCGATGAACCAGGCATGCGGGAAGGAAAAGTGCAACCATAAGATAGAGTCAAGAAATAAGAGCCAAGAATCAAGAAGTTCCGTTTAAGGAGAAGTTAGTCTTGATTCTTGGCTCTTGTTTCTTGACTCTTTACTCTATCTCGATATTCCGGCCGAATTAAACTGCAAGTCGTACAGTTTGCGGTAATAGCCGTCTTCTATTTTTAAGAGTTCCTGATGGCTGCCTACTTCTTTAATTTCACCATGATCGAGCACGATAATTTTGTCGGCGCTTTGAATGGTGGATAAACGGTGGGCAATCACTATGGCTGTGCGGCCTTGCATCAGTTTGTTGATGGCTTCCTGTATTAAAATTTCAGTTTCCGTGTCTACTGATGAGGTAGCTTCATCCAGTACCAAAATAGCCGGGTTGTAAACCAGCGCACGAACGAATGAGATCAATTGCGCCTGCCCGGCCGAAAGTGTAGAGCCGCGCTCCATTACATTGTACTCATAACTTCCGGGTAAACGCATAATAAACTCATGCGCACCTACACTTTTGGCGGCGGCCACAATCTGCTCCATGGTAATGGCCGGATTGTTTAAACTGATATTGTTGGCAATAGTATCAGAGAACAGGAATACATCCTGTATTACGGTAGCAATTTGCGAGCGCAGGAAACCCAGTTCATACTGATCAATGGACACACCGTCTACCTTGACAGTGCCCTTTCCTACCTCGTAAAAACGATTCAGTATATTAATGGTGGATGATTTGCCTGCACCGGTCGCGCCCACCAGGGCCAGGGTTTCACCGGGCTTCACATGGAAACTCATGTCCTTCAGCACCCAGTTATCATCATTGTAAGCAAACCAGACATGATTGAAATCGATTTCGCCACGTAAACTTACACCGGTAATTTTTCCAGTATTGGGCGCTTTCTCATCAGTGTCCAGTACTTTAAAAATACGGTCAGCACCCACCATACCCATTTGCAGGGTATTAAATTTATCTGCCAGTTGACGGATCGGCCTGAACAGTAAGTTAAGCAGCGTAATAAACGCCACAACAGTACCCGGTGTTATCCCTTTTTTAGATGCCGTAATGGCCGAAATTTCATGATCGCTCAAAATACGCTTACAGCCATACCATACCAGCAGCCCGATAGACATGGCCGAAAAAATTTCAACCACCGGGAAAAAGATAGAGTAATACCAGTTGGAGCGGATATTGGCATCGCGGTATTTTAAGTTCACTTCTTTGAACTTGCGCATCTCCTGGTCTTCGCGGGCGAAGTACTGAATAATGCTGATGCCTGAAATGTGCTCCTGCAAAAAAGTATTCAGCTGTGCTACATGGGTACGCACATCCTGAAAAGAAGATTTGATAGCTTCCTTAAAAATATAGGTAGCCACCAGCAAAAAGGGGATAGGTGCTAACGTAATAAGTGTTAGCTTCCAATCCTGAACCAGCATATAAATTATGATGGATAGAACTAGCAGCAAATCTCCGGCTATGGAGATCAATCCTTCTGAAAAAATATCGGCAATGGTTTCCAAATCTGACACGGTACGGGTAATCAGCATCCCAATAGGTGTACGGTCAAAATATTTTAAACGAAGGCTGGTAATGTGGCGAAATACATCAATACGTAAATCGCGGATAACCGACTGCCCCAAGGCATTGGTCATAAAGGTTTGATAATATTGGGCGAGCGTTTGTATAGCCAACAGAACAACCATCAATCCCACCATCAATACCAAGCCATTATAATTATTGGTAAGTATGTATTTATCCAGCGTACGCTCAATCAATATGGGTTGCGAGAGTGAGATGACCGCCAAAAAAATGGTAAGGAATGCAGCAATTACAAATGTTTTGTTGTAGGGCCGTACATAATGCATTATTCTGCCCAATAATTTCCAATCAATTGCTTTTCCGGTAACTTCTGCCATGCGCCTGTTATAACCCCTGCTAATGGGGTGTGTTTGCTAAAAAAGCAAAGATATAAAAAGAAGCGCCCTGATGTTTAAAGGAATCCCCCGGTTTATATTTATGATATCAAAATTAGAATAGAGAAGGCGATACAAGTTTAGCAAACCAGAAGATTTCGCCCCACGGTCGAAACGACAATGATTACTATGAATTATCCCCCTATTCTCCTTTAAACAGGATTATTAAGACTCAATGTAAGGATACTTCACCTCCGTTAAATACAATCCGCAGGCGGGCACTGAGGTACCGGCATTACTGCGGTTTTTACTCTCAATGATAGCCCGCACACCCTCGGGTTTAATTTCACGGCGACCTGCCATCATCAATGTCCCTACAATAGCCCTTACCATATTACGCAAAAAACGGTCGGCCGTAATATGAAAGACCAAGCTGCCATCAGGCTGTGTTACCCACTCCGCACGAGTAATCTTACAGTTATTGGTCATCACCTGGGTGTTGGATTTACTGAAGCAACTAAAATCAGTATATTCCATCAGTATAGCCGCTGCCCGGTTCATCAGGTCCACCTCCGGCCTGTCGCGCAGCAACCAGGAGGAATGGGTTTTAAACGGATCTTTACTAAAATGCATATGGTACTCATACGAGCGTTGGGTGGCATCAAACCGTGCATGTGCATCAGAAGCTACTTCAATAATTCGTTTTACTGCAATATCAGGTGGCAACAGGGCGTTGAGCCCCCCCAGCGCTCTGAAGGGGGAGCTTTTAAAAACATCTACTCCCCCTTCAGGGGGCTGGGGGGGCTCAAAATGTACAAACAACTGCCGGGCGTGCACCCCGGTGTCCGTACGGCCTGCACCTGTGGTTTCTACCGGCTGGCGCAGCAATATAGCCAAGGCCTCGTTTAGTTTCTGCTGTACGGTTATGGCATTAGGTTGTATTTGCCAGCCATGGTAGCGGGTGCCATCATAAGCAATTTCTAAAAAATAACGTTGAAGAGTTTGCACAGTGCAAAGGTAATAAACGTGGTAAGATGCCCATTTAGAATTACAGCAAACATTTTATCTTTGGCTGCGATAATTAAATTACCATGATACAACGTATACAAAGCATATACCTGCTGTTTGCCGGCCTGCTTATTGCAGCCCTTTACCTGTTCCCTATTGTACATACCGTTTATGCCGGCGTTATACCGGTAAACATACGCGTAACCGGTATCTATCAGGATGCAGGCGGCGCACAAATACATACACAAACTTTTTTAGCACTTACAATAGTAACCGCCATTATTGCCCTGTTGCCTATAGGTGTTATATTTTTATATAAAAACCGCAAACAGCAACTGGCTTTGTGTTACAGCACATTGCTTGTTATATTAGGATATAGCTTTTGGGTAGCTCAAACGGTAAAAGATGCGGTGCCCGGTGCCGCTATCCACACCAATAATTACGGGATAGGCTTGTTCTTAACCCCAATCAGCATTTTACTGATGTTTGTGGCGATTCGTTCAATTAAGAATGATGAGCGTTTGGTAAGGTCAGCGGATCGTTTAAGGTAGTGTTAATTTATTCCTATCTGATTTAGGGTTTCATTTAAAATAATTGGTGATTTACTTTTTTACCTGATAAAAGTAAATCACCAATATAGAGATAGGAGGCTCTATTGACCAGCACCTTGCTATCCTTTTAATATCTCCCGGCTGATTACTATTTTTTGTATCTCTGATGTACCCTCACCTATAGTGCACAATTTAGCATCACGGTAATACTTCTCTACCGGAAAGTCTTTGGTATAACCATAACCGCCAAAAATTTGCACCGCTTCGTTGGCGCAGCGCACGGCTACTTCTGAGGCATAATATTTAGCCATGGCCGATTGCCGGGTTACCGGCTGGTGGCGGTTCTTCAAGTCGGCGGCTTGCATAATCAACAATTCAGCAGCTTCTATTTCTGTAGCCATATCGGCCAGTTTGAAAGCGATGGACTGAAAGCCGGCAATGGGTTGCCCAAACTGGTGGCGCTCTTTGGCATATTTTACAGCGGCATCATAAGCGCCTTTGGCAATACCCAAGGATAAGGCAGCTATAGAAATACGCCCGCCGTCTAATATCTTCATAGCCTGCTTAAAACCTTCGCCTTCGGCACCCAGCAAGTTAGCTTTAGGCACGCGGCAATTGTTGAAGATCAATTCGGTGGTTTCTGAAGCACGCATGCCCAGTTTACTTTCCTTTTTGCCGCTGGTGAAACCTGGTGTACCTTTCTCAATCACCAAAGCCGAAATACCGCGCGAATCGCCTTTTTCGCCGGTTCGCACCATTACCACGGCCACATCGCCCGATTTTCCATGAGTAATCCAGTTTTTAGAACCATTCACCACATATTCATCGCCATCCAGTACGGCGGTGGTATTCATCCCCAGGGCATCAGAACCGGTGTTGGCTTCGGTAAGGCCCCAGGCGCCCAGCCATTCGGCAGTAGCCAGTTTGGGCAGCCAGCGTTGCTTTTGCTCTTCGTTGCCAAAAGTTAGGATATGACCGGTACATAACGAATTATGTGCCGCTACCGATAAGCCGATAGAGCCGCATACCCGCGCTACTTCCTGAATCACCGTTACATATTCGGCATAACCAAAACCGGCACCGCCGTAAACTTCGGGTACCAGTACGCCCATCAGGCCCAGCTCGCCCAATTGCTTAAAAAGTTCCACCGGGAAGGTTTGGGCTTCATCCCACTCCATTACATGCGGACGGATGTGCCGCTCGGCAAAATCTTTTACCATTTGAGCTACCATCTGCTGGTTTTCGCCCATAGCAAAATCAAAGCCTGTGGCAGGCGCTTCGGTCATATCAAAATTCATAGGTGTATAATTGGTTAAAGCAAATAAACAAAATATAAATTAAAAATACTATGCATGCATAATAAATTTATGATATTTATCTCGATTATAACCTATTACCTAACAACCGTGTAAAGATTATAATAACAAAAAGAACCGGCTTGTTAACTATAAGCTAACTAACACCTATCGCTCGGTATTAAAATTTGCTTTGTCGCTGGTCTTAAAATAAACACCTTCTATAGTAGCATTCATACCAAAACCACATTGCATTAAATCATCTGTGAGGGGTGTAATAACAACAAAATTCTCGAATACCCTGATTTTGAATTTACAATCTGCATCTTTCATTTTATAAATAATCGTGTTATTGGCCACAGGTGCAGTAAATGGTTCTACATCCGCTAAATTGAAAGCTGGTGCAGCAGTAACACAGTTAACCTCTACCTTAGCTACTTTTGCTTTTATAGTTAATATCGAAATACTACCGCTACCACCAGCACCAGCTTTGCCAAAGAAATATTGGTATTGACCTGTCATATTTACCGGATGAAAAGCCGTGTTAGGAGCTGCTAATGTGCTGTCACTATGGTTCAGCATATATTTTAGTTCTTTGTTCGAATTTGGATTGTACCATGTACCGGTAAATGTACTGGCATTAAGCTTACCTTCATATATGCCTGTAACATGTCCGCCCGGGTCAAACTCATAAATCACCGGCCCCTGGTCTTTAACTATAGTGCCCACAAGTTTGATTGGGATATGCTTAGCGGTTCTTAAGTAGGTAACCTCACCTTTAATTATACTATCTTTAATCAGAAGCCATATAAACACAGGTATTTTGCCATTTAGGTTTCCCTTAAATTTATATAAACCATCTGCGATGATAGCAGACTTATCAAATAAATTTGCGGTTGTTGTTTTAGCCAGTAAAGGCTTACTGTAAGCTGCAAGGCCAAAGCCTAATAAAACAACTGATAAGGTTAGGATTTTAAATTTCATGATGAGGAAAATTAAAATATAGTATTGATAAAAACAAAACCTGCTGAAACTGCACAGTGCAACATTGGCCTGTAACTTACATTAATATTTTTAACTCATTAAACTACAATACAATTGTACCTGTTAAGCTTCGCCAAGCACTTTACAACATCCGGCTTCCGCACTCCCCTCAAAAAAAGCTATCTTTGCCTGATTATCATTCGCACAAATGAAAATTTCTTATAACTGGCTCAAAGAATTCATCCATACAGATAAAACTCCCGAAGAAATTTCTCAAATCCTGACCGGCATCGGTTTGGAAGTAGAAACGCTGGAGAAAGTACAAGCTATTCCGGGCGGACTGGAAGGTTTGGTTATCGGCTACGTAAAGCAGGCGGAACAACACCCCAATGCCGATCGCCTGCGGGTAACCAAAGTAGATGTGGGCGGCCCCGAAGAATTGCAGATTGTATGCGGCGCACCCAATGTGGCTGCCGGCCAAAAAGTAGTAGTGGCTACTGTAGGCACCACCGTACACCCCCTGCAGGGCGAACCCTTTAAAATCAACAAATCAAAAATACGCGGCGAGGTATCTGAGGGTATGATCTGTGCCGAAGATGAGATTGGCCTAGGCGAGTCACATGCCGGTATTATGGTACTGGATAGCGAAGCACAGATAGGCACGCTGGCAAAAGAGTATTTTAAGCTCAATGATGACTACCTGTTTGAGATTGGCTTGACTCCCAACCGGGCTGATGCAGCCTCGCACCTGGGTACAGCGCGTGATATTGCCGCTTACCTGAAAATGCAGGTTACCCGTCCGGATGTTTCAGCATTCAGCGTATCCAACCAAAACTTAACCATTCCGGTTGAGGTAGAGAACGCACAGGCTTGTCCGCGTTATTCCAGCGTAACCATTTCTGGTGTACAAGTAGCCGAATCACCCAAATGGCTCAAGGAAAAACTGGCTGTCATTGGTGTACGCGCCATCAATAATGTAGTAGACGTAACCAACTATGTATTACACGAGCTAGGCCAGCCCCTGCATGCGTTTAACGCCGATGCCATTACCGGCAGCAAAGTAATAGTGAAAACCGGCCTGGCAGGCACTAAGTTCATCACCTTGGATGGCGTAGAACGTAAGTTGGATGCAGACGACCTGATGATTTGCAATGCCGAAGCTCCCATGTGCATTGCCGGTGTGTTTGGCGGTGCCGACTCGGGCGTTACAGAAAGCACCACGAATGTATTTTTGGAAAGCGCCTATTTCAATTCCGTTTCGGTACGTAAAACGTCTAAGCGTTTTGGTTTGAAAACCGATGCCTCTTTCCGTTTTGAGCGGGGTACCGATCCGGATATGACCGTATATGCCTTAAAGCGTGCGGCATTATTGATACAGCAACTGGCCGGAGGTACTATCAGTTCTGAGATCTCAGATATCTACCCTGCCCCGGTTCAACCGTTTGAAGTGGAGCTGAGTTATCGCAATACTTTGCGCCTGATTGGTGCTGACATCCCGCACGCTGAAATTAAAGCCATTATTGAGGCGCTGGATATTGAGGTGGTGAACGAAACCGAGCAAGGCCTAAGCCTGAAAGTGCCGCCTTACCGGGTAGACGTAACCCGCGAGGTAGATGTGATTGAAGAAGTACTGCGTATATACGGATATAATAATATCCATATCCCTACCCAAATCCGCGCTTCCCTAAATAACTCAGTACGCCCCGAGAAGGACACAGTGCAGAATGCTATTGCCGACATGCTATCAGCCAACGGCTTTAACGAAATCCTGTGCAATTCGCTTACCAGCAACCGCTATGCTACCAATCTGGATCATGCAGTAAAAATCCTGAACCCGTTAAGCAGCGATTTGGATATTATGCGCCAAACCCTGCTTTATTCGGGCCTGGAAGCGATTGCATACAATGTAAACCGCCGCAATGCTGATTTGAAGTTTTACGAGTTTGGTAAAATATACAGCTACGCCGATGAAAAGTACATTGAACAGCACCGCCTGTCGGTATTCATCACCGGCGCCGGCCAAACTGAGCAGTGGAACCAAAAGGCATCTCCGGTTAGCTTTTACCAATTAAAAGCCATTGTTGATGGCTTGCTGAACCGTTTAAATATCACTGAATTTACCACCGATGAGGTGATGAACAATGAATTAAGCTATGGCCTGCAATACAACTACCGTGGCTCAAAAAACCTGGTAGAGTTTGGCGCCGTAGCAGCAGCACCATTAAAACTGGCCGATGTAAGTCAGGAAGTGTTTTATGCGGTATTTAATTTCGACTTGCTGCTGCAACTGGTAGCTAAAAACATCATCGTTTATCAGGAAGTATCTAAATTCCCGGCTGTGCGTCGTGACCTGTCAATGCTCATTGACGCTTCGGTTACCTTTGCGCAATTAAAACAAATTGCCCAGAAAACCGAGCGTAAGCTGTTAAAAGAAGTAAGTGTATTTGATGTGTACCAGGGTGATAAGCTGCCGGCCGGCAAAAAATCATACGCCTTAAGCTTTATATTGCAGGACGAGGAAAAAACCCTGACCGACAAGAATATTGACGGCATTATGCAGAAACTGATCTACAACCTGGGCAAAGAAGCAGGAGCAGAAATCAGGAAATAAGGGATTGAATACCAACGGGCAAGTTTTTTGAATTTTGACTTTTTAATTTTTACTTTTAAAAATGCCATCAGTAGCCGAACAATTAGCTAAAGTAACCGACAAAGCCGAAAGGCTGATTGCCATGTACCATTTACTGCAGGAAGAAAACGACCTGCTGAAACTGGAAAATCAATCATTGATGGTGGCGCTGGATGCCAGTAAAAATAAGAGCACAGAGCTGGAAGAAAAGCTTCGTGTATTGAAAGTAGCCAAGTCGTTTTCAGAAACAAATGAAAAAAGCCTTGACATTAAGCAAAAGATTAACGAATTTGTGCGGGAAATTGACAAGTGTATTGTATTGCTAAAAAAGTAATACAAATAAGTGAATAAGCTCAAATGGGAGAAATCTCAATAAAAATAAACATAGCCGACCGTGTTTACCCTTTAAAAGTAAGCACGGAAGAGGAAGAAATTATACGCAGGGCAGCCAAGCTCATTAATGACCGCATTAAGGAATATCAAGAGAACTATGCGGTTAAAGATAAGCAGGATCTCCTATCTATGTGTGTACTGCATTATGCCACCACCTCGTTAAAAAACGAGCGTAAGGTAACTGCCGAAGACACCGAGATAGCAGAGAAAGTATATCAGTTGGATGATTTGCTGTCGGAGTTTTTTTCAAAGTAACGGATCGTTCTTTATCAATTAAAAGAGCAATTAAAATTTAGCCGCGGCCAAATTTTAAGTTTCACTATTTAAAAACTGATGCTTTAATGCAGCAGTGCATCACAATGCTGTTTGGCTTGCAGGGTATAGCAAAACCATAGCGCTGTGGCGTAACGCTGTTCAGCAGTTTTACAATACAGGCACTTAAAATTTAGTTAGCGGTTTTTTTATATATAACCAATTTATGACCACATTATTGTACATCATTATCGGGCTGCTGATAGGTGCCATTATAGGCATCGTTATCGGCCGCTTCTTACTGCGCAAGCTTTTTAAAGAGCAAGAAGCAGCAGCACAAACCAAAGTAAAAAAGATATTAAAAGATGCGGAGAACAACGCCGAGATTTTAAAGAAAAACAAAGCGTTAGAAGCCAAAGAACGTTTCTTACAACTCAAAGCCGAGCACGAGCAGGAAGTAAACGCCCGTAACAACGCCATCAGCCAGCGCGAAAACAGCCTGAAGCAAAAAGAACAATCTTTAAATTCCAAGCTGGAAAACGCAAACCGTAAAGACAACGAACTGGAGAACACCCGCAAAAATCTGGAGCGCCAAACCGAACTGGCCATTAAAAAGCAAGAAGAAGCCGATAAAAAGCAGGAAGAAGTAGAGCAGATAAAACAACAACACATACAACAACTGGAAGCTATTGCCGGCCTGAGCGCCGAAGAAGCTAAAAACCAGCTGATTGATAGCCTGCGCGAAGAAGCCCGCACCAAAGCCATGATGCAGATTAAAGACATTGTGGACGAAGCCAAGCTTACTGCTACCAAAGAAGCTAAAAAGGTGGTGATCCAAACCATTCAGCGTACCGCTACAGAGAGCGCTATCGAGAACACGGTATCTATCTTTAACATAGAGAACGACGAAATCAAAGGCCGTATTATTGGTCGTGAAGGCCGTAACATCCGTGCACTGGAAGCCGCTACCGGTATTGAGATTATTGTGGATGATACACCAGAAGCTATCATCTTATCAGGCTTTGACCCGGTTCGACGTGAGATTGCCCGCCTTGCCATGCACCGCCTGGTAACCGACGGCCGTATTCACCCGGCTCGTATTGAGGAAGTGGTAGCCAAAACCCGCAAGCAAATTGAAGAAGAAATTGTAGAAATTGGCGAGCGCACTGTAATTGACTTAGGTATACATGGTTTACACCCGGAACTGATCCGGATGGTGGGCCGTATGCGCTACCGTTCATCTTACGGACAAAACCTGCTGCAGCACTCACGCGAAGTGGCTAACTTCTGCGCCACTATGGCGGCTGAATTGGGCCTGAACGTGAAACTGGCTAAACGTGCCGGCTTACTGCACGATATTGGTAAAGTACCTGATGACAACCCTGAGCTGCCACACGCAATTTTGGGTATGCAGCTGGCCGAAAAATATAAAGAGAACCCAGAGGTATGTAACGCCATTGGCGCCCACCACGATGAAATAGAGATGACCTCAATGATCTCCCCTATCGTGCAAGCCTGTGATGCCATTTCGGGCGCCCGCCCTGGTGCACGCCGCGAGGTGGTGGAAAGCTACATCAAGCGTTTGAAAGAACTGGAAGAATTAGCCCTTTCTTACCCTGGTGTAGAGAAAACTTTTGCTATTCAAGCTGGCCGCGAGCTGCGCGTAGTAGTAGAAAGTGAGAAAATCAGTGATGCTCAATCAGAAGTGTTAGCGGCTGATATTTCTAACCGCATCCAAACCGAAATGACCTATCCGGGCCAGATTAAAGTTACCGTTATCCGCGAAACCCGTTCGGTAGCTTTCGCAAAATAGTAAACAAACGTAAATTTGTAAGCCCTCTTGCCAAAAAGTAAGAGGGCTTTTTACTTTTAAGAGTGTACCTTTGTTCCATTATTGTTATCATTAAACCAATGGTAACTTTCTAAGTCTATATCTTCTACCGTACGTAAACATAGCAATGCCCGCTCAAAAATCGCAAAATACGCCTTCTAAATCAACAGACAGTCATCAAGTTAAAGCAGATAGCTATTATACTTTATATAACCAAACCGTTTTGCAGCAACCCGCACGCCTGGTGCATTTGCTGGCTATTCCAGTAATGTTATTTAGCTTGTTCGGGTTATTATGGGCCATTCCCTTTCCGCACCTCAATTTCATGGGCGTTTATAATGGCTATATTAACTGGGCATCATTCCTGCTGGCGTTCATGATTTATTATTACCTGCGCATGTCGCCCATGGTATCTTATCTTATTTTGTTTTTTTTGTTGGTTTGTGCCTACGGCGTAGTACAATTGCTCGCGTGGCAAACTCTGGGCGGCCCCAAGTTATGGCTGGTTTGTGCGGTTTTATTTATTGTCTCTACTGTAGCCTTAGTATTTAGCGGCAACCGGCCTAACAGCCTGAACAAAACCCGGCTGATTCTTGCTGGTCCACTCTGGGAAGCGTATACACTTATCAGGCGAAAACCTCATGTTTAATTGAGTGCCAATCCGTGTTAACTCACGTCACTAAAGATAATCTTGTGTTAACATTGCCTTAATATTATAGCTGAACCTTTGTGGTCAAATAGATCACAAATGAAAAAGCTCTACTTTCTCCTATTACTTTTTGCACTTACCTCGCTTGGCTATGTCGCCAATGCACAAATTACCACTGCTACTATAACAGGTAGAGTGACTGACAATAAAGGCGTTACCATGCCAGGTGTAACCATCAGCGTAGTAAATACCGGAACCGGAACCCGCTACGGCACACAAACCAATGCTGAAGGCCGCTATACTATAGTCAACGTATCTGCCGGTGGCCCTTATACTATCAGCGCTACGTTTGTAGGTTATAAACGCAATGATCTTACCGGCCTTACCTTAAGCTTGGGCAATGCTACTTATAATTTCGTATTAACTGATGAATCTACCGCGCTTAAAGAAGTAACTGTACGCGCTACGCCGGGTGGTACCCGTACTGGTGCCAGTACACGTATCAGCCAGGCGCAGGTACGCACGCTGCCTAATATCAACCGCAGCCTGCAGGATTTAACCCGCGTTACCCCGCAAAGTAATAACAACTCTTTTCAAGGTACCAACTTCCGTTACAATAACGTAACGCTTGATGGCGCTATTAATAACGATGCGATTGGTTTCAGCCCTTCGTTAGGTGGCCAAACCAACAGCTCAGGCCAGGTAGGTGCCAGTACCCGTACCAGCCCTGTATCACTGGATGCGATACAGGATGTGCAGGTATATGTAGCGCCTTATGATATTAAAATAGGCAACGTATTGGGCGGCAGTATCAATGCTGTTACCCGCAGTGGTACCAATGATGTAACAGGCTCTGTTTATGGCTTTGGCCGCGGCGCATTCCTGGTAGGCCCCAACAATGCCACGGCTGCCGCCGGTGGCGATGGTTCAAAAGAGCCCAGCGCTTTCCATGACTATCAGGTAGGTGCACGTGTAGGCTTCCCTATCATTAAAAATAAATTATTCTTTTTTACCAACGAAGAATTTAACCGCCGTGTTGACCCTGTAATTGCCGCAGCAGGCACTTCTGGCTCGGCCAAAATATTAAGCGCTACCGATGCTGCTAACCTAACTACCGCTTTCAGAGGCTTCACAGGTGGTTTGGATCCGGGTACTTATGACAATACCACCATCCACTCTAACTCAAACAAATTTTTTAACCGTTTAGACTGGAACATTAACGATAAAAACCAGCTAACCATCCGCAATAATACTATTTCATCAGATGCCACCAACCTGGAGCGCGATCAAAGCAACTTCCGTTTTGCTGGTATTGATTATACTTCTCATAATAATTCGAGCTCTACCATAGCCGAGTTGAAAACACGCTTTTCAAACTCATTAAGCAATAACCTGCTGCTTGGTTACTCAAACGTGCATGATTACCGTAACCCAAATTCAAACCCTGCCCTGCCCCAGATAGAAATTACTGGCCGCACGCCAGGTACCACCATCTTTATGGGTACTGACCGCGAAGCTGCCATTTTTGATATGCGCCAGAAAACTACCGAATTTACGGATAACCTGACCTGGGTAAAAGGCAAGCATACCTTCACATTCGGTACACACAATGAGTTTTATGACATTACCTACAACTTTGTAAACGCCTGGAACGGCCGTGTGGCTTACAGCAGCATTGAAAACTTTATTGCCAACAACCCTAACCGCGTTCGTGCCAACTTTAACTATACCAACAACACCCGCGATTATATATTGAACAATCCGTCGGCAAAGTTCAATGTAAACCTGCTGAGTTTATATGCACAGGATGATTTCCAGCTTACAGATAACTTTAAGCTAACTTATGCCTTGCGCTTGGATTATGCAGATGTGCCCAACAAGCAACCGCTGAGCGACAAAACTACCAACGCCACCGTTGATCAGTTTTATGGCAATACATTCACTTATACACAGCCCCGAAACATCAAAAACAAGTACCTGAACAATATTGAGTTCAACCCACGTGTATCATTCAATTATGACATTTATGGCGACCAAAGCTTGGTACTGCGTGGTGGTAGTGGTTTGTTTACCGGCCGTGTACCTTTTGCCTGGTTTGGTTACGCCTTCTACAACAATGGGGTAACTTACGGAGCGTATGATAACCGCTCATCAACTACAGCGTTTGTACCTGGCACCAACCCGGTACAGGCGCCGGCCAATGGCGGTTTAAACTTTGTAAACCAGCAAAACTTTAATACCAGCGCTGCCGGCAAAACACAAGTGGATTTGATTGATAACAACTTTAAAATGCCACAGGTATGGAGAAGCAGCCTGGCGCTGGATTATACCACTCCTGACCAGTGGAAGTTTACGGTGGAAGGTATCTACACAAAAACCATCCATGATCTTAAATTTCAGCAAGTAAATACTACCGACCAGGTAAATTATTATCCGTACGATACACAGCAACAACAACCTATATTTGTAAACAAAGGTGTAAATCCTACTTATACCAATGCTTACTTATTGTCTAACACCAGCTTAGGTTACCGTTACAGTGCAACAGCACAAATTGCTAAATACGTTCCGATGAACTCCGGCGGCCTGAATGCATCGGTAGCGTATACCTATGGTCATTCAAAAGATGTAACCAACGGTATCCGTAATTCAATGGAGTCCAACTGGCAGTTGAACCAGGCATTAAACCCCAATAACCCGGGATTAGCTAACTCTAACTTTGACATCCGCAACCGCATTGTGGCTACCGTAAATTACATGCACAATTGGGATGCAGCCAAAAAATATACCGCTAACTTTACCTTCTTCTTCAGTGCGGCATCAGGCAATCCGTTTACTTACGGCTTCTACCCTAATGCCATTGATGGAACGGGCCAGCAGGTAAGTTTAGCTTACATCCCGAAAGTGGGAGAAACGGTTAACTTTTTCAATAACATAACAGGGGGTGCTACTGCAGCCCAGCAAGCCGCTGCTTTTGATAGCTTTATTGATGCCGATAAATACCTGAGCAGCCGCCGCGGTCAGTTTACTGAACGTAATGCAGCCCATACCCCATGGAACAATAACCTGGATTTCCGCTTTACCCAAGATTTTAAATTTGGTGAGAAACACAAACAGGTGATTACTTTTACATATGATATTGTGAACTTAACCAATTTGCTGAATAAGAAATGGGGACAGTATTACTTCTCTCCTAACACTTACAACTCTACTTCAAGCATTGGTTTAACGCCTTCGGTAACACCTTCTTTTGCCAACGCGTCTACCACTTATCCAAAGTATACCTTCAATAACCCCGGCTTGCCTTACTCGGTTGACTATTTTGCATCACGCTGGCAAATGCAGTTCGGTTTACGTTACAGCTTCTAAGACTCGAACACTTTATAACAATGAGAAGGCCCTGTACAAGTACAGGGCCTTTTTTTATTTACCTTTGGCTTCATACATCAAAATCACAATTTATGAGCGCTGCCGAGGTTTTCATCAGAGAGATGACCACCGATGACTTACCTGAAGTACTGGACATTTATAATGATATTATATTGACCACCACTGCTGTTTATAGCGAGCAGCCTCATACCCTGGAGATGCGCACTGCCTGGTACAACGAGCGCAAAGCAGCTGGCTTTCCGTTAATGGTAGCAGAACATACAGGCAGGGTGGTCGGCTTTGCCACTTATGGCAGCTTCAGGGCCTGGCCCTGCTACCGATATACCGTAGAGCACTCTATTTATGTGCACAAAGAAAGCCGGGGCTTAGGTATCAGCAAATTATTGCTTCAACAACTTATTGAGTTGGCTAAACAAGCTGGGATGCATGCACTGATTGCAGGCATTGACAGCGAGAACGAGATCAGTTTGCATTTGCACCGCCGTTTCGGCTTTGAGCAGGCTGGTTACTTTAAAGAGGTAGGTTACAAATTTGACCGCTGGCTTGATTTGATATTTATGGAGTTAATACTCCATTCTCATTCTTAGGGAACGCCTTTTACTTGACTATAGGTAAAGTAAAATGTAAGGTACTGCCTTTTTGTAGTTCGCTTTCTGCCCAAATTTTACCCTCATGCTGTTTAATAATCTCGCTGCATAAATAAAGGCCGATACCAAAGCCGGCAATATGGTGCCTTTCGGTGTCTTTGGTGCGGTAGTAACGGTCAAATAATTTGGGTAACTCGTCATTATTCATGCCCATGCCTTCGTCCTGCACACTAACCTGAGCCCTGTCACTTATAGTTACACAGGATATAGTGATAGTAGAGTTAAGGGGCGAGTATTTAATAGAATTACTTAACAAATTATTAATTACCTGCCCAATCTTATCCCTATCGGCATCTATCCAGGTTTCTTGTGCAGGAACAAACACTACCTGATGTGTATCGATGGCAGCTATCGATTCTTCCTCAGTTTCTTTCAGCAATTGCGCCAAGTCAAAGCGCTGACGATCGATAGGGATTTTGCCAGACTCTAAACGCGAAACATTAAGAAAACCATTAATCATGCGGGTCATCTTTCCTAACTGCTTTCCAGCCCGCTCCATCATGCCGGCTATAAGTGTATCGTTACTACCCAAGGCTTTCTTTTGTGCCACCTGTACATAGCTCACTGTAGAAGTTAGTGGGGTTTTAAGCTCATGACTTACCATGCTGATAAAGGCATTTTTACGCTGATCATCAATCTTCTGTTGTGTTATATCAGCTAACACTCCGGTTAAGTAAGCATTACCCCCTCCGTTCGTAACTATCTTCCCGACTGATCTCACCCATGTCTCTTTACCATCCGCAGCAATAACCGGGTACTCTATGCTGAAGTTTGTGCCGTAAGTAAAAGATGCCTCTATTGCAACTACAACATCATCCTGGTAATCCTTCCTGATACGGCTAAATGCTATCTCGTAAGTACATTGCGTGTCAATTGGTAAACCAAATATCTGGTTGAACCTGTTTGAGCTTTCAAAGCGGCCAGTCGATTTTTCATAGTACCAGGTTCCCAATTCGCCTGACTCAGTTGCAATACGCAAACTTTCTTCAGCCAGCGCAATTTTGGCATTGGCTTTAGCCAATTCTTCATTCGCTGTTAACAACTGTTCGTTGAAGGCAGCCAATTTTTCTTCTGCTAACTTTCGGGCGGTAATATCACTGGCAGTGCCAAACCATTCAATAATATTTCCTTCATCATCTAATATAGGAACGGCGCGCGACACCGTCCACCCGGGTGTACCATCGGCACGGTTAACCCGATGCTCCAGCTCGAATATTTTTTTCTCCCTGATAGCCTCATCGATAGCTGCATTCACCCTATCCATATCACCTGCATAAACATTCTGCGAACGCCAACCCGTCATGGGCTTATCGGTATTTTTCAAAAAACCACGGCCATCCAGTTTGTACATCACATCCCAATCTGCACTTAAGGTATAAATTACATCCGAGCTTGCCGTCACCAGTGCCCGCAGGCGCTTTTCATTGGCAGCAACTGATATCGCTGTTGCAGAATTGTTTTGCTCGTCGGGCTGAATCATATACCTAAAAAAACGAAGATAATTAATTATTACTTTTAGCGATGTTAATCATAAATTAATAAATCTTACAGAAAGAACTATTGCTCTAACCTTTCGGCAGCAGTTGAACAAAGCCAAGCTCATTACTTTTACTCATATCATATTGAACAGCCAATCAGCATCAAATATATAATGCTCACATGCGCTATAACATCTGTGCTCAGTTATACAAGCTACTGGTAGTGCCTTATCTGTTAATTAATATTTATGTTTAGAGTTAACTTGGTGATCATACTCCTATAAAGTAAAATAACAAACGCCGTAAATTGTTCATTTACAGCGTTTGTTATTTTAGACATTGAAATGGAAAGCCTTTACAAGTTTTTACCTAATTTCTCCAGCATATCCTTGGGCACTTTCTGTAAGTCAAGTACCAGAAAGCCGTCTAAACAATCGGCAAACTTAGGATCAATGTTAAAGCAGATGATTTTGGCATTGAGGGCAATGTACTGGCGCAGCAGTACCGGCAATTTTATGTTACGGGTTTCAATTTCAGATATCAGGTTATCTAATCCTTTCAGGCTATCCTCTCCCGCCATTAGCAGGTCGGTATCTATACTGCTGAAATCAACTTTAAAATCTTTACGCGGCTTTACATACTCCGCCATTTCATGGTCGAAATGATGACGGGTAATGTAATCTACAATCAATGATTTGGAGAAATTAGAAAACGTATTGCTGATGCTCACCGGCCCGATAAGGTAGCGATAGCGCGGATGATCCAGCAAATACTTCAAAATACCTTTCCATAGCAGGAATAAAGGCAGAGGCTTTTGCTGATACTCTTTGCGTATCCATGAGCGGCCCAGTTCGATACTGGTCTTTAATACTTCGGTAAACTGCGATTTTATTTTGAACAGCTGCGCGGTGTAAAAGCCGCTTTTACCCATGCTGTAAAAAATCTCGTCGCCCAGCCCCAGGCGGTAAGCGCCCACAATCATTTTGGCTTGGTGGTCCCAAATAAACAGGTGATGGTAATAGATATCATATTCATCCAAATCAAGTGGCTTATTGGTACCCTCGCCTACCTCCCTGAATGTAATTTCGCGCAGGCGGCCAATCTCATTAATGGTATGCGGGATCACAGAGGCCGGGGTAATATACACCTCATAGTTCTTCTCCGTCCATATTTTATAACCTGGCTCCAGCGAGGCAATTTCCCGCTCTAATATTACCGCAGGCGTTTCAGGCGCAATCGCTTTGGGGCTTTTACGTATCTGGAACAGGTTACGCGGGTTAAATATCCGTTTATGATTTTCAAGCCCTGCGCCTAAGGCGTAAGTTTTAGTACGCAAAAAATTAAGCAGTTTGGTGGTATTGCTCGCATCGGGCAAATCCTTCACTTGTATGGGCTTCCCTATACGCAGTTTGATGGTATGGCCTTGCTTATTAAATAACTCTGAAGGCAATTTGGCCGTGCGTAATGTGGGATGAATAAGGCTAAGCAGGTTAAACAAAATGCCATTATTCCCGTGAAAATAAATAGGTACTACCGGCACTTTGGCTTTGGCAATAAGTTTACCTACAACAGGGTGCCACATACGATCAGTTACCTGCTGTTTATCCAGCTGGTAGGTGGATACCTCACCGGCCGGAAAAATACCTATTGGGGTACCTGAAGCCAGCAGCTCCATAGTAGTTTTGATACCGCTGATGCTGGAAGAGTGTTCAATATTTTCGAACGGGTTAACCGCTACAAAATAATCACTCAGGTTGGGGATCTTTTTCAGGATGAAGTTAGCCATCAGTTTAGCTTCAGGCCTTACCATGCATAATATTTTGAGCAATACCAAACCTTCAACCCCACCATACGGATGATTGGCAATGGCAATAAAGCTACCATTAACCGGCAGGTTTTTCAGTTCGCTTTCATCAAACTCAATTTCAACACCGATGCCTTTTAGAATGGCATCCACAAAATCCATCCCCTGGTTGGTTTCGGCCTGTTCAAATAATTTATTAACGTCGTTAATTTTCATTACCTCCATCAGCAAAGCGGCCAGGCCGGGCATGCGCAGCTTATCCAGTTTAGTGGCTTTGGCAAACTCATCAGTGGTGATAATCTTCATTCGTATCGGTATAATTAGAGACCTTAAAATTAAGTATTTCTTTATATTTAAAGCCAGGATGCCCGGCTCAATCAAATCACAATTCAAAAATTACTTTTCTATCACCAAATCGCAGTGGAACGGTATGGTGGTACTGGTTGTATTAATTGCCATTACCATAGCCGCGCCATACCTGTATAAATGGCAGCATACCGAAGAGGTAATTGACGAAAAGCAATACCAGCAAGCCATAGCCCAATTGAACAATTTTAAGCATGGCAAAATTGATGATGATTTAGACGACGAAGATAATAACACAGCACCTCCCCCATTTCATTTCAACCCCAATCATTTAAGTGCGGCACAGTGGGAAAAGTTAGGATTAACCTCACACCAAATTACTGCCATACAGCATTATGAGGCCAAAGGGGGCACCTTTAGAACCAAGCAGGATGTAAAGAAAATGTATGCCTTATCGGCCGATGATTATGCCCGGCTTGGACCTTACATCCAGTTACCCGACAGCGCAGCCGGAGCGGCTAATAAGCCATTGACAATATTGGATTTAAATACTACTGATTCTGCTCAACTCGTTAAAATACGGGGTATAGGACCTGCATTTGCCATGCGGATACTCCATTACCGTGAGCGTTTGGGCGGCTTTCACCGTAAAGATCAATTAAAAGAAGTATTTGGCATTGATGATGGCATGTATAAAGAAATAAAAAATCAGTTCATGCTCAAAAATCGCCGCATCAAAAAGCTCAATGTGAATACCGTTACTTTCGACGATTTGAAGAATAACCCCTATCTCAATTTTAAACAGGCTAATGCTATTGTAATGTACCGGAAAGAGCATGGCAATTATGATTCGGTAGATGAATTGAAAAATATTGCCATTTTGGATGCCGGTATTTTGCGTAAACTTGCACCATATTTGACTGTTAAATGATAGCCGAACAAATTAAAGCCGCCATACGCGATATTCCTGACTTTCCAAAACCCGGAATTGTATTTAAAGATATTACCCCTATACTGAAAGAGCCTGCCTTGTGCGAAAACATATTGGATGCCTTTGTACAGCAACTACAAGGTATACGCATTGATGCCGTGGCCGGCGTAGAAAGCCGGGGCTTTTTATTCGGCCTTTCTTTAGCCGGTAAGCTGGGCGTGCCCTTTGTACCGGTGCGCAAGGCAGGGAAGCTGCCGCACACCGTTAAACAAAAGGTGTATGAACTGGAATATGGTTCGGCCACCATTGAATTGCATACCGATGCCTTTGAACCGGGCAGCCATATTCTCATTCACGATGACTTACTGGCTACCGGCGGTACTGTAACCGCCACCAGCGAGCTCATCGAAGAAATGGGCGGCAAAGTGGCCGGATTTTCTTTTGTAGTTGGCTTAGGCTTCTTGAATGGAAGGGAACGAATCGAGCCGTTATCAGATAAAGTGATTGTATTGGCAGAATATTAAAATGCCTTACCTGTCATTACGAGTAACGATGCAAGCTCGTCGTTTATAGGGCGAAGAGGCACAGCTACGAGATTGCTTCGTACCTCGCAATGACACTAATTATTTTTTTCACAGTAATCCCTCATCGCCAAAGCTAAAATAACTCTGCCCGGCAATGATGATATGATCCAGCACCCCAATATCCAGTATACGGCCAGCGTTAAATATCTTCTTGGTTAAGTCAATATCCTGCTGACTGGGTTTCAGGTTACCCGAAGGGTGATTGTGTGCTAATATGATGGAGGAAGCCTGATGCTGCAGCGCCACGCCGAAAATCACTTTAGGGTCGGCTACGGTACCTGATAAGCCGCCTTTGCTGATTAGTTCTTTGGACAACACCTTACAGTTGCGCCCCAACAGTAAAATCCAAAACTCTTCATGGTTTAAATCTACCAGATGGCGGCGCAGGCATTGGTAGGCACTGCGGCTGCCCTGTATAATTTCGGGCGCTTTGGCTTCTGTTTCATCGCGCCGGCGGCCTAACTCTAAAGCGGCAATAATGGATATAGCTTTGGCTTCGCCGATGCCTTTGAATTTAGAAAGCTCTGCTACCGATACCATGCCCAGTTTGTTCAGGTCATTATCATAATGGTGCAGTATGCGCTTGCTCAGTTCCACAGCCGACTCGGTGCGGCTGCCTGAGCCAATGAGGATGGCAATCAGTTCAGCATCGCTCAGGGCGCGCCTGCCCTGGGCATTTAGTTTTTCGCGCGGGCGGTCTTCCTCAGCCCAGGCTTTAATGCTGATTTTGGTTTCATAAGCTTCCATGCGATGAAACTATTTAAAAATCGGCACATAACAAAAAAAGGGATGATGCTATACAGCAAAATCCCTTTCTTATTATTTTAAAATAAAGCTTATTGTAAGCCGTTTACAAACTTGGTCAGTTTCGACTTATTGTTTGAAGCTTTGTTTTTGTGAATCACGTTCTTTTTAGCTAAACGGTCAAGCATTGAAATCACTTTGGCTAAAAGCGGAGTAGCTTCGGTTTTAGAAGTAGTGTTTCTTAACTTCTTAATTGCGTTACGAGTGGTTTTTGCCTGATATCTGTTGCGTAAGCGCTTCGCAGCGTTAGCTCTGATTCTTTTAATTGATGATTTATGATTTGCCATTTTAGCTAAGTATTCTTATTTATTTTCGGACTGCAAATATAAGAAGGTTTTTTTTAATGTCAAACGGGTTTTTAAAATTGTTTTATTTTATTGAGCAGCAGGCAATTATTCGCTAAGTTTAAGCACTCATTCTCATGAAATTTGTGCTGCGCTGGTTTACTGCCATTTTATGTATATTGGTTACTGCTTCATGGGGTTTTTATGCCCATTACCGCATCAATCATTTAGCGGTGTTCATTCTGCCACCTGCCATGAGCGGTTTTTACAAAGCTAATATTAATTATATTACTGAGCATGCGGTTTCACCTGATAAACGCCGGTATGTAGACTCGGCCGAGATACCAAGGCATTACTTTGATGCCGACCATTATGGCAAAGACCCTTTCCATACCGTACCGCAAAAATGGGAAGATGCCGCGCATAAGTATTCGGTTGATACCCTATTGAAGTACGGCACCCTGCCCTGGGTAATTCAGGAAAACTACTACCGGCTGGTGGGAGCCTTTAAACGGCACGACACCACCGCTATATTGAGCACTTCGGCTTATTTAGGCCATTATGTGGCTGATGCTTGTGTGCCCTTGCATACTACTTCTAATTATAACGGCCAGCAAACCGGGCAAACCGGTATTCATGCCCTGTGGGAAAGCCGCCTGCCCGAGCTATTTGGCCAGCGCTACCGTTTGTATAGCGGAAAGGCCCGTTATATTGAAAACCCATTGTGGCAGGCGTTTATCATTTGCCGTAGCTCTTACAAAGGTGTGGATTCTGTATTACGATTCGAGCGCCGTTTGGCTGCAACATACCCTACCGAAAAGAGATATGAAACGGTAAAGCATGGCAGTCGCAAAGTGCAGGATTATTCAGCAGCGTATAGTAAGGCGTATCAAAATTCGTTGAATAACATGGTGGAACGCCGCATGCGGATGGCTGTACTATGGGTAGGCAGTTTTTGGTATTCGGCTTGGGTAGATGCCGGCCAGCCCGATTTGAATAAACTTATTGAAAAACCTTTAACTACTGCAGAATTAGTTCAGTTCAACACCGAGCAAACAGCTTTTAAAACTGGCAAGCCTGTAGGAATACTCACACCATAAAAGACAGCAGCTATTGCATAGCTGGCAAAAAGCTACAGATAAAGGTGGAAAACCGTGTACCTTTATCCTTTAACTAACCGCGAATTAGTTTTTTAGCATTGCAGGAACATTACACATTTTCCTTTTGCAACAGCGCCGGGATAGTCTTTAGAATAAGTTTAATATCGTTTTTGAGGCTATGATTTTTGGCATATACGTTATCCAGCATTAGGCGTTCCTCTTCACTCATGTCGCCTTTACCACGCTTTTCAACCTGCCACAAGCCGGTTATACCAGCCGGGGCATGAAAGCGCAGCGCGTATTTATCAGTGGTAAGTTTTTCTGCTTCGTATAGCGGCAAGGGGCGGTTACCTACAATGCTCATATCGCCGGTAAACACATTCCACAACTGCGGCAGTTCATCAATACTGGTGTTGCGGATAAAGTTGCCAATTTTAGTAATGCGCGGATCGTTTTTAATTTTAAAGAAGGCTGAACCTGCTTTATTCTTTTTATTAAACATATAATCCTTCTCGCACCAACTGATGTTATCAGCATATACCGGAAACTGGCATTGACCCCGACCTATACACTGGTCGCACAATAAAGGCTTATTTTCTACTACTGGCTCTGCCTGGCCTGAAGCTGCGTCAACATCATATTGGTTAAGGTGCTTCAAATCTTTTAAACGCTTATCTGCATTCACATACATAGAGCGGAATTTGTAAAAGCGAAACACCTTGTAACCGGTACCCACCCGCAGCGAATAGTAAAAGGCTGGACCTTTTGACTCCAGCTTAATCAGCAAATAGATAATCAAAAATACCGGCGACAGAAACAACAAAGCCAAGCCGGAAAAGAAAATATCAAAAGCACGCTTGCTGGCCGGTATTTTATAGGCCTGCCCTGCTTCTTCGTGCTTGTCTTCGGTTAAAGCCGTCCAGTGCTGAATCATAAAATTCACACGGGTTTCAATATTTTTGCCTGATACCGGTTGCAAAAACACATCGGCAACCCCTGCATCGAGAGCCATACGGCGCAGGTCGCGGTTCATATGGTTTACAATCAAGAAAAAAGGAACTGATTTCAATCCTTTCTTCTGCAATGTATCCAGCAAGGTAATACCCGAAGAAGCTAATACTTCATCTTTTGATATAATGGCCGCAATATCAAGTTTATCGTCTTCCCAGGCATTTACCAGCTGTATCCCGTTTTTAAAAGACACCAGTTGGCGCCCCTCCAGGTTACAAGCACCAATCAGCCGGGTAGTTTCGGCATCAACATTAATTAAAGCAATTACCTGCGAAGTTGTTACATTGGCAGTATCTGCACTCATATTTCTTTTTGGCTTAATTTACCTATTCTCCTTAATACCGCACGTACACGCGCTTCTAATTCGGCAGGGTTGAAAGGTTTTACAATAAAATCATCAGCACCGGTATCTAAACACTGAATACGCTTTTCAGAGCTATCCTCGCCCGAAAGTATAATCACCGGGATAGACCGGAAAAAATCACTCACCTGCATTTGTGTAACCAAATCGAGCCCGCTCAGTTTGGGGGTATTTAAATCGGTAATTACCAAATCGGGCAGGTTACCGCTTTGTAAGAATGACAAGGCATCCATAGCGGTAGTGCAAATTTCTATTTCGTAGCTTTTACTTAAAAACTTCTTAAGTATCAGCTGCATGTAAGCATCATCTTCTACTATCAGTATCTTGGTATTTCCACTATCGGTGAAGGCCATAGTTTATTTTGCTAACGTTTATGTTGAGTAACCGGCAAAAGCGTTGTGCTGTAAAAACGAACTTTTATTGCCAATTATCTTTTATTAATGATTTTAACTGTATTTAGTTCTACTATAGAATAACTCTTTTTTGCATGCTACGATAAATTGAACAGGCGTTTAAAGCGCTTTATCGTTCCCTTCCATAAACCACCATCTATTTGAATGCGCCGGTCGGTAGTCCAAACAATGGCTCGGGGGTCTGATACTTTATAAAGCCTGCCATAACCCTTCTGATGTAGTTTAAGCGCCAGGTAACCGTCTTCGTTTGTACCCGGCGGATGATTGAAACCGTCTACAGTTAGGCCCTGTTCGCGCCTGAAACCCGAGTTAAAACCATATACATTTACAGCTTCGTTCTTGAAATACTTATTATAGGTGCGGCTCCAGTCGGACAGGTATTCATAAAAGAAGTAGGTAAAGCGCCCGGTGCTGCCTACCGGTATAAAAGAGAACCTGCCATAAGTAATGGCCACTTTATCACCCTCGGCCAGTGGTTTCACCATTAGCTCAATCCAATCTTCAGGATAAATGGTATCTGCATCGGCATTTAAAATGTACTTGCCCCTAGCTACGCCCAAGCCCGAATTACGGGCTGGTGTAATCCCTTGTGTAGTTTCCAAATGGCAGGTTACTCCGCAGGCTTTTACAAGCTCGGCGGTGCGATCGGCCGAATTATTATTCACTACAATAATTTCTACTTTGCGCCTGGTGTTGTTATGACATAACGAGGAAAGGGTTTGTACTATGGTAGCTTCCTCATTATAAGCAGGCATTACTATAGAGACTTCCGGATTATCTCCTTTGATGCGCTGGTAAGCCTGACTAATTTCGTTAAGCTTTGATGCATCATCATTAATATTACCGAGATATTGCTTAACGTAAGCAGGGATAAATACAGGTCTCATATATAACGCAAAAATGCAATATTGATAATACAGGCTGTTGAGTTTTTAAATTTCAGCATAAAATATTCAACATATCAATATTACTAAAAATAATTTATACTCTTTATACTTAAAAGCTTAAAACAAAGTTACTCTAAACCTCTGCATTTACGCAGTTAATTACGATTTGGTTTGAATTATTAACCAGCCTATCAATTCTTTAAAATAGGTGGTCCATCCGTCCATTACGCCGGCATTAGGTATAAAATCATCCATAGAAACCCCATCAGCACCGCCACCGAAATTGCAGGCATAGGGAACTACTTCCAAGTGCTCGTGCCCAAAGGTGGCCAGCGCCCTGCGCATATGGAAAGCTGAAGTAACCAGCAGATAAGGTGGCGGCAAATGTGCTTTTTGCAGCAAAGCCTTCGAGTAGCGGGCATTCTCTTGGGTGTTGCGTGCCTGCTGTTCTATAATTACGGCACTATCGGGCACGTGCAGGGCCTTAAGTTCATTAACAATCCAGCCGCCCTCGGTAAAGCCGTCGGGCATGAGACTGGCATTACCACCGGTAATGAGTATATGACCGGCTCGCCCGGCACTTTGCAGGCGCAAACCTTGAATAAAGCGGTCGGATGCATTGTTAAAAAAGCCTTTGCCCTGTGCATCTTCTGACACAAAGCCACCCAGCACAATAACACAGCTGTATTTTTGTGTGGGTGAGAGTTGCGGACGAGGATAATCCCACCAACGGGCTACACGGTTTAACAGAAACGGATTAGAGAAAACAATAAGTACTATAACCGCCGCAATACGGCTACGTTTTTTTAGAAATTGATTTTTAACAAAAAGGCTGAACCCGGCCAATGCCAATACCCACAAAAAAGGATGCAATAAAAACAATAAAAGTTTAGAGAGTATAAATGACATGGCCCGACTAAAATAGAACAAACCTATAAAAACAAAAAGCACTTGTTACCAGAACAAGTGCTTTTTACAGATAAGAGGTAATATAGCTGCTTACTTGATTACCAGCGTAGTCATAGAATGTGGCATGCTGGTAGTTTCGGCACCCTGACCTTTAATTTTCAGCGTGTATTTAATGGCATCATCGCCCAAATTTAAAACTACTACAGCTAAGCTACCGTCAGTATTTTGAAAGGCAGTGGTTTGCAGCTTATCACGGCTGGCAGAGCTGATGATGCGGCGGGCACCCGGTTTGATAAACTTGGAGAAGTGCCCGATGTAATAGTAGGCATTTGTGTAAATGATTTCTCCGGTTTTTACATCGGCATGTACCGGTGCAAAGCAGAAGTTACCTACGTGGTTGGGGCCGCCACGTTCATCCAGCAGTACATTCCAATCGCACCAGGCGGTAGTGCCGGCGTTAAAATCGTTTACCATTGATAAGCCATAGCGTTCGCCCAAGTTCCAGTCCATGAGCTTAGAGCGATCATATTTCTCCACACACCCTTCGGTAAAAATCAAGTTGAAATTCGGGAAAGCCTCATGGGTACGGCGTTCGTTCTCAAAGTTCTGGCCGGCACCTGTCCAGGTTTCGTACCAGTGATAACCAATACCCCAAACGTATTTGGCCGCTTCAGGGTCTTCTAATACCGTACTGGCGCGCTGATACATTAAATCGCGGTTGTGATCCCAAATAATCAGTTTCTTACTTGCCATGCCCGATTTTTTCAGGGTTGGGCCCAAATAGCTTTTCACAAAGTTTAACTCATCTTGCGCAGTGTACAGGCATGACTCCCAGGTTTGGGTTGCCATCGGCTCGTTTTGTACCGACAAACCCCAGATAGGGATACCTTCCTTCTTTTCGTAAGTGTTAATGAATTTTACATAAAAATTGGCCCAGTTCTGGCGATACTCCGGCTTTAGTTTACCACCGTGAAGCACATCATTGTTGGTTTTCATCCAGGCCGGCGGGCTCCATGGACTTACGAACAGGGTAAGCTTACCACCAGCCGTTTTAATGACTTCTTTGATAAACGGAATACGGTATTGCTCATCATGGCTTACATCAAAGGTTTTTAAATCTTTATCATTGTTAGCTACATAAGTATAGCTGTTGCTCGAAAAATCGCAGCTTTGAATAGTGGTACGGCCCAATGAGTAACCTATGCCGGTTTGCTTATTGTAATAGGCATTGATAAACTCCTGCTGTTTAGCCTTTGGCAATTTATAGAAAGTTTCTGCCGAAGCATCGGTTAAAGCACCACCAATACCTACCAGTTGCTGGAATTTCTTGGTTGGATCAACTTCAATAAACACCTCGGTTTCTTTAGGCTGATCTTTAGACGTAAACTGCAGTTGCCCGGTTTGCGCCAAGCGATAATCTGAGCCTTTAGCGGTGGTAAATACCGTAACAGATTTGCCAGCAGCAGAATACGACTGACTGGATTTAGCACTTTGTGCAGTTGCAGTGAATACCAATCCCTGCAAACCTATGCCCATGCACAGGGTAAGATATCTCATTTTCATAATACGAGCGGAAATAATTGATGGAATGCAAAGTAAGCAATTTTGATATTCAATAGTGTAAACTGGACACAATTTGAAACGAAAACGTTGTAGTGTTTCTCCAATTTATTTTCCACAAATATTCATTTCCAAATTTATCGCTTTCAAGATAAAACACCACCTTATTTAAAATTAATCTAAATAAATTTTGAGCTATGGAATACAGTTTTTACTTTCGTCACAAATTAGAATTAATCTAAATAAAGATGGCAAAAATCTACACCCTACTTACTATTCTATTTATTTCTGTATCTTTTTTACATGCACGCGCTGACAATGAAGTAAAACACGGCGGCATTAAAGGGCATGTGCAAACGAGTGATGGTAAACCTGCTGCTTATGTTAGTGTTGCACTCAAAAACACCAGTAAAGGTACCTTAACTGACGAAAATGGTGATTACCGGCTTAGCGGTATTAAACCAGGCTCGTACACATTACGCATTTCACATGTGGGCCTTCCTACCGAAGAACAGCAGGTAACTGTAACCGACGGACAACTAATTACTATTAATATTATTTTACGCGAAAGCGCTGCGCAATTGAATGAAGTAGTTATTGCAGGTGCTAACCGCCAGAACAAACCTGTAAGAGTAGGAAAATCGGGCTTGCGGCCGTTAGACATTCCGCAAAGCATTCAGGTAATTGATAGTACAGTAATTGCAGATCAGCAAATTAACCGGCTTACTGACGTAATTAAGAATGTAAATGGTATAGCATTAGGTGAAAACCGCGGATCTACAAATGAAAGTTTTTATGCCCGTGGGTACAGTTTAGGAGCCAATAATGTGTTCAAAAATGGTGCACGTACTTCGTTAGGCGGTTCACTTGAAGCTAGTACACTTGAATCTGTAGAAGTGCTTAAAGGGAGTGCAGCTTTATTATATGGTGGCGTTACCGGCGGTGCAGTAGTGAACCTAGTGACTAAAAAACCTAAGTTTAACTGGGGAGGCGAAGTAAGTATGCGGGCAGGTAGTTACAATTTTTATAAACCTATTGTAGATGTATATGGACCCATCAGTAAAAACATTGCTTTTAGGGTAATCGGTACTACCGAAAATTCTAACAGTTACCGCGATGTGGTTAAAACCAGCCGCTTCTATATCAACCCTTCTTTGCTTTTCAATATCAGCAAAAAAACCGAATTGCTATTACAGGGTGATTACCTGAAAAGTAATTATACACCCGACTTTGGTATTGGTACCGTAGGCGGAAAAATTCCGGATGTTCCACGAAGTACTTTCTTGAATGTGCCATGGGCATATAATCATACCAAAACAGCCACCGCTCAAGCCAATTTAACTCATCGGTTTAACGAGGTATGGAAGCTGAATGTAATTGGTGCTTTTCAATCGTACTTCCGTAACTACTTTGGTGCCGAGCGACCCCAGCAAACCTCAACTACCACCACAGCAACACGGGCACTAAATCGCATTCAAACGCAAGAATATACATACAATCAACAAATTAACCTTACTGGTGCTGCACAAACAGGTTTTATTAAACATACATTTTTATTCGGTGCAGATGCGGATCAATCAGAAACAAGAGCTTACAATTTTAAATATGGAACAGGTGTTGATGCCCCCACTACAGCAAGTGCAACACCGATCAATATACTTGACCCCACCACTTTCACAACCAGTTTAGATATTCCGTTCACCCGTATCTACCAAAATACCTTTACCCCAATATATCGTATGGGTGCTTTTGTACAAGATTTACTTGAACTTACTAATAAATTTAAAGTACTGGCAGGTATACGCTATACCTGGCAGAAACAGCCACGGGCCAATACTTACAACGAAGATACTGGTATAAGCTCTGTTCCTGTTAGTACCACTTCACCTCTACTCAATAAAGCAAAAATCGATAAAGCCTTTTCACCAAAAGTTGGCTTAATATATCAGCCCTTACCCAGTACTTCAATATATGTAAGTTACGCCAATAACTTTACTGTTAACACGGGTGTTGATGTGAATAATGTTCCTTTAGGCCCATCCATCATTAATCAATACGAAGCTGGCATCAAAAATGATTTGCTAAATGGCAGGCTATCAGTAAACGTTACAGCATATCGCATTTCTAATAATCGGTTTGCACAAGCAGCATTATTGCCCGATGGTTCTGTAAGCACAATTTACAGAGAATTTGGTGGCGCCACCAAAAGCGATGGTTTGGAAGTTGATATTAACGGAAAATTATCGAGCAATTTGTACTTTTTAGGAGGGTATGCCTACAACTTCTTCCGTTATACAAAAACACTACCTAATGGAATTACAGAAGGTGAACGTGTTGTAGGCAGCCTTCCGCATACCGCTAATGGAACGATATTCTATACTTTTAATCAAGGAGCAGTAAAAGGATTAAAAATTGGGCTATCAGGCTTTTTTACTGGCGGGCGCGATAATGGCTTCAATACCCTTAAAACAGGGCCGGCACGCGGTGTTCCTGTTCATGTAAATGGCTATACCACATTTGATGTTTCGGCAGGATACACTTTTAAAAGAAGATTGTCCTTATTGGCTAAAACATCCAATATTACTAATGAGTTAAACTACCTGGTGCATGAAAATTATAGCGTAAATCCCATTGCACCACGTATGTATTCGGCCACCCTATCTTACAGATTTTAAGATAAACAGGATACGATAAATAGTAAAGTCCGGCTGTAGATGCAGCCGGACTTTAATATTTATAATATTTAATGTTATAAATCATATTTCCTCCTCAACCTCTTCCTTGTTTAAAGGCAGTACCAGTGTAAACGCAGTGCCTTTTCCTGGTTCACTTTCTATACTGATGGTACCGTTTAAGGCCTCTACATGACTTTTAACCAGGAACAAGCCTAAGCCCTTCCCGTCTACCGTACGGTTGAAACGTTTGTAAGGTTTAAATAAATTTTCCTGGTGCTTTTTGAGGTCGATACCCACACCATTATCGGCTACTTTAATTATTACTGATTCGGCTGTTGGGGCAATGGTAATATCAATTACCGGCGGCTTTTCTGACCGGTATTTGATAGCATTGCTGATCAGGTTATAGAATATACTGTGCAGGTATACTTTGTGGGATTTAAACTCACCAACGGTGCCATTAATTTGAATACCAACTCCGGCTTTATGAATGGCCTCGCGCAAGTCTGTTGTGATACCGGTGAGCATCTGGTTCAAATCTATAGATTCTTTACTTAGTTCAACCGAAGCATCCATAGCCGACAGGATTTCGCTTAAATCCCTGATGACGGTATCCAAACTATGCACTGTGGCCTGCAAATTTTTAATGCAAATATCTATGGTCTCGGGGTTATGCTTATCCAGTTCCATAATATTGGCAATACCTATAATGTTAGCCACCGGCGAGCGCAGGTTGTGCGAAACAATGTAACCGAATTGCTGCAACTCTTTGTTACGTTTGTATAAATCCTGTGCAAACTTTTTTAACTCCTGCTCTGCCTTTTTGCGTTCGGTAATATCGGTGTGAATAGCAATTTGCCGCTTTAACCGTTTTCGGCTATCTAATATTGGCGTAATGTCTACTAAGTTCCAGTAAGGGGTACCGTCTTTACGGTGGCAGTACACTTCTTTGGTATAATGCTGCCCCTGCATCAGCTTAGTCATCATATCTCGCCGCACCTCAGGAGTAGTGCTTGACCTTAATAGAATACCAGGGTATTGCCCAACTGCTTCTTCCAGTGAAAAGCCGTTCATTTGCGTAAAACCTTTATTCACCCACTCAATAATACCGGTATTATCAGCAATTACTACCCCATTGGTGGTACGGTCGGCCACAACAGAAGTGCGGCGCAATCTTTCCTGCATCACATAGCGCTCAGATATGTCCTTTATCACCACATATATTTCTATGGTTTTGCCCTCGTGCACCACCGGTACAATTGTTAAATTCACATTTAAAGGCTCGCCCGAGAGCTTGTAAACCTCCACATCAAACGTTTCGGGTTCGCCACAGGTGGCGGCTTTGATAAAACAGGTGTATACCTGCCTGCGGTACTGCGGCAAAAAGAAGTGAATGAGCGGGCGCTCTTCTATATGCTGTAAATTATACCCTAAATCTTTGTGCAATTGTGGATTAATCATATCCACCACACCATCCATACTCATATGTATAACGCCAAAGGGATGCTTGGCAAAAAAATTGGAATACGAAGTAGTTACCCGGTTGCGTATATCGGCTGCTTCAATACTATCGGTTACATCCCTTGAATCCATCAGGTACCCTTGTACCTCAGGGCTATCCAAAAGATTAGTCATGGTGGATTCGATCCAGCGGTAATTGCCGTTTTTGATGCGAAAACGAAATGGGCCCAAAGCAATGCTTTCTCCCGGCTGCAGATGGCTTAGTTTTTCTAAAGCTACCGGGATATCATCTTTATGCAGATACTCCTTGATATTAGCCGAATTTAATTCCTCTTCGCTATAACCCGACAGGCGGCGAATTAATTCGCTTGAATGTTTATAATTGCCTTCCTGGTCAATAATGGAGTGATAATTTAATATGGCTTTGCCTAAGGTTTGGTATAAATCTTTGGTGTACAACATCTTCCCTGCTAATTCCGGTTTATTAATACGAATATCAGCGGTTAAAAGTTTATTACAAAATATTCCGATACTTAATCTGAACGCACCAGATAATACACCTGTCAATCGCTCAAACAAAATGAATTTTATGCGTTTGAATTTTATAATTTTGTTTTATGCAGGGTACCGAAACACTGGAAGAATTTTACACGCACAAATTTAACTGGATGCCCAATAATTTGGGGCAAGAGATCGGGCATTTTAACGTATTCAGATTAGAAGATTGCTGGAATAATGGCCGAACAACGCTAAGATACTCCAGGCGTGATTTTTACAAAATCGCCCTCATCAGGGGCAGGCACCTTTACCATTATGCCGACAAAAGTATAGAGACTGACGGCATTACGCTGATTTTCTTCAACCCGAATGTGCCTTACCAGTTCGAAGCCTTGTCAGAAGACACAACCGGCTATTTCTGCATTTTTAAAGAGCCGTTTTTTGCCGAGCGAATAAGGGGTAGCATCAGCGAATTGCCTATGTTTATGCCCGGAGGAAAACCGGCTTATATTTTAAATGAAGCACAGGAACGACCTGTAGTTGATTTATTTGACAAAATGCTGGAAGAGATTGAGTCAGATTATCGCTTCAAATATGACTTGCTGCGCAACTATGTAACCGAACTTATTCATTACGCGCTAAAAATTCAGCCTACCGAAACACTGTACCAGCACCCCGATGCCAACGCCCGCATTACCACCATTTTTGCAGAATTGCTGGAGCGGCAGTTTCCAATTGAAACGCCTGAACAGCGGTTCACGCTGCGTTCGGCTAAAGATTTTGCCAATAAGCTTTCTGTACATGTAAACCACCTGAACCGGGCTATTAAAAATACCACCGGCAAAACCACAACCGTGCACATTGCCGAACGCCTTATTAGCGAAGCGAAGGCTTTACTGCGGCATACCAACTGGAACATTGCAGAAATCAGTTACAGTTTGGGATTTGAAGAACCTGCACATTTTAACAACTTTTTTAAAAAACAAACCAATACTACACCATCCGCCTACCGCATTGTTTGAATTTTGCAACCATCAGTTTGATTAGCGCAAACGCTGCCCTTGTTGTTCGCCATAATTTTGCAGTATTAAAATACTTAATTATATGGAGAATAAACAAGTATGGCTGGTTACAGGCGCGTCTAAAGGCCTGGGTCTTGCTTTAATAAGACAACTGCTTTGGGAAGGCCATAAAGTGGCCGCTACGTCCCGCAATATCAATACGCTTATTGATGCCGCCGCTTACACCGGTGATAACTTTTTACCGCTTGAAGTAGATTTAGCTAACGAACCAAGTGTGCAGAACGCAATTGAACAAGTTATTACTGCCTTTGGTTATATTGATGTGGTAGTGAACAATGCTGGCTACGGTATTGGTGGCAGCATTGAAGAACTTACCGACCAGGAAACCCGTACCAGCTTTGATGTTAACGTGTTTGGCACCTTAAATATAATACGTAAGGTGATGCCTCACCTGCGCCGGCAGCAATCGGGCCATATTATCAATATCTCATCTATTGCCGGCATTGCTGCCAATACCGGCTGGGCCATCTATGGTGCTGCAAAGTATGCCGTAATTGGCCTGTCTGAAGTTTTGGCGGAAGATGTAAAACCTTTTGGCATCAAAGTAACCGTAGTAGCGCCCGGCGCCTTCCGTACCAGTTTCCTCTCAACCGATTCACTGGTGATGACTAACAATCCCATTGAGGCCTACGAAACAGTAAGGGCATCGCATTCTAAATACCTGCAAATGGATGGCATGCAAGCCGGCGACCCTGAAAAAGCTGCTGCAGCATTAATAACGATTACTGAAATGCCCGAACCACCGCTGTACCTGTTGCTGGGCAGTGACGCTTATCAGCGGGCATTTACCAAATTAGACCGTTTGTCTGCTGCTTTTCATCAGCACGAAGAGCTTACCAAATCAACTGATTATTAATTCAACGCTTATATTTTTTTATCATCATGAATAATTCAAAAGTTTGGCTGGTTACCGGCGCATCCAAGGGGCTGGGCCTGTCATTAATTAAACAATTATTAAATAAAGGTTACAAGGTAGCCGCAACATCACGCAATATCAACGACCTTACCAAAGCTGTTGAGCCAGAAGCTAAAGCAGATTTCTTACCGTTGTCGGTTGATTTACAATCAGAAGAAAGTGTGAAAGCTGCCGTGTCTGCCACCATTCATCAGTTTGGTCGCATTGATGTAGTAGTAAATAATGCAGGTTATGGCTTAACCGGTGCATTAGAAGAACTGACCGACCAGGAAGCACGCAGTAACTTTGACGTTAATGTATTCGGCACCTTAAATATTATTCGCCACGTAATGCCACAACTGCGCCTTCAGCAATCGGGTCATATTTTTAATATTGCTTCTATCGGCGGCTTTGTTGGCGGCTTCCCCGGCTTTGGTATTTATTGTGCTACCAAATTTGCCGTGCATGGGTTAACCGAATCATTAGCGGCCGAAATTAAACAATTCGGCATACATGCCACCGTGGTATCACCGGGTTATTTCCGCACCAACTTCTTATCATCAGGTTCATTAAACGTGCCTCAGCATCCCATAGCTGAATATGAAGCGGTACGTAACTCTCAGGCAGCACACCAAAATGAAATTAACGGTAACCAGCCCGGCAACCCGGAAAAAGCAGTAGCGGCCATGATACAGGTAGCTGAAAGTCCACAACCACCATTACATTTATTTTTGGGTGCAGATGCTTATCAACTGGCTTATGCTAAAATAGATGAAATGAAACAAGAGTTGGAAGGCTGGAAAGAACTGGGTACCTCAACCGGCTTTAGCACTGAAAATTAAACCGTTCACCAAAAACCTATCATTCTAACACAAAAGGCGGCTTACTTGGCCGCCTTTTGTGTTAGATCATAAATGTATCCCTATTTGTATGCGGCTACGCCTGCCTGTGCCACCTCATGGTCTTGCTCAACACTGCCACCCGAAACGCCAATAGCACCCACAATTTCGCCGTTATTATCTTTAATAGGGATACCGCCCGGAAATGAAATCAGGCCTCCGTTAGATACCTCGATGTTATACAAGGAGCCGCCGGGTTGCGATAATTGCCCGATGGCGCCTGTTTCCATATCAAAAAAGCGGGCAGTTTTAGCCTTTTTGATTGAAATATCCAGTGAGCCTAACCATGCTTTATCCATGCGGTGAAAGGCTTTCAGGTTAGCGCCTTCATCTACTATGGCAATATTCATGGGTACACCTATTTCCTGTGCCTTTTGCTTGGCTGCAGTTGATACCGCTTCAGCCTGTTCTAATGTGATATTCATTTTTTGATTATATAAATTGATTACCCTTAGCTACAAGCAGTTTAACGATGTGTTTTACTTCACTCAATAAAGAAGTAAAACTTACTTTTGATAATACGCCTCTTCTAGTTTAGCAATTTCAATTTTACTCATTTGCATCATGGCCTGAAAGGCGCGCTTAGAGCCCTCTTTATCAGCCCCTTGTAAAAGCTTAGGCAAAGCTGCAGGCGTTACCTGCCACGATAAGCCGTATTTATCCTTCAACCAACCGCACTGGCCGGGTTTGCCACCATTGGTTGTCAAGGCGTCCCAATAATAATCTACTTCTTCCTGCCCTTCGCAATGAATAACGAAAGAAACGGCCTCATTGAATTTAAAATGCGGGCCGCCGTTAAGTACCATAAACTGCTGACCGAACAACTCAAAGGTACCTACTAGAAAAGAGCCGGCAGGCTTTTGGGCATCAGCTTTGTAGGTATCGCCACCCTCAACTTTCGATTCTTTAAACACCGAAGTATAAAAATGCATAGCCTCTTCGGCATTATTATCAAACCACAGGAAAGGGGTAATTTTTTGCATAACAGTGCGTATTTTGTATTTAAATTATAACTATTGCTTTGATGTAAAGCTACCCATCTTATTCATCATACAACGGCTGCGAATGCGACAACAAACAGTGCTGATTGCGACTTTATTCAGCGGAAACATTACACCACATTCTATTCACGGCATTTTAAACACACAGAACTTTAAGCTGCAATTTATGTGCACTTAATCAATAGGATCAGGCAAGGCTGGGTGAGCCGGGTCATAAACCGCTACCCCTACCCTCGAGTCGGCGCAGCCGTAGTATAAAAACCATTTCTTTTTAAAGTACACCATGCCTTCAATAAATACGGTACCTGCCGGGTACTGCCCGCTTTTTTCAAAGCTCTCCATTGGGCGCATAAAAGGCACATCCAGGCGGGTGATGTTTTTTAACGGATCGTTTTTATCAAATAAGGCCTGGCCTGCACAATAGGTATTGGCGTTAAAGCGCTTGTCACCATCATCTCCGGCTTTATTTTTGCCATTATATAATAATACAATACCTTTTGAGGTCAGGATGGCGGGCGGGCCGCATTCTGTAAGTTCGCTATCAAAAAATCCTTTTCGGGGCGACATCAATTCTTTTAGTGAGCCATCGGCATTTACTACCGGCGCCCAATCCACCAAATTGGTAGAGGTTGCGGCATATACATGCAGCTCGCCCCAGTACATCCAGTATTTACCTTTAATCTTAGCAATCACCTGCTTGCCGTTTTTCAGCTGGGTAACGATGGAAGCTGATTTATGCGGAATGTTTACAAATTTACCTTGGTAGGCATCTTCAAATATGGGTCCGTGCTTGGTCCAATGCTTTAAGTCTTTTGAAGTAGCTGTACCCAGGCGGGGTACGTCACGATTCCACTGGGTGTAAAATACAACGTAAGTACCATTTTCAGTTACAGCCAGGCGGGGGTCTTCGCAGCCACCGGGCCATTCATATTTCTTCTGGCTATCATTAGCCGGGTAAAATACCGGTGTAGTACTACGGTTAAAGTGATAACCATCAGTACTGCTGGCATAGCCCAGGCGAGAGGTACGAAAACCAATGCCGATACCAAAGCGGTCTTCAGCCCGGTACAATACCACTACCTTACCTTTATATAGAGCAGCGCCGGGGTTAAAAGTATCGTTAGCCTCCCAGGCTACCTGCTTTTTTTGCACCGGATCGAAAAAAGTAGCGTTGGTATCGGGTGTAATGATAGGGTTTAAATGTGCAGGGCGCTTAAAGCCGCCTAAGGCCCAGTTTGGCAAACGGTTAGTCCCATTATTTTGAGCCGAAACACTCAGGGGTAACAGTAAAATTACAGCAAGACACCTGAGGCAGGCAAACATATTTTTCATGATAGTTTAATAGTTATAAATGGTATTGCAAAGTACAGATTTCATCAACAATATGATGTCTTTTTGTATTAATTGTATAGTATCTGCCCTAAATGAAACAGGTACTAAAGTATTATTATTGTATTGCTTTTGCTACCTTCATTTTGTTAACGAACCGATTTTAAGAATGAGAAAATTATTGCTTACACTATCGCTGCTTATTACTGCACAGGTAGTTTTTGCACAAAACCGCACGCCCCGCCAGCTTTTTCCCGGCCTTTTTGAGGATGTGCAGCTTCATGATGTTTTTCCTGACAATAAAACTTTTGTGGATTGTACGCCGAAACGCGATCCGGCGGCCATACTGAAAGATTATAACAGTCAAAAAGACAAAGCCGGATTTAATTTAAAGCAGTTTGTGGCTGATAACTTTGCGATACCTGGCGGTAACGGCAACGTGTTCAGAAGTGATATTTCATTAGGCATCCGTAAACATATAGATACATTATGGCAGGTATTATACCGCCGCCACGATACCGTTTCTAAATACTCCTCTTTGCTGGCGCTACCCAATGATTTTGTAATACCGGGCGGTCGTTTCCGCGAAACTTATTATTGGGATTCGTATTTTACCATGCTGGGTTTGCAGGAAAGCCATAAAACCAAAATCATTCAGGATATGATTGGCAATTTTGCCTACCTGCTGAATACGTATGGCTTTATTCCAAATGGCACGCGTACCTATTACCTTACCCGTTCGCAGCCGCCTTTCTTTTCCATGATGCTGGATATATTGGCTAAAGATGAAGGCGAACAAGTATTGGTAAAATACCAACCTCGAATGTTGAAAGAATATCAGTTTTGGATGAATGGTGCCGAAAAGCTTAAAAACGGCATGGCCTACCGCCGTGTGGTACGTATGCCTACCGGCGAGGTGATGAACCGCTATTATGACAACTCTGATCAGCCCCGCGAAGAATCTTATAAACAGGATGTAACTGCTGCCAAACTTACCCAACAAGCACCCGGCGATTTTTACCGCAACATACGCGCCGCTGCCGAGTCGGGTTGGGATTTTAGCACACGCTGGTTTGATACCTCCGGTAAGTTGGAAAACATACAAACCACCAATATCATCCCCATTGATTTAAACTGCCTGATGTACCATCTGGAACTGGACATTGCACGGTCCTACCAGTTGCAGGGCAATAAGGTTGCCTATAAAAATTATTATAACAAAGCACAAGTGCGTAAAACTGCCATTTTAAAATATAGCTGGAATGCAAAGCTTGGCTGGTTTATGGATTATAACTGGAAGCAGCAACAGCAAACGCCACAGCAAACTTTGGCCGGCACTTATCCGCTCGAGTTTAAAATTGCTACGCCACAGCAGGCAGCACTTGTAGCCAGCGGATTAAAAAATAAATTTTTGAAATCCGCCGGACTGGTAACCACCTTTGAGCGTTCGGGCCAGCAGTGGGATAGCCCCAATGCATGGGCACCGTTACAATACATGGCAATTGATGGCTTAAATAACTATAAACAGGGTGCCTTGGCCCGGCAAATTGCCGAGAGCTGGGTGAACAATAACATCAGGGTGTTTAACAACACTGGAAAATTGGTAGAAAAATACAATGTGATAGATACTGACCTGAAAGCCGGCGGCGGCGAATACCCCCTGCAAGATGGTTTTGGTTGGACAAACGGTACGCTACTGTATTTGCTTAATCGTTATCATTTCGATAACTTGTAAAACAAAAGAGTAGTTGTTTACCAGTGGCCTCCTGTATAGATGTTAAAACATTTTCAGGTTCTGCTTTTTTAATGTAGCTTACTAGCCGGTTAGTATCATCTGTTTTATGAGGCTTTTTTTGCCATTGCTGATATCGTTATTCCTGGGAAATACGGCATTCTGCTCCGAACAGACAGATAGCTTATTGAATGTGCTTAAAAGCGAACTGGCCCGGGCAGATAGGTATGACAGCCATAAAGCTTTCAGGCTACAAAAAATGAAAATGGTACTGGCCCGAACGCCTATAGCTGATTACACTGTCAGGTATGCAGCCTGCAATCAGATTTATGACGAATACCGGTCATTCAAATTTGATTCGGCCTATGTGTATACTCAGGAGATGATGGCCATTAGTAAAGCTGCCAAAGATGTACCCAAACAGAATGAAAGCCGTATCAAACTGGCCTTCATCCTCATCTCTGCGGGCATGTTCAAAGAAACCTTTGAGTGCCTGAACGAAGTTAACACCAGTGTACTGAGTAAGGAAGATAAGCAAGAATATTATTCTATCAAATCCCGCGCCTACGGCGATTTAGCCGATTATAACAGCGGTAACGATTATGCTAAGGCTGACAACCTTATCTCTACCAAATATTTGGATTCTGCAATCGCATTTTCTAAACCAAATTCATTCGAACGGTTAATCAATTTAGGCGGAAAGCAGGTGCAAAACCAGCAAATGCAGCAGCCTTCTGTTTACTATGCTGATCTTTTAGATCACTATCCGCTCACTGCCCACCAGCGGGCAATGGTAGCTACAGGATTAAGTCGGTTTTATTATCGTCCGCAGGATAAAGACAAGCAGATAGCGCTGCTTACCATTGCAGCCATTAATGATATTCGCTCATCTACAAAAGAAACCCTGGCTATTTTTAAACTGGGCGAAGAACTGTACCGGCAAGGCGACATTATGGATGCCTATACTTTTGTACAGGAAGCTATGAATAATGCCCAATTTTATGGCGCACGCCTGCGTACCATTAAAATTGGCGCCGTATTACCTGTAATTGCGGCCCAAAGGCTCATTGTAACAGAAAATGAAAAAAAGCGCTTTTTGATTTATCTGGTCTCCATTACAGCACTGGCAATTGTTATTTCACTGATTTCTTTTATTGTATTTAACCAACTTAAGCGCCTACGTATTAAAGAGCGGATTATTGAAGACAAGAACCTGCAATTAGAACAAATTAATGATCGTTTAATTGAAGATACCCGTATCAAAGAAGAATACATAGGCAACTTTTTCAATATTATTTCTGAGTACATCTCTAAACTTGAAAAATTGAAGCGAAGCATTGAACGCAAGCTGACCACCAAAAAATATGATGAAATATTAAGCACTATTAATGAAATCAACATCAAGAAGGAACGTGAGCAGTTGTTTCATACTTTTGACCATACTTTCCTAAAAATCTTCCCCAACTTTGTAACGGTTTTTAACTCACTGTTAAAGGAAGAGGATCAAATATGGCCTAAGGATAATGAAGTACTAAATACTGATTTGCGAATATTTGCTTTGATTAGATTGGGTATAGATAATAACCAAGCTATAGCCAATATTTTGGAATACTCTGTGAATACCATCTATGTATATAAGATGCGTATCAAGGCCAAATCAATAGTATCGAGTGAGCAGTTTGACCGCACTATTATGGATGTTAAAGCCGTGGACGTGGTGTAAAAAGTACACATTTTTAAGCTGCATTTCTTTCTATACTTTTCGCTTGATTAATTCTCGAAATCAATCCTATTTTTTTCAATCTTCACACTACAAACTGTTAAATTAGACTTATATTTTTTAAGGTAATTTTTTATTTAAAAATTTTATAATCAGCAACTTAACTTTATACGCACCTATATTTATTTATATTTTGTGTTAAATTATAGGTTTTGTTGTAACAAGTGTTTTACTTTGTAATAACCAATTGGATTTAGGCTTTGCTGAACTCTACCTAAGTGTAATTCACCAAGGTTTAAGCCGATCAATTAATTAAACTAAATTCTAACATTTTTTAAGCGTAACCGTTAAGTACAATTATTACTCTACGGGCTTATTTCTTCAAGCAAAAAAATAACTGTGAAAATTACAGCTATAAGTTTGTGCTATGAAAAAATAGCCCTGTGAAAATCAAAACCTATTTTAAAACATTCTATGGATAAACTCTACACTTACTAAACCACAGCCATCTATTGTTGCACGGGTATAATTTACCTGCTGCGACACTTTCTTTAAAAACACAATTTTTAACTAACCAATTCAATTTTTTTAAACCAAATTGTATGCAATTAAAAAATCTACTCAAAGTATGTTTCTTTGCGGTATTTTGCTTTGCTATGCAGTCCGCCTGGGCGCAAAACAAAACAATTACTGGTAAAGTAACCGACGCCAAAGACGGCTCAACGTTACCCGGCGTAACAGTTTCAGTAAAAGGTACCACTATTGGCACACAAACCACAGCTAATGGTACTTATCGCCTGTCTGTACCAGCTTCAGCCACCACATTGGTATTTTCATACGTAGGCTACGACCGTATGGAAGTAAGCGTTGCTGGCAAAACTGTTGTTGATGCAGCGTTAGCCGCCAACAGCACTACCCTGAATGAAGTACAGGTAGTAAGCGTAGGTTATGGTACCGCCCGTAAAAAAGACGTTACAGGCGCAGTATCTAACTTAAGTTCACAAAACTTTAACAAAGGCGCTATTACTAATCCAATTGATCAAATTTCTGGCAAGGTTGCTGGTTTACAAATTACCCAACCTGGTGGTGACCCTAACCAAAATGCTACCATTCGTTTGCGCGGTCAAACTTCATTGAACAGTGGTTTAACCCCATTATTTGTGGTTGATGGTGTGATTCTGGATGATCCAAATCAATTCCAAAATATTCCTCCAAATGATATTGAATCTTATGACGTTTTAAAAGACGTATCGGCTACTGCTATTTACGGTTCACGCGGTGCAAATGGTGTAATTATTGTAAACACCAAAAGAGGCCGTGCCGGAAAAACTACCGTTGATTACAACGGATATGTAAGCGTTGGTAAACAGGCTAAGTATTACGATCTGTTAACAGCAGATCAATTACGTGCCCAACCTAACTTGCCGCCAAGCTTAAATTTGCCAAATAATACTGATTGGCAGAAAGCAATTACCCGTACAGCTTTTACTCAAAGCCATAATGTTGCTCTCTCTGGTGGAGCAGAATCATTCAATTACCGCGCTTCAGTAAATTATCAAAAAGAAAATGGTATTGTTTTGAATAGTGGCAAAGAACAATTAGGGTTCCGTTTCAATGCCCAACAAAAAGCTTTTAATGACAAGTTGGATATACAGGTAGGTATTCAAAATGTAAGCACAACACGCCGCTTAACAGATTACAGTAACTTTATTTACGTTTTCAATGCGCCGCCCACTTTTCCTGTTTACAACGCTGATGGTAGCTTTAACGATTTTACAGGTTTCGCACAAGCCAACCCTGTTGAACGACTTACGCAAACTACCAACCTACGTTATGAATACCTAACTTTACTCAATGCCTCGGCTAATTATACTTTAGCCCCCGGATTGAAAGCTGGTGTATTTGGATCTATTTATCGTAACAACATTCAGTATCGTTATTTCCAGCCTACGTTTCCAAATACTGGCAATTTAAGCAACGGTTCACAAAATGTTGATAACCGTAACTCTTACAAAGGTGATGTACATTTGAACTATGATAAGACTTTCGGTAAACATACAGTTAGTGCTACAGGCGTATACGAATACAACGATTATATTTTCAGCAGCTTTGGTGCAAGTGGTCAAGATTTCTTAGATCAAAACCTGGGCGAAAATGCCTTGAACTCAGGTAACCCTGCTAAAAGACAAACCCCTTCATCAAAAGATGAATTTTTGTTGATTTCTTTCCTGGCTCGCGTAAATTACAATTATGACAGCCGCTACTATTTAACTGCTTCAATACGTCGTGATGGTTCATCAAAATTTGGCACAAATTATACTTGGGGTACTTTCCCGTCAATCAGTGCTTCTTATCGCATTAAAAGAGACTTTTTCCAAGATGTAAATTGGTTATCTGATTTAAAAATAAGGGCCGGTTATGGTAAAGTGGGCAACAGCGATAACATTTACTCATTAAGCACTTTAGGTTTAATCGGAGCAAACAGAAACTACTCTACAGGTGATGTTTCTTACCCATACGCAGCTTCGGCTAGACCCACTCAAAATCCTAACAATGATTTACGCTGGGAAGAACGTGTTGGCCGTAATATTGGTATAGATTTCGACTTATTCAATGGTCGCTTATCAGGTGATATCAACTATTTTAACGACAAAACCAATAACCTGATTTATACTTATACAGTGCCTACTCCGCCATTTCTTTTCAACAATATTTTGGCTAACGTAGGTAACTTGAGCAATAAAGGTATTGAGTTTGCTATCAATGCTCAACCAGTAAAAGGTGACAAATTTAATTGGAGTACCAATATTACATTTACTAAAGTTAGAACTAGAGTAAATTCACTCTCAGGTCAGTTAGAGACTGGAGGTCAAACCATTCCATTAAGTGCACCAAGTATTCAGGTTGGCTATCCGGCTGGACAAGGTTTGAGTAACTTAGCTCTTACATATCTTACCCCTGGTTACACTCCGTTTGTATTTTATCTGGCACATTATACAGGTTTAGATGCAGCTGGTAATCAGTTGTTTGACGGCAAAACGCGAGACCAATGGGGCGGCATTCAAAATGCACCTAAATATTATATCGACCCAAGCCCTAAATTCAATTATGGCTTTGCCAATACATTCAGCTATGGCAACTGGAGCCTGAATTTCTTATTACGAGGGGTGTATGGTCAAAAAATTTATAATAACACTCAGTTGAATTTACAAGCTATTGGTCGTATACCTAATTTGAACGTATCACAGGCCCGTTTAACCGATGGTACTACAGATTCGCCTGAAGCGATTTCAGACCGCTGGTTAGAAAACGCATCTTTCCTGCGTTTAGATAATGCCACAATATCATATACTTTCAAGTCTGTACCCTACTTCCAATCTTTAAGAGCGTATGTAGCTACCAACAACTTATTTGTAATTACAAAATACAAAGGCTTGGATCCTGAAATTAAGACAGAAAATGGTAACGGCAGTAATAATCAAGCCTATATCGACGTATCATACGGAGACCGTGGCTATTACCCTCGTACACGTTCATTCACTTTAGGCATCAGTGCTTCATTTAAATAAAAATTAGCTTAACCATTATATGAAAGCGATGAAAAAATCTAAATATCTATTAATGCTGGCGGCCATTTGTGCAGCCGGTACTTTAACCGATTCTTGTACCAAACTGGATAAGAAAGTATATAGTGTTACGGAAACCCAAAACTTTTACCGTACGCCTGCCCAAGTTGCTGCAGGAGTAGCCACTGTATATACGCCCTTAACCAGTATTCCTGATGGCAACGTTTACCAGCTAAATGAGGCAACCACGGATGAAATGGTGGTACCTACCCGTGGTGGTGACTGGTATGATGGTGGTAAGTGGCAAAGCTTTTATCTGCATACCTGGACTCCGGGCATAGATCAAATTAACGATACCTGGAATGACATCAACAACGGCATTAGTAGCGCAAACTTTGTTCTCAACATATTGAGCACTTTAAAAGAAAAGCCTTCTAACATTAATAACATTGTGGCAGAAGTTAAAGTGGCACGTGCTTACTATTACTTCTTGTTTATGGATATGTTCGGAAACGTTCCGTTAGTAACTGATTATAATACTGATCCAGCAAAGGTGGTAACGGTACCACGTGCACAAGTATACAGTTTCATTGAAAGCGAACTGATCACAAATATTCCGCTGTTAGAGGAAAAGAAATCAATTACTTATGGTCGTTTTAACAAGTGGGCGGCTTATATGTTACAGGCAAAGCTTTACCTTAATGCTCAAGTATACACCGGAACACCTCAATATCAAAAAGCTTTAGATGCTGTTAATTTGGTAATTAACTCAGGTCAATACAGCTTGATGTCTAATTACCTTGATAACTTTACTATATCAAATGAAGGGTCAACTGAAAACATTTTTGTTGTGCCTTTTGACAATGCCAATATTGGAGGCAACGGTTGGGAAACCCAAACCTTGCATTATGCCCACCGTTTAACATACAACTTAACCGGTAACCCGAATAACGGCTTCTGTGCTCCTACCGGCTATTATAACTCTTTTACTAATGATGATAAGCGTAAAGCTATGTTCCTGGTTGGCCAGCAATATACTTCTACTGGTGCAATCTTGGTAGATGATCAACGCGGCAAAGCTCCGGTAATTATAAACCCCAATTTTAATACCATCAGCGATGCCAGCGATGCCTTCCGTTTAGCAGGCGCCCGTAGTGTTAAATACCAGCCACAACCAGGCACTAATGGAGATCAAAGCAATGATATGTCGATATTCCGCCTTGCAGATGCTTACCTGATGAAAGCAGAAGCTTCAATGCGCTTAGGTAATCTAAATGATGCTGCAACAGCTATTAATGTGGTTCGTGCCCGTGCCGGCGTTTCCAACTGGACAGCTGCTGATATTACTGATGCTAACGTATTAGCCGAGCGTGGCCGCGAAATGTCTTGGGAAACCTGGAGAAGAAACGATTTAATTCGTTTTGAAGTTGCTACCGGTACTAAATATTTCACCGGTCCTCGTTCACCAGCTAAAGTTCAGGATCCGGACAATCATTATATGATTTTCCCTATCCCTTCACGCCAGTTAGCTGCAAACACTGGCTTGAAACAAAATCCTGGTTACTAAAAATAACCTGTCATTTAAGCATGATGTGGGGTAGCGAGTGAAATCGCTACCCCTTTTTTATTGTGCCATATACTACAACTAAGCCCACCCATTCAGTATGGATGGAATTAACATCATATATTTTTCAATTACCTATTGTAACGGAGCTATAATTTGCATGTGCACGTCTTCATTATCATTTAGCGGTATTTTATTGTTTAAATACTTCTCGTACAAAATTTCAGGTGCCAGCAAATCGTAATCCCGCAGGTAACTTTTTAACGTGTTGTAAGCGGATTGTCTGTTGCCGTATTTACCATCGTACGTAATCACGGCAACTTTAGCCTGTCCGGATATTTTCATTATACGGATAGACTCAGCTCCTTTGGCCGCTTTATTTACGGAAAAGCCAATCATTACCCTAATCGAATCTTGAGAAAGCGGCCTGATATCGGCCATAACGGGTTGTGTAACTTTCAGTTTATTCTTTTTGATGAATGTTTGCAGTTCCTGCTTCATGTTGATGATAGCATTATTACGGCTCCTTGCAGGTACCGGTTTCTGGTTTACGGCTATCAATGTATCTATTGCGTTATGAATATCAATGTTGTAGCCGTAATAAGCATCATCGTTTTCGATGTACTGCTTCAAACTCTTCATATCATTCATTGAGCTACTATTACTCATCCAGCCCACTATATTTTTGAACAAACTGGATACTGTAAATAACTCCACATCTGTGTACCGGGTATTGGTAGCGGGCAAAATAGTAAAACTGTACTTCAATGACAAAAAGGCATATTGCTTTTTAACATCAAAGCCAAACCCATTTATATTTACAATAATATTGATGTTATGTACATCAATATCAAAACCCATATTCCGCTTGCTTATTTTTACAGCCAACGGCGGCTCCCTCTTCTGTTCTGCTTTTAGCTGAGGATTCCATTTTTGCCACAAATCAGGTTTTAATAACAGGCTGTACACGTTATTATATTTTTTCTTAATGAGTATGTGGGTTTGCTGTTGATAAGGAATAAAAGCAGCGATTACGAAAATCAGCAGAAGTGCTGTCCACCAAACTTTTTTCATGTACAATTAAAATTTTCCTTCTAAGGCTTTCAAAATTAACAAATCAATAATGGGTTCAACCTCGTGTTATTATAATACCTGTAATATTAACACTTAATCAACGCCGGTTGTATTGTTCAAGTCAGTATAAAAGGATATTTTTATACGCCAGTTGTTTTTATACGCATACATCACCCGGCTATACACTGCGCTTCGCCTCCTACCTTGCGGATGCAGCCAAAGCCGAACAATTAATCTAATTAAACTTAATTGATTTTGAAAAATACTGTTTTGTTTAAACGTGCCTGCTCTGCTATATATAAATTTTGCATAGTCATACTGATATGCTCAAGCTTTTACTCCTGCACTTCGCAACCACCGGCCGAACCTCCCCTATTTAAACTGCTTACTCCGGCACAAACCCATATCAACTTCGTTAACCGCATCAGCGACAATGATCGCCCGGGGATACTTGATTACTTGTACTATTACAATGGCGGTGGTGTAGCAGCAGGTGATGTTAACAATGATGGCTTGCCCGATTTATTTTTCACTTCCAACCAAAAAGGCGGCAACAAACTTTACCTTAATAAGGGAAATTATCGGTTTGAAGATATTACAGCCAAAGCACAAGTAAACGGCACGGCCGACTGGAGCACCGGCGTTACCATGGCCGATGTAAACAATGATGGCTGGCTGGATATCTACGTATGCGCCGTAGCGGGCAAACTGAATTTGAAGGGTAACAATCTACTGTATATCAATAACCACAATGGCACCTTCAGCGAAAAATCGGCTGAATATGGCCTTAACTTTTCCGGTTATTCCACACAGGCCGCTTTTTTTGATTATGACCATGATGGTGATTTAGACTGCTACCTGCTCAATCAATCCAACCACTCAGTAGAGACGTATGGCGATACCACGCTGCGCAAAAAAACAAATGCCCTGGCTGGTAGCCGGTTGTTCAGAAACGATAAAGGCCACTTTACTGATATTACTCAAAAAGCAGGCATTTACAGCAGCGCTTTAGGCTATGGACTGGGCTTGGCCGTGGCCGATTTAAATAATGATGGATGGGAGGATATTTACGTAGGTAATGATTTTCATGAAAATGATTACTACTACGTTAACAACCGCAACGGTACCTTTACCGAAAGTGGCGCCAAACACTTTAACCACTACAGCCGGTTTAGTATGGGTAATGATGTGGCTGATTTCAACAACGACGGTCAGTTGGATGTGGTAACGGCCGACATGCTGCCTTCGGAAGAAAACGTTTTGAAAACTTACGGCGGCGATGAATCTTACGATCAGTATAAGTTCAAAATTTTAAATGGCGGCTTTCAATACCAGTATTCTCGCAATTGCCTGCAAAAAAACCTGGGCAATGGTGAAGCCTTTAGTGATATCGGTTTGCAAACCGGTGTAGCCGCTACCGACTGGACCTGGAGCCCTTTGCTGGCTGATTTTGATAACGATGGTATCAAGGACCTCTTTTTTGCTAACGGCATTAAACGCCGCCCAACGGATATGGATTATGTGAGTTTCATCTCCAACACTGCGGTAAGCGGCAGATTAAGCTATACTCATGATTTGGATAGCGTAGTGCTGGACAAGATGCCAGCCGGCAGCGCGCACCCTTATCTGTTCAAAGGTACAGCCGGAGAGCAGTTTGTTGACAAGAGTAACGCCTGGGGTATGCAAGAGGCTATGTTGTCTAACGGCGCAGCGTACGCAGATTTGAACAATGACGGTCACCTGGATTTGGTAACCAATAACATTAACCATGAAGCCTGTATTTATAAAAATTTAGCAGGTAAAACCAATTATCTTGCTTTAAAATTTGAAGGTACAGCCGATAACCATTTCGGCCTTGGGGTTAAAGCCTATGCTTTTTGCGGCAATCAATTACAATACGAGCAACTCATGCTTACCCGCGGCTTTCAATCATCTGTAGAACCCAAACTGCATTTTGGGTTGGGGAAGATAAAGCAGATAGACAGCCTGTTAATTATTTGGCCTAACCAAACCTACCAGGTCATTAAAAATGTGAAAGCAAACCAATTGCTTACCATCCAGCAGAAAAATGCATCAGCTAAATTTAATTATAATGCATTTTTTCCTACGGCAAAGCCTTTATTTACCGACGTAACCAGGCAGGTTAATCTCAACTGGCAACATCAAGAGAACAGCTTTGTAGATTTTAACATGCAGCCCCTGATACCCCACATGCTATCGACCGAAGGTCCACGCATGGCAGTAGCTGACGTGAACCACGATGGGCTGGATGATTTTTATGCATGTGGCGCAAAAGGTCAGGCAGGTGCATTGTTTATTCAAACTCCAAACGGGCAATTTCAAACTTCAATACAGCCAGCCTTTGCTGCCACTGCCGAAAGCGAGGACGTAGATGCCGTTTTTTTAGATGCAAACCACGATGGCCACCCCGATTTATACGTAGCCAGTGGCGGCAACGAGTTACCTGATGATTCGCCGGAGCTGGCCGACCGCCTGTATATAAACGACGGCAAAGGCAATTTTACCCGCTCGAACGCCATACCTGAAATCAAACTCAACAAATCGGCAGTGGCAGCCGCCGATGTAAACCACGACGGTTACCCTGATCTGTTTGTAGGCGGTGCACCCAACGCCCGTAAGTTCGGGCCAATACCTGAATCCTACTTATTATTGAACGATGGTAAAGGCACCTTCCGGAAGGTAACCCTGCCCGAAGAATTGAAACACGCCGGTATGCTGCGCTCGGCTGCCTTTGGAGATTTAAACGGCGACGGCTGGCCTGATTTAGTGGTAGCTGGTGAGTGGATTCCAGTAAAAGTGTTTATTAATCAAAAAGGAAAACTGGTGCAGCAATCGTCACCGGCCTTAAATCAACTTAGCGGCTGGTGGCAGCGCATTGTACTGGCCGATGCAGACGGTGACGGTAAAACCGATATTCTGGCCGGTAACTATGGCCTAAACAGTAAGCTGAAACCTTCGGCACAAAACCCGGTAAAGCTCTACTTGTCAGACATTGATAAAAACGGCATGATTGACCCTATCCTTACCTATAGCCTCAACCAAAAAGATTATACCTTTTTAGGCAAAGGCGAAATAGAAAAACAAGTACCAATAATAAAAAAGAAATTTTTGTACTATCATGACTTTGCCGGCAAAACGGTTAATGAGCTGTTTGGCGAATCTTTAGATGACCATCATCCGCTTACAGTTACCTCTTTTGCATCAGGTGTTTTTTATAATCAAGGTACTAAAGGTTTTACTTTCAAGCCTTTTCCTGCAGCTGTGCAAACGGCCCCACTATTCGCCTTTACATCCTTCACAGGCGCACATCAAGGCATTTTTACTGGCGGAAATTTTAGCGGCGTTTTACCATACGAGGGCCGTTACGATGCCAACTATGGCAATGTGCTATTTACAAAAGGTCAGCAATTCAACCTGCCATCGCCGGTAAGCTCCGGCTTTTGGTTGCGTGGCGAGGTGCGCGATATAAAAGCTCTACGCACAGCAACGGGCATTATTTATGCCGTTGCCGTTAATAATAAACCTGTTAAATTTCTTAAACTGAATAAATAGTATGAAAAAGCGGTCGGCACTGTTAGCCGGATTAAGTTTGGGTTGGCTATCCATCACCTCAGCCCTGGCGCAAAGTCCCTGGGTAATTAAGGCAGATAAAATTGATCCGGCCAATTATTATGGCATCACCGTAGCCAATGGCATGATCGGCGTGGTATCATCGCCCGAACCTTTTAAAGTGAAAAACGTAGTATTGGCCGGTGCATATGATTTATACGGACGTGGCCGGGTGAGCAACTTTTTAAACAGTTTTAACCTGCTTAACAGCTATCTCGAAATTAACGGCAGGCGCATTGATGCCAAAAATGTGAGCAACTTTAAACAGGAGCTCGATATGCAGAAGGCGGCGTTCACTACCTCTTTTGATTATGGCAGCGATGCCAGCATCACATACACTTACTACTCCCTGCGCCAGTTGCCGTTTACAGTGTTGATGGATATTTCGGTAACTGCCAAAAAGCCCATCAATATTACTGCCGCCAGTGTAATGGAAGCCCCTGACGCACTTAAAGATGTGCAGAACTATTATAACGAGATTGACCGACCACATGTCACCATCAGTTTGCTTACCTCAACCGCTAAAAGCCCTACAGGTAAGCTGCAGCTATGTGCCTCTAACACCTTTTTGTTTAATGAGGCGCACGGGCAAGAACCACGTGTCATCCACGAGATGTGGGATAACAACATGCACCTCATGAAATTCAGTAAGGCTATTGCTGCCGGGCAAACTTATCAGTATGCAGTGGCAGGCTCATCTATCACTTCGGCACATGATGCCGACCCACTCAATCAGGCTGAGCGTATTACCATGTTTGCCAAGCTGGAAGGCCGCCAGCGTTTGGTAGATTACCATCAAAAGGCATGGGCCGATTTGTGGAAAAGCGATATCCAGATTGAAGGCGACGCCCAGGCCCAGCAGGATGTACACAGTATGTTATATCATTTGTATTCGTTCTCTCGTGCCGGCACGGCTTACTCTCCTTCCCCTATGGGTTTATCAGGGCTGGGCTATAACGGCCATGTGTTTTGGGATACCGACATTTGGATGTACCCGGCCATGCTGGTGCTGCACCCCGAGATTGCCAAATCAATGGTAGAATATCGATATCAGCGTTTAGGAGCTGCCAAACAGAATGCGTTTTCGCATGGCTACAAAGGCGCTATGTTCCCATGGGAGAGTGCCGACAGTGGCGTAGAAGAAACGCCGGTTTGGGCCTTGAGTGGTCCGTTTGAGCACCATATTACCGCCGATGTAGCCCTGGCTGCCTGGAACTACTACTGCGTAACGCAAGATAAGGAGTGGCTGCGCGAAAAAGGATGGCCTATCCTCTCGGCCACTGCCGATTTTTGGGCAAGCCGCGTAGAACGTAACGGCCCCGGCCATTATGATATTAAAGATGTGGTAGCTGCTGATGAATGGGCTGAAAATGTAGATAATAACGCATTTACCAATGCTGCTGCACAAGCCAATCTGCTTAACGCTACCACTGCTGCCAAGCTGTTGGGTTTGAAAGCAGATCCTGACTGGAAGCTGGTGGCACAAAACATCCCGATTGAAAAGCTCCCTAATGGCGTTACCAAAGAGTTTGCCACCTACAAAGGCGAAGGCATTAAACAGGCAGACGTAAACTTGTTGGCCTACCCGCTGGAAACTATTACTGACCCTGCACAGATAAAAAAAGACCTGGAGTATTATGAAACCCGGGTACCTAATGAGGGCACTCCAGCCATGACACAAGGCATATTCACGCTGCTATATGCTCGCTTAGGCGATGGTAACAAAGCTTATCACTGGTTTAAAGATGCATATATACCCAACCTGAATCCGCCGTTCAGGGTGATTGCCGAAACCAAGGGTGGTACTAACCCCTACTTTGCTACCGGTGCCGGCGGTATTATTCAAAGCCTGCTAATGGGTTTCGGAGGGCTGGACGTTACACCCAATGGCATTACCCAGGTTAAGAGCGCACTACCCCCAACCTGGAAATCTATTACCATTACTGGTGTTGGTATTGATAAGAAAACGTTTACGGTTAAGAATAAATAGTACAATTTTTATATTGTCAACTTACCATTGAGAGTGTTATACCGGCACTCTCAATGGTAAGTTTCAGATACTTATTGATATGATGAAATGCATTAAAGCTCTTTGCTGTGCCTTGCTAATTTTAGCGCTTGCCTCGTGCAAGCAGTCAAATTATGAGAAAGTGTTCAGTAATCCTGCCCTGTATAGCAGTACCGTGTATGAATTGAACAGTGTAGTTATGGGCAATAATTTTTCGCCGGTGGTGGCTTCCCGTAATTATGCTTATGCTACCATAGCCGGTTATGAGGTTATTGCCGCAGGTAACACCAAGCACTACCGTTCACTGGCCGGGCAGTTGAATGGGTTAAAAGCTTTACCCAAACCGCTGCCAAACGAAGAAGTTAACTATCCTTACGCTGCCTTACTGGCCTTTTGCCGTGTGGGCGAGGCGGTTACCTTCCCCGAGGGCAGTATGAAGTTATATACTGATAGTTTGCATACACTGGCTGTTACCCATGGCATGCCGCAGGAGATGATTAGCGGCTCAGAAGAGTTTGCCGCCAGAATAGCAAAGGCCGTTTTAGCCTGGAGCAAAGGCGACCATTACCTGCAAACCCGTAGTGCACCGAAATTTGCGCTGAATGATTCTCTTGGCAGATGGACACCCACCCCACCTATGTATGCCGAAGCCGTAGAGCCGCACTGGGGCGAAATAAGGACAATGGTAATGCATAACGCCCATGAATACAGCGTACCACCACCGCCAAAATTTGATGTAACCAACAAAAACAGTCCTTATTATAAAGAGGTGATGTTGATTAAAAACACAGGCGACCACCTTGATAAAGAGCAAACCCACATTGCCGACTTTTGGGATGACAACCCGCAAAAGTTGAATGTGATGGGGCATGTGCAGTTTATCACCAAGAAGTTTTCGCCACCGGGCCACTGGCTGAGCATTGTGGGCATTGGCGCCAAAGAGGCGAAAGCCGATTTCAACACCACCGTATATGCTTATGCCAAAACAGCTATTGCCCTGTTCGATGCCTTCATTGAATCATGGGCGGCCAAATACATTTATAAAACAGCCCGCCCTGAAACCGTTATAGATAAGTATATTGACAGTGACTGGCGTCCGCACCTGCAAACGCCCCCCTTCCCGGAATACACCTGCGGCCATTGTACCGTTTCGGCCGCTGCCGCACAGGCTTTAACCAGCGCTTTAGGTGATAATATTGCTTATAAGGATACCTCCGAACTGGAGTTTGGCATCCCAAGCCGTTCTTTTAAATCATTTAAAGATGCAGCTTATGAAACTTCACGGTCGCGCTTTTACGGTGGCATACACTTTCAAAACTCCTGCACGGTATCGCGTAAATATGGCACCATTGTAGGCGATTCGGTAGCTATACAATTAAAGATGAAACAGTAAGCAATTCTATACAATTTGCTGTCATTTCGAGCGATAGCGAGAAATCTTCTTCACCATGCTTATTTACTGTAGACTTAGTGCGCCAAGAAATTTCTCATTACAGTCCAAATGACAGGCGGGTACATAAATAAAAAAAGCGGGCTGAACAGCCCGCTTTTTTTATTTATGCTATCTTAAATACCTCATCGAGGCTGTTACTATTCTTCTTACTCACCTGTAAGTCTTTAATCAAACCGGTTTCAAGCGAATATACCCAGCCGTGCACTTCAAGTTCCTGCCCGTTTTTCCAGGCATTTTGTATAATAGAAGTTTGAGTAAGGTGTTCCACCCCTTCCATTACGTTAAACTCTACTAAGCGGTTGCCGCGTTCCTTTTCATCTTCAATCGCATCCAGTTCGGTAGCATATAAGCGATACACATCTTTAATGTGGCGCAGCCAGTTATCAATAATACCGAATTGATTGTTACCCATGGCAGCCAATACACCACCACAACCATAATGCCCGGTTACAATTACGTGTTGTACCTTAAGTACATTAACAGCGTAATCCAGTACCGAAAGCATATTCATATCGGTATGCACAACCACGTTGGCAATATTGCGGTGTACAAATATTTCGCCAGGGCGTGTATTGGTAATCTGATTGGCAGGCACACGGCTATCTGCGCAACCAATCCATAATATGGGTGGTTTTTGCCCATTGGCCAGCGTTTCAAAATAAGCAGGGTCTTTATCCAGCATTTGTGTAACAAATGCCTTATTGCCATCCAGCAAACCTTTGTAGGTAATATGGCTGGTATCATGAAGATCTGGCTGTAACTTGGTGTCGCTCATGGTATGTATTTTTTAATATGATGATTTACAAATTAAGTTAAAAATATCCGCAAATACGCTGGTTACAGTGCTTGCCGTGTTCCTGCCTTATAATACAATTCGGCAAGCGCCTTGTTATAACCAGACACCATACTTTCATATTTGATCCGCATATCAATCAGTTTGGTTTCGCGACTATTGATCAGGAACAGTGTACTTTCGCCTAAACTGAATTTCTGATTTTCGCCATTCACCAGTTGCTGTTGATTATTGATGCTCTGCTGCTGCACCCGAAGCTGCGCAGCATATGCCTGCAAATCATTATATGAAGTCAATATGTTGTTTTTGATTTCACGGCTGGATTGCTGTAAATCATATTCCAGGTCTCTCCGTTTAATTTTCACTTCCCTTAACTTTCCCCGTTCGGCTCTTAAAAAAAGCGGAAAGGCAAACTCAAGTCCTATTTTATGATTATTCCAGTTGAAATCATATTTATCACTTACATAACCGTTGAAAGAATTACGATTGGAGATCAATGACCCGCTAATATTAATCTTGGGCTTCAATAACTCCTGCCGGTAAGCCTGCTCCACAGCCAGCTGACTTCCTTTAGTACGTAATTTTACCAATTCGGGATGTTGCCCTGCTGCCTGGTTTACCAATGAATCCACAACTATTCTGGATACCTGTATAAACCTGGTATCCACAGCCTGCGGAATGGCATCTTCGGGCAACTCTAAAGGGTTACCCTGCTCATTCCACAAATGGTTGGATAGGATTAACCTGGCATTCTGCAATTCTACCTTGTTTTTTTCCAGTTGTATGATGCGGTCCTGCACGGTTACATAAGCTTCAACCGAATCGATGGAAGCTTTATCACCCAGCCGGGTTTGCGCGCTTACGGCATCAAACCGGCGCTGCGCCAGTTCTACACCTTCGCGGTTGAGTACATACTGGCGGTAAGTATAATACCAGTTCCAATAATCTTTAGCTATGGCATACCAGGTGCTGTTAATCTGTTTCACCCGCTCTGCCTCGGCATATTGTACCATAATTTTAGCTTGCCTTAACGTGCTGCGGCGGGCATCAATAATTAAGCCCTGCCCAAGCGGGATGGATAAACCCACACCTGCCAAACCTGCCAGGCTGGTATGCGTTTCGGGGTTGGCATAAGTGCCCACATTACGGTCATAACCTACTTTTAAATCGGCACCTGCCAGCCAAAGCGGTACTTTGAGTTCGCTGGTCCAGTGGTTATAGTAATCATAGCCGCCGAACACTTTCTGATTGAAATTTGCCTTCAGGTTAGGGTCGAAATATCCTAACGATTGCATCACATTAGCTTTAGCCGCATCGGTAAGCAATGCTGCCTGTTTAATGATGGGATGGTATTTAAACACCATCATTTGTAAGTCGCTTAGCTTAAACAGTTTGCTGGTATCAGGCTGTTTAACCTTTTGCGCTAAGCTAACATGGGTACACAATAACAGGCAAATCAACAGATATAAAATCTTTCGTATCTTCATTTAATCTATCACTGTTACTTTTCACTTTTCTTACTTACTCCGGGTTCTGGTTCTTTTTCCAAACTTGGCGGGAAGCCGTTCAGCTGACGCCATATTTCATACCAAACCGGCACAGAGCGCAGTATGATACGGCCATATACCCCCGACCCCTGCCGCAGTTGCTTAGGCCAGGGCTCGTCATTTTTAGGCGTAGGCAGCTGCTGCTTAATCAGCAAACGGTACTTTCCGCCCGAACTGCTCACGCGGTCAATGGTATAAATTTTACCGGCAAAGGTACCAACGGCAACAGACGGCCAACCCGAGAACTGTATAGAAGGCCAGCCTTCGAATTGCAGGCGCACATCGCTGGTATCCAGTATCAATGGTACATCCATGGCGCTTACATAAATTTCAGCGGCCACCATCGGGTTTTTAGGCTGCAGCGTGGCAATAGATTCGCCATCCTTAATATTTTCACCAATACCAGCTTTAAGGGTTTTTACCACGAAGCCGCTCTGTGGCGCTCTTACTACATACAACTGCCTCCTGATGGAGATATTGGCAATATCATTGCGCAATTTGGCAATTTCGCCCTTCACACTGGCCTGGCTGGAAATAGCCGAACCTAAATCAGACTGCGTTTTAGCTAATGACTCCTGATATTTAGCCCGGATGTTATCCAGCTCAATATTGGCATTGATAAGCGTTTGCTTAGTATTGTTCAGCTTATTTTGCTGGCTAATTAGCTTTGCCCGATCCTCCTGTAGTTTCAACCTCCGTGATTCGATATCAGTTAAAGAAAATAAACCGTTGCGATAGCCAGCCTCATAACGATCTAAACGAGCCTTACTGATGGCATAAAAGTTTTCACCCGCTGTTAAATCAGCCCGGGCAATGTCTACCTCATTTTGGGCTTGCTTCACTTTGTTTTCGGCTGCACTCAACTGATAGCGCAAGCCATTATTTAAAGCCGCCAGTTGTGCATTGGTAGCCTGTATTTTTTGCCTGGCTGCATCTTCACTGCCACGCTTGGCATCTAACTGTTCGTTTAACCGCTGCGGCAACTCAGGGTCGAAATAGGATTGATTGATGTCGGATAATACCAGTATCGTATCCCCTTTTTTTACCTCCTGCCCTTCACTAACAGCCCAGCGCTCTATACGGCCACCTATCTGGTTCTGCACGGTTTGAGGGCGGTCTTGCGGGCGTAAGGCAGTAACCACACCTTTGCCAGGGATGGTTTGCCGCCAAGGCAACAACATGATGATAATAATAACTACCAATACTAAAATAAGTATGCGCCCCAGCAAGCGCGGGCCATGGCTTGGCCAAATAGTTCGTGCTGATTTAAAGGTTAACTGTTCCCAGTTTCTTACTTTTTCTACAAAGGGTGCTTCTCTAAGCATGGGTTTCTTCTCCTTTCTCCAACTCCAGGTCGGTTACTACCGAAAGCTTTTCGCTGCCGGTTACCATGTCAAATACGGTATTCATGTTCGTCATCAACTTTTCGATGGCATAACTAATTTGTACAATAATTACTTCGGCGGCTACAAACTGGCCGAATGACATTTGCCGGTCTACCACAAAATATGAACCCAGCAATAACAAGCCTCCCATCAACAATGTGCGCAGTATAATGGCGCTGCCAAAAAATCTTCGCAATATCTTGAAGTGGCTGTTTCGGGCATCCAGGTAACGTGATGTAATTTCATCGGTTTCTGCCAAAACCTCGTTGCGCCGGGCAGCTGATTGGCGGTAAGGCTCCAGGTCTCCAGCTACCTCTTCGAGGTAAGCTACCAGCTCATATTTGTTAGTTGACTCTTCAATACTGGTATCAACACCGGGCTTAAAGTACATCCACAACATCAGCATCATACCAATAATGATGAGCAACCCGAAAGCAATAAAGAAGGGATGATAAAATGAAAGCACAATAGCGCTGAAAAATATCAGCACCGCAGCCGCTACAATATCAACCAGCAATTTGGTTAGGCCTTTTTGAATAGTTAAAATATCAAAAAAGCGGTTTACCAGTTCGGGCGGATGCTCACCTTCAAGCGCAGCCTTTTTAATGCGGGGCAGGCGGTAAGCAAACTCCAGTGCAGCTTTTGCAAATATTTTTTGCTCAATTACCTCTACCAGCGAGAGCTGGCCGATGAGCAGCAAACCAGCCACTACTATACCAATCAGTATAGTAGCAATCAGGATGAAAGTAGAACTATATAAAGCGCCGTTAGAAAGCAGGTTAAATACCGCTGTAGTACCCAGGGGCAGGGTAAGACTGATTAACCCGATAAGTATAGCGTAAATAAAAATATAATTAATAGTAGAACGCTCGTAATGTAATATGCGCACCAACTTTTGCCAGGGCGTAAGAAATTCTTTATGATTAGCTTTTTTCATTATGAAATTCAGTAAATCGGAAAAGGATACTGTAACAGATTAAAATCCTGATCTTTTTTCGTAGCAGGTGGTTATGATATGCCTATCCGCCCGCAACGCAGAAAACTATTTATGTTATAGCTTTTTAACACACGCACGTATTGATCGCATTGTTAATAAGCTAATGATTAAATTTTTGTATTTCTTACTGAGTTAGTAGTAACAGGTGTTATCTGACAGCGCGGCTTAACTTATATTGTATCCATGGCAACATATCATAGCAGATAATGGTAACCAGGATAACCGGAATCAGATAAAAAATCAGAAAATCGTATTTATTAAACAAATAACCTCCGGTTACGCCACCTGCAAAGTAAAAGCTCAGGATGGTTGACCGGATGTACAATTTATTGCGCAGCACTTCGGTTTTGTCAGTTCGGGGATGTAGCCATTCGGCAAGTTCGCTGCCAAAATCGGTAAACAAACCGCTCAGGTGCGAGGTTTTGATTAAGCCACCCGATATGGTTGAAACCATACTATTTTGCAACCCCATTGAGAACAACAGCACAGTAATGATAATTTCACGTTCGGTATCAGTTTCATTATATAACTGATGGCCATAAACGGCTACAACAAGCAATAAAATAATCTCCAGTACTATAGGTGCGGCATGTGCCAGGTATTTGCTGCGGCGATGAAACGACCATATTAAAAAGCTGGCCGTAAACGCGCCCATAAAGAACGCCGAAAGCCAGATAAAAAAGATCATGATTTCATGAAAGTTGCGCTCAACCACATGGCGTGCCAAAGTAGCTACGTGCCCGGTAACATTTGATGTAAAGGTAAGAAAGGCGATTACACCTACTACGTTGGTCATTCCGGCTACAAAAGCAGTAGATGAAGCCAGCATGAGGTTTTGTTTGAGTGTGCGCTTTTCTTTTAATTCCTTTAGCATAAAGTATTATACAAATATGATGTGTACGTAACCGGCAATCTTGTTTAATACGAAATAATGCTGATTCTGTTTTACAAACTCAGATAAACGAGTTGGTTTGGTAAGGCTATTTTATTGCTATAATCAAATAGCAGTGGGGCATGTAAGTTCAAATTTATCTTTAGCTTACAGCTCACCTTACCTAAAGTTAAACAAAATCTGGAGGAGGCGTAAGCACCGCCGGATGATGGCTTTGGTGATACAATAACTGCTGGTGATGATAAAAGAAATTAGCTGCCGTGAGCACAGGCGCATACAAATAAAAATGCGTGAGCTCCTGATCAATGTCAGACAGTTTATCTTTAGCATCTTCCTTTTCATTGCTGTCTTTGCTGTCTGATTTGCTTTCCGGATCGGCGCTGTTAACCAGCGCGGCCTTAGCATTCAATTTGGAAAATGCAGGAACAGCACATAAGCCCATCTTTATTGAAAAGATGCTTATAAACATTAGGGTAATGAATATTTTAAGCTTATTAGCTGTCATTTGGGCAAATATACCAAAAAAAGAATAGGTTTGTTTTACCATAACTGCAGCATTTGACATTTAACTTGCAGTTCACCTTTTATTAACCTACTGCTGTGAATAAGAAAATAGAACTACTGAACCAAAAGCAAGCGCAGGCTTTAGCCGGCGGCGGCCAAACCCGTATAGACAGTCAACATAAAAAAGGCAAATTAACCGCCCGCGAACGGTTGCACTTTTTGCTGGATGAAGGCAGCTTTGAAGAAATTGGTATGCTGGTAGCGCACCGGTCTACCGATTTTGGTATGGAAAAAGAGCATTACCCCGGCGATGGTGTGGTTACCGGCTATGGCACCATTAGTGGTCGGTTAGTGTATGTATTTTCACAAGATTTTACCGTATTTGGTGGCTCGCTGTCTGAAACCCATGCCGAAAAAATTTGTAAGATTATGGATCTGGCACTGAAAAACGGCGCACCGGTTATTGGGTTGAATGATTCGGGTGGTGCACGTATACAGGAAGGCGTAGTATCATTAGGTGGCTATGCCGATATATTTTACCGTAATACTATGGCCTCGGGTGTAATACCACAGCTTTCGGCCATTATGGGGCCTTGTGCCGGTGGTGCGGTGTACTCACCCGCCATTACCGATTTTATATTGATGGTGGAAAACACCTCCTACATGTTTGTAACCGGCCCCAATGTGGTAAAAACGGTTACCCATGAGGTGGTGACTTCCGAAGAATTGGGCGGTGCCACTACCCATGCCACCAAATCGGGCGTTACGCATTTTGCCTGCGCCAATGAACTGGAGGCCATTCAGTACCTTAAGCGTCTGCTAAGTTACATGCCGCAAAATTGCGAAGAGATGGCCCCTGCCTTGCCTTACGAGGCCGGTAATGAAACCCGCCCGAAGCTGAACGAACTGATGCCGGAAAATGCTTCGCAGCCATATGACATACGCGAGGTGATTGAAGAACTGGTTGATGAAAGCAGCTTTTTAGAAGTACATAAAGATTTTGCTGAAAACCTGGTGGTCGGCTTTGCCCGCCTGGCCGGGCGCAGCATTGGTATTGTGGCCAACCAGCCGGCGTTTCTGGCCGGCGTATTGGATATACATGCCAGTACCAAAGGTGCACGCTTTGTGCGCTTTTGCGATAGCTTCAATATACCGCTGCTGGTACTGGAAGATGTACCCGGCTTTTTACCCGGTACAGATCAGGAATGGAATGCCATTATTACCAACGGTGCCAAACTATTATATGCCTTTTGCGAAGCCACCGTGCCGCGCATTACGGTAATTACCCGTAAAGCCTATGGCGGCGCTTACGATGTAATGAACTCCAAACATATTGGTGCCGATATGAATTTTGCCTGGCCGGTAGCCGAAATTGCGGTAATGGGTGCCAAAGGTGCAGCCGAAATTATTTTTAAGCGCGAAATATCCAATGCTGAAGACCCGGAAACTAAATGGCACGAAATGGAGCAGTTGTATTCCGACAAGTTTGCCAACCCTTACCGTGCTGCCGAGCGCGGCTTCATTGATGAAGTAATTGAACCGGCCGTAACTCGCCAAAAGCTGATCAAAGCGTTTAAAATGCTGGAGAATAAGGTGGTGAACAACCCGAGGAAGAAGCATGGGAATATTCCGTTGTAATGGTGATTTTTGATTTCGGATGTTCTATTTCGAAATGTATTCAAATGCTTGAACTTTATTTTATAAATCCGAAATTGAACATCTGAAATTCGAAATCACCATGTTAACCATCGAACAAATACGCCCCGAAATTACCTGGCGTTTGCGCAAGGATGTGCTTTACCCCGATAAACCGCTTGCTGCTATGCAAATAGAGGAAGATAATTATGGTTATCACTTTGGTGCTTTTCAGGAAGGTGAATTAATTGCGGTGGTTTCTCTATTTAAACATGGCGATGAATACCAGTTCCGCAAGTTTGCTGTTCGGGATAATTTTCAGGGTAAAGGTATTGGCAGGCAGGTATTGGATCACATCGCCACTTTTGCAAAAATTGTCGGCGGCAAAAGGCTATGGTGCAATGCCCGGTTATCAGCAGTAGGTTTCTATCAAAAGCAAGGATTTGAAACCGAAGGTGCAGAATTTATCAGAAAAGGAATTAATTATATAATTATGAGCAAAGCGCTGTAGCCTGCGGTTATTAATTATTGCTTTACTGCCCTTCGTATCTACTTCGCTGTAGTTTAAAGTACCGAACATTTGCCCAACGCTTGTGTTTATACTACTCCAGTTTCAAAATTGGTAATGTTCAAAATCTTTTTGCCGCTCCGTTTGTTTATTTACCTCAACTTTACCCTGTTATCTTATATTTGCCTGATGCACTTGTGAGTGCATCTGTTTATTGAATACTATTTATGGCTAAAAAACAACCTGAAGAAAAACAGCACATAGCTGTAGTGAATGAAACTTCATTATCTTTTTTCGAAAAATATATCAACAACCCCTCGCCTACCGGTTTTGAGTGGAAAGGCCAGGAACTTTGGCTCGATTACATTAAGCCTTACATTGACGATTATTATGTAGATAATTACGGCACTGCGGTTGGCATTATCAACCCTGAAGCTGAATACAAAGTTGTCATTGAAGCACATGCCGATGAAATCTCTTGGTTTGTAAATTACATTACCAATGATGGTTTAATTTATGTAATCCGCAATGGCGGTTCCGACCACCAGATTGCACCTTCAAAACGGGTGAACATTCATACCGATAATGGCATAGTAAAAGCAGTATTTGGCTGGCCGGCCATCCACACCCGTTTAGGCGGCGAAAAGGAAGAAGCGCCATCCTTGAAAAATATTTTTCTGGATTGCGGCTGTACTTCAAAAGAAGAGGTAGAAGCTAAAGGCATACATGTAGGCTGCGTAATTACATACGAAGACGAGTTTACCGTGTTAAATAACCGTTACTATGTAGGCCGGGCACTGGATAACCGGGCCGGTGGTTTCATGATTGCCGAGGTTGCCCGTATGCTGAAAGAGAATGGCAAGCAACTGCCCTTCGGTTTGTATATTGTAAATGCTGTGCAGGAAGAAATTGGCCTGCGTGGTGCCGAGATGATTGCCCACCACATTAAACCAAACGTAGCTATTGTAACCGATGTTACGCACGATACGCAAACGCCGATGATTAACAAGGTAACTCAGGGCGATTTAGCCTGTGGCCGTGGTCCGGTAATTTCTTATGCACCGGCCGTACAAAACAACCTGAATAAATTACTGATCGAATCGGCACAAAAAGCAAACATCCCATTCCAGCGCCAGGCGTCATCACGTTCTACAGGTACCGATACCGATGCCTTTGCTTACTCTAATGATGGCGTACCATCGGCATTGATTTCATTACCGTTACGTTATATGCATACTACCGTAGAGATGATTCATAAAGAGGATGTAGACAACGTAATCCGCCTGATTTATGAAACATTGCTGAACCTGGAAGCCGGACAGGATTTCAGGTATATTAAAAACACTAACCTTACTCAGGTGTTGTAGTTCAACCAAACCTTAATAAAATACTAATACTCCACTATGAAACCCACCTTACTGATACTGGCCGCAGGAATGGCCAGCCGCTATGGCAGCATGAAACAAGTTGATGGCTTTGGCCCCAATGGCGAAACCATTATCGACTACTCAATATATGATGCCATTAAAGCCGGATTTGGCAAAATCACCTTTATCATCCGCGAAGAATTTCTGGACAGCTTTAAAGCCATCTTTGAGCCTAAACTAAACGGTAAAGTAGAAACCGATTATGTGTTTCAGAGCTATGATTTAAAGCAGTTTGGTATTGATAAAGAAATTGAGCGTTCAAAACCCTGGGGTACTGCCCATGCGGTATTGGCTGCGCGCAACCAGGTAAATGAGCCTTTTTGCGTTATCAACGCCGACGATTATTATGGTTATGATGCCTTTGAGAAAATGGCTAAATTTTTAACCACCGAAGCTTCAGACAGTCAGTATTCAATTATCGGTTACCAGATTGATAAAACCTTGTCTGAGCATGGCTCCGTATCGCGCGGTGTATGTAAGGTGGATGATGCAGGCAACATGGTTGAAATACATGAGCGCACCGAAGTTTACTTTAAAGATGGCGATGTGTATTACAAAGATGCCGATGGTGAACACCAGCTGCCTAATGACACCCGTGTATCTATGAACTTCTGGGGCTTTACCCCAGCCGTTTTCAAACAAAGCGAGCCGATGTTCAAGCGTTTCGTTGAAGCTAATGAAAGCAACCCTAAAGCCGAATTCTTTATCCCATTAGTGGCTGATGAACTGATTAAAACCGGTGTGGCTTCTTTTAAAGTGATCCCTACGCCATCAAAATGGTTCGGTGTTACTTACAAAGAGGACAAACCTATTGTACAAGCCAGCATATCTGAACTGGTAAACAACGGCACTTACCCAAGCAATCTTTGGGAATAAGTTACTGTTAACCATATATCAAAAGCGCTATGATAAACTCATAGCGCTTTTTTATTTACCACAAACAACTCCCGTACTCCTGCTGTACTAATTTACTGTAAGTAAATTGATTTAATTATTTGTCTATATAAGCGAACGCATGCAGGTACAAATTTTAAGCGACATAGAAAGTGCAGATCAGCAGCAACATCAATTGGTTATAAAAACAGCCGAGGCGGTGGCCAGGGTTTCAGTATATAGCCCGACCATCATTCGGATACAGGTAACCAAAGAACCGGACGCTCCTGATCATTCTTTTGCAGTTATTCAATCGCCGTTGAGTGAATTGAATTATACTGATACTGGCAAAACTATAGAGCTTACCGCTGCCGCTTTAAAACTAATTATACAGAAGTCTCCACTGCGTTTTAGTTTTCACACCTTAAACGGGCAGTCCTTGAATGAGGATGACGAACGTTATGGCATTAACTGGCAGGGTACACGGGTAATCAATTATAAAAAACTGCATGCCAATGAAAAATTCATTGGGCTCGGTGAGAAAACTGGTCCGCTTAACCGCCGGGGTACGCATTATGTTAACTGGAATACCGATGCTCCCCACCATACACCAGAAACTGATCCATTGTATGAATCTTTCCCTTTTTACATCGGCTTACATGGCGGCTTAACTTATGGGCTGTTTTTAGACAACACCCATAAAAGCTACTTTGATTTTGGTGCTTCTACCGATAATCAAACCAGCTGGTTCGGCGCTGATGCAGGTGATTTGAATTATTATTTTTTCGGAGCACAAGGTGTAGCCCGAATTATTGAAGACTATACCTGGCTCACCGGCCGTATGGAAATGCCGCCCTTATGGAGCTTGGGCTATCAGCAATGCCGCTGGAGCTATATGAGCGCACAGGAGGTACTGGAAGTGGCCGAAACTTTCCGTAACCACCAAATACCGGCTGATGTGGTGTACTGTGATATTGATTACATGGACGCCTACAAAATTTTCACCTGGAACAAGGAAACTTTTCCGGACCCGAAGGCGCTTTTAAACCGGTTGAAAGCAATGGATTTTAACTTAGTTACCATTGTAGACCCGGGTATCAAGGTTGAGGAAGGTTATCAACAGTATGACGAAGGTGTAGAGAAAGGCTATTTTGCCACTTACCCCGACGGCGAAAAATATGTAGGCGAAGTATGGCCCGGCCGCTGCCACTTCCCCGATTTTTTTAATGACGAAGTGCGCCAATGGTGGGGCGCATCATTTAAAGCGCTTACCGAACCCGGCGTAAGCGGCTTCTGGAACGATATGAATGAGCCAGCCGTATGGAACCAAAACATGCCCTGGATGGTTAAATTCGGTGACAAGTACATGCCCGAAGTGCGCAATGTATACGGTATGGAGATGGCCCGCGCCACTTACGAAGGCACACGCAAGCTTTTAGGTAACCAGCGCCCATTTGTACTCACCCGCGCCGCTTATTGCGGCACACAGCGCTATTCGGCGGTGTGGACGGGTGATAACTCAGCCTATGATGCCCACATGCTGCTGGGGCAACGGCTGGTGAATAGTTTAGGGCTTACAGGTATGAGTATGGTGGGTGTGGATATTGGCGGCTTTAGCGGCAACCCTACACCCGAACTGATGGTGCGCTGGAACTCATTGGGTGTATATACGCCAATGTTCCGTAACCATGCACAAGAGGGCACTATTTACCGCGAGCCCTGGAAGTGGGGAGCAGACAATGAGGCTATCATTAAAAAAGACATTGAGTTACGTTACCGGCTGTTGCCTTATATCTATTCTGGCTTCTATCAATCTGCACAAACAGGATTGCCCATTAGTCGCACCTTGGCTATTAATTATCCGTTAGACGAAAACATTTATCAAACTGCTTACGAAAATGAGTTTGAGTTTGGTGATGCCCTATTGATAGCTCCCGCAGTAAGTACAGAAACTACAGCAGACGTGTATTTACCAGAAGGCGTATGGTACCGCTTTTCTACAAATGAAAAATTTACAGGTGGCAAAAGCTATACGGTTGATGCGCCTTTAACAGATTTGCCTGTGTTTGTAAAAGCAGGTGGTATTATACCCATGCAGGGTGTAACACAAAGCACCAAAGACAAAGGCGATGGCATTTTAGAACTGCATGTATGGAACGGCGAGCAGGACAGCAGCTTTGTTTATTATGAAGATGACGGACAAACTTATGATTACCAGAACGGGCAATACCACAAACGTAACATCACTTTTAACCCGGCGCAAAACCAAATTACAATGAGTGAGGCCGAAGGCATCTATACATCAAAGTTTAATAAACTCAAGCTGATTTTACATGGATTTGATATGGTAAAAAATATCGAAGTGAATGGTGTAGATCTCGATGTGAAAAATGCAGTTAACTCCTCATCTTACAGTTTTGCTTTTGATTACTCCTCTCATTCAACAACCATAAATTTAAAACGGTAGTTCATTAAACATTAACGGCTCATGAATTTTAAAAAGCAAGGATTATTGTATATTAGCCATCAATACCTTGCTTGTTATCATGAAATCCTTATTACTATCACTGTTATTTTTAATTCCGTTGGCTGCTTTTGCGGATGATGTAAATGAGTACAAAGCCTCAAATGGCGTAACCTACCATGTAAATGATACCTTACGCTTAGGCCACGGCACGCGTTCTGATGGTGGTTTTGCTACTGCACGCCTGGGTGGCATGAATGCCTTTATGATTAAGAGCCATAGCCATGATGGTGATAAAGACGACCGTTTATTCATCAGCCGCAGTGGTGAAGCTGCACTGGCCCGTATCAGGCGTATCAAAAAAGAAGTGGTTGATGGGGTAGAGAAATATACGCTGGTAATAAACGTTCCGCGTATGCCTGGCAATTTTGAAATGGACATTGAAAGCGCCATAAAAAACTGTGAAGTAGCCATCTGTACCGGCACACGGCCAGGAATGGTAGCACAGGCTGTACCAGATAAGTTCGACCAATTAAAAAAATTAAAAGAATTGTTAGACAACGGTACACTTACCAAAGAAGAATTTGAAGTGCAGAAAAAGAAATTATTAAATTGATTGTAGCTAAGAAATCTATTCCAACTTTATTACCTTAAAAACAAAAACGCCCGCTTGTATTACAAGCGGGCGTTTCAATTATATAGGTGAAATAATTATTTCACTTCTTCAAAGTCAACATCAGTTACGCTGTCAGCGTTGCTGTTGCCTTGGGCCTGGCCGCCACCGTTGGCACCGCCATCGCCTGGCTGGCCACCTTGCTGTGCATCAGCAGTAGCTTTGTACATCTCTTCTGATGCGGCAGACCATGCATTGTTCAGGTCGGCTTGTGCAGCATCAATAGCATTGAAGTCTTTAGCTGAATAAGCTGATTTTAGTTTTTCCAAACCGGCTTCGATTGGTGCTTTCTTATCAGCAGAAATCTTGTCACCATATTCTTTCAACTGCTTTTCAGTAGAGAAGATCAGCGCGTCAGCAGCGTTCAGTTTATCTACTTCTTCTTTTGCTTTTTTGTCAGCATCAGCGTTAGCTTCAGCTTCCTGCTTCATTTTTTGAATCTCAGCATCGCTTAAGCCTGATGAAGCTTCGATACGGATTTTTTGCTCTTTACCGGTAGCTTTATCTTTTGCAGATACGTTTAGGATACCGTTGGCATCAATATCAAAAGTTACTTCGATTTGAGGCACACCACGTGGAGCTGGTGGAATACCGTCCAGGTGGAAACGGCCAATGGTACGGTTTTGAGCAGCCATAGGGCGCTCACCCTGCAAAATGTGAATCTCAACTGAAGGCTGGCTATCAGATGCAGTAGAGAAGGTTTCTGACTTCTTGCTCGGGATGGTAGTGTTTGACTCGATCAATTTGGTCATTACACCGCCCATGGTTTCAATACCTAATGAAAGCGGGGTTACGTCTAACAATAACACGTCTTTCACTTCACCGGTTAATACACCGCCTTGAATGGCAGCACCAATGGCTACTACTTCGTCAGGGTTTACACCTTTTGAAGGCGCTTTACCGAAGAAGCTTTGCACCGCTTCCTGAATGGCAGGGATACGGGTTGAACCACCTACCAGGATAATTTCGTCGATATCTGAAGTGCTGTAACCAGCGTTCTTCAAAGCTGAGCGGCAAGGCTCAATAGTACGTTTAATTAAGCTATCAGCCAATTGCTCAAACTTAGCACGGGTTAAAGTTTTAACCAAGTGCTTAGGCATACCGTCAACCGCAGTTACATAAGGCAAGTTGATTTCTGATTGTGTAGTGCTTGACAGCTCAATTTTAGCTTTCTCAGCAGCTTCTTTTAAACGCTGTAAAGCCATTGGGTCTTTACGCAGGTCAATGCCTTCGTCGTTCTTAAATTCGTCGGCTAACCAGTCAATAATTACCTGGTCAAAGTCGTCACCACCTAAGTGAGTATCACCGTCGGTTGATTTCACTTCAAACACACCGTCGCCCAGTTCAAGTACAGATACGTCATGAGTACCACCACCGCAGTCAAATACCACAATTTTCATGTCTTTGTGGGCTTTGTCTAAGCCGTAAGCTAAGGCAGCAGCAGTAGGCTCGTTGATAATACGGCGTACTTTTAAACCTGCAATCTCACCGGCCTCTTTAGTAGCCTGGCGCTGTGCATCGTTAAAATAAGCAGGAACAGTGATTACCGCTTCGGCTACTTCAGTACCCAAAAAGTCTTCAGCTGTTTTTTTCATTTTCTGCAAAATCATAGCAGAAATTTCCTGCGGGGTATATTTGCGGTCGCCAATCTCTACTCGTGGGGTGTTGTTATCACCTTTAACCACAGTATAAGGCACGCGCTCGGCTTCTTTAGTAACCTCATTGTATTGGTTACCCATAAAGCGTTTAATAGAATAAATAGTGTTACGTGGGTTAGTGATAGCCTGACGTTTGGCAGGGTCACCTACTTTACGCTCGCCGTTGGCAGCAAATGATACTACTGATGGCGTAGTGCGCTTACCCTCGCTGTTCGCAATAACTACAGGTTCATTACCTTCCATTACGGCTACGCAAGAGTTGGTTGTTCCTAAGTCGATACCAATGATTTTAGACATATGATTGATTGTTTTCCTTTTTGTAATACGTTGATTAACGCTTATTATTTATCAAGCCTCGTGCCAACGCAGCAATGGCAGTAAATATTGTCTTATCGTGTCAGTTCTATAACTTTTAGTCAGGCCAGATGAGATTGCGGTGACAGCTTGGCAGATAAGGAAGCATATTAGTACTTAGGATATATAATGTTCCTTTAACTTATGGCATCGCCTTATTAAAACAATTAGTAGCATTAGTTTACTGCTGTGTTATCAACCACTGCTGCGCAAACTGCAGCACATTATCTTGTGTACCTATGCGCTTAACTTTATAATCAGGATGAATTGGCTGGTGATCTGCCTTATTGTTACTGGGCCTTATCCATAAGGTGGTAGAGGTAAAGGCCACAAACTGAGTGTTGGGCAAAATAATATTGCAAAGCTCCCCGTAATCGTTTCCAGGTTCACCAGTATCTTCACCTATAAGAGTGGCAAGCTTATAATCTTTAAGGGTAGCCGCCAGCATATTTGCGCTGGAGAAAGTGTTAGGCCCAATTAGGAAGCAAACATTGCCATGGTATTTATTGGGTATCTCACCAGTTTGATCTAAATTTTCACTATGGCTCACTATTATATCTCCAATAGGTACGGCGAGACATCTTCTTAATTTATCGCCATATATTTCAGTTAATGAAGGCTGTTGCATTTGGGCGATGAACTGCCTACTTGCCCTTAACTCTGATCCGGCAGCCATACGGTAAGGCTGATTGGTAATATAATTAAGCAGATACCGACCCTGACTTGAGTTACCTCCACTATTCTCTCGCAAGTCTACAATAAGGTGATTGAGTTTTTGTTCATGTATGCTTTTAAATACCGAATCGGCAAACCTGACGAAATCATTATACCTGCCACTCATTGACCGGAAGTTTAAATATCCGTCACCATTATTCAATACAGTAAAAGTGTAATTTTTTGTATCTGCACTTTTGTTAAATACCGTTTCATATTCGGTTGCCGATATAGGTTGAACTACGGCTGACTGCTCATTTTGTGCAGCATCAGTATATACAATGTGATAAGGGGCTTGAATACCTATTGCCGACAATAATAACGGGAACCGCTGTATAATGACTGTTGTTCTGAATGAAGTTAAGCCACCTTTAGTCCTTAATAACTGATTCCATATCTTTTGAGCAGAAATGCTATTGATAGAACTGATCTCAATCTCTTCAACTGTTTTACCAGATAATGCAGCTTTTACCATCATGCGCCCGTTTTTATACCCCGATAATTTTACAGGAATGAACTTGAAGCGACCGTCTCTTATCATGTTTGAAACTTCCTTAGGCGTATTGATACCGGTATGCCCTTCATTGATATAAGCAGTGGCCTCTGAAAAAACTTCATAAGCTTTAACAATACTTATAGAATCAGCAAGTGAGCGTTTAAGCGAATCCAGTTTGGTATAAAGCTGTTTTTTTGTTAAACTGTGGAATAGGTTAGGATGTATCTGTTCAGCATTACTAAATAGAGTGTCTATATCCTGCACAACCTGCGCCTTAGAAAAACGCTGCAAACGTTGTGCATAAGCAATTTTAACTGTGCAAAGTAATGATAGGGTGATAGTTATTAAAGTCAATATTTTCATCAGCTATAAGACGACATACCATCTGAGCACGTTGCACCAAAAACAAAAAAAGCCCTGCTTATAACAAGCAGGGCTTTTAATATTATTGAAGATACAGAGCGCTACTTATTCGCCTTTCTCTGCGTTTTCTTCGTTTGCAGCTGGTGCTTCAGGAGCATCAGTTACAGTAGCATTGTCATCGGCAGGAGTTACTTCAGCAGTTGCAGCTTCTTCTGTTGCAGGGGCAGTAGTAGTTGCAGCAGCTTTGGTAGAACCACCTTTACCACCACGACGTGAACGACGGGTTGTAGTAGTTGCAGCAGCTTCGCCGGTTTTGTAAGTGGTGTTGTAATCAACCAGCTCAATGATGGCCATTTCGGCGTTGTCACCCAAACGGTTTTCTAACTTGATGATACGAGTATAACCACCCGGGCGGTTTGCTACTTTCTCAGCTACTTCGCGGAACAGGATGCTCACTGCATCTTTGTCTTTCAGGTAGCTAAATACAGTACGACGAGAATGCGTAGTATCGTTTTTAGATTTGGTTACCAAAGGCTCAACATAAACGCGCAGCGCTTTTGCTTTAGCTAAAGTGGTAGTAATACGCTTGTGCAGGATAAGCGATGTTGCCATGTTGCTCAGCATCGCTTTGCGATGGCTGTCGGTACGGCCTAAGTGATTGTGTTTTTTTCCGTGTCTCATTGTTGTTGTGAATTAATGCACGTGCATACCGTTGGGCGGCTCATTGCTGGTCAAGCCCGCGGAATTATGCCCCTCGCTTATGAATTATTCTTCGTCTAATTTGTATTTGCCCAAGTTCATACCAAAAGATAAGCCTTTTGATTTCACCAGATCCTGAATTTCGGTTAACGATTTTTTACCGAAGTTTCTGAACTTAAGCATATCTGCAACGTCATACGATACCAGGTCAGCCAGGCTGCGGATATCAGCTGCTTTTAAGCAATTTAATGCACGTACAGAAAGGTCAAGGTCAACCAGTTCGGTTTTCAGGATTTTACGCATGTGTAAAATTTCTTCATCAACCTCTTTGGTTTCCTCTTTGGCCTGAGCTTCCAGCATCATGTTCTCATCAGAGAATAACATGAAGTGTTGGATCAGAATTTTAGCAGCTTCTTTCAAAGCCTCTTCCGGGTGGATAGAACCGTCGGTATTGATATCAAGAACCAGTTTCTCGTAGTCGGTTTTTTGCTCAACACGATAGTTCTCGATGGTATATTTAACGTTTTTGATTGGGGTGTAGATAGAATCAATTGCGATAACACCTACAGCAGCATCAGGATTTTTGTTTTCTTCGCTTGCAATGTAACCACGACCTTTACTAACAGTCAGTTCCACTTCAAGGGTTACAGCTGAATCCATGTTGCAAATCACCATATCCGGGTTAAGAACGGTGAAGTTGTTAGAGAACTTAGTGATATCACCAGCATTGAAGGTACTCTGACCGCTGATGATCACAAAGATTTTCTCAGTATCACCTGAATCTCCTGTCTTTTTGAAACGAACTTGTTTTAAGTTCAGGATGATTTCGGTTACGTCTTCAACTACGCCTTTGATGGTTGAAAACTCATGCGTAACACCCGATAAACGAACCGAAGTGATAGCAAAACCTTCAAGTGATGAAAGTAAGATACGACGTAAAGCATTACCGATAGTTACACCGAAGCCTGGTTCCAACGGACGGAACTCGAAGGTACCTTCAAAGTCGGTAGACTTCTGCATAATCACCTTGTCTGGTTTCTGAAATGCTAAGATTGCCATTTATATCCTTTTTATTTTATAGGTTACGTATTAAACAGATATGAGATATGAGAAATGAGATTTGAGAAACCATTTGAGGTCCCAAATCTCACATCCCATATCTACAATCTCAATTCTTATTTAGAGTACAACTCGACGATCAGGTTTTCCTTGATGTTTTCAGGAATCTCATCGCGGTTAGGGTAGCTCAGTAATTTACCGGTTAAGGTGGCAGCATCCCACTCAAACCAGCTGTACTTATTAATTCTACGACCTGCTACTGAGTTGGTTACAGCTTCAAGAGTTTTTGATTTCTCACGAACTGCAATTACATCGCCCGGGCGTAAAGTATAAGAAGCAATATTTACCACTTCACCATTTACAGTGATATGCTTGTGGCCTACCAGCTGGCGTGCACCAGAACGGGTTGGGGCAATACCTAAACGGTATACAGCGTTATCTAAACGGGCTTCCAGCAATTGCAGCAAGTTGGTACCGGTGATACCTTCACGTGCTGAAGCTGTATGGAATAAGTTTTCGAACTGACGCTCTAATACACCGTAAGTGTATTTTACTTTTTGTTTTTCCATTAACTGGATTGCATACTCCGATTGTTTCCCTCTTCTTTTAGAAACGCCGTGCATGCCCGGAGGGTAGTTTTTACGCTCCAATACTTTATCAGGGCCAAAAATTGGCTCTCTGAACTTACGTGCAATTTTGGACTTTGGTCCGGTATATCTTGCCATTGTGTGTGTTTTAAAGTATCAGGCAGCCTGTAGCTGCCGAATCTTAGCTTTAAAAATTAGTGAATTAAACTCTTCTGCGTTTTGCAGGGCGGCAACCGTTGTGCGGAAGCGGGGTGATGTCACGAATCATCGTAACTTCGATGCCTGCAGTTTGTAATGTACGGATAGCTGACTCGCGACCAGCGCCCGGACCTTTAACAAATACTTCAACTTTACGTAAACCTAAATCATAAGCTACTTTACCGCAATCAGAAGCGGCCTGACCAGCAGCATATGGAGTGTTCTTTTTAGAACCTTTGAAACCCATTTTACCGGCTGAAGACCAAGAAATAGCCTGACCGCTGGTGTTGGTTAACGTAATAATAATGTTGTTAAAAGTAGCGTTAATATGTGCCTGACCTACCGGCTCAACAATAACGATACGTTTTTTGGTTACTTTTTTAGCTTTTGCCATTTTTTTAAGGTTTGAGATAAGGGGATTTGAGATGTGAGGCTTTAACCTCATTTCAAATACACCCTATCCTATTTTGTCATTCCATCAGATGCAAGCCGAGTGAGAAAAACTCATGTCTCACATCTAACATCTAAAGTCTATTTATTATTTAGTAGCTTTTTTCTTGTTAGCAACAGTCTTACGTTTACCTTTACGGGTACGTGAGTTGTTTTTGGTGCGCTGACCGCGTAACGGTAAACCTTTACGGTGACGGGTACCACGATAAGAGCCAATATCCATTAAGCGTTTGATGTTCAATTGAACTTCTGAACGCAGGGCGCCTTCTACTTTAATTTGATCGTTGATAATACCACGGATGGCCGCTAACTGATCATCAGTCCAATCTTGTACTTTGATGTTTACATCAATACCAGCCTGCGCTAAAATTTCTTTAGCAGTTGAGCGGCCGATACCATAGATGTAGGTCAAACCAATTTCACCTCTTTTGTTTCTTGGTAAATCAATACCTGAAATACGTGCCATATTTGTAATGTGTTGTTATGTGAGACCGAACGGCTGGGCCACCGTTGTACAATCAATCACCTTATTTTTAATTAACCCTGACGTTGTTTGTACTTAGGGTTTTTCTTGTTAATTACGTAAAGTTTGCCCTTGCGGCGGATGATTTTGCAATCAGCGCTGCGCTTTTTAATGGATGCTCTAACTTTCATCTCTTTTTTATTTATATCTGTAGGTTATTCTGCCTTTGGTAAGGTCGTAGGGGCTCATCTCTAATTTCACTCTGTCGCCAGGTAAAATTTTGATATAGTGCATACGCATCTTACCAGATATATGCGCAATAATCTCATGACCGTTTTCAAGTTCAACACGAAACATTGCGTTTGACAATGCCTCCCTGATTGTACCGTCTTGCTCGATCGAAGATTGTTTAGCCATATTTTACTGATTATTACTTAATTGTCCCGGTGTATTTCGGGATGCAAAAGTAAACAAAAGTTTTGATTTTATTATTTTTTTTCTTTTAAAACTTCTTCAATGTATGAAAAAGTAGAGAGCACGTCTGCCTGCCCTTTCTTTACTGCTACCGTATGTTCGAAATGCGCAGAAGGCTTTTTATCTACTGTAGACACTGTCCAGCCGTCGCTCCAAAACTTCACACCGGCCTTACCGGCGTTAATCATGGGCTCAATGGCAATCACCATACCTTCTTCCAGTTTGGGGCCAGAACCGCGTTTACCGTAGTTAGGTACTTCAGGCTTCTCGTGCAATTTAGTACCTACACCATGCCCTACAAGCTCTTTAACCACACCAAAACCATTACGCTCGGCATGATCTTGTACAGCAAAGCCAATGTCGCCTATACGCATCCCTACAACTGCTTTCGCTATACCGCGGCGCAAGCACTCTTGCGTTACGTCAAGCAATCGTTGTGTTTCTGGGTTGACTTCTCCAATGGCAAAGGTGTAAGCAGAGTCGCCTACATATTTGTTCAGAATAACGCCACAATCAACGGACAAGATGTCGCCTTCTTGTAGTTCTTTGGTACCCGGGAAGCCATGTACTACTTGTTCGTTAGGAGAGATGCAGAGCGAGTAAGGAAACCCGTTATAATTCAAAAAGGCTGGAACGCCTTTATGATCACGGATGAAGGTTTCAGCAAGTTGATTAAGCTCGATGGTTTTCACACCGGGCTTAATCACTTTTGCTACTTCTGCCAAAGTTCTTGATACCAGCTGAGCGCTCTCGCGGATCAACTCTATCTCTTCGGCAGATTTATAAATTATTTTGGCCATTTAATCTGTTGTACTGATTACAAAGTTGGTGGCACAGTACCGGCTGCAGTTGGAATTGCAGTGCGGCCTTTTACCCTACCAGTCTTCATTAAACCATCGTAATGGCGCATCAGTAAATGGCTTTCAATTTGTTGCAAGGTATCTAACACCACACCTACCAGGATGATCAGCGAAGTACCGCCAAAGAAACGGGCAAACACGCTGTTCACATGTGCCAGGTTAGCAATAGCCGGGAAGATCGCGATAATAGCCAGGAAGATTGAACCAGGCAACGTAATTTTTGAAATTACATCATCAATGTAAGAGGTAGTAGCATCACCTGGTTTAACCCCCGGGATAAAACCGTTGTTCTTCTTCATATCATCAGACATCTGGCGTGGGTTCACGGTAATGGCTGTATAAAAGTAAGTAAACAGAATGATCAGGATAGCAAATACCAGGTTATGTGCAAATGAAGTGTAGTTAGATAATGCAATCAATACACCGTTTGAGGCAATGCTCGGGAAAAATGAAGAGATGGTAGCCGGAATGAACATCAACGCCTGAGCGAAAATGATGGGCATAACACCTGCTGCATTTACCTTTAAAGGGATATACTGGCGTACACCACCGTATTGTTTATTTCCAATAATACGTTTGGCATATTGCACAGCTATCTTTCGAGTACCTTGTACTACCAATATGGTAAACATTACCACCCCTATTAAAGCCAATATCTCAACGATGAACACTAATGGGCCGCCACCATTTTGTGATACGCGGGTGCTGAACTCACCTACAATTGCACCTGGCAATTGCGCGATGATGCCCACCATGATGATTAATGAAATACCGTTACCGATACCTTTGTCTGTAATTTTTTCACCCAGCCACATTACAAATAATGTACCTGCAGTTAATACAAAAACCGACATCAGGTTGAACGTGAACATACTCATGTTCGGGTTGATGGCATTGGCCGGAATTTGTGATTTTCCGTAAGCTAAGGCTTGTACCGCTGTAATAATTACAGTTAAGCCACGCGTCCAGTTGTTGATTTTGTTACGGCCGCTTTCGCCCTCTTTTTGCAGCTTGGCAAAATAAGGAACCGCGATACCCAGTAACTGCACCACAATGGAAGCAGAGATGTAAGGCATTACACCTAACGCAAAAATAGATGCACGTGAGAATGAACCACCTGCAAACATATTTAACAATCCCAGTAAGCCTTCTTTAGCTTTTTGGTTATCAAGCGCTGAGCTTACAACACCGGGCAGTACAATGTATGAACCTACACGGTAGATTAAAAGAAATAAGAGTGTGTTAGTAATACGCACTCTTAAGTCTTCAATTTTCCAAATATTGGATAATGTGGTGAAGAAATTTTTCATTGAAAATTACAGCTTTACAATAGTACCGCCTGCAGCTTCAATTGCTTTTTGAGCAGTGGCTGAAAATGCATGAGCTTTAACGTCTAACTTGGCATTCAACTCGCCACGACCTAAAATTTTCACTTTATCGTTCTTTGATGCCAAACCATGCTCGCGCAGGGTATCGAAATCAACAGTTGACAGTGAGTAATTGTCGGCTAACTGCTGCAGCGCATCCAGGTTTAAACCTACATACTCAACACGGTTAGGGTTTTTAAAGCCCACTTTAGGCAAGCGACGCTGTAATGGCATCTGGCCACCTTCAAAGCCTACCTTGGTAGACGTACCTGAACGTGAGCCGGCACCTTTATGACCACGGGTTGATGTACCACCACGGCCTGAACCGGTACCACGACCGATTCTTTTTCTATTTTTAGTTGAACCTTCTGCAGGTTTCAAATTGTTTAAGTTCATGGTATTAAATGTTTTCTATTGCTACCAAATGATTTACTTTACGAATCATGCCGATAATGGCAGGATTAGCTTCTACCTCTACGCTGTGGTTTATCTTTTTTAAACCTAAAGCAGCTACGGTTCTTTTCTGGCGCTCGTTTCTATCGATCACGCTTTTAATCTGGGTTATTTTGATTTTCGCCATGACTGATTATCCGTTAAATACTTTACCTAAACTTACACCACGTTGCTGAGCTACAGTGTTGGCATCGCGCAATTGTGCAAGCGCTGCTACAGTAGCTTTAACCACGTTGTGCGGATTTGATGAACCTTTTGATTTTGCCAATACGTTGTGTACGCCTGCTGACTCTAATACAGCACGCATCGCACCACCAGCAATTACACCGGTACCGTTAGCAGCTGGTTTAATGAATACAAAACCACCTGAAAACTTACCATATTGCTCATGAGGCACAGTACCATTGATGATAGGCACTTTTACCAGATTCTTTTTAGCATCATCTACACCTTTGGCAATTGCCTCGGTTACTTCCTTTGCTTTGCCTAAGCCGAAACCAACCACACCGTTTTCATCACCTACTACCACAATGGCAGAGAAGCTGAAAGTACGGCCGCCTTTGGTTACTTTGGCAACGCGTTGTATGCTTACCAAGCGGTCTTTTAACTCGATCTCGCTTGTTTTAACTTTTTTTACGTTTAATGTTGACATTCTCTGTTAAGCTTAAAAATTTAAACCAGCTTCACGAGCACCTTCAGCCAGTTGTTTAACACGGCCGTGGTACAGGTAACCATTTCTATCAAATACTACAGTAGTAATACCGGCAGCAATAGCTTTTTCAGCTACTAACTTACCTACAGCTACTGACTGCTCACCTTTGGTGCCATTAGCTTCAAAGTCTTTTGACATTGATGAAGCCGATACCAGGGTACGACCAGTTACATCGTCAATGATCTGAGCATAAATTGCTTTATTGCTTCTGTACACTGACAAGCGCGGACGTTCTGCAGAACCTGAAATACGTTTTCTGATTCCTTTTTTAATTCTGTCTCTTCTTGTTAATTTACCTGTCATGACGATTATTTTTTAGATGCTGATTTACCTGCTTTTCTTCTTAACACTTCGCCAACAAATTTAACACCCTTACCTTTATAAGGCTCCGGTGCACGCAGTGAACGGATTTTAGCCGCTACCTGACCGATTAATTGTTTGTCGATAGACTCGAGAATGATAGTTGGGTTTTTACCCTTTTCAGCAGTTGTGGTAACTTTAATTTCTTGTGGCAATTGGAACACGTAGTGGTGAGAATAACCCAGCACTAAATCTAAGGTGTTACCTGTGTTTGTGGCACGGTAACCTACACCTACCAGTTCCTGCTCTAACTTGTAACCGGTGGTTACACCAACAACCATGTTGTTGATTAAGGCACGGTACAAACCATGTAAAGCTTTATGACGCTTTTGGTCGGTTGGGCGTGTTACCACTACGTTGCCGTCTTCTTGTGCGATGGTGATATCACCATCCACTTCTTGATGCAGCTCACCTTTAGGGCCTTTAACAGTTACTACGTTAGCGTCTGATACGCTGATGGTAACGCCCTGAGGTATAGCTATAGGTGCTTTTCCTACTCTTGACATTGCTTAAATTCTTTAAATTCGATTAATAAACGTAGCACAACACTTCGCCACCTACATTTTGCTGACGTGCTTCTTTGTCAGTCATAACGCCTTTAGAAGTTGAAAGGATAGCGATACCTAAACCGTTTAATACACGCGGCATAGTGTCTGTACCTGCGTATTTACGTAAACCTGGTTTGCTGATGCGTTCGATGGTGCGGATGGCCGGGATTTTGGTTACCGGATGGTACTTCAAAGCTACTTTGATTGAGCCTTGAGGACCGTTATCCTCGAATTTGTAATTTGCAATGTAACCTTTGTCGAAAAGCACTTTAGTGATTTCCTTTTTCAGATTGGATGCAGGAATTTCAACAACCCGGTGGTTGGCTTTAATAGCATTCCTTACTCTGGTAAGATAATCTGCGATTGGATCTGTATTCATTATATAAAATATGACGGTGGTTTCCTTCCCGGTCCATCCGGGCGACCTTCCATCGGTTAATTCGAAAAAATGGAATGCAAAAATAAGAATTCAAAAGTCAAAACCTGCTATGAGCCGGTCATTTTTTTGACTTTCGAATTCTTATTATGTCTTTTTGCTGATTTTTAGCTTGCTGATTACCAGCTTGCTTTCTTTACTCCCGGGATTTTACCGGCCAGTGCCATCTCACGGAATGTAACACGTGAAATACCGAACTGGCGCATGTAACCACGAGGGCGGCCGGTTAATTTGCAACGGTTGTGCAGTTTTACCGGAGATGCAGCTTTAGGCAATTTATCTAAGGCTTCGTAATCGCCGGCTGCTTTTAAAGCCGCACGTTTCTCAGCATATTTAGCTACTAATGCAGCGCGTTTGCGCTCACGTGCTTTGATACCTTCTTTAGCCATTTTGTTGTGGATTTTGATTTTTAAATGGTAAACCAAATTGTTTCAGTAACTCTAATGCTTCCACATCGTTGGTTGCTGAAGTTACAAAGGTAATATCCATACCTTGTATTTTGCTGATTTTGTCGATATTAATCTCAGGGAAAATGATTTGCTCAGTGATACCCAAGGTATAATTACCTTTGCCATCAAAGCCTTTATCATTAATACCTTTGAAATCGCGGATACGTGGCAGCGCTACTGAGATCAAACGATCCAGGAACTCATACATGTTATTGTCGCGTAAAGTAACACGTACGCCTACCGGCATACCTTTACGTAACTTAAAGTTTGAGATATCCTTTTTAGAGCGTGATGCTACTGCTTTCTGACCGGTAATGGTTGATAACTCGTTGATGGTAGTATCAATCAGTTTCTTGTCAGTAGTGGCAGCGCCTACACCCTGGTTAATCGCAATTTTTTGCAGTTTAGGAACTTGCATTACGCTTTTGTACTGAAATTTATCTTTCAGTGCGGTGCGGATGTCATCCTTATATTTTGATTTTAATCTTGGTACGTAAGCCATTACTTAATTTCCTCCCCTGATTTTTTTGATACTCTAACTAATTTACCGGCATCATTCTTTTTACGGCCTACACGGGTAGTGTTACCGTCAGCACCAACAAGTGCCAGGTTTGAGATATGAATAGCGGCTTCTTTTTTTACAATACCACCGTTAGGGTTAGCAGCGTTAGGCTTGGTATGTTTTGATACCATGTTCACACCTTCAACTATAGCGCGGCTTTTATCAGTGATAACGGTAGTTACTTTACCGGTTTGGCCTTTGGCGTCACCAGCAATAACTTTTACCTGATCACCAGCTTTGATTTTGAATTTTACTTTCTTTTCCATTGTTACAATACCTCCGGTGCTAATGATACAATTTTCATAAATTGCTTTTCACGCAGCTCTCTTGCAACAGGGCCGAAAATACGGGTGCCTCTCGGCTCATCCTGGTTGTTTAATAAAACTGCTGCATTGTCATCAAAACGGATGTATGATCCGTCTTTTCTGCGCACTTCTTTTTTAGTTCTTACTACTACGGCTTTAGATACAGTACCTTTTTTAACGTTACCTGATGGGATAGCGCTTTTTACAGTAACTACAATCTTATCGCCTACCGAAGCATAACGCTTCGCGGTACCGCCTAACACACGAATTACCAATACTTCTTTGGCACCGCTGTTATCGGCTACGGTCAGTCTTGATTCCTGTTGTACCATCTTATTTCGCCTTTTCTAATATTTGAACTAATCTCCAGTTTTTAGTTTTGCTCAATGGGCGGGTTTCCATAATTAATACGGTATCACCAATGCCACAAGTGTTGTTCTCGTCATGAGCCATAAACTTGGCAGTTTTGTGAACAAACTTGCCGTAAATAGGGTGCTTCACTCTACGCTCTACAGCAACCACAATAGATTTTTCCATCTTGTTGCTTACTACCAAGCCGATACGTGTTTTTCTTAAATTTCTTTCCATGATTCGCACGTGTTGTTATTATTGCTCAGTAGCAGTAGCGGCTGCTGCTTTGCGGTTCGACAATTCTGTACTAACTCTGGCAATATCTCTGCGCAGATTTTTAATACGGTTCGGATTCTCAATCGCTGAAACTGCGTGTGCAAATTTCATCTTTGTCAGATTGGCTTTGTCCTCACCAAGTTTAGCCGTCAATTCTTCTGTTGAGAGGGCTACAATTTCTGAGTTTTTCATTTTATTACTTGTTGTATGCTGCAAGCTGCGAGTTGCAAGTTATATCTCGAACTCGCAACCTCAGCTTACAATGTTTTATGAATCACTGCAGGTAATCAACCGTTGTTGTTTACCACCTGCAGCTACCAGGGTTTATGCTTCTACGTAATCTCTACGTGTTACAAATTTGGTTTGCACCGGTAATTTCTGGGCGGCTAAGCGCATTGCTTCTTTAGCAACTTCCAGTGGCACACCTTCGGCTTCGAAGATGATGCGGCCCGGGCGCACAACGGCTACCCAGTACTCTGGAGCACCTTTACCTTTACCCATACGTACCTCTGCTGGTTTTTTGGTTACAGGTTTGTCAGGGAAAATTCTGATCCATACCTGGCCTTCACGTTTCATGAAACGTGTTACAGCAATACGTGCAGCCTCGATTTGACGGCTGGTAATCCATGCCGGCTCGAGTGATTTTATACCGAAAGATCCGAATGAAAGTTCAGCACCACGGGTGGCCATACCTTTCATCCTGCCTTTTTGCATTTTTCTGAACTTCGTTCTTTTTGGCTGTAGCATTTTTTTAAGATTTTAGATGTGAGATTCGAGACGTGAGATTGCTATCTCTACCTGCCCTCTCTTATCTTTTTAAAACTTAAGTTCTTTGTCTGATTTGGATGTCAGATTCAAGTTATTTCTCATATCTCCAATCTAACATCTCATATCTATTGTTAATTATCTGTTTCCGCCAGGACGGTTGCCACCACCCTGACGGTTACCACCGCCTTGACGGTTGTTGTTACCACCACGTTGGTTGTTGCCACCTCTGCGGTCGCCACCACCACGACGGTCATTACCGCCACGGTCGTTACCACCAAAGTTACCGGCACCTTCTGGACGGCCACCTTTACCGCTTGCGCTGCTGGTTGAACCAATGTTAGGGCTCAGGTCACGTTTACCGTAAACTTCACCTTTACAAATCCAAACTTTAATACCGATTTTACCATAGGTAGTTAAAGCCTCGCCTAAAGCATAATCAATATCAGCACGGAAAGTGTGCAGAGGAATTCTTCCTTCTTTGTACTGCTCGGTACGTGCCATTTCAGCACCGCCTAAACGGCCTGAGCACATAATTTTGATACCTTCAGCACCCATACGCATGGTAGAAGCGATTGAAGTTTTCATTGCACGACGGAAAGAGATACGAGCCTCTAATTGCTTAGCAATACCTTCGGCTACTAACTGTGCATCCAGCTCAGGGCGTTTAATTTCAAAGATGTTGATTTGAACGTCCTTTTTAGTCAGTTTCTTTAACTCTTCTTTGATTTTATCAACTTCCTGACCACCTTTACCGATAACAATACCCGGACGGGCAGTGTGAATAGTTACAGTGATGCGTTTTAAGGTACGCTCAATTACTACTTTAGATACGCCGCCTTTAGCGATACGTACAGAAAGATATTTGCGGATTTTTTCGTCTTCAACTAATTTATCGGAGTAGTTGTTGCCACCGAACCAGTTAGAATCCCAGCCTCTGATGATGCCTAAACGGTTACCTATTGGATGTGCTTTTTGTCCCATGGTTAAATTAATTGTTAACGGTTTTACTATCCACTACTAAATGAACGTGGTTTGAACGCTTACGTATACGGTAACCGCGGCCTTGTGGTGCAGGGCGCAGTCTTTTTAACTGACGGCCACCACCTACTGAAACCTCTTTTACGTATAAGTTGCTGTCCTCAACACGCTGACCTTCGTTTTTTGACTCCCAGTTTTTGATAGCTGAAAGTAAAAGTTTTTCAACGCGGATAGCCGCTTCTTTGTTAGTAAACTTTAATATGTTTAACGCTTTTTCAACGTTTTCGCCACGGATCAGATCTACCACCAGGCGCATCTTGCGAGGCGAGGTTGGGCAGTTTTGTAACCGTGCAGCAGAAGCTCCTCCTTGCTGAGCTTTTTCCTGCTCTTTGCGCTGCCGGATTAGGACAGACTTTTTAACTTTTTGTGTTGCTTCCATTGCGGGTTATTTTTTCTTTTCTGCGTGACCACGGAATGTACGGGTTGGGGCAAACTCTCCCAGCTTGTGGCCAACCATGTTTTCTGTTACATACACAGGGATAAACTTGTTACCGTTGTGTACTGCGAATGTATGACCAACGAAATCAGGAGAAATCATGGAACGGCGTGACCATGTTTTAACCACCGATTTTTTGTTGGTATCATTTAAAGTCGTAACCTTTTTTTCAAGGTTATGATCAATATAAGGTCCCTTTTTAATTGAACGTGCCATTATTTCTTCCTTCTGTCGATGATGTAACGATCTGATGATTTTTTCTTGTCGCGGGTTTTGTAGCCTTTAGCCAATAAACCTTTACGTGAGCGTGGGTGACCACCTGAAGCACGGCCTTCACCACCACCCATAGGGTGATCTACCGGGTTCATAGCTACACCACGTACGCGTGGACGACGACCTAACCAGCGTTTACGGCCGGCCTTACCTAACACTTCGTTAGCTTTCTCGGCATTTGATACAGTACCGATAGTGGCTAAACAAGTAGCCAGGATCATGCGGGTTTCACCTGAAGGCAATTTGATAATGGCGTATTTACCATCACGGGCGCTCAGTTGTGCGTAAGTACCTGCAGAACGTGCAATGGTACCACCCTGACCAGGGTTTAACTCAATGTTATGAATGATTGAACCCAGCGGAATGCTTTTCAGCGGCAGGGTGTTACCTACTTCTGGAGCAACTGCATTGCCAGACACTACGGTTTGGCCAACGGTTAAACCTTCAGGGGCAATCATGTATCTTTTCTCACCATCAACGTACACTAACAGCGCAATACGAGCCGAACGGTTCGGGTCATACTCAATGGTAGCTACCTTTGCAGGGATATCAAATTTATTACGTTTAAAGTCAATTAAACGGTATGCTTTTTTATGGCCACCGCCAATGTAACGCATGGTCATTTTACCGCTGCCGTTACGACCGCCTGACTTTTTAATTGGCACTACCAGTGATTTTTCTGGAACGTTGGTAGTGATGTCAGAGTAGTCAGCGCCCACTCTGAAGCGGGTACCCGGGGTTACCGGTTTAAATCTTTTTACTGCCATCTCTCTTTTTATATTGTGCTATAAAAATCAATTGTTTCACCATCCTTCAACGTGATGATCGCTTTTTTGTAAGTAGCAGCACGGCCTGAAACCATACCTGCTTTAGTGTTGCGACTTTTCAGTTTACCGGAATATTTCATGGTGTTTACTGCCTCAACATTAACACCGTACATTGCCTCAATTGCTGCTTTGATCTGAATTTTGTTAGCTCTGTGGTCTACCTTAAAAGCGTAACGGTTCAGTTTCTCGGTCAGTTGGGCTACTTTTTCAGTAAGTAAGGGTTTCTTTAAAATTTCCATAGTTACTTAGCAAACGCTTCCTCCAGAGTTTTAACAGAACCTGTGGTTAATAACAGCTTACCGGCGTTTAATACGTCATAAGTATTCAGCTGGTCGGCAGTAATCACTTTCGCTTTCTTCAGATTTCTGCTTGATAAATATACATTGTTGTCGGCAGCAGGCAGTACCAATAAGGTTTTCTCGTTACCTAAGTTCAGGCTGCTTACCAGGTTTACGTAGTTTTTAGTTTTGATGGTATCAAAGCTAAAATCTTCTAAAACCACGATGCTGTTATCCTGAGCTTTGTAAGTAAGAGCTGATTTACGTGCCAGCGCTTTTAATTTTTTGTTCAGCTTAAAGCTATAATCACGTGGCTGCGGACCGAATACACGGCCACCACCGTTGAACAAAGGTGATTTGATGCTACCCGCACGGGCGCCACCAGTACCTTTTTGCTTATACAATTTGCGGGTTGAACCAGCAATTTCGTTACGCTGTTTTGATTTGTGAGTACCCTGACGCTGGTTAGCTAAGTATAGCTTTACATCAAGATAAACGGCATGTTCGTTTGGCTCAATACCAAACACCGCATCAGGAAGCTGCACCTTGGCACCTGTTTCTTGTCCTGATACATTTAAAACACTAACTTCCATCTTATTTATCCACGATTACGTATGAACCCTTAGCTCCCGGAACGGAACCCTTAACTACCAGCAGGTTTTGCTCAGCAAATACCTTTACCACTTCGAGGTTTTGGACTTTCACGCGTACGTTACCAGTTTGACCCGCCATGCGCATACCTTTAAATACGCGTGAAGGCCATGATGACGCACCCAGTGAACCTGGCGCACGCAAACGGTTGTGCTGACCGTGGGTTTGCATACCCACACCACCAAAACCATGGCGTTTTACCACACCCTGAAAACCTTTACCTTTTGAAGTACCTGCCACGTCCACAAAATCGCCAACGGCAAAGATGTCAACACCTACAGTGTCGCCCAATGCTTTTTCGTCTTCAAATGTGGTGAACTCAACCATCTTACGCTTTGGCGTAACACCGGCTTTTTGGAAGTGACCTTTGAGAGGTGAAGTAGTGTGCTTTTCCTTCTTTTCGTCATACGCTAACTGGATAGCAGCGTAACCATCTGTGTCAACAGATTTTACATGCGTTACTACACATGGACCAGCCTCGATTACCGTACAAGGAATGTTTTTCCCTGCCTCATCAAAAATGCTGGTCATTCCTACCTTTTTACCAATAATTCCTGACATTTTTTTTAATTTGTTTAATTGCCCATCGAAGCAGTAGGGCTTCGTTCAAGGCGTTTTTGCCCCTAAAAGGGTCGGCAAAGATAGGAATTTTACACTAATTTTCAAACACTTAGAAAAATAATTGAAAATATTTGAGGTAGTTCGAAAACACTTGTCCACGTTGATTTTACGCACAAGTAAATTGGGTAACTTGAAAAACATTTTCCAGCACTCCCCTTCAATCAACGTCATTTCTTTGCCGAAGCGCTATCAAACTTTTTCGGGCAGGTTAATTATGATTAAATTGCTACCTTATTATTTGTAATGAAAACCTGTATCCTATTTTTGTTTACGTGCTTATGCTTACACGGCATTAGGGTTAAAGCTCAAAAGCCGCACTTAGATACTCTTCGTACCCAAGTTAAAGCCCAGCAGGCTCTGGCCTATTGCAAACAACACGGCTATAACGCTACTTATTGCATTTTAATAGATATGAGCTTGCCTTCTGGCATTAAACGATTCGTAGTTTGGGATTTTAAGAAAAGCAACATTTGGATGTCGGGCTTGGTAAGCCATGGCTGCGGTACCCAACCCTGGTCATACGACCGTTCTAAAGAGAAGCCCGTATTTAGTAATGCGGCCAATAGCCATTGTACCTCATTAGGCAAGTACCGGGTAGACGGGCGGGGCTACAGCATGTGGGGCATTCATGTTAAATATTATTTAACCGGGCTGGAAAGCACCAACAGTAATGCTGCTGCCCGCCAGGTAGTGTTTCACTCGTGGGATGTAATACCAGATCAGGAAGTATACCCTATTGGTACTCCTGAAGGCTGGGGCTGCCCGGCCGTATCAAACACAACAATGAAAGCAGTAGATGAATTGCTAAAAAAGCAGAAGAAACATTTATTATTGTGGATATATAGTTAAATTGAGTAGCTTCTTCAAATCAACGTTAATTAATCATTCCTCCATCAACCGCTTAATCAGTTCCCCACTTTGTTCCCGGCCATCCTGCAGGCGGTGACTAAAGAAGGATTGTACCTGGTTGAAATGCTTTTTATAGCCTTCAATATCACCATATCCAATAATGGACGACCACTCACGAACGGCCGAATGGAACTCCAAATCGTCACCGCGGATGGTTTTATCGTATAGAGCGGTTTCAATAGATTCTTCTAATAAATCTTCATTCTTGAACAGATATTCGGCAATACCCAGGCGCAGGCGGAAGGGTGGTGTCTGGCAGATCAGGTTATCATAAGGGTTAACATTCAGCGCATGCCATGCATCTACCATACTCAATATGCTCAGATGCGAGTTAGGTTTGCGCAAACCGGCATTGTCATGCAAAGAAAACTCCTGCATCACCTGATCGTTCAGCATAATAGACTGGCGGCTTTCGTGAAACACAAAATCGCGGGCACGATACAGCCGCTCCCTGAATTCAGCTTCCTCCTCTTTAATCATCAACTTAAACAGTTCACTTTCTGATTGGGCATAAGCTTTTACCTGCTGTTTGGCATACGGGTTTAGTAATGCCAGGCCTGCATACACGTGCGCCTTATAACTGAATATCCGTAGCGTGATCAGGATTTTTACATTATCAATACCGCCCAGGTATGAGGCATTTTCCCAAGGAAAGAAACCCGCATGGCTCCAAGCGGTGCCCATACTCTCGAAACCTACATGGGTTACAGCCTGGGTATCGGCCACAATTTTATCGTGCTCGTGATAGTCATCAATCTCAACAATATCAGAATTGATGGCGGTAAATAAATCCAATACCCGGCGGTAGGCGGCTTCATCGGCCCGGTGCGGGATGATGATGAGCTTCTGCCCGGCCGGCTCAAAGCCCGGCCCGTGCATGGCATGAAAAGTAATGATATTAGCATCGGCAGGCAGGTATTTTTCAAACAGGGCAATTTCGGGGTGCTTTACCGAAGTTTGGCCGGCTACTATGGCGCCGTACTTGGTAGATGCGGCACACTCGGCTACTACTGCAGGCAGGCGGTCGGCCTCAACAGAGTAAATAATGAAATCACTGATACGTGATACCTCACGCCCATTGTCAAGCACTTTGATGTGCAGCGGGTTAAGTTCCTGTTCAAGCCGGGCGCGTTGTGCAGGCAAATCGCAGCCACAAACGGTGTAGCCTGCGTTGGCGAATGCCTTGGCGTATAGCTTACCCATATCCCCTAAACCGATAATTCCGATATTCATCCCACTAATATAAATACGTTTGGCAATTTTTAACAGGAACTGTTATATTCGTTATCCGTATACAATAGGTATAAAGCTTTAACCCAGAGTTGATTTACAATGAGTTAGATGTTTTATGCTTAAATAATTTATTTTATAATTGTGTTATTAAACTTGCAGTATATGAGCAAACTACCTATTTTAAAAGCTTCGGCCTTTGTTATTTTAGCACTGGGCACCCTGTGCAGCCATGCACAAGACAGCACCAAAGCTAAACCAACACGCACCCCAGCCAAAACCATGGTGGTGAACCCCAAACTGCAACGCGGTACTATAGGGCCTGTTGCTACACCTGCCGCCCAACCACGCACTATCACGCCAGCTAAACCAGCCACAAGTACACAACCTGCCAGCTACCGCAGGCCTGCTGCATCAATTTATCGGCAGCCGGGTGCTGCGAATACAGCCGGTGCCGCTGTTAACATGGTTGCCGATAAAAGCCTGAGCAGCCAGTACCAGTACCTGCTAACCAAGGTTTACGGTTATCAACGCCCTGTAATTGCTGCCTTTTATAAAAATATTACCGATAGCTTAACCAACCAGAAACGCAAGGTAAAACAGCTACAAGCCAGCTTGAATTCACAAACGAAAACTGTGAAAGATTTGCAGAGTGATGTAAGCAGCAAAGAAGAAAGCCTGAATGAATCAAACAGTAAAGCCGATGCCATTAGCCTGCTGGGCATTAAAATGTCTAAGTCGGCGTATAATACACTGATGTGGGGTTTGGTACTGGTATTTGGTGCAACTGCAGCTGTGGTTATCATGCAATCGGGCAGTAACCGCCGTGAGGCTAAATACCGCACTAAATTGTATGATGATTTAGATAATGAATACAAAACTTACAAAGTGAAGGCCAACGAAAAAGAGAAAAAGCTGGCACGTGATCTTCAAACCGCACGCAATAAGCTGGAAGAGATTACCGGCAACCCAGAGTATTAAAATTTAGAGTTGAGAATCAAGAACCAATACAAAAATTATAAGGCCGCTTTTCAAGCGGCTTTTTTTATTAGTGATTGCCCTTTGGAGATTTTTGTAACACTTACAGGAATACTTACAGCTTGTAAAGAAAACGTTACCTGATTTCAGGCTTATTCAAAATATAGAATTAATCCTTTTGGCTTCAATTTTGTCAGACCTGTATAACAACAATAAAAATATACAGATATGAAAAAGAGCATTGTCGCCATAGCATTAGTTGCCTCATTAGCCAGCATGTTAACCAGCTGTTTAGTACAAGATGGTCCTGGCCGTCATGGTCGTGGCCCTCGTGGCCCGCACGGTCGCTGGCATCATTATGATAATGGTTACCACAGAGGTTGGTAAACAGACCAAAACATTATTGAACAACAAAGGCCATCTGCATGCAGATGGCCTTTATATTTTCCGAATCTTCCGGTACTATCACACTTTGATTTCTACTTCAACGCCGCTTGGCAGTTCAAGTTTCATCAGCGCGTCAACTGTTTTAGAGTTAGAGCTGTAAATATCCAGCAGGCGCTTGTAAGAGCACAGTTGGAACTGCTCACGTGCTTTTTTGTTTACGTGCGGCGAACGCAGTACGGTAAACGTTTTCTTTTCAGTTGGCAAAGGCAGCGGTCCGCTTACTACAGCGCCGGTTGGCTTTACAGTTTTCACGATTTTCTCAGCTGATTTGTCAACCAGGTTGTAATCGTAAGATTTCAGTTTGATTCTGATTCTTTGGCTCATTGTTATTAAAATTTTGTGATTTCGCCGATTAAAAAGGATTACACCGATTCAATGGCGATTTCACTGATGTTTGTTGTGATTGACCTAAGAGCTATTTGTTAGGCTAATCTATTTATTAAAGGATTACACCGACCCATCTGTGAAATCACAATGTAATCGGTGTAATCAAAAGTTTACTTATGCAATAGCACCTTTAGCTTTACCTTTTGATTTAGCTACCACTTCTTCTTGTACGTTACGTGGTGCATCTTCATAGTGGTCAAACTCCATGGTTGAGGTAGCACGGCCTGAGGTAATGGTACGTAATTGAGTTACATAACCAAACATCTCTGAAAGTGGTACCATCGCTTTAATTACCTGAGCACCGTTACGGGTGTCCATACCTTGCAGCTGGCCACGACGACGGTTCATGTCACCGATTACATCACCCATGTTTTCTTCAGGGGTTAAGATTTCGATTTTCATGATTGGCTCCAGTAATACCGGTTTACATTTTGGTAAAGCCTCACGGTAAGCTGAACGGGCTGCAATCTCGAAAGATAATGCGTCCGAATCGACTGCGTGGAATGAACCATCAATCAACCGTACTTTTAAGCTGGTTAAAGGATAACCTGCCAGTACGCCATTAGCCATAGCAGCAGCAAAGCCTTTTTCTACAGATGGGATGAACTCGCGAGGGATAGCACCACCCACAATTTCGTTCACAAACTGTAAACCTTCTTTGTTATCATCAGCCGGAGAAATGATTACCTGAATATCGGCAAATTTACCACGACCACCGGTTTGTTTCTTGTAAGTTTCGCGGTGTTGAGTTTGGCCGCTGATCGCTTCTTTGTAAGCTACCTGTGGCGCACCCTGGTTAACTTCTACCTTGAACTCGCGTTTCAAACGGTCCATGATGATGTCCAGGTGCAACTCGCCCATACCTGAAATTACAGTTTGACCTGTATCTTCGTCAGTATTTACGCGGAAGGTTGGATCCTCTTCAGCCAATTTGCTTAAAGCCATACCCAGTTTATCAACGTCGGCCTGAGTTTTAGGCTCAATTGCCAAACCGATAACCGGCTCAGGGAATACCATTGACTCTAAGATGATTTTATTCTTCTCGTCGCAAAGGGTATCACCTGTTTTAATATCTTTAAAGCCTACTACCGCAGCAATGTCACCTGCACCTACGTTAGGGATAGGGTTTTGCTTGTTGGCGTGCATCTGGAAGATACGTGAAATACGCTCTTTATTATCAGAACGCATATTGTGCACGTATGAACCTGCTTCCAGGTTACCGGCATATACACGGATGAAGCACAAACGGCCTACAAACGGGTCGGTAGCAATTTTAAATGCTAAGGCTGCAAATGGCTCTTTAACATCTGGTTTAACCAATACTTCTTCGCCGGTATCAGGGTTAGTACCTACCACACCTTTTGAATCTAAAGGTGAAGGCAATAACTCCATTACATAATCCAGCATGGTTTGTACACCTTTGTTTTTGAAAGATGAACCGCAAGTCATCGGAACAATTTTACCGGCTAAGGTAGCCTGACGTAAAGCGTCCAGTACTTCGCGCTCAGTGATGGTAGTTGGATCATCAAAGAATTTCTCCATCAATGTATCATCAAACTCAGCAACGGCTTCCAGTAATTTCTCTCTCCACTCGTTAGCTTCGTCAACCAAATCGTCAGGGATTGGCACTTCGGTAAAGGTCATACCTTTATCGTGCTCGTTCCAAACCACACCACGGAAGTTGATCAAATCTACCACACCTTTGAAGCCGTCTTCAGCACCGATAGGAATTTGCAGTGGCACCGCGTGGCTGCCCAGCATATCACGTACTTGCTTTACAACTTTCAGGAAGTCGGCGCCTGAACGGTCCATTTTGTTAACGAAACCGATACGGGGCACATTGTAGTTGTTAGCCAAACGCCAGTTAGTTTCTGACTGTGGCTCTACACCGTCAACCGCAGAGAACAGGAAAACCAGACCATCCAGTACACGTAATGAACGGTTTACCTCTACGGTAAAGTCCACGTGGCCCGGGGTATCAATTACGTTTACCTGGTATTTGTTGTTGCGGTAATTCCAGAATACGGTAGTTGCAGCCGAAGTGATGGTAATACCACGCTCCTGCTCCTGCGCCATCCAGTCCATGGTAGCGGCACCTTCGTGTACCTCACCAATTTTGTGGCTTACCCCTGCATAATACAGGATACGCTCTGTAGTGGTGGTTTTACCCGCATCAATGTGAGCGGCAATACCAATGTTTCTTGTATATTTAAGATCTCTTGACATGTCTTTTGTTATTGAGTTGATAGCTGGTGAGTAGTTGATTAAGTTGATTGTGTGAGTAGTTATGAAATTCTCCCCACTTAATCAACCACTCACTTAATCAACCATTCACTAGAACCTAAAATGTGAGAACGCCTTGTTGGCTTCAGCCATTTTGTGCGTATCTTCTTTCTTCTTTACGGCAGCACCTTCACCTTTGGCAGCAGAAATGATTTCGCCGGCCAGTTTCTCCATCATGGTTTTTTCACCACGGCGACGGGCATAGCTGATCAGCCATTTCATACCTAAAGCGATTTTGCGCTCAGGGCGAACTTCAGTAGGCACCTGGAAGTTGGCACCACCTACACGGCGGCTTTTCACTTCTACAGATGGCATAATGTTGTTCAGTGCTTTTTTCCAGGTATCTAAACCGCTTTCGCTGGTTTTTTTCTCTACAATATCAACCGCATTGTAGAAGATACCGTATGCGGTAGATTTTTTACCGTCATACATCATGTTATTTACAAACCTGGTTACCAGAATATCATTAAATTTCGGGTCAGGCAGGAGAATTCTCTTTTTTGGTTTTGACTTTCTCATTGTTTACTATCCTCCTTTTAATTATTTCTTTTTACCGCCTTTGCCCGCAGGTGCAGCTGGCTGACCTGGTTTAGGACGTTTAGTACCATATTTAGAACGACGCTGGTTACGGCCATTTACACCTGAAGTATCCAGTGCACCACGAATGATGTGGTAACGAACACCTGGTAAATCTTTAACCCTGCCGCCACGGATTAACACGATAGAGTGCTCCTGTAAGTTGTGACCTTCACCAGGGATATAGGCATTCACCTCTTTACCGTTGGTTAGGCGCACACGGGCCACTTTACGCATTGCTGAGTTTGGTTTTTTAGGGGTAGTGGTGTACACACGGGTGCACACGCCTCTTCGCTGTGGACAGCTGTCCAACGCTGGGGATTTACTCTTATCCTCCAGAGCTACTCTACCTTTTCTAACTAATTGTTGAATAGTAGGCATTTCTTCCTTTTACTGTTAATTTTATTATCCCGCATTTCGGGACTGCAAAAGTACGAAGATTGTTTTTGATTTTCAAGCGGTTGCGTGAAAGTTTTTTTATTATAGAATGAACAGAGCGGGCAGTAGCGGAGAATAGAAAAGCAGGAGGTAATAAGGGTGCATGATTGATAGCGAAATCTTATGCAATTCACCTACCCTGTTGCGGGCGCTTACTCGGAATAGGTGACAAAACCGATTGGTTATCTGGCGTTTACTTTACCCCATAACCATTTGGCACTTTCAACAATAGCAAATACCAATAACCCGGCTGCCATACCTATAATCAGCTCGGCCAGCGTGGATGGAAGTTTAGACATCAGGTGATGGATGTAAGCAATATGGTGAACAAAGATACCCCCCGATACCAGTAATAAAGCCAGCGTACCCACTACACTCAGTATTTTGATGAGCACGGGCAGCGCGGCTACCAGCAGTTTGCCCGTTTGCCTGATAAACCCCGCACCGTCTGATGATTTAATTAATTTATAACCGGCATCATCCATCCTTACCATCAGGGCAACCAAACCATAAACACCAATGGTAGCCAGTACGGCTACAATAGCTACCGACACAATTTGTATCCAAAGTACTTGATCGGTCACACTTCCCAAAGCGATAATCACAATCTCTATCGACAGGATAAAATCTGTAGCGATGGCCGATTTGATCTTGGCCTGCTCTGTGCTCGCCGTGCCCTTGTTATCTTCCGGCTCCGCATGCTTTTCTTTGGAGTGATGAAACAAAAAACCGATAATTTTTTCTGCGGCCTCATAAGCCAGGTACAAGCCCCCTGCCACCAGCAGCCAGGTGATGCTGGCCGGTAAAAAAGCATTCAGCAATAAAGCTACCGGAACAATAATGAGCTTGTTAAGCAGCGAACCTTTGGTAATGGCCCAAAGCACCGGCAATTCACGTGTGGCCATAAAACCGGTAGCCTTTTCGGCATTTACGGCCAGGTCATCGCCCAAAATACCGGCTGTTTTGCGGGTAGCTACTTTTGCGGCTACGGCCACATCGTCCATCAGCGCCGTAATATCATCTAAAATTGCAAATATACCTGAAGCCATAGTGAGCGGTTTGCGAGTTTAACCCACCCATCAACAGTTATCGGCCTTAATCGTTCACGTGCTGGCTACTATTTACAAAAATAAGAGGCAAGTTTATCCTTCAAGACTCCGAATTAATAATACTATTGATTTGGAATTGCAGGGTTGAGACGTAAGTTTATGCAGTTATGCACCTTTAATCCAATATCACCTGCCACTGCTGTTGCTCATTAATGGCATAACCCAATCCATCGCTCATTTCATGTACTTCCAACTGGTGCTTTTCGCTAAAACGGGTTCTCAGTTCGTAAACCAACCCTCCGTTTTCACGCTTCAAATACAAAACCAGTGAAGCCATATTAGGTGCTACATCTTTTAGTGGCTGATAATCGCCTTCTTTTACAAATGCTGAACTCATCTATTAACGACAACCAGCAGCTATAAATGTTCATGAGTGGGCTTGCATTTAACAACTTGGTACAAGTTTATGCACACTATCTCCTTTCATATACGTTGCTTTGAATATGAATAATGCAGAAACAACAGCATTGTCGGTAACAGACATAGATAGAATTATTGAAATGGCCTGGGAGGACCGTACTCCCTTTGATGCTATTGAAGCGCAGTTTGGGTTGAGCGAAAAAAATGTAATTGACCTGATGCGAAGAGAAATGAAAAAGTCGAGCTTTAAAATGTGGCGGGCCAGAGTACAAGGCAGGCATACCAAGCACAGCAAATTGCAGACAGAAACCCTAACCCGCTTTAAAAGCAACATGGAGCGGCAAATCAGCCTCAACAAAATCAGTAAGCGCAGCTGATGATTGCAGTTATTAAACAGCCGCCAACGGCTACGTATATACTGGATACCTACTGGCGGTTTGCCGCCGAGCGGCAGGAGATATTCTTTAACCGCCTTGCCGGTAAACCCACGCTCACCGCCGACCCCATCCTGCTCAAACATAAATTTACCAATGCCTACCGCGCGGCCGACCGCGTAAGCCAGTACCTCATCAGCGAGGTCATATACAAAGGTGAGCAGTCGCCCGATGAATTATTGTTCCGCATCCTGCTATTTAAGCTGTTTAATAAGATAGAGACCTGGCAGTTGTTGCAGCACGAATTGGGTGAGATGACCTGGAGGGGTTATTCATTTCAGCGGTATAATCAGGTTCTTCATCAAGCCTTGCAGGCTGGGGAAACGATTTACTCCGGCGCTTACATGATGGCTTCCGGCAACAGCGCTTATGGCTATGCCAGAAAGCATGAGAACCACCTGAAGTTGCTGGAGCAGATGTTACAATCGCATTTGGCAGACCGCTTGATGAAAGCCCCATCAATGGAAGCAGTTTACCAGTTGCTGCTGGGCTATCCTACCATTGGCAAGTTTTTGGCTTACCAGTATGCTATTGATATCAACTACAGCATACTTACCAATTTTAGCGAGATGGATTTCGTAATGCCGGGCCCCGGTGCCAAAGACGGAATCCGCAAATGTTTCAGCAGTTTGGGCGATTATAGTGAGGCGGATGTTATCAGCTATATCACTGACAGGCAGGAGCAGGAGTTTGAGCGCCTGGGACTACACTTTAAAAGCCTGTGGGGAAGGCCGCTGCAACTCATCGACTGCCAGAACCTGTTTTGCGAAACCGATAAATACGCCCGTGTAGCTCACTCCGAAGCCGGTGGTATCTCCGGACGCACGCGCATCAAGCAACTTTACTCACCGGTTAGCCATCCTATCCAGTACTTTTTCCCGCCCAAGTGGGGACTGAATGACTGGATAGGCAGTTTACCTGTTTAATACCGGATGATATCAAGGTTTGCTTAGCCTTAAAATTTCTTCGGGGCTGATGTGGAACTGCTCCTGCAATAAATGAGCTACCTTACCTTCGGGGTTAATAGGGTGTACACGCTTGGGCTTTACCTTGCGGTAAGTAATAGATACCCTGCGCTCACGGTGGTGCAGCTCGCCATCTACCTTATCTTTTTTGCGTGGCGGGATGCCATGTTTCCATTTTTTACGGGCATCATCCTGCATTACATACAGTGAGCGCCGGGGCACTTCAATATCAAACACCTCCAAGTTTTTGCCCTTAATAAAGCGCATTACACAGCTGCTGCCCAGGTTTACCCCGCAAATTTGGTTCTCATAGTAAGCCCTGTCCTTATGCGGCTTTAACCCCTCGCCAGGAACGTACTCGTTGATAATCACCTGGTCGGGTTGCAAATCAATAATATTTTGAGCCACAATTTCTTGCGAGAGCTGATGGATCAATGGCGGCATCTCCACCGGAAACGGAATCAAATTATAAGGCTTCTCCAGCTCATTACGGTATCCGTAGTATTGTAGCCTCCGCAGGTAATCTATGATCCAGGTCTGGCTGTCAATCTCGCTGAGTAACTTTTGCTCTTTGGCTTCGTCAATAAAATCAGGATATAAAAATAAACCGGGCAGGGCTGTTTCCATGTGGCAAATAGATAATGCTTAGTGTTTAAGTAAGCTGTCGTAAATAAGTATCTGAATGCAACAATGGTTACAGGGCTATGTTTTGGCGGATGTTATCAGCATTTTCGCTGGCCTAAGCTTAACTTGTGATTTATTAATCGTAAAACGACCTGAGTTTGCAAACTCGTACTAGAATAAAGGAGTTTAACTAATGTCGATCAAGAAATGACTCATACTCAATAAACTTTTCAGATTGTACGATTTTTTGATTTAAAACTGCCTCTACCGTTCCTAATTTGAGGTGATTTATTGACCATTTGAAATTTGTATACAAATCTAATGTTCCAGCATTCCATCTGACATTCACCGGCCAGCCAGGATTTAAAGCTGCACTCTCATGAATATTTGTAACTGGGTAATTTGGTATAAGTGCAGTGTAAAAGTTATTTTGGCTTCCGGGTTGCAAAGTGCCCAAATTAAATGTTTTAACCGGATTCCATTGATTTTCGCTACCGATGCCTAAGCCTGGTTGAGTGCCCATCGTTCCTCCAATTCCTGCATTTAAAACAGTATAATATTGAGACATGTATCCGCTTAACATGTCAGATACTTGAACTTTGACATCACTTAAACTGTATTTTCCGTTATTTTTCAACACAAAGTGAACTTGAATTGAATTGTTGACTCCGTTATTAAATGCATAAGGTGTTGCATATATATATAATATTGGCGTTGTTCCTCCTCCTGTTAATTCATTTGTTAATTGTTCTTGAAGTTCCGCATTTCGTTTGTAGCTATCAGCAAGTTCCTCCGCCTTTGCTGCTATATGTGCAGATGTTGTGTTCGCTTCCCGCTGTAATGCAATTACTTCTCGTTGGGCAGTCAACAGATGCTGTGCATTGATTCCTGCTTCTATTCGAGCTTCGCTCGCTTGGCGTTTTGCTTCGTCAGCTTCTCGGTCAGACGTCTTTTTATCTTTATACTGAAAGATTGCTGAAATAATTAAGAAAAGGCCTCCAACTATTCCAATAATAAGTGCCCAAAATGTTCTATCTAACGAAGACATTGCCTCAATGAATTTCATATTATTTAATTATCTCCCCTTTATTTGTCTAAGATTAGCGCAGCATAACTTAGACCTTACATTTGGTAAGCTTCCAGCTTACCTGCCCGACACGGCTCATTTAGGTAAAGTTACTAAACCCTTACTTGTAAACTGAAAGATTGTTATATTATATATCTAAGTTATGCTGCCTAAACTTAGGTTAGTAAAACATAATTATAAATATTTTAAATCAATTTGATATGGCATTAATTAGTAAAGCCGGTTCTACTTCTGCCCAGATTGTGAAAGCTGTATTGCTCAGGATACCGGTTCAACTCCTTTACGATATCATCAACTTTTACATCTAAAATCATCACATAAATACCAATTTCTCCCCCTTCCTTTTGCCGCAATATCAACTCCATCATATCGGATCCTTTACCACTCACTTCCTTCAAATAGAAGTAATACAAACTTTCACAGGGTAACAGTTATATTTTTGAAAAAGCTAGCCCTCGCTCTTCGAAGTTTTCAACTGCGAAGCCCAATGCCGGCAGATTGTATCTACCGAAAAACCACTGACACATCCATGTCACTGCTGCATGGTGCTGCGGGTGCTGCGTGGTGCTGCACCTGCTGCGTCCGCTGTGCGCAGCACCACGCAGCACCCGTAATTTTACCAACAAATACCAAAATATTACCTAAACTGTTGTACTTTTCAACCTTCAAGAAAACGAGGGAAACGAACTAATGCCGTCAGAGTTATTGCTGCCGCCTGCCGATATGCAGGAAGATGATTTTGCTTATTTCAAATACAAAGGTCACTTGGTTACCCATGGCTACCTGGATGCCCGTAAAGCGGCCCTGGCCTTACAGGGTATTGATGAGGTAATGCGCTTTTTTATTTTGCAGCAAGCCCCCGTTTTAATGGCTTATGATTTTGATATTCCTATCAAAATACGCAGGGGCAGTTGGGAGGCCGTAATTCCGGCCGGCTTTGGCGGGTGGCTAACTAACACGGCCGCCGCCCTGCAAACACCGCCAGAGGCTTCTTCTACCCTGCCTGTACTTACGCCTGAAGAACTGCAACAAACCGCTACCCGCAATTTGGTGACCGCCGCCATTAAGGCGATCAAATGGGTGTTAACCATCAGCAGGCATATGGGTTCACTATCTATCCGCAAATTTAAATCCGTAAAGTTTGATCCGGCTGATGCCCACGCTTTTGCTATGGTGGGTCTGGAAAATAGCAACGGCGAAACCTTACAAGTGCCCGAATATTACCTGGAACAATATCGTAACTGCCCGGCTACCCTGTTTGATAAACTGGCCCAAAACCTGGCAGAAGGCCGCGAACTGGAAATTGGCTTTGCATCAGGCGTAGTACCTGATAAAGATGATACCGGTTCCGCCCTAACCCTTAACCCGGAAGATAAGCCCTTGTTCACTGAAGAAGAAAGCGACGACATTATTTTGTTTCCCGACTGGAAGCACGGCGACCCTATAAAGTTAGAGGGCCATGTGACCCGCGGCAACGAAAAAGCCAACACCATCGGCTTTATGTACAATGGGCATGTGCTCACCTGTAGCCCCGTACAGGGCAATATTACTGACTATAAAGGCGTGCTCTTCACTAACTGCCTCATTAAAGGTGAAATTGACCGCTCGGGTCAGCACAACATGGGTACCGAAAAACGGCCGCATATCCGGTTCAAATCCTTAAAAAGTTTATCGCCGGCTGCGAGTCCGCAATTAAGTTTGTTTTAACTGGTAAATAATTGCTGATTGAGTTAGCAGCTATTTTGAGAATTTGTTTATAAATGCCTTCCAGTTCAGCAGCAGTTGCAAGGTGAACGAACTTTTAATTAGCCAAGGATGCCGGCGAGCAATGTAATTGCTGCCCATTTTATACATCATCCGGTTAAGATGATAAGTGGCTTCAGTAGAGGTAAAGTAAGTTTTGTTAAATTGCTTTATATCATATAAGCTCCAGCAATCATGATGAATAACTGGCTGAGGTTCTCCACTGCGCATACCCAGCCACTCCTCGTAATAATAGCGGTCATCAGTGAGTTCAGGCTCAGGGCAACTGGCAAGATAACGCCCTTTAGCCATCCAGTAATTGTACCAAATCCAACCGCCTTTTCTGCCGTTTGGCAAAGCTTGGTTACTATCGGCCATGGCCGGGAAAAGCCCTACCTTTTCAATACCATTTTTGCGCAGTAATTGCAAGTGCTTGCGCCAGCTTTCAAAGGTGCGGGTCATGAGTGCCACGTCTTCGGGCAGCCGGCCATGCAATCCATGCGACATGCCTTTGGAATGAAAGTACATAAAATCACAATCGGGATAACGCCCGGCCAGCTCATGCACCAGTTTAACGCCCGGATACTCAAACTGATTTATATCCGAAGTATTGATCATGGCTTGCGGTATTAGCGCAGTAACCATTGCTGATACTTCAGCTGTATGCTGATGGCTGTCTGTGACGTGCACATACAGTTCGGCATCAGGCATAATACCATAACTCTTTAATTGCAGCAACTGGCCCGATACGATACTCCGCCAATTGGAGTTAGGATTGACATACAGGTAGTAAACTATAATAAGCCGCCTGGCAGTATCGCTTAAATCAATCACTATATCCTCATGGTATTGTTCATGGGCAATATACCAGGTGCGGCCATTGGCACTAATTTGTAAGTACAAGCGCTGATGAGGTGCAAGATTGTACGCAAAGTTGAAATCCATGGGCAGCGTAATAATACTGCCATTAATGTAGGCTTGCAGCTCCCGGCTTACGTCAACCGTGTTCAACGGCAGCATATCAATTGAAAAAACCCCAAACAAAGCGGCAACTTCAATATCCGGAACCGGCATACGATCAGTAGATAAAGGCATAAGCAAATAACAACAAAAAAGCCACGATGATTACTAAGCGTGGCAAATGTAGAAAATGTTGTTAGATCAGGCTACCTGTAGTTTTGGCTTTACCCGCTTTGGCCTGGCTATCCACCAGGCACATATAAGGTTGGGCACCCAACACAACCAGGCAACTATATGGTAAGCATCTGTGAATTGCATATGGCCTGGGGCAATCAGTAAGGGCAACCATAACCGTAAGGTAACTGCGGCAAAAGTAAGGCTGTAGTTCATTATCATCCAGCGGCGGTGCGGTTCTACTTGCCCGCGGCGGATGTAGGTATAGGCCAGGGCTGCCGTAAATAACCATGCCAGGGCCAGAGCCGAAAAACCATAAGCGCTGATAAGCCCCCCGGTAGCAAAAAAGGCTACATATAAGCCGGTAATACTGCTCATAGCCACTGCAATTAAATAGATACGGCCCAATATGCGGTGCTGTCCGATGTTGCGCCTGCGGCGTTTTAAATTAAACTGAGGCCAGCCGGTAAGCAGCGCCAGGCCACCGGTTGAAATATGGGTGTAGAACATAACGTTCCACAACAGGTCATTCAACAACTCTTTGGGTTTGCTGGCCAGTAAACCATTGGTATGCATATCTACCAATAAATACAATACAGGATATAAACCGATGGCTATAGCCAGTATTACAGCTGCGTTGCGGGTGAACTGATTAATTTTCATAACCGTGTTTTTGCGTTTAGTTGATACAAAGTACGTCTAAATACAACCTATAGCGCTACAACAAAGCGGTGAACGGCAGTTTTTTAACGGTGAATATGCCAGAAACTCGGTTAATGGCAACTGTTTATCAGCAAGCAAGCGCTTACTTGTTAGATGCACATACAAAAGGCGCCTGTAATGGACGCCTTTTGTATAGTATGTTAAATTTTGGATTATTTAGCCCGCTTTAAAGTAGCGTGCATGGTTTGGCCGCCGTAGTCAATATCAATACCCACCGAGTCGGTATAATATTTTCCTTTATGCGGAATTTCCATTCCGTTCAGGTTAGAGCTGAAGGTAAACTCATCGCCTTTAATTTTTCCGTTTTCGATAGCGGCCGTACCAATCGGGCTTTCAATCGTTCCGGTGAGTTTATCGCCTTCAGTTTTAAAGTTGTAGCCTAATGAGTATTCACTGCCATCAGGGCCTTTTACACTACCTGTCCATTTGCCGGTTAAATCAGCCACAGCAGCTACTGCTGCTCCAATGCTGCCCACAAGCAGCAGCGCTATTAAAATTTTCTTCATGGTTTTAAATTAGTTTTTATGCTTATAAATATATGAGTTTCGCATCACTACTTTGTTACAAAACCATTAAATAATTATACGCCGGGCATCAGCAAACAAATGCCCGCTGCGGCAAATTATAGTTATTATGAGCAACATTAATTTCAACACTACAGCCCTGCTGATTATGGATTATCAGGCAGGTATTGCCGATAAAAGACCGGATATTGATGCTTTGGCTACAAAGGTAAACAACGCAGCAGCTGCTGCCCGCAAAGCTGGCATTAAAGTTATTTACTGCAAAGTAGGTTTCCAGGAAGGACACCCCGAAATAGGGCCGAATACGATGCCTTTCTTTCAGCAGGTAAAAGAAAACAATTTATTTAGCGGAGAGCAGAGCCAGCTAATTCCCCAGATACAGGTACAACCCGGTGATACGGTAATTGATAAAAAACGTTTTGGTGCCTTTACTGGCAGTAATTTAGCCACTATTCTTCAAGCCAATGGCATACGCAGCCTGGTGTTGGCAGGTGTACGTACCGCAGGCGTAGTACTCTCTACCCTGCGTATGGCAGCCGATATGGATTATCAGGTAAGCGTATTAAGCGATTGCTGTGCCGACCCTGACCCTGAAATTCATCAGGTGTTGATAGAAAAAGTATTTCCGCTGCAAGCTGATGTACTGAGCAGTGAAGAGTGGATAAAGAAGGTCAGCTAAAACAAGGATAGAGCGCTTTACCTGTGTTTCCTCATTTCATCCGGATACAGGATGCGCTCTACCCTTCTGTCGGGTACAAACCACATTACAGCTACCAGGCCGTAAACTACCATGCTGGCAGCAGTGCTGATAAAAGCTAACCCAATGGCGATGATATAGGCCAGTACTGATAATTTGCCTTTGCTGTCGTTACCAAAAGCACGGGTAATAATAGCTTCCTTCCCAGCATTTCGCATCAGTAGCTGCGCAAGCACAGCATAGGCTACTCCACACATCAGCAATATAAACCCGTACAAAATTACCGGCCATTGTGCAAAATGGTGTTCGCCCATCCAATCGGTTACAAAAGGCACCAGGGATAGCCAGAACAGCAAATTAAGGTTAGCCCACAACACCATACCACTGATGCGATCAACAGTATAAATCATGTGGTGATGATTGTTCCAGTAAATACCTACGTATACAAAGCTGAGAATATAACTTAAAAAGCGTGGTAGCACTGGAAGCAGATCGCGCAATTGGTCGCCGTGCGGCACCTTAAGTTCAAGCACCATAATGGTAATGATGATGGCAAACACACCATCGCTAAAAGCTTCGAGGCGGGAGGTTTTCATACGGCTGACTGAAATACGTTTTAAACAACAATGGCATTAATGCCGAATTTAAGCATTAATGCCATTGAAACAAATCTTCAGTACTATCTCTACTACTCCTGTAAAGTTAACCGTTGCTGGTGGCGTTTTTCTGGCGGCAGGGCTTGCCACTTTTTATACGAGTCGTTCACATACACGGCCAGCGATGGGCCGGTGTTGCTGCGCAGAAAAGCATAGCTGGGCCGGTAAAGGGTAATAAAGTCATCCAGGTCCTGCCCGCGCAGCGGCACCAGACTGCTTACATACAGTCGGTTGAATACCGAATCTACATGGCGCTCCTGCACTTCGCTTTCAAAATAGCGTTTCAGGCGGCGGGCCTGTTTGCCGCTGCGGCTAAACCAGGTGCTGGGCGACAGTGCATATACTTTACTGCGCTGGTATACTTCCGGGTACTCGGTACGGGGATCGAAACGGCGCGATGAATTGATGGTTACCTCGCGCAGTGCGATACTTTGCGAGCGCAGTTCAATTTTACGGCTGTTTAAATTCACCAGGTATAAGGTATCGGCCGTATAGCCGGGCGATGAAAAAATTAACGTATGCCCTATGGCAGTTGATATTTCAAATTCCCCTTTACTGTTGGTGAGTACGGCCTGTTTGTTATTGATATCCCGAACAAATACATTGTTCAGCCGGGTGCTGGTACCTAACTCTACCACCGAGCCTTTCAGGCTTTGCGCCTGCGCTGATGCCGCGCATAAAGTAATGAATAGTATAATGAGGTATCTGAGTTTCATAGTTATTAGGGTAACCTTTTTATTGAAATAATGGTTTTGTTGTGGGGGATGAAAAAGTGTTAAAATGATGTTTATGCTGGTTAGGTTTGTGCTATGTTGAATGTTGTTGTTCTTTTGTCTTGATACAAAAGAACTAAAAAATTAAGTACAGCCCGCTTAGGCTTTTTTGCCGCACAGGGCCTTGGCTGCAAAGGCGGTCAGCACCACAGGCTGTTTAGTGTTTGCGTATGAACAACTTGTGCTTTGCCTGTTGCCAGTGCAAACACTAAAAGGCCTTTACCTTGCGCTCAAGGCCACCATGTGCTGCCCGCCTTTCGCCCAAAGCTGAGGGGGCTGACAGAGGAGGAAGAAAATCAAGAGTCAATAGTCAAGAACCAAGAAAAAGAGGCAAAAGAAAAAACTCAGTCAGGCACAATTACACCATCACGTCATTGCGAGGAACGAAGCAATGATGTGATGGAAAGGTAGCTTTTCAAGAGTTAACAAAAACGCCACTGCTGATGTAAGCAGTGGCGTTTCATACTTATGCTGTTATTTTCTTATTGCTGTGTCCAAACATCGTTAGCCGAGTTGCTGTCGGGGAATACGTGGTCAGGGTCATAGGTTACCGACTGTATTTCCTCAGTTGACGGGTACATGAACGTCCAGGTGTTGTTGCGCATCCATATTTCAACCGGTAATTTTACACGGTCGGTTTTACCGCTCTTCAACTTTACCTCCAATACCACCGGCAGAGCCAGTTTCTCATTATTTGTCAGCGTAATCATAGCACCTTTGGCTGCATTGTTATCCACGTATTGTACGTTGGTTACACCTACATCCAGTTTCCAGTTGTTCTGGAACCAGCCGCGCCAGAACCAGCCTAAGCTTTCGCCGCCGGCATTCTCTATAGTGCGGAAGAAGTCATCAGGTGTAGGGTGTTTAAAGGCCCAACGGTTAATGTAGGTACGGAATGCAAAATCAAAACGCTCAGGCCCCATAATCTGCTCGCGCAACAATACTAAGCCCATGCTTGGCTTGCTGTACAACAAGGTACCAATGTTAGGCTCTTTCATGCCGGCAGGCTCAGTCATGATAGGCTCTAAACGATCATTGGCAATGTAAGGCGCAATGCGGTGCATATCCATTTTGCGCTTAGGCTGGTATTCGCCGTTATTGAAATCGGCAGTACTCAGTTCATTAATAAAGGTATTGAAACCTTCGTCCATCCAACCGTATAAACGCTCGTTTGAACCTACAATCATCGGGAACCAGGTATGGCCAAACTCATGGTCATTTACGCCCCAAAGGCTGCCGCCTTTGCTGCGGTAGCTACAGAATACAATACCCGGATACTCCATACCGCCAATATTGCTGGCTACAGCTGTAGCAGCCGGATAAGGAAACTCAAACCATTTCTTAGAGTTGTATTCAATTGATTTTTTTACATACTCGGTAGAACGGCCCCAGGCAGCAGCTCCGTCACTCTCTACCGGGTAAGCCGAAATAGCCAGCGATTTTTTACCGCTTGGCAAATCCATTTTAGCAGCATCTACAATAAATGAGGCTGATGATGCCCATGAAGCATCGCGTGCATTATTGATTTTAAAGTGCCAGGTGAGTTCTTTTTTACCGGCTGGGCGTGATGAAGCTTGGGTAACCTCGGCAGCCGAGCGAATGATTACTGTTTTTTCGCTTTGTGCCGCTTGTGCCCAGCGTTTTTGCTGCTCTGGGGTATATACATCCTGCGGGTTCAGCAACTCACCTGAAGACACCACAATGTGGTTGGCAGGTGCAGTGATATTCAAATCGAAATTACCATAATCCAGGTAGAACTCGCCCGGGCCATCATAAGGGTGGGTATTCCAGCCCAATACGTCATCAAACACACACATGCGGGGGTACCATTGTGCAATGGCAAATATCTTTCCATTTTGTGTGGCTTGGATACCGGTACGGTCGGCACCGTAATCAGGCTCAATAAAAGAGAAATCTACTTTGATTTTAATTTGACCGCCATTAGCTGCCAGCTCTTTAGGTAAGAACAGCTGCATGCGGGTATCATCAATTAAATATTTTACTTTGGTTACTACCTTGTTTATCTCTACGCTTACCGATTTAATGGTATAACCACTGCCGTTCTGGCCATTTACCTTGCGGTAGCGGCTACCGGTTTGTGGGGTAATAGCCTCACCGCGAGAATCGGGTTTGAAAATGTTCTGATCCAGCATCATCCACAAAAAGCCCAGCTTTTGAGGGCTATTGTTGGTGTAGGTTACCGTTTCGCTGCCGCTAATTTCACTGGTTTGGTCGTTCAGGCGGGCCGAAAGCACATAGTCGGCACGGTTTTGCCAGTACTTGGAGCCAGGCTCGCCGCTGGCAGCGCGGTACTCATTGCCGTTGTGGTTGTAAAATACCGGGGCAAAGGCATCATGGTAATTGTAATTGGTGGCGGTTGCTGCGGCAGCGGGCTGTTGTTGCGCCCGGCTTAAACCGGCAGTTGCCATTAAGGCCAGCGATAAGCCGGCTGCAAGGTACTGCTTCATTACGGTTATAAACTTTAAAATCAGTTAATAAAGCAATTATACTATTAATTAGATAAAATAGATATAAGTAATTTTAAAGTTACAGCCCCTTGCCCCCTAAAGGGGGAATAGAAGTTTGAAGTTTTGATATAAAGAGAAAGGACAAAAGATAAGGGAAATAAATCCTTTGTCTTTTGTCCTTTCTCTTTTATTAAACATCTTGACTGCCTCTATCTCTCAAAATGTTCAGCATACACTTTCTCATCAAAGCCGAAATACAGAAAACCGTTATCTTCTATGACCGGGCGTTTGATCATGCTGTTTTTTTCCTGCAATAGCGGCAGGGCTTCGGTGGCGGAAATAATGGTTGCTTTAACAGCCGGATCCAGTTGTTTCCAGGTGAGCCCCTGTTTGTTCAAAAACTTTTCGTAACCGGTTTTCTGGTTCCATTCTTCCAATTTTTCGGGCGTGATGCCCAGCTTTTTGAAATCATGAAACTCAAAAGCTACCTGATGGACTTTCAGCCAGTCGAGCGCTTTTTTTACGGTGTTACAATTCGGGATGCCATAAACTTTCATGCCGTAAAAGTATTAGTTTGCGCTTTTACCGCCGCCTTTATCATCATTATTGATACTGCGCTGATTCTTTTTAATATCAGCTTTTAGTTTACCAAAACGATAATTTAGGCTAAAGCTAAAAGAACGGTAATAGCTTTGTGAAAATGTATTTTGTTCAAAGTTAGGGCCCGAGGTAGTGCGTACATAGTCACGGAATTTTGAGAACGGATTGGCTACGCTGCCCGAAAAAGTTAATTTATCTTTAATAATTTCTTTATTCAAGCTAAAGGAAGAATAATTGTAAGCGTTGGACTGACCTTGCAGCGTAATGTACGGACTGTTATAACTGTAATTGGCATTCACCCGCCAGCCTTTATTAAATTTATAACCGGTTGAAGCAAAGAAATAACCTTGTAAACCTTCATTTTCGGTTCTTACACCATTTACTATACCATCAATCCACATATAATTGAGGTTACCATTAAGGCTTACATTCCATGCTTTAGTGATGGGGTAGTTAATGTTAAAGTTACTGCCTAATGCTTTATTGTGCCCGATGTTTTCGTAAGTGGTTAAAGTTACTTTGGTAGCCGGGTTGTAAGTATCTACCTGCTGGATGGAGTTGTTAGAGAAGCGGTAATTCAGGCCGATGTTAATAGAACCTTTTTTAAACTTGCTGTAACCTATCTGCAGGTTATTGCTCACCACCGGTACCAGGTTTGGATTACCGGTAGATTGGAAGTTAGGATTAGAGCGGTCGATAAAAGGATTCAGGTTATAAATTTCGGGGCGCTGTATACGCTGGGTAAAACCGAAGTTAACGCTGCTGTTGTCTTTAAACCGCTTGTTAATGGATATAGAAGGGATAAGGTTTAGGAAGTGACGGTTCAGGTTGGTGCCGTTGCTAATAAAATCAGCATCGATAATGGTTTCCTCTAAACGTAAACCACCTTTAAAGGCAATACCCTTATAATTATAAGTATAAGAGTTGTAAGCTCCAATTACATACTGGTAGTTTTGGTACCGGTTGGAAAGCGAGTCAACGCGATTGTAAGTCAACCCGGTAGCATCTGCTGCTTGATCGTAGCCGAAGTCACTGTTATTATCGCGTAGAATACCTTTAATACCGGCTTCAATGGTTAATTTTTTCAGTGGGTGCACATAATCAACCTGTATGGTTTGCTCTTTAGACTGGCTGTTGTTCAGCTGCTGATAGTTAGGGATGTTATAGTACAGCCGGTTGTCAATATTCAGGTTATTAAAGCTGTCATCATTCCATACACTGTATTTGTATGATAAAGTTAAGAGTTGCTCTTTGTTACGCTTAAAACCCAATTGATAATTTAATGCAGCATCAATACCATTGTAATTACTACGCCCGAAATTGTTATTGTTGTATCGCTGCAATATGGTATCCGCAATAGTGTTGGTGAGCACTGATGCCTGGAAAGAATTATTATTGCTCTTGCCTCCATTAAAGTTTAACTCCGCAGTTAACAAGTTAAGGGTATCTATCTCGTAACTCAACTCGGCACCCAAATAGCTATAATTGCTTTTATAGGTTTGGTTACCATCCTGTACCAAGCGGGTAGATGAGGTATCGTTATTCGCCATGGAGCCACTGAAGGTACGGCGGGTACTTGAACTGCCAGTGGTAGGTTGCTTAAACCTGTTGGTACCAAAATAAGTAGACAAACCAAACTTTCCCTGCTTAACCGTTAATGAGCCGCCTGCGCCAGGACCACCGGTAGGTGTACGGTAGTTGAGGTTTACACTGCCATTATAACCGTTATCCAGTTTCTTTTTGGTAATGATGTTGATCAAACCTTCTAAACCTTCACTGTCATATTTGGCAGGTGGGTTAGTAATTACTTCAATTTTTTCAATGGATGATGCCGGCATAGCTCTGAACACATCTTTGGGGCTACGTGCTACTAAGCTTGAAGGTTTTCCATTAATTAATATCTTGTAACTGCCGCTACCTTTCAGCTTAATGTTATCATCAGCATCCAGCGAAATCATGGGAACCTTGCGCAGCATATCGAGCACATTGAGTACCTTGTTTTCAGGATCGGCCTGTATATCGTAGCTAATGCGGTCAACCTCTTGTTTAATAATAGGTTTAACCGCCGTGATTGATACTTCGCCTAACTGTTTGCTGCTGGCACTCATCAAAATTTTACCTACAGCAGTAGTACCTTCTTTGGTGGTTACATTAACACTTTTGTTTTGATAACCTACAAAAGCCAGTACCAATTTGTAAGCTTTAGGTTGCAGTTTTGCCAGTTCAAAACTGCCATCGTCTTTACTTAAACTACCTTTAACAGGTTGGTTAGTCTTGGCATCGAGCACTGATACGGTTACATAGCCCAAGGGCTTGTTGGTAGCTGAATCAATAACGCTGCCTTTGATATTGGTGGTACCTGCCGGGGCAGTAGTTTGTGCGGTGGCAGCAACAGACAGGCAGAAAACTGATAGTACTGCCAGTAAAAATTGTCTCATAAGGTTTATTCAGTTGAGTGCTGCAATATACCCATCAAATTACAGCATTTGTATTATTTTAACAGTTTTTAACTAAAATCTTAGTTTTATAACTGTTTTGTTACAAAGGAAGAACAGTCAGCAAAATCAGTGACTGTTCTGCCTTAAGTATTAATGACTGCTTCCACTGCTTACATCATCATTTTGAATGCCACGCTGGTTTTTCTTGATGGCAGCATTCAATTTACCGAATTTATAAGTAAACCCTATGAACACATTAGCGTAACGGTTATAATTTGTATTGATGGTATAAAAATCGGGCGTACGGGTATAAAAATCCAGTTTATTGAACTTACTGAAAGGGTTGTTGAGTGATAAACTAATTGAACCTTTACCTTTCAATATATCCTTGGTACTGCTAAATCCATAACCTAACCAATAATTATCTACTCCTTGAAGTAGTACCCAGCGGCTATCGAAATTCACGTTGGCGCTTACCCGGAAGCCATCTTTTATTTTGTAACCAAAATCGGAGAAAGCATAGCCCTGTACACCATTATTGCTAATGAAATTGCCATTGTAGGTGCCTTTTATCCATACCTCTTGCGCACTGGCGTTCATGTTGAGTGTCAGTTTTTTGGTGATCGGGTAATTGGTGCTGCCATTAATACCTAAGCTTTGGCGTGAGCCTGCGTTTTGGTAGGTAGTGTACGAAACATTATTGGCCCCAACCGTAGTTACACTTTGCGCTGTATTGCTGGCTGTAGAGTAGAATAAGCTCAGGTTAATAGAACCCTTAGCAAAATTACTATAGTTCAACTCAATATTGTTATTTACCGCCGGGCGCAGGTTTGGATTACCCTGGTTGATATATTTTACGTTTGAGCTATCTACAAACGGATTAAGCTGCCAAATACCGGGGCGTTGGATGCGCTGGGTGAAACCGGCGGTTAAGCTGAAATTTTTAAAGCTGCGCTGGATAGAGAACGATGGGATCAGGTTATTATAATTTTGATTAACCACACTGCTGGTTGAGGTAAAATTGGCATCAACTTTAGTATGCTCCAGGCGCAAGCCACCTTTAATGGCCCATTTTTCCAGCTTAAGCGAATACGTATTGTAAACGCTTATCACATCCTGCTTGTAATCAAAATTGTTGGTTTGCTTAGGGTCTGTTACGTAAGCATTCAAGTTGCTGTTAAAAATATCGTTTTGAAAATCGCTATAATTATTACGTAAGATGGCCTTCGCTCCTGCCTCAATACTTAATTTTTTTACCGGGTGTGCATAATCAGCCTGAATAGTATGTTCCGTACTGCCCGAATTATTGAACTGGCGGTAATTATCGTGCAGATAGTTATTAAGCTCGGTGAAAACAGAATTGGTAAATTGCTTATTGCCAAAGCTGCTGTATTTATATGATAAAGTAAGTAACTGCTCTTTGCTGCGTTTAAAACCCAATTGATAATTTAATGAAGCATCTTTACCATTATAAGTGCCTTCGCCATCGTTAATTTGCCGGTATGATTGGTTAGCTGCATTGTTGTCTGTTTGTAAAGTGAACTGGTTAAAATTTTGCAGGTTGCTTCCATTATAAAAACTGAAGGAGCCGGTAATCAGGTTCAGGGTATCGGCCTCAAAGCTTAACTCAGCGTTGGCATAAGTATTATGCCCACCGTTGGCGCGGCTACCATCCTGCGTTAAAGTACCGGTGGTAGCACCAGTGGCCGCATTGTAAAAGGTGGTCATGTTATTAAACGGGTTATCCAGCGTTTGCCTTTTGTTATAACCTACATAACCATTTAACCCAAACTTTCCCTGCTTTACACTACCGTTAAAATTGATGCCCGGCCCCCATACGTTGTTATAGCGGGCACTAATGTTACCATTATAACCCTGATCGCCATTCTTTTTGGTAATGATGTTGATGATACCGGCCAAACCTTCGGCATCGTACTTGGCCGGAGGTGTAGTAATCACCTCAATTTTTTCGATGTTACTCGCCGGCATTGCTTTCAATACATCTGATGGGTTACGGGCCATTAATGACGACTCTTTACCGTTGATAAGTATTTTATAGTTGTCCTGCCCCCGCAGCTTTATGTTATTATTACCATCTACCGAAAGCATGGGCACTTTGCGCATCATATCCAGCGCAGTGAGCGATTTCACTTCCGGATCGTTCTGCACACTATACCCAATGCGGTCTACTTCCTGCTTAACCACCGGCTTTAACGCGGTAACCGATACTTCTTTTAATTCGTTTTTGGCAGGCACCAGTTTCAACTGGCCTAAATTAATATCGTCATCAGTAACTTTTAAGGTGATGTATTTGCTTTGGTACCCCACAAAAGCCATCGCCAGCTGATAAGTTTTGGCTGGTATTTTAGTTAACTCAAAACTGCCATTGTCTTTGGTTAAGGTACTTTTAATGGGCTGACTGGTTTGGGCATCGCGCAGGGCGATGGTGGCATAGCTTACGGGCTGTTTGGTAGCCGAATCAATGACTGTACCGCGGATGGTAACAGATTTTACTGTGGTTTGCGCATGGGCAATAAAACCCATGAAGATGCACAGCAATGCCGGCAATAGCTTTTTCATTTTGTGTGATAAGTTGTGTTGATGGATATACAAACCCGCAACCGTTGCTGCGAATTATCGATAAGACGTTGTTTACCCGCCTTACGTTGCATATAGGTTTAAATATTTCTCAAAAATAAAAAAGCCCCAGTATGGGGCTCTCCTTTTAACATATTTTAACCTTATTTAACATTAGAGCTACTTGTTGAACTTGGTCATGGTCAATTCGGTGCCAATGGTGGCAAAGCTTTTAATCATTTCAATCGAGCGGTCAATCAGGGCCGGCAGTTCCGGTTTCTCATCCTCGTCAAAACCACCCAGCACATAGTCTACCTGACGGCCTTTAGGAAAATTATCGCCGATACCAAAACGCAGGCGGGCATAGTTGTTATGCCCTAAAATCATTTCAATATTCTTGAGTCCGTTATGTCCGGCCGCACTACCTTTGGGTTTAAGGCGTAGGGTACCCAGGGGCAAAGCCAAGTCATCCACCAATACCAGTACGTTTTCAATGGGAATGCGTAGTTCCTTCATCCAATAGCTTAAAGCTTTACCGCTCAGGTTCATGTAAGTAGTTGGCTTAATTAAATGCAGTGTGCGGCTTTTGTATGGTATTTCGGTGTAATAGGCCAAGCGCATATTATAAAACTTGTTGTTTTCCTGCTTCACCAGTTCATCCAGTATCATGAAGCCAATATTATGGCGGGTATCGGCATACTCAGGGCCAATGTTGCCTAAGCCTACGATGAGGTATTTCATTATTCTTCAGTTATTATCACAGCCGGGTAGGTTTGCTGTGCTGGGGCAAAAGTAGTTAAAATTCAGAGCGGATTGATGAGGGAATAACTGTTTGGTTTGTGGTTAGTGCTGTTATGATTGGCAGTTTACTTTTTGCTTGATCAAAAAGTAACAAAAAATCAAGTACAGCCCGCTTAGGCTTTTTGCCGCACAAGGCCTGCCCTGCAAAGACGGTCAGCACCACAGGCTGTTTAGTGTTTACGTATGAACAAGTAGTGCTTTAATCAGTGTTGGTGCAAACACTAAAAGGCCTTTTCTCTGCGCTCAGGGCCACCCTGTGCTGCCCGCCTTTCGCCCAAAGCTGAGGGGCTGACGGGGAAAGGAGAATCAAGAGTAAAGAGCCAAGAATCAAGAAACAACTGGTACCACACCCATCGCCACCACGTCATTGCGAGGAACGAAGCAATCTCTCAACGCCCGACTAAGACAAGGCGCATAGAGATTGCTTCGTTCCTCGCAATGACGTGGAAGATAACAAAATGTCACATCTCATCCTGTTCATTCTTAAATTCTATCAATCCTATTATAGGCAACTATAAACACAGAACCTCCCATATTCTCACCATGTGGCCTTGGCTTTTTCGGCCACCACTACCGGTCGCCTGCTCACTGCACACCTCAAAGAAAAAGACGCAGCCACGAGTTTTCTTTTTGGTTCTTTTTCTTTTGCGGAAAAAGAAAAAGAACATCCACTGACATTTATAACTGGCAACCCCGGCCTAACGAAGAAACACCAAACACTCAACACAAACAAAACTCCTATAAAACACAAAAGCGGCAGCACAAAATGTACTGCCGCTTTGTAAGCTTGAAAAAGCGCTAAAATTACTTTTTGCCTGAAGCTGCTTCTTGTTCTGCCTGACGCAGGGCACGAGAAGTAGTTACAGATACGATGGTATCTTCAGGAGTGTTGGTAATCGTCAGGTTTGGAACGCTGATTTCACGTACACGTACTGATTTACCTACTTCTAAACCTTCAATGCTTACTTCAATAGCATCAACATGGTCTTTAGGTAAGCCTTTTACACGCAGCTTGCGTAATTTTTGCACCAGTTTACCACCCATTTTTACACCTGGAGAAGTACCGGTTAAAGCAATTGGAATTTCAATGGTTACGGGTTTGTTTTCGTTCAATTCCATAAAATCAACGTGAATAATTTCGCTGGTTAATGGGTGGAATTGAAGATCTTTCAAAATAGCTTTGGTAACAGTACCGGCAATATCTAAATCTACAAAGTATACTTCAGGGGTATATACAATAGTTTTTAAATCGGCAGCCGCCACTGCAAAATGTGATTGGGTAGCACCGCCGTACAATACTGCAGGTACCTGGCTCTGGTAACGCAGCTCCTTGGCATCGCGTTTCCCTACGTTCTCTCTCGGAGAACCGCTAATAGCAATTGATTTCATTTTTTATTATTTGTTATTTGTTGTTGTTTCATAAATGACCGCTCATGGAACAAATCATCTACAATATTTTATTTGTTTATTCAGTTAATGATGTCGATACTACTACGAACCATCAACTATAAGCAATATTTAATCTACTTTGAACAACTGGCTGATAGAGCCATGCTCATTTACGTTCATAATGGCACGGGCAAACAAATCGGCCGTTGACAATACCTTAATTTTGCTGCTTTCGTGTTTCAGCGGAATGGTATCAGTGACAATTAGCTCAGTTAAAGCCGAATTTTCAATGGTTTCATAGGCTTTACCTGAAAGTACCGGATGCGTACATACCGCCCTTACACTGCGGGCACCACGCTCCATAATCAGTCCGGCTGCTTTTGAAAGCGTACCTGCAGTATCTACAATGTCATCGATCAATACAATATCCTGCCCGGTTACATCGCCAATGATGGTCATTGATTCAATTTCGTTGGCACGTTTACGGCGCTTGTCGCAAATCACTACCTCGGCGTTAAAAAACTTGGCAAAGGTACGGGCGCGGTAAGAGCCGCCCATATCAGGCGAAGCGATGGTCAGGTTTTCCAGGCCCAAGCTTTTGATATAAGGCACAAAAATAACCGAAGCATCCAAGTGATCTACCGGAATATCAAAGAAGCCCTGTATTTGCGCGGCATGCAAATCCATCGTCATTACCCGGTGGGCACCGGCTGCAGTAAGCAGGTTAGCCACCAGTTTTGAGCTGATTGCCACACGGGGCTTGTCTTTACGATCCTGACGGGCTAAACCAAAATACGGAATTACCGCAGTAATGTAATGCGCTGATGCACGGCGGGCGGCATCAATCATCATCAGCAGTTCCATTAAATTATCGGTAGGTGGATTGGTAGACTGGATAAAGAATATATCGCAGCCGCGTACAGATTCATTAATATGGGGCTGAAACTCACCATCGCTGAAACGCGAGATGGTCATATCACCTAAATCCCTTCCGTAAGAAGAGGCAATCTTTCCGGCCAGCTCCTGAGAGCCTGAACCTGCAAATAACTTAACAGAGTTAAACTGTAAAGGCATCTTGATTTTGGATTTCGGATGCTTGATTTCGGATGTTTAAATTTCCGCTATCTGCATCCCGCTATCAAACCTGTATAAAAAACAATCGGATTTCAGTTTTTCTATTCGAACTTACATCCGAAATTGAAACTCCGAAATCCGAAATCTAATTTGTTGCCCGACCAGGATTCGAACCTAGACAAACGGTACCAAAAACCGTCGTACTACCATTATACTATCAGGCAAGCCTGTTTTCGGTTGGCGTCCCTTCCGAAATCGAATGCAAATATAGAACGCTTTTTTAAATTGTCAAAACCATTTTTTAAAAAATTTTTCAATTCACTTTGTCTCAACCGGTTAATGGTTAAAATTTGTTAAAGCTGCCTCTTGGTACCGATAGTTTTGCTAATTTCGGCAGCTAAAACTGTACTTACTGTATTATATTTAAACAATGAGTTATACAAAAACCAATAACCTGTTTGGCTGGCTGGTATTCTTAGTGGCTACGCTTACTTATGTTCTTACACTCGAGCCTTCTGCCAGCTTTTGGGATTGCGGCGAATTCATCGCCTGTATTTACCGCCTCCAGGTAGCCCACCAGCCAGGTGCGCCCCTGTTTACCATGATTGGTAAATTCTTCTCGCTTTTTTCATTCGGCGACTTAACCAAAGTGGCTTACTGGACTAACATGGCCTCGGCTCTGGCCAGCAGTGCTACCATATTGTTCTTGTTCTGGACCATTACTGCCCTGGCTAAAAAATCATTGGTGAAAGGCGGCCAGGCCATTACCTCCACTCAGCAGATATTGATTATTGGTGCCGGTTTGGTAGGCGCATTGGCTTATACATTTTCCGATACTTTCTGGTTCTCAGCCGTAGAATCTGAGGTATATGCGCAATCATCATTATGTACTGCCGTAGTGTTCTGGGCTATCCTGAAATGGGATACCCATGCTGACGAGCCCCGCGCCGACCGATGGCTGGTGTTCATTGCCTACATTATGGGTTTATCCATCGGTATACACCTGCTCAACTTGCTGGTAATTCCGGCTATTGCTCTGGTAATTTATTTCCGCCGCACGGCAAAACCTACCTGGAGAGGTGGCATAATTGCTTTTATAGTAAGTATAGTGGTGCTGGGCCTTATTTTATGGGGCATCATCCAATTTACAGTTAAAGGCGCCGCCTTCTCCGATTTATTATTCGTGAACACCCTACATATGGGTTTTGGCACTGGTGCAGCTATCTTCTATTTATTGGTGTTTGCCACTATAGTTGCAGGTATTTACTATACCGTAACCCAGGCTCATGCTGCTGTTATTATTGCCGCTATTACTTTTGGCCTGGCTTTGCTGGCCAGTGGTGGTATTATAGGCTTGGTGATTGCGGTGGCCATCCTGGCGTTTTTAGAGTATGTGCTTAAAGTACGCCAGCGCCGCTATATGTTGAATATGGTATTGATTAGCGCCCTGTTTATTCTGTTTGGATACAGCTCTTTTGTGATGATCATCATCCGCGCCAAAGCGCAAACTAACCTGAACAACAGTGACCCGCAGGATGCCTTTGCCTTGAATAGCTACCTCAACCGCGATCAGTATGGAGAAACGCCTTTACTGTACGGCCAGTATTTTGACGCCAAACCAGTAAGCCAAAGCGAAGGCGCTACACTTTACCGCCGTGGCGCAACCCAATATGAAGTAGCCGGCAAAAAAATTAAAACTGAGTACGACCACAATACCCTGTTCCCCCGTACCTTCAGCGATAAAGCCGGGCATCCGCAGTTTTACCGCCAATGGTTGAACCTGGGCGAAAACGATTCGCCTACCCTGAAAGATAATTTAGGGTTCTTCTTCAGCTGGCAGGTATACCAGATGTACACCCGCTACTTTTTATGGAACTTTGTAGGCCGCACCAATGAGATGGACGGCCAAAACGATTCGAACGGCATTGACGGCAACTGGATCAGCGGCTTCCAGTTTAATAAGGCATTCCCTTATTCGGTTACCCAAAGCAAGTCTTACAACCGCCTGTTCGCACTGCCGCTGATTATCGGCATTTTCGGTTTGATTTATCACTTTAAATGTGACGAAAAAGATGCAGGCGTGGTGGCTATCCTGTTCTTCTTTACCGGTTTGGCTATTGTACTGTATCTGAACCAGGACCCTAACCAGCCACGCGAACGTGACTATGCTTATGCCGGTTCTTTCTACGCTTTTGCCATCTGGATAGGGTTAGGCGTAATTGCCATTGCCGATTTGCTGAGTAAAAAGCTTAATGCTAAAACCAGCGGCATAATTGCCACAGTAGCCTGCCTGCTGGCAGCGCCTGCACTGATGGCCAGCCAGGAATGGGACGACCACGACCGCTCTACCAAACTCACTCCGCATGACATGGCCTGGAACTATTTAAACTCTTGCGCCCCGAATGCTATACTATTCACTTATGGGGATAACGATACTTACCCGTTATGGTATTTACAGGAAGTTGAAAACGTACGCCCCGATATACGCATTGTAAACCTGAGCTTACTGGGTACCGATTGGTATATACGCCAGATGAAGCAAAAAATGAATGAATCGGCCCCATTGCCGATTACCATGGCAAACGACAAATTTGCGGCCGGTGTACGAGATGTACTTTATTTTAACGACCAAAAAATCACCGCTCCTACGGAGGTAAAAGAAGTGTTCGACTTTTTAACTTCTGACAACCCTAATGTAAAAGTACAATATGAAGATGGCGGTGCAGCAGTAAATTACCTGCCTACCAAAAACTTTAAAATTACTATTAACCCGGCAGAGGTTATCAGCACCGGCACTGTACCTGCACAGGATGCAGCGAAGATTTTACCGGTAATGCAGTGGACATACCCTTCTAATTATGTAACCAAAGATAACCTGGCCATGCTGGATATTTTGGCCCACAACAACTGGAAACGCCCAATCTATTTTGCCAACACCGTGGGCAGCGATAACCTGATTGGAATGGATAAGTACCTGCACGATGAAGGCTTTGCGATGCGCCTGCAACCTGTACAGCCCGATACCGCGCAAACTGAAGGCGGTGCGACCAACACCCTGATTATGTATAATAACATGATGAACAAATTCAGATACGGGCAAATGAAAACCGCCAGGTATCTCGATCATGAATCATTGGTGATGTTCTACCCTATCATTTTGCGCCAGTTTATTACTCTGGCTGAAAACCTGCAGAAAGAAGGCCACCCTGATCTGGCTAAAAACATCATTCGCAAATATGATACAGTAATGCCCGACCTGATGCCGTATAGCGAGGTAGCCGGTCGTAAATATTACCTGATTGACAATGCCTTTAAGTTAGGCGAAACTGCCCTGGCTGTAAAATGGACCAACCACCTGGATGATTACCTGAAGAACCTGTTGGATTACCAATACACCAATATGCAAAACGGTAATAGTGTTAATCAGCGCGATATCCAATTAAGCCTTTCAGTAATTAATGCCCTGATTGGTACTACACAGCAGGCCAAGCAAACTGCCCTGAGCAACAAGCTAAGCGCCCAGATGAAAGATTACGAAGGCAAATTTGCCTCAGTAATGAGCAGTAGGCAGTAAATCTTCTTGCTCAAAATAAAAAAAGCCGGTGTTTATCAACACCGGCTTTCTTTATTTTACTGACATACATATGCCACTGCTGCGCACAGCGGGTGCAGCACTACGCAGCAGGCGCAGCACCCGAAGCAGCGCGAAGCACCCGCAGCGCTACGCAGCAGGCGCAGCAGTGGCATATGCATGTCAGTACAGGGAGCTCAAACTTTGTCATTGCGTTTGATAGCGGGGCAACCGCTTATGGTACAAAGGCGCAGATGTATCCGTACAATGACCATATTGATTAATTATTTCCTTAATATGTATTTGGCAATGAGTAACTAAATCATTTAAAAGGAGGCGAGTACAACATCAAGAACTATATTGCATCTTATTATCATATCGTTCAACTTACCTTATACCATGACCACCAATACCCAACCTGTCATTCCCGAACACCCTAAAACTAAACTGGTTTATATAGACAACATTAAGATAGTACTTACGGCTTTGGTAGTCATTCATCACGCCTTAGTAACTTACGGTGCGCCGGGCGGATGGTACTACAGTGAAAAAACGACTTTGCTCATACCCAAATTGTTGATGACAATTTTGGTATCGGTCAACCAATCGTTTTTTATGGGTTTCTTCTTCTTTTTGTCGGCCTTGTTTATCCCGTCATCATATGACAGGAAAGGGCCTGTTAAATTTGTGGCCGACCGCCTGCTAAGGCTCGGCCTGCCGCTGGCCTTTTACTCATTTATCCTTTCGCCGTTTTTAAGTTACCTCACTTATTATTTTGCTAAAGGCAATCACATTACTTACACGCAATACTTAAGTGGCTTTGATGACTGGATAGATTTTGGTGTGTTGTGGTTTGTAGCTGCGCTTTTACTGTTCACACAGGTGTATGTAGTATACAGGCTAATCATTAACAAGGTCGCACCTCTTTTAGCTGCGCCAAAAGCCAGGCACATTTGGTGGTTTGCGGCAGGTGTGGGCCTCATTAGTTTTTTGGTTCGTATTATTTTTCCAGTGGGCTGGACACTGAAGCCACTGGGCTTTCAGTTAGGGCATTTCCCTCAATACATCGCCTTGTTTATACTGGGTTTGATGGCAGCCCGTAATCAGTGGCTGCACCAGTCTACCGCAAGCATGGGTATCAAAATGCGCCGCTTTGCCGTATGGCTGGCTATCGTTATGTTCCCTTTATTTTTTATTGCACGCATGGTATTTAAGTTTCCGGTTGAGCAATTTAGTGCAGGTGCACACTGGCCGCAGTTGTGGTATGCCCTGTGGGAACAAGTGCTGGGTTTTAGCATTGCCACCGCTTTTTTGTGTATCGGTAAAGCTAAATGGAACAAGTCTTCACCTTTTCTTGCCAGCCTGTCGCGCAGTACGTTTGCAGTTTATATTTTCCATCCACTGGTGCTTGTTAGCCTCTCCATGCTGCTGAAACCCTGGCAGGCTGATCCGGCTTTGAAATGCTTGGTAGTAGCGCCGCTGGGTGTAATATTAAGTTTTATATTAGGCAGCGTTGTAGTGCATATACCGGGTGTAAAGCGTGTTGTTTGATGGGTGCTGCCACCTTTTAAAAACCGCTCTAACTATTCACCTACTGCTTTTAGCTATTAATTAAACGAACGCCTGAACTCCAGAGGCGAATAGTTAGTCTTGGTTTTAAAGAGCTTGCTGAACGACTGTGAATGCTCAAACCCCAATGCATAAGCCACTTCACTTACCGATAAGTTGGTAGTAGACAGTTTTTCTTTCGCCTTTTCAATTAGCTTATGATGGATATGCTGCTGTGCATTTTGCCCGGTAAGTGAGCGCAGCATATCACTCAGGTAACTTGGCGATAAGTTTAACTGTTCGGCCAGATAAGCTACAGTCGGAATACCTTGATTTAACAAGCTATCGTTGTTAAAAAACCGGTTCAATACCTCTTCCATTTGCTGCAATAAATTATGGTTGATGGCTTTGCGGGTAAGAAACTGGCGTTTGTAAAAACGGTTGGCATAGTTAAGCAAAAGTTCAATTTGCGAAATCACTACATCCTGACTAAAATCATCAATCCGGCTGTTAAGCTCCGTTTCAATCATCTTAAAAATCGCCATCATGGTTATCCTTTCTTCTTCCGAAAGATGAAGGGTTTCGTTAGTTGTATATGAAAAGAACCCATATTCTCGGATGTTTTTGGCTAAAGCAGTACCCAACAAAAAGTCGGGATGAATGAGCAGCGTATACTCAGAGCATACACTAGCATCGTTATCATTAGGGCCCACAATCTGGCCCGGGGCAGCGAACAGGAGACCGCCTTCGTCAAAATCATAATAACTTTGTCCGTATTTGAGTTTACCCCCCAGGCGGGGCTTGTACGAAATTTTGTAAAAGCTCAGTACATGTAGTTGCGGTAGATTACTCATATCAACAGTGCCATGCACACCGTTAATTAAACTAATGAGCGGATGCTTGGGCTTGGGCAAACCAAAAACCCGGTGCGCATCAGATAGTGAGTCAAATTTATACGGCGTATTTTCTTCCCGTTTCATGGTTAATGTTTATTACAATAATAACCGATATTCATTCAAATACCGGTTATCATCTGTTTCTGAGCTATAGTATTTACATTTTGCTTACTTAGGCTCACCCTGAGCAGCGTTTGAAACCTCTGCCCATGCTTCCCATTCAGCCAAACGCGCCTGGTAAGCTGTGCGTGTCCAGGGCAGGTTATGGCTACCCAAAAAGAACCGCAGCGGCGGGTTTTCGGCGTCTACGATCTGGAAGAGTGCCTGTGGTGTAGCATTAGGGTCGCCCCTTTCCATCGTTCTTAAGCTACCAAAAAACTGTTCTTTAAAGTTAGTGTAGACGTCCATTCCCGCAGCAAATTTCAATGAATCCGGGCTGCCAAATTCTGTAGCATATGCGCCAGGCTCAATGATGGTAACTTTGATACCGAAAGGTTTTACCTCGGCGGCCAAACTTTCGTGTATGGCCTCAAATGCCCACTTTGAAGAGCAATAGTAACCGATAACCGGCAAAGTAACATGCCCCAAATTACTCGATGTGCCCAGAATATGCCCGAACCCCTGCTCACGCAATAGCGGTAAAACCGCCTGTATCACCGCAACCGGCCCCAATACATTGGTTTCATACAACGCCGTGATGTCATCGGCACTGGCCTCCTCAATGGTACTTACCAGAGAATAGCCGGCATTGTTTAATACCACATCTAACCGGCCAAAGTGCGTATGCGCCTGTGTTACCACTGACTTTACCTGCTCGGGGTTTGTTACATCCAGTTCCAGCGTTAATACCTGCTCGCCGTACTTTTCTTTAAAATCGGCTATGCTTTCCAGTTTACGTGCTGTGGCAGCTACCTTGTCGCCACGCTGTAAGGCGGCCTCGGTCCAAACGCGCCCAAATCCTCTCGAAGCGCCGGTGATGAACCATACTTTATTACTTTCTTGTTGCTGTGCCATAAGTTTATGTTATTAATTTTTAACAACACAAAGTTGGGCAGAAGGTACGGCCCGTTTGTAGCCTAATTGCGGATGTTTGTAGTGAAAATGAGGGAAAACAATAGCAATAAAAAAAGTGGTTGGTACAAAACCAACCACTTTAAGCCTACAATGTGTGTATGGATGCAGGTTTTACTTTTTTCCTTTAAGTTCTAATTTACCGTCGCCGCTTGTCAAAATATCTATAATGATTTTCTGGTAGAGTGCTACGTTGGTGGTGCTGTTAATCAACACAGCGCCATTAGTGCGGGTGGCATTATCAATTTGCTGTGCCGAGATGTTGCCGAACATTTTGTTCAGGTGCAGGTTCAGTTTGGCTACGAAGTTGTTTTTACCATCAACGGTAAGATCATTTAACGAAGCTACCAAGATCAGGTTATCATTAAAATCAAATTCGATAGGTACGGTGGTGCCTGCTTTGGTAGTATAAGTGCCTTTTAACACCAGTGGCATAGCAGTGCCTGTGGCTTTTACCAATTGCACTTTTAGTTCTACATGCGTGTAAGTGCCTTTGGGTAAGGTGGCTTTAATAGTTGATGGGTTAAGCGCCAATAAATCTACATTGGCCAATCCGGCAGAGCTGACCTCATAAGAGCTGCCATCCTTTTTAGCTTCCAGCTTGAATTTGCTGATGTTGGCAATGGCATCCGTCCATTTTACCGAGGCTATTGCAGGTGTAGTTGCTGTAGCAAAGGTTGCCAGCTGGCCACTACCGTTGGTTGTAGCCACAGTTACTAAGGTGTTGTCTGATGCCATACCGAAAGAAACATCGGCATCAGCTGAAGCTGTGGTGTTGTCTTTTTTGCAGGCCGACAGGCTTAACAAGCCAACTAAAGCCAGTGATAAACCGGTTGAAGTAAAATTTTTAATCATCATTAATTAGGGGGTTTGTAACTTATTTGTTACGAATATAATAAACAGAATGATGATTACAAGTATTAAAACAGAAATATTAATCTCAGCAATATCAGCTTTTATCTGTTGGATTTACCGGGGGCGAAAAATGGCAACCAAACCATCGCCAGAAGTCAAATTAACCGTGAATTTATCTTTGCTATTTACCGTTTTACTATTAGCTGCGGTTATGTTGCCTATAACTTTACAACTGTAATTGGCTTTATTCAAAAATGAAAGCGGTATGCTCAAAGTTCGGGTTTGTTTATTGTTCAGGACTGCTAAAAACCAAGTGGTTCCGCTACGACGGGCCATTACACAAACCTCACCAATGGCACTTGCAGGCAGTACCCTGGTTTCATCCCAAACACTTGGGATGGCTTGCACAAATGGCAGTGCTTCACTTTTTAACAATTTGGCAGGGTCTACGCCCAAGCATAAAAATGGCGAGGTAAAGGTAACTACCGTAGCTACCTGGTGCGCAAGTGTGGTGGAAGATACAAACTTATCCATGCTCAAGGGCGTGTAATCGCCGTGCCCGGCCAGGTAACGGGTAAACGGAATAATGGTATTATGTGTAGGATAATCCGTACCATCGCTATACTCCAGCCCACGAACAGCTTCTCTTGACAGCTCATTGGGCCAGGTACGGCTTTGGCCGGATGGTTTACCGGCACCATGAAAATCGATCATGAGCTGCAGTTTTGCCGCCTCACGACTGGCACGATTATAAAAATCCATCATGGCTTGTGTTTCGCTGCTCATGAAGTCGATTTTAACACCCACAATGCCCGTTTCGTGGCATTTGCGGAAGAAGTCCATCATATATACCGAGTCTTTGAGGCCGGGTATGCCGTTGTTATCCGGGTAGGCTGCCCAGACCCATATTTTAACTTTTTTGGCAGCCGAATAATCCACCAAATCTCTCATCATCTGCCACTTGTCTTTACCGGGCTGCTGCCAGCGGCCCCAACCGTCATCTACCAAATTGTATGGTATGCCGCACTGCGAGGCCAGGTCTGAAAACCGGCGCATATTTTCGGGGGTTACACTGCGGTTGTCCGTCATCCATGACCATACACTTTTACCCGGCTTAATCCAATCGGTATTAAACCCTTTGGGGAACAATGCCGGGTCAGGTTTGGGCGAAAGGCTGGCGATGATATCATTGTTGACCAACGCATCCAAATCCCGCCCGATGGTGATGATACGCCAGGGCGTTTTTATGTTACCGGTTAATTTTACTTTGCCATCAAGCGAAGCATGAAATGCATTGCTACCCGTAGCCTCCAGGTGCATACCCGCGTAATGGTTTACATCAGCTTCAACAATAGCCGCATAACATTGCTGATGCGGCAGCACCATGGTAAGCGGTAAACCAATGGCCTGGCCAGTCTTGATTTCGGCAGGCTTGTTTTGTTTATACTCACCTTCGTAATTCTGTACATCACCCTGCCACCACACCTGCGCCTGCTCCGGCACAGCAAAAGTAGTAAGTTCATGATTCAGGGTAGCACCCCTACGGTAGGGCATCAAATACCTGAAAGCTACACCGTTATTGAACACCTGCATTTCAATCACCAGTTGATTAACAGTGCTTGTACGATTGGTATGAATGGTGGCCGCCGTTGCGTAATGCTGTGCGGTGCTATGGTTACCGCGCCAGGCAAAGCGCTCCTGAATAAGTTTAGATTTGGAAGAGACCAATTTGCCACTACCTGCATATGCAGTACTATCAATAAATAAACCCATACGCGAAGGCTCGAGTACCGGCTGGCCCCGGTATTGTACGGCATATTGCAAACTCCCATTGGCAGTAAAAACAGTGGCTACTACATTTTGATCCGGACTTTTGACTGTAATTTTATTCTGCTGTGCACTCAGGTTGAAGTAACAGATAATAAAGGAAATCAGAAGTAAAGGGCGCAGCAGCAAATGCAGTTTCATGGCAGTGTTTGATATGATGGTTAGATGTGACATTGTAACCGTTACTATTAATTATTTGCCTTAGTAGCAATGGATTAGAATGTGAGGTAATATAAGAGTTTTAGATAAATTTTTAATAAATAATGTCATTTAAACATTTATTGAAATGAGATCAAACTAACATCCTTGTTTTTATTCAGGCTATCGACTGCTCATCGGCCAATACTACTTAATAATTGCTGCCGCTATAAGGATTTTTATGCTATGTGAAGCACTAAATAATGACTGGGATGATTGGATTTAAGTACTCGTGTGAAAGACTCAAACCACTAAAGAAAATCTTATCTTAGCGCCTTACCATATCACAATTCATGAAAAAACTTTTATTTACCTTCGGTTTTTTACTGTCTGTTTTTACCTCCTATGCCCAGTATTATGGAGATGGTAGTTATCCGGCAGTAACATTCGGCTTAATTGGCGGTTCAAATTTCGCATATTTACGTCCAACCACGCCACATCGGCAATAGGTTACTACAGATGCTTCCACACCTTTCTCATTAGGCTTAACAGCCGAATTGCGGTTCAATGATTTCTTTTCTTTACGTCCTGCCATATTTTATGCCGGTAAAGGCGGCACTTTGAATCCGGTATATGGGGATGATTTTTTTAACAATGTCTCCGTGTTCGAAGAGTATAAATTACATTATTTAGAAGTTCCGCTGAATGCAATAGGGCACATACCATTAGCAAGCGGTGCCGATATATTTCTGGGTGCAGGTCCTTTCTTTTCATGGGGTTTAAATGGAGTAAATAAGCAAACCATAAGTACAGGTGATCCGATAACTTATAAAATCACTTATGGCACCAACGGCGATTTTAAACGAATTGACGCTGGCATTACCAGTGTATTTGGTTTTCAAACTGCCAGCGGCACTAGCATCAGCGGCAATCTGGAATTTGGATTAACCAATATTATGCAAAAAAATACGACTGGATTTGATGCTACTCAACTTAAAACTGTCACTTTTTATTTGGGTATAGGTCAACGTTTTTAAATTCCTTCCTATTTTTCTTGCTCCTAGATGTTTCCAAATCGAAGCTATATGCCTGTAGTTTTTAACCACCACATAAACGCAAAAAGCCCGGCTCAACACCGGGCTTTCTTTTTATATCATAACAAAAGCTTATACACCTAACAGTAAACGTGCTGGGTCTTCCAGCAGTTGTTTTACGCGTACCAGGAAGCTTACCGATTCACGGCCGTCAATGATACGGTGATCGTATGACAAGGCTACATACATCATCGGGCGAATCACCACTTGTCCGTTTACGGCTACCGGGCGCTCCACAATGTTGTGCATTCCCAAAATTGCCGATTGCGGTGCATTGATGATCGGGGTCGACATCATGGAACCGAACACACCACCATTAGTAATAGTGAAGGTACCACCAGTCATGTCCTCAATGGTCAGTTTGTTTTCGCGGGCTTTACCAGCCAGGGTAACTACAGCCTTTTCAATTTCGGCCAGCGTCATGGCATCGGCATTGCGAATGATGGGCACCACCAAACCTTTAGGGGCCGATACGGCGATAGAGATATCAGCGTAGTTACTGTATACCACTTCTTCGCCTTCAATGCGGGCACCTACGGCAGGCCACTCTTTCAGGGCCTCGGTAACCGCCTTGGTGAAGAACGACATAAAGCCTAAGCCCACGCCATACTTTTCTTTGAATTTATCTTTATACTTGGCACGTAATTCCATAATCGGCTGCATATCCACCTCGTTAAAGGTAGTCAGCATTGCGGTTTCATTTTTAACGCTTACCAAACGGCGGGCTACGGTTTTACGCAGGTTCGACATTTTTTCGCGGCGCTCACCCCGGGTTCCGGTTGGCGTGCTTTGCGCAGTTTGCGGAACAATTTGAGGCGCTGAAGAAGCCGGCGACTGTGCGCTTTTCGGCGAAGCCGATGGTGCAGCTTTCTCTGGCTGCTTGGCGTTAATGGCATCCTCTTTGGTAATACGGCCACCTACACCGGTACCGCTTACGCCGTTGGGCTCAATGCCTTTTTCGGCCAGTATTTTACCGGCAGCCGGCGATGGCGTACCTGCCGCGTAACCACCTGCCTGTGCAGCCGGTTGTGCCGAGGCTTGGGCAGCAGGCTGGCTTGGTGCGTTTTGCTGTGCAGGTGCAGTACCTGCGCCAGGCGTAATAGAACAAACTACCGCGCCAATAGCTAAAGTATCACCTTCGTTGGCAATGGTTTTTAAAGTACCTGCGCTTTCGGCAGTGAGTTCAAAAGTGGCTTTATCAGATTCCAGTTCGGCAATGGCTTCGTCCATGGCTACTTCCTCGCCGTCTTTCTTAATCCAGCGCGATAGGGTAACCTCAGTGATCGACTCACCCACTGGCGGAACTTTGATTTCTACCGGGGCAGCATTGGCAGCCGGAGCGGCAGGTGCGGCTTCAGCTTGCGGTTGTGCGGCCGGGGCAGTCTCTTGTTGCGGTGCTGCCGGTGCAGCAGCAGGCGCAGCACCACCATCTTCAATTTTGGCTACTACAGCGCCAATAGGCAGGGTATCACCTTCGGCTGCAATGGTAGTTAAAGTTCCGGCTTGTTCGGCAGTAAGCTCAAAGGTAGCCTTGTCTGATTCCAGCTCGGCTATTACTTCGTCCATTTGTACAGCATCGCCCTGCTTTTTTACCCAGCGCGATAAGGTAACTTCGGTAATGGATTCGCCTACCGGCGGAACTTTGATTTCTAAACTCATGGTTGAAGTTGTTATGTTTTTATATTTAGCTTACAATGCAAGCTTGTCTACTTTTTTATAAAGTACCGTTGTCATCCTGAGCTCCGTCGAAGGATAGTCGCACCCACTGCTCCGATGAGCGTCTCTGCACCTATGCTTCGAGTGCCTCAGCATGACAAGGGTTGTATTTTATTCTATTAATTAATCAGCATTGGCTTTAGCCATTTCTTTGGTGGTTTCCTTCACCGTTTCTTTTACCTCTTTACCAGCGGTAGCATCTTCAAACGCTTTGGCAATAATGTACAACTGCTGCGAGTTGTGCTGCTTAGAGTAACCGGTAGCGGTGCTGGCAGCCTCTTTACGTGAGATGACATCCAATTGCAACTTACTCTTGCGGAACTTGCGCAGCATGAATGGCCATGCTCCCATATTCTCTGGCTCCTCTTGTACCCAGATGAAATCTTTGGCATTGGTGTATTTGGCTTGGATAGCTTCCATCTCCAGTACCGGGGTTGGGTACAATTGCTCTACGCGCACAATGGCCACGTCGGTACGTTTGTCGGCCTGTTGTTTCTCCAGCAAATCGTAATAAATTTTGCCGGTACAGAACAGCACGCGTTTCACTTTTTTGGTTTCTGCGTAGCTGTCATCAATTAACAACTGGAAAGCGCCCTGAGTAAAGTCTTCCAGTTTAGATACACAGGCCGGGCTGCGCAGTAAGCTTTTGGGTGTAAACACTACCAATGGCTTACGGAAATTGCGGTGTAGCTGGCGGCGCAGCATGTGGAAGAAGTTAGCAGGCGTGGTACAGTTAGCTACCTGTATGTTGTTATCGGCACAAAGCTCCAAATAACGCTCAATACGTGCTGAGGAGTGCTCAGGGCCCTGGCCTTCATAACCATGTGGCAGCAGCATTACTAAGCCGTTACCACGCTTCCACTTGGTTTCGGCGCTGGCAATGTACTGGTCGATGATGATTTGGGCACCGTTGGCAAAATCACCAAACTGAGCTTCCCAAATGGTCAGCGCATCAGGGTAAGCTAAAGCGTAACCGTATTCAAAACCCAATACGCCGTATTCAGACAGTAAAGAGTTGTAAATACTGAAACGGGCTTGTTCCTCGCTGATGTGATCGAGCGGAGTGTATTCTTCGTCGGTATCGGGCAGGGTTAATACCGCATGGCGGTGTGAGAAAGTACCGCGCTTTACATCTTCACCACTTAAACGTACCGGGTGACCTTCTTTTAATAAAGTACCGTAAGCCATCAGTTCGCCCACAGCCCAGTCAAAGGTACGGGTTTCGTTCACCATTTTGCGGCGGTCGTCAAACAGTTTCTCAATTTTTTTGAAGAACTGTTTGTCGGCAGGAAGTTCGGTTAATTTACGGCCAACCTCCAGCAGGGTTTCTTCTGATACCCTGGTTTCGGTATCGGCATATACCTCTTCGGTTTTGGCAATGTGCAGACCCTCCCAGGCACCGGCAAACATGGGTTTGCTTTCGGTAAAGCGCTCTTCTGATTTTGATTCGTTCAGCTTTTCCTGCAATAAATCGCGGAAGCTTTTTTCCATCTCTTTAGCCAGGTTGGCATCTACGCTGCCCTGAGCCAAAAGTTGCTGGTTATAGATTTCGCGCGGGTTCGGGTGCGCCTCAATGGCTTTATATAAAGTAGGCTGGGTGAATTTCGGCTCGTCAGATTCGTTGTGGCCGTATCTGCGGTAGCACAACAAATCAATAAATACGTCTTCATTAAATTCCTGACGGAACTCCATAGCCAGGTTAATTACATATACCACTGCCTCGGCGTCATCACCGTTTACGTGCAGTACCGGTGAGAGCACAGTTTTGGCCACATCGGTACAATACGTACTCGAGCGGGCATCCTTATAATTGGTAGTAAAGCCAATCTGGTTATTGATGACCAAATGGATGGTACCACCGGTTTGATAACCGTCCAGCTTTTCCATTTGCAGCACCTCGTATACAATGCCCTGGCCGGCCACTGAGGCATCGCCATGAATCAATATAGAGGCTATCTTTTTGTTATCGTTGTTGTACTTGCCGTCAATTTTGGCACGGGTTAAGCCTTCTACAATCGGGTCAACCGTTTCCAGGTGTGATGGATTAGGGCAAAGGCTCAGGTGTACTTTGTTACCATTACTGGTTTCCACATCGGTAGAGTAACCTAAGTGATATTTAACGTCGCCACCAAAAGTAGTTTCAGGGTCGTAGGTTTTGCCTTCAAACTCCGAGAATACTTCTTTATAGGTTTTACCCAAAATATTGGTAAGCACGTTTAAGCGGCCACGGTGCGCCATACCAATGGTAAACTCCTCGATGCCTAAGTGTGCCCCTTTCTCAATTACCGAATCCAATGCCGGAATCAGTGACTCGGCACCTTCCAGTGAGAAACGTTTTTGGCCCAGGAATTTTGTACCTAAAAAGTTTTCGAACACCACGGCCTGATTCAGCTTGTTCAGGATGCGTTTCTTTTCTTCGATAGAGAAATTAGGCGTATTGCGGCCTTTCTCCATACGCTCCTCAAACCATTTAATTTTATGCGGATCGCGGATGTAGCGGTACTCGGCGCCGATAGACTGGCAATAGGTTTGCTCCAGCAATTCGCGGATGTCGCGCAGTTTGGCTGGGCCTAAGCCTACTTCCACACCGGCATTAAACACGGTGTCCAGGTCGGCATCGCTCAGGCCGAAAGTTGCCAGTTCTTTGCCTGGGTAGTACTTGCGGCGCTCGCGCACAGGATTGGTTTTGGTGAACAGGTGACCACGGGTACGGTACCCGTTAATCATGTTCAGCACATTAATTTCTTTCAGGAAGTGCTCGGGGGCATTGCCGCCGGTTGCGGCCGGGGCCTCTCCTGCTGCTGCGCCTTCGGTTTGCTGACCGAAATCAAAGCCTTCAAAAAATTTCTGCCAGCCGTAATCAACCGATTCGGGATCTTGCTGGTAAGACTGGTAAAGAGAGTTTATATAATCAGCGTTGCCGCTGTTCACGTACGAAAGACGGTCCATAGGTGTTCCTATTTTAAAAACGGTACAAAATTAACAATAACTGTGGTAAGTTACACGGTTTAATTTGCAAATCGTTTTCAGAAAGTTTATATTTTGGGGCGGAAGGGGATTGAAGGTAGTATATAGACCATTTGCAGGTAGTTAATCATATAGTCACGGACTACTGGCATAAAGCTTCAATTTGGAAACTTTAAAGAACTGGAGATAGGGCTTGAAGTAAAAGCTAAATCTCCATTCTAAAAATTACCTTCGTAACTTGAACCAGTTTTGTAATGTTACAGAAATTATTTAATAAGCCACGCTCATTTACTTACCGCCTTGCCATTTGCTGTATCGTAAAAGATGAGGAAAAACGCTACCTCGAAGAATTTATTGATTACCATAGCAAGGCAGGTGTTGAGCATTTTTATTTTTATGATAATGAATCATCTTGGCCACTGGCTGAAGCATTAAAAGATTATGTAAGGCAAGGAATTGTAACCATAACCGTTGTAGCAGGTAAAGGCATACAGACGGAAGTATACGGCAGGTGCCTGAAACAATATGGCCCGATTTGCCAATGGATAGCTTTTATAGATGTTGATGAATATATAGTAGTTAAAACACTTAATGGCAACATTCCGGATTTTTTGAAAAACTATGAACAGTACGGTGCATTATGCATTAACTGGCTGCTGTTTGGTTCAAACGGGCAAAATGAAAAGAGCAGCGAATCACAACTTTCTACTTATATCCGCCGGTCATTAAAAAGCCTGTCGTTCAATGAACATGTAAAAAGCATTGTACAAGCACAGTACGCAATTGATGCGCCTTACAACCCGCATCACTTCAGGCTGAAGAAAGGGTGGTACACTGTAAATGAAAACTTTGAGCGTGTTGACGGCCCTCTTTCCACCCATACTTCAAACAAAATACAGCTTAACCATTATTTTTTGCGTTCACTTGAAGATTATAACGAAAAAATGAAGCGCGGCCGAGCTGATTCACCAACAACAGACCGTACCATCGATTACTTTTATGAATTGAACAAAGAAGCCAATTTAATAGTTGACGAAAGTGTCTTGGAACTCGAACTGATGTGGAAGGCTGCAGAATCAAATACTTCAAGTACCAACAAGGCCAAACACTAAAAGTAGGTTTCAAAGTATTTTTACTTTACGCACTGTTATTACTTTTTACTGGTAATTATCTTATCCCCGCTCAAATACCCACGCTTGGATAATTGAGTAATATTGAGAATTCCAGATAAGTTTGATTAGATTCATAAAAAACAATTACCGATTATGATTCCGCAAATTACACCGTTGATTTTAGTAGCCTGTACATCTGCAGGCATTATCTTTTATGTACTGCGAAATCGCGTTGCAAAAAAGAACCGATAATTAATAGCAGCCATTTGAATTCGTTTAGGGATTTTAACATTCCCCCTTTTCCGCTCAAGCGTGGACGCTTGAGCGGAAAAGGGTAAGTCCTTTTATCAAATCTGTATCTTGGGGCCCAATTGAACAGCGTTGGTAACTATAATAGCGGGCCTTCCCTTGTAACTGCTTACAATGCCACTAAAGTGCCATTTGCCTTTCCTTGCATTTATACATTCCTTATTAGTCTTTAAACCTTGAATCAACACTGTTAACAGCTGGTTAGGGTATCTACCTCCTACATACAATAGAGTAAGCGAACTATTGATTACTTTATAACCGGTTACCGCATCATAAATATACACCTCAGCACCTTTATGGCTTACTGCATCCTTGGTGGGCATAGTAGGTTCTTCAGCGTTTACTCTGCCTTTCAATGCTTGTTGAAGCGGTTGTTGTGCAAATGCTTTACAAGTAAACAAGGCTATAAAGGACAGGACAAAGAGACTTTTCACAAAAGTGAATATATGGAAAGTTATTATGCTGTTATACTTATAAACTTCAACTTGCAAACTTTAAAGAACCGGAAAAATTTAAAAAACTAAAGAAAGACAATTATATTGCTAATAAATGAAGCAACCGATCCTATCCTTTAAATCAATAATCACTTCTTTACCGATAGCCTTAATCTGTTTAATACCAATTATGGTAAACGCACAATCCCGTCAGACTTTCGTTATCAAAGGCACAATAATAAATGGGTTACAATTAAAATCTATGCCGCTTACTTTAGCTGACAGTAGTAAAAAAATGATTACTTCTGTTACGAGTGACAGTTTAGGCCAATTTGCTTTTAAAGACTTGCCGAACGGGAAATATCATTTGATAAACAAAAATTACAAACTTGATAGCACTTTTATCATTAATGGCCATTCGATTATCCCCTTTATCATTGAGCTAAATGCATGTGATATAGATGCCAGTCAAGCAGTTGTAGATATTCAGCATAGTAATGTCAAACTCTTACTTGCCGGTGGTATTGCCCCTGTCTATTACCACGGACAAGAAACTTTTGAGATGAAGTATAAATTGAAATATTATGAATATGGCTGTACGCCACCAGACCAAACTTGCATGTTAGCTTATAATAAAGTTATCTTTAAATACCTTGATCAGCAATATGGCAAGCGCTGGCGTAAAGAGGTTAGAAAGGATGTGATTGGTTACAAATAGGCCCAACGCTTTTTCGCTCATGCTAGGACACTTAAGCGAAGAAGCGTTGGGTACAGGCAAAGTTTTAGCTAGTTTACAAATTCTCCAAATCATCAATATAAGCAGCCGCCTGCTCATTCACCGCTTCCAGTTCCTCTCGGCTCATGTTGTTGAGGTGTTTGTAGGCCATACCGATGCGGGGGTTGCTTTTCAGCTTATCAGCGTTGCGGTCTAAAAAATTCCAGTACAGGCTGTTGAAGGGGCAGGCCCGTTCGCCATGGCGCTTTTTGTAATCGTAATGGCAATGCTTACAGTAATCGCTCATCCTGTTGATGTAGGCTGCCGTAGAAGCATAGGGTTTTGAGGCAATGAGGCCACCGTCAGCAAACTGGCTCATGCAGCGGGTATTGGTAATTTCTACCCATTGTATGGCATCCACATATACACCCAAATACCATTCATCCACCTCATCGGGGTGTAAGCCGGCAATCAGCGAGAAATTACCGATGACCATGAGGCGCTGAATATGATGTGCCCAGGCATGCTCCAAGGATTGCCCAATGCACTTGGCCATGCAGTTCATTTTGGTTTGCCCATCCCAATACCAGTGCGGTGCTTTATTTTGGTGATTAAAGTAATTCTTTTGTTCCAGCTCCGGCATTTGTGCCCAGTACACGCCCCGCATAAACTCGCGCCAGCCCATCACCTGCCTCACATAGCCTTCTACCTGCGCCAAAGAAATCGCCTGCTGATGTTGCTGCCAGTGTTGTACTACTTTGTTAATGATCTCGCGCGGCGCAATCTGCTTGGAGTTTAGCGCAAACGACATGCGCGAATGGTATAAGCTGATGTGTTGCTGCAACATGGCATCTTCATAAGTACCAAAGTGCGGCAGCAGGTGTTCACAGAAATAATCCAGCGAACTTAAAGCCTCCTTGCGGGATAGCGGCCATTCTAAACTTTTCTCATCCACCTTACCAAAGTATCTTACCCCCATCCGGTCAATCATCTCTTTCAATGCCGATACATCATGGTTGTAACTAATGGGCGGAATGAGCGGCACTGCACCGTCATACTTTTTACGGTTATCAGCATCAAAATTCCAACGCTGACCAATGGGCTTGTCGCCATGCATTAGCACGCCGGTTTGCTCGCGCATATAGCGGTAAAAAGATTCCATCAAGTAATTCTTTTTGCCGCCGAAAAAGTTACGAACATCGTCGCGCTGGGTTAAAAAATGCTCGGTATCGGCTACTGAGGTTTCAATGCCTAAACCTTTACCAATCAATTTTAATTGCTCATCCAGCCGGTATTCATCGGGCAACTGGTACTCAAAATTTTCGATGTGGTGCTGTTCAATGAGCCGCTTCAAGTTATGCTCAATATCCTGCGTATTCTCCGGTGTATCCAGGTTAATGTAAACCACCTGGTGTCCTGCTTTTTTTAATTGATGTGCGAAGTTGCGCATTGCCCCAAAAAAGGCCAGTATCTTTTGCACATGATGAAATACATACTGCTGCTCCTGCATTACTTCCATCATGACATAAGTAATCTCAGGGTTTACTTTCTGGTACCAGTGGTGCTGACTGTTGAGTTGATCGCCTAAAATAAGGCGGAGGGTATTGGGCATACATGGTTTAACAACAGTGGTTATGCTGTTGTTCTTTTTATCACTTGTATGAGTAGGGTTTTAGTGATTCTGGGTTAAAAATGTTGATTTAGTGTTTCATGAGGCCAGGGTTGTCGTGTATGAATGTCAGTGGATGTTCTTTTTCTTTTTCCGCAAAAGAAAAAGAACCAAAAAGAAAACTCGTGGCTGCGTCTTTTTCTTTGAGGTGTGCAGTGGGAAGGCAACTGCGGTAACAGCCGAAAAAGCCAAGGCCACATAAGTAGGGTATTGATGTGCATTGAGGGGAGCTGACTTAATCAGAATTTATAAGATTAAGAATGAACAAAATGCTTGACACCACTGCGTCATTGCGAGGTACGAAGCAATCTTTCACCACCTGACTAAGACAGGATGCATAGAGATTGCTTCGTTCCTCGCAATGACGTGGTGGTGATAGGTGTAGTACCAGTTGATTCTTGCTTCTTGGCTCTTGATTCTTAACTCTATTCCTTTGTCAGCCCCTCAGCTTTGGGCGAAAGGAGGGCAGCACTTGGTGGCCTTGAGCGCAGGCAAGAGGCCTTTTAGTGTTTGCACTGCCAGTAAACAAAGCACAAGCCGCTCATACGCAAACACTAAACAGCCTGTGGTGCTGACTGCCTTTGCAGCGGTGGCCTTGTGCGGCAAAAAAGCCTAAGCGCGCTTTACTTGATTTATTCGCTATCGCTCATGAGACCGCTACGCTAAGTTTTTGGTTCTTTTCTATCAAGACAAAAGAACAACAACCAACATACAGCACAAGCCTAACAAAGCGGGTAGCACCACAAAAAACAAAAAGAATCACTTCATTCGCCACAACTTCCACCATGGTGTACCGGGTGAGGCATGGTGTTCGTAGTGGTAACCAAAAAAGTAGCAGGACAAAAACGCAAACACATGGTTTTTGGACTGGGTGCGGGAATGATGGGGGTTTTCGTGCTCGCCTTTGTGGGGTTGATAGGTACCGAAATAAAACAGCTGCAAAGTGCTTAACAGCGAAGGCACCACCCAAAACAAAATCAGGTTAGGCTGCGGTATCCAAATCATTAAAATATTGAATAAAGCCGCCATAAATATAACTTGCCAAATGGAAAGGTAATTGCGGATGAAGGTAAAATACCAGGTGACAAAATTGCCATGATGATAGTCGGGGTCATCATCGCTGTGCACATGGCTGTGGTGCTTGTGGTGCTTGGTATACAGTTTGGGATACCAAAATGCCGCGTACAAAAAAGTAGTAACACAGCCTATCAGGGTGTTAACTTTCGGATTTGAAGCTACCGTGCCATGCATGGCATCGTGGGCGGTAATGAACAGGCCGGTGTACAGGTGCATTTGCAGCAGCATAAACAGGTACAGCAAAGGATTGCGCCAATTCACCTGCCATTGCATCAACAGCAACGTAGAAGTTACCCAACAACCGATGACCAGCAGTGCAACTAAAATTCCGGCGTTGGATACGGGCCTGCGCATACATAATAAAATTTAATAGCTTTCCAGCCGGGCTTTTACTTGTCGCATCAGCCACATGGGGGTTGAGGTAGCGCCACAAATGCCAATTTTATCATGAGGCGCAAACATTTCGGCATGCAGTTCATCTGCCGAAGAAACGAAATAGGTATCAGGATTATATTTGCGGCATACTTCAAACAACACCTTTCCGTTAGAAGACTTTTTGCCTGATACGAATACAATCTTATCAAATTGAGTTACAAATTTAGGCAGTTCCTTATCGCGGTTAGATACCTGCCGGCAAATGGTATCGTTCGCTTTTACTTCGTAGCCACGCTCAATTAAGGTGTTTTTGATATCGTAAAATTTGGCGGTGCTTTTGGTAGTTTGACTGTAAAGCGTAATTTGCTGTGGTAGTTCTACATTATCCAGTTCGGCCAAATCCTGAAATACCAGTGCCTCGCCATTGGTTTGCCCCTGCAAGCCAATCACTTCCGCATGGCCGTGTTTGCCGAAAATCAGGATATTATCCTTGGCATCATGCGAGGTTTTGATGCGGTTTTGCAGTTTAAGCACTACCGGGCAGGAGGCATCAATAAGCATGATGTTGTTTTCCATGGCAATGCGGTAGGTTTCGGGCGCTTCGCCGTGGGCACGGATCAGTACTTTCTCGTTGTGTAAACCCTTTAGCTCCTCATGCTCAATAATGCGCAGGCCTTTGGCTTTCAGCCGCTCTACCTCTTCATCGTTGTGTACAATATCGCCCAGGCAGTATAAGTAGCCATCTTCAGCCAGTATTTCTTCGGCCATATCAATAGCATATACTACACCAAAGCAAAAGCCCGAATCCTCATCAATGGTTACCTGTAATCCATATTCGCCCATAGTAATACAAAATTACGTTAAAAACGGCACAACTCGCAATTAGTTTAGGCCAGCAGCAATAAAGCAAAAAACACCGCCTGTACCAGCAGCAGCACCGGCCCGGCTAAACTTTGCTTTTTAAACTTAAATAACTCAAAAACTGATAGCGATAGTATACTCACTATAAACCACCCGCCATAATTACCTAAAGGAACATTACCCCCGCCCCATTGCCAGTAATCAAAACGCTGGGCAGTGGGTTCTATCATTACATCCAAACCTACCAACAACAGTGCGGCTATCAGTACTCGTAGTATTGCTGCTTTAATGCCTGAATATTGCATGGTTACCCCGGCACCATAAATAAGGAGCAACCAGTTAATACCCATAGTAAGTGGAATACCGCTGATACTAAAACCCAGTGTTTTGCCATAATTGTATTCGCCAAACAGCCACCCTTTATGCACGCCTATCCACTCTGCAGTATAACCTATGATATATACCACCAATATAAATCCTATAAAACGTGCATCAACTCGGCCATAACTGTAAATAATGACTAGCAGCATTAATAATAAATGGAAAGGCACAATTTGTAGAAACAGCGGGCGGGTGGCAGGAATCAGAAAACCAGCCAGGCCTACGGCATGAAACAGGACGATAACAATAATGGCAACCGTGGTATGGCTCAGACTATTCTTCTTCCCTTCCATACGGCATTTTTAGTAAGGTGATTTTGAATGGCCATTACACCAATTAAACCCAGGGTGAGCATCTGCAGGGGATGCAGTACAATATTTATGAATACATTTTGGCCCGAGAGCATGGAAATCATTACCCGTGAGAGGATAATCAAGCTATACATCATTATAATAAATGGAATGTTTAGGGTGCTGAGGATTAATAAAGGGCCGCATATAATTACAATCAGGTAAATAAGAAAGCCAATTACACTGTAATTAAAGGCAGCTAAAAAGTTTTTACTAAAGCCCCGGGTCGCCTCGCCATAATTACTGTACATACGGCAATAGATAAACCCGTTGGCCAGCAGGCCTTCGCCTTTGTAACCGGCCAATTTTACTTGCTTCATAATTTCTACATCTTCTACCACGCGGTTTTTGGCCTGGCGGTGCCATTGCTCCCGGCGATATATTTCGGCATCAAACAACATAAACTGCCCGCTGGCTGCAGCAAATGCATAGTTTTTCGATAAGTAAATTAATCGGATAGGCAGCAGGTTGAGCAACAGGTAATGCATAAGCGGTACGGTTAGCTTTTCACCTGCGGTTTGCATTACCTGGTTGGTAAATAAGCTAAGCAGTGCCAGGCGGTTGGCCTTAAGGCGGTAAACTGCGCTGTTAATCAATCCGCGACTGATTTTTTCGTCGGCATCTAAAAACATCAGGTGCTTGCCTTTGGCCTGTTGCGCCAGCTGGAAGCAGGCAAAATTTTTACCCAGCCAGCCTTCGGCTAGCGGGCGGCCTTTGATGACACTGAACTGCGGATGTTGCTCTGCAAAGTCGGCACATAGTTTATAAGTATCGTCATCGGAGTCATCATCCAAGATAATTACTTCATAATTTTTGTATTCTTGGTTAACAATGCTCTCCAGCAGGGTAAGTATCTGGTGTGCCTCGTTGCGGGCAGGAATGAGTATAGATACCAAATCTTCCTGCATTTTAATTACGCGGCGCAATTTGGGGTCTGAAATAAAATTGAATAGTGTAACTACAAAACGCAGTACAATAAAAATGCAGACAACAAACAGAAGAATATAAAAAACCACGCCTATACAACGTTTTGAGTGTGTTGCAGTTTTGCCGAGCTGTAATGTTGCTGATAAAGCTGCTGTAATTGGTTAATATCAGTAACCGCAATCTCGCTGCTGCTAAGGTAGGTATAAACTGAAGGCTTTTTGTGCTGAAAGTTCTCGACAAAGGTAGCCGCTAATACATATTGAAACCTGCCGGATGCAGGCTGCACCACTTTCATTAATCCTTTCTCTGTATGTACCTCATTTACAAAATTAGAGTATAGTTTACCCTGCGGAAATATAAGTACCAGGTTATTGGGATCCTGCAATAATTCGGCTGCATATTGCAGGGAAATCAGCATCTCCCGCGAGTTTTTTATCATGGAAAAAGCACCCATGTATTTCAAAAAAAATACTTTCTGTACGGTATCTTCCAGAATCATGATATGAAAACGTTTTTTGAAGCGCAGATGATTTAGCCAATATAGAATAAAGCCATCCCACCAGCCAAAATGGTTAGCCAGCAGCAATATCGATTTGTCTGGCTTAACCTCAATTGAGCCAAAATGCAATGCTTTAAAATTACGGCGGAGTATGTGCCCCACATAATGATGGAAGAAGGAATGAATGAATTTATTTTTTCTGGGATAGATCATGCCGCAGCGGCAAAATACAAATTGCTTAGAGAAAATTTATAACATAAGTTGGATTAATGCATAAGCTGTTGGTGCTGTCGTGCTGAGGTACTCGAAGCATAGTGCACAGGCCGCACCCATAAACGCTCTGCACCCATCCTTCGACGGATCTCAGGATGACAAGTGGTTATGCTGATTATCAATGCGCTACATGTACCTGATCTTTCAGCGCTTGCTGATGAAATGTATTAATCTGCTCTTTTAACTTCTCAAAATCAAAATCATGATTAGTTCCGCAATCCAGCAAGTGCAGGTAGACAGAGGGTTTCAGGCTTTCAAAATAATCAATAAAAGCACTGTAGTAAATGATCTGACAGTTGCCTTTTACTTTTTTAATGATATGGGCAACACCCTTTTCAATGTGAATATCCGTAGCGTGATTAGATACCAGTTCGCCCTGCGGAAACATGGCAACCAAATTAGTCGGGTTGCTTAAAATTTCGGCTGTATAATTTAGCGACTGCACTACTTCTCTTGATTTTGGGTTAATGGAAAAACCGCCCACATGCCTGAAGTAAGACCGCTGCATTAAATGGTCCTCCTGCATCATGATATGAAACCTGCGGCCCAGATGACGGTAAGTGAGGTGCCCAGCCCAAATACCATCCCACCAACTAAAATGATTGCACAACAGCAATACTGAATGGTCTGGCTTAATGGCAACCGGTGTATGGTGAAACACTTTAAATGCTTTGCGTATGCGGTAAGCCACATAAGGTGCCAGCAGGGTTTGTGCCCAATCGCTTCTTTTGTGTTCAATCATGCTCGGTTGTATTTACCAGATATGCGTCCAGCTCGGGGGTAACCAGCCAATGGCCCATATTTACCTCATGTACCTGCGGCTGCTGCAATTTAGCAATAAATGGCTGCGCCGCTTTTAAGGGGAACAACAAATCATCTTTACCGAATATGAACCGGCATTTGATGTTGTGCTGATTGATTTGCTGCGCTATCTTTTCTGCATCAGGCCGCAGCAGTTTAATCAAGTTAAGGGTATAGTATACATCCAGTCGTTTCTTTTGCGTATCTACCTCATTATAGGCAATGCGGTACAGGCTTTCGTCAATAAATTTTACCTGCTTTAGTCCTTTTAAAACTGCCGGAGCCAACCAATTACTTTTGCTTACCCACCTGAATAGCCCCTTACCTGCCCAATGATGGGTTAAAAAGTGAAAGCCTTTGTATACTGCCAGCCCGTCGGGCGCCATCAAAATAACTTCATCGATGTACTCTCCAAACTCCTCAACCAACAGCAGCGCCAGGTTAGCACCAATAGAATATCCCATCACGCTAATGCGCTGCCGTCCGAATTGTCGGAACCACTGCTCCAGATAGGCTTTTACCATTTTTTTAGGCATACCGGCAATAATTTGCTTCTCTTCCCAACCGATTAAACTGCTTTCGCCGTGAAAAAAATGATCGAAACCGTATACATGATACTCCTGTAGGATGGATTTTTCCAGCACATGGAATTGCCTTCCCGTCATGCCATAGCCATGAAAAGCCAGTAGTGGCTTGGCTCCACTTCCGTACTCATGGTAATGTACACGGCCCAGTTCGGGCAAATTCGAAAAACCCATAGCAGGCAAATATAGAAAAAGGCTTATAACCTTAAACAACGGTACTAAAAGGCCTGCTTTTCAACCACAGGTACCCATTCACTTACAATTTTACCCGACAGCAAAGCCAGCGGAATACCACCACCGGGATGAACACTGCCACCGCAGAAATACAAGTTATTGATTTTTGAAGATCGGTTGGCGTGGCGCAAAAAGGCAGCAAACTGGTTATTAGAACTGGTGCCATATAAAGAGCCCTGATAAGATGAGGTGCGGCTTTCAATGCTGCGCGGGTCCAATATACTTTCGCAGGTAATAAGTGATGCAATGTTTTGCCCCAATTGAAGAGTCAGTTTTTGGATGATATTTTTACGGGCTTCGTCAATAAGCTTATCCCAATCCTGCCCGGTGTTGGCAGGCACGTTAATCATTACAAACCAATTCTCGTGCCCGGTGGGTGCATCATCGGGCTTGCATTTTGAGCTGATGTTGAGGTAAACAGTAGGGTCGGCGCTAATATTTTTCTGTTGCCAGATATGGTTAAACTCGCCCTCATAGTCGGCGCTGAAAAAGATATTATGCAAATCCAGTTCCGGAAACTGCCTGCTGATGCCCCAATAAAATATTAATGCCGAACTACTGCGTTCCTGGTTCAGTATTTTTTCAGGAAAAAGATGCGGGTGCTGTTGCAATAACTTGCGGTAAGTAAACCATACATCCATATTAGATATCACAATATCTCCTTTAATGTACACATCATTTACCTTTATACCCGTTGCCTTTTTACCGGCCACTACAATTTGCTGCACCGGTTGCTGATAATGAAACTTAACGCCCAAATCTTCAGCTAACTTCACCAGGCTTAAAGTAATGCTGTACATGCCACCCTCCGGAAAATAAGCCCCAAATTGCTGCTCCAAATGCGGAATCACATTCAATGTAGCTGGTGCCCGGTAAGGATTAGAACCATTGTAAGTGGCATAACGATCAAAAAATTGGGTGAGCTTTGGGTTATCAAACTGTTTTGCGTTGGCTTTATGCATGGTGCGCATGGCATCAATCTGCGGTAAGCGCATTACCGATTTCAGGGTACTCCAGTTTAAGTAGGTTTTTAGCCGGTGCAATGACTGCTCTAAAAAAACATGGTTAGTGATGTGGTAAATGGCTCTACTTTTTTTGAAGTAACCGCGAATATGAGCAGCGGGCTCTTGCAACACCTGTTCCGCTTCTGCTGCAAATTTATCTGCATTGGCATAAGCTGTAAAACGTTTCCCATCGGCATAAAAGTAGTTGCAAATGGTATCCAGCCGCTGGTATTTAAACTCATGCTCCGGGGTTTTACCTGCCAGCCTAAATAATTCATCTACATATTGCGGCATAGTAAACAGGCTGGGGCCGGCGTCAAAACGGTAACCCTGCTGTTCAAACTCGCTGAGCTTGCCACCGGCATAGTTGTTAGCTTCAAACACTTCTACGGTATAGCCTTTTATGGCCAGCCGTATGGCTGTTGCAATACCGGCAATACCGGCACCAATAATGAGTGCTTTTTTAGCTTGAGACATTTCTACAAATATATTTGTAACTTAGTTGAAGTTATTAATTTATGAGTCCGATAATTTTAATAACTAATGAGCCTTAGCTTGCGTATAAAGCACTCACATGGTTAACAGCATGAACGTTTGTAAATGAAACAGTTCTTATTTCAAACTCTTTTTTTCATTCTGCTTTCAGAAAGCGCAGGCGTAGTGCTGAACAGGCTGATACTGCATGAATCGGCTACCGAAGTGGCTATTGAATCATTGATAGCAGGTATGACCAGCAGTATCATTTATTATCGTTTTGCTAAAAGCTTTAAGCGCCGGCAAGAAAAGCTGGAAAAAGAAACTATTGACCGATAGCCTGTCAAGGCCCCAAATGCTGCGCAGCATATTCAGTAAAATCATGCGTAAGCCCATAGTCTTCTGTCCCCTTACGACGAATAAAATAGAAATTCCTGGTAATTCTTAACCCTTCTACCGGCACTTTTACCAAATCGCCTGCAGCCAGCTCACGCACAATAGCCGGCTCCGGTAAAAAGCCCAGACATTGATCGGCTAAAATAAAGTTCTTCAAAGCTTCTGTGCCGCCTAAGCGAATTTTCACGGTTAAATCGGCCGGTTTTACATGATGGGCTGATAGTGCTTTAAACAATGCATTCAGCGTACCTGATCCCCGCTCGCGTAAAGCCACCGGTGTTTTTAACATTTGCTTTAAAGATAATGATTTACCTGCCAGCGGACTTTTAGCCGAACAAACGGGGATGACCTCATCCGTCATGAATGGCTTATAAGATACGGTGGTCAGTTTGTTATCTACCTCAATAATGCCCAAATCCACCTCATGGGTAAGCAGGGCATTCAAAATATATTCAGAATTTCGGTTCACCAACTGGATATCCACATTGGCGTTTTTTTGCTGAAAACCGGATAAAATAGAAGGCAAAATATACAACGCAATAGTTGTACTTGCCCCTAATCGCAAATGTCCGGATGCATGTGAGGTATTGCTTAGCAGAGATAAATCGTATTCGGCACGGCGTTCAATTTCAATGGCCTGCAATAAGTATTCGTTCAGTTTTTTGCCGGCTTCGGTGAGCACTATACTGTTTCCTTTGCGCTCAAACAGCGGCACTTTGTACTGATCTTCAAGCGCCTTAATATGCTTGCTGATGGCAGGTTGAGTAATAAACAGGATATGCGCTGCCTTTGAAAAACTCAAATTGGCCGCCACCTCCATAAAAACACGATGCGCAAAGGAAATCATCTAAGTATGTTTAAAACCGAGCTCGCTATTGTTACTTATTAGCTATAACCTTAAAAATAACTACAATGTGATTAAATAAAACAGGGATAGTGAGTCACTATCCCTGCTAATTTATAATTTATATTGTTAATTACGCCTCAACAGCCTGACCAATCAGGTTTTTCTCCATCAGGTACTCAGCAATTTGCACCGCATTGGTAGCCGCACCCTTGCGCAGGTTATCAGATACAATCCAGGCATTCAGGGTATTGGGCTGACTTTCATCTCTGCGTAGGCGACCTACAAACACTTCATCCTTATCATGTGCATCCAACGGCATCGGGTATTTCAGGTTAGCCACATCATCAGTTACAATTACGCCGGGGGCTTTGCTTAAAATGTCACGTACTTCGGCCAAATCAAAATCCTGCTCAAACTCTACGTTTACCGCTTCTGAGTGACCGCCCATTACCGGGATGCGCACCGTAGTTGCGGTTACCCGGATACTGTCATCACCCATTATTTTACGGGTTTCCAGTATCATTTTCATTTCTTCTTTGGTATAGCCGTTATCCTGGAACACATCAATATGCGGCAATACGTTCAGATCGATTTGATAAGGATAAGCCTTGGGGCCTTCAATACCTTTACGCTCGTCCATCAATTGGTTTACTGCCTTTAATCCAGTGCCAGTTACCGATTGGTAAGTTGATACCACCACACGTTTAATTTTATAACGATCATGCAATGGCTTTAAAGCCACTACCATTTGTATGGTTGAACAATTAGGGTTGGCAATAATTTTATCTTCGGCGGTCAATACATCCGCATTCACCTCAGGCACCACCAGCTTTTTGGTAGGGTCCATACGCCAGGCCGATGAATTGTCAATTACAGTGATGCCCGCTTCGGCAAACAGGGGGGCCTGCTCCAGCGAAGTGCTGCCGCCAGCCGAAAATATAGCCACATCAGGCTTTTGTTTAATCGCATCCTCAACAGCTACCACCTTATAGGGCTTACCCTTAAATATCACTTCCTTACCAACACTCTTGGCTGAAGCTACGGGGATAATTTCTGTTACCGGAAAGTTGCGTTCATCCAGAACCTGCAACATTTTGGTGCCTACCAAGCCAGTGGCACCCACAACTGCGACTTTCATTTTCTTTATTAAACTGTTTATAAATAATTTGTAACGCTCAACAGGTTAAGCGCATATCAAAGTTAAGATTTTTTATTGAGGTGTGTGGTTATAGTATTTGTTTTGTGCTGGTGTTGTATTGTTTGGTATTATTCTTTTGTCTTGATACAAAAGAACCAAAAACTTAGCGTAGCGATTTCATGAGCGATAGCGAATAAATCAAGTACATCCCCGCTTAGGCTTTTTTACCGCACGGGGCCTGCCCTGCAATGCCAGCCAGCACCACAGGCGGTTTAGTGTTTGCGTATGAACAGACTTACAACACCTCTCCACCCAGACGCGGTGGGCTGGCAGAAACCGCCCAGGCATGCGGTGGCCTTGTGCGGTGGGAAGGATTGTTTCTGCCTTGATTTTTTGTTACTTTTTGATCAAGCAAAAAGTAAATTGCCAATCAGCACAGCACAAACTCAAACCGGCGGATAGCAATATAAACCCAACAAAGCAGATAGCAGCACAAAATAATCTCATCTCTAACAACAACCCCAAAATCATTACATTTGCCCCGCATAAATTCTGATGATGAGCGAGAAAATATTAGTGATCGGCGCTAACGGGCAAATCGGCACAGAACTGGTACTGGCCCTGAGAGAAAAGTTTGGCAGTGAGCAGGTAATTGCTTCTGATTTAAATCCGGCCAATGAAATACTGGCGCAGAGCGGCCCTTTCGAACAACTGGATGTACTGAACAAAGAACGCCTGCACGAAATATTCAATGCTCATCGCCCGACTCAAGTATATCTGTTAGCTGCCATCCTTTCTGCCGTTGGCGAACAAAAGCCCCGCCTGGCTTGGGATTTAAACATGAACAGCCTGCTACAGGTAATGGACATGGCAGTGGAATTTAAAGTACAAAAGTTATTCTGGCCCAGCTCCATTGCCGTATTTGGCCCTAATTCGCCGCGGCAGAACACGCCGCAGTACTGCATTATGGACCCAAACACCGTGTATGGCATCAGTAAACTGGCCGGCGAACGCTGGTGCGAGTATTATCATAAAAAGCACGGGCTGGATGTGCGCAGCATACGCTACCCGGGCCTCATCAGCTGGAAAACGGCACCCGGCGGCGGCACTACTGATTATGCCATTCACATTTTTCATGAAGCTTTAAAAACAGGCACCTATCAAAGTTTCCTTTCGGCCAATACGGCCCTGCCTATGATGTATATGGATGATGCCATACGTGCTACCCTGCAACTGATGAATGCCCCGGCAGAACAGATAAAAATCCGCTCAAGCTATAACTTAGCTGGTATAAGTTTTACGCCCGAGCAGTTGGCTAAAGAAATACAACAGCATCTGCCTGAATTTAGCATCTCATACAAAGATGATCCGCGCCAGGCCATTGCCGACAGCTGGCCGCAATCTATAAACGACAGCGCAGCACAGCAGGACTGGGGCTGGCAACTGGAGTATGATTTGCCCCGGCTCACCCAAACCATGCTTGAAAACTTAAAGAATACTGTAAATTTGTAGTTTATAAAGAATTACACTGATTATTGAGAGTGATTGCACTGATTGGTTTACTTGATATACAAAATAATCAGATTGCCTTCGATGAAATCAATCTGCAATCGGTGAAATTCAATAACACGTGAAATCAACCAAGATATATGGGAAGAGCATTTGAGTTTAGAAAAGAAAGAAAATTTAAGCGCTGGGCGAAAATGGCCGTACAATTTACCCGATTGGGTAAAGAAATTGTAATGGCTGTAAAAGACAGCGGACCTAACCCCGAAACCAACTCGCGCCTGCGCACCGCAATGCAAAACGCAAAAGCGGTAAACATGCCGAAAGACCGTGTGGAGGCTGCCATCAAGCGTGCCTCTAGCAAAGACGAAAAAGATTACGAGGAGCTGGTATATGAAGGCTATGCACCGCATGGCGTAGCTGTTTTAATTGAAACCGCTACTGATAATACTAACCGTACTGTGGCCAATGTGCGCAGCTATTTCACCAAAGTGGGCGGTAGCCTGGGCAAAACCGGCTCATTAGATTTTGTATTTTCCCGCAAGGCGGTATTCCGCTTTGAGCCGGGCGAACGCGACCTGGAAGAACTGGAGTTTGAACTGATTGATGCCGGACTTGAAGACCTATTTATTGAAACCAATGAAGAAGGCCAGGACGAGGGTGTGATCCATACTGCGTTTGAAGACTTTGGTAAGATGCAAAAAGCATTGGAAGAGCAGGGCATTGAAGTAAAATCAGCTAAACTGGAACGCATTCCGCAATCTACTACCGAGGTTTCGGAAGAAGGTGCTGCCGATGTGATGAAGCTGATTGACCGCCTGGAAGAAGACGATGATGTGCAGGCGGTGTACCACAATATGGCGTAAACTTTGACGTAAGGGATAAGGCTTCAGTCTTAAGATAAAACCAAACATTAATGTTATTGCGAGCGATTTCCAGCTTGTGAACCTCGCAATAACAACGTTTAAAACATAATTATACCACCATGGCTATTTTCACTTCACGCAATCAAAAGCAGAATTTCAAGGTATCTATTGAAGGCGACATGCTATACGTAGAAAAGCCGGATGGTAAACAAGCCGCATTCCCGCTGGCATTTTATCCCAAACTGCAACAAGCCACCGAAGAAGAGCGCAACAACTGGACCACCACAGCTTACGGCATCAAGTGGGCTGAATTAGGCATTGAAATTCCGGTGTAACCCTGATAATGTAAATCAATGACGTTCGAAGAGTTTTTTAAAAAGAAGAAAATCAGCTTGGATTTGCTGCAGGCAGCAGACCAAGCGCTATTTGCTGAATTTAAAACTCACTTTGAGCAAATGGGCGATAAGAGCTTCGACCATACCAAAAAATATTGGTTTAACAAGCTACGCCATCAATACCCCCTGCCCCCTGAACCCAAAGTGGAAAAGGTAAGGTTTGAAAATCAAATATCGGAGCAAACCATAACCGAAACCTTGGCTGAAGAAGCTACCCCGGCGGTAAAGCCCGGTTTTCAGCCACGCTTTAAAAAACCGATGCCTGAAAAATCATTAGATGAGGTAAAGGAAATCAATAAACATGCAGCCCAAACCTCACCTGAGGTTGCCCCGGAAGCAGCTGATGCAAAAGTGGATACCCAGCCCATTGAACCAACTCCTGAACCCGTTAAGCCTGCTTTTAAGCCCCGCTTTAAGCCAGGTGTAACCAATGCAGGTCAATCTAAACCCAAAACCGAACCGGCTAATCAGCAGCCAGAGGCTATGCCACCAATACCGGCAGATGAGCCACCAGCAGTATCACCTGCTAAACCGGCTTTTAAGCCCCGTTTTAAACCGGGTATAACAAAAACTGCAACGCCTGCTGATGCACCCGCACCTGAAGTTACCTCTGAAGCCCCGCAACCTGCACCTGCAACGCCAGAACATACAGATACAGTTAGCACTGAGTCTCTGGAATCAACTGCCGAAAATGCAGCGGTGGCTAATACACCCAAACCTGCGTTTAAACCTCGTTTCAAACCCAGCATTACCAAGTCAGCAACGCCACCGTTACCAACAGAGGAGCCGACTCCCATACATGCACCCGCTGCTGATACTACTGACCCGGCACCCAACCCAGATGCATCCGTATCAGAAACACCTGTAACTGCCGATGCACCAAAACCGGCTTACAAGCCCCGCTTTACACCCAAAATGGTGAAACCAAAGCCACCTGAAGGAGAAGAATAATTCTTTTAAGTCACTTTGTTTACCCCCCTGTAATTGCGAGCAACAGCATGGCAACCGCACGAAGGCATCTGCTCCTCTTTATAGCAAGCGATGACCACGCTACCGCTCGCCATGAAAATAATCACAGATTTATATTCATAACCTTACAAATGATGCGAGAACAGCCAGAACAGAAACGCCGGTTCGTTAAACGCATCAGTCCAGCTATTATGGGTATCATTGGGGTATAAGGTAAGTTTGGGGTTGCCGCCGGCTTCCTGTATAGCGGTTATCATTACTCGTGAGTGATCGGCCGGCACCACATCGTCTTTTTCGCCATGAAATATCCAGAGCGGTACACGCTTGGCATATGCCTTTGCATTATTGGTATTATCGCCACCGGCTATGGTAAATGCAGCCCCAAACAGCTTTGGCTTACGGCGCAGCAACTCAAACGTACCCATGCCGCCCATGGAAAGGCCTCCTGCATAGATGCGTTTGGTATTGATGTAAGGTTTATCGGTGAGTTGATCTATTAAACCCAATAAGGCATGCATGGCTTTGGTAGGCTCGCCACCTTCACGAAAATGAAAAGTTCGTTTTCCATCTACCGTATCTATTTTCACGTTCGACCAGTAACTATCTTTCGAGCATTGCGGAAACACCACAATTGCGCGGTATTCATTCCGGATGCTATCTCTTAAAAATAAATCACTTCCCCATTTCAGTTGCGCCTCGTTATCATTACCCCGTTCGCCACCTCCATGCAGTACAATAAGCAAAGGATACTTTTGTGCAGGGTTAAAGTTTAAAGGGAACAGTATGCGGTAAGGTAAAGTATCGCCTTTGCTGATATAACTCCCCCGCTCATAAGCTGAATTAACTTGCCCCTGCCCTAAAACAGGAAATGCCAAGCCGAGGCTTAGCATTCCTAAAATTAATATCCTGTAGTATTTGATCATAATACGAGTTTAAAATCCTGTTCCTGCGTATCCATGGAGTTAGGCCCGGTAAATACTTTAAAGTCGCCGGGCTCGCTGGTATATTTCATGTTGACATCATAAAACTTCAGGTCTTCGTTGGTGATGGTAAAATGCACATCACGTGATTCACCTTTGCGTAAAAATACCTTTTGAAACCCTCTCAATTGTTTCAGTGGGCGGGTTACCGAGCCTACCATATCACGTATATAGAGTTGCACTGTTTCCTCGCCATCGTAGTTTCCGTTGTTAGTAACAGTTACCGTAACGTTTAGTTTATCGGTTGCTTTAATCGTTTTCTTATCAATTTGCGGGCGCGAGTAAGTAAAGGTGGTGTAGCTCAACCCATAACCGAACGGATACAAGGGATCATTAGGCGAATCCAAATATTTGGAAGAATATTTATTGCGTGGATCAGCCGGGCGACCGGTATTTTTAGCACTGTAATATACCGGAATCTGGCCTACATTGCGCGGAAAGCTCATCGTCAGTTTTCCTGCCGGGTTGTAATTGCCAAACAATACATCGGCAATGGCATTACCGGCCTGGGTACCGCCAAACCAGGCTTCCAGCAGGGCCGGAAAATGGGCGTCTTCCCACTCTAAAGTAAGCGGCCGGCCATTCATCAGCACCAACACTACTGGTTTGCCCAAAGTATAAATTTCGCGCATTAAACGCTTTTGACTTTCAGGTATGCTGATATCAGTACGGCTGGCGGCTTCGCCGGTCATGCCCTGCGATTCGCCTACAGCCAATACAACTACATCAGCTTTTTTTGCTACATCCATAGCATTTTTCAACAAATCATCAGCGTTATCACTGCTCAGGTTACCTCCCTGCTCGTTTAGCTGGCGTAGCAAATCCGGGTTGTCGGTTAAATTGGCACCTTTAGCATAAGTAATAGTTACATTGTTGCCTGCTACGTTTTTCATGCCTTCTAAAAGGGTTACGGCTTTATTCCAATCACCCGCTGCACTCCAGTTGCCAATCATATCGCGTTTGGCATCGGCCAGCGGGCCAATTAATGCAATAGAACCCGACTTTTTCAAAGGCAGCACCTGCTGATAGTTCTTCAGCAAAACAATCGATTTACGTTCAGCATCACGCGCTGCTTCCAAATTGGCAGCACTCATAATCTCATTTTTGGCGCGTTCCTCGTTAGAAAAACGGTAAGGATCAGTAAACAGTCCTAATTTGTATTTAGCTTCTAAAATCCGGCGGCAGGCATCGTCGATAGTTTTCACGGCCACCTTGCCTTGTGTTACCGAAGCTTTCAGGTTGTTTTGAAATACGCCGCCCTGCATATCCATATCAATACCAGCGTTTATAGCGGCTTCGCCTGCTTCTTTCAGGTTGGCTACATTGCCGTGGTTCAGCATTTCGTTGATAGCCGTATAATCGGTTACTACAAAACCTTTAAATCCCCATTGCTTGCGCAGCAAATCATTCACAAGCCAAGGGTTGGCAGTTGAAGGGGTACCATCAATTTCATTAAACGAGGTCATGAAAGTAGCTGCCCCTGCATCTACACCTGCTTTATACGGCGGCAGGTAAGTTTCTATCAATTGGCGACGGCTCATGTCTACTGTATTGTAATCGCGGCCACCCATCACGGCCCCATAGGCGGCAAAGTGCTTTACGCAGGCCAGAATGGTGTTGGCGGCATCGTAGTTGCTTCCCTGAAAACCTTTTACCCGGGCTTTGGCAATCTGTACCCCCAGCCAGGTATCTTCACCGGCCCCTTCAGCTACACGGCCCCAGCGTGGGTCGCGGGCAATGTCAACCATGGGCGCAAACGTCCAATGCAGTCCATCGGCCGAGGCTTCGGCAGCGGCTACGCTTGCACTTTTTTGCATCAGGGCCAAATCCCAGCTTGAGGTTTCGCCCAGCGGAATAGGAAAAATAGTTTTATGCCCGTGGATGACATCGTACCCAAACAACAACGGAATATGCAGGCGGCTGCCTTTAATGGCCATTTCCTGCAGCTGGCGGGTAAAGGCCGGGGTATAGGCATTGAAGATGGAGCCGACCATGCCCTTTTGAATATCCTCCTTATATTTGGCATTTACCGTTGGGCCGGTAACCGCCATATCGCTGGTGTACTGTACCAGCTGGCCTATCTTTTCATCCAGTGTCATCTGTTTCATCAGGTTGCTGATGAACTGGTTCATTTTGGCATTGCTGGTAGTGGATTTAGGTTGCGCTGTTACACCTGTAGCCAGGGCAGCCGCAATTATCACAGCTGTTATTCTTTTGTATCTCATACGGTTGTAATTGGTTGATGCTCAAATCTATTTATTATTCATAACTTTTCTGAATCAACACCTTATATTTTAACAGCTACACTACCAGGTTGCCTTAAAATACAAAAGCTTGCCTTTAACGGGCAAGCTTTTGTATCAATTATTGAGTATTAACTAATTTTATTATTGCGCATCTGTAAGTGTTACGGCAGGCTTTGTAAGCTTTATATTCACCGGCTGTGGCACTTTTACATAATAGCCGGTACCATCATATACACGTTTGCGCGGATGTGTTTGGCAGGCATCGCTACAGCAGCCGTCCATTTTCCAGCCGCATTCTTCGCACTGGGTGAAATGCTCGTTGCACTCTGGATTAGCACAATTGATCATTTTATCAGTAGTGGCACCGCAATTGTAGCAGGTGGAAATTACAGTTGGGTTTACCTGGTTTACATCTACCGTTAAGCGGTTATCAAACACGTAGCATTTACCTTCAAAATCTTTACCGCCGGCTTCCTTACCGTATTTGATGATGCCACCATGCAACTGGTACACATTTTCAAAACCCTCGTGCAACAGCAGTGCCGAAGCTTTTTCGCATTTAATGCCGCCGGTGCAGTAGGTTAGTATCTTTTTATCTTTAAACTTGGCCAGCTCGTTAATTTTTGACGGAAAATCACGGAAGTTTTCAATATCCAGTGTAACTGCATTTTTGAAACGGCCTACCGAGTGTTCGTAGTTCGAGCGCACATCCAAAATCACTACATCGTCATCGTCCTTCATGGCCATAAACTCAGCAGGTTCTAAATGCTTGCCGGTTTGTTGTTGCGGATTAATCATCTCGGGATTTCGCAGGCCTGAATGCACAATTTCTGATTTGTAGCGCACATGCATTTTTACAAACGAAGGCTCGTCTACCTCATCAATTTTAAACTCAAGCGAGTTGAAACGGCCATCGGCTTTAACAGCATCCATGTAAGCCTGGCAGCTTTCGGGCGTACCAGAAACAGTGCCATTCAAGCCTTCATCGGCCACAATGATACGGCCGGTTAAGTTTAAGCTTTTACAAAACTGAAGATGATCGGCTGCAAATTGTTCAGCCTCGGCTATTGTAGTATAACAATAGTAAAGTAGGGTTTGATATTTTGCCATAAAACATTGATACTGCTGCAAACAGCGTGAAATGAGCTGCAAATATACAAAAAGATGTGCAGATGTGCAGATGTGCAGATGTGCAGATGTGCAGATGTGCAGATGTGCAGATGTGCAGATGTGCAGATAAAGGGAATTGCCTTGTTAGATTATTGTTTTGATGAAATAGAATAAATCATTAACACATCAAAAAAATCATCTGCACATCTGCATACTTGCACATCTGCACATCAAATGCATCTGCACATCCAAACACATCTTATTTAATACCATAGAATATACGTATGCCTTGTGCAAATTTTTGGCCTGCACGGAAAGCCACACCATAATCAATACGGAAGAAGAAGCGCTTGATACCTACATAACCTTCTACATAATTACGTACTGCATTGCCCTGAAAATAAGGATCAGCGGTGATGGGAGCGTTATTGGCATATAGATAGTTTAAACCTGCAATGGTTTCTATTTTCAATCTCCTGATATATGGAACCTCCCCTAACAATCTGCCGGTAAAGTTATGCTCATAGTGAGCTTCCAAAAAGTTGCGGTTGGCACTGTTGGCATAAAACGGCAGGTAGTGGAAATTGCCGATATCTGGATTAAATACCGTACCCTGGTTACCCAAAAAGTGATTGTAATCCATAAAGTACAGTGATTGGTGGTTCAGGAAACTACCGATGGTAAGTTTATAGCTGGAGTAGCCCCATAAACCAAAGCCAAGCCGGTTCTGGTAAATACTGGCCGATACCAAATCGTAATTTACATCAGACCCCAGCAGGTGGTTAATACCTTTACGGTAAGTTACCTGTAGAGTAGGCAATTTAGAAGGCTCATATATTTTACCTTCAGGCCGGGTTTGATACTGCTGATCAAAGGTGATGTTTACTGAAGCCTTAAAAGTTAAAGCTTGGTTTTCATCAAATATTTTACGCTCTACGTACGCTTCAGGTGGCACTTCAGTATTGCGGTAAATACCATCGGGGCCTAAAGAACTGTTGGCGCGGTAAGCCCTGTCCTGATAAAAAATGCGGTTGAAGGATTGGTTGACCAACTGTTGACGATTGGCATAAGATAACCCTGCATAAACCACTACGCCGTTTGATACTTCGCGTTGCCAGCCTACCAAACCAAATTGTGAGCGGTAGTACTTTACATAATTGTTACCATACAACAAAGTACTTATACTATTGAACGGGATACTGCGTGTGCCCACGTTACTTAGATCGAGCACATCGCTACCACCGCGCAAAAACCAGTAACCCTGATGGTCAGGATCGTAATTATAGCTTACCGTTAAGTTGGCATCAAGTTTCTTTTCGGTAAAGCCGTAACGAAGGGCTGGCGTAATGCTGATGCTCTGGCGGTTGTCAAAACCTTTTAGGTAAGTAATTTTAGGATTAACACCCCAGCCCTGTACTGTATTATAAAATATCTGCTCATAAATGGGATATACATATACTGAAGAACGGGTATCACGGTTATAATGCTGATAACCCAAAGTGATATACCGGAGCACTCTGAATTTATTCTGCCGGTTTTCCAATGAATCAATGTATTCGGGCTGGTTTCTGATTTCAGCTACACTGTCCTTCTTCCGGTAATCTACCGCTTCAAGCGCAGTAAGCGGTACCGGGCGGTTGTGGGCCCAGTAGCCATTGGGTTTTTGATTGGCATTGGTATCAATACGCAGCACCTCACCATCAAAATACTTAGGGCTGAATTGCGGATTGATGTTGTAATTATTATATACACCCAGGTAATAACCTTTAAACTTTACGCCCAGGGCATCGCCTTTAAAATCAAACTGGGTAGTGATGGGCATCCATACTGTATCGCGCACAGGCACAAACTGCTGGGTAATGTTCAGGGTATCCACAAAATTGATATTGGCCTGCTTGGTAATGTACATATCAATACCATAAATGCGCCAGTCATCTTTAATTACATATACAAACCCACGGTAAGCCTGGTCATGCTCACGGGTAGGCATGGCCAGTATTTTATAAATTACCCTGCCATCTTCTACCGAAGTACCTACCAAACGGTAGCTGTAATGATCTAAAGCATTATCTGCCACAGGCGAAATAAACGCTTTGGGGCTAACGCCGCTGATTACAGCTGTATTTTCATAGAAATTTATTTGTAAATCGGCCGCCCGGTTATAACTGAAGGAATTATTCTGACCTGCCGTTTTTGAGGAAATCATTACTTCCTTAATGTGACGAGGCTGCTCAAAGCTGAAGGTAGAGATAGATTCGGACTGATAAATGATTCCCTTACCATTGGTGGTATCAATTTGCAAACGGCGGGCAAAACGGCGGGCAAATTTATTTCTGATTACCGCTTTAGGTACGCTTACCAGTTGCTGTACACCTTTTACATACACCACACACGAATATTGTTTTACCTGGCTCAGATACCGCTCGCGATTATCAATTACCTTACGGATGATACGGGCACCGGGATTAGTGGTATCGCCGCTAATTTCTACCGCCTGTAATTGAAAGGTTTCGAGCTGCAATTGCTGGTTTTGTACTACATCGCGGTTAGTAATAGTTAGCCGCACCTTTTTTTCAATATAACCTACATTGCGGTATACCACCGTATATGTACCCGGCGATAATTTGAACTGATAGCGTCCCTCCTGGTTGGCCGAGGTACCATAGGTGGTGTTACTAATGTAAACCGAAGCAAATGAAACCGGCTTATTCTCATTATCGGTAATGCGGCCTGAAAGCAAATATTGTTGCTGCGCAGAAGCCTGCACAGCCACGAGGCTGATGAAAAAAAGGAAAAAATATCTGATCATGGTAATTTAGTATATAACCCATTACACGTAAAATGTTTGATACGCAGCAGTTTTATTTCATTGTTACGATGATATGAACCTCATTTACCGCCTATTGCTTACCTTTGCCCCAAACATTAACCATTATGTATGAAACCCTGAAACCTGTTTTACAACAGGAGCTTACCGACATTAAGAACGCCGGTTTATATAAGAAAGAAAGAGTAATTACCTCGCCACAGGGCGCTGATATTGAAGTGCAGGGCGGCCAGGAGGTAATCAACTTTTGCGCTAACAATTACCTGGGCCTTTCCTCGAACCCTAAAGTAATTGAAGCTGCCAAAGAGGCTATTGACAGCCATGGTTACGGCTTATCATCGGTACGCTTTATTTGCGGTACGCAGGATATTCATAAAGAACTGGAAAGAAAGCTATCGGAGTTTTTAGGCACCGAAGATACTATCCTATACGCTGCGGCCTTTGATGCCAACGGCGGTGTGTTTGAACCCCTGTTTAATGAGCAGGATGCCATTATTTCTGACGAACTGAACCATGCCTCTATTATTGACGGCATACGCCTTTGCAAAGCACAGCGCCACCGTTACAAGCACGATGACATGTCTGATTTGGAAGAAAAGCTAAAAGCTACCCAAGGCCTGCGTCACCGCATTATTGTAACCGATGGTGCTTTTTCAATGGATGGCACCATTGCACAATTAGATAAAATTTGTGACCTGGCCGACCAATATAAAGCCCTCGTGATGATTGATGAATCGCACTGTTCAGGTTTTATGGGTAAAACCGGCCGGGGTACACATGAGCATCACCATGTAATGGGCAGTATTGATATCATTACCGGCACGCTGGGTAAGGCATTAGGCGGTGCTTCCGGCGGCTTTACTTCGGGTCGTAAGGAAATCATTGACATGCTGCGCCAGCGCTCACGCCCATATTTGTTCTCTAATACTTTAGCACCTTCTATTGCCGGCGCCTCTATTAAAGTATTGGATATGCTGAGCGAAGCCACCACCCTGCGCGACAAACTGGAAAACAATACCCAATATTTCCGCGAGAAGATGACCAAGGCTGGCTTTGATATTAAGCCCGGCGTACACCCTATTGTGCCCGTAATGCTGTATGATGCTAAGTTGGCACAGGAGTTTGCCGCCCGTATGCTGCAGGAAGGTATTTATGTGATTGGATTTTATTACCCGGTAGTGCCGCAGGGTAAAGCCCGTATACGTGTACAAATTTCAGCTGCTCATGAGCAGGAGCATTTGGATAAAGCAATTACCGCCTTTACCAAAGTGGGTAAAGAATTAGGCGTAATTAAATGATACGTATAAATTAATTATATTTGTACGTATAAACTTCAGTGCAATGGCTACTTCGAAACTAACATTAAGCGTAGATGCTGATATAATTGCTAAAGCCAAGCGGTATGCATCGGCACATCAGGTAAGCATATCTAAGTTGTTCTCTGATTTTATAAAAAGCACTGCGACGCAGGAAACTGTTGAGAATAATGATTTTTTGGAGAAAATAAAGTCAGTGAATACTTCAGCTGAATTGAAAAAGCTTAGGGGGATTTTGAAAAGCAAAGTTTCAGATGATGTTAACATTTGGGATGCCAAGTATGAATATTTAAAGGAGAAACATGGCCTATAAAAAAATCTTTGTAGACAGTGATGTATTATTGGATTTTTTGTTAGATCGTACACCGTTTGCCGACTACAGCGAATATCTGTTGAATGAAGCTGAAAACAATCGAATTCAGCTTCATACCTCAACTTTAATTGTGGCAAACATTCATTATATTATCAGAAAAAAATTTGGCAACACGGAAGCCAAAAGCAACTTAAAAAGTATGCTTAAAATTATTCGCTTATTGTCGCTGGATGCCTTGCATATCAATCAGGGACTTGATAGTAATCATACTGATTTTGAAGACAGTATTCAGTACTACATTGCCAAAGACAATAATTGCGATTTAATTATCAGCCGTAATACTAAGCATTACAAAAAATTTAATCTGCCTGTACTCACTTCTGAGCAATACCTAAGAACTATATTATAAATGCAAACATTAATTGATCAATATACCGCAAAAGTAAACGCTTTCGCTCCGGCTAATGCCGAAGAACTGGAAACCTTCCGCATTAAATATTTGGGTACTAAAGGACTGATTAAAGATTTATTTGAGCAGTTTAAAAGTACCACGCCCGAAGAAAAACGTACTTTGGGTAAAGTGCTGAACCAGTTTAAGCAGTTAACTGAAACCAGGTATACCGAACTGAAAGAGCATTTTGATTCGGCTGTTCAAAACTTAGCCACAGATGTTGATCTTACCCTGCCGGGCGAAGGTTTTGCCATAGGCTCGCGACATCCGCTGCAACTGGTGCGTAATGAGATGATTGACATCTTTAAGCGCCTAGGCTTTGTGGTAGCCGAAGGGCCTGAAATTGAGGACGATTGGCACAATTTCTCCGCCCTGAACTTCCCGCCTGAACACCCGGCGCGTGATATGCAGGACACGTTCTTTATCAAAAAGAACAACGGTACTGATGACATTGCCCTGCGTACCCATACCTCATCGGTACAGGTGCGCATGATGGAAAATGGCAAACCGCCCTTTCGCGCTATTATGCCAGGCCGCGTATATCGCAACGAAGCCATCTCCGCCCGTGCGCATTGCTTCTTTCATCAGGTAGAAGGTTTGTATGTAGATGAAAATGTATCGTTTGCTGATTTGAAACAAACGCTGTATCATTTCGTACAGGAACTATATGGTGAAGGCACACAGGTACGTTTCCGCCCGTCTTATTTCCCGTTTACCGAGCCATCGGCCGAAATGGATATTTCTTGCACCATTTGCAAAGGATCGGGCTGTAACATGTGTAAATATACCGGCTGGGTAGAAATTTTAGGTTGTGGCATGGTTGACCCTAATGTACTGGAGAACTGCGGCATAGATAGCCAAAAATACACAGGTTTTGCCTTCGGTATGGGTATCGAGCGCATTACCAATCTGAAATATGTCATCCGCGATTTACGCCTGTTCTCAGAGAACGATGTCCGTTTCCTGAAACAGTTTAAAACTGAAGTAATATAAGTATGCTGAAAGGTATAAAAGCAATTGCCATTGTTTTGATGCTGGGTTTGATTTCGTGTGGTAAAGATGATGGCAGCTATGTACCTACGGTAAGCGTTTATTTTCAAACTCCGCTTTCTGACCCGCGTGTAAGTGCCCTGAGTGCTGTTGGTGGCTCGGTATTAATTAACGGCTACGGCGTGGCCGGACTGGTGATTTACCATAAGCCGGATGGCAGCTATGCAGCGTTTGACCGCTGTAGCAGCTACAACCCGCAAAACAAGTGCGCTGTAATTATTGACAATACCGGCCTTACATTAACCGACCCTTGCAGCGGCTCTAAGTTTTCTATTGCTGATGGCTCGCCGGTGAAAGCACCGGCTACCAAATCATTAAAAGTGTACAATGCCTATGTATATAATTTTCAGATATTTGTGACGAACTGATACATGGAAGCCGATAAAATTAAAGAAACCATCAAGCGGGCCTCGCAAGAGTTATTCCGCAAGTTCGGTTATCACAAAACCAGCGTTAACGAAATTGCCAAGAAAGCCAAAATTGCCAAGGCTACCATTTACAAATATTTCGATAGCAAAGAAGAAGTACTGCACGCCCTGCTGATGGATTACATCCGCGTAAGCGTAAATGATTTGGTAGATGGTAACAGCCCGATGCCCGATGAGGAAACGCACTTGTCAAACCTCATTATGAAAACCAGTCGCCTGTCATACACCATATGCAACGAGTTTATCGGTTGGGATTTCATCCGTGAATCAGCTAACTCTCAAGCCTTCTTAAAGAACTTATCTAACGAGCTGGAAGATTTGCTGGTCACTTCTTTTACCCGCCTGGCCGATATGCGCCGGCCCGAAAGTTATCAGCAACGCCTTCGCTTTTTGATTAAATGCAGTAAAAGTATCGTATTCAGCTTTGCTTTTACCTCTGTAAGTGACGCTGACGTGCGTAAGAACTTTGTCTCCTTTCAAAAAGAAATATTACCCTATCTGGTAAAAGCAGCATTAACCGTTTAAAAGAAATTTTATTCCCTCGTATAAGCCCCACCAAAAAGTGGGGCTTTTTTGTTATTTTTTGTTAATAACCTGTTTGAGGCCGAAGAATTATGCTATTTTTAGGATGTCACACTAAATCTTAAGCTTTTATGACCTCATCTTTTTTAAAAAAGGCGGTTTTAGGTGCCTTAGGCATCTTTAGCATGGTGTGTGCTTACGCACAGCCCCGCCTGCCGGAGGGTTACTTCTGGAAAAAACTTCCTAACGGACTTGAAGTAGTAGTTATTGAAAACAGCAAGGTACCATTAGCCACAATTGAAATTGCGGTAAAAAATGGTGCTTACACCGAAGGCCCGGAATACAGCGGCCTCTCTCACCTGTTTGAGCACATGTTTTTTAAGGCCAACAAAGACTACCCTGATCAGGCCAGTTTTCTAAAACGCACGCAGGAATTGGGGGCCATCTGGAACGGCACTACCGGTGTTGAGCGTGTCAACTACTTTTTCACCTTCGACCGAGATAGCCTGAACGCAGGTTTGAAATTCATGAACGCCGCCATTCGTTACCCTATCTACCGTGAAGAGGACATGAAAAAAGAACGTCCGGTAGTTGATGGTGAATTTCAGCGCGCAGAAAGCGATCCCGGCTTTCAATTGTATTATGAAATTAACAAGAAACTTTGGGGCGATCTGATTACCCGCAAAATGCCTATCGGTATTCACGAAATCATCAACACAGCAACGCCTGAAAAAATGATGATTATCAAGGATAAATACTACCTGCCCAATAACAGCCTGCTCACCATAGTAGGTGATGTTAAGCACGACCAGGCTTTTGCCATGGCCGAAAAGATTTTTGGCGACTGGGCCAGCAGTGGTGTTGATCCTAATGTAAAATATCCTATTCCACCTTTCCCGCCGCTTAAGAAAAGCGAGTACTTTGTAAAGGAATCATCCATTGCCCAAACCCCTTATATGGAAATCGCCTGGCAAGGCCCGTCTTACCTGCGCGATTCTGCATCAACCATAGCGGCAGATGTATTCTCTACCGTTTTAAGATTAAACTCATCCAAACTTCAGCAGGCACTGGTAAACACCGGTTTGGCTTCTTCGGCTGATGTAAGCTATAGTACCACCCGTTATACCGGCTCTATTGAGTTGTTTGTGGTACCAAACCCCAACAAAATAAAAGAGTGTTATGATGAGGTGAACAAACAAGTTGCGTTATGGAGTAAACCCGGTTATTATACCGACGGTCAATTGGCCGATGCTAAAGCTATACTACTGCGTAATGCTAGTCGCGAAAAAGAGAAACCTTCGTCATTAGCCAGCCAGCTTAGCTTTTGGTGGTGCAGCGCTTCATTAGATTTTGGCACCGATATTACCAGCAACTATCAAAAGATAACCCGTGCTGATATAGACCGCTACATCAGCACCTATATTACCGGCAAGCCACTGGTTTCGGGCATTGTAATTAAACCCGAGTTAAGTAAACAATTTAATGTACCTGCGGTATTTGCAGCCAAATAACCTTAAACCTTACACACATGAAAAAATATTTAGGCATCGCATTAGCCCTTACCCTATTGGTAAACAGCAAAGCCGCCCAGGCACAAAAAGAACCTTACGAGATGCAGGTAAGCGGCGTAAAAGTAATTGTGCAACCCAGCGGCAATGATATTGTAGAAATACAAACTGCGATTAAAGGCGGCGTTCAAAATTACCCGGCCAGCAAAGCAGGCATTGAAGCCATGGCGCTGAATGCCCTTACCGAATGCGGAACGGTAAAAGATGACAAGAACAGCTTTAAAAACAAACTGGACAAAGTAAGCGCCCAGGTATACGGTTATGCCAGCAAAGATTTTTCGGTCATCCGGATGAATTGCATCAAGAGCGATTTTAATGTGGTTTGGCCTTTATACGCTGACGCCATTACCCAGCCCCGCTTTGATGAAAAGGAGTTTGCCCGTATTAAACAGGATGCTATCAACAACCTGAAAGGCCAGGAATCACAACCCGATGCTGCTATTGACAACTATGCCAATAAAGTAGCTTTTGCAGGCCGCGATTATGCTAAAAACCCCAGCGGAACTGTAGAAAACCTGCAAAAACTGACTGCTGCCGAAACCAAAGCTTATTATCAGTCCATATTAACCAAGTCACGCTTGGTGATTGTAGTAATAGCTGATTTAGATAAATCAGTAATTGAAAATAATGTAAAAGCAATGCTGGCCAGCGTAAAGCAGGGTGCACCTTATGAGTTAAAAAAATCATTTTTCAGGGCTTATAAAAACACATTCTCGGCTGAGCCCAGAGAACTGGCCACTAACTATGTAGAAGGTGTGACCAGCGGACCTTCGCCCGGCACACCTGATTATGATGCTTTTAATGTAGCTATGCGAATTTTTGCCGATCGTCACTTCTTAGATGTACGCACCAATAATGGCTTGTCTTATGCACCGCAGTCATGGTTTAGCGGCGGCACCAATGCTACGGCACGTTTTTCGGTATCTACCACTCAGCCTGACAAGTACATAGCTGTGTTTGACAAACTGGTAGATAAAATAAAAACGGAAGGCTTTACCGCCGCTGAAGTAAAAAACATGAAGGTAACTTACCTCACCGGTTTTTACTATCGCCAGGAAACTAACTCGGCTCAAGCCTCTTCCATGCTCTCGAACGAGATATTGTTCAATAACTGGAAACGTTCATTAACCATGGTAGACGACGTAAAGAAACTGAGTGTAAATGATGTGAATGATGCCTTCAGGAAATACATTGGCAACATTGTTTGGGTATATCAGGGTGATACCAAAAAGGTAAATCCGCTGCTCTATACCAATGGAACGTTGAAAAAAGCAGATAATCCAACGAGTTATTAATTAAACCTTGTTGTTAATTGCAATTAAAAGGCGGCTCAAATAGAGCCGCCTTTTTTGCTTTAATAAGTCCAATGCGTAATTGCGAAGGACGAATCAATGACGTGGTGAATAGTATTTATATTTAATTAAATCATTTTATAAATCTCTTGCACATTCAAACACAATCAATAACTTTGCAATACAAAGCACTTTCACATGCAAGAAGATCAACTGCAAGATGATTTAGCTTCCATCCGCAACCTGATGGAGCGTTCTTCAAAGTTTATTTCCCTGAGCGGCTTATCGGGCGTACTGGCTGGTGTATATGCCCTTATTGGTGCAGTACTGGCTTATGGCCTGGTTTACCAGGATTATGGCTTTTTTGGTTACCGTCCTTTCTATATCCCTAATCACCAAATTAGGATGCAGTTGATATTCATTTCAATTTTGGTGTTGGTAGCCTCAGTTTCTACAGGCTTGTGGCTTACCTATCGTAAAGCTCAGAAAAAGCGGCAGCAATTTTGGACACCTGTTAGCCGCCAGTTGCTATTTTATATGGCTGTTCCCCTTTTTACCGGCGGAATTTTTACCCTGATTATGTTGAGCCGCGGATACTTTGGTATTATTGCACCCGCAATGCTGATGTTTTACGGCTTAAGCTTAATCAGTTGCAGCAATTTCACCTATAATGATTTGCGCTATCTGGGCATATCAGAAATTGTGCTGGGTTTGCTGGCCGCTTGTTATCCGGGTTATGGGTTACTGTTTTGGGCCGTAGGCTTTGGTGTATTGCATATTGTGTATGGTTGGAGTATGTATTTAAAATACGACCGGTGAAAATACCTTTCGAACAACTGGATAAAGCTTTCGAGAACCGCATCAGGCTACAGATCATGAGCGTGCTGATGGTGAACGAACGCTATGATTTTAACTCATTGAAAGAGCTGTTGGAAGTAACCGACGGTAACCTGGCCTCGCACCTTAAAGGTTTGGAAAAAGAAGAATATATTACCGTGAACAAATCGTTTTTAGGCCGTAAACCTAATACTAACTATTCAGCATCAGAGAAAGGCAAAACTGCCTTTAAGCAGCATTTAGCAGCGTTAGAAGCTTTAATTAAACAACAGAAATTGTAAGACTTTTTTTTATTCATTTACTCTGAAATACAAAGTACTTTTAATATATAAACATGGAAACTGAATATCAACAAACGCCAACTGCCGGCAAAAACGCAGTTATTATCAAGCTGGCCATTATCACTGCACTAATTTTATTACTGCTCATTCCGTCTTCCTGGATACAGAGCATGATCACCGAACGAGAATATGCTTTACAAACTACTCAAAACAGCACGGCCAATAAGTGGTCGAAAGCGCAAACCTTTATGGGGCCTGTACTGGTTGTCCCTTACACGCATACTGATGGCAAGAATGGGCTTATTACCCAAAACTTATATCTCTTACCCGAAAATCTAAGTATCAACGCCAAAGTGAAGACTGAAATATTCCATCGGGGCGTTATGGATGCTACTGTTTACCAATCTAAAATACAGGTAAGCGGCAATTTTATCCGGTCGGCATTAACTCAAAATGGCATCAAGCCTGAGGATTTACAAACCGGCAAGGCTTACATCACCTTTGGGCTTTCCGATTTAAAGGGATTGAAAAGTAATCCTGTAATTCACTTGAAGGGGCAATCGGTAAATGTGCAGCCTGTATTTGGCGAACAAGCGTTGTTCAATAATGGTTTGCAAGCTAACATTACCTTGCCAGATACCGACAATTTTAACTTCAACTTCACACTTGATCTTAATGGCAGCGAAGCACTTAACTTTTTGCACACCGGCAAAACCACTGATGTTGTTGTTACCAGCGACTGGAAGAGCCCGACCTATAGCGGCAATTACTTACCAGACCGCCACAGTGCTGATACCAGCGGCTCAAGTGCACACTGGCGTGCATTGTACTATAACCGACCGTTTCCGCAACAATGGACAGGTAACGAAGCTCTGCTAAGCAATGAAAAAGCTGTTAATGAAGCTACCTTCGGCGTGAAATTCCAGCTACCGGTTGACCAGTACCGCAAAACAATGCGTACTACCAAATACTCATCATTAATTATCCTCCTCACATTTGTATCGCTGTTTTTAACAGAGCTTATCCGTAAGCAGAACATTCATGTATTTAATTATATACTCATTGGGGCGGCCATGGTAATTTATTATACCCTGCTCCTGTCTTTCGCCGAACATATAGGCTACGACTGGGCCTACTTGGTTTCTTCTGTAGCCACCATCAGCCTCATTGCCTGGTTTACATCATCGCTGATGCATAACCGCTCGGTTGCGCTGCTGTTCGGCCTCATACTTACCTTCTTTTATGGTTTTATCTATGTCATTATACAGCTCGAAGAACTGTCTTTATTGATAGGAAGTATAGCATTGTTCTTTATTGTAGCCACATTAATGTATTTCTCCAGAAAAATCAACTGGGACAAGCATTAACAAAACCAAGAGCCGGGCACCTATCGGGAAAGCGCAACCTTATCACCAATAGTTAGTTTGTTGCCTAAACCTTATCTTCTTTTCCTTTAGCCCGGCTCTTTTTTACTACCACTTAAATTTCTTTTAAATAAATCAGTATACCGTTTTGGTTTTTGGTATAATTTTTATTATGTTAGCATAATAAATTTTGGAGGTACCTATGAGCCGCGAATTAATTGAATTTTCAGACAGCATTGATGAACAATGTGAATTGCAGGAATTGGAACAGCTGATAGAAATTGAGCAAGCCGAAGCTTTCTGGAAATTTATCATGCGCTTGTTCGAGTAAGCTGGGTTGCAATTACATTTGGCATTGCATCATTAACTACTGAGCATCTGCTGCATTACATGGATGTATAATACTGCTTTGCGCCTTTGTGTAGCCTGTATTTTCCAACGCACAATCCATTGCAAACTAAACCCGATGGCAGCGTAAAGCCCGCAGTGCAACGAGAACTTGCAGCGGATAGCGGGACTGGCGGAGCATAACAGCACTGCTACTGCTTTACAATGTGTTTATTGATGCATTATACAGAACACTTATTGTTTAGTGCTACCTATATTCAATCAGATACTATCTGAGCAAGTGTCCCTCAAATAACACCCTTACGTACAAAATCAGCTTTCATCCACAATTAACACTTACTCAACACCTCCTGTTAAAAATTAAATGTTACGCCTAAATATTTAGCTAAATTTGCAGTCGTATATGAGGAGAAAAGCTGCAGCTAACAAGCTATTTGAAAACGTAACTATTATTGATATTGCCGAAGAAGGCAAAGGTGTAGGCAAAGCGGAAGAACTGGTACTATTTGTAGAAAAAGCCGTACCCGGCGATGTAGCCGACATTGAAGTATACCGTAAAAAGAAAAACTTTGGTGAAGGCAAAATCAGCAAACTGATTCAGCCATCTGAACACCGTACCGAACCTTTTTGTGAGCATTTCGGCGTTTGCGGTGGCTGTAAATGGCAGCACATGACTTACGAGGCGCAATTGCAGTTTAAGCAAAAAACCGTAGGTGATGCCCTGAGCCGACTGGCTAAAGTGGATGTTAGTAACATGGAATCCATTTTGCCCTCTCCTACCGATCGTTATTATCGTAACAAGCTGGAATACACCTTTTCGAACAAGCGCTGGCTGACCGACGGTGAAAACCGCACTGATGCCCCGTTGGAAATGGATGCTTTAGGTTATCATATTCCCGGCCGGTTTGATAAGATACTGGATATTTCGCATTGCTACCTGCAGGCAGATCCGTCGAACATTTTGCGCATCAGCATACGTAACTATGCCAAGCAGCATGGCTTGAGCTTTTACGATTTAAAGGCACACACCGGTGCATTACGCAATCTGATTATCCGCACTTCATCAACCGGCGAACTGATGGTGATTGTGGTGTTTGCTTACGCCAGCCAAGAGGAAATTAAAGGGCTGATGGATTTTGTAAATCACAAGTTTCCGCAGATTACCTCATTACTGTACATCGAAAACCAGAAAAAGAACGATACCATATTTGACCAGGAAGTGATCGCCTGGAAAGGGCCGGAATGCATTATGGAGCAAATGGAAGGTATTCATTTCCGTATCGGGCCTAAATCTTTTTATCAAACTAATTCAATACAAGCACTGCACTTATATGAAATTACCCGCGAGTTTGCTGGCCTGACCGGTAATGAACTGGTATACGATTTATATACAGGCGCAGGAACCATTGCTAACTTTGTGGCCCGCCATGTACGCCATGTAGTTGGGGTAGAATATGTACCATCGGCCATTGAAGACGCGAAAGTGAATTCAGCTATTAACAACATTAGCAACACCGAGTTTTATGCCGGTGACATGAAGGACGTACTGGACGCCAATTTTGTAGCTGAGCATGGTAAACCTGATGTGATTATCACTGACCCGCCGCGTGCTGGTATGCATGCCGACGTGGTAGCCCGCCTGCTGGAGATTGAAGCGCCTAAAATTGTATATGTAAGCTGCAATGTGGCTACCCAGGCTCGTGATTTGCTGGCCCTGAATGAAAAGTATGAGGTATCCCGCATCAGGCCGGTAGATATGTTTCCGCATACACAGCATGTGGAGAATGTAGTACTGTTAACATTGAAAGAAAATGAACTCTGAAGAATTACTGCATAATTTAAACGGCAATCAGGACGATAAAGGCGCAAGCCCGCTCAAAAGCCTGGAGGCCGATTTAAAGTTATATAATGAATCCATCCGCGAGGTGGCGGTGGAAATTATGGTGGAGGGACTTTCAGCCTACCCTATTTTTGTGGCACACCAACACGAAGTAAAACTGGGTGAACTGATTTTAGACCGCCATGAATTAAATACCGAGTGGACCATACAGGCTTCTACCCTTGAGGAATTTATGGAGCGTGGCGTGATTAATAAAGCGCTTAAACAGCGCTTCATCGACAATTACAAAAACCCGCACGATTATATGTGCCTGTTCGTAATTGTACCTGAGGGTGCAAACTTTGTATTTTACCCGTATAAGGAGGAGTAGACTATTTTCATACCTTCTTATCATTTCCACCGCAGGGAGCAATCTTCTTCAAGCGATAAATCTGCAACAGAGTAACTTGATGAAGAAGATTTCTCGCTATCGCTCGAAATGACAGGAACTTTAATAAATTCGCAACAGCAATCATTATTACCATGCCAGACAAAAAACTGCTTATTCTTAACCATCAGCAAATACAGCAAAAGCTGGACAGGATTGCCTACCAGATACTGGAAGACAACCTGGAAGAGCAGGAATTGGTAATTGCCGGTATTTTGCCCCAAGGCAGCCTGATTGCACGCCGGTTAAAAGACCGTTTAGATGAAATTGCACCGTTTAAAAGCACTTTGCTGAATATAGAAATTGATAAACACAGCAGCAGCCTGAATGCCCGCACAGATGCAGATATTAACACCTGCAGCAACAAGGCAGTAGTTTTGGTAGATGATGTGCTAAACAGTGGCAAAACACTGGCCTATGGTTTTGGTGTGTTTTTAGATGTTCCGTTAAAAAAGCTGCGCACCGTAGTATTGGTTGACCGCAATCACAAAAGCTTTCCGGTAAGTACCGATTACTCGGGCATTGCCCTATCTACCGTACTCAAAGAACATGTGGAAGTAGAATTAAGCGAAACCGGCGAGGCTGATGCTGACGCCGTTTATATGAAATAATTAATAGGAACCTTCAAAAGCTCACTTTTCCACCTTGCCGTTTAATGCCGGAAATGCCAGACTATTATTAATAGTTCTATATGCGGTATCTGGCTTTACCAACTGTATTTTTTTGATGGGCATATTAAATGCAGTACTATTAGTGCGCCCCGCTATAGGCATAGGATCATCGCTGTGCAGTTTAGCCACAGGCATACGGCTGTAAAAAGCTTGAGCAGTACTACTATTTTGTAATAAGGCTGCATAAGCCTTTTGCTTTTCTAAAGTTTTCAATAAATCATCTTTGGGTAGCGGCTTTACATTAAATATGGTATCCATCAGTGTAATGGCTGCCCTTTTGCTAATTGCATTGTCCGCTTTAAGCAATTGCTTATCTTCCAATTGTTGTGCCTTAAGGTGTGCACTTACCAGCAAAACAACAGCGAACAGTAATATTTTTTTCATACGCCTCAAATGCTTATCAATGAATAAAATAAAGCTACCAAGGCTATAAGTACTATGCAATAGCAAAAATGTTAAATTTTAAAGTATAAAAAAGCGGCCGGTGTGATCACACCGGCCGCTTTTTATTTACCACCGCATTGCGAAGAATGAAGCAATCTCTTTACTTCTGCATTAGTAAAGCGCTGAAAAATTGCTTCGTTCCTCGCAATGACGTTGTTTGATACTATTTAAACAATAAACTTATGTACTATTTCTGCCCTAATTGTGCCACAGCCTGCTCGGCTGCAGTAGCCGAAGCGTTATCATTCATGGCGGTACGCTGGGCTTTGATATCGTTTAACATACCAATAACATAAGGTTGTACACCATAAGCGTTGTAGCGTGAGCCTAACTCTTTCAGCGTAGCTATACCTTGCTGTGCATACTGTGGGTTTTTAAGGCGGCCCACCATACCAGCGTAAGCACGCAGATTGGTGAATTTGGCCTGCACGCTCATATCGTCAAACTTTTGGTTTACAAAAGTCCACTCGGCATCGTTACCGCTGGCAGCATAAGTACCTACAATAGCGTCGGTTAAGGCACCACCGTTATCTTTTTCAAAGCCTTTTGCTGCAGCTAAAGCTTCGCTTGGGTTTAGAGCCACAATACCATTTAAGCCAGCTGCCTGCACAGCGTAAGAAGGGCTGCTTAAAGCCTGCTTAAACAAATTAGTCATCCCCGATGCTTTCAGTTTAGCCAATGTGTTTAATGCGGCAGCACGAACCAGGGTATTTTCATCGGTTTGCGCCAAAGTTACCAGTATTGGTTGCGCATCGTTACGTACCTGGTCATTGTCCATTTTTAAAGCACGGATAGCACGGATACGCAAACCATGGTATTTATCTTTTAAAGCAGCAATTACCACACGGCGGGCCTCTTTCTCAGTGGTTTGTTTTGCTATAGCCGCCTCCAAAGCCTCTTTACGATCTAAATAAAGTGGGGCGTTAAAGTACTGAAATACGAAATTATCCAGCGTTTTACCATCAGTTTTCTGCACCAACAGCGCTTTATCAGCATCTACGTTCACCAGGCTGGGCTGCACATCCGAGTGGAAGGTCAGTGTATCAGCACGGTCGCGCATCCATACCTCGTGGCGGGTTTTCTTACCACCTGCGTAAATGTCAATGGCCATAGGCAGGGTAAATACTTTATCCGGCTGGGTTTGCTGCAGATAAACGGTTTGCGTTTTAGTAGCTGCATCCCACTTGTAATCAATTTGCAGTGCCGGATGGCCTGAACCATAGTACCATTGGTTGAAGAACCAGTTGAGATCTTTGCCGCTGGCTTCCTCTAAAGCCAAACGCAGTTGCTGTGCTTCACCGTTTTTAAGTGCGTTTGCTTTCAGGTAAATATTTAAACCTTTGTAAAAGGCTTCGCGGCCTAAATAATTACGTAACATGTATAAAATGCTGCCACCTTTTTGGTAGGTAACCACATCAAACATGTCTTCCTTATCATTATAATGGAAGCGCACTAAATCCTTGTTCGAAGCCCCAGGAGTACGGATGTAGTTTTCACGATCTTGCTGAATGTGCGCATCGCCTTCATCCTGGCCATATTTATGCTCGGCCCAAAGGGTTTCGCTAAAATCGGCAAAAGACTCGTTTACGGTAAGGTTGCTCCAGCTTTCGGTGGTCACATAATCGCCAAACCACTGGTGGAATAATTCGTGCACAATAGTGCTGCGGCCTTCATCGTAACCGGCATCCAGCAGTTCGCGTTTGGTAGCTTGCACATACTCGCCATGCAAGGTAGCCGTGGTATTTTCCATGGCGCCGCTTACATAATCGCGCACTACAATCTGTGCATACTTATTCCAGGGGTAATCTACACCCAGGGTTTTAGAGTAAAACTCCATCACCTCCGGCGTAAAGCCGAAGATATCTTTTGCATAAGGCGCATATTTAGGTTCCAGATAATAATCTACCGGGGTGTTGCGCCATTTATCATGATAGATTTTGAAATCGCCTACTGCCATCATAAACAAGTAAGGCGAGTGCGGCAAATCCATTTTCCAGGTATCGGTACGGGTACCGTCGGCATTTTTCTTTTGGGTCACCAGGCGGCCGTTGCTCAGGGTAACATACTTAGCTGGCACCGTCATCGTAATTTCCTCGGTAGTCTTCTGGTTCGGCTTGTCAATGGTCGGGAACCAGGCTGACGAGCTTTCGCTTTCACCCTGTGTCCAGATTTGCACCGGCTTGCCTTTTACAGCGCTATCGGGGTTAATGAAATATAAACCTTTGGCATCGCTGATGGCAGCACTACCTTCTACCTTTAATTCGTCGGGCTTGGCAGTGTAATCAATGTATATGGTGTACTGCTCGTTATTACGATATACTTTGTCTAATTGAATTGCCAATGAAAGGCCATCATCGTACTTATATTTTAACGGTACATTTTTGCCGTTTTTTACTACTGCAATGGTTTTTATATCCATTCCTTTCGCATCCAGGCGCAGGGTATCAGTAGGGTACATATGTGGCTTTAAGGTCACCCACTCTTTGCCGTACAAATAGCGTTTTTTATAATCGAACCGTACATCAAGTTTGGTATTCACCAAATCATTAATTTTGGGGGCAGTCGCACGGTAAATTTTTAATACCGGGTTAGGTGGCTCAGGTGCTACACTCTGTGCAAAAGCGCCCTGGGTATGCAGGCCGGCCACAAACATGGCGGCGGCTACAAAGGCTGAGTATTTAAAGGTCATACGGATGAGTGAGTATAATTGATTAATATTTGTAGATTTTATTATTCTTACATCACAAAAGTAATGTTTTGAACGACTTTACAATTCTAAAGGAACCACAAATTGCAGCTGCGTATAACTACCTGAACAATATCAAGGATAGCCACTGCGCTCATAATTAATTCTGGCTAATTATATCCGTACACCAAGTGTCCGTTTACGAACACTTTCGTAAACGAACTTAGATCACAAAGCATTAAAAATAAGCGCCTTAATTGAATGGCATATTATTTATAACAGCTGTACAAAGTTTACATCTATTATTTTATATCCTTTATTATGATTAAAAGCTACTTTAAAACTGCCCTGCGGTTTTTACTCAAAAACAAAACGTATAGCTTTATCAATATTATCGGCCTGGCTATAGGTACACTTTCCTGCATTTACATTTTATTGTATGTGCAGGATCAGTATAGCTATGATGATTATCAGCCTGATGCCAATGCGATATACCGTGTTACCACCCAGATGGCCAGCAAAGGGGACGCACGCAAATTTGCTACTTCATCGCCCCCTATTGGCCCGGCCATGAAACGTGATTTTGCGGAGGTTGATCAATATGCCCGTGTGGTGCCTTCAATGGGAGTTAGCAAGCATTTACTCAATTATGGCCTGAAATCATTATATGAAACGGATGCCTTTTATGCCGATGCCGACTTTTTTAAAATTTTTGGTTACCATTTCGTCGCAGGTAATCCGGCCAGTGCGCTTAGCGCACCTTACTCTATTGTGCTGCAGCAATCAACAGCCGAAAAGTTGTTTGGCTATGATAACCCAATTAACAAAGTCATCACCTTTGATGACTCTTTTGGCAGGCACGATTTTAAAGTGACCGGTGTGATTGACAACTCCCTGGGCAAATCGCATCTGCAAGTTAATATGTTGCTATCTATCAACAGCGGCGGCATGGGCGACTATGTGGTAAAAGATAACACATGGTCTGGCAATAATTTCGTAAGCACTTATATCAAGCTCCGCCCCGATGCTGATGCCAAAAGCATAGAAAGCAAACTGCCTGCCTTTTTGAACAAATACGGCGGCCAGCAACTCAAAGAGTTAGGTATGGAGAAGCAGCTGCATCTGCAACCCATCAAAGCTATTCATACCACCAATGGTTTTGATGCTGAGATCAGTAAGACGGTGAGCCCTTCGTTTTTGTACACCCTTTCTTTAATTGCAGTGCTCATTCAGGTAACGGCCTGTATCAACTTTATGAATCTGTCTACCGCACGTGCCTCTAAACGGGCTAAAGAAGTGGGCGTACGTAAAGTGATAGGAGCCAGCAAATCTGACCTGATCCGGCAGTTCATCGGCGAATCCTTCCTGCTTTCCTTTATCAGCGTTATTATTGCATTGCCCCTGCTCCTGTTACTGCTCCCTTATCTCAACTCCCTCACCCAGGCCGACATTCACATTCATGCCAATAATTACACTATGTGGCTGATGCTGGCTGCCTTAGTTACGGTTACCGGCTTACTGGCGGGCAGCTATCCGGCATTTTATTTATCGGCTTTTAAAACCATTAGCGTTATCAAGGGCAATGTAACCAATCAGGTATCTGCCGTGGGTTTGCGCCGGTCGTTGGTGGTATTTCAGTTTATCATTTCTATTGTGCTGATTATCGGTATTATAGTTATCTACAGCCAGCTTAATTACATCAAGAACAAAGATTTAGGCTTCAATCAGCAGCAAAAGTTAATCTTCAGGTTTTACACAGGCAGCACACAACATAAAATTGATGGCTTTGCCAATGATTTACGGCAATTGCCGGAAATAAAAAACACCAGCCGTTCCAATGCATCGTTAGGCGAAGCCATCATGCGCGATCATGGGGTTTATCTTTCTGGCGGTAACATGACCAATGCGGTGGATGCCCAGAACATTACAACTGATAAAAACTATATCAGCACTGCAGGCATCAAACTTATTAGTGGCCGCAATTTTACTGAAAGTGATTCGGGCAAGGTACTCATTAACGAAACGATGATGCACCGCTTGGGTTTAAATGTTAAAAATGCACCTGGCACACGCTTGTATACCCAATACCTGCCTAACCCGGCTACGTACGTAGAGGTTGCCGGCGTACTTAAAGATTTCAATTTCAACTCGCTGCATGGCGATATCAAGCCCTTTATGTTTATGTATGATGACAAGCAAGGCGACATGAACAATTTAATGGTGGCTACAGATACCAAAGATTATCCTGCCCTGCTCAGAAAAATAGAACAGCTATGGCATAATGATATTCCTTCTGCTCCGTTTGAGTTTGCATTTTTGGATAATGAAGTACAAAAACAATACGAAGCGGAAATAACCTTATCACATATCATCAACTCTTTTACCTTAATTGCCATATTCATTTCATGCCTGGGGCTATTTGGCCTGGCCGCCTTCAGCGCCGAGCAGCGTATTAAAGAAATTGGGGTAAGAAAAGTATTGGGCGCCAGCACAACAGGCATTGTTAAACTGCTATCGGCCGATTTTTTAAAGTTGGTGTTTGCGGCCATCATTATTGCCGTACCGGTGTCGTGGTGGGCCATGAGTAAATGGCTGCAGGCATTTGCCTACCACATTCACCTTAGTTGGTGGATGTTTACACTGGCCGGGCTGGCTGCCATTACTATCGCTTTGCTCACTGTAAGCTTTCAGGCAGTGAAAGCAGCGCTGGTAAATCCGGTAAAAAGTTTAAGGTCTGAATAAATAATATAAAAACAAGAAAAGCCGCTCTGATTAAAGCGGCTTTTCTTGTTTTTATATCTTCCTTAGCAGAAGTATATCTGGATTAGCAATACTGATCAAAAGCATTCATCAGGTTATCGGCAATCATTTGTGCCGGGCGGCCTTCAATTTGGTGGCGCTCAATCATGTGCACTAATTTACCATCTTTAAACAATGCCATAGCGGGTGATGATGGAGGATAAGGCAGCATGTAATTACGTGCTTTTTGTACCGCATCCTGTTCCATACCGGCAAAAACCGTTACCAATTTATCGGGGCGTTTCTCATTTTGTACGGCAGCTTTGGCAGCAGGGCGGGCCATACCGGCAGCACAACCGCAAACCGAATTTACCATTACAAATACAGTACCTTCGCTTTCAATGGCATTAGTTACGTCCTCGGCATTCAACAGCTCCTGAAAGCCGGCATTGGTTAAATCGGCCCGCATTGGGGCTACTAAATATTCTGGATACATAATTATTCGTTAAAAATCTATCTGCAAAAATACAGATAATCAAACTTAAAATTTTCGGGTGCAAAAATAATAACATTTAACTGACGTTCTCGTATAAGTTATACTCATCAGCGTTTGTGAAAATTCGCAAGAATTTTGATATTGGCTGCTGACCCCTTGATTGATTAAACTTTTATTGGAACTATTGATGGACTTAAAACAAGCAGATTTAAGCAGAGGAAGTGGTGTTGGCAAAAATCAGCTCGATCCGAAAGTATTACAGATTAAAAGCACGCATTTTAACTGGTTAAAATTAAGCATCGCCGTAATTATTGCGGTGGTAATTGCCTTATCGGTTTCATTGCTGCAACTCAAAAAACAGCATGATGTACAACAGGCCGAAAATGCCCGTCTGTTAACGCAGGTAAACGAGTTGCAAAGCCAGGTAGCCGATGGTGCCAGCCGCCTGAACTTGATTACCGCTTCTACAGACAGTAATCAAACCAAAGCTTTAAGCTACATTGACGGCATACAGGCCAAGCTGAGCAAAATCAACAATTACCTGAGCCGCCGCGGTTTGCATACCATGAACTTTAAGGCGCCCAAAACCAAAGCAGATTCAAAAAAAAACTTAAATCTGAAGCTTTACGCTAAATTTAATGGCTATCTGGAGCGTTTAGTCAACAATATTGCCGCTATACCGATGGGTTACCCCCGGGTTAGCGCGTTCACTTCTTTCTTTGGCTACCGCGGCAATCCGTTTGAAGGCGGCCGCAGTGAATTTCATCCGGGTTTAGACTTTAGAGGCCAAACCGGTGATATGGTAAAATGCACTGCCAGCGGCCGGGTTGTTTTTACCGGCCGTGCGGGTGGTTATGGTAATTGTATCCGTATACAACACGCAGGTAATTTGCAAACCTGGTATGGTCATCTATCACACATCAATGTGCGCGAGGGCCAGCGCGTTACCGTAGGCGATGTAATTGGCCGCGTTGGCAGCACCGGCCGCTCTACCGGCCCGCACCTGCACTATGAAGTTCGTGTAAACGGCAAAGCAGTTAACCCAGCAAAATACCTGACTTTGAATTAAGTATACAGGCAAAATACTTTTTGATAAAGGACAAAAGATTAGGAAGTAACTTCCTTTGTCTTTTGTCCTTTATCTTTTATCCGGCAGTTGTGATGCTTGTTTCTTGATGCTGCAACAGTTATCTTTGTAGGCAAATAATTGAGATACAATGTCAACAGTAGAAACTACTTACGTTAAAAATAAGGTAAAAGACCTCTCGCTTGCCGAATGGGGCCGCAAAGAGATTGAACTGGCCGAAGCAGAGATGCCGGGTTTAATGGCCCTGCGTGCCGAATACGGCCCGTCGCAGCCATTAAAAGGTGCCCGTATTGCCGGCTGTTTGCACATGACTATTCAAACTGCTGTTTTAATTGAAACTTTAGTTGCCTTAGGCGCCGAAGTTACCTGGTCATCTTGTAACATATTTTCTACGCAGGATCATGCCGCTGCGGCTATTGCTGCTGCCGGCATTTCAGTTTATGCCTGGAAAGGGATGAACGCCGAAGAGTTTGATTGGTGCATTGAGCAAACCCTGCATTTTGGTGAAGAGCGCCAGCCCCTGAACATGATTTTGGATGACGGCGGCGATTTAACCAACATGGTGTTTGATAAATATCCTGAGCTGGTAGCCGGCATTAAAGGCTTATCAGAAGAAACTACCACCGGTGTACACCGCTTGTACGAGCGTATGCAAAAAGGCACCCTGCCCATCCCTGCAATCAACATCAACGACTCGGTTACCAAATCGAAATTTGATAATAAATATGGTTGCCGCGAATCATTGGTAGATGCTATTCGCCGTGCTACCGACGTAATGATGGCTGGTAAAGTAGCCGTAGTTTGCGGTTATGGCGATGTGGGTAAAGGTTCGGCCGACTCACTGCGCAATGCCGGTGTACGTGTAATTGTAACCGAAATTGACCCGATCTGTGCTTTACAGGCAGCAATGGAAGGTTTTGAAGTGAAGAAACTTTCTACCGCCATCAGCGAAGCCGACATTGTGGTAACTGCTACCGGTAACAAAAATATCGTTCGCGAAAACCACTTCCGCGCATTGAAAGATAAAGCTATCGTTTGTAACATCGGCCACTTCGATAACGAGATTGACATGGCCTGGTTAAACGGTGCTTACGGCGATACCAAAATTGAAATTAAACCTCAGGTAGATAAATATACAATTGAAGGTAAAGACGTGATTGTACTGGCCGAAGGCCGCTTGGTAAACTTAGGTTGCGCCACTGGTCACCCAAGCTTTGTGATGTCAAACTCATTCACTAACCAAACTTTGGCTCAATTAGAATTGTGGACCAACAGTGAGGCTTACGAAAATAAAGTGTACACCCTGCCTAAGCACCTGGACGAAAAAGTAGCCCGCCTGCACTTAGCCAAAATTGGCGTAGAGCTGGAGGTATTGGATCAGGACCAGGCTGAATATATCGGCGTTACTGTAGAAGGTCCGTTTAAACCGGAATATTATCGTTATTAAACAGTAACTGCACCTCGAATAAAAAAGGGATAAAGTTTTGCTTTATCCCTTTTTTGTTGGAAAACCGAACTGTATAGCGTTCCGTAAATATTCTTAAAAACTGGAAAGCCAACTTTTTAATTTAAACGCCGTAAAAAGTACAGGATGAAGAGCAGGAGATTGATTTTGGGCGCGATAGCTGTTGCGGCACTGATTACCGGTTTTTTGGAGTATACCATTGGCAGCCACGTTAACCCTAACGACTGGCAAAACCGGGGTATCTACACCGATATGTTAAGACCTTTACTCTTGCCGATGCTGATTGGTTTTATGATTTTGTTTGTGGTGATAGGCTTGTACTCCGCCGGCAAGCAAGACGATCAGGACATGCGAGTGTCCAATTAGAGCCATGATATTTTAAACAGAAAAGGAGATGTATTGTACATCTCCTTTTCTGTTTAATGAGCGCAAAACACCATTTCAGCATTACAACAGTTGGCAATTATGATAAACGCTCCCAGCGTCTGCGCTCAAAATGCACACCCGGTGTTAGCCAGTATAGTAAAATCACTCTTGAGTATCTGAAATTTACCGGTGAAAGCACAAAGGCGGCAGAAAACAGTATGGGGATATACACCCATGGGTTCTCACTTTGTGTTAACAAATAGGTACCAACCCCAAGGGTAACCAACAGAGCCACGTTTAAGGCATAACTCACAAACATAGCTACATAAAAATAGCCCGGCTCTATCTCAAAATGGAAGCCGCAATGCGGGCAGGCCTCGTGCATCTTTTGTCCGCTAAAACTGTATAAACCGTTGGCAAACATATTACCGGTTCTGCACTTCGGGCACTTGGCATGCAGGGCTGATTTAAGTTCGTGAGGTGGCGTATGTTCCAATTGATATTGATGATTAGTTTTTAATATTTCCATGATGTTGGTGTATTAAATTTTTTCTGAATATTTCAGGCGTATTTCCTGTTAACTTTTTAAAAAACTTACTGAAATAAGAGTTATCGGTAAAATTGAGCTGCCAGGCAATTTCAGCAATGCTCAATTCAGGGTTCACCAGCATACGCTTAGCTTCCAGTACTACCCGGTTCCTGATCACCTCGCCTGCCGATGCACCTAATAAATCATTACACAAGGCATTTAAATGGTTTGGGGTAACATATAACAGTTCCGCATAATCCTTTGGTAACCGCAACGTCTTATAATGCTGCTCAATTAGCTTTTGAAAACTGCGCAGCAGCGTATAATTGTAACCCGACAGCTGGCTGTTTTGTGTATGGCCACTTATGCGCCCGGTATAAATGAATAATTGCAGCAATAAAGCTTTTATCATATCTTGCCCTAATGGCCGCCGCTCCTCCTGTTCTTTAATCAGCTGTTCCATTAAACTGATTATCGGAGCATGCAGTTCATTTGGCAATTCAATAACCTGTTCATCAACCGTACCACTAAAAAACGGGAACTGCTCCAGATAATCAGCACGCAGCAAAAAGGATTGAAAAAAGGGAACAGAAAAATTAATAACATAGCCATCTACTTCCCCTTCAAAACTCCAGCTATGTACCTGACCGGGCACCATAAAATAGATTTGCATAAAGCTTACATCAAAATTTTGAAAGTCTATGGTATGAAACCCGCCACCCTTGGTAAATAATACCAGATGGTAAAAATTGTGCCTGTGGGCCAGGTGCAAATTTTTATGCACTTGCAAATACGGCGCAAAACGCTGTACCTGAATATCTTCTTCCTTATATTCAGAAAGTTTGCAGATATCATATACCGGAAACTCGCCCTTTGCCATAATTCAAACATACAGCCTTTTATAACATCTTTTATGGCAACAAACCATGTTTGTATGGTACTATTTACTGATGCCTCCTTTTTTTAGCAGGCATGCTATCTTTCATCTTTTAATAATTTTCCGGGTTATGGTGGATAACCTTTTGTCAGTACAGAAACTATTAATGACATTGCATGTACTATAATGATTAAAATAATGTTTACTTTTAAATAAGGAACTATAAAAGGGCCGATACTATGAAGAAATACCAGCTGATAGTTTTAAGCATTTTGCTGTTGCTTACCGGCCTGTTCGCATTCGGATACCGCTTGCCTGCGGCCGATTCAGTAATTTGGGCCAGCATTATTGCCGGCTTGATCTCCTATCGCCTGCCTTTGCTGATTGGTTTTGGCGTAATGCTGATTTTGATTATTTTGAAAAGTATAGATAATACCGATCACCATGACCACCACGATAACAGCGGCGGTGGCGGCAACCGTAAACTGCAACCGGTAAGGGTACGCAGCCATTATAACAACAGGCTGTAAACAGTTAGTTTTAAAGCAACACAAAAGGGGAATGTAGTAAGTAACTACATTCCCCTTTTGTATATTTGGCTGTGTAACAACCACACCGGTATACTATCTTATTACTTTATACGTTATTCGAGCAACCTTTAAATCAACTGCCCAATTCACTATGAACTGGAAATTTAACTTCCGCAAAACTACTGACAACAAGCCTAAACCCAAAAAGAGCATAGCCCGCGAATGGCTGGATGCTTTCGTTTTTGCCTTGGTAGCTTCTACTATTGTACGGGGTCTGTTATTCTCGGCTTATGCCATTCCTTCAGGTTCTATGGAGGGCACAGAACTGGCCGGCGATCATATTTTTGTAAGCAAATTAAGCTATGGTCCCCGTATGCCTATTACACCGTTATCTATTCCTTTTATGGAGCCAACCGTAGGCAGCAACCATACCAAAACTTATTGGGAAGGCTGGCAACTGCCCTATTTTAGGCTACCTGGTTTTAGCGAAGTAAAAAAAGGTGATGTAGTAGTTTTTAACAAACCGGCCAAAGATGAACCGCCTTACGAACGCCCGATTGATCAGCGCACCACCCTGATCAAACGCTGCCAGGCTACCCCTGGCGATGTACTCACCATTCGCGATGGGCAGGTATATATCAACGGTAAAACTGCCGCAAATGCTCCATTACAGCAAACCAACTACTTGGTTACCCTAAGCGGACAAATGGTAAACCCTCAATTGTTACAAGATTTAGGCATTACTGTAGATGGCCAAATCAGCGAAACGCAATGTGTAATGACAGTACCGTATAGCCATGTAGCCGAATTAAAAGGCATTGAAGGCATTAAATCGGTGCAAAATTACAATCGGCCCGCTGGCGAAGCAGATGAAAATGTATTTCCACACAATGCCTTATTCAAATGGAATGAAGATAATTATGGCCCGATCACCCTGCCAAAACGTGGCTGGACTATTCACCTGAATGACAGCACGGTAGCTTTATATACTGAAGCCATTACCAAATACGAGCACAATCAATTACAGCATCAAGGTAAAGACATTATTATTAATGGTAAACCGGCAACCACCTATACTTTCAAAATGAATTATTACTGGATGATGGGTGATAACCGCCATAACTCTTTAGATTCGCGCTTTTGGGGATATGTACCTGAAGACCATATTATTGGAAAGGCTGTTGTTACCTGGCTGAGTACGGATAGTGCAGCCACTGATATGTGGCATGGTATACGCTGGGGCCGCACTTTTAAACCAATCGAATAGTGCCCCAATCTATTACTTTTGGAAAGGCAATAAGTGTGATATACGCCCGAAAAGCGGCCTGTAAAATATTTTACAGGCCGCTTTTGGCTAATTGTTTAATATCCTTTACTTCGATAGTTGAACTTGAATAACCCTTCTGCAGTACATTAATCATCGCCAAGCCTACTTCTGCCAGGGTACTGGCCAGGTTGGGCGATAAAAGTTGGAGTACAGGAAACAACCACCCGATATACTTATATAGCGGCAACACGTTTTTTAAACCAGGTGTAGCCTTTATAAACCCTGGCCTGAAGTTATATACTTTTTTAAAAGGCAATTTCAATAAGTCGTTTTCAGTTTTACCTTTTACTCGGGCCCACATGCTGCTGCCTTTCTCTGTACTGTCTGTACCTACACCCGATACATAACAGAATACCATGTCCGGATTTTGCTGAACTACAGCTTTGGCAAAATTCAGGGTTAAATCATAAGTAAGGTGGCGGTATTCATCCTCTTTTTTGCCTACCGAAGTTACGCCGGCACAGAAGAAGCAGGCATTATAACCGCTCAACTGATTTACAATCGAACTAAGGTTAAACAAATCAGGCACAATTAACTCTTTCAGTTTGGGGTGATTACCGCCATAAGGCTTACGGTTTACAATCAGCACCTGGTCCACATCCGGATGCTGCAGGCACTCGTGCAACACTCCTTCGCCCACCATTCCGGTAGCACCTGTAATTATAACTTTGATTTTCATGGTATAATTCTAAATAGTGTTCAAAATACTGCTTTGCTTCCCCTTTAATCAACGCTTCAAAACTTTACTGAATCAAATTTTAACATTTGTTAATATAGTTATGCAATCACTTGGCACCGTCTTCAAATTCGTCATCTACGCTTTCGCGTAAATCATACAACAGCCACTGCTTACCGGCTATTTGTTTGGTTTTTAAGCGCAGCAAATTGATGAAATCATTCACACCTACCGGCTCGTTTCCGTTACCATGTATCAACACAATACTCCCATTTTGAGGTTGCTGCCCTTTGGCGAGCCATGCATCGGTACCTACCGGAATTAAGCCAAAACTGGTAATTTGTGATACCAGGCTTTGGTCAGATACCAAACCCGGAAAACGAAAGAATACCGAAGGTAATAAGCCGTTCTTCAGCATCGCTTGTTCAGTTAACAATACTTCATCGTTAATATTCGTTCCGGGCTCCAGCAAAAAATTCTCTTTTAATGGAGCTTTCAGGCTTACACGATGATGATAAGAGTGATTGATCCAGGTGATATAGATTTTTTGCTGTTGTTGCATTTGCTTTAACCAGGCCAGATCTTGCGGATGCTGCCGCATCCATATACCGGTAACTGAAAGCGCAATAGGAACCGGCCGCTCTACTTTACCAAACTCAGTGAACAGTGTAGTAAATATTCGCCGGTCCAGCGGCCGGTGCGAGGGGCACAGATCGGCCGTAAGGCTAATACCTATTTCTTTAGGTAAACCCCGCTCTATACCTGCATCCTGTATCTGAATTGATTTAGCCTCTGCCGATTGCATGGCCTTTACATAAGGTGAATTGCCAAGCACTTTACGCAACCGGGTTAAAGTTGCCACCTGTACCGGATAACTACTTGCTTCATCTACACGGGTAATTAAGGTTTGCGGGTTTACCATTACATAATAATTGCGCCCTGCGTTCTCAAAGCGGCGCAAAATCACCCAGTTTGTTGGCGCTTTACGTGACAATCCAAAGTAAACTTCATAATTTTTGATGTTCAGATAATTGGCCTGCGCCAGACAGGCTGATGAAATCAGCGTAAAAAGTAGAATCCAGCTTAGCTTTAGCATTTTCATATTAAGCTTTCAAATCAATTCGGGCCAAAAAATGTTTGCTATTCAAAAACGTTTAAGTTTGCCGTAGTTATTTAAACACGTAGCCGATGACCCGATTATCTGTAAACATAAATAAAGTTGCCACCCTGCGCAATGCCCGCGGCGGTAACAACCCTGATTTGATTAAAGTAGCGTTAGACTGCGAGCGCTTCGGTGCCCAAGGCATTACAGTACACCCCCGCCCCGATGAACGCCATATCCGCTACGATGATGTGTACCAGTTGAAGGAGGTTCTTACCACCGAATTTAATATAGAAGGCAATTGCGACGAGCAAAAATTTGTGGATCTGGTACTGGCTGTAAAGCCAGCCCAGGTTACGTTAGTACCTGATGCACAAAGCCAAATTACATCTAACCACGGCTGGGATACCATTGAGTATAAGCGTTATTTAACTGATATGGTAAGTTGCTTCAAAAAAGAAGGTATACGTGTATCATTATTTGTTGACCCCTTAATTGAAATGATAGAGGCTGCCGCCGAAACCGGCACAGACCGTGTGGAACTGTACACCGAAGCTTATGCCCGCCACTATCACCAAGGTATTGAACTGGCCGCTGCCCCTTACGTACAGGCCGGAGAGGCAGCTCAGCGGGTAGGCTTAGGCCTGAACGCCGGCCACGACCTTGACCTGGAAAACTTAAAATACTTTGCCGAACATGTGCCGGGTTTACAAGAAGTCAGCATTGGCCATGCCTTAATTTGCGATGCCTTGTATTACGGCCTGGAAAACACCATTCAACAATATTTAAGGCAGCTGGCATCAACGCAGCAGAGCTGATATTTTGATGTAAATGCTTTGTCACTATTCAGTTAAGCATTGTTACTCCGCCCCCAAAACCTTACCTTTGCAGCAAAAAAATTGAGGGCTTTTCGTTCTATGAAACTGAATGTTGATTACCAGGAGAAATTTCAATCAAGGCACATTGCACCTAACGCGGCTGATACCGCAAAAATGCTGAGTACCATTGGTGTGAGCTCTATTGATGAGCTGATTGACCAAACAGTGCCTGCCAAAATCCGGTTGAAAAATCCGTTAAACTTACCTGCTGCCAAAAGCGAATTTGATTACCTGAACGATTTGAAGCAAACCGCTTCAAAAAACAAGGTATTTAAATCGTACATCGGCCAGGGTTACTATGATGTGATTGTTCCGGGCGTCATTCAGCGCAATATTTTAGAAAACCCGGGATGGTATACACAATATACCCCTTACCAGGCTGAGATTGCGCAGGGCCGTTTACAGGCTTTGTTAAATTTCCAAACCATGGTAATTGATTTAACCGGGATGGAGATTGCCAACGCTTCTTTGTTAGACGAAGGTACAGCCGCTGCCGAGGCAATGTTTATGCAATACAGCCTGCGCAAAAATCAAAAGGCTAACATATTCTTTGTATCAGAAGAGGTATTTCCGCAAACCATTGATATTTTAAAAACCCGCTCACAGCCTTATGGCATTGAGTTGCAGATAGGCGACCACCGTACGGCAGAGTTAACCGAAAATATGTTCGGTGCCATCATTCAATATCCAGCCGGGAATGGTGAAGTTTTTGATTATAAAGAATTTGCCACCCAGGCACATGCCAAAAACATCAAACTAACGGTAGTAGCCGACCTGATGAGCCTGGTATTGCTCACTCCTCCGGGCGAGTGGGGTGCCGATATTGTGGTAGGCACCAGCCAGCGCTTTGGTGTACCTATGGGCTTTGGCGGGCCGCATGCCGCCTTCTTTGCTACCAAAGAAGAATATAAGCGCTCTATGCCTGGCCGCATCATTGGTGTAACGGTAGACAGCGCGAATAATTATGCACTGCGTATGGCCCTTCAAACCCGCGAGCAGCACATCCGCCGCGATAAAGCTACTTCTAACATTTGTACAGCCCAAGCTCTGCTGGCTATTATGGCGGGTATGTATGGTGTATACCATGGCCCTAAAGGATTGAAGCTGATTGCTGAGCGCATACACGGCTTAACCATATTGCTGGCGCAAAGCTTACAGCAATTGGGTTATGAGCAATTGAATACTGCTTATTTTGATACCTTAAAATTCGAGTTGGGCGATTTAGTTCAGCCTATACACTCCGAAGCTTTAAATAACGAAGTAAACCTTCATTATAAAGGCTCTGTAGTTACCATTTCTGTTGACGAAACTACTGAAGTAAAGGATATTCAAACACTGGTTCGTTTTTTTGCCAAAGTAAAAGGCAAAACTTTAAACGATGTAGGTTTTGATGAGCTTAAAGCTAATGTAGAAACTGTAATTCCGGCCGAACTGCAGCGCCAATCGGCTTACTTAACGCATCCTATATTTAACTCGCATCACTCAGAGCATGAGATGCTGCGTTATATTAAATCAGTAGAGGCAAAAGATTTATCACTTTGCCACAGCATGATTGCCTTGGGTTCATGCACTATGAAACTTAACGCCACTACCGAAATGGTACCGGTAACCTGGCCCGAGTTCAGCAAAATGCACCCTTTTGCACCGGTTGATCAAACTGGCGGCTACATGCAGCTGTTCGACGAGCTGAATAAATGGCTGAGCGAGATCACCGGCTTTGCCGCCATGAGCCTGCAGCCTAATGCCGGTGCCCAAGGCGAGTACGCCGGCCTGATGGTGATCCGCGCTTACCACCAAGACCGTGGCGACAAGCACCGTAATGTAGCATTAATCCCGGCTTCAGCACATGGCACTAACCCTGCTTCGGCAGCCATGGCAGGCATGAAAATTATTGTGGTGAAATGTGACGACAACGGCAATATTGATGTAAGTGATTTAAGAGCCAAAGCAGAGCAGTACAGCAACGAATTGAGCTGCCTGATGGTCACCTACCCTTCAACCCACGGTGTATTCGAAGAATCGATCATCGAAATCTGCGAAATCATCCACCAGCACGGTGGCCAGGTATATATGGATGGTGCTAACATGAACGCCCAGGTAGGCTTAACCAGCCCGGCCAATATAGGCGCTGATGTTTGCCACCTCAACTTGCATAAAACCTTCTGTATTCCTCACGGTGGCGGTGGCCCCGGCATGGGCCCTATCGGCGTTGCCAAGCACCTGGTGCCTTACCTGCCAGGCCATGCTGTGGTAGATATTGATCAGGGCAAATCGATCCACGCTGTATCGGCAGCGCCTTGGGGCTCGGCTTCTATTCTGGTCATCTCTCATGCTTATATTGCCATGATGGGTGCCAATGGCTTAACCGATGCTACCAAATACGCTATCCTGAATGCCAATTATATCAAAACCCGTTTAGAGCAACACTATCCGGTATTATATGCTGGTGCTAATGGTCGTTGCGCACACGAGATGATTTTGGATTGCCGTGCTTTCAAAAACTTTGGGATTGAAGTAACAGATATTGCCAAGCGTTTAATGGATTATGGCTTCCATGCACCAACCGTATCTTTCCCGGTAGCAGGCACGGTGATGGTAGAGCCTACCGAATCGGAACCTAAGCACGAGTTAGACCGTTTCTGCGATGCGATGATTGCTATTCGTCATGAAATTGAGGATGTGCAAAACGGCTTGTTGGACAAAGCAGATAATCCGCTGAAAAATGCACCGCATACTGCTGCTGTAATTACCGGCAACGAGTGGGAACATAGCTACACCCGCCAAAAAGCAGCCTTCCCGCTGCCTTATGTAGCGGCCTACAAATTCTGGCCATCGGTAGGTCGGGTAAATGATACCTATGGCGACCGCACCCTGATTTGCAGCTGCCCTCCGCTAACCGATTACGAGTTTGAAGAAAGCGAAGTAACCACGCCCGAATACGGCACCTGAAAATAAACAACCGAAACTGTCTTTAGTCACCTAAAGGCAGTTTCGGTTTATAACCATATTTATTAAATTTCAGCATGATTGCCAATACTCCCCAACCACCTTATTATGCAGTAATTTTCACTTCAATACGCACCTGTACAGATGAAGGCTATAGCGATATGGTAACTGAAATGGTGCGCCTTGCACAACAGCAGGAAGGTTTTCTGGGTGTAGAATCGGCACGTAACGAAACCGGAATTACCGTATCTTATTGGGCTTCGCCTGAGGCTATCAGTAACTGGAAAGCTAATGCCCAACATCTGTTAGCGCAACAATACGGTAAAGAGAAATGGTATACTCAATATAAGGTAAGGATTTGCAGGGTGGAGCGCGATTACAAATTCTAAAACTTAGTTCAACAATTTAATGTTGAGTAGATAGCTGGTATACTGTGGCTATTACTTTCTTATATCAATTTCACTAACCTTTAAATCGCTATGACACCGATATATATTAAAGTGGATAGTTTACCATTGAAGATTGTTCCCGATGTAAAGATGATGATGGACAGTCACCCTATTCTGACTTATAAATATTACCTGTTCAGGGATGTCGAAGCTATCGCGGAAATCACGGAAGCAGAACGGTTAATGAACCAACAACTTACAGCCGAAAACGGCAACTACTTTGGCTACATTATTTTTGATAAACCGGGGCAGATATTTACCTACACCTCTAACGAGAAGCATGAATTACTGACTGAGGAAGTTGAGCAGATTATTGAACAGCTTACTTATTACCGCGACCACCCTGAGCTATGGAAAGAGAATTAAATTGATTTAGCAACTATCATCTGTTAAAAGTCACATTCAACGGCCTGCATAGCCAATATGCAACTAAAAATTGCAGGGGTAAATAATTTTGCTTTACATTACATTATAATTCATTTAAAACTATTTGGAGTAAAAACTATTTAGTTTTTATTTCCGTATACAAGAGATATGACGTTCAACAGGCCTGTAAGTGTTTTATTAGTAGATGACGACGAAATCAACAATTTTATTTCGATTAAACTAATCAGGAAAGTATTAAATAACGCAGAAATAATGGCCTGCTTAAATGGCAAGTTTGCCATAGACCAGTTGATGAACCTACAGGAAACTGAGCCTGATAAGCTTCCGGATTACATCTTACTGGATATTAATATGCCTATTATGAACGGGTGGGAGTTCTTGGAAATGTATAACCGCCTTAACATTGATCCTGCCCGAAAAAGTAAAATCTACATCATATCATCTTCCGTGTTCAGTAATGATATCAACAAAGCCAAATCTTACCCATTGGTAAAAGACTTCATTTCTAAACCACTGAATGTAGAAAAGATAAGGGAACTATTTGAAATGGAAAAATCGGCCTAAGCCGGTATTACTTTAAAAGTTTCATGCTCATGCTGCACGGTGCCAATAGGGACTGCCTTGGCATGATAAAATAAACAGATCCATCCTTCACTTGCAGCTTTAGCACCATACCCTTCGCGCAGGTGCATGGCTTTGCGCCCGTCAAAATCATATTTAGCTGCAAACTTACGCTGCAATTGTTCCGGTTCGGGCAGTTCATCGCCTCCGAAGAAAACCTGCTTCCCTTCCAGGCTGATTAAAAACACCTGATGAAACTCAGTGTGCCCGCCCGATAGTTCATAATCAATTCCCGGCTGTACCGTACCTGATCCTTCTACCAGTTGCAGGTTAATATTGTGTTTTATTAAAGCTTCAAAAATAGGTTTGCGATAAGATGATGATGCACCGGCCAGCGCTTTATCCCATTCACCTTTTTGTATTACATGTTTAGCCTGCGGAAAGCTGGGCTGCAACGCTCCGTTTACTTCAGTCACCATCCCGCCCGAGTGATCATAATGCAGGTGCGACATCAGTACCAGTGTTACCTCCTCAGGCTCAAATCCGGCATTGCGGATGTGCTGATGGATTAACAATTCATCACGGGTATCTCTATAACCCAGGCCGGTATCCAATACAATCAGGTCTGTAGCCGTTTGTATTAAAAAAGGATTTACATGAATAAAAAGCGAGCCTGGCCTGTCGGTAAACTTATCGGTTTGGGGGTTAAAAGGAACAAACTTTTTTGAAGCATCTACAGAATAAGATCCTTCACTCAATGCAAAAATTTCCATAATCAGATGATACGGCGCAAGCGTACGTATTGTACCTTTGCTGCCTTATTTAATACAAACAGGTACGCGGTTTGTGCCGGTAAAGATAGCGAAACTGTACATTGCCAATAATAAAAGTAATGTCACAAACCATATTGCACTTTATACCGCTAAACCATAAATTGCCTAACTGAAGCAGCATGAACAAAAGGTGGTCTATAAAACAACAGCCGGAGCGCAGCCGTGTAATAGAGCTGGCTACAGCATTAAGCATAGACCCGGTGCTAAGCACCATCTTACTGCAACGCGGTGTTAATGATTTTGAAGAAGCCCGCTACTATTTTAAGCCTGATATCCGTCACCTTCACGACCCTTTTTTGATGAGCGACATGGAGCAGGCTGTACTGCGTATTGAAACGGCGATTGCAGCGGGCGAAAGAATATTAATATATGGTGATTACGATGTAGACGGCACCACTGCTGTTGCCTTAGTGTATAGCTTTTTCAAAAAGCTATACGACCAGATTTCATATTACATTCCTGACCGTCACCTGGAAGGTTATGGCATTTCTACACAAGGTATTGATTACGCAGCCGAGCATGGCTACTCGTTAATTATTGCTTTGGATTGCGGCATCAAATCTATTGACAAGGTGGAATATGCTACTCAGAAAAACATTGATTTTATTATAGCCGATCACCACTTGCCCGGAGAAATTTTACCTGCTGCTGTAGCAGTGCTGGACCCCAAGCGCAAAGACTGCCCTTATCCTTACAAAGAATTATCAGGCTGCGGTCTAGGCTTTAAACTTATTCAGGCTTATTCCGAAAAAAACAATATTCCTTTTGATGACTACAGTTGTTACCTGGAACTGGTAGCTATCAGTATTGCCTGCGATATTGTGCATATTACCGGCGAAAACCGGGTGTTGGCACATTTCGGCCTGCAACAATTAAATAACGATGCCTGCCATGGCGTACAGGCACTGATGGAAGTGGCCGGCAAAACCGGCAATTACAGCATTGGTGATATTGTGTTTCTGATTGGCCCGCGCATTAATGCAGCCGGCCGCATTGGCGATGCCAAGCAAGCGGTAGAGCTGCTGCTTTCTTCATCGCTGGAGGAAGCGCGAGACACAGGTTCACTCATCAACATCAAAAATGTGGAACGCAAAGGGCACGATATGAGCATTACCGATGAGGCCCTGAGCATGATTGAGAGCAGTGAGGATATGCTCAGCCGTAAATCAACCGTGGTGTTTAATGAAGGCTGGCATAAAGGTGTAATTGGCATCGTAGCCTCACGTTTAACCGAAAAATATTACCGCCCTACGGTAGTACTTACCCGTTCTAACGGCCATGTAGCAGGCTCTGCACGCTCGGTTCTGGGTTTCGATTTGTATGAGGCCCTGAGTGATTGCAGCGATTTGCTCTTACAATATGGTGGGCACAAATATGCAGCCGGCCTCACCATGAAGCCCGAAAAAGTGGAAGCCTTTATGCAACGCTTTGAAGAAGTTGTAAGCAACAATATTACCACTGAACAACTCATCCAGGAAATACAGATTGATGCTGAACTGGATTTGCACCAGGTAGATGCCCGCTTTTTCAGATTATTGAATCGTTTTGCACCTTTCGGGCCGGAAAACATGTCGCCCGTTTTTTTGAGCCGTGGCGTACAGGTATGCGGCCGGGCAGGTTTAGCCGGCAGCAATCACCTCAAAATGGCAGTATCGCAGGATGGGTCGGCCATGTTTGACTGTATTGCTTTTAACCAGGCGGGTTGGTTACACGAAGTAAACCAAGGCAAACCCTTTGATATTTGCTACACCATTGAAGAAAACATCTGGCGCGATAAACGTTCTATACAATTAAACATTAAGGGAATACGTATTAGTGAATAGTGAGTTGAGGATAGTGAGCGGTTAAAACGGTATCAACATGTAATCTGTTATACTTATTACCTCAAGTTCAGCACTCACACCAACTCATAAACCAACAAAAATGAAGTTAAGGGCCGAAAACTTAGTAAAGAAATACAAGCAGCGTACGGTGGTGAACGATGTATCGTTCGAGGTGTCGCAGGGGGAAATTGTGGGTTTGCTGGGGCCAAATGGTGCCGGTAAAACAACTTCGTTTTACATGATAGTGGGTTTGATTAAACCTAACGAAGGCAATATTTATCTTGACGATGAGATTATCACTGCCGACCCTATGTATCGCCGTGCTCAAAAAGGCATTGGTTATCTGGCACAGGAAGCCTCAGTGTTCCGCAAACTTACTGTAGAAGATAACATAAAAGCCGTGCTGGAAATGGGACAGCTCAGCAAACAGCGCCAGGCGGAGAAGCTGGAAGAACTGATTGATGAATTTAGTTTGCACCGTGTACGTAAAAACCGGGGCGACCTGCTTTCGGGTGGTGAACGCCGCCGTACAGAGATTGCCCGGGCTTTAGCTGCCGAGCCTAATTTTATCTTGTTGGATGAACCTTTTGCCGGTGTAGACCCCATTGCAGTAGAAGAGATTCAAAGCATGGTAGCCAAACTCAAACACCGCAATATCGGCATCCTGATTACTGACCACAATGTACAGGAAACGCTATCCATTACTGACCGTGCCTATCTGTTATTCGAAGGAAAAATATTAGAATCGGGTGTGCCCGAAGTACTGGCCGATAATGAATTGGTGCGAAAAGTATATTTAGGCGCAAACTTTGTACTTAAACGCAAAACATTTGTGTAACATCAATTTCTGCTTATGACCATTATTAACTCCGTATTTAACTGGTTTATGAAAAAGCGCATTCACCAGATTGAGCTTTTCATGAAATACCCTGATGAGGTGCAGGAAGAATGGTTTGAGCACCTTATTAACTCGGCGCAGTATACGGAGTGGGGTAAAAAGCACCACTACAAAAGTATAGAAACACTGCATGATTTTAAGCAGCGTGTACCTATACAAAATTACGATACGCTAAAACCCTATATTGAGCGTATGCTGGCCGGCGAACCCAATATTCTGTGGCCTACAGAAGTAAAATGGTTTGCCAAATCATCGGGCACTACCAGTGATCGCAGCAAGTTTATACCGGTGAGTACCGAGGCGCTGGAAGAATGCCATATGAAAGGCGGCAAAGATATGCTGACCATTTACTGCAATAACCGGCCCGATGGACGGCTGTTTACGGGCAAAAGCCTAACGCTGGGTGGCAGCCATCAGGTGAGCCAGTTAAGTCCTGATACCTTCTTTGGCGATTTATCAGCCGTAATTATGAAAAACCTGCCGCTATGGGCGGAGTTTTACCGTACCCCTGACCTGGATATTGCCCTGCTGGAAAATTTTGAAGAAAAGATTGAGAAGATGGCCTATGCCACTAAGGATGTTAATGTTACCGGCATTAGCGGCGTACCTACCTGGAACATTGTACTTTTTAAAAAAATACTGGAGATTACGGGCAAGCGCAACTTGCTGGAGCTATGGCCAAACCTTGAACTGTACTTTCATGGCGCTGTTAATTTTACGCCCTACCGTGAGCAGTTTAAGCAGCTGATTCCTAAAGACGATATGTATTACCTGGAAACTTATAATGCTTCTGAAGGCTTTTTTGGCATTCAGGATCGTGAGGAACCAGGCGAAATGTTGCTGATGCTGGATTACGGTATTTTTTATGAGTTTTTACCGCTCGAAAACCTGGACGATGAATACCCAGAAACACTTACCCTTGACCAGGTAGAACTGAATAAAAGCTACGCACTTATTATTACCACCAATGCCGGCTTATGGCGGTACATGATTGGCGATACTGTACGTTTTACTTCATTGTCTCCGTACCGCATTCAAATTACCGGCCGCACCAAGCATTTTATCAATGCTTTTGGAGAAGAAGTAATTATTGACAATGCTGAACGCGCTTTGCAGGAGGCTTGCCACCAAACCGGTGCTATTGTACGTGATTACACCGCCGGCCCCATTTACTTTGCAGGCACCGAAGCCGGTGGCCATGAGTGGATTATTGAATTTGAAAAATCTCCGGCCGAATTTGAGCGCTTTGTAGATTTATTGGATGAAACGCTGCGAAAAGTTAATTCCGATTACGATGCCAAGCGCTTTAAAGACATGGCCCTCCGCCGCCCGCTGGTGCACAAAGCCCCTGAAGGTACTTTTTTCCGTTGGATGAAAGAGCGTGGTAAACTGGGTGGCCAGCATAAAGTGCCCCGCCTGGCTAATAACCGCGATTATGTGGAAGGCTTACTAAAAATACTGGAACCAGCAGTAAGATAGATAACTTTAATTTTTATTTAAAAAATAATATAACCTTATTAGAAACGCTCCCGTATACATACACAGGAGCGTTTAGTTAAAAATTAATATTTTTGCGGGAGTTATGCTGGAGGGCATACTCCCGTTTTTTATGCCTTTTGGTAACGGCTCAGTTTATCGTACAGCACCTTGGGGTCGAAAGGTTTCAGTACATAATCGTTCATACCGGCCTGGTGTATCTCATCCATCTGGTTGTGCAGCATCGAAGCTGTTAACGCAATTATAGGCACCTGCTGTAAATACACATCATTACGCAAGCGCAGCTCTTTAGCGGCCTCTAATCCGCCCATTACAGGCATATGTATATCCATCAATACCACATCGTAGTTACGGTTCTCATCCAGCTTATCAATAGCCTCCTGGCCGTTCTCAGCAAAATCGGCTGTAGCATTCCATTTTTTAAGCACTTTATTAATTAGCAGGCGGTTAATTTGATTATCGTCTACTACCAGCGCATGTAAGTTTAATACTGAATCCACTCTATTGATGCTTTGATGGTTGATGTTTTCGTCTTTCTTAAACAAAATATTAAAGTAGAAAACAGAGCCCTTGCCCAATTCGCTTTCTACCTGTATATGAGAATCATGCAATTCTACCAGTCGTTTGGTAATTGCCAAGCCTAAGCCTGTACCTCCGTATTTACGGGTAGTATCAGCGCTCGCTTGTTTGAATGATTCAAATATGGTATTTATTTTATCAGGCGCAATGCCAATGCCGGTATCTTTTACCGCAAAGTGCAGTTTTACCTCGCCTTCGGTTTGCTCTAATGCCTGCACTTCAATGGTAACACCACCTTTTTCAGTGAATTTTACCGAATTGCTTACAATATTCAGCAAAATTTGGGTAAGGCGGGTGCGGTCGCCTAATACAACCGGCGGCACCGCGGGATCAATTACCGATTTAATATAGATGTGCTTGTCATTCCCTTTAAACTGCATGGAATTGGTAACACTTTGCACCAGTTCCCTGATGTCTACCTTTACCTGTTCAAGCTCTACATGTCCGCTGTCAATTTTGGCAAAGTCGAGCACATCGTTAATCAGCATCATCAGGTTTTCGGCCGAGAATTTTAGAATGTTCAGGTTTTCTTTTTGAGACTCTGCCGGGTTATCTGCCAATAGTAAATGCGACATGCCAATAACTGCGTTCAAGGGCGTGCGTATTTCGTGACTCATCACCGAAATAAACATGTCTTTGGCGCGGCTCAACTGCAACGCTTCCTCACGGGCTGCAATCAAGTCCAACTCCGCTTTCTTTCGGGCCGAAATGTCAATTACTACCTCTATATACTTGCTTACCCGACCCTCGTTATCCAATATCACCGAGTTAATAATGGTCATCCATAAAGGCTGCCCGTCTTTACGGTATATCAACAGGTCAACTTCAAATGATTGTTTATTACGTGACAACTCGCGTGATTGCTCAATCAGTGCTGCGTCGGTAAGTTCACCTTTCAGTACGTCGCCTAAATGACGGCCGCGCACGGCAGTTAAATCATAGCCGGTAATGGTTTCAAAGGCACTGTTCACCCATTCTACATTGCCTTCGGCATCGTTAATTACCACACCGCTTACCGTGTTGCGGGCTACCAATGACAGCAAATTGAGTTGTTCTTCGGTTTGCTTGCGCTCTGTTACATCAACCAGCACTCCTACCTGCCGGTCAATTTGCCCTGCCTCATTTACCAGCGGACTGTTATTTACATGTGCCCAAATAGGCTTGCCATTACGATGATAGAGTTTGATTTCAACATCATAAGGCCGGCCTTCGGCAATCGCTTTACGTGCAGCATCAAATACCCTATAGTCGGTATCGGGCCCGGTAATTAACTTACCAAAAGCCTTGCCTTTCATTTCCTTCAAAGTGTAGCCCGTCATTTCTTCCAGGGCTTCATTCATCCAGAGCACGTTACTGTCGTTATCACGAATAAGAATTCCACTGGGTGATTTACGGGCGGCAAACGAAAGTGTTTCCAGCTCCTGCTCGGCATGTTTACGGGCAGTGATATCAATAATTACTTTGATATACTTACTGATATTCCCTTCGTGGTCTAAAACTGCAGAGTTAATCACCGATATCCAAGCCAGTTCATTATCCTTACGCCTAATGCGTAAATCAATTTCAAATGCTTTGTTGGATTTAATCAGTGACTGGGTTTTCTCTAAAATAGCTGCATCTTCATAATCGCCGCCTAATACCTCGGCCATTTGCCTGCCGGCTACATCAGTAAAATAATAACCTGTAATGTCAGCAAAAGCATCGTTGATCCAAACAATACGGTTGTTGGCATCGGTAATGGCTACACCGTTACTCACTTTGCTGGCCACCAGCGAAAGCTGTTCACGCTCGGCAGCCAATTGCTTTTGCTCGGTAATGTCGCGGCCGCTGGCATACCACTTATCATTTTTATAAATGCCTGTCCAGCTTAACCATTTTACCTCGCCGCTTGAAGTAGTGGTAGCGGTTTCCAATTCAAATGGTTGCTGGGTGGCTACAGCTTTCTCAATCAGCGGCACATATTGCTCACGATTGTGCCCGACAACAAAAGACCACAGGGAATGGCCGATGATTTTTTGAGGATGATACCCCAAAATATCGCATACCGCATTGTTGATGATTTCTATATTAGCATCAGCACCGGCTACAAAATGTATTTCAGAAGAATTATTAAACAGGTTAAAAAAGTCTTCGCGCTGCTTTAAACTTTTTTCCAGATCCCGCTTTTGCTTTCGCACCGCCAGGTGAGACATCACCTCACGGGCTAAGGTTTGCAGTGCATCCCGTTGCTCGGGACTGAGGTTTTTGGGCTTTTGATCAAAAACGCAAAGTGAGCCCAAGCGATAACCGTCGGGGTCAACCAGTGGGGCACTGGCATAAAACCGGATGCCGGCCTGGCCGGTTACCAGTTCATTATCCGCATAAAGTTTATTGAGCGTAGTATCTGCTACTTCTACCAGTATATCGTCTAAAATGGTGTATTTGCACATGGAATGTGCGCGCGGCACTTCCTCAACCGGTATGCCTACTTTAGATTTAAACCATTGGCGGTCATCATCAATAAACGTAATGAACGCCAATGGTACCTGGCAAATGTAAGATGCCAAACGCGTAATCGCATCGTACTCCTCCTCCGGAAAGGTATCCAATATTTCATAAGACCTAAGCGCAGCTAAGCGATCAGCCTCATTGTCGGGTATAGGATATGGAATACTACTGCTCACTGAATCTCTCTGCTCTTTATTTATACAACGGGAATTTTTCCGTTAAGGCATGTACATGTTTACGTACTTTCTTTAAAGAATGTTCGTCTTCAGGGTTGGTGAGTACATCATCAATTAAAGCAACAATTTGCTCCATTTGCTTTTCTTTCATGCCACGGGTAGTTACGGCTGCGGTACCTACACGTATGCCCGAGGTTACGAACGGTGACTTATCATCATACGGAACCATATTTTTATTTACGGTAATATCAGCATTCACCAACGCGTTTTCAGCCGCTTTGCCCGATATATTTTTATTACGCAGATCAATCAGCATTAGGTGGTTATCTGTTCCGCCCGAAATGATGTTATAACCTTTGTCAATAAATGCTTTAGCCATGGCTTGAGCATTCAGTTTTACCTGCACGGCGTATTTCATATAGCTATCGCTTAAGGCTTCGCCAAAAGCTACGGCTTTGGCAGCGATGATATGCTCCAGCGGACCACCCTGCGTACCAGGGAATACAGCAGCATCCAGCAGGGCCGACATCATTTTCACTTCGCCTTTAGGTGTTTTGAAACCCCATGGGTTTTCAAAATCTTTACCCAGTAAAATCATGCCGCCACGCGGGCCGCGCAGGGTTTTATGGGTAGTAGTAGTTACAATATGGCAGTGCGGCAGCGGATCAGTCAATAAACCGCGGGCAATTAGTCCGGCCGGGTGCGAGATATCGGCCAGTACCAAAGCGCCTACTTCATCGGCCACCTGGCGTATAAAAGCATAATCCCAATCGCGCGAATAAGCCGAAGCGCCACAAATGATCATTTTAGGGCGTTCGCGCAGGGCTACTTCTTTTAATTGTTCATAATTGATCAGGCCGGTATCCTGCTTTACCCCATAAAAAAATGGCTGATACAGTTTACCTGAAAAATTAACCGCTGAACCATGGGTTAAGTGCCCTCCATGCGATAAATCAAAACCCAATATTTTATCTCCCGGTTGCAGGCAAGCCAGCATTACCGCGGCATTGGCCTGTGCACCTGAGTGCGGCTGCACGTTGGCCCACTCGGCATTAAACAATTGCTTGGCGCGCTCAATGGCAATTACCTCAATTTCGTCTACAATCTGGCAGCCGCCGTAGTAACGCTTGCCGGGTAAACCCTCGGCGTATTTGTTGGTTGCTACCGAGCCGGAAGCCTCCATTACCTGCTTGCTGGCAAAGTTTTCAGAAGCAATCAGTTCCAGGCCTTCTTCCTGGCGCTGCTGTTCCTCCTCCAATAACTTAAAAATCAGTTTGTCTTTTTTCATAATGTCAATTACGGCGCTAAGGTAGGTAAAATCAGGGTGTTGGCTTGGCCATTACCCAAAAATTATTGTACCCTAAACCTACTTGTATTTCTATTAGCTGCTGTTGCAGCATTTCTAATAAAGCTAAAAAATTATATACAAAATGCACTTTGTTTTCTGAGCTTTTGGCAATGGCACTAAAATCCAGCCGACTGTTGATTTCCAGCAGCTGACTTACCATTTTTTTTTGCTCCTCGATGGTATAAGGATATTGAACTACGGTATGGGTAACCGTTTGGCTGCGGCTTTGGTACTTTTTCATTAGCCGCTCATACACCAGCATCAGGCGGTACAAGGTGAGTTCTGATAATTCTTCGCCCGGCACTGCCACCTGTTCCACCTGTTGCAAATCGGCTGTGATATTTCCGCGCCGCTCCTGCTTCAGCCGCTCCTCCTCGAAAGGCCTTAGCTCTTCGCACAGCAGCTTGAACTTTTTGTACTCAATCAGCCGGCGTACCAGTTCCTCTTTGGTATCAGCCTCGTTTTCCGGGTTTTCGGCATCATAGCGGGGCAGCAGCATTTTGGCTTTAATACGCATAAGCGTAGCGGCAACCAAGATAAATTCGCTGGCCAGTTCAATGTTCAAGCTGCTCATCTGGCGAATGTAGCCCAGAAAGTCATCGGTAATGCGGGCAATCGGGATATCATGAATATCCAGCTCATCCCGTTCGATAAAGAACAGTAGAAGGTCAAACGGCCCCTCAAATTGCGGCAGCCTGATTTCGAATTGCGCATCCGACATGATAATTCAAATTTAAGGGTTTTGAATGGTAATTGCTGCGTTTTTGCGCTATCTAAGTTATGTGGTGGAAACTATGTATAGGTTACTTGAGTGTTTCATGAGGCTAAAGTTGGTTGATTATGAAAGGCAGTGGATGTTACTTTTCTTTGAGGTGTGCAGTGAGTGGGCTGCCTATAGTGGTGGCCGAAAAAGCCAAGGCCACAGGTTGAGGGTATTGATGTGCAGTGGTGGCAGTGGTCTAAATCAGAATTTACAGGATTTAAGAATGAACAGAATGCGCTATGCCTTTTCTATTATCCCCCACGTCATTGCGAGGTACGAAGCAATCTCTATGCACCTTGTCTTAGTCGGGCGTTGAAAGATTGCTTCGTACCTCGCAATGACGTGATGGTGATGCGTGTGATATCAGTTGAGTTGTTTCTTGATTCTTGGCTCTTTGCTCTTGACTCTCATTTCCCCGTCAGCCCCTCAGCTTTGGGCGAAAGGCGGGCAGCACATGGTGGCCTTGTGCGCAAGGGAGAGGCCTTTTAGTGCTTGCACTGATACTCATTAAAGTACAAGCCGCACATACGCAAACACTAAACAGCCTGTGGTGCTGACCGCCTTTGCAGGGCAGGCCTCGTGCGGCAAAAAGCCCAATGGGGCTGTACTTGATTTTTTGTTACTTTTTGATCAAGCAAAAAGTAAACTGCCAATCATAACAGCACAAACTCAAACCAGCGAATAGCAGCAGTACTTCAAACAATTATTCCCCCTAACTTGTCATTACATATACCAACAAAAATTCCTTACTTTGTAAGTTAATTTTACTCATTAGTTTACATCCATGCAAGTACCCGCCGGCGACCTGTTGCAACGTATCAATTCACCTGCTGATTTAAGGCAGCTGAAGGAAGAAGAACTGGAAGAAGTTTGCCGCGAGTTACGACAGTATATTATTGATGTGGTATCAGTAAACGGTGGCCATTTCGCCGCCAGTTTGGGTGTGGTAGAGTTAACCGTGGCACTGCATTATGTGCTGAATACCCCTTACGACCAATTGGTGTGGGATGTAGGCCACCAAGCTTACGGCCATAAAATACTCACCGGCCGGCGCGACCAGTTTCATACCAACCGCCTGCTGGATGGATTGAGCGGTTTCCCTAAGCGTTCGGAAAGTGTGTATGATACTTTTGGTGTGGGCCACTCTTCTACTTCTATATCTGCCGCTTTGGGCATGGCAGTAGCCTCACATTACAAAGGTGAGGATGACCGCCAGCATGTAGCCGTTATAGGTGATGGCGCCATGACGGCTGGGATGGCTTTCGAGGCACTCAACCATGCCGGCATCGAAAACACCAACCTGCTGGTGATTTTGAATGATAACAATATGGCCATTGACCCTAATGTAGGGGCGCTGAAAGAATATTTAACAGATATTACCATCTCTAAATCGTACAACCGTTTCAGGGATGATATTGCTTACGTGCTCAACAAGTTATCAGCCGTAGGGCCTGATGCATTTAAGATTGCCAAGAAAATTGAGAAAAGCATCAAAGGTACACTACTCAAACAAAGCAACTTTTTCGAAGCACTTAAATTCAGATACTTTGGGCCGATTGACGGCCATGATGTAAAGCACCTGGCTAAAGTGCTGCGCGATTTGCGCGATATACCCGGCCCCAAGTTATTGCACTGTATTACCGTAAAAGGCAAAGGTTACGCCCTGGCCGAGAAAGATCAAACTAAATGGCATGCGCCGGGCCTGTTTGATAAAATTACCGGCGAGATCAAAAAGACAGTTTACGAAAAGCCGCAGCCGCCTAAATACCAGGATGTATTTGGCCACAGTATTATTGAACTGGCTGAGCAGAACTCTAAAATTATGGGCATTACACCGGCTATGCCTTCCGGCTGCTCTCTGAACTTAATGATGAAGGCCATGCCTAACCGCGCTTTTGATGTGGGTATTGCCGAGCAGCATGCGGTTACTTTTTCTGCGGGCTTGGCTACACAAGGCCTGGTACCATTCTGTAATATCTATTCCAGCTTTATGCAGCGGGCGTATGATCAGGTGATACATGATGTAGCTATTCAAAATTTAAACGTAGTATTTTGCCTTGACCGTGCCGGTTTTGCCGGTGCTGACGGCGCTACGCACCATGGCGCTTATGATTTGGCTTACATGCGTTGTATTCCTAACCTGGTGGTATCAGCCCCAATGAATGAGGAAGAGTTACGCAACCTGATGTATACTGCTCAATTGCCGGATGCGGGCCCGTTTGTGATACGCTACCCGCGTGGTAATGGTGTAATGGTAGACTGGCAACGTCCTTTTAAAGCCCTCACTATAGGCAAAGGCCGCAAAATTTGCGATGGCGAAGAAATAGCAGTACTTACTATTGGCGCTATTGGCAACGAAGCTGTAAAAGCAGTGAATGCGCTGAACCAGGAAGGTTACTACCCTGCTCATTATGACCTGCGCTTTGTTAAACCGCTTGATGATGATCTGCTGCGCGAAGTATTTACCAAATACAGCAAAGTCATAACTGTAGAAGATGGGTGCCTGGAAGGCGGCATGGGCAGCGCTGTTTTAGAATGGATGGCTGACCACAACTACAGCGCCGAAGTTGTGCGCTTGGGAATCCCTGACCTGGTGATTGAACAGGGTGAGCAGCCAGAACTATGGGCAGCTTGCGGCTACGATGCTCAAAGCATTGCTGCAAGAGTAAAAGCTTTTGGCATTAGTCAGCGTGCGCATATTATTGCTTCGTAAACCACTCATATTGTTAATTTTTGTTAAGTTATTGCATGCATAGCGCATGTTATCCATATTAGGCCCAACATAAGGCTTGGTATGCTTAAAAGTTTATTTACACTTTTATTTTGGGGTTGCTTTTTCGTTTGCAACGCCCAATCCAATTGGATTAAAGAAGTTACTGTTCCCATATCGGCGGACGTGGCCGGGCAGTTTACCAACCTTTCTGTCTTAAGAGAACCCTTAAAAGGGGTTACCGTAGTCTCATTGGGTGAGCAAACGCACTTTGATGGCGCTACCTTTGATGCCAAAGTACAGCTGATTAAATACCTGCATGAGCAATTAGGCTTCAATGTACTGGCCTTTGAAAGTGGTTTTTATGATTGCAGCAAAGCCTCACAACTTCTGGCTCAACATAAAACCGGTGGCATACTCAAAAAAGCAGTATTCGGTATTTGGGACAATGCCAGCCTTACTGATTTGGAAAACTACCTGCTTAGTACTTTAGCAACACCTCACCCGCTAAAAGTAACCGGGTTTGATTGCCAGTTTAGCGGGCAGTTGTCCAAGCAATATCTAGCAGAAGAACTTACTGCTTATCTGCAGAAAATTAACGCACAAAACATTTTACAAAATGCCAGCTGGCCTGCTTTTACTATCCTATTGCAACAACAAATTAAGTACTCAAATTTTTATAAGAAGCCTTCGCCAGCCGATACATTGACTTTAGCCTCCATGTGCAGGCGTATTATTAAAGCAGCAGGTAATTCAGCGCCCGCAATTCAAAGTGAAAGCCGGTACTGGCAAATGGTGTTGATGAACATAATCAATGATGCACACCACCGCTATGCAGATAAAAATCACCGCGATAGTGTAATGGCTGATAATGTATTTAACATAATCAATTTACAGTACCCCAATGAAAAAGTAATTTGTTGGAACGCTACTTCACACATCATTTACAACCCAACGCAGATTAAATACAAAGAATTTGCAGACTTCATTCCTATGGGCGATCGCCTGCATAAGAAACTTAATGAACAATTGTATACCATAGGTTTTACCAGCTATGAAGGCAAAGCAGGTTCTTTAATTACCCATAAACTTAAAAGACCTGCCCCTGATAGTTATGAATATATTGCCGGACAGGCACCTATTGATTACGCTTTTACTAATTTAAGGCAAGCACGAAAATTATTAGATAGTAATGAAACGATTACCTGCCGGATGCTGGGCAATGTGTTTATGCCTATGATATTACCCAAGGTAGCTGATGGGTTATTTTTCATCCGAAAAGCTTATCCTCCAAGAGCTAACTAAACACTTCAATTCTGTTCAAATTTAATTGTTGCATGCCTGCAAACTGCTTCACAGGGCTTATTAACCGCATTAAGTGTGATACACCAGGTAACATCTCAGGCTGCATTTACGTATACACATACAATTTAGCCGACGTTGGAACCGCTGGGATAGCTATTTAATGAGTTGCATTTATAAGCAATAACATTAATCCATTTCAAATAAAGCAAGTCAATTAATTAAATATTAATGATTTAGCGTTTTCTCAATTGATTTGACAGCAACAAGTGGTGTATATTTTGAATGTAAAATGAGTTGTGTAGAAGGAGATTTAATTTTAGATAAACAAAGGGTACAGGAAATCATCCGGCTTGCCCACCAGATGGTTTATCGCTATATGAGCTTAAATATTCCGTGTAGTAAGCTATTGTTTTATGCCCCAGTTTATTTCATAGATCAGCTTCATTTTTATCTTATTGATGATGAAATTGAAGGCATCGCCCGTAATGATGAGCATCTTACCCTTTGGGGAGTTGATTTGCAATTAGGCTATGAAAACACTTTGATTTTATTTTGCCCAAGCCATATCCCGTCAAATCAAAGTCCGGTGATAGAACTTAGCCGTTTCGGGCGAAACAATATGGCTGTGGTGAGTCGGCATTAAATGCAGCAATCACTTGTTACTATAATCACTTAAGCTGCTTTTAAACAAGATGACTATAAATAAAAAGAGCGCCCAATGAGCGCTCTTTTTATTTATATTACTAATTACTCTTAATGACTGCGGTAGCTGGCCAAATCCATATATAGGTTACGGAATGAGCTGCGCAGACCAAAAGTGATCATGGCTGTTTTATCATTAAAAGCCGCATTCTTCTCGCTGCGGATGATACCGCCTAACTCCAAACGTAAATTGTATTTAGGGTTAAGCAAATAAGCTACTTTGCCCTCTACATATACCATATTGGTAGTTAGGCCCTGCCCAATACGATTATCAAAAATTTTGGCAGGCAATGAGTATACCTGAAAGATATCTTTACCGTAGTTGAGGCCATTCTGATCTAAGCCGTAGCGGGCATAATCCACCTCGCCGCTAAAATCAAACCGCCGGTAAGTATAATTCAGCAGGCCCACCACTTCTCTGAAATTAGCCCCAAATGGATGGGCCAATGGCTCACCATCATTTGAATAATTGTTGATAGAAGTTTGTTCTGAGTAAGTATAAGGTTTGGCAGCATTGTACTCTATCAGGTAATTTAAGCTGCGTACCTTAAATAAATTAGCGCCGCGGAAACCAATTTGATAGGAGTATTTGTTGCGGTAACTGCCATTGCTGGAGAAGAAGTTTTTAGCTTCGAATTCATCCAGCCCAAACTGACCGTAAGCAGTAATACCATCAGTAATTTTGTACTTACCTGTGAAACCTAATAATGCGTTATCCGGCGAACCTACCGAAGCTTCTAAAGGGCGCAAAAACACAAAAGGGTTAACATAAGTAAATTCAAACCCACGCTTGTTACCCTGGTTATCTTTATCAGCCCAGGTTACGTTATCAAAAAAGCCTAAAGAGAGGCGGTTATTTACGTTCCAATCTAAGTAATGGAATACACCCCATTTTTTACGATAGCCATCTTGGTAAGAAAATCGCGGAGCACGGGGATCAACCATATAGTTCCACATGGCCATATATCTTACATTGCCTAAGGTACCGGTTAAGCGTAAAAACGGATAAGGCGAAGATACATCTGATAATAATATGGAGCGATAACCATCACCAATGAATGTTTTATCCTGCCCTAAAGTAATATTTAAATATTTTACCGGGGTGTAAGAAAGAATGGCTGTTACATAAGACCAGTCTTTGGTACGCTTGGTGGGGTTACGGTCATAAGCCTGACCACTTACAATACCCGTTTGATTTACATAAGTGGTATAGTATTCAGGAAATACTGCCTGGTTCTCAAACCCGCTGGTATAAAAGTAAAACTTGGATCCAATGGTACCCCCCACCTGATAACCACGGGTGTTGAGCCAAGTAGTACGTTTACCCGAAAAATCGCGGCCTACGGTAAGATCGGGCAGATAATCAACAAAAAAGGTGTATTCACCTTTTTGTTTAATATCAATTAAGTGCTCTTGAAAAAGTTTACGGTGAAACCAACTGCGGTGGCCGGTGCTGTCTACACCCATACCCATAAGTTGATTGTAATGTGCAACTACCGCAGTATCATCTACAAAAAACGGTTTCAATGCGGTATGCATCCGGGTTTGGGTAGAGTACAAATCGCTGTTCAGCTTTTGGTAAAACTGGTAAGAGTACGGCTGGTAGAGCGATTGTGCATAGCCGGCACCAACGCTTGCCAGCGCCAGTAAAATGAGTAAATAAATTTTTTTCATAGGGTTGTGTTAAAACTAACTATTCAAAATAGTTAAGTGTAGTAAAGCCGCCTTTTTGCAGGTAATCATCTTTTTGCATCAAGTGTAAATCGGCGCTCATCATATCGGCTATTAATGCCTGTAAATCGTATTTGGGTGTCCAGTTCAGCTTTTGATACGCTTTAGTGGCATCACCAATCAGCAATTCCACCTCGGTAGGACGGTAGTATTTAGGATCAATCCTTACCACGGTTTGGCCAAACTTTATGTTCTCGGCGTTGATGTTGAGTTCTTTTAAACGGTCGGCATCCACATCAATAATCACGCCCCGCTCCTGCTCGTCTTTACCACTAAATTCAATTTCGATGCCCAATTCGGCAAAAGCCAGGCGGATAAAGTCGCGCACGGTTGTGGTTACACCCGTAGCAATAACAAAATCTTCGGCAGTTTCCTGCTGCAGCATCAGCCACATGGCTTCTACATAATCTTTGGCATGGCCCCAATCGCGCTGTGCTGACAGGTTACCCATGTACATGCAATCCTGCAAGCCCAAAGCTATTTTGGCTGCCGCCCTGGTAATTTTTCTGGTTACGAAGGTTTCGCCCCTTACAGGGCTTTCGTGGTTGAACAGAATACCATTACAGGCATACATGTTGTATGCTTCGCGATAGTTAACAATAATCCAGTAACCATATAACTTAGCTACCGCATATGGCGAGCGCGGATAAAAAGGTGTAGTTTCTGATTGTGGCACGGCCTGCACCAAACCGTACAATTCGGAGGTTGAAGCCTGATAAATGCGGGTTTTTTGTGTTAAGCCCAAAATGCGTACAGCTTCCAGAATGCGCAGTGTACCAATACCATCGGCATTAGCAGTATACTCGGGCGTATCGAAGCTTACTTTTACGTGGCTTTGTGCAGCGAGATTGTAAATCTCGTCGGGTTGTATTTCCTGCACAATGCGGATGAGGTTGGTAGAATCTGTTAAATCGCCATAATGCAGTTTAAACTTTACATCCGGCTCATGCGGGTCATGGTACAAATGGTCAATACGGTCGGTATTGAACAATGATGAGCGGCGTTTAAGCCCGTGTACCTCATACCCTTTTTTCAACAAAAATTCAGCTAAATATGCGCCGTCCTGCCCTGTTATTCCTGTAATTAAAGCTTTCTTCATACTCACCTTGGTACTATTGCCAGATTGGGGCAAAGCTATCCATTATTTCCAAATACCTGACCTGCGTTTTACAGGGTTTTATATTTTTTGCTTTAACACTTTAAGTAAAAATGCGCCATAACCGCTTTTTACCAATGGTTCGGCAATAGCCTGCAGTTGATCTCTGTCGATAAAGCCCATACGGTAGGCAATTTCTTCTATACAGGCAATCTTGATGCCCTGGCGTTCCTCAATTACCTGCACAAACTGGCCGGCCTGCATTAATGATGCAAAAGTACCGGTATCCAACCAGGCTGTGCCCCGGCTCAAAATACCTACTTTCAGTTTACCTTTTTCTAAATAAGCTTTATTGATATCAGTAATCTCATATTCGCCGCGGGCCGATGGTTTGATGCTTTTGGCAATCTCTACCACCTCGTTATCATAAAAATACAAGCCTGGTACGGCATAGTCTGATTTTGGCTCATTAGGCTTTTCCTCAATCGAAATTACCTGTTTGTTCTCATCAAACTCTACCACGCCATAACGCTCAGGGTCTGATACCTGGTAGGCAAACACAATGCCTCCATCAGGCTGACTGCTTTCCTGCAAGAGGTGCGATAAGCCATCACCGTAAAAAATATTGTCGCCCAATACGAGCGCCACCTTATCGGTGCCAATAAAATCGGCGCCTATAACAAAGGCTTGCGCCAGCCCATCAGGTTTTTCCTGAACCGCATACTCAAAGCGGCAGCCAATGCGCGAGCCGTCACCCAACAGTTTCTGAAACTGCGGCATATCGTGCGGAGTAGAAATAATCAGAATTTCGCGGATACCGGCCAGCATCAATACCGATAATGGATAATAGATCATCGGCTTATCATACACCGGCATTAATTGCTTGCTTACCGCCAACGTGAGCGGGTGCAAACGGGTGCCGGAACCTCCGGCCAAGATAATTCCTTTCACAACAATAGAATTTTAGTGTGACTTTTTTGTTGAACGACACTAAAATAGGAAAAAGAATTAAATTGCAGCTACCGCCTCTTCCAATTCCTTGTACCAGGCTTCGCCGTATTTGCGTATCAGGGGCTCTTTCAAAAATTCGTGCACACGTACCTTCAGTTCATCCCCAAAAGCACAGGCCGGGCTGCAAATATGCCAGCGGTCGTAATTTAATACCTCAAACTCGGGGTAATTGGTAATACGTATGGGGTATAAATGGCATGAGATGGGTTTGCGCCAGTTGACATCCCCATTTTCCCAAGCTTTTTCAATGGCACATTTGGTAATACCGTTTTCCCAGGTTACATAAGCACATTCTTTGTTGGTATCTACACACGGAGTGGTATAATCGCCGTCAAAGTCGGTTACATGGGTGCCTTCGCGCTCAATGATGGCAATGCCCTTAGCCGTCATGTAGGGTTTTACTTTAGGATAAATTTCTGAAAGTATGCCCAGTTCATTATGGTTCAGCGGAGCTCCGGCATCGCCCTCAAGGCAGCAGGCGCCTTTGCAGCGGTTCAAATTACATACAAAGTTTTCGCTTACTACATCTTCATGCACCAGCACGCTTCCAACCTCAATCATCATTGCAGTTTATAATTATTTATTTAGGGGGTTTAACGGATATTTTAAGCCTTTGGCATTGGTAAGCTCCATAGTAAGGCTACCTACTACTACTTCTACGTGCGCCTTCACCGGAATACGGTTCTCGTCATCGGTAATCCAAAGATAAAGCTTGCTCTTCTCTTTAAAAATGCGGCCCGGAATAATAGTGGGATTAAATTTCAAGCAATTGAACGTACCCAGTGGACAGCTTACCTTCTCCTTACCCAAATAAGTGATCGTAAGCGTATGGGTTTCACCATCCAAAAAATAGCGCAAATCGAACTTTTCGCCGATGCGCATTTTTGATATATCCAATGTACGGGCAAAATAATACGCCGACGGAAAATCGAATACCTCAGCCCCAAGCGGATAAGTACCATTCTTGTTGGTTACTTTATTGGCAGAACGGTCAAACGTAACCTTGTCGGTGTGCTTCCAGCTACCTTCATGCCTGTTTTCAGTGTATTGGTAAGGCAGCAGGGTATTTTTATCAATCCAGGTTTCATACCGGTTACGCACTTTATAAAACACATCAAATGTGCCGGCAGTTTGTCCATCGGCAATAATATGGTAAGCCGGATGTCCGTCGAAATTAACTGGCGAATCTTCTACCCGCAAATGCGTTTCGGCGGCAGTGAACAAGCCGTATTTCATCCGGTAGTTTAATTGCTCGCCCGCCTGAAATACGGGTTGAGCTCTTTTAACCAGCTCTTGGGCCAATGATAACTGAACACTTAATGCAGTTAAAGCAAAAAACAATAAAATTCTATATTGAACTCTATTCATTCTTAATCTTTACGTTTATAAATAGGCACGGTAGAGCATGGCTCGCCAAACATTAAACTTTTGGCAACCGGTGTTAAACGCTTGGTTAACTCTACGTAAGCTGATACCGGCACCGGTGTATCGCCGCAGCCTTTGAGCACTATGCGCTGGTCGCGGTATTGTTCAAAATCAGCTTTTGCCATTTCTTTTTCAAATAATACGGTTTCCAGTACTTCAGCATCGCCAAATACCACCTCGCTCGCGTAAGGCGCCATGCGGTTAGCCAGCAGCATGTAAGCCCATGCAGGTACAATAGCATCTGCCGTACAGGTAATACCTACATTTTTACCCTGGTACTGCGACCAGTCATGCCCCTTTACAAACTCGCGGAAATCCTTTTCGCGCAAAATCAGGCCATGAAACAGATTGTCTTTTATATCGTAAATCACCCGCTCGCCGGCCGGGTAAAACGAGGCCGGGTCCAGCGTGAGCAAACCGCTTTGGGCTACTTTATTGATAATGTTTTCCTGAATATCCATAAGGTATTAAAATAAAAAATCCGGAAACAACTATAACGCTGTTTCCGGATGCAAAATTACTTTAAAATTGGTTATAAGAATTTAACGCGGTAATCTTTTACATTGGCCTTATCTTTCAGGGCCTCAAATACCTGGCTGTTTACTCTTTGGGCTACTGCGGCCTGCAATTGCTCACGCTCACGAACCGTATTGGTTAATGGTGCCGGGTTTACAAAGCTCTCAACCACATAAGCGTATACACCATGATCGCCGGCTACCGGTTTAGATAATTTGTTTACCGCCGAACCGAATATGGTACCGATTACTTTATATTCTAAAGCCAGACCCGGAATTACCGGGTTGGCAAATACCACGTTTTGTACCGGGTTAACTTTTACACCTGCTTTTTGCGCAGCCTGCTCAATGCTCGAAGCGCCATTAAGTGCAGATTGCAGTTTTTCTGAAAGCTGCTTGGCTTTAACCAGTTTAATAACTTCCGGTTTAATTTGCTCTTTTACCTCATCTAAATCCAGCTGGCCTTGTGGCTTAACCTGGGTAAGCACAGCTACCACATACTGGTCGCCGGCATCATATACCTGGTCAGATACATCGCCTTTACTAGCATCTTTGAATGCCCATCTTACTACTTTACGTGCGTTATCCAAGCCTGGCAATGCATCGGCTAAACCAGATACATCGGTAGCTTTTTTAACGGCATAACCATTCTTTTTGGCTACTTCGGCAAAGTTATTACCGTTCACCTGGCTAATGAAAGATTGCGCCTTGTTGTATGCCGCAGACTGGGTAGTGCTGCTGGCCGCTATTGGCTTATCTACTATAGCCACCTTAGCTACTTTTGAAGCGCCTTTTTGATCTTCAATTTGAATAAGATGTACACCAAACTGAGAAGTTACAATTTTAAATTCGCCTTTAGCGCCGCCGAAGGCTGCATCTTCAAAAACAGGCACCATTGCGCCACGGGCAAAAGTACCCAGTTCACCACCTTTTTCGGCAGAGCCTTTATCCTCAGAATAGGTTTTAGCTAAATCAGCAAATGATTTACCACCTTTAATCAGGGTCTCCAGTGAATCTGCTTTCGCACGGGCTTTGTCAACACCACCGGCAGTAGCAGGGTTAATCAGGATATGACGGGCTTTTACTGAATCCGGCTCTGTACGGCTATCAATCAGTTTTGCAATTTTATAAGCACCGTTACTTACATAAGGGCCATATACAAAGCCTTTAGGCGCAGTAAACATTACTGAATCCAGCTGAGGGCCTAAAGCACCTTTCTTCTGGTAAGTAGCGGGAGTTTTAGTATCTGCATTGATTTGCACAAAAAGCGAATCGTTATTATCAGTTTTGAAACGTGAAGCCAACTGATCCATCTGTGCTTTCAGGGCAGCAGTATCTGCTTTTGAAGCTGCGCCATTGAATACCACATAATCAAAGCTACGCAGTTCCTGGCTGTTTTTAAACATGCCTTTGTGTGCGTCGTAATACTCCTGGTAGTCGCTGTTAGCAGGCTCAACTTTATTGTCAGGAATAGAAGCGTAATCCAGAGTGATGTATTTGAAATTGGCCAGCTTGTTTTTAGCCATATAATCATCCTTGGCTTCCAGATCGTTTACGTATAAGCCGTTTTGCACTAAAGCTACATATTTGTTGGCTTTACGGTTTTCAATCATCGGCGTAAGCAAGCTATTCCACTGTACGCTGATTTCATCAGTTGGCTTTGCGTTTTGCACCTGGCTTAAAATCTGGTTCAGGCGGTTTTTATCTACCTGGCCAGTTTTAGGGTCGCCGAAGTACTGCACAATCTGTGGCTCGGGGTTAGGGCCGCTAATCATAGATTGAATTTCGTTGGTGCTTACAGTTAAGCCCAGTCTCTCCATTTCGCGTTTTAAAATGCTTTGGCTGATTAACTGGTTCCAAGTTTCTTCCTGAATGCGGCCGGCCAGTTGTGGAGGTACTGCTTGCCCATACTGTTGTGCAAAATTACGGGTAGCATCAGTTACTTTCTGATTGTACTCATCGTAACCGATTTTTTCGCCGCCGATAACGCCCACAGTGCTGGCATCACCATTCCAAAATGATTTGCCATAAGTAATTACCTCTCCTGCAATAAAAGCAAAAAGCGCAAGGCCGATGACGATCACCAAGATCTTTCCCATCCGCTCACGCAAAAAACTCATCAATCCCATAATGTGCTATAAAGTGCTGTAAATAGTTCCTTTTTGTTTAAAGAGGGCGCAAGATACAATTTTTAATAAAATTCTATAAAACAAAATTTTACGCGCCAAAACAGCTATTGCTGCGAAAGGTTTTGGTCAACCAAAATTTTCGCTTTGGTGTTGGTTACGGTCCACGGCGAAAACCTTTCGTTAGTCTCCAGGCCATCCCCATGAATTACGTTGCCGCCAGCTGTAGTAATCACTACCGGTTTGCCCGAATATACCCTATGCGTTTGCTGATTGTAAATCAGCTCATCAGATTTAAATACATCGCCGCCGATATTGGTAGCCACTACATTTTTGTAAAGCTCTATGCGTTGTTCCTTTTCGCGGTTGATGGCCGAGTCGGCTACGATGGTGCTCGAAGGTTTCAAATTATCATCGTAAAACACGCCTTTAACACCTTTAGGCATTACCCGGTAGGGTGATTTTGCATTGGCATATTCCAGCATTAGCGGCGTAGTCAGGTGCATTTTTACGTGAGCCGAATCACTAAAGATGACATCGACACCAATATGTTGGTTATAAGATTTGTTTCCTTCCTGGTTAGAGATTTTCTGCAGGTTCTTCATATCATTTTCACAAGCCGAAAATAGCACTGCTGTAAGCAGTGCTATTCCCCAAATTCTATATAAAGACGAGCTTTGCATCAGCTATTAATCAAACCTGTATTTGATGAACCACAAATCGTTTAAAGTAAAGCTTAAATGCAGGTTGATAAATTTCTCTTCAACCAGGTTATTCTGTAGCGTACCGCGTTTACCAAATTCGGCCGAGAAGTTGATTTTATAAAAAGCGTTACTGTTACGCGGCAGCGGGAAACCCAAGCCAAACGTAGCTGCATAAGCTTTAATATCGGTACTGTTAATGTTCAGGTTGGTTTTATCATACTTGAAACCCAGGCGGTAATCCATACGGGCAAAGTAATTGCGCAAGGCATCAATATTGGGGGTAATTTGACCACCTATACGATAGCCTTCGCTGTTTTGCAAGCCTTGGTTTACACCACCAATGCTGTAGTTAGACCATTTGCTGGTGATATACTCAGCACCTACCAAAAACCTGCGGTCGTTTTGGAAAGTGATACCAAAGTGCTGAATTAGAGGCAGCTTGATTTTAGTACTTACGCCTTGTGAGTTTACCAGCGTATCAATGGCTATATTTTCGTTACCGCTGGCATCGCGCAGGTATTGGCTGGTAATGTAATCCTGGCGTGAATTGAGTTTGGTGCTGGCCGAACCAGAGTAACCGAATATTAAGTGCTTGGCTTCGCCAAAATCAACAGAATACTGGGCACCAAAATCGTAATTAATGCCGCCAATGGCCTGGCTTTGTTCTACACGGCTATTGTAAGCGCTGCTTAAATCAGGAAACTCGATATTGCCGTAATTATGCAGGTTACCGAAAATATAAGAGATGTTACCACCTAACCTTAAGTGAGGGCCGATGCCGAAACCATAACCAATGTAAGCTTTTGACAAACCGCCGTCACCAGAGTAAACGGTGTTCACAGTAGTATCGGTTTGGCCGGCTATGCCAGATGAACGATGAATTTTAGTGGTTGTATTGTTATACCCTACTTCGCTGTAAGGCAATAAACCAAAACTTAAACCAGAGCGCTTGCTGATGGGCACACCAAAAGCGAAGTGGCTTAACCTGAAGTTAGAATTGGCCTGATTTTTAGCTACGCCCGTTTGGCTCAAAAGCTGTGTGTTGCTGGCTACACCTACATCAATTACAGTGTAACGCCCAAACATGGTATAAGCGGCAGGGTTTACCATATTGATGGTACTATAACCGCCAATTTGGTTGGTAGCTACGCCAAGGCCACCCATGCCACGGGTTTGTGCCGTGGTAGGATCATTCAGCAGCCCCAGCCCATAGCGCGAGTACGGAGAGCTGTTGGTAGCGGTTGATTGTGCAGAAGCACTCAGGGCGCCGCCAATCAATAATAAAACAAGTAAAAGTCTGGTATAATTAATCATTATGCTCTTGTATCGCTGCGTTTAATCCTTTTAAAACCAAGTAGGGATCATGTACAATTGAGGGCGCAAAGATGCTATTTTTCAGCAGAGTATCAAAAAAAAGGCTATCTCCTCCACTCAGTATCACGGTTAGCCCGCCAGGCTTTTTCTCGCTGAAGGTGCGGATGAATCCCTCCAGCTCATATTTAATTCCATTTTGCACGCCAGTTCGTATGGCGCTCACGGTATCGGTTCCGAATTCTGCGGATTCGTTACCATCGGCAGTTAGCAGCGGCAAGGCCGCTGTATAATGCTGCAATGCCTTATAGCGCATATTTAAACCCGGTGATATACTGCCACCATAGTAATTGGCTTCAGCATCTACCCAATCATACGTAATGCAGGTGCCGCCGTCAATCACCAATGCGTTTTGCCCGGGGTATAACTTACTGGCACCTATTACTGCTGCCAGGCGGTCGAGCCCGAGTGTTTCAGGCGTACCATAATGATTATGGATGCCCGCCTGCATTTGCCGGTTAAATACAATTACCGGTATTTGCGGCTGTAAATCCTGCTGCCAGTTATCAATATTGGTTTTTACCGAAGATACAATAACCCGCCCGGCACCATACCTGTTAATCCAATGGTTAATCTCGGCAGTGGTCAGGCTTTCAAAGCGGGCAGTATGCAATAGTTCATTCTGCCTGAATGCTGCCAGCTTGGTATGTGTATTTCCTACATCAACCACCAGGTTGGTCATCGTGCTCAGGCCTGTACTATAGATAATATCGACTCAAAAATACCCAAGCCATCCTGGTTACCCAATAAGGTATCGGCAGCACGTTCAGGGTGAGGCATCATACCGAAAACATTGCGTTTGATGTTACATACCCCGGCAATGTTTTCAATGGAGCCGTTATGGTTGGCTTCGGTAGTGATATTACCGGCCTCGTCACAGTAACGGAACAAAATCTGGTCATTGTCATTCAGCGCCTTCAGGGTATCTTCATCAGCAAAGTAGTTACCTTCGCCATGGGCCACCGGTATTTTCAAAGCCTGCTCTAAATCCAGCTGCGAGGTGAGTAATGAATTGTTGGTTTGTGCTCTCAGGAACACATTTTTGCAAATGAACTTGCGGTGCTTATTATGCAGTAACGCTCCGGGTACCAGGCCAGCTTCGGCCAGAATCTGAAAACCGTTGCAAATGCCGAACACATAACCGCCTTTGGCTGCAAACTGCACCACCTCCTGCATAATAGGCGAGAAACGCGCAATAGCGCCTGAGCGCAAGTAATCGCCAAAGGAGAAACCTCCGGGCAATATTACGGCATCAACGCCCTGCAAATCATGGTCTTTGTGCCACAGGCGCACCACCTGCTGGTTAAGTATGGTTTCGAGTACATATATAATGTCCTCATCACAATTGGAACCGGGGAAAATTACTACACCAAATTTCATGCTACAAAACTAACATAACACATTCAACCTCAACGAATGCAAAAGTTAAAAAGTGTTAAACTGAAAATAAATTATAGCCGCTATCAATATGATATACAGCGACTCGTACACCCACTTTTTGCCGGCGTACAAAAAATAATAAGAAAAAAATATAGCTACCGGTACGGCACACAGCACAAAATGGCTGAGCGCAAACCGGGATTTTACATAAAACGATGCACCTGCTATCAAAAAGATAAAGAACAGCAACTGGAATACTTTACGGATAAGTACATAACTACGAAAGAAGTTTTCCTGTAGTTTAAACGTGCCTAAAAATAAAATAATAAGCACCGGCACCAATACCAGGTAATCATAATAATCAATTTTAACCGTGCTCGGGAATTTGGTACCCAACGGCAACCAAATTTTATAAAAGCTATTGAGTTGATTATTGAGATAATAAAATACGGCCAAAAAGAAAAATACGGTAGCAAAACCGATGAGCGAAGCCATATAGTCGCGCCAGTCGAACGGGCGAAAGATGGCAATGGCAATCCATACGGAAATGATGAGATAAATGTAAGGAAAGTAGATCAGCGTTCCGGCAGCTACCAACAAGCCCAAGTCATAACTCAGAGCCTTAGCATCTTCGGCCTTGTACAGGTTGATAACCTTAAACATCATCCAGATTAGGAAGAAATTACAGATGAGCGCCGGACTCAGCACCAGAAAATCAGTAAACAAACCGGTTACGGTGATGTACATCAGGCCCGGCAAAAATGAAGGCTTACCCAACAGGTTATTGGAATTAACCAGGTAATTAAGCAGTACGGCTTGAATAAATACGACGAGAGCTGCCACCAGCACATTAGCACCCGGCGATAAAAAGTTATGATAGTTTAAAGGAAATACACTTTGCACATAAGGCTCGAGCAGTACAAAGTGGGTTTGATCGGGCAGTTGAAAAGCATAACCCACACGCAACACAAACAGCAGCAGCGCCATCCATATCAGCGTTAAAGGGTTGTAGGCACGAAAAATACCGATCATAGAAAATTAACAGCCGCAAATATGCTTAAAAAACGCATTACCCCCAAACAGCTTGCGGCCTGGCATATTGCCTCACCAAATTTTCTACAATGGCAGCAGTTTCATCCGGAAAATTTACTTCTATGCGGGTATCATCGGCAATCCAGCGTTTAAGGTGGCCGGCAAAGTAAGGTGTAATTTCCTCTACCACGGTTACACCCAGCTTAGAAGCTGCCAGGGCATTGCATTGCTGCTCGTACTGCCCTTTCATGGGTATCATCATCACCTTTTTTTGCAGGTAGAGTGCCTCGGCCGGGCCTTCGAAGCCACCGCCTGTAAGCAAACCCGCACAATTGGCCATACTGGTATTAAAGCCCTCATTGCTGATGGGCAATACCTGTACGTTTTCGGTTTGATAAGCAGTTTTTTGACGTTTTGAAAACACCTGCCATTGCACATCTTTTACCTGGCTCAGGTGCCTTACTAAAGTTTTATCATCATAAGCGGGCAGGTATACGGTGTAATGCCCTAAATTTTGAGGATGCAGGCGGCGGATATCGCTGCGGATCACCGGGGTATGAATAAAATTATCATACCGCTCGAAATGAAAACCTACATGGTAGGTAGTGGGCGAATAATATTTAAAAAGCCATTCGGCGTAATTCCAGTTACGGGGCCGGGGCGTGTTTGGTGATACGAATGAACATTGATGGCTTAATGACACAGAAGGCAGCTTTTGCACCTTACAGGCCCAGGCACTTACCGGTTCAAAATCATTAATAATTAAATCATAATCGTGCAGGGGCAGGCTGTGTATATCCTTCCATAACTGCGGCAGGTTCATGAGCTTATAGGTGGCCCATTTATCTACCCCGCCACGCTTGCCAAATACAAAGCTAAAGCCATGCTTTTGATATTTTAAGGGGTGCGGTAATGATACTTCTGCTTCGGTGCCGCTCACCATTAAATCCAGCTCGCCGTATTGCTGCAGCAGCGGCACAATTTCGCGCGCCCGGCTGATGTGGCCGTTGCCCGTGCCTTGTATGGCAAATAGTATTTTCATAGGCGGAAGGATTTCGGCGGCAATTTAGTGAAGAATTTCGGGATGTAACTAAACCTACAACTAAAAGCAAAAGCATGCCCAGCTGTGCATGTTCGTTAATACCCAAACCTTAACGCATAAAAAAAGCCCGCCTCCTTGAGGTGTGGGCTTTTAATTAGTTACCGTCCGTTTCGAGTCCGGCAACTAAATATCTTTGATATGTATTATTGTCGTTGTTTGTATATAGATAACCACAGCGCTGTGACATAGTTTTAACTTTTTTGAAATATTTTTAACGACACATAAAATCATAGCGGACCGATAAACAAGCTTCTGCAATAATTGTCTTTTCATAAATCTATCATTAAACAAAACACAACCATCATTTACCATCAAAACTGGGATGCCTAAAAATTACCAGCTGCTGATTACCGGTTTTGCCTTAGCTAAATTAGCGCTGCATTTTGCCGCCAATGCCAACTACGGCCTGCACGCTGATGAACTTTATTACATCGCACTCAGCAAGCACTTGCAATGGGGTTATCTGGACAACTCGCCTCTTATTGGGTTCATTACCGCTTTTTCAAGGTTGTGCTTTGAAGAATCTGCTTTTGCTTACCGCATCTTCCCCACCCTGTTTTCGGCAGCTACGGTGTACCTTACCGGCTTAGCCACTTATAACTTAGGCGGCAAAAAGCTGGCTATTACACTAACAGGGGCCGCTATGCTGTACTCTCCGGCTTACCTGGCTACCTCGTATTTTTTACAACCGGTGGCATTTGAGCAGTTTTATTGGACGGCTATGGGCTTTTGCCTGCTGCGCTATATACAAACAGGCAAACAAAATTTTATTTACAGCTGCGCGATCCTGTTAGGTTTAGGAATACTGAATAAGTACACTATCCTGATTTATGCCTTTGCTATAGGTATAGGCATTCTAATTACTAAGAGCCGCCAAAAAATACAGTTAAGTAACTTGCTGATGCCTGTGTTGATATGTTTACTTTTTGTATCACCTAACATCCTTTGGCAAATACAGCATCATTTTCCTGTACTGCGGTATGTATCTATTGTAAAAAGTCACCAAGGATATAAAGGCATCAGCGATTACTTGTTTCAGTTCTTTTTCATGCATGGTTCGGCCGTGGCAGTATGGCTGGCCGGGTTGGGGTATTTACTTTTTAGCAAGCAACATATCAATTATCGTTTTATCGCCTGGGCATTTGTGTTCACTGCTATAACGTTATTTATATTGCAAGGAAAAATTTATTATGGATTAGGTGCCTTCCCATTGTTATTTTCGGCCGGAAGTGTTTGTTGGGAGGAAATGTTAAAACGCAGTGCAGCATTCTTTCGCTATTGCTTTTTCGCCGTGCTTGCGCTACCTGCGCTTATCGCCCTGCCGGCTGTAATTCCGATACTTCCGTTTAACGGGATGCTGTATTATTTTAAATTGATGCGTACCTATACCCACATTACGCAACCCTTGATATGGGAAGACGGAAAAGCACACCCCATCCCACAATTTTATGCCGATATGCTGGGCTGGCGCGAACTGGCACAGCTAGCTAACAAAGCTGGCTCATTGTTAACCGCCGAACAGCGCAAACATGCTGTAATTTTAACCGAACAATATCCGGTCACTGGCGCCATCAGCTATTATGGCGCTGACAAACTTCCTGTCATCTCCCCCGATAACAGCTTCATTATGTGGTCGCCGAAGGAATTAAAGGCAGATTATGTAATTTATTTCAGCCGGAAAGGAAAAGGGGAAATATCAGCATTAGCAAATGGCATAACTGATGCAGGCACGTTACAGCGCCCCCTTGCGCGCGAGCATGGCATGCACGTTTATGTGATGTATCAGCCTTCGGCCATATTGAAAGAGCAATACCAACAGCAGCGCAATAAATTTTTACCCTGATTAGCTATTTGTTGTAGCCGGCTGCCTATCGGTGTTCTTCTTTAAATTTTTCGAGCAGTGTTTTTACATCCAGCTTTTGATCCAAATCCTCATCGCTGCCGGCGTCATCTTCAGGCTCGGCCATAAAATCTTCGGGGCGATATTTGAATATGGTCCAGGTACCGTTTTGGTATTCGAGGGCGGTGAGGCTTTCCACCCAATCGCCGGAGTTGAGATAGAGCACGCTTCCCGACTGGTTGGTAGCCGTAATAGTACGTATCTCGGCATGGTGGATGTGGCCGCAGAGTACATAATCATACTTTTTATCCACTGCCAAATCGGCTGCTGTTTGCTCGAAGTGGTTAATAAACTTTACGGCTTCTTTCACCCGGCCTTTAATGCGCTGTGAAAAACTCATTTTGGATTTCCCCATTCGGGTTAGGCCCCAGTTCACCATACTGTTCAGAACGATAAGGCTATCGTACCCAATAGCGCCCAATTTGGCCAGCCATTTGGAGTGCTGCATGGTCACATCAAATACGTCGCCATGAAATATCCAGGCTTTTTTACCATCAATGGGCAATACCAGTTTATTGAGTAATTGAAAAGTACCCAAATCAAAATCGGCAAACTTGCGCAGCATTTCATCGTGGTTGCCGGTTAAATAGTAGACAGGGATGCCCTCGGTTACAAATTTGAGAATGCGGCGCACCACCTTCATGTGTGCTTCGGGCCAGTAAGATTTGCTGAACTGCCAGATATCAATGATATCGCCGTTCAGGATTACTTTTTTAGGCTTGATGCTTTTGAGGTAGCGCAGCAGTTCTTTGGCATGGCAGCCGTAAGTACCCAGGTGTACATCAGAAATTACTACAATTTCAACTTCGCGTTTCGGCATGCTGTTGGTGTTCACCGGCATCGGGTGCGGTTGGGCTAAATGTCACCGTCTTCGGCCTCTTCTACCTGCGGCTCAAACGGACTCATGTAAAATATGCCCAGCAACAGCAGCAATGCTACAATTGCATACACCGACTCGATATGCATGGTTGTTTAATTTCCAACCAAAATAGCACACCTAAATAAACTGAATATTAATGCTTTATTAAATTTATAGCGTACTGCCGAAAGCTTTATCAATGCGCTTTAACTGCTTAAGGTGATGCGCCGTATGTATACGGATAAATTTAAGCCATTGGGCTGCATTGAGGTTACCCAAGCGGGGATGCGGAATAGTGCAGGCAGGCGAATATTCTTCCAGCAGGGGCATCAAATCGGCAATGCGCTTACGGCATTTCACAATGAGGTTACGGGCTTCTTCCTTATCGATTTTACGAGCCGGAATGGCGGCCGCTACGGCTGGCGGAGCCTGTACCCTGGGCATTAGCCCGAACAGCAGCACCAGGCGCCCCATCAGGTTCGGTTTTTTATTAACCGGCTTGGTATTCCCCTGCATACATTTTTGCATAGCGATGGATGAACCCAAATCGGCCTGCAAAATATGGTTGTACACTTCGGCATACGACCACCCTCCGATGGGCGGCGTTTCAGCAAAGCGCTCATCAGGAATGGCATCCAGCCGGCGGCGGTACTCATCCAGCAGGATATCAAAGGCTTTCTTTTCGGCAGCTATGTTCATAGCAATAAAAATAAATCTTTTAACGCAGTTATCTGCAAGGGTACATCGGCAGGCTTTTCCAGTCCGGCGGGGTTAAAGTAGATGGCATCCATCCCGAAGTTGAGTGCGCCGTATACATCGGCTTCCAGGCTGTCGCCTATCATCAGGCTTTGGTGCACTTCGGAACCAGCTAAATTAACCGCATGGGTGAAAATGGCTTTATCAGGTTTATTTACGCCTACCAATTCGGAAATGATGATATTCTCAAAATATTTAGCCAAACCGGTATTATTCACCTTCACGGTAGTGGCTTCCTTGAAACCATTGGAAATCAAATGCAAGGTATACTTACCCTGTAGGTAAGCGAGCACCTCGTGCACATCAGGAAACAAATTGGTTTTGTAAGGGCAGATGCGCACATAATCATCTTCAAATGCTGCCGGGATAAGCTCAGGTGCCAGGCCCATGTCCGTAAATGTTTTTTTGAACCGGGTTTCGCGCAGGGTTTGCTTATCAATTTTACCCAAATGGTAATCGGCCCATAACTGATGGTTATTGCGGGTATAGGTACGGATGAAGTCTGTAGCTGAACTTAGCCCCAAATCCTCTAGTTGATAGCTGTCGTACAATTCCAGTAGGGTTTCTTCGGCGTTGCGGTCAAAATCCCAAAGGGTGTGATCGAGGTCGAAGAAGATGTGCTGGTATTTGGTGGCGGATGAGGGGTGCAATATTTCGGCAGACATGCCACAAAGGTAGGGAGCGAAAAGGGATTGAACAACAGGTTTCAGAAAGGGGTTGCCAGGCAAATAGCTTACTTGCTCCAAGTTGCTGCGTGCAGCGGGTGCAGCATATGCAGCACTACGCAGCAGGCGCAGCACCCTGAAGCAGGCGCAGCACTACGCAGCACCACGCAGCAGGCGCAGCAGTGGCGTAAACGTGTCAGTGTTTATTTAAATGCAGATGCAATCTACCCGTATAAGGCTTCGAGGTTGGAAACTTCGAAGAACAAGGAGCAGGTTTTTTAGGTAAACTACTGATGTTTTTTGGCCATTAATTAATAATTGATAGTTATTGCGGTTGGACTGTAAGAAGCATTAACCGAAATCCTTTCGTTAGGATAATATGTTCCTTTAAAATTTGCAAGCACTTTAGTGTTGGTTGAATTAGGATATGGAGCATATCTTTCTTTAAAGAAAGTCATTACTTTATCAACATAAGATTTATCATTGTTGGTTACCAATTCAACTGCTGTATTATTCAGTTTATTATTTACAAATCCATATTGCACCAAATTAACATTGGCATTTTCGCCATAATAACTGATAAGTACATCTTCTTCATAGCTAGAAACCCCCAGATTAAGCTTGCCGGCAAATTTGCGGGCTTCTTTAGTTCTTACTGTAACCGAATCTGTTCCTAATACGGCATAAGGTTCCTGAAATAAATTGTAATAGGGCGCTACCGTAACTGCTGCAGTAAGTGTATAGCCGGCACCTGCGGCGGTAATGGTAGTAGTCCCGATTTTTTTTGCACTAAACAGTCCTTTCGAATTGATGGTACCTACGGTGGTATCGCTCGAACTCCAGGAAGCAGACGTTGGCATAGTCGTAGTATTTGAGCTTAATGCAAACTGGTGCTGCTCATCGTAATGCATAGTTACGGCTGTTTGATCAATATCAATTTTAGTAACCGGAGTTTCTCCTTTATCTTTTTTACAACTGGCTAAAGCCATAATTGTACATCCAAACAAAATAGTAAAGATTTTTTTCATGAGGGAAGGCGTTTTATAAATAATGATGCTCATTAAACGCTTGTCAATACTTTTAGTTTTATGCTCCCGCAACCTAAAACCAATCGAAGCCTATTAATTAAATTAATAATTTACAGCATATTGAAATTCAATATCAGATATTATACTAAGGCATTGGTATGATTGTAACTTTTTCATATTCGCTTAGTCTATTCAACATTATGCAAGCCATTACCCCTTTTCAAAATACCAAAGAAGCTTTAGCGGCCTTAGATAACGGCGGACACTTTTTCAACTTTTTTACCAAAGCCAATGATGGCATTATTACCACACCCGAACTGGGCAAGGTGGCCGGCGTATTTGCTGATAAGCAGCAAATGGCGTTATACCTGGCCATGTCGGTAACGGAACTGAACACCGTTGGGCAGGAGCAAGTGATCTACTCGCTGTCGCCGGACCTGAAAAGTGCATTTGAGCAGCATTTACCTTTGTTTTTATCACCAGCTGAAGCCGCCGAACAGGCACCGGTTTCGGCAAGCGCCGTAGTTACGGGTATCCCCCGGCGGGTAGATACTTCCACTGATTTTAAGGGATTTATTATTATACCTATTATGGTTGGCAGCGTAATGACGATGATGATGGTGCCCATTTTGGACAAGTATGATGTATACGAACTGCACGATGAACGCATGGATGGCCGGTTTCTGATTGCCCACGCCCGCGGCCAGCAAAAGCTGCCTGAACAACCATTACGTGTAGGTGGTGTAATTAAGGAGCTGAAAACTGATAAAAATGAAAAAGCAGCACCAACTAAGTTTTTAGAGGCGCTGTATTATTGCCAGGTGTAAAAAGAGGTAAAGTTGCATGGGTTATGGCTGCGCTGTACACAGTAAGCATATACCATCAGCTTTTTATAAAAACGCAGAAAGGCCCGGTTGTATAACCGGGCCTTTTAATTATGGATAGTAAATAGTTATGGTGCAGGCGTTATACACGGATTATAGTTCAATACTTCATAATCGCCTGAAACGGGGTATGACGACGAATTATATGTTATATACCCGCTCAGATTAGCATAGCCATCTACTGGTGCAGTAAAGGTACCACTTACCGAAACACCTGTAGTATGTTCTGGGTCGGGGTAGCAGGATACGCCACTTAGGGTACCACCGGTTGCCCGATACACACCCTCAACTGTAATTGTTCCTGCATCGGTGGGGATTTGGAACCAGTAAAGGATAGCCTTTTTTTGTTTTATACTTTTAACCACTTTAACGTGCAAACGCGATGCTGGCTTTACATACGTAAAACTGTAGACCACAAAGCTTAATGCAACCAATGAAAACACAATAGCAACTTTTGAAAGCACGTTTACCGGGCGCTTTCCGTGAGTAGTGATAACATTTTTCATAAAAGAAATGGGTTTTAGTGTTCTTACTATTACGCAACTTTTAACTTTAAGTTATAGGCAGTTATGTGTATTGCTGTGTAAAATTGAATTAAATTTTATACCTGCGATTGAAATCGTCAATATATCAAAGACACCTAATTAAGCGACTGGGTAGGCAAACCGCTGTAAGCAATATACATTGACCTACAGTTTCACTTGGATATTAGCCAGCTTTACCTCATAATCTTTATCCGATGGCCGGCTGAAATTACTATCCAAAATCTTCCCTGATGAATTAACAATAATATATCTAGGAATGCTTTGTACAGTAAATGATTGAAATAATACTGACCGCTTTGGTGCAAGCAATTTGTAATGATTGGAAGCATTCATCAGCTTATCTTGCTTTAATGCATTTAACCAAGCTGATGTCTTTTCGTCTTCATCCAGGCTGATGCTCACAAAATTTATATGCTTATTCTGCTGCCTCTTTTTGGCAACTTCAAACAAAGGCGCTTCCTGACGGCAGGGCGCACACCAACTGGCCCAAAAATCAATAAGAGTTACTTTGCCCGGATAACGAGAAATCACTTCCTTTAAACTTAGCTTGCGCCCGGCTTTATCAATAAGGTAAACTTGCTGCGGATTTTTCACAACCGGGAAATAAATGCGCCTTAAACTATCTACCTGAACGTTGTACGATATACCTGCATAATTTTTAAACCGGTTGAAACAGTTTTGAAACTGTGCATCGGATTTTGGACTGTAGAATTCCATGCGCCGGTTTAGAAATCCGAGGGTGATATCCTTATTCCACCCGGCACGGATAGCGTAGTCAAAATCAAGACCCAAGGTTTCAGCATTTAATCCATCCTGTTCAATTTGATACCTTATGTAACTCATAAAGGCATTTAATGTGATTATTGAATGCAGCAGCTGAAAATTTGATGTGTGGACTGCAAATTCCTTGGCTGCTCTAACTCCCCATTCTAAATGTTTATGGTTCACAGCCGCAGTAAACAACTGATTATAATAATCAGCCTGCGCAAATCGGGTTAATGCATCAAGAGTAAAATTATTATAAGCGCCCTGTGAGCGTAGTTTATCTATAATCTGAAGGTTTGCCTCATAGCCTTGCTTCAAACCAGCATACCATGTTTCGGATGATTGCCCGGCAGGTAAATGCAAAGAAGGATTGGTGAACAAATTAGTTAGGTTAATGATATCGTTCACGATGAGCGCATGCGCATCACAGGTGATTAATTTATAATCCTTATCTAACTTCAACGTCACTGTATCTGCCGATAAACGCAGCAAATAGTCGTTGGTTCCCATCAGCTTACCATTTTTCATGAAAGCATATCCCGACCGAAGAAAAGTATTTTCAGTCAAGTCCAATCGTTTGCATATCGCCGAATCCTGTTTGGCCGGGTTATAAAAAGCAACGGCCTTCTCCACATACATGCTGTCGGCATAAGTTAATACCGCCTTACCATTGGCCGGCAGGTTAAACTGGATGATAACAGGTACTGTTTCAGCAGCCAAAATTGTACCCGGGAATAATAACAGTAAAAGTTTGAGAAGATAATTCATAGGCTTGGTTGATATTAAGCTGATAGCAGCAGGTTAAGTTACATAATTGTTTGCATATCAAAGCCCAACATCCCAAAACAATCCTCACACCTTCTCCCCAAATGCCAAATCTCCTGCATCACCCAGCCCCGGTACAATGTAAGCCTTCGTGGTCATCTCCTCATCTACCGCGCCAATCCATAAATGGGCCATGGGCAGGTGAGCTTTTACATGCTCCACGCCTTCGGCACTGGCAATGACGGCGGCAATGTGCAGGGCTTTGATATCATATTGCGCCAGCAACTCTTTGCATACCCGTACCACGCTCTGGCCGGTGGCCAGCATGGTATCGCACAAGATGAAGATTTTACCGCTCAGGTCGGGCGTGGAGATATGGTCTACCTTAATGCTGAACGTGCCGGTTTGCTTGTGGCTTTTGCGGTAGGCGGTTACAAAGGCAGAGGGAGCCTGGTCGAAAAAGTTGAGCATACCGGTATGCAGGGGCAGCCCGGCGCGTAAAATTACGCCCAGCACCGGCTGCTCGGTGGGCAGGTTTACTTCGGCTACACCGAGTGGAGTTTGCACTTCGGCAGGCTCATAGGTAAACGTTTTACTAATCTCGTAAGCCAGTATTTCGCCTATGCGTTCCTGGTTGAGGCGAAAGCGCTGGCGGTCTTGCTGGGTATCTACATTTCGCAGTTCGGCCAGGTACTGGTTGGCAACGGTATTAAGGGCATTCAGAACAAAAATCATACTTGATGTACTAAAATTTTTAGCGTATATTTGTATATAGCGCGCTGTATAAATATAGGCTCTTTTTAAACTATTACTACAGCTAAACGTTTCAAACACAAGTATAATTTTCAAATTATCAATGGCAGGCAGGAGAAATCAGCCACTGGCTTCTCCTGCCTGCCATGCATTGTAAATTCGGCAGCATGAATTTTAAACTCAATTCTCAATATACGCCATCCGGCGATCAGCCCGAAGCCATCCGCCAGTTGGTAGAAGGTGTAAAGGCAGGCGAAAATTATCAGACTTTGTTGGGGGTAACCGGCTCCGGTAAAACTTTTACTGTAGCCAACATCATTGAGCAAACCCAGCGCCCTACCCTGGTACTCAGCCACAACAAAACGCTGGCCGCCCAGTTATACGGCGAGTTTAAGCAGTTCTTCCCCGAAAACGCGGTAAACTACTTTGTTTCTTATTACGACTATTACCAACCGGAGGCCTTCATTCCTTCCAGCAATACGTATATCGAAAAGGATTTACAGATTAACGACGAGATTGAAAAGCTGCGTCTGCGTACCACTTCGGCCTTAATGTCGGGCCGGAGGGATATTATTGTGGTATCTTCCATCTCCTGCATTTATGGTATGGGGAACCCCGAGGATTTTGCCAACTCGGTGTTCCGCTTTGCAGTAGGCACACGTATTACCCGCAACGCCTTTTTGCACCGCCTGGTGGAGATTTTATATTCACGTACCACTGCCGATTTTAAACGCGGTACTTTCCGGGTAAAAGGCGACACGGTAGATATCTATCCTGCTTACCTGGATTATGCTTACCGCATTTCTTTTTATGGCGATGATATTGAGGAGCTAAGCAGCTTCGACCCGCAATCAGGCAAAACCATTGAAAAGATGCCGAACATGGTGCTGTTCCCGGCCAACCTGTACGTGGCCCCGCGCGACCGGTTTACCAAATCTATCTGGGCCATTCAAGAAGAACTGGAAACCCGCAAGCAGCAGTTTATTGACGAGAAACGCTTTTTAGAAGCCAAACGACTGGAAGAACGGGTGAATTACGATTTGGAGATGATACGCGAACTGGGCTATTGCTCGGGTATTGAGAATTACTCCCGCTTTTTTGATGGCCGCCAGCCGGGTATGCGCCCCTTCTGTTTACTTGATTATTTCCCGGATGATTACCTGATGGTGATTGACGAGAGCCACGTTACTGTACCCCAGGTACGTGCCATGTATGGCGGTGACCGTTCGCGTAAAATATCTTTGGTGGAATACGGCTTCCGTTTACCGGCTGCTATGGACAACCGCCCCCTCAACTTCCAGGAGTTTGAGCGCCTGGCACCGCAAACCATTTATGTAAGCGCTACCCCCGGCGATTTTGAAATGGAAAAATGCGGCGGTGTGTTTGTAGAGCAGGTGATACGCCCTACCGGCCTGCTGGATCCGGTGATTGAGATACGACCGGTGATTAACCAGGTGGATGATCTGCTGGATGAGGTAGACAAAACCATTAAGCTGGGCGACCGCGTGCTGGTAACTACCCTCACCAAGCGCATGTCTGAAGAGTTAGCTAAATACATGGACCGCCTGGGCATCAAATGCCGCTACATCCACTCCGAGGTAAAAACGTTAGACCGTGTAGAAATTCTGCGCGGACTGCGCCTGGGCGAGTTTGATGTACTTATCGGTATCAACTTACTGCGTGAGGGTTTGGATTTGCCGGAGGTATCATTGGTAGCTATTTTGGATGCGGACAAGGAAGGTTTCCTGCGCTCGGAGCGTTCGTTGATACAAACCATTGGCCGTGCCGCCCGTAATGACCGCGGCCGGGTAATTATGTATGCTGATACCATTACCGAAAGCATGCAGGTGACCATTGATGAAACCAACCGCCGACGCGAAAAACAAATTGCCTACAACCAGGACCACGGCATTGTGCCGAGAACGGTAGGTAAAACAAAAGAAGCCATTATTGAGCAAACCTCGGTGGTTGATTTTAAAGGCGGTGTGCAGCGCCCGTATGTTGAACAAGATGAAATCAGCGTAGCTGCCGACCCTATTGTGCAGTACATGACCAAGAACGACCTCAAAAAAGCCATCGACAATACACGTAAAGACATGCTGGCCGCCGCCAAAAACATGGACTTTTTACAAGCCGCCAAACTGCGCGACGAAATGTATGCACTGGAGAAAATGATGGCGGAGAAGTAAGGCTGATGCACTTAACTTATCTTCAACACGTCATTGCGAGGAACGGGCGCCATCTCTATACGCCCTGTTAACATGGTGAAGAAAGATGGCGCCCGTTCCTCGTAATGACGTGTTCTTTTTAAACGAAAAATCACAACTCAAAATACTAAATTTGTTTATGCAGTTCTCCGATTTAGATTTAAATAAGACTTACAGCTACGCTGATTACCTGAAATGGGCCTTTGAAGAACGCTTAGAACTCATAAAGGGTAAAATCTTTAAGATGAGCCCTGCGCCAAGTGCCACACACCAGCGCATATCGCAACGCATAAGCCTACAATTAGGTAATTATTTAATGGGTAAACGTTGTGAAGTATTTGTGGCACCTTTTGATGTAAGATTTATTAGAAGAGATGAAATTACAGACGATGAAGTGATTACAGTATTACAACCTGATGTATGTGTAATATGCGATCCAAACAAAATTGATGAACGTGGCTGCGTAGGAGCACCTGATATTGTGATTGAAATTTTGTCTCCGGGCAACAATCAAAAAGAGTTACGCAATAAGTACGAGGTATACGAAGAATCGGGTGTATTGGAATACTGGATTGTATCGCCTCAGGATAAAACCTTTTTGAAATACACCTTGAATGATGAAGGCCAGTATCAGCCATCACGTTTAATGACTATGGGTGATATGATTACTACCCCTGTATTGCCTGGCTTTGTATTAGACCTCAATACCGTTTTTGAGAGCAACAACTAAATCCTTATTCTACTGTTCATTACATATATGAACAAAATTAAACCTGTACATATCCTGAAGATTGGCTTGGGGATAGATATGCTGATGCATGGATTGATCCGCCTGCCCAATCTGGCCGGTTTTGTGCATAAATCAGCCGCAGGTTTTGCAGATACTTTTTTACCTGAAGCGCTTACCATCGCCTTTTTATATGCTTTACCCTTTATTGAAGCCATTATAGGCGTATTGATATTAATTGGTGGTAAATTGAGCCGTGTGGGTTTGGTAGGTGGCGGCTTGTTCATAGCCGTATTATTGTTTGGCACTACCGTGAAGCAAAGCTGGCCGGTAGCGGCCGAGCAGGTCACTTACCTGATTGCCTTTGCGCTGGCGCTGCACTTTCACGACAGGCACACCGGCGATATGACATCATAATTAAACTTTTTTAGCGTTATACGCTTATATTTGTGTTAAGTATTTGACTAATTATAACCAAAAATGCTACTTATCCGCTTTCTGCTTATATCTATCTGTGTACTGTACATCCTCCGCAGCCTGGTGCGCTTATTTTTGCCTATGCTGTTTCAAGGGATGGTAAACCGTGCGCAGCAACAGCATAACGCCAATTCATACCAGCACCAACCTAACAAAAGCCCTGAAGGTAAAATCACTTTGGATTATGTTCCGCCGTCTAAAAAAGGTACAGTTCCCGATTCTGAGGGTGATTTCATTGATTACGAAGAAGTAAAATAAAGCAACACAATGTCAACCGGAGATATTTTTAAATTTCAGAACCGCCATTACAGCAGCCAGGCGGTGGTATCGTTAATTACGGCTAACTATATTGTGTTTGCGCTGGCAGTACAGCTTTGTGTAGAATGTGATCATATCCACTGGTTTTTTTGGGTAGCGTTAGCAGGTTTAGCTGTTTACAACTTTTTCACCATCCGCCGCAACAGTGAAGAGTTCGGCGAAAAGCGCATTAAAATTGTATATGTATCATCAATAATTTTACTGAGTGTAATTTATTACTTGGTAGGTGTGGCCGGTAAGCACTGCTGATTTTCACTTCTTTAAATATTCGTTTCATTTACGGCGCAATTTTTTATTTTTGGGGACTAAATTATTTTTTCCCGAAATTAAATGAACAATTGGTTTAAGCGCAATAGCGTTCATCTGCTCATCGTTGGCATTTTCGCTGTCATTTCCTTCTTTTATTTTACCCCTGTTTTTCAGGGTAAAACCTTGAGCCAGGGCGACGTGATTCGTGCGCAGTCTACCCAGAAAGAAATTATGGATGTTAAGGCCAAAACTGGCAAAGCGCCGCTTTGGACTAACAGCATGTTTAGCGGCATGCCCGCTTACCAAATCTGGGTACCCTTCCCATCCAATGTAACCACATATGTGGTTCAGGCTTTAAAAACTATATTTCCTAACCCGGTAGATACGGTGCTGCTGTATATGCTGGGCGCTTATTTGCTGCTTTGCGTATTAGGGCTTAACCCCTGGCTGGCAGCTGCAGGCGGGTTAGCCTTTGCTTTTTCGTCCTATAACTTTATCCTGATAGATGCAGGGCATGCCAACCAGGCTTACGCCATTGCCTTTTTTGCGCCGGTTATTGCAGGCATTATTTTAACATTCAGGGGCAGATATCTGACCGGGGCGGTACTTACGGCCTTCTTCCTGGCTATGGAAATTCGTTGTAACCACATCCAGATGACGTATTATCTGATGCTGGCTATCTTGATATTTGTGTGCATCGAATTATATCATGCCTTTAAAGGCAAGGCACTTCCGGTATTCTTTAAATCAGTAGGTTACCTGGCTGCGGCTACAGTATTGGCATTGTCAGTAAATGCAGCGTTGTTATGGACCACCTATGAATATGGAAATGAATCCATTCGTGGAAAATCTAATTTAACTAAACATACCACCGAGCCGGCCAGCGGCGTAGATAAAGATTATGCCTTTCAGTGGAGCCAGGGTATCGGCGAGTGCTTTACCTTCTTGGTGCCTAATGCTTATGGCGGCGGCAGCGGCACACCTGTAGCCGAAGATTCAAAAGCCGTTAAATCCTTAACCGATAAAGGAATTGACCCTGCCCAGGCACAAGGCTTTGTGGCGCAATACTTTCCTTCTTACTGGGGCGATAAACCCTTTACCGAAGGCCCTAACTATTTTGGCGCTGCCATCTGCTTCCTGTTCGTATTCGGTTTACTGATTGTGAAAAGCCGTTACAAATGGTGGTTACTGGGCGCTACTTTAATGAGTATATTGTTGTCATTCGGCCGTAACTTCCCGCTGCTGTCCGATTTCTTTTTCAACTATTTCCCGCTATATAACAAATTCCGTGCGGTTGAATCAATTTTAGCAGTAGCCGGTTTATGTGTACCTATATTGGCGGTACTGGCGGTAAATGAAGCTGTAATTGCTCATGATAAAAAAGTGGTATTTGATAAACTTAAAATTGCTGCTTACATCACCGGAGGTATCACCTTACTGTTAATAGTTATACCTACCTTGTTTTTAAGCTTTAAAATCAAGGATGCGGATAATTACATCGTCGGTGTGGCACAGCAGTTCTTTCAGGGTGATACCGGTTTAGCCAGCACCATTAACAGTGCCCGCGTGCAAGATCGTATTGCTTTGGAACGCGGCGATGCTATTCGTTCGTTGATATTTATTGCCTTGGCGTTTGGTATTGTCTGGGCGCTGATTAAGCAAAAAATAAAAGTAGTGGTAGGCGCCGCACTGCTGATGGTAATTACCATTATTGACCTGGGCGGCGTAGACAAACGCTACCTGAACGATGAGAACTTTGTGGCCAAAGAAGACGCACAGCAAACCGTACCTCAGCGCGAAGTAGATCAGTTTATTATGCGTGACAGCGACCCTGATTTTCGGGTGCTGGATTTAAGTCAGGGCGATCCGTTCACCAATGCGAGCACCTCGTATTACCATAAATCTATTGGTGGCTACCATGCGGCTAAATTGAAGCGCTATCAGGAATTGATTGAAAACCAATTTACAAAGAGCACTAATCAGGATGTACTGGATATGCTGAATACCAAGTATATCATCACCGCCGACCCTAAAACACAACAGGCAGGTATGCGCCAAAACCAAACGGCTTGCGGCCATGCCTGGTTTGTAAAAAGCGTTCAGTTTGCAAAAAATGCCGATGAAGAAATGCAGGCCATCAGTGCATTTAACCCCAAAGAAGAAGCCATTGTTGATCAGCAATACAAAAATACTGTTGGTAAAGAAGTAACTGCTTTCAACCCAACAGCTACTATTCAGTTAACTAGCTACTCGCCTGATCACCTGGTATATCAAACCGGTGCTACCAGCAATCAGATTGCCATTTTTTCTGAAATTTATTACGATAAAGGCTGGAAGATGTACATTGATGGTGTGGAGAAACCTTATTTCCGTGCCGATTATGTATTACGCGGCGCTGTTATACCGGTAGGTAACCACAAAGTAGAGTTTATCTTTCACCCGGCTTCTTACTACACCGGCGAGGGCATCTCTTTAGCAGGTTCGGCCATATTGGTACTACTGCTGATTGCAGTAGCTTATACTGAAAATAAAAAGAAACAAGCTGTAGTGGTAAAAAATTAAAGGTCATTTTTAACACTACAGTTTAAAAAAGGCGCTGATTACTTCAGCGCCTTTTTTAGTTAATAACAATTCCCTCCTTCCCCTCTCCGATTAACTAAAAATTAATAATTATAAAACCCTAACAAAGTAATGTGGTTCTATATAAGCACTGTGTAAGCAGATTATACTTAGATACTTAATTATATGCACCGATCCTTATTGCTTTCGCTATGTATTAAACAGAAACTAAATTAAGGAGCCATATATGTTAGCAATGAATTACCGCGGCCCGTTCAGAGTTCGCGTCGACCAAAAACCTTACCCGGAAATTCTGCATCCCGAAGATGCAATTATACGTGTAACCCGCTCATGTATTTGCGGTTCTGATTTACACCTGTACCACGGCCTGGTGCCTGATACCCGTGTAGGTTCAACCTTCGGGCATGAGTTTGTGGGCGTAGTAGAAGAAATTGGCCCATCAGTACATAATGTAAAGGTGGGCGACAATGTGCTGGTACCATTCAATATTGCCTGTGGCAAATGTGCTTTTTGTAAGCAAGGCTTGTTTGGCAACTGCCACGAGTCCAATCCGCAGGCTACAGCCGTAGGCGGTATATTTGGCTATTCGCACACAGCAGGTGGTTTTGATGGTGGCCAGGCCGAATACGTGCGGGTACCTTATGCTAATGTGGGCCCTACCGTTATTCCGCCTGAAATGGACCCTGATGATGCCGTATTATTAACCGACGTGTTACCTACAGGCTATCAGGCAGCCGAAATGGGGGGCATTAAGAAAGGCGATACCGTAGTGGTATTTGGCGCAGGTCCGGTAGGGATTATGGCCGCCAAATGCGCATGGCTCTTTGGTGCTGGCCGCGTTATTGTAATTGACCACATTGAGTACCGGTTAGACTTTGTGAAAAAATATGCCCAGTGCGAAGTTTATAATTTCCGCTCCTTGGAGGATGTGGTATTGTTCATGAAGAAAACTACCGACTGGCTGGGGGCTGATGTATGTATTGATGCCGTAGGCGGAGATGCCTCGGGTAATGCCATGCAAACCATTACCGGTAAAAAAACCTTGCTGCAGGCCGGTTCTGCTACCGCTTTGCATTGGGCCATTAACGGCGTTAAAAAAGGCGGCATTGTATCTATTGTGGGTGTATACGGCCCTACTGATAATCTGATACCTATTGGAAACGTAGTTAACAAAGGCATTACTATCAGAGCCAATCAGGCTTCGGTTAAGCGTTTGTTACCACGTTTAATTGAGCATATACAGGCCGGCCACATCAACCCTAAAGAAATTATTACACACCGTGTACCTTTAGAGGAAGCAGCCGAAGCCTACCACATCTTTTCGGCCAAGCTGGATGACTGTATCAAAACCATTTTAATTCCACCATCTGCCAGAAAATAATTACGACTATGGAACATACAACTGATGATTATTCACATATAAAAGGTTGGGGCGTTGATGCCGATCCGGAAAATGAGCCCACCTACCCCATGAAGCATTATACCGGCGATGACCATAACCGCATTAACTGGATGCGCCCGCCTCTGCAACAGCCTGACGTAGAAGTGCTTCAATCTATTGAACGCCCCTATTTGCCTGCAGTGTTTGGCAATACCGTACCGCCAACCGGCTTAAGCGGCGAATTAAGGCGGTATGCTTTTAAATACAGCGAATCAAGCTATGGGCACTGGTTACCCCTGTTGCTGGCCGACCGTGTAAATGTAATTGAAGGCATTGTAGACGATTTAAAGCGTGGCCACGTTCCCAATATATTTGCCGAGCGCGGCTGGAAGGCTGATTTAAAATACGACCGCAAAGGATTAGCCACCAAAGTGCTGACCGGCGTACTGGTTACTGCTGCGGTAGTAGCTTTATTTAAAAAGAAGAAAAAGAAAGCTGATTAAGCTTCAATTTAGGGTTGAATAGAAAGGCGCGGATAATGATTGTCCGCGCCTTTTTTATTCACTTTTATTATTGCGGGCGGCAGCGTGGCAATGATAATTTTAAACTGTTCAAAATACCAATAGCCGGCTAAATTTTAATCACATAGAACAAACTTCGCCGGGCTTCTCCCTCATTTTACTATTTTTGCAGTTACTGCATGAAAAACACGTTTCACAATAGTCCGGTTACACCGCCCTGAATTCAGCATTTTCTTTGTTGATTACTCATCCTTGAAAGGGTGAGGTGTGCTTCTATGGTTTACTATCTTATTTCCTGACTATTTATTGTTCATTATGGCGAACACTGCTTTCCGTTTATTCGATTTTTCGCAAAAAGTTAATTATAAAAATGAAATATTGGCCGGCCTTACCGTGGCTATGACCATGATTCCCGAATCGTTGTCATTTGCTATACTGGCTGGGTTTCCGCCGCTGGTGGGTTTGTATGCGGCATTTATTATGGGCCTGGTTACATCGGTGTTTGGCGGCCGCCCCGGCTTGGTTTCGGGAGGTGCGGGTGCTACAGTGGTAGTACTGATAGCCTTAATGAAAACCCATGGCATTGAATATGTATTTGGCGCCGTAGCCTTAGCGGGGGTGATACAGATGCTGGTTGGCGTTTTCAAACTGGGTAAATTCATCCGCCTGGTGCCGCAACCGGTAATGTATGGCTTTGTGAACGGGCTGGCCGTTATTATTTTTATGGCGCAGTTAGAGCAGTTTAAAACACTGGTGAACGGGCAGGTGACCTGGCTGAACGGTACACCGCTGCTGATTATGGCCGGTTTAGTGGCTTTAACCATTGCTATTGTAGTATTGCTGCCACGATTTACCAAAGCAGTACCGCCATCGCTGGTGGCTATTATTGTGGTTTTTCTGTTGGTGCTGGGTTTCAACATTCCTACCAAAATGGTGCGCGATATTGCTTCTGTAAGCGGCGGCTTCCCTCCATTCCATATTCCGGCAATACCGTTCAACCTGCATACCTTGCAGGTAATTTTCCCTTATGCATTAATTATGGCCGCCGTAGGCCTAACTGAAGGCTTACTGACATTAAACCTGGTGGATGAAATGACAGCCACCCGCGGCAACAGCAACCGCGAATGTATTGCCCAAGGCAGCGCCAACTTACTGAATGGCTTTTTCACCGGCATGGGTGGCTGCCCCATGATTGCACAAACATTGGTTAACCTCTCTGCCGGGGCAAGGGCAAGACTGTCGGGCATTGTGGCTGCACTTACCATCTTGCTGATTATTTTGGTGGGCGCACCTGTAATTGGGCGTGTACCTATGGCTGCCTTAACCGGGGTAATGATTATGGTTGCCGTTGGTACCTTTGAATGGGTAAGTTTCAGCATTATTAACAAAATGCCTAAGCAGGACGTATTTGTAGGCATTTTGGTGGCGCTGATTACTGTATGGCTACATAACCTTGCTTTGGCAGTTTTGATTGGCGTCATTATTTCGGCCCTCGTATTTGCCTGGGAGAGCGCTAAGCGCATCAGGGCTCGTAAGTATATGGACGAAGCCGGCATTAAACATTATGAAATTTACGGACCGCTGTTTTTCGGCTCGGTAACGGCTTTTAATGACAAGTTTGATGTAGCGAATGACCCTGCCGAAGTGATTATTGATTTTAGAGATAGCCGCGTAGCAGATATGTCGGCCATTGAGGCCCTGAATAAGCTAACCGAACGTTACGAAAAAGCCGGCAAGACCCTGCATTTAAAACATTTAAGCCCCGACTGCCGCTTACTGCTCAAAAACGCTGAAGCGGTAATTGATGTAAATATAGTAGAAGACCCTGCTTACCATGTGGTAACTGAACGGCTGAAGTAAAGGAGCCACCTTTAACAGGTTTCATATCAGTAGCTCCATTAAAACAACAGCTTCATTGCATTGTTGCGATTATAGTTTACTGATATACTTTACACTATGAAACCTATTCGCCCTGACCAAACTTACCGGGATGGTAAAACTGTTGCCGTTATTGGTTACATTACCATTATTGGCTGGCTGATTGCATTTTTTGGTATGCACAAAGATCGCAAAACTGCTTTTGGCAGCTATCACCTGCGGCAGGCGCTGTACCTGTTTATTGCGGTATTTGTGGTGAGTTTAGCCATACGCATCCTGTTTGCCATTACCGGGATGCTGTTCTTGCTTACCTTATCTAACATAGTAAGTATTGCGTACCTGGTTTATATGATTATCGGTATCGTCAACGCATCGCGCGGCGAAGAAAAACCGCTGCCAGGCATAGGGCAGGGTGCTGAAAGTATGTTTCAGGATATCTAATCAATCATTGGTGCGCCTGTGCAGCAGCCAGTACCAGGCCAGGTTAAAGGCAATCACCCCATGATTGAACAAAGTGGGCAAAAGCCCATAGTGCTGCTTCATAATGTCGAAGCGCTCCAGCAAGCTCTGCTTGTGTTTAGCCTTCGACATTCCACCTACCAGGTATTTAGCTACATAGCGGCGAACGTTAACAATCTTTTTGGCCTTCTTGGCAGCCGTTAATATCCAGTCGATATCAGCGCTCAGCTGGTACTGCGGGTAGCGGTAAGGCTGCGTTAATGAACGCCTGATATAAATGGCCTGATGGCTGATACTCATGCCGTATTTAAAGCCACGCCAAGTAAATTGCTCTGGCGCTTTGTGACGGCGGCGGCCCAAGCTTTCACCAGCATCATTAATCATTTCGGTTTCACCGTAGTAAATGTCAGCATCCGGTTCGGTGGAAAATACCTGTGCTACGGTATCAGGCGCGTAAATTTCGTCGCCTGAGTTCATAAACAGCACATAATCGCCGGTAGCCAAGGCCAGGCCTTTGTTCATAGCATCATAAATACCCTTATCTTTTTCACTCACTAACCGAGCAATTTTTGAGCGGTATTTATCAATGATTTGAAGCGTACCATCGGTTGAGGCACCGTCAATAATCAGGTATTCAATGTTGGTATAGGTTTGATTGATGACGGATTGCAAAGTCCGCTCAATATCGCGCACGTTGTTATACACTACCGTGATTACGCTTAGCTTCGGGTTAAACATGTACCTCCCCTGTTTGTGCCTGGGCATTGAGCACTTGCTGATACAGCTGAATGTGCTGCACGGCAATCACTTCTTCTGAGAATTTTTCCATAACGGTTTGCCGCGCCTGCTGCCTTAGCTGGGTGGTGTCTGTATGGCTGAACACCCACTCCATCCCCTGCATAAAGCTTTCGGATGAGCGGTAAGCGGCCAGGTAGCCGTTTACCTCGTGCTGTACCATATTAGGGATGCCTCCTGTTGTAAAAGCCACCACCGGCGTACCGCAGGCCAGGCTTTCCATCACGGTATAAGGCAGGTTGTCTTCCAGTGAGGGAATCAAAAAAGCATCTGCGGCAGCGTAACACAAAGCCAGTTGCTCATCATTATTAATGGTTCCTAAAAATTGGGTAGCAAATGGAAATTCCGGCAGGTTTTCGGTGCTGCGGTTACCGAAGATCACCAGCTCCACCTTTTCAGCATCGGCACCCAGCTTTTCCTTTAACAATTGCAGGCTCTCCATCAGGTAAGCACCGCCCTTGTGCAAATCTTTACGTGAGGGCATAAAGCCGGTTAGATAGATAAATTTATCAGCCGGTATACCCAATTGTTGACGGGCTGCTTCCTTATCCAGCGGTTTAAAAATATCTGTTTCTAATGTATTCGGTATTTGTGCTACAGGCTTACCCTTCATCAGGCTGGCAGCGCTTACCGATTGCTGCATCCAGGTACTGGGCGCAATTACGGTAAAAGGCAAGCGCTGATAGGCGTTGTGCTTTTGCTTCCATATCCGGTGCGATTCATCCGTCGGGTTTTCAGCTTTCAGCAATGGGCAGTTGCCGCATTGCTGTTCAAAATGGCGACAAGTATAGCGCACATGGCAGCCGCCCGTAAAAGCGTTGCTGTCATGAAAAGTCCACACCACAGGTTTATTCAATTTCGCAATTTCGGCCAAGTGCCCAGGGTTTAAAAAACTATGGTTCACCCAATGAAAATGAATTACATCGGCTGCCTTCACATCAGGGTGATATATAATTGAACGGCCAAACCAGGTGAATGAGAAGGGCGTACGCTTGTCAGGCTTAAGGTAAGCTTTGGCTAAGATACGCTCCAGCACAATCCGCCCGGCCGTCCATGCTTTTTGCAGGGCATTGCGGTTAAAAGTACCGATTGACGCATTTTTACCAAATTTATAATGGACAATTACTTTGGAATCAATATTTTGGCTGAGTAATGCCCGGTTGAGGCGCAGGCAGGCCCGTCCGGCACCGCCGTTACCATCATAGGTATTGATATGCACCACTTTCAGCATGGGCCAAAAATACTTTATTCATCCCATACATTAATTTAAATATGAGAAAACGCTACTTACTGCTTTTTTCGGCGCTGTGGCTAAACAGCCATGTTAAAGCACAATCCAGAGAAGTGTATTTTGCTTCTTACCCTACCCTAACGCCCGATGGTAAAACCGTAATTTTCAGCTACGAAGGCGACTTGTGGAAGGCTGATGTAGCCAACCCTGTAGCCACACGCCTTACCGCTATGCAGGGCGAAGAAACCAATGCACATATATCGCCCGACGGGCAATGGCTTGCCTTTAGTTCTAACCAGTTTGGCAACAACGATGTATATGTAATGCCTTTAGCCGGCGGCAATATCAAACAGTTAACTTATCACGAATCCAGCGATGAGGTAGATTCTTGGAGCTGGGATTCGAAAACCGTTTATTTTACCTCTGGCCGGTACAATAGTTTCAGTGCCTACAAAGTGGGGCGTAGCGGCGGTACACCAATGCGCTTGTTCCCCAATTATTTCAATACCATACACGATGTGGTGGAGCATCCGCAAAGCGGCGAACTATTCTTCAGTAACACCTGGGAAAGCTACCGTTTTTTGCAGCGCAAACATTACAAGGGTTCTTATAACCCTGATGTGCAATCGTATAACCCTAAAACCGGCGCTTACAAACAATACACCAACTGGATAGGCAAAGACTTTTGGGCTTCGGTTGACCGCCAGGGAAAAATCTACTTTGTATCTGACGAGGCCAACAGTGAGTACAACCTGTATACGTTTACTAACGGGCAAAAAACACAGCTTACCAGTTTCAATACCTCTATTAAACGCCCGGTAGTCAGCGCCGACGGCAGCAAGGTAGCGTTTGAGAAAGATTACCAGATTTATGTATATGATGTAGCTACCAAGCAAGCACAAAAACTGAACCTGTCCATCTTCCGCAACGAAGTACTGCCCAAGCAGCAGGAATTTGATATTGCTGGTCGCATTGAAGCCATGGATGCTTCGGCAGATGGCAAGAAGCTGGCCTTCGTATCGCACGGCGAACTGTTTGTGAGCGATATAGATGGTAAAATTATTCAACAAGTACAGCGCGGCAACAGCGAGCGGGTAACCGAAGTGAAATGGCTGGCCGATAACCGTACGCTGTTATATACTCAAACACTGGGCGGTTTTACCAACTGGTATACCATTGCTGCTGATGGTAGCGGAAAGCCCAAACAACTTACCAGCGACAAAGCCAGTAACCGTATGCTCAATTTCAATAAAGCGCGCACGCAAGGCGTTTATTTGAGCGGTCGTAATGAAGTACGCCTAATTGATTTGAAAACGCTGAACAGCAAAACTGTAGTTAAAGATGAATTGTGGGGCTTTGAAAACTCAGCGCCACGTTTCTCTCCCAACGGGGAATATATATTGTTCACGGCTTACCGCAACTTTGAGCAGGATATTTTTGTGCACGATATTGCCGGCAATAAAACCATTAACATTACCAACTCAGGGGTAACCGAATCCGATCCTTATTGGTCGCCTGACGGAAAGTATTTATATTTCAGTTCACAGCGCACCAAAGCCAGTTATCCTACCGGGAATGAGGGTGCACATATTTACCGCCTGCCGCTGCAAAAATTTGACGAAAACTTTAAACTAAACAAGTTCAGGGAATTGTTTAAAGATGCACCTAAAACCGACAGCGCCAGTAAAGTTTCGGCACAAAAGGTAAAAGCTGCTAAAAAGAAGCCGCTATCGGAACAACCCACACCCAAGCCGACACCCGTACTCACTATTGATATGGCCGACGTAATGAAACGCCTTGAAATCATCGGCCCTGAATTTGGCACACAAACCAGCCCGTATGTGTTGCAGAAAGGCACGAAAACACTGGTGTACTATACCTCAGACCAGATAGAAGGCAAGCGTGCCATTTACCGTACCACTATTGAGCCATTTGAAAATAATAAAACCGAAAAAGTAGGCAGTGGCGATATGGGTGGTTTTTACCTGGCAGGTAATGGTACGCAGTATTACGTACTGGGCAATGGTAACATTTACAAATTGAACCTGGATCAAAACAAACTGGATAAGATAGATCTCAGCTATAAATTTGACCGCAATTTAGCCGGCGAGTTCAGGCAGATATTTGGCGAGGCTTGGGCCGATTTGGATGAGAATTATTACGATGCCGATTTTCATGGCGTGAACTGGACAAAGATGCATGACCAGTATGCCACCTATCTGCCTTACCTGAATAACCGGGCCGACCTGCGTTTGTTATTAAACGATTTGCTGGGCGAGCTTAACTCCTCACACCAAGGCTTCAGTTCGGCCGGTGCCGAAGAGCGTACAAACCTGCGCTACCGAACCATGGAGACCGGCATTGAGTTTTATAACGAGAAACCCTATACGGTTAGCCGGGTATTGAAGCTGAGCAATGCCGACAAGAAAGGCATCTCCGTACAACCGGGCGATGTACTGACCGCTGTAAACGGCACAGCTGTTGACCCGCAGCAAGACCGCAATTACTACTTTACCAAACCTTCGTTAGACCAGGAAATGGAACTCACCTTCACCCGTAATGGGCAACAGGTAAAGGTGATCATTCACCCCGAATCGGTAGGAGAGTTTAAAGGCAACCTGTACGATGACTGGATTGACCGTAACCGCAAAGAGGTAACCGACAGAAGTAAGGGCCGCATTGCTTATTCTTACATGAAAGATATGGGCGGCGCCTCGCTGGAAAGCTTTTTGGAAGATATGGCCGATGATGCTTATAAAAAAGATGCCTTGATACTGGATTTACGTTATAACACCGGCGGCAATGTGCACGATGCCGTGCTGCAATTGCTGTCACAACGGCCTTACCTGCAATGGCAGTACCGTGGCGGGCAGCGCACACAGCAGCCAAATTTTGCCCCATCAGCCAAGCCAATTGTTCTGTTGGTAAACGAACAATCATTAAGTGATGCCGAAATGACGGCTGCCGGCTTTAAAGCATTAGGCTTAGGCAAAATTATAGGTACGGAAACCTACCGCTGGATTATTTTCACCAGCGCTAAAGGCCTGGTAGACGGCTCTACAGTACGCCTCCCAGCCTGGGGATGCTTTACCTTAGATGGGAAAGATATTGAGAAAACCGGCGTAACTCCTGATATCGCCGTAGCCACCACCTTTACCGACCGCTTAAAAGATAACGACCCGCAATTACAACGAGCCATTGAGGAAATTATGAAGCAATTGAAATAAATTTCCAGTATGTCATTCCGAGCGACAGCGAAGAATAACATCATTTATAATCAAAAGAGGCGGTTCGTATAAACGAACCGCCTCTTTTGTTAACCTACAAAATAAAAATATCTTATTTATTAGGCTGCGGAGTCATGCGCAGATAAGGCTTTAGTTCCGTATGCCCCTTCGGGAATTTTTCCGGGATGTCCTCACTTTTAATGCTTGGCGCTATCACCACCGGTTCGCCATCTTTCCAGTCGGCTGGGGTAGATACACTGTAATTAGCCGTTAATTGCAAGGAGTCAATTACGCGTAATATCTCCTGAAAATTACGGCCGGTTGATGCCGGATAGGTAATAATTAGTTTGATAGTTTTATCTGGCGCAATCACAAACAGCGAACGTACGGTGGCCGTTAATGACGCATTGGGATGAATCATATCATAAGCCTCTGCAATTTCGCGGTTTTCATCGCCAATGATGGGGAAGTTTACCTCAACGCCCTGTGTTTCGTTAATATCATTGATCCAGCCTTTGTGCGATTCTACCGTATCCACACTTAACGCCACTACTTTTACATTGCGCTTGTCAAACTCATCTTTTAATGAAGCGGTACGGCCTAATTCGGTAGTACAAACCGGGGTATAATCTGCCGGGTGCGAAAACAGTACACCCCAGCCATCGCCCAGGTATTCGTAAAAATCAATTTCGCCTTCCGAAGTCTTTGCTTTAAAATTGGGGGCTTTATCGCCTAATCGTAAACTCATGGTAGTAATGTTTTGGTTTGATAAAAAATGGTTTAAGATGATAAATGTTTGCATTTATCTGCAGGCAAATATAGGACTTCTATTCAATGACTACTATTTTAGTAGACTTTTATTTGTTAAGTGGAACTCATTTTTCTTATTTGTTTAGTGGTGCTATCCGCTGGCTGGGTTAGTGCTGTTATTTGTGTTATTCTTTCATCTTGATCAAAAGTAAACGAACATTCACAACAGCACATACCCACAATGCGGATAGCAGCAGTAAAGGCATCCCCCACTATACCCTAACCTCAAAAACCTCTTTTAATGCCCGCTTCGCTGCCCAGTACCCACACATCCCATGCACACCGCCACCGGGAGGCGTTGAGGAAGAACAGATATAGAGTCCTTTAGCCGACGTACGGTAAGGCGACCAGCGCAGCACCGGGCGGGTAAAGAGCTGCCGTACATCAATTACGCCGCCGTTAATGTCGCCGCCAATATAATTGGGATTATACTCTTCCATTTGCTGTGTATTGAAGGTGTGGCGGGCTAAAATGCGGTCGCGGAAACCAGGAGCATAACGTTCAACCTGTTGTTCAATGGCATCAGTCATATCTTTTACCGAGCCGTGAGGCACATGGCAATAGGCCCAGGCGGTATGTTTACCTTCAGGTGCACGGCAGGCATCTATGATACTTTGCTGCGCCAGTAGTACAAAGGGCTTTTCAGGGTGCTTGCCCCTCCAGGCGGCTTGCTCAGCAGCAGTAATCTCGGGTAGTGTATTCCCTAAATGAATAGTGCCGGCTTTGCGGCTATTGGGGTTAGTAAAAGGAATGGCCTCATCTAGCGCCCAGTCAATTTTAAATACACCCATGCCATAACGGTAACGTTGCAATTGCCAGCGGTACAGTGGTGAAAACCGGTGTCCGGCAATTTGCAGCAGTTGCCGGGGGGTAACATCAAACAAGACAGAATGTGCCGATGGCAACTGCTGTAAAGAAGTAATATAAGTACCCGTTTCAATCTTACCGCCTATCGAAGTGAAATAACCAGCCAATGCATTGGCAATGCTTACCGAACCTCCTTGCGGCACCGGCCAGCCGCCTAAATGCCCGTTAGCCATCAGTACTAAGGCAATGGCCGAGGTAGTGAAATTTGTTAGCGGCTGTATGGCATGTGCAGCCATACCGGCCAGCAATGATTTCGCTTCAACCGTATTAAATCTTTTTGCTAATAAAGTGACTGGTGTAACGGCCGGAAGTCCGAAGCGGGCCATTGCCAGCGGATGCTTAGGCCAATGCAGAGGCCCCAAAACATCGGGCGCAATCAGTGGCCAGTCTTTCACCAGAGGCTGCATAAGTTGGCTGTATGCCTGGCTATCGCTGCCTAAAGCTTCGGCAGTATCCATTACCGAGCGTCGGAGCACAGCCGCCCCTCCACCATCCAAAGGGTGTGCCGCATCAATTTCAGGATACAAGTATTTTAAACCGAATTGCTCCAGTGGTAAGGTTTTGAAAAAAGGCGAACCCACCGCCAGCGGATGTACAGCCGAGCAGATATCATGCGCGAAACCGGGTAAAGTTAATTCGGCTGAACGTAGTCCGCCGCCTATTTTGTCAGCGCCTTCCAATACCAATACAGACAGCCCCTGCTGCTGTAATACAATAGCAGCCGCCAAGCCGTTGGGACCGGAGCCAACCACTACAGCATCATAATCTCTTTTGGGTAAGGGCATAGCAGCAAGGTAAGCATTTACAGGCTTAACAAAAATGCGCCGGAGTAGTTAGCTTCGGCGCATTGATATTTAAATTATAGGCTTGTTTACAAATCAGTAACCGGTTTAAAACGTGGCACCAAACTTTTCATAATCATCCATGAGGTTAAATAAGCTAAGGCGCAAATTACAAACATAATTTCATAAGCGGTTTGTGGGTTCGCAGCGTAGGCATCGGTTAAATAGCCTGCCACCTTTTGCACCAGCACCCCACCAATACCACCGGCCATACCACCAATACCGGTCACAGAGCCTACCGCCCGTTTTGGGAACATATCAGACACGGTAGTGAACAAATTGGCAGACCATGCCTGGTGCGCTGCTGCGCCGATGCATACCACACCCACTGCCAGAAAAACCGCGGAGCTACCAAAATGCTGCACATTAGCAAAATATTGGGTTGATAATAAAGCGAGCGGTAACACAGCGATCATCAGCATGGCCGTCATTCGGGCTTTATACACCTCCATGCCTTTGTTGATGAAGAATATGGGTATACTGCCGCCAAATACGCTGCCGAATATGGCTACGCCATACACCACAAAAGTGGGCAGCATCACCTCATGGCCGGTCATGCCGAATTGCTTTTTCAGGTAATCGGGCAGCCAGAATAAAAGAAACCACCAGATGCCATCAGTTAAGAACTTACCAATAAAAAAGGCCCAGGTTTGCCGGTAGCCGAATAGCTTACCCCATGACACCTTTTCGCGTACAGCCACATCCTCAGATCCTGCCACATGCATAGCGATATCATCACTGTGGATATAAGCATACTCATTTTTACTTAATCTGGCAGATTTAGATGGTGGATTATAAAACATGAACCAGAAAATGAGCCACAGAAAACCCACCGCACCACTAATGATGTAAGCCATTTTCCAACCCTGCGCGTAGCCAAAATAACCGAGGCACCAGGGCACAAACAACGAGGCTAACATGGCACCAATGTTTGACCCACTGTTAAAAATACCCGTAGCTAAAGCCCGTTCTTTTTTAGGAAACCACTCGGCCACAGTTTTAATGGAGGCCGGAAAATTACCTGCTTCGCCAATACCAAATAAACTGCGGATAACCATGTGCACGCCCACGCTACTACCTGCAAAGGCATTGGCTATACCGAACACCGACCAGGTGATTAACGACAGCGCCAAACCCAGTTTAGTACCAATACGGTCAATTACCCAACCGGCCACAATGGTGATACCGGCGTAAAAAGCTGTAAAGCAGGAAATTACATTGGCATATTCACTATTGGTCCAGCCGAAGCCACCTTTTGCTACAGGGGTGCTAAAAAACTCCTTCAGGTAGCTGATGACCTGGCGGTCCATGTAATTGATGGTGGTTGAAAACAGCAATAAAGTTGCAATCATCCAGCGGTATCGGCCGATGTTATTACTCATAAACAGGTTAATAAAATAAGAGTCAGTTACTTAGCGGACCGACTGCACTAACTGCAGGGCCGTTTGTGTATCTGTATATAATTGGTCGTATAATTTCCCCTCAAGTACTTTTTTACTGATGAGTTTGCTGCCCATGCCCACAGCGCATACTCCGGCTTTAAACCAGGTAGCAATGTTCTGTTGTTCCAGCTCTACCCCACCTGTAGGCATAAACAACTGACCGGGAAATAATTCTTTGATAGATGAAAGGAACGCCGGCCCGATGATATTAGCCGGAAACAGCTTAATTAATAAAGCATCATAGCGCTGGGCAGTAAAAATTTCGGTCGGCGTCATGCACCCCGGTATCCACAGCATGTTATGCAATTGCGCCAGGTTGGCTACCTCCGGGTTGATGATGGGTGACACCAGGAAATCGGCGCCAGCTTCCATAAATGCCTGTGCTTCGCCTAATGATTTGATGGTACCGATGCCCAAATGCAAATCGGGCATTTCCTGCTGTTGCAATTGCTTCAGCTGTTTAAAATTTGCCAAAGCTGCTTCGCCACGGTTGGTATATTCAAATACCCGTATGCCCGCTTTATATAAAGTACGCATTACATCTGCACTTACTTCGGCATCAGGATAAAAGAACAAGGGTAACATGCCTTGTTTAATAATACAGCTTACTATTTCCTGCTTGTTTTTCATGCTTCAATGGCTTTTTGTATTTCTTCAACTGTTTTATCAGTAGCATCACTGTTTACAAACAGCTTGGTGAAGGCAGCAGCCGTGGCAAAGTCAACTACCTGCTGCGGTTGCCATCCGTTGTAAAAACCATAAATTAATCCGGCCATATAACAATCGCCGCTGCCTACCTTATCAACTATATGCGTGGCTATATGTGTTTTGGAAGAATACAGCTGACCGCCGGTGTATAAGGCGGTGTAATAATTAATCTCCTGCTTCCCATCAAACCTGAACGTATTGGCAACCACCTTGCATTTAGGGTAAGCAGCCATCAATTGTTCCGAGCTTTTTTGTGCCTCTTTAAGGTAAATACTTTGCTGACCGGATTCGTGGATATCAGGCATTAACGGCACATCAAGCATCAGTTCAGCCGCCCATATATTACCCATAATCACATCGCAGTGCGCTGTCAGCTGAGGCATTACTTCTTTGGGTTGTTTACCATACTGCCACAATTTAGCCCGATAGTTTAAATCAACCGATGTGATAATACCCTTTCGGGCCGCAGCCTGCAAGCCTTCTAAGCATACATCAGCTATGTTTTGGCTAATGGCCGGACAAATGGCACTAAAATGGAACCAGCTTACGCCGTCAAGCACTGCATCCCAATCAATCATGCCCGGCTGCAAGTCGGCAAAGGCTGAATGTGCACGGTCATAAATCAGGGCATCGTGTTTTAAATCCTGCCCCTTGGTTAAAAAGTACAAGCCGATGCGTTTGCCGTGGTAATAAATTTGCGATAGATCTATATCCTTTTCATTCAAGTAATCTATTACCTGTGCCGACATGCCATTTTGCGGCAGGGCGGTAAAATAACGGGTAGGCACATTCCATAATGAAAGCGCCGAAGCTACATTCAACTCTGCACCGCCTATAAAAACCGGAATGCTGTTTTGCCGCAGCCAATCGCCATCAGCATCGGGCGTGATACGCAGCAGCAATTCACCAAAACACAATACTTTACCGCTCAGGCTACCATTGCTATTGAATTGCGAATTTTGATTTGCCGGATGCTCCATTGATTTACCGCTCAAAACTTTTTATACACCACTAAAAATAGAAAAGCCACCATCTACGCAAATCATGGAGCCGGTTACAAAAGCCGAGGCGTCGCTTAACAGCCAAACCAGTGCGCCAATCAATTCATCGGGGCTACCAAAACGTTTAAATGGCGTTTGCCTGATTACTGATTCGCCTCGTGGTGTATAGCCGCCTTCGGGTTTAGTTAACAGGTTACGGTTCTGCTCGGTTAAGAAAAACCCGGGCGCCAGGGCGTTCATCCGGATGGCATCACCATAACGGTTAGCTAACTCTACAGCAAACCACTGGTTATAGCAATCCATAGCGGCTTTACCCATATTGTAGCCCAATACTTTAGTTACAGCCTTTTTAGAGTTCATGGAAGAGATATTGACGATGCTGCCCTTACCTGTTTTAGCAATGGCTTCGCCGAATACCTGCGTAGGCAAAATGGTTCCCCACAGATTGAGGTCCATTACTTTCTTCATGCCTTCCAGGTTCATACTAAAAATATCTTCTTCGGGCTGCAACACCCCTTCAGGCATATTTCCACCGGCACCGTTAACCAGGCCATCAATACGGCCGTAGGTATCCAATATTAAGTTTCGGGCTGCTTTTAATTCTTCTTCATTTAAGGCATCGGCTATTAAAGCCAGCGCTTTACCGCCATTGGCATTAATGGCAGCCGCCCGCTGCTCGCCCACTTCCTTGTTACGGCCTAAGATGCCTACAGTACCACCGGCCTCAACAATGCCATTAATAAATGAATTGCCCAAAATACCGGTGCCACCGGTTACAATAATTACTTTATCCTGTAATGAATATCTGTTTTCCACGCTGATGAAATGAAAATCAATAAAACCTATTTAATATCTGAAATGCTTAAGGCATCCATATCGGTGTAATCCAGGTTTTCGCCGGCCATACCCCAGATAAAACTGTAGCTGGCCGTTGCGCTGCCCGAATGTATACTCCAGGGCGGAGATACTACCGCCTCATAGTTTTTCATTAATATATGCCGGGTTTGCTGCCCTTCGCCCATATAATGGAATATTTGGTGCCCTTCGGGCAAATCAAAATAAAAATAGGCCTCCATCCGGCGGTCATGCGTATGCGGCGGCATGGTGTTCCACACACTGCCCTGGTGCAAAATGGTTAGCCCCATTACCAACTGGCAGCTTTGTATGCCTTCCAGATGGATATACTTATTAATGGTACGCGCATTGGCGGTTTCAGGTGAACCGGCGTTTACCTTGGCGGCTTCATTGTTGGACATTAACCGGGTAGGGTAGCTGGCATGTGCTGGTGCTGATAAGATGAAGAACACCGCAGGTACTAAGGGATCGGCACTGGCAAAGCTAACTTCTTTTACACCTTTACCTATATACAAGCAATCAAGCTTGTTTAATGAGTGCGTTTGGCCATCGGCTACAATTTTACCTGCACCCGTTCCCACATTAATGATTCCGATTTCACGGCGCTCTAAAAAGTATTCGGCGCGCAGGTTAGAATAATTGGGCAGTTGCAGGGTATTGTTTACCGGATGAGCGGCTCCTATAATCATCCGGTCGTAGTGTGTATAAGTACAATTCAGTTGCTCAGGCTGTACCAATTTATCAATGAGAAAACGCTCTCTGATAACATCTGTTGGGTAGGCCTTAAAATCATCAGGATGTACGCTGTGTATAACTTTCAATATGTTAATTTTTAAGAATGAGAGTTTATCTTGGTAAAGCAAGTCTACAATTATCACACTTTATTCAAAAGCAATGCCCGTTTTATTTCTACGCAAACGTTATCGGGAAGGGAGCTTAAATTACAATTCATACTTTAATATTTTAACTCTTCTTATAGTATTCAAACGTTTTCGTAAATATAGTCAATAAGGGAGTTGAGTTTTATCAAACTAGCGCGTATACTTGGTTAACCAAGAATAAGTATGCTTTTACAAAAGCGTACTGTGTAGATACCTGTTAGCTCATGAGAAACAAATCATTAGGGTTATTGCTTGCGGTAATCATTGTCGGCTCAATTACCTTTAAGGCCAAAGCACAATCAAATGCCGCCTTTAACCCCACTTTAAAACAAGCCCAACAATGGGTAAAAAGCCGCAAGTGGAGCAATGGCAATACATTACAAGTATATAAAGGTGTAGATGCCATTACATTTTACCAGCAGTACCACGCTAATGAGGCGCTATGGAAGAAGGTGTTCGCTTATTTGCGTGATCATCAATTAGAAGAACTGGCTCCCGGAAAATACCCGATTGCGGGTGATAGTGCTTACGTATCGATTACTGAAAACCCATCCAGAACGCCTGAACAAGCCAAATGGGAATCGCACAGAAATTACATCGATCTGCAATATGTAATTAAAGGCAAAGAAAAAATTGGCGTTATCCCAGTACCTCAGGCTAACATCAGTGTGCCTTATGATGCAGCTAAAGATAATGCGAATTACACCAGTGATGCCGGCACTTACTATATAGCTCAACCCGGAACGTTTTATCTATTTTTTCCGCAGGATGCGCACCGGCCCAATATAAAAGTGGAAGGCTTTGATGTGGTTAAAAAGTTAGTAGTTAAAATTAAAGTTGCTTCTTAAATATATTTTCATGAACATAAAATACTGGTTTGCATCGGCCCTGTTGAGCACTATTACCGTAGATGCATTTGCACAACCTGATGTCAGTAAAGCTTATACGTTTGCCCAAAAGCAAACCCAACTGATGCTGAAAGAAGTAGACTCAGCCAAAACAACCGCTACTAAATCCAATCTGGTAGTTCCGCGTACGTTGAATACCCAGGGTGAACTGGTGCTGATTAATTCGCGCGATTGGTGCAGTGGCTTCTTTCCAGGCGAACTGTGGTATTTGTATGAATTTACTAAAAAACCAGAATGGCTAACAATGGCCAAACAATACACTACCCCTATAGAACAGGAGCAATATACCAAAACTACGCACGATTTAGGTTTTGAGATCTATTGCAGCGCAGGCAATGCATACCGGTTAACGCGCGATCCACACTATAAAGATGTAATTATAAATGCGGCAAAATCATTAAGCACGAGATTTAATCCAAATGTGGGCTGCATTAAATCGTGGGATGGCCGGCGCGAATGGGGTTACCCGGTAATTATTGATAACATGATGAACCTAGAGTTGTTGTTTGAAGCTTCGAAATTAAGCGGTGATTCAAGTTTTTATAAAATTGCGGTTACCCATGCCAATACCACCATGAAGAATCACTTCAGGCCCGATTACAGTTCTTATCATGTGGTTGATTATGATCCGGCCACTGGCAAAGTATTGCATCGTCAAACCCACCAGGGCTATGCTGATGAGTCATCATGGGCACGTGGCCAGGCTTGGGGATTGTATGGTTTTACCTTATGCTATCGCGAAACCCACAACAAAGCTTACTTGAAACAAGCAGAACATATTGCCCATTACATACTTACCAACCCAGACCTGCCAAAAGATATGATACCTTACTGGGATTACAGCGTTCCTGATAAATCAACCGAGCCGCGCGATGCATCGGCAGCGGCTATCGCTGCGGCTGCGTTATATGAGTTGAGCACTTATAGTACAAACGGTAAAACCTATAAAGTTGCTGCTGATAAAATTGTAAAAAGCCTGGAAAATAACTATGAGGCTACGCCGGGTGGCAGCAAAGGTTTTTTACTACTGCACAGCACCGGACATAAACCTGCAAAAAGTGAAATAGATGTGCCCATTATTTATGCTGATTACTACTACTTAGAAGCATTGATGCGTAAACACCGTTTAGCGAATAAACAAGCCGTGGTAATGAATTAGGTGTAAGATGTTTTATGAAAAAAAGATACCTGCTTAGCACTTTTGGTTTGTTGTTTACGGTTAGTGTTCAGGCGCAGCAAGTGAGCCTAACCAACAAAGAACTCCATAAACTAAAAGCGGCCATCCGGAAAGATACAGCGGTGGCGAAGCTGTACACAGCTTTCCAACATACTGCTGACCAGGCACTGCTGGAAGAACCTAATCCGATTACAAAAATAACATCGCAAGGCTTGCTGGAAGGTAACCCGGCCAAAACTGCCAGTTTGAAAGCGGTGAGGGATGCTGATAAAATTTATGCATTAGCTTTAGCCTACCGCTTGTCTGAGAAGAAAGTGTACTTAGATAAAGCTATCACTTATCTTACAGCATGGGCGAAAGTAAATGAGGCTACCGGAGACCCAATAGATGAAACCAAATTAGAAGCTCTATTTGTTGGCTATGACCTGATATATAAAGAGGTATCGCCCGAGGAGAAACACTTAGTTGATGAGTGGCTGACCCGCATTGCTGATAGTGAAGTGAATAGCAAATATGCCAAAGGAAGCAAAGGAACTGCCATTAACAATTGGAACTCTCACCGTATAAAAATCATCACACTGATTGCGTATGCTTTACACCAAAACAAATATGATGTAACTATAACCGATGCTTTAAAGAAACAAATTGAGGTGAACCTGAATGCAGATGGCACAAGTTTGGATTTTGAAGAACGGGATGCCTTTCACTATCATACCTACGACTTGGAGCCGCTGCTAACAGCGATAACTACCATCAATAGAGCTACAAAAGAAAATTATTTTAAATATACGTCATCAAAAGGTGCCTCCATCAAAAAGTCTGTTGATTTCATGATTCCTTACATGCTCGGCAAAAAGCAACATGCAGAGTTTGTAAACAGTAAGGTGGAATTTGACCGTAAGCGCGCTGCAAACCACGAAAAAGGATATGAAGCAGGCACACCGTTTAATCCTCAAAACGGAGCAATGGTTATGGCTTTAGCATCATATTTCGACAAAAAATACACCGATGTACTTAAGGAGGCCAGCATTCGAGGCAATATTTATGAACAGTGGCAAGCCCTGTTGAGTACAATCAAACGATAATTAACAACAAGCCAACAAAATAGGGAGATGTAAATGCACATCTCCCTTTTTTGTTGGGCTCTATTTGAGATAGGCGGTGTTGGTTCACCTTTTTCTATGAAACATCTCATCGCCCCACAACGCAGAAAACCCCCATACTTATTCAGTAAGGGGGTTTAGTTTGTAAGGTATGGCGCCGACCTACTCTTCCACCTGTTACGGCAGTACCATT
>NZ_BAAGQS010000001.1:2272484-3713804 GCF_054783355.1 Mucilaginibacter koreensis | reverse complement strand
CCACAACGCAGAAAACCCCCATACTTATTCAGTAAGGGGGTTTAGTTTGTAAGGTATGGCGCCGACCTACTCTTCCACCTGTTACGGCAGTACCATTGGCTCTGGCGGGCTTAACTACTCTGTTCGGAAAGGGAAGAGGTGGACACCGCCGATATAGGCACCTGAATATTTTAAGTGTTGGTGGGCTGCCGGCCTGGGGCTGCAGCTTACAACAATGACAATTCAGGGAAAGGAGTGATTGAAGGAAAAGCCTGGGTAAGACTTTTGCAGTGCTTTAGTTTGTATATTTCTATACTGCTGTGTGCTTTGGGATGGGCAAAGCCTGTTCGGCAATGCCCACCTTGATGCTTTTCGAAGAAAGCTTCAGGCGATTAGTATGACTCGGCTATGCTGTCACCAGCTTTACACCTGTCACCTATCAACGTAGTCGTCTACTACGGCCTTCAATGGAAGTCTCATCTTGTGGCTAGTTTCGCACTTAGATGCTTTCAGCGCTTATCTATTCCAAGCGTAGCTACCCTGCCGTACACCTGGCGGCATAACAGGTTCACCAGCGGCTTGTCCAACCCGGTCCTCTCGTACTAAGGTCAGCCCCACTCAAACTTCCTGCGCCCACAACAGATAGGGACCGAACTGTCTCGCGACGTTCTGAACCCAGCTCGCGTGCCACTTTAATCGGCGAACAGCCGAACCCTTGGGACCTTCTCCAGCCCCAGGATGTGACGAGCCGACATCGAGGTGCCAAACCTCCCCGTCGATATGAGCTCTTGGGGGAGATCAGCCTGTTATCCCCAGCGTACCTTTTATCCTTTGAGCGATGGCCCTTCCATGCAGAACCACCGGATCACTATATCCGTCTTTCGACCCAGCTCGGCTTGTCGGCCTCACTGTCAAGCAAGCTTATGCTATTGCACTCCCCGTACGGTTACCAAGCGTACTGAGCTTACCTTTGAAAGCCTCCGTTACCTTTTTGGAGGCGACCACCCCAGTCAAACTACCCGCCAAACAATGTTCCCCTGTGTCAGGGGTTAGACACCCACTGCAGAAAGGGCGGTATTTCAAGATTGCCTCCACGAGTCCTAGCGAACCCGCTTCACTGGCTCCCGCCTATCCTACACATCCTGCAGCCGGCATCAATGTTAAGCTATAGTGAAGGTGCATGGGGTCTTTCCGTCCCGTTGCGGGTAACCGGCGTCTTCACCGATACCACAATTTCACCGAGCTCATGGCTGAGACAGCGCCCAGATCGTTACACCATTCGTGCAGGTCGGAACTTACCCGACAAGGAATTTCGCTACCTTAGGACCGTTATAGTTACGGCCGCCGTTTACTGGGGCTTCGATTCAATGCTTCGCACCTTACAGCACTAACATCCCCTCTTAACCTTCCAGCACCGGGCAGGTGTCAGGCCTTATACGTCATCTTTCGATTTTGCAAAGCCATGTGTTTTTGTTAAACAGTCGCCTGGGCCTTTTCACTGCGGCTGATATTGCTACCAGCGCCCCTTCTCCCGAAGTTACAGGGCCATTTTGCCGAGTTCCTTAGCCATGAATCACTCGAGCACCTTAGGATTCTCTCCTCGACTACCTGTGTCGGTTTACGGTACGGGTTTTTTATGCCTGAAGCTTAGCAGGTTTTCTTGGAAGCCTGGTTACCTTCACTATCCGCTCGCCCGAAGGTTTGCGGTACTATCAGCTTTCAGCAAAGCATGCGTACTTAACTACACGCCCTATACCTACGGCCTTTAACGAACTATTCCGTCAGTTCGCGGAAGTTTCACTACTCCGTCACTGCATCGCAGCATAAAAAAGTGCAGGAATATTAACCTGCTGTCCATCGGAATCGCCCTTCGGCTTATCCTTAGGCCCCGACTAACCCTGATCCGATTAGCGTTGATCAGGAAACCTTAGTCTTTCGGTGGGCGGGTTTCTCTCCCGCCTTATCGTTACTTATGCCTACATTTGCTTTTCTAAAAGCTCCACCAGGGCTTGCCGCCTCTGGCTTCTCCGCCGTTAGAATGCTCCCCTACCAGTGTATATCAATATACAATCCATAGCTTCGGTATACCATTTAATGCCCGTTTATTATCCATGCCCGGCCGCTCGACTAGTGAGCTGTTACGCACTCTTTAAATGAATGGCTGCTTCCAAGCCAACATCCTAGCTGTCTGTGCAGCCGGACCTCGTTAGTTCAACTTAATGGTAATTTGGGGACCTTAGCTGATGGTCTGGGTTCTTTCCCTCTCGGCCCTGGACCTTAGCACCCAGAGCCTCACTGCAGCGTATATTACAAAGCATTCGGAGTTTATCTGGATTTGGTAGGATTTGACTCCCCCGCACCCAATTAGTAGCTCTACCTCTTTGTAACTTGACCGCCACGCTGTTCCTAAAAACATTTCGGGGAGTACGAGCTATTTCCCAGTTTGATTAGCCTTTCACCCCTACCCACAACTCATCCGGAAGCTTTTCAACGCTTATCGGTTCGGTCCTCCAGTACCTGTTACGGCACCTTCAACCTGGCCATGGGTAGATCACAAGGTTTCGCGTCTACCTCCTCTGACTGCACGCCCTGTTCAGACTCGCTTTCGCTTCGGCTTCGGGCCTTAAGCCCTTAACCTTGCCAGAGAAGAGTAACTCGTAGGCTCATTATGCAAAAGGCACGCCGTCACGCAACATGTACGCTCCGACCGCTTGTAAGCACACGGTTTCAGGTTCTATTTCACTCCCCTGCTCGGGGTTCTTTTCACCTTTCCCTCACGGTACTGGTTCACTATCGGTCTCTCAGGAGTATTTAGCCTTACCGGATGGTGCCGGCAAATTCCCACAAGGCGTCTCCGACCTCGCGGTACTCAGGATACCACTATGCCCATATTACTTACCCGTACGCAGCTCTCATGCTCTATGGCGGGCCTTCCCATGCCCTTCCGGTTCATTTTATGATACAATATCGTGGTCCTATAACCCCAGGTATGCCGTAACATAACTGGTTTGGGCTCCTTCCCTTTCGCTCGCCACTACTCAGGAAATCACTGTTGTTTTCTTCTCCTCCGCCTACTTAGATGTTTCAGTTCAGCGGGTTTGCGCATTATATGCAATCTATCTTCAATAGATTAGGTTTCCCCATTCGGAAATCTGCGGATCAACTCTTATGTGCAAATCCCCGCAGCTTATCGCAGCTTATCACGTCCTTCATCGCCTCTGAGAGCCAAGGCATCCCCCGTGTGCCCTTTCTTACTTTCTTCTACACCTTACGCTTTTGCTCGTAAGGGTATGCTTTTATTTGGATATTACTTTCAGACGCTTTCGTTATTGCTAACTACTGACGGCCTGCCGTAATTGTCCTTCACTGTTGTCTTACTCAGTTTTTCTTCAATTACTTCTTTCCATGATGTCAAAGAACGTTTTGCCGGTGGCTTGTTCAGTTGTTCATTTGTACATTGGGCTTAACCAATGAACTAGTAAACTATTGAACGCCGTTTGGCAAGTGTGGAGAATAACGGATTCGAACCGTTGACCCCCTGCGTGCAAGGCAGGTGCTCTAGCCAGCTGAGCTAATTCCCCTCTCGTAAAGTCGCTTACGCTATAGTAGTCCCGAGCAGATTTGAACTGCTGACCCCTACATTATCAGTGTAGTGCTCTAACCAAACTGAGCTACGGGACTCTGTGGTTGGTCTGCAAAACTTACAGACACAGGCACCCTCGTGATTCGTTCGTCTGGCGCCCACTGATATGAGCTTTCTCTTTACTTAGGGTTTCCTCTTTACTTGTGCGCACTCCTTAGTGCGTACGCGTTTCGTTCGTGTGTTTGAATAAAGAAAGGAAAAGATCACGCAGGTGAGTTGTAAACATTCGAATGGATTACTTATACAGCTCGCCAATATTTGAATAACCTGCGCCATTGTAGAAAAAGGATAGCCGCTGATGATATACATTGCTATATACCGGTAGCCAGCGCTAATGCTTCTCTAGAAAGGAGGTATTCCAGCCGCACCTTCCGGTACGGCTACCTTGTTACGACTTAGCCCCAGTTACCGGTTTTACCCTAGGACGCTCCTTGCGGTTGCATACTTCAGGTACCCCCAGCTTCCATGGCTTGACGGGCGGTGTGTACAAGGCCCGGGAACGTATTCACCGCGTCATTGCTGATACGCGATTACTAGCGAATCCAACTTCACGGGGTCGAGTTGCAGACCCCGATCCGAACTGTGAATGGCTTTACGAGATTGGCATCCTGTTGCCAGGTAGCTGCCCGCTGTACCATCCATTGTAGCACGTGTGTAGCCCCGGACGTAAGGGCCATGATGACTTGACGTCGTCCCCTCCTTCCTCTCTGTTTGCACAGGCAGTCTGAATAGAGTCCCCACCATTATGTGCTGGCAACTATTCACAGGGGTTGCGCTCGTTGCGGGACTTAACCCAACACCTCACGGCACGAGCTGACGACAGCCATGCAGCACCTAGTTTCGCGTCCCCGAAGGGACTGATTCGTCTCTGAATCATTCGCTAACTTTCAAGCCCGGGTAAGGTTCCTCGCGTATCATCGAATTAAACCACATGCTCCTCCGCTTGTGCGGGCCCCCGTCAATTCCTTTGAGTTTCACCCTTGCGGGCGTACTCCCCAGGTGGAACACTTAACGCTTTCGCTTAGACGCTGACCGTATATCGCCAACATCGAGTGTTCATCGTTTAGGGCGTGGACTACCAGGGTATCTAATCCTGTTTGATCCCCACGCTTTCGTGCCTCAGCGTCAATCGCACTTTAGTGAGCTGCCTTCGCAATCGGTGTTCTGTGACATCTCTATGCATTTCACCGCTACTTGTCACATTCCGCCCACTTCAGCTGCATTCAAGCCCATCAGTATCAAAGGCACTTCGGTAGTTGAGCTACCGGCTTTCACCCCTGACTTAACAGGCCGCCTACGCACCCTTTAAACCCAATAAATCCGGATAACGCTTGGATCCTCCGTATTACCGCGGCTGCTGGCACGGAGTTAGCCGATCCTTATTCTCGCCGTACATTCAGCCTCTTACACGTAAGAGGGTTTATTCCGGCGCAAAAGCAGTTTACAACCCGTAGGGCCGTCTTCCTGCACGCGGCATGGCTGGTTCAGGCTTGCGCCCATTGACCAATATTCCTTACTGCTGCCTCCCGTAGGAGTCTGGTCCGTGTCTCAGTACCAGTGTGGGGGGCCATCCTCTCAGATCCCCTAGACATCATTGCCTTGGTAAGCCATTACCTTACCAACTAGCTAATGTCCCGCATGCCCATCTTCGTCCTATAAATATTTGATAGTAAAGCGATGCCACTTCACTATGTTATGCGGTGTTAATCTCTCTTTCGAGAGGCTATCCCCCTGACGAAGGTAGGTTACATACGTGTTACGCACCCGTGCGCCACTCTCATGGGGAGCAAGCTCCCCAATCCCGTCCGACTTGCATGTATTAGGCCTGCCGCTAGCGTTCATCCTGAGCCAGGATCAAACTCTCCATTGTAAATATTCTTTATAATGTTAAGTTCAATTGCTCTGACCCTATACTTTTCTCAAAGTTAGAATCTTACTAATCAATTAACTTGTTTTGTCTTGTTTATTGCCTTAGCGCTTAACCCACCTTTCTCAAGGTAAGTAAGCCGATCCTTTTTCCAAATTGACTTCAGGGATATTCTTAGCTTGCTTGCTTGTTTTCCTTCTATGTTTACGCGCCATGATGTCGTTTGCATTAAGCCTCTTAGCTTAACTCCACTTCACCAAGCCTCGCTTGCATGATCTTATCTTCCTTTAAAAGAACTTTCTTCAGCAGTCACCGTCGCGGGCCGCCTCTTTTATCTCTCGTTAACCCCGTAAGGTTACTTGATTTGCTTGTTTTCTCTGCTCCCAGATTGACCGGAAGCTTCGTTGTTTTTGCGAGTGCAAAGGTAATTGTTTTTCTTATTCTCTCCAAATTATTTTTCAAATTTTTTGAGTGAAATTTTGAAGAGATTAAACATCGCTTCAACACTACTCTTAACCGTCGCTTTTAAGCTTTTTCAATGTACTGCCCGGTGTTAATCGGGAGTGCAAAGGTAACAACCTTTATCACATTTTCAAAACTTTTTTTTAAAAATTAAAAAACCGTTTTGTTTTGCTCTTGTTGTTATTAGCTTGATGTTAAAGAACTCCGCTATCTCTTTTGCGGGCTGCAAAGGTACAAACAGTATTGATTCTTGCAAACTGTTTGCGTTAAATCCTGCCTGTAATCTTCTAATGCCTTGTTTTACAGGCAGTATATTTTCGACACTTCGTTCTTCCTCCTTTTATTCAGCTATTATATCGCATACATTGGTTAAATAGTGTTAAATGTACTAATGTAATTACACCTGTTGTGACAATACTATTATTTTAGCCCTCTAATTATTAATTGATTGATTTACATTATTCAACTATCTTTGCAGGATGTTTAAAAAGCAATTCGTATATATTGCAACGCTGTTTATTGCATTTATTATTATAGTAGCTGGATGTAAGAGCAAATTTGAAAAGCTCAAGGCCAGCAACAACAACCCACGCAAGTATCAGGAAGCGGTTAGACTATATAATAAGAAAGATTACGGGCGTGCGCTTGATTTATTTGAAAACCTGGCGCCTCATTACCGTGGACAGAGCGGAGCCGAAGATCTATTCTATTATTATGCCTACACTAATTATAAACTGAAGGACTATACTTCGGCCAGTTATCACTTCAAGCAGTTTGCCGAAACCTACCCTACCAGCCCGAGAGCTGAAGAGTGCCGCTTCATGAACGCTTATTGTTATTATCTGGATGCGCCCGGCTTTTCATTAGATCAGTCAAATACGCAGAAAGCGATTGATGCCATGCAGCTGTTCATCAATTTATACCCGAAAAGCGACCGCGTAACCGAGGCTAACAAAATCATTCAGAACCTGCGTGACCGCCTTGAGGAAAAAGCCTATGCTAACGCAAAGCTATATTATACTATAGGTGATTATAAATCGGCTGTAATTTCAATGGGTAATGTGCTACGTGACTATCCGGATACTAAGTATGCTGAAGAGCTGGAGTACCTGAGTATTGTTTCACAATATGAATATGCCAAAGTAAGTTTAGAGGTACGTAAAGAAGAACGCTATGCGCAAACCTCTACCATGGTTGATCAATTTGAAGAAAAATACCCGAGCAGTACTTACCTGCGTAATGCACAGCAATATAAACGCGACAGCGAAAACGGCATTGTACGTGTAAAACGCGAGCTTGCACAACTGGCAGCAGAAAACCCGCGCAAGCTGGCCAAAGAAATAGCCAAGCAAGACACCAGCGCTGATAAGATCAAGCCTACGCAATCATCAATTGATATTAACGAACATCAAAAAATTCCACCACAAGAATAATAGCAAGAGAATAGATATGAGCAATAATAATAAACCATCAACTGTAGCAGGCAGCACCATCACCCGCGACCTGCGCGAGCTTGACCAGTCAACCGATAACATTTATGAGTCGATTGTAATTATGGGCAAGCGTGCCAACCAGTTATCGAACAATTTGAAAGAAGAGTTACACCAGAAGCTTTCTGAGTTTGCTTCATCAAATGATAACCTGGAAGAAGTGTTTGAAAACCGCGAGCAAATTGAAATTTCTAAACACTACGAAAAGCTGCCAAAACCAGTATTAGTAGCGGTACAGGAGTTTATTGACGGTAAAGTATATTACCGCAACCCGGCCAAAGAACAGGAAACTAAGTAAGTATCTTATACTTATACGTTATAACAAAGGCGCTGAAATGATTTTTAGCGCCTTTGCTGTGTTTTGAGCTTTGATTATTTACTTTTGAACTTAAAAATTTACAACGTGCTTAAGGGTAAAAAAATAGTTTTGGGCGTTTGCGGCAGTATTGCAGCTTACAAATCGGCATTATTGGTACGGCTGCTCATAAAAGCCGGCGCAGAGGTGCAGGTAGTAATGACAGAAGATGCTACGCATTTTATCACGCCCTTAACTTTATCTACCCTTTCTAAAAAGCCGGTATCGGTCAATTATTTCAAACCTGACACCGGCGAATGGAATAACCATGTTGAATTGGGCCTTTGGGCCGATCTGTTACTCATTGCTCCAATTAGCGCTAATACATTGGGCAAACTGGCCGGTGGATTATGCGATAATCTATTAAGTGCTGTTTACCTATCGGCTAAATGCCCTGTATACTTCGCACCGGCAATGGATTTGGATATGTGGAAGCATCAGGCCACGCAAACCAATATCAGTAAGCTGTTATCATACCATAATATATTGATACCGCCGGGCAGCGGAGAATTAGCCAGCGGGCTTAATGGCGAAGGGCGTATGGCCGAACCGGAGGAAATTGTGGCTTTCCTTCATCAGCATATGAATCACCAACTACCTTTAGCAGGACGGAAAGTGCTGGTAACAGCCGGCCCTACTTATGAGGCGATTGACCCGGTGCGGTTCATTGGCAACCACTCATCGGGTAAAATGGGCTATGCTATAGCTGATGAGATGGCGAGTTTAGGTGCCGAAGTTACCTTGGTTAGCGGGCCAACGGCGCAGCATACGGATAATGCGGCACATCTTATCCAAGTTACGTCGGCTGCCGAAATGCTGACTGCCTGCGAGCAAGTGTTTACACAGGCCGATATCTGCATTATGAGCGCTGCCGTAGCCGATTATACACCGGCACAGCCGCAAGCACAAAAAATTAAAAAGCAGGAAGCCGGGTTAAATATCGAACTGAAAAAAACTACCGATATTTTAAAACGACTGGGTGAACAAAAACGTACAAACCAATTATTAGTCGGCTTTGCGCTCGAAACAAATAATGAAGAGCAGTATGCCATTGAAAAGCTGCAGCGTAAAAACCTCGATTTAATTGTGCTGAACTCATTGAACGATGCCGGGGCCGGATTTAAAACCGATACCAATAAGGTAACTCTGATTGATAAGAACTTGCATAAAACTACGTTCGCACTTAAAACTAAAACTGAGGTAGCCCGAGATATTTGCGCTAAGGTAATTGAATTGTTGCCACCACATGAAGAAACTAAGTAGCCTGTTACTTTTACTATGCTTAAGCACCTTTACCTGGGCGCAGGATTTGAATGCGCGTGTACAGGTATTGTCGCCCAAGGTGCAAACAACCAATAAACGGGTATTTCAGGCATTGGAAAATGCCATACGCGATTTTTTGAACGGCCGCAAATGGACACCTGATGTAATTAAGCCTGCTGAAAAAATTGACTGCAACTTTGTACTCAATATTACCGCCTGGGATAATGGCAGCAACTTTAGCGGCGAACTGCAGGTGCAATCTTCGCGCCCGGTATATAACTCTTCTTATAATACTACCCTATTAAATACCAACGACCGCGATTTTGATTTTGTGTATACCGAAGGGCAAACCATGGATTACAATGATCAGAACTTTCAAAGCAATTTAACTTCCGTGCTGGCTTATTATGCCTACCTTATTGTGGGGTTTGATTATGATAGTTTTGCCCGTTATGGCGGTACGCCTTTTTTTGCCAGCGCGCAAAATGTGGTAATTAACGCCCAATCCTCATCTTACAAAGGGTGGAAGGCCTTTGACAACAACCTGAATCGCTATTGGCTATCTGAAAACCTGGCGAATAAAACTTATATCCCTCTGCGCAGCTTTATTTATGATTATCATCGTAACGGGCTGGATTTAATGGCCGATAATCCGGGCCGTGGTTTGCAAAGCATTGATGCGGTATTGCCTGTATTAACACAGTTAGACCGTACCCGTCTCGGTGCCATGCTGCCCAATCTATTCTTCTCAGCCAAGCGCGACGAACTGGTATCTATTTACAGTGGCGCCAACATTCAGCAAAAACAGCAGGCTGCTAACATCTTCTTAAAAGCCGATCCGGCAAATGGGAATAAGTATCAGGTGTTATTGATGAATTGATCTGTCGCTATCGGCAAAAACTCTTTCTTTTAATATAAATAGCGGCCTTCCCCTCATGTCATTTCGACCGTAGGGAGAAATCTTCTTCAAGTGATAAGTTTACAGCAGATTGGCTTGATGAAGAAGATTTCTCCCTACGGTCGAAATAACATGCTCTGATGTTTTAAATACGGCTTTCATTTTTACGCATCATTAAAATTAGTATTCAAAAAATATTTTTTAAATCATTTGCATATACGAAAATCATCGTAGATATTTGTACGAAGAGATTCGTATATATGAAATACACTGAGAGTGAGTTAGAAATACTACAGGTACTTTGGGCTAAGAAGCAGGCTACCGTACGTGAAGTGCACGAGGAATTAGCCAAAAGCAAAGAGGCTGGTTACACCACTACCCTGAAACTGATGCAGATTATGTTCGACAAAGGACTGGTCGACCGGGATACATCGGCTAAAACCCATATTTATAAAGCTAAAGTAAGCCAGAAGCAGGCACAAAAGTCAGCATTGGATAAGATTATCTCTACCGTATTCAAAGGCTCAGCTGCCGATTTAGTCATGCAGGCCCTGGGCAATCACGAGACTTCGACCGATGAGATTGAAGCCATCAAAAATTACCTGGATCAGTTTAACTCACCCAAAAAATAAATAAAGCTATGCAAAGCATCTGGCAGGCAGTAAGCCACATTTTAGGCATCACTATTATTCACTCGCTATGGCAGGGTCTATTGATTTATATGTTTATCCGGATGTGTTTGTTTTGCTTTCCGGAGATATCTGCTAAAAGCAAATACCGCTTGTTGGCCGCAGGCATGTTTAGTTTAACGTTATGGTTTTTATATACACTGCTGGTACAGTTAAAAGCCGATGTTAAAGTAATTGCACAACCTTTAAAACTTACTGATGCACTACCATCATTTGAGCCGGCCTATCAACCTTTGCAAGCGGTAAACCGTTATGAGTTCGATTTAAATATTTACCTGCCCTACATCACCTTTATATATGTATGTGGCTTTATCATCAGCAGTTGCCGCATGGGCTATGCCTGGTACCATTTGGGTTTAGCTAAACGCTTTAACACAATAGCTACAGCGCTGCAAATACAAGCCAATAATTTAGCCGTTCAGCATTTCAATCTAAAGCGCCCGGTAAGGTTAATCGTCAGTGAGTATGTGAATGTGCCCTGTGTAATGGGGCATTTAAAGCCAGTGCTTTTGCTACCGGTTACCCTCTCTACCGGCTTATCGGCTACCGAAATTGAGGCCATACTTTTGCATGAGCTCGCCCACATTAGCCGTAACGACTTTTTGCTTAACCTGTTCCAGCAACTGGCAACTACCCTGTTGTTCTTCAACCCCTTTGCACAGTTGTTTAACCGTTACCTGAACGAGGAACGTGAGAATTGCTGCGATGATATAGTCGTCAGCATTACCGGGCAGCCCCTGGTGTATGCCCAGGCTTTACTTAAACTGGAAACCAACCGCCAGGTGGCTCTGCAATTAGCGATGGCAGCCACCGGCAAAAAATATCATTTATTTAACCGAATACAACGTATCATGAAAACACCAAAGCCTTCGGGCAACCTTCGCCACCTCTTATTAAGTCTACTTGCTGTAGGCATCAGTTTCGGCAGCATTGCATGGATCAACCCTGAATTGAAAGACGGCAAGCTGTCGGTAAAAATTGAAAAGCCGGCTATCATCAGCCGTATGATGGGCGATACCATCAGGCCTAAGCCATCAAAAATCGCCTCAAAACCTTCAATCAAAACCATATCAGGAAGAAAATACCGTAAAGGTGACAATCCTGAACTTGACCGACTAAGTGCAGAGATAGAAAAGCATGCAAATAAAGTGGGCAAGTATTACTCCAGCCCTGAGTTTACTAAGTACGCCGAAGAAATGGGCAAAGAAGGCGCTAAGATAGCTGAAGTATACAATACGCCCGAAATGCAGCATTTGATATCGCAACAAGCAGAAATGGCGGTTAAGGTAGCTATGCAACAGCCGGATAAAGAAACACAGGCACGCCTGAACCAACAACTGGCCGATGCCAGCAAACAACTGGCCCAATCATTTGCCACACCCGAGTTTCAACGCATGTCCGCACAATTAGGTATGGCAAGTGCTAAATTGGCTGGCTTAAATACCAATAGTGCTGCTTACAAAAAACAAATGGCCGAAATTACTCGCCTTAGTCAATCCATCGGTAAAATCAGCAGTTCGCCCGAAGCTATAAAAGCCCAAGAGCAAATTGGCTTGGCAGCTTCACAAATGGCAAAACAGTACACTTCTACAGATTGGAAACAACAGCAGGAAAACATTCATCGGTTAAGCGATAGCATTGCCCAAGCCTATAAAGGTAAGTTTGATGGAACCTCAAAAGTTAAGATGCAAGAGTTGGAAGCCAAGATGAAAGCTTACCAGCAAAACCCTAAAATGAAGCAGGAGCAGCAGGAACTGCAAAAAGCCAGCAAAAAATTACAGGAATACCTACAAAGCCCTGCCTACAAACAATGGTTGAAAGAGCATCCTGAAAAAGCAATGAAAGAGCAGCCGGAGCAGCTAGAACAACCGGAGGCTAAAGAACAGCCTGAAAAAACAGGCGCTGATATGACTTTCCTTTATAAAAATTTTCTGGCCAAACCCGGTCCGCGTGGTTGTTAAACGAAGCGATATTTAATATTTGATTATCTCTATCACTCCCTTTTCCCTCAGTTACTGACAAGATTACCGATATACAATTCCTAACAATTTAGGCTCATTATTTGTAATTTAGTATCCTCTAAGCAAGAGGATACTTTTTTTATGCTGCATCAGCTTACCATAAATAACTACGCATTAATTGACAATCTGGACATCAGTTTTGATGGCGGATTAAACATACTCACAGGTGAAACCGGTGCTGGTAAATCTATTATACTGGGTGCCTTGTCGCTTATATTAGGCCAGCGCGCCGAGAGCCGCTACTTTTTTAATCAGCAAAAAAAGTGTGTGATTGAGGGGCTATTCAAAATTTCGGATTTTCACTTAAAAGCTTTTTTTGAAGATAATGACCTCGATTATGAGGCTGAAACCGTACTACGCCGCGAAATATCCGCCGATGGCAAGTCGCGCGCTTTTGTAAATGATACGCCGGTAAATCTGGCTACCATGAAGCAGCTGGGCGAAAAGCTGATTGATATTCACTCCCAGCATGCCACATTGGAGATCAACGATCCGGAATTTCAGTTGCTGGTAGTTGACGCCGCTGCCGGCCATGCTACACAGTTAAGCGATTACCAGGGCAAGTTTCGTGCTTATCGCAAAAATGCAAACCGTTTGCAGCAGTTGATTGATGAGAACGAAAAAGCTAAAGCCGATTTAGATTTTTACCAGTTTCAGTTTGATGAACTGGAAAAAGCCAACCTGCAGCCTGACGAGCAGGAAAGCATGGAGCAGGAACTCTATGCTTTAAATAACGCCGAAGAAATTAAACGCAGCCTGAGCGGCGCCCATTACCTGATGCAGGAGGGTGAAACCGCAGCCATTCTGCAGCTGCGCGAAGCCGGTCAGCAGTTATCCGCCTTAGAGAAATTCAGCAACGAGATAGCTGATTTACACCAGCGTTTAAACAGTGCTGTAATTGAACTGCGTGATATTGCCGGCGAAATTGAGCAACTGGAAGACCGCACCCAGGTTAACGAGGAGCGTGCCTATGAAATTAACACCCGCCTTACACTGATATACAACCTGCAAAAAAAACACCGGGTAAGCAGCAATACTGAACTGCTGGCTATTCAGGAAGATTTATCCAACAAATTGCAGCAGGTAGAGTCGGGCGGCGAAGAGATCGAGGCCCTGCGTGAGCAAATTGCCCTGCAAATAGAAGAATTGGAGCACCTGGCTGCAAAACTATCAGCCAACCGCAGCCAAGCCATACCCGAAATTGAGCGCCAGGTAATGGAAACATTAAGCGAAATGGGTATGGGCAATGCCATCCTGAAAGTGGAGCAGCAGCCTACACCCAATAGTGAACTAACAAAAAACGGCACAGATCAAATCAAATTCCTGTTTACGGCCAATAAAGGCCATGCTTTATCCGAAATGAGCAAGGTGGCCTCCGGTGGTGAGCTTTCGCGGTTGATGCTGAGTATAAAATCTATCATTGCCCGCTATACGGCATTGCCTACCATCATTTTTGATGAGATTGATACCGGTGTATCGGGCGAGGTAGCCAACAAGGTAGGCCAGATTATGGAACGCCTGGCTAACAATCTGCAGGTAATTACCATTACTCACCTACCGCAAATTGCCAGCAAAGGCAACAGCCACTATTTTGTTTATAAAGACAATGCAGGCGCTACTACTACCACCCGCATGAAACAACTGAGCCAGCAGGAACGGGTAACCGAAATTGCCAAAATGCTGAGCGGCGATAATCCGGGTGAAAGTGCATTGAAGAACGCTAAGGAACTATTGAAAGGGTAAGGGCAATGAAAATTGCACTACCCTTTTGCCTGTTGTTGATCACATCTGCACTTTGCAAAGCGCAATATATTCCCGCACAGCCTAAGCCTACCTACGAAAACATAACTCAGGATACCATTAATATTACAGGTGAAGCCTATGATGCCTTGGGTAATCCTGTTGCTGACTTACTTTTGATTTCACGGAACCGGCATTTTGTTTACAAAGGTTACCACCCTTATGGTGAAAGCAATAAGCAAGGCAAATTTGTAATAAAAGGTGCATTGCCTCATGATACCTTAGATATCTATTGGGATAAAAAAGTGATTCACTGTATCAATTCAGGCAGCAGGTATATACAAATACATTTGCCCCCAATTGAACAACCTGAAGCACAAAAAACTTTAGCTACAATTACAGCGAAGCGCAACAGGAAAAAAGAAATACCTAAATTTAAAATCATCACCAATTCTGTACTGCTTGATTTTTACGGTATTGCTCACGATGTATGGGTTCCGGCACGCTTCTCACAAAATGAAGTTAAGTTTCAGGATTTTATCAATTCACAAATAACCTATCCCGAAAAAGCAGTTAAAGCTAATATAGAAGGTGCAGTTGAGGTAAGCTTTGTGATACAGCCTGATGGCTCGTTGCATGATTATGAATTGGTACGGGGCATTGGTTACGGTTGTGATGAAGCCGTTTTGGCTGCGGTTAAACGTAGCCCAAAATGGAAACCTGCCCGCTATGATGGGCGGGCGGTGGCCAGTCAATCATCCGTAATTATCAATTTTCAATTAACTGATAAATAGCATACCTTTACCGCTTTGAAAAAACACTCAAAACCATGGCTTATAACTTACTAAAAGGTAAAAAAGGAATTATATTCGGAGCGCTGGACGAAAAATCAATCGCCTGGAAAACAGCATTGCGTTGCCACGAAGAAGGCGCCGAGATTGTGTTAACCAACGCCCCTATCGCCCTGCGCATGGGTGCCATCAATCAGTTGGCCGAGCAAATCAACGCACCGGTAATTCCGGCCGATGTTACCGTGACTGCAGATATTGAAAACCTGTTTACCCAAGCCCAGGAACATTTTGGTGGCAAGGTAGATTTTGTACTGCACTCTATCGGCATGAGCTTAAATGTGCGCAAAAACAACCGCTACCCTGAAAATAACTACGATTTTACCCATAAAGGTTTAGATATTTCGGCCCTGAGCTTACACCGCGTATTGCAGGTGGCTATGAAACAGGATGCCATCAGCGAGTGGGGTTCTGTAGTGGCTTTAACTTATATTGCTGCCCAGCGTGTATTCCCTGACTACAATGATATGGCCGATAACAAAGCGATGCTGGAAAGCATTGCCCGTAACTTTGGCTATTATTATGGTATTGAGAAAAAAGTACGCATCAATACCGTTTCGCAATCACCAACCCGCACCACCGCAGGTTCTGGCGTAAAAGGCTTTGATGGTTTTATCAGCTACGCCGAAAAAATGAGTCCGTTGGGTAATGCCTCAGCCGAGCAATGTGCCGATTATTGTGTAACCCTGTTCTCAGATTTAACCAAAATGGTAACCATGCAGAACCTGTTTCATGATGGTGGCTTCTCTTTCACCGGCGTTACCCAAGCAGTGATTGAGCAGATGGAGAAATAAGATTTGATTTTAAATATGAAAAGGCGCTGTATATACAGCGCCTTTTTTGTTGGTGGTACTTTTTGTTGAAATGGTGTTTAAGACATATAATTGGCATAAACGTCGTTCTGAGCGGCAGCGAAAAAGCTCCACGCTAAATCACGCTATTGCTTTTTAGCACTTCCTTTGTCATCCTGAGCTCCGTCGAAGGGTGGTAACAGAAACGCTCATTTGAGCAGCCTCTGCGCCTATGCTTCGAGTACCTCAGCATGACAACGTAAGTGCGCTTGAAAGAGTTTATGTACAAGTGCTTCGCTGGCGCTCAGTACAATAGAAAAGCAGTGAACGAAAAAGGCCTGCTTACACAGGCCTTTTTATATTAATTTCCTAATTGCTTTAAAGCTAAGTAGGCCATTAAACCGGTGCTGACTTCCAGCGCCGACTCTTCGATATCAAAAGTTGGTGTATGTACTGATGAGGTAATGCCCCGGCTTTCGTTGCGGGTACCCAGGCGATAAAAACAACTGTCGGCTACCTGTGAGTAATAGGCAAAATCTTCGGCGGCCATCCAGATATCCAGATCAAGCACATTTTCCTTGCCCAGGTAATCTTCGGCATGGCTGCGGGTGGCAGCGGTTAGCTTTTCTTCATTGATCAAAAAAGGATAGCCTTTCATGATGTTAAATTCGCAGCTTCCGCCCATGCTTTCGGCAATGCCTTCGGCCATTTTTTTCATACGGCGGTGCGCTTCTTCACGCCATTTCTCATCCATCGTACGGAAAGTACCTTCCAGGTAAACCTCGTTAGGGATCACATTAGTAGCGCCATTGGCAATTACTTTACCGAAAGATAACACCGAAGGGCTCTTCGGGTCGGCAAAGCGGCTTACCACCTGCTGCAAAGCAGTCAAAATATGTGCGGTAATAATAACAGGGTCAATATTTTGCTGGGGCTGTGCGCCGTGGCCCCCTTTGCCTTTTACGGTTACATACAGTTCATCAGTAGAGGCCATATATTTACCAGCACGGAAACCTACTTTACCGGCGTCAATCAGCGGCATTACGTGCTGACCGATTACGGCCTGCGGCTTGGGGTTATCCAGTACACCTTCAGCAATCATCAAGCTGGCGCCACCGGGTAGCTTTTCTTCAGCCGGCTGAAAAATCAGTTTTACAGTACCGCCAAACTCATCTTTTAATTCGGTTAATATTTTAGCTGTACCTAATAGCGATGAGGTGTGGGCATCGTGACCGCAAGCATGCATAACGCCGGGGTTTTGTGATTTATAACCTACCTCGTTAGCTTCAACAATGGGTAAAGCATCCATATCTGCCCGCAAGGCGATAACCTGATCGGATGGTTTACTGCCTTTGATCAAACCCACCAACCCGTTATCTGCCATACGGATGTACGGAATACCCAAATCATCCAGTTGTGCAGCCACATAAGCAGAAGTTGCTACCTCATGAAATGACAATTCGGGATGCATATGTAAATGACGGCGGGTGTTGACTACATCGCCATAGATGGCTTTGGCAAGCGCTTGAATTTTTTCCTTAATCATTGTTTTCGGGAACTGGATTAAGCGGCGGATTAATACGCTCGGACAGGATGAACAACGAAGTAAACTGCGAACGCAATTGCTGCAGTAATTTGCCTGCCTCCATGCGCGAACGAAAATCGCCGGCTTTAACTTTAAAATTGGGTTCTTTGTAACTGATATAAGTACGGTACTCCGGGAACATCTCCTGGAACTGGGTTTGTGCCCGGAAAGCATCTCTACGGTTAGAGCCACTAAAGAACTGCACCCGGTAACCAAAGGTAGAATAAGGGCTGCCTAAACCACCGGCCTTTTTAGGGGTATATCGTCGGGCAATCAGGGTATCAATACGGCTGTCTTTAATTACCTCTACCCTGCCGCGTGTTTGAGCGGTAGATTGATTAGCCGATACTATAACAAATAAGCAGCAACTGCTTACAAACATGAGTGCTTTATAAACAAGTGCTGCTTTATTCATTTCGATTTCTTAATTAGCTATTAACGTCATTGCGAGGAACGAAGCAACCTCTAAACGCTCATTTGGCATGATGTAGAGAGATTGCTTCGTACCTCGCAATGACGTCTTTAATTATTTTATTCTAATTACGCGCCGTGGCAGTTTTTAAACTTTTTGCCGCTGCCGCATGGGCAAGGATCGTTTCTACCAATTCTTTGCTCTACACGTACAGGCTCCTGCTTTTGCATTTCCTGTAAATCCTCTACAGGTACGCCGTTGTTTTCCTGCACCAGTTCGGGTTTAGAAGTTCTCATTTTACGCATGTCCACACTCGGTTGTACCGGGCGGGCCTCGCGAACTTCATCAGGCTGCTGCTGTACGGGGATGCCTCCTCTGAACAGGAACGTTACCATCTCTTTATTCACATTGGCCAGCATCTGGCGGAACAATTCAAAAGCTTCGAACTTATAAACCAGCAATGGGTCTTTCTGTTCATAAACAGCATTCTGTACCGATTGCTTCAATTCATCCATTTCGCGCAGGTGCTCTTTCCAAGCCTCGTCAATTAAAGAAAGTGTTACACTCTTCTCAAATGATTTAAATACTTCCAAGCCGTGGTTCTCTACCGCTTTGGCTAATGGAACTGCTACCTGTATGCCATGAATACCATCAGTGAAAGGCACAATGATATTTTCTACCATATCGCCGCGGGTTTGGTATACATCCTGCAGTACCGGGAAGGCCTGCTCGGCGATAGCTTCCTGTTTACGGTGATAGAAATTAATTACGGTCTCGAAGGTAGCATCAGTTAACTGTGCCACATTCATGGCTGTAAATTGATCTTTCGAGGTTTCAATCTCTACGGCAAACAGGCGAATGATTTCCAGTTCAAAGCCATCATAGTTATTGCTGTCTTTAAACTCGGTTACCACATCTTCTACCACATCATAAATGGTATTGTTCAGATCCACATCTAAGCGATCGCCAAACAATGCGTTTTTACGTTTGGCGTATACTACCGTACGCTGTGAGTTCATCACATCATCATACTCCAGCAAACGCTTACGGATACCAAAGTTATTTTCTTCTACTTTCTTCTGCGCACGCTCAATGGATTTGGTAATCATGGAGTGCTGAATCACTTCGCCTTCCTCAATACCCATACGTACCATCATGTTGGCAATACGCTCTGAGCCGAACAAACGCATCAGGCCGTCTTCCAGTGAAACGAAGAACTGTGAAGAACCCGGATCGCCCTGACGACCGGCACGACCACGTAATTGGCGGTCAACCCGGCGAGATTCGTGGCGCTCGGTACCTACAATGGCTAAACCACCAGCCTCTTTAACACCTGCGCCCAGCTTAATATCCGTACCACGGCCGGCCATGTTGGTGGCTATGGTTACGGTGCCTGCTTTACCCGCTTCGGCCACAATATCGGCCTCCTTTTGGTGCATCTTGGCATTCAACACGTTATGCTTAATGCCACGCAATTTCAGCATACGGCTCAATAACTCCGAAATTTCAACCGAAGTTGTACCCACCAGTACCGGACGACCGGCCTGGGTTAAGGCCACAATCTCATCGGCCACGGCATTGTATTTTTCGCGGATGGTACGGTATACTAAATCCTGACGGTCATCGCGCTGTATACCCCGGTTGGTTGGTATTTCTACCACGTCCAACTTATAAATTTCCCAGAACTCGCCTGCTTCAGTTACGGCAGTACCGGTCATACCACACAGTTTGTGGTACATACGGAAATAGTTTTGCAGGGTAATAGTGGCAAAAGTTTGGGTAGCATCTTCTACCTTCACATTCTCTTTAGCCTCAATAGCCTGGTGCAAGCCATCAGAATAGCGGCGGCCATCCAGCACACGACCTGTTTGCTCATCCACAATCTTTACTTTTCCGTCATCCAAAATATACTCGGTATCACGCTCAAATAAAGTGTAAGCTTTCAGTAACTGATTAACCGAGTGGATACGCTCTGATTTGATAGAGAAATCGCGCATCAGCTCGTCTTTACGCATTACTTTCTCTTCGGCGCTCAGGTTTGATTTTTCAATCTCAGCAATCTCGCTACCCACATCAGGCATCACAAAAAACTGTGCATCTTCGCCCGAAGCGGTAATCAGTTCGATACCTTTTTCGGTTAATTCAACCGAGTTATTTTTTTCGTCAATTACAAAATACAGGTCGGCATCTACCTTCGGCATTTCTTTACCCTGATCCTGCAAGTAATAATTTTCTGTTTTTAACAATACCTGGCGGTTAGCGCCTTCGCTCAAATATTTAATTAAAGCTTTGCTCTTAGGCAAACCACGGTGGGCACGTAATAAAGCCAAGCCACCGGCATCGGCATCAATTTTGCCTTCAGCTATTTGCTTCTTGGCTTCGTTCAATACCGTATTGATATAGCTTTTCTGTACGTTTACGAGGCGCTCAATGCGTGGCTTCAGCATATAAAACTCATGCTCATCGCCGCGTGGTACCGGGCCTGAAATAATCAAAGGCGTACGGGCATCATCAATCAACACCGAGTCCACCTCATCCACCATGGCAAAATGGTGTTTGCGCTGTACCAGGCTGGCGGGGTCGCCGGTCATGTTATCACGCAGGTAATCAAAACCGAATTCGTTGTTGGTACCGAAGGTAATATCAGCCAGATATGCATTGCGGCGTTGCGGCGAATTAGGCTCGTGGCGGTCAATACAATCAACCGAAAGGCCATGGAACTCGTACAACGGCGCCATCCACTCTGAGTCGCGGCGGGCCAGGTAATCATTTACAGTTACAATGTGCACGCCTTGTCCGGCCAGTGCGTTCAGGTAAGCTGGTAGTGTAGCCACCAGGGTTTTACCTTCACCGGTAGCCATCTCAGCAATTTTACCCTGGTGCAGTACAATACCACCAATCAGCTGCACATCATAATGCACCATGTCCCAGGTTACTTCATTACCGGCAGCTCTCCAGGTATTATGATGAATAGCTTTATCGCCCTGTATCACTACATTCGGCTTAAACTGCGCCAGCATCTGGTCAAACTCAGAAGCGGTAACTTCAATAGTTTTGTTGGCAGCAAAGCGGCGGGCAGTTTCTTTTACCACAGCAAAAGCTTCGGGCAGGATATTCAACAGAATCACCTCCAGCTCTTTGTTGCGGTCTTTTTCCAGTTTATCTACACGGGCATACAGCTCTACCTTAGCATTTACATCCACTTCGGGGTGCTCGGCTTCTTCTTTGGCGGCGCGGATATTTTCATCTATCTCGGCCAGGCCCTGCTGGATGCGATCTTTAAAATCTATGGTTTTTGCCCTAAGCTCATCATTACTGAGCATTTCGAGCTTGGCAAATTCGCTCTTCGTTTTTTCTACCAAAGGCTGGATGCTTTTGATATCGCGTTCTGATTTGCTTCCGAAAAGCTTACTGATAAATCCTAACATATACTATTCTGCTTACTGCACTTTATTCAATTATTGCGCCAATGGCAATTTGAAGCCATTATGACAGGTAAAGGTAAGAAAAAAATAGAAAAGTAGCCCCCTAACCCCCTAAAGGGGGAAGTTTATGTTACTAACTATTCTTATTGCTATGGTTAATATTTTTACTTTCAGTACTTAACAGAAAACTTCCGTTCCCCCTTTGGGGGGTTAGGTGGCATTCTCGTATCTTTGCCCGCATGAATATCCTGATCTTAGGCTCGGGCGGGCGCGAAAGTGCTTTTGCTTGGAAGATGGCGCAAAGCCCGTTATGCTCACAATTGTTTATTGCACCGGGCAATGCCGGTACCGGCCAGTACGGCACCAATGTAAATTTAAAGGTGACCGACTTTGAAGCCATTAAACAATTTGCGCTGGACAACCAGATTCAGCTGGTGGTAGTAGGCCCCGAAGAACCCTTGGTAAAAGGTATTCATGATTTCTTTCTGGCTGATGATCAGTTGAAAAGCATTCCTGTGATTGGCCCGCAGCAACAGGCCGCTCAACTGGAGGGCAGTAAGGATTTCTCCAAGCAGTTTATGCAGCGCCACGGCATCCCTACCGCTGCCTCACGTACCTTTACCCGCGAAACTTTACAGGAAGGATTTGAGTATTTAGCCACCTGTGGCTTGCCGGTGGTATTGAAAGCTGACGGACTGGCAGCAGGCAAAGGCGTGTTGATTTGTTTAAGCCTGCAGGAAGCCCAGCAAGAGCTTATACAGATGCTGACCGAAGCTAAATTTGGCGAGGCCAGCTCAAAGGTGGTAGTTGAGCAGTTTTTGCAGGGCATTGAGCTATCGGTATTTGTATTAACCGATGGCAACAGCTACAAAATTTTACCCGAGGCTAAAGATTACAAACGCATAGGCGAAGGTGATACCGGCCTGAATACCGGCGGTATGGGCTCTGTTTCGCCGGTGCCGTTTGCCGATGCTGCCTTTATGCAAAAGGTAGAACAGCAGGTGGTGATCCCTACTGTTGAAGGATTGAAAAAGGACAATGTTCCCTATAAAGGTTTTATTTTTATCGGATTGATGAATTGCGGAGGAGAACCCTGGGTGATTGAATATAACTGCCGCATGGGAGACCCTGAAACTGAAAGTGTACTGCCCCGTATCGAGTCTGATTTGGTGGAGCTGCTAATGGGCGTAGCCGAAGGAAACCTGAACGAGAAAGCGCTTAACGTATCGGATAAAATAGCTGCTACCGTAATGTGCGTAGCTGGCGGTTATCCGGGCGAGTATTTAAAAAACCGTACCATTACCGGCTTGGATAATGTACGCGGCTCTATCGCCTTCCATGCCGGTACGAGCTTGCAAGGCGAAGATGTAATTACCACCGGCGGCCGTGTACTTGCCATCACATCATTACAAGATGACTTATTCAGCGCCTTGCAACAGGCTACGCTAGATGCCAGCCGGATTTATTACGATGGTAAATATTTCAGAAAGGATATCGGATTTGATCTGATATAGAGAAGTAGCTTAAACTACTTTTCTCTCACATCGATCTCTACGGTACGATACACTACGTCGTTCCCGGCAATGCCTTGTATTACTATTTTAAAAGGGCCGGCGATGTCGCTATTGTAAAATTTCAGCTCGGTTTCTGCATCGGCCGTTAGCTGCACAGCGTGTTTCCAAAAAACAGTAGACAGGTACTCAGGCTCAGGAGGATTCATTTTGGCATAATCTGCCCCATAAAACTCCTTGCTGTATTTAATTCCTTCAATTACGGTATAAAGCTGCGCTTTAGGCGCAATATCACAACCCAAATACATGGTAGCGACCAAGTCTCCGGGTAACACAAAATAAGAGTGGTATTTAATAGCTGGTTTGTTTTTAGGATCACGCATATGGTTCATACAATTAAGTATACCATATTTACACACGTAGTCGCCGCACTCATTGGCATTTTTTGCCGGAGAGTTGACCTCTTTCTGAAACATCTCGTTGTTCCATTTTCCTCTGATGTTTACCTGCCTGAGTGCAATAGGTTGTTTCAAACCCTCTGCAATTGACAGACTATTGTTATTTAAAGTAACCGGCTGAAAGGCAGAATCTATTTTTAAGGCGATAGCTAATTGCTTGTCCATCGTAAGGTATGGGTTGTTAACAAAAATTTTATAAGTAGCTGGATCGTAATGAAAAGCCATCAGATTTATTTTCTTGTTCGGGCTTGCCATCACATCTCTGTTAACTAAGGTAAACTTACCCGTACGGTCTGTTTTTATGGGATGCAGGCCGGAATCTCCCATGATCATTAAGTCTGCCGGCTTTGAGAGCGGACGGGCATAATTAGTGAATGCGCCACTATAAAAAAGGTAGTTCACTGCTCCAGCAGCTGGCCCGCTTACCGGAGTAGCTATCATCATTTCTTGCCAATTGTAGCGCCGCCAACCTTTTACCAGTAACAGGTTTTCGAGGTTCTGTCGGCTATCAGCAGTATTAGCTAAATTATCTTCTGTGAGTGGTATGCGCCCCAAATCCTGCTGCAAATACAAGTAACTTTCAATATCAGTATGGTTTTGTGCAGGCAACCGATTTAACTGTACACAAGCGATTGATACCTGCCCGCTTACCGGGCTTTTTAACTTTAAACTGACCAAGCCACGCTTTGGATAGTCTTGTTTATCTGTAACTACGCTTAGTTGCGGACGCCTGTTGTAATGTGCAAAAAATAAACGTTCCGCACAGGGCTGTAGCTGATTATCTAAAATGGTAATTGCAGCCAAACCTTTAGGTAAACTTTTCAGATTAATGGTTACCGGCCTGCCGCCCGCCTTAGCCTGCATCTCAAAAGCATCAAAAACCTGCCTGAAATTATGCACAACCACATAGCAGGTTTGCGGTAACCGTGCACGTAGTTGAATACTCAGGGTATCATCAGCAACGGCCTGGCTGAGATGCAGTACCGGACCTGCCGCCTGAATGGCAGGCAATGCATAAGTACGGCCCACGTTGTTTTGCCCCAACAATTTAACTTCATATTCGCTATTGGCAAGCGGGTTAAGTTTGAACTTGCCGATACCATAGCTGTTGGTTGATATGGTATCAACCGGTCGCTTGTTGCGATACAGGATTGCATTCAATTTAACAGGTGTACCGGCTTCAGTTTTAGCTTCAAATCCTATCCAGCCGGGTACATTAACAACAAGGTTTCCCCCTTCCGGATAGAACTTAATATTTTCTTCTGTTTGTTTTTGCCCCGCCTGCTTCTGAGGTATAATTGCGGTGAGGTATTGCTTTTGCCCGTTAAATACCACTTCAACTTCTAATGTGCGATAAGATGCACCGGTTTCGCCTGCAGGAATACGAATCCTACATTTACCCTCGTTATCCAGCCTTACTGTATTGGAAACAATACCTCCCTCTGTGTTACTGAGCCAGTACCGAAGCCGGGCTGCCTTAGCAGGCACCTGACCCGGGGCAAAGACTGTTATGTCAGCCGCTTGCGCTCCCCCTGAAATGGCATTGAGCCCGGGAAAGCTCACGTCCACTTTTAATTCGGATTTTTCAGCAGTTTTAATTGTAATGGGTTGTACAAATGTATATTCGGGCTTGCCACTCACCAGGCGGTTGGTGTAAGCAACCAAACTGTATCTTCCCGGTGGTACAGAGTCTGGCACCACCAGCTGCCCGTACGCACCATCATCCTGTAGTAGAACTTGCCGGCTCAGTACCACACGCCGACTATTATTGTTCACCAGACTAAATGCCAGTACATCATCCTTCCGGCTTGTGGTATCTGCAGTACGTTGATTGAGCAAATAAGCTTTAAACCATATATTTTCATCGGGAGTATAAACTGTTTTATCATAATGCACAAACAGCGTTGCCGCTTTTTGCTGTGCTCCATATAGATCAATTTGCCGCAATACCGTGTCTATAGCCTTATTAAACCCTTCCTGCTTTAAGGCCAGCGCATCAACAGCAGTATTATCATCCGGCCAGTAATCTACCGGCAATAGGTAAGCAATACTATTGGCAGCCCATGCGCCGGTTATAAATGTGTTGCCGGGCGTAATCACCCACCCGTTGGCATCAAAATAAGTATAAGGCGCAATAAAGTTGAGCAGGGTATTTTGGTGATTATAAACGTTATCTAAATTGTTAACAGAATACCTGGATGAGAAATTACGATGCTCCTGGTAGGTGATGTATATACCATCCATATTACAACCCAAAGCATACAAGCCGGGCTGGTCGGTACGCATAATAATCTCGCTTTGCTGTAACGGGAAGCGCTGCAACGTTTTTATACTTTCGGGCAGCCGGGCCAGCTTTTTCCATTGCGTTAAGGAATCCTTATAAGGCTTATATTGAGCTTTTAATTTATTAAAGCGATTGATTTTTACCTGCAGCAACTGTTGTAACGGGCGCTCAGGGTTATTACGAATCTGGTATTGAAAAACCCTGAAACCTTCTTCTTCCATTCGGTTTTCCAATGCTGCCCTTAAAAAATGCATAGCCGAGCCTTTGTATACGCGCTGACGGGCATTTTGCCATTGCCGCTGCTGCGCCGGGCTACCCTTCATTTTTTCAAATAATACTGAGCCATCGTAGTGGATAGTTTCATCAGTACCCGATTTGACAAACTTTTTTAATAAATACCTTATGCGGTATCCTAAAGCCTGATTATCAATAATTATAAAATCATCAGACGATGCTTTCAATACTCCAATGCTATTATCCTCTTCAAAATTGATCACCTCAGGGTTAAGTATTGTGCAGCTTTTGGCGAATGGCAATATTCCTAAAAAACTTTTTTTAAACTCGTCGTAATTACGCTCACGCACGTAGGCGTTTTCAGCTTTTACAGTTACAGTATGCAGTGCAGTTGCCTTGGCTACAAGTTGAATTACCGGAGTATTAAACCCGGCAGTTCCAATTGTAATGTTTTGAGTGTAAGGTTCGTATCCTATACAAGTTATTACAAGGCCATACTGCCCGGCTTTCACATTTTGTAGAGTAAAGCTGCCATCTTCGGCAGTTGTACTGCCAATTGTAGTATTACTGATGAATATACTGGCTCCTGTTATAGGCTTTTTATCAAAGATGTTTACTACCCGGCCTGTAACCGCTACCTGGGCGACAGCCATAAAATTAAGGCAAAGCAACATGACTGTAATAAAACAGCATCGGGCTATACTCTTGATTATGATACCGAAACCCCACATCTAATTCTCAAAATTAAAAAGCGTAAAAAGTTATAAGCAATAAAGGCCGGTTATATAACCGGCCTTTATTATTGAACGAGTATTAATTACTCTGCTTTAGCTTTATCGTTTTTACCGAAAATATCTGCCAGTTTTTGGTTCAACTCTTCACCTCTGATGTTTTTAGCAATGATTTTGCCGTTAGGATCCAGCAGGTAATTTTGCGGGATGGCTTGCACGCCGTACAACTGGGCAGCTTCGTTGTTCCAGTATTTCAGGTCTGATACATGGGTCCAGGTGAGCTGGTCGTCATGGATGGCTTTCAGCCATTTGTCTTTAGCACCGGGGCGGTCAAGTGATACACCCAGCACCGTAAAGTTGTTGCCTTTATATTTGTTGTAAGCTTTTACCACGTTAGGATTTTCTGCACGGCAAGGGCCACACCACGAAGCCCAAAAATCAACCAAAACATATTTGCCTTTGAAAGAGGCCAGCTGAATGACGTTACCGTTGGTATCGGCCTGTGCAAACTCTGGCGCTTGTGCACCCAATGCTACCGCTTTCCATTTATTTAACCGTTCAGCATAGGCCTTTCCTGCTTTGGTATTTTGTACCGCAGGTGAAAGCTTGGCATACAGCGGCTGCATCTCAGTGTATTCGGGGTAGGCACCTCCGGCAGCGCTTAGAGCCTGCAGGCTTACATAAGAGTCGCCATGCGATTGAATGTAGGCTTTGTTGGCATTTTGCTGCTCCAGCTGTACCGCATCATATTTCTTTTCAAAATCGTCATCAAACTCTTTCGATTCGCGCTGCTCTTTGGTGGCTTTGCTGTACATCGCCATCAGGTCCTGATACTTAGCATTTGCCGGTTTCATAAAAGCCTGGTAAGCCACATAATCGGTATTTACTTTGGTACCGCTCACTTTCGCTTTTGATAAAGAGTCGGTACTGTTTACCACCGTAGTACCGCTGACCAGGTAAACCGGCAATACATCAGCCTTGCTTTTCCGGTCCATTTGGGCCAAACCAGCACCTTTGTAATCTACCACTAAGGTACCTAAGGTAATAGTTGGGGCTGTACCCGTAAAGGTAAAACTGCCGTTTTGTACCTTGGAAGAATCAGTAATATTATTACCATCATTGCGGTAAGTTAAAAATACTTTGGTGGCAGGTGTAGCCGTACCAATTTTACCTTTAATGGTATACTTCTCTTGTGCAAAGGCCAGGGCGGGTAGCGCAGCCAGCAGCGTGAGCATTGTTTTTTTCATACAGATATGAGTTTAAGTATTAAGCAAAGCCAATATATACATTAAAATGATAACTTCTTAGTTAATAATGCCTTTGAATATTTTTTTTACAATTATATATATTATCTACTGATTTAGTAGAATATAAATTAAATATTGATTGCTTTGCGACTTACCTTAAAGCAAAAAGCCATTCTAACACTGTAGAATGGCTTTTATATGCTATTATAGATGGCCTTATTTTCCTAATAAATCAGCCAACTTGTTATTCAAATCTTCGCCGCGTAAATCTTTAGCGATAATTTTACCGTTGGGGTCAATTAAAAAGTTTTGTGGGATGCTGCGTACAAAGTAAAGGGCGGCGGCATCATTATCCCAATATTTAAGGTCTGATACCTGCGTCCAAGTCAAGCCGTCGGCTTTAATGGCATTAATCCAGTCCTGTTTAGCACCGGGGCGGTCGAGCGATACGCCTACTACCGTAAATTTTTTTGCTTTATATTTATTATAAGCTTTTACCACATTGGGGTTCTCCTGACGGCAGGGCGGACACCATGAAGCCCAAAAATCGAGCAATACGTATTTACCACGGAAGGAAGACAGCTTTACCGGCATACCGTTCACATCATTTTGGATAAAATCGGGCGCCATTACCCCTACTGCCGTATTTTTAAGGGTTTGGATAGAACTGTATAACTGCTTGGCCTGCTCCGACTCCTTTAAACCGGCCGACAATGAATTATATAAAGGTTCCAGTACTGACGGATCTGCCGATGGGCCACCTAACGAACTTAGGGCCAATAAACTCAAATAGCTATCCGGATGCGATTTAATAAACGTTTTTAAAGTATTTTCCTGCTCGGCCTGCAACAACTTAAAGCGGCGCTGCATGGCGGCTTTAAAATCGGCCGACTGCTGCTGCGCGGCAGGTGCCGCCTGTGCTTCGGCATACAGGCTTTGTACTTTCGCTTTTACAGTTTCCAACTGTGACATCAAGTGCTTGTTATCATCATTGAGAGCAGAGCCGGTAATCTCGGCTTTCTTCACTGAATCGCCGGAGCTGATGATGGCCATATTGCCTTTATCCAAGTAAAAACTCAAGGCATCGGGCGGTGCTGCGGCCGAGCTTTGGTTGGCTAAGCGGGCCATACCAATGCCTTGGTGATCAATTACCAATCCGGCATTCACAGGAGATAGCACCGTGCCCGACAGTTCAAAACTACCATTGGTAATAGCGGCCGAATCTACCACCTTATTAGCGCCTACCTGGTAAAACAAATAAGCCTGGGCAGGTGCATTTAATTTGCCCACTTTGCCTTTAATGGTAAAATTACCGCCTACCTGCGCCATAGCGCCCAAAGGCAGCAGCGCCATCAGGCCACATATTATTTTTTTAGTCATTCTATAATTATCTGTACGCTTAACGTAAAAGTGTGGCTTACCGTATGTTTACACCAATTTTTGGAAAGTACGCCACCATAAGTCGGGCATTTCGCCAGCCACGGCCGTTTCATAATCCTGGTACAGGCAAGGCACCAAATGGAAGCGCTCATTGGCCGAGCCATTGGTAGGGTAAGGCACCTGCATCCACCAGCGGTCGGTTTTACGGCTTTTTACAAATACCATCTCGTGGTCGTCATGCTGCAAAGTGGTTTTGTAAATCAGATACTGTGATTTAGGGTTGAGCGGAAAATCGCTTTTACGATTATAATAGCCATCCACAAAATACCAAACCATTTCGGCAATCAGAAAGGCAGTTTGCCCGTTGCTGTCAAACGCCGGGTTAAACTCATAAAAACCGATAGAGCTTAGTTTATCATTAAAGCCCGCATAACGGCAAATCTGGCAGGCTTCTTCACCATAAAAGCCGTTGGGGGTGGCGTTGGCATTGCCCTGCGCGTCTGATGAGCGGATAGCACCCACATCAAAACTCAGCATATTGGCATTACGTATTACCGGCTCGGTAACCGCCATTTTACCGGTGACTTCGCCTAAACGATGCACGTCAAAAAACAGCTTTTCCATTACCCGCAAACTGTCCTGACTTACAAAGTAAGTTTGATAACCCAGGTTACTGTAATTGAACAGGTAGTTAGGCTCGTGCAGAAATATTTTGTTGAGGAAAGAACGCGATGTAGTTTCAGAAAATTCCGATTCTTCATCCTCATCCAAATCAAAGTGCGAATCCACTACCACTAAATCTACCCGCTGTTCCAGTTCTTCGTAAGCTAAATACTGAGCGTAGGTTAAATCCTGCCCACCCCCTAAAATAATAGGTACAATTTCCTGCTTTACCAGCTCGGTTACCACACTGCGCAGGGCAAAATAGGTATCACTCACCGTATTCCCCTGGCGGATATTGCCTAAATCGACAATTTTAGTTTGATAACCGCCTTCATTCAGCTGATAGAATTTCTCACGGATATAATCAGGCGCCAAAGCACAGCCAGGGTTGCCTACGGCATGGCGGTCTTCCTGCACGCCAATAATGGCCAGGTTTACTACCTGCTCATCCAAATCGGGAAACTCATCAGTGTAAAACCTGGCTTTGCTGCCCAATTGAGCCGGGCCGAACCCTTGTTTGGGAGTGATCTTATCCAGATCAACAGGGGTAAAAAAATCCGCTAACGACATATCTAACGCTTACAAAATATTCACATTTCTATACAAGTATCATTTCGAGCGATAGCGAGAAATCTTCTTCGCCATACCGGTCTGCTACAGATTTACCGCCTGAAGAAGATTTCTCCCTGCGGTCGAAACGACAATGCGGTTGACAACCGGTATTTATAATTCTCATCACCCGCCACCTTACAGAAAAGTTCAAATATCCATTTAATTTCAATTAATTTGCGATGTTTCACAAAATATTCGGCACATGATATTGGTTACCGGCGCTACCGGCTTTTTAGGTTCAGAACTGGCCAGACAACTGGCACAAACCGGCGAACGCATACGCTGCATTAAACGCAGCAGTTCGGTGATACCTGATTTGTTAAAGCCTTACGCCGGTTTAATTGAATGGGCCGATGCCGACCTACTGGATGTATTCGCGCTGGAAGATGCTTTTGAAGGCATTACCCAGGTATACCACTGCGCCGCCTGGGTATCATTTAAACAGGCGGATAAAAACCCCATGATTAAAACCAATGTGGAAGGCACGGCTAACATCGTAAACCTGTGTTTACAGTTTGGTTGCCGCCTGGTGCATGTGAGCTCCATTGCGGCGATAGGGCAGTCCAAGCATGGCGAAATGATTACCGAAAACCATCATTTAGAGGAAACACCGGTCAATAATGTATACGCCATTTCTAAACTTGAAAGTGAAATGGAAGTATGGCGCGGCATTGCCGAAGGTTTGGACGCCGTTATTGTGAACCCTTCAGTTATCATCGGCGCCAATGCCGGTACAGATGGTAGCGGCCAGATTTTTGAAACCGTGCGCAAAGGCCTCAAATTTTATACCCGCGGTGCCTGCGGACTGGTAGATGTAGAAGATGTAGCCAAGAGCATGATTTTACTGATGCAGGGCGACATCACCGCCGAGCGTTTCATTGTGAACGCTGAAAACTGGCCCTTCAGACAGCTGACTACTACTATTGCCGAATGCTTTGGCATCAAGCCCCCCGCTACCGAAGCCAAACCCTGGATGCTGGAACTGGCCTGGCGGGCATCAGCCTTAGTGGGTACCCTCACCGGCAAAGCCCCATCGCTGGATAAAATTGCGGCACAATCGGCTTCTGTAGTGCAGAACTACAGCAATACCAAACTGGTACAGGCTACCGGGATGGAGTTTAAACCAGTAGTAAAGACCATTGGGGAGGTGTGCGAAAGATCGAAGAAATAGCTATTTTGCTCATGTATAATCTTTTGTGATTCATCCGTAGCTACTTTGTTTGCCTTGCGTAGTTATAATATATCAATGCCAGACATTTATTTGTGAGCAGCGCCAGGTATAATGCTTTTCATTATATTTGTTTACCAAACTTGTCGCTACTTCATGAATTTACCTAAACTACGGCTATCCAAAAAGCTTTATGCTATATTATCAGCTACATTAATACTTGTACTTGCTTACAGTTGCCGGAAAGACCATGCAACTTCAAACCTGCAGCCAGCCTTAAAAGACAACAGCCTGGTGGCTGATGCCCAAGCCTGGTACCAAAAAAATGCCCCTGTGCTTACGGCTGCCACCAGTACCGTACGAACCCTTGATGTTGGTGAAAGCAGGCGAAGCTGGAGCAATGGCCTCAGCCCACTGTGGGGCAGCGCCTTTACATTTAAACGTGGCAATAATGAGGTGGCAGAAGCACCTTTAAATAATGCCACACTTTACTTTCTGGAAAACCAAACCAGTGCTGCACCTGCTACGCCCGGTAAAAATTATACCAAAACCGAGTTTTTATTTATCCGTAACCAGGCCGGCAGCTTTAGCGCCTGCCTGATGGTGATTATGGGAGACCCGGCTTATGTGGATAACCCCGGCCAACCATTTTGAACAAAACAATTACCAAACACGCGAGGCTAACTTTACAGGCAAAGTACTATATTACAGTTTGAGCGGGCAGCTGCTAAAAGGCTACCGCTATAGGGAGGGGTTGATTAACGGTACCATTACCCAGGCAGCTGGCCCGGCAGGCGGCACAGCCCTAACACCGGCACTGAAAACAGAAGCGGTGAAGCCTATGCTGCGCGATGCCAATGGTTGCGAAACACGTGCTATTACCACTGTAACTTATACCTGTGTAAGCGCCGGTGATATTGCGCCTACCTGTACCCCCAATTATACCACCACCTACTACCAGGTATGTGATGATGGCAGTGGCGGCGGCAGCGGCGGCCCCCAACCCCCGGCCCCTGGCGGCGGCGGTGGTGGCGGTGGCAGTGGACCTACCTTCCCGCCAGCACCCACCGGGCCTGACCCCAATGATAATGACCCGACCGACCCCTGTAAGCAGAGCAAATATGTAAGTGCCAAAGCCCAAAACACAACCGTAAAAGCCCAAAATGATGAAATAAAAGGGCATATTTCTGACAGCAATGTTGAATATGGAGCTAACCAAAACATCAGCCAGCCAAATGTGAACGGCGTACCGGTATCTACGCCGGTAACCACCAATGGCGCAGATGATTCATGGACACCAACGCCCACATGGAATAATGATAAGGGATACACTGTTGGATTTTCGCATAACCATCCAGATGATAACGGGCCCTCACCTAATGATGTTTTTGCTATTTTTTCGCCATTGTATAATAGTGAAATAAGATTGGCTTCACAGGCAGACAAAGATTTTTACAAAAGTAATGCCTCAGTAACTACCTTAACCAGTAATGGCTCTTACATTGTAATGATTAAAGACTGGAACAAAATGCTGGACCTCTACAATACTTTGTATACCACGCAAGCACAAAAAAATGCTTTTAAAGCCGATTATATAAATATTGGACAATTATATTTCGACAAAAACCCTACATCTGGTCTCGGCATGGCAGGCGTATATGCATTGCTAAAAAAGTTTGGTGATGCTATTAATGTATATAAGGCTGATGCTAGCTCGATGACCTACCAACCTTTTCAAATTGTAAATAACAATGGTATTGAAACTGTTGCCCCTAACCCTTGCCCTACAAACCCGTTAGAATAGATAGAACATGAAAACACTGATGATCACTTTCCTTATCGGCTTATCTGCCCTGGGTTGCCGGGCACAGGAAAAACTACTGCTTGGCAATGCAGCCAGCTTAAGGCTCACTACAGGCGCTCAAAAAGTTACGGCTGCGCAAGCCAAATTGCATGTCATGCGCAAATTGAGTGGTAACAAATCTATATTAGATGAACTGACCAGCTTTAGCTCTGATCAATTTTATGTAATTGGTAATGCGCTTGTTAATTTGCATACAGGTAATGAGCCAGCAGAGGCCAATCACCTGGCCATTTTGAAAAATGGAATAGACCATTTATTTAAAAATGACACCAGTTACCACTCCTTCATACAAACTGATGATCACAAGTCGGTATTAAGCAGAAGCTATATATATAATGGCATACAATACTACCGCTTCATTTCTTTCAACACTCAGAACACCAAGTCAGTTAGCGGTTCGGTTGAATGCAACGTAGCAGATGCAGCGGAAGGCAAGAAAGTATATGATATGATTATCAGCAGTCTGAAGTTTGAGTAATTTATATGGCTTTGGTCCCTCCTGTCCTTCGAAGTTTTTAACTTCGAAGCTTTATGCCTGTAGAGATTTCATCTACTCAACAACCACTGACACCTACACGCCACTGTTGCAAATGTTGCGTGCAACAAGCGCAACATTTGCAACAATGTGTATAAAAGTAACCTGCACCGCTACATCTTTACCACGGACTAATACCCGTTTCAGGTGCATTATCATCACTGTAAAACTGTCCGGTTGGGCCATCAGCGCCTAATACGGCAGCTTTTACTACACGGGCGGCGGCATCAGCTACGGTGCCGGGGCCGGAATGATGGTTAAAATCTGTGGCGGTGTAGCCGGGGTCAACGGCGTTTACTTTAAATGCGGTATCGCGCAGCTCATAAGCCAGCATAATCGTATAAGCATTTAAGGCTGCTTTTGAAGATACGTAGGCGGCCGGCTTCACTACATAGTACTTCCATGTAGGGTCGCTGTGCAGGGTAAGAGAACCCAAGCCGGAGGTCACATTTACAATGCGCGGCTCGGTTGCAGCTTTCAGCAAATCCAAAAACGCCTGGGTAACTTCAATCACACCAAAAAAGTTGGTTTCAAATACTTGTTTGAAAACGCCAAGCTCGGTATCAGTAGCAAGCTGCGGCCCGTTATTGCCCAAAATACCGGCATTGTTAATCAGCACATCCAGTACTTCAGTTTTCTGGCCGATGGCCTGACGTGCGGCTTGTATAGATGCCGCGCTATTGGTGTCAATTTCTATAGGTTCTACCTCTGTTAAGCCTTCGGCATGTAACTGATTAACGGCCTCTTGCCCCTTTTGCAAATTGCGGCATCCCAGGTATACATAATATCCTTGTTGTAATAACTGGCGGGCGGTTTCAAAACCAATGCTTCTGTTGGCTCCTGTAATTAATACTGTTTTCATATCTAAATTTTTAACAGTACAAATGTATACCGGATATTAACGCCGGCGGTAACACATCCGGCGGTATCAATGGTACATTTTACGGATGTTGGCCCGGTACTCAACGGGTGTTACACCAGTTTCGCGCTTAAAGAAGCGGTTGAAGTATGAGGCATCGGTAAAACCCAATTCATAAGCAACCTCTTTTGACGCATGGTGAGTATGGAACAGCAGCCGGCGCGCCTCCAGCACCAACCGGTCATGAATATGCTTAATGGCCGGTTTACCGCTTTGCAGTTTTACCACTTCGCTCAAATGGCCTGCCGAAATATGCAGCAACGAAGCATAATCGCCCACCTCGTGCAGTTCGCGATAGCACTCTTCTATTTTGGCCTGAAAACTTTTAAGCAGCAATTTATCCATCGAGGTTTCAGTGGCCTTATATTGCTCCGTGTATAGGCGGCTTAAATACGTAAGCAATACCGAAAGGTAAGCAGCTACCATGCGCCAGCGCCACTCGTTCGGGTGCCGATATTCTGCGTTGATTTTGGCCAGCATATCTTCTATAAAAACAATATCCGCATCAGTAAGCACCAGCTCAAAACCATTTTGCGGGTTTTGGATGAGTGGCAACTGGTGCAATGCGCTATTGCCCTGGTCAGACAAAAATTCGGGTGTAAATGCAATGCCTGTGCTCCACAACTGCTTAAATTCCTCTTTCATAATGGTGCGGTTGGGGCCCGTAAAATAAACGGTATTATCCTGCAGCAATACCGGTTCCATATCTATCCACTGCCGGGTTTGGGCAGCCTGCCGGATAAACACAATCAGGTAATGATTTTTGCGGTGCGGAATCAGCAGTTCAGACTGATTAGGCAGGTTACCTTCAAAGTTGTACACCCTGAAATGTTTATTACCTGCCACCTCATCCGGTTCTAAATTGTAAACCGGAATTTGCTGATACGAATTAAGTACATGCATGGTTGATAAAGCTATCACTTTTTGCGCATAAAAGTTAATAGCAGGTAGCCCATTTCAATAGTAAAAACCGCTTTCGCTACAGGCACTTTGTGTTACCGCTGAATATAATCGATTATTGCGGCTGGTTAGCTGATACATTGATGCCATGCCCCATATCTTTCAACGCTTCTTCAGCAAAGGCTTTACGTGCATTTTCTGTAAAATAAGTAGATACCATTGGCAGGAAAAACAACAAACCTTCTCCGCCTTTACGCGACATGGCTTTCAAATTATTTTTAAACGACTCGTTGTTTGCTTCAATAGCCTGTGCTGCCATAGTAGGGTTAACCCGGTTGGAGTTATACCGTGTCATTGCCCTGCGCAGTTCCGGCAGTTCGCCGTTATTCATGCGTTGCAATAAACTGCGGGCAGTAGCATTGCGGTACAGTTGCTGCCTGTTCAGCCCTGCTATTTCGTTTAGTTGCGATTGTACACCATAATCTGCTGCACCGGCCTGCCCCTTTTTATAGGCTTCCGCAAAGTTTTTCAAATCCTGTATATTGCCCAATGCCCCAGGGTTGTAATAGTAAGGGTCAGAGTAAGTAGGGAGAAAGGAGTTACTATCTACAGCGTCGCTATTTAAGTTGGTATACACTTGATTATTAGAAAGCTCGCCATCGCTTCTTAATGCTGCACGCTCAGCATAAGTAAGTCCGTACATACTGCCTATGCCAACTACCGTACCTCCTAAAAACTTTGCAATTGCAATACCTGTAGCGCCTGCAAGTGCACCAGGCAGTAACAAACCTCCGAAAAACGAACCTACGGTATTAAGACCAAGCTCGGCCAGGTTATTCCACATAATGTCTTCAGCGGCGTCCTTGGCGGCAGCGTAACTAAAAAACGGTTTAAGAACACCGCCCACATTACATTTCAGCATTGAAACTTCTGTAATGGCCTGGCATGAATTAAATTGAGCCTTAGGGTGAGGCAGTGTCCACGATCCGCTTTTTAAAGGGCCTGAACATTTATGCGTAATAGTTACCACTGCATATACCGCACCCGCAGCCAATGCTACGCAACCTAAAACCACCCAGCCTACCGGGTTGGTCAACGCAACCGCCGCAACCAGTACACCTGCCCCAAAAGCCAAGAAGGATGCCATGGTATTCATGGGGCTTTTACACACAAACTCCTCGTTTATATTTCTGTCATCCACAGTCAATAAAGGTTTTTCTTTAGCGTGCTTAAAAACAGAAACTGCTTTACGGGTTACTATTAACTTTTTGGGCTCTGCATTTAATTGATAAGTGCAAACGGTGTAAGTATCTTTGGGAATATAAGAACTGCTCATTTTATATAACCATTTAATAGATTTAAAATTACCTGCCTGTCTGGCTCGCTAAACAAACCAGTTTGCAGCAGTACCGGATTTTTAGTAAATGTTGAATGATCTTTCTTTGTTAAAATTATACCTGCATTTTTTTGCTCTGCTTTGCTAATGTCTGTATATAGTTTAAACGAAGACAAGTTTCTGTACAAGTAAGGAAAAAGCGGAAAAAAAGCACCGCCCCGGTAAGTATCACGCAAAATAAAGCCGTTATACCTGAACCTGTCATTTTCAAATTTGAGCAACGGTATATGAGGCTGCAACAGCAGATAGAAAGCTGAAGCTAAGAATATAAGCGCAAACAAATTATTTATCCTGAACAGGTGATTGAGTTTAAGCAAATCTTCAGACCTTCCCCCAATAGCACCAAATGCAAAAAATAAAAACCCCATAAAAAGCAATGGAATCGACAGAAGTATTCTTCTACTTTTTGCGAGATAAAAAACCTGATCTTTCATACCCTATAATTCTACCCGCCTTATTTTAAACTCTGTTATACTTTCGTAGTTGTTTTTAATCTTCTCGGCCATTGTAGCATAAGCATCAATTAAAATGCCAGTTGCGGTATCCAGCGTATAGGTTATACGGTAAGTGTAATCAAACTCAGTAAAGTTGTATTTCACTAACGGCTTATATATTTCATCGTATTGCTTTTTTAACGCCTCTTCACTGATGTTATGCCGGTTTAAATGCCCGGTAAGCACATAAGCTTTGGTAAGGGCATTTTCTGAAACCTTTTTCACTTCAACATCAACGTCTAAGTATTGCCCCGGAAATAATTGAGACAACTGGTTAAAAGTAAAGTCTGGCAAGGCATCGCCTGCATTGGCTTTCAGCAAAATATGGTAGAACAGATTTTTATCTATGATGCTCTTAAAGCTTTCGCTGCTGGCAAACTCCGCATCGCCCGTATTCAACATATCATCGGTAGTTTTGGAGTTTTGCGTTTGCAACTGCTTAAAAAAATCAATGTGAGGCAGTCTGTCAGTTTTGAATTTAATCCAATCATTCCGTAACTGTTCGAGGTTCAGTACGTCTGTAATTTCGCCCGCTGTGTTCTGTACAAACTTAATGTTGTTGCGGATAAACTCTACGGGTTCAACTATCTGGAATGCCACCTCCATAGTTTTGGGATCCAGAGCATACAGGTAATCCTCCAGTTTAATGTAGTAACTTTTGTTTGAGGAGTTGGTTGCCGATAAAAGGTACTGTGTTTTTATTTCTGATGAAAAGGCCGTATTGCCTGCCACCTGGTTAATATTGATCTGCTCGCACCGGTAACGCGCCAACCTGTTATATTGGGGTGTACCCGAAACGTTTGTTTGGGCAGCCGCAACAGGCTGACCTTGATCAGGGGTTGATGAGTTTGGATTTATTGATTGTTCTTCTGAAAAAAATGAAAATCTGCTTCTGTTGGTGTTCATGTCAGGTTTGGGCGTAAAGTAAAATAATTCAATTCTACCATTTATTCTCTTATAGGTAACTATATAAATAACAACACATACTTAAAACATGTTGTGACTGTTGCATCAATTAATCATCAATTGCTTTTGTGCTTGAATAGTTTTATCCTCATGCATTTTATTCAACATTTGCGATACAAACATTTTGATGTTCCCACTGTCTTTCAAGAAAAAGCAAAAAATGATGGAAGATTTTGAAATAGCCGTAGGCGAAACCCAACGCCGCCTGAAAGTGCAGGCGCAAGGAGGAAATACCTATCAGATTTATGCCGTTGACCCGGCCGAAGACTGGCTGAATTACCAGCAGGCCCGCTCGGTAGATACACCTGCCGATGGCGTACTGGGCACCATCACCGTAAAAGGCGAAAAAGATTTCGAGTTTAACGGCATAGGCGCCTTTACCGGGCAGGATTTGCAAAGCATGGCAGCGCAAATTGTAAGGCATCCGTCATTTAACGGCGCACAGTAAACAGTAAGCGCAAAAACGGGTTGTTTTGCTGAATTAAACCAATAAAAATTAATTTCTGATACTTATGATTTCACCTGAAACCATTACCATTGGAACCGGCACTGCGCATCCGCTTACGGTATCGCGCCTGGGCTATGGCACTATGCGCCTTACCGGCGAAGGTATTTACGGCGAACCACCTAACCGGCCAGAAGCACTGAATGTGTTAAAAACGGCTGTAACCAGCGGCGTTAATTTTTTAGACACAGCAGATTATTACGGTGAGGATGTAACTAACCGCCTCATTAAAGAAGCGTTGTACCCCTATGCTGATGACCTGGTGATTTGTACCAAGGTAGGCGCCACCCGCAAGCCCGATAAAAGCTGGATAGCGTTTAACACTCCCGACAATCTGCGTACTGCTATTGAGAACAACCTGCGTACCCTGCAGATTGAGCAGGTACAGCTCGTTCACCTGCGTATGAGCCCTCACCGCCAGGCATCTTACGAAGAAATGCTGGATGCCATGTTTAAAATGCAGCAGGAAGGCAAAATTTTGCATGTAGGCCTGAGCAATGTTAACCGCCAGGAACTGGAGCAAGGTTTACAGCATGGCCCTATTGCCAGCGTAGAAAACATGTATGGCTACCACCAGCGCGGCACACTCAACGAAGAATTTGGCGAAACCTATGGTGGTGAAGAAGTACTGGACCTGTGCGAGCAGCACCAGATCCCCCTCATTCCGTTCTTCTCTTTATACACTGCCCTGCCCAAAGCCGGAGGTGAGGAAGATAAGATGTCGCAGCTGGCTAGAAAATATAATGTGAGCACAGCGCAAATGAATATTGCCTGGCTGCTGCACCGCTCGCCCTGGATATTGCCTATTCCGGGCACTTCGCAGGTAAAACACCTGCAGGAGAACCTGGCCGCGGCTGATATTCAGCTTACGGCTGAGGATATGGAATTTTTAGGGTAAGGGAATACAACTATTGTCATTGCGAGCGATAGCGTAGCAATCGTTCGCAATGACAATAGTTGATTAATTACCTCTTCTGCCGGTATGCGCTGGCACAAGTGTTCATGAACGTTCACGGGTGTTCACAGGTGTTCACGCCTGTTCACGGTTTGGCCGTGAACACTTTGCGTTTCAGAGAATTATTTCAGCAAAAAATTAATAATCAATCTTTTATCATATCTCTGTTAAAAATAGTTTAACTATTAATACCGTAGCATAAACGTGTCAGTGTTCACGAGCGTTCACAACACGTGAACGTGAACACCCGACGTATGATTAGTTATTTCTGCCACCGTTCAGCAAAAATTTCTGCACATTTGTAACTAACAAATCTGCATACTACGCATGGGCCAATACTATATTATTGACTTCGACAGCACCTTTACCCAGGTAGAGGCGCTGGATGAACTGGCACGCATATCCCTCAAAAAGCACCCCGATCGGGAAAAAATCTATCAGCAAATTGAGGACTTTACCAATGCCGCCATGGAGGGCAAAATGTCGTTCAGTGATAGTTTAGAGGGGCGTATCAAATTACTGCAAGCCAACCAGCAACATTTAAAGCAACTGGTAAAGCATCTGCGGAAAAAAGTGTCGGTATCTTTTTCACGCAATGATATTTTCTTTAAGCAGCACCAAGACGAAGTGCTGATTGTATCGGGCGGGTTTAAAGAGTTTATCACCCCGGTAGTAACCGAATACCATATTAAAAAAGAAAACATCTACGCCAATACATTCCTGTTCGACATAGATGGCAACATTGTAGGCTATGACCGCGCCAACCCGCTCTCGCAGGAGGGTGGCAAGGTGAAGCTGCTGCGCGAATTGGATTTGCAGGGCGACATCTTCGGCATTGGCGATGGTTATTCTGATTTTCAATTGAAAGAATCAGGCATCATCAAAAAGTTTTTTGCTTTTACGGAGAACATAGAGCGAAAATCGGTCATAGAAAAAGCTGACCATATTACGCCCAGCTTTGATGAATTTCTATATATCAACCGTTTGCCTCGGGCTATCTCCTACCCTAAAAACCGTATTAAGTGTTTGGTAGTAGGCCACGTAGGCGAAGAGGCATTACAGCAAATGCAGAAAGAGGGTTACAATATCCGCCAGCGCGAAGCCATTGAAGATAAATACCTGGAAGAAGCCGGTGTATTGCTATGCGATGAAACGCACCAGCCTACCATTGAACAACTACAAAATGCCGGCCGGTTAAAAGTAATCGGTTGCTTTGGCAAAGTGCAGAGCCGCCAGCTGGCCGAGGTAGCCGCTGAAAACGGCATCATTGTTTTTGACGACCCCAAGCATAATCCGCGCAACACTGATTTCATCCCCAAACGGGTAATGGCTTTTATGAACGAAGGCCGTACGCACATGAGCGCCAATTTTCCGGATTTGCAGCCACCACGCGTGCATAATGCCCACCGAGTGATACACATCCATAAAAATGTACCGGGCATACTTGCGCAGATTAACCAGGTATTTTCTAATCACCAAATTAATATTGTAGGCGAGTTTTTAGTGACTAACAGCCAAATTGGCTATGTAATTACCGATGTAAATGCCGGTTACGACCAGCAGGTGCTCAATGAATTAAAATCCATCGAGCATACCATTAAGTTCAGATTGCTGTATTAATCTTCTTTCTCAGTCTTCATCGGTACTACCAGTACCGGAATCATGGAATCGCGGATAACCTTTTCGGCTACGCTGCCCATCAAAAAGCGGTCGAGCCCGGTGCGGCTGTGGGTACCCATCACAATAAGGTCGGCCCCAAAATCTTTGCTGCAGTCAATTATACCTTCGGCCGTGGTGCCAAAATTAGTAAATTCACTCACCTGTAAACCTTCACCATACTGGCTGATGGTTCTTTTCAGCAGATTATTATTCTGCTGATCCTGTAACTGCATCAGTTCGGGGTTAATAATTTCTTCAACCGGGGTGCCCATGGTGGTTAAACCAATCATGCTATCTGTACCTGTGGGCGGCATTATGCCAGGTTCTGTAATGTGCACCAAACCTACAGTTGCATTTAAAGTACGGGCTAAATTGAATCCAAAGCTTGCCGCATGCTCGGCATGCATGCTATCATCAATTCCAATCAGAATTTTTTGAATGTTCATACGTATCGGGGAATGTCTGTTTTAGTAACACATAAACCCCTATTATGTGTGAAGCACATTCCCGGTAGTTTACCATATGTCAGGGCTGTACTACTTTCACCGAGTTGGCATCCGGACCGCTGCCATTAGTTCTGGTATTATCAGGGTCTACCATCCATTTACCGTCCACCACAAATTTATATTCCAGCTGCCCGGCTTCACTTTCGCTACCGGCTACCCATTTGTCGCCCTTGCGCTGCATAGGTGTAGTCTCCATTACCCAGTTGTTAAAGGTGCCAGCCACATATACATTTTTAGCGTTAGGATAACCCCGCAATTCAAAAGCAATAGGTTTTAATACCGGCTTTTGTGCATCAATCTCTTTAATCCAATCTTTCAGGGCATCGCGCCAAACAGCTTCGTCAGTAGTGTTTATGGTGTGCTGCATGGCCAGGTGCTGTGCCATATTGAGTGCCAGTGCCGGATGCACTAGGCTGTCGGGCTGTACACCTACCCCTTCCCAGCTGGGCCGGCCAATGGGGCGGCCTACAGGCACGAAAGCCGAAAAATGCCGGGTTACCCTCAAAAAACCACCTGCATTAGCGCCACCGCCCGTAGGTTGGCCAATGATGGTTGCCCGCTTATGAAACTTCAATGCATCGGCCAGCATTTCGGCACCTGAAAATGAAGCTCGGCTCACCAGTACATAAATAGGCTTGTTTAGGTAACGTGTACCGGGCACATAAGCATAAGTCCAGTTCTGAGTTACCCGGTCGCCTTTACGCCAATAGGTATCGCCCAAATCTACCGGATCCTGAAAGAAATAGCTGCACAGAAAAGGAATCGCTTCGGGCGAGCGGCTGCCGCCACAACGCCGCAGGTCAATAATCAAGGCTTCGGTATGGGCAAGGTAGTTCATCATTCCTACATAAGCTTCACCGGCAAACTCGGGTGCACAAAAGAAATCCACATCAATGTAACCTACATCGCCTTTTAACACATCTACCTTGCGGATGCCGTAATTCAAATTGCGGTACATCTTGGTGAGCCAGGGCCTATCGGCCGGGTTAATGCTCATTAAATCATGTTCAGGCTCTTCGGGTATGCCATCAGGCACGTATTCTATTCGTAAATGATGATCTTTACTACTGGCTTGCAAATCCTGTGTCAGTTGTGTGGCAAAGGCATTACCATCAGTAAGCGCATTGTATACTTTTTTAGCCTGCTGCTTTCGGATAAACTGTGCTGTTTGTTTAGCCACCTCCGGGAACACATACCGGCTGTTAAGCGTTTGCAGCAGTGTATCAATTGTGCGGTTCTTTTCGGCTGCGGTAATTGGCGCAGATGGTACCGCTGGTTGTGCAAAGGCGCTGCCGGTTAACGATATTAAACCGGCAGCTATAAGGTTAATCAGTTTCATAACTTGTGCATTTGCAAACTCTGACGCGAAGACAGCGAAACAGGTTACACTCGTTAATGAATCCGATAGTGCCTTATTTAATAAGGCAATTAAAAATTACTACTCGAGCCACCGCCACCAAAACTGCCGCCACCAAAGCGGCTCTGCTCTTGTACAGGAGCATGGGCATGAGGTACAGTGGCTATCGTGATTAAGGATTCCGCATTAATTTGGTCGGCTTTGTTGCCGGTATACTGTTCGGCGTAGGTATAGCCATGTTTGGGCACTTTTAAATAGCGAACTAAAGCATACACCAGCAGCAATAACAGCGCCCCGCCCAAGGATAGTGCCCATGCAGTTGGTAAAATATGATAATAGGTTCTGAAGGTAGCCACGGCAGCAACTGATACCAGCAGACCGGTTCGAAGCAACAGCGTATTCCGTTTGATTAAGCCTATGGCGATATAAGCTAATGGCAGTGCAATGGTCCACACCCAAAAAATAAAACCAAACGCCACCTGGTGCTTACCGGAACTATTGCTGCCTAACAAGCGCTGCTGCAAATCATCTATCAGATAATAGTTTCCGGCAGCATACAGGGCTATTAAACAGGTAAACCGAAAAGCAACCAGGCATTCTTTATAATGCAAAGCTTGTGGGTAATGGTCAAGCTTTACTCCCGGTGAATACAGCAGGCCTGAAGCCAGCATTAATATAAAGGGTAAGGCAGCAGTCATTCTAGTTCCGACCGCTTGACAAACAAAAAATACGATGCATAACCCGGCCAGGCAACACAGCATGCTCATTAGCCAATTGGTAAAGCGCAACGTTAATATCAGGCTTAAAACACAAATGAATGTACTGATAACTATTTCATGCCCACTATTACGGTTCATTTCGCTCAGCATCCAAATAAAGCCCCCGGTTACCAAAGCACCCGACAGCCAAAGCAAGGCATCATCCACACCAGCCTTATAGTACCTATTATTCTTTACCATGAGCTCTAAAGCCAAATAAAGCCCTGCACCCAACAGCATGGGCCAAACCGGACTGTCAATTGCATTGGCCTCGGCCAACATAAGGCATAGTAAACCCAGCGAGAAGGCACAAATGACTAAAGTGAGCACAAATAAACTTACCCTAACCCATAAGTTAGGGTGATACAGATTAATTGGATAGGCTTGTTTAATCGTATATTCTTCAGCTTCTGTAATTAATTTATTTTGATGAGCAATATGCGCTTGCTCCTGCACATGCAGGTTGTCGAGCGCTGTTCTGTTATAGATAATCATATTGCTTTGAATAATTTATGAAGGTTGATGAGCCAACGAATTATCAGCACAGCTGAAAGAGGAAAATAGGTAACCAGGATAGGAATTCCAGATCCATCATTAATAGAAATAAGCCCTCTTACTATTAAACAGCATAAGGCTAAATAGCCATATAATACCGCAAGCAGTAAGAAGTAAAAATTATGCTGCTTACGCGCATAAACAAAAGCAACTACCGCCAACACAACTACGCCCAACAGCCAAAGTACTGCAGCCCCATTGTAGTAATAAAAGTAACCGGCCAGTAAAGCGATAAAAGAAATATGTATACCAAAATGCTGGTAAGTAAAAGCAAAATGCCGTTTAATAATATAACGATGAGTTAACCAGCCCACCAGTAATTGCAGCAAACCAAATCCCAGATAAGTGAAAATCAGGGTTGGGCTTTCGAAATTTTTGCTATCTAACAAGTGCTGCGGGGTGACTGAAATTCCCATCCACAAGCCTAAGTTTACAATGGCTAAACTAAGTATGCCCAAATGATCGAAACTATAGGCAATACTAAACAATAGCAACATAGGCATAAAAGTAGCCATGCCATAATGCTGCCCGAATACCTGATATTGAAATTGCAGGTATCCCAAGAGAGTAAGCAGACTTAAGGTACCCAAAAGCAGTATATAATCAAAAAATGCATTGGGTGCAGGCACCTTAGCGTGACTATAGGGCTTTTTATGCTTAAAGCAATAGCCAAAGCACCCGGCAGTGAGTAAGGCCAGTAAACCTACAATTACACTATGCCCTATGCTGTCTATATTTTCATAAATGAGTATACCTACACCTGTAGTTAGCAGAACAATGCCAGCATACAGCAACATTCTGATTTCCCAAAAGACGGAGATAAGCGGATTTAACCGCTTTTGCTCCGTTTGCTGAAATGAAGACTCACTAATCAGCCCTTCTTCATATAACTTTTTAAACAGTGTGTAATTCACTTATAATGCTACTTTCAATTTATTACTAAGGCTTAAAGTATCAAGTATACTGAATTACACCTGTATTTAGCGCAGCAATTGCTTACGAACAGCCGCCCGCCACAATGGTATTACGGTTATAAATAATGGTTTTACCCTTGAACACCGTAAAAGTAGCCTTGCCGGTAAACGTATTGCCCGAAGTATTTTTCTGCGAAACGATGCGGATGCTTACCGTATAATTTTTGTTATAAAAGCCGTACTTCAGCCGGTCGGGAAATTTCAATGATTTCAGTTTTTCGGTTTTACCGCCAATGCGCAGGGCACCTTTATTAAAATCATCTACCCAAATGATCTGGCCGCGGTTCTTATCGGCCGATGACAGGTAATAGCGGTTGGCACAGTTGCCAATGTAGCCCGGGATGGTACCAAAAGTTACCGGGCGCTGTGCATACAGGGTGGCTGAAAGCAGCATGGCGAACAGCAGGGAACAGATTGTTTTCATGGTTTTTCGGATGTGTGTATGATTAAGTTTAATGCAAAAAATCCTAACTTGCCGCTTTCACATCAATTACCTCAGCGCTATGACTGAAACATTGGACATTAAAATCAGCAAAATTACTAACAGCCGTTTAGCCCAAACGGATTTCGATAATTTACCTTTTGGCCGAACTTTCTCTGACCACATGTTGGTGGCCGACTATGAAGACGGCGAATGGAAGAACTTTGAGATACTGCCTTATGGCCCTATTGAGATGAGCCCGGCCATTTCGGCCCTGCATTACGGACAGTCGTTTTTTGAAGGCTTGAAAGCTTATAAACATGCCGATGGCCAGGTATCTATCTTCCGCCCGGATGCCAATGCTGAGCGTTTTAACAAATCGGCCGAGCGTTTATGCATGCCGCAGCTGCCCGCAGAGCTATTTATACAAAGCTTGGCCGCATTGGTAGATTTGGATCGCGACTGGATTCCGGCCAAAGCTAACCACTCGCTGTATATCCGCCCATTTATGTTTGCTACTGACCCTTACCTGGGTGTTACGCCATCAAAAACATACAAGTTTGTAGTATTAACCGGCCCAACCGGTCCATACTTCTCCAAGCCGCTGCGCGTAAAATTTGAAACATATTATACCCGTGCTGCCGAAGGAGGTTTTGGGTATGCCAAAGCAGCCGGTAACTATGGGGGCGCCATGCTGCCCGCCCGCAAAGCGGTTGAAGAAGGTTTTGATCAACTGATTTGGACGGATGCTAAAGAGCATTTATACGCCGAAGAAATGGGATCGGCCAATATTATGTTTGTGATTGATGGCAAACTGGTTACCCCATCTACCCGCGACAGTATACTGGATGGCATTACCCGCAAAACTATCATCGCTCTGGCGCATGACTGGGGTATGCCGGTAGAAGAGCGCCGCGTGTCTATTACCGAAATTGTGGAAGCTGCTAAAAATGGCACCCTGCAGGATGCTTTTGGCGCGGGCACCGCTGCCGTAGTTGCCCCGGTAGGTTCCATCACCTATAATGGCGAAGAGTTTACCCTGAGCGACCCGGCCACCCGCGAGTTTTCGCAAAAAGTACTGAACACTTTAGATGCTATACGCTACGGCCAAGCCGAGGATCCGCATGGCTGGAATTATGTAGTGTAGGTAAATCTGTGCTGTTATACAACTACAAAAGGCGATGAGTTCCTCATCGCCTTTTGTAGTTGATATACTTGTCATTGCGAGCGATAGCGTAGCAACCGCTTGCTGTACAGAGGCGCAAATGCCTCGGTGCGATTGCCACGTCGTTCCTCCTCGCAATGACAATTTTAATTCCTTATCAATCTACAGTTACAGTCAGCCCCTCTTGCTGTAAAATCTTTCGGTAAACCTCCATTTCGGTGAATGAACCTTCCAATACGGCACATTTACCTTCGTTGTGTACTTTCCAGGCAATCTTTTCAGCCTGAGGTTCAGTATAGTCGAGGTATTTCATCATGCAATGGATGACGTGTTCAAAGGTATTATGGTCATCGTTCCATAAAATCAGGCGATGCATTTCTTTCAGGCTCGCCAGTATCTCGTCGAGCGTAAGGGTTTCTTCCTGTGTTTCCGTTGGCATAATCTAACAGCAAAGTTACCGAAAATCAATAATAAATCAGGTGATGTGCAGTTTACTTTGGCAAATTACCATCATTTTATGCGCCTCATCTCTACTACCCTCCGTAAAACAGGCTTATGCCTCATTGTCGTTTTAGCTTCTATATTCAGCGGTTACTTTGCTGTAGCTCAGACTCCAGAAGCCTCCCATCAATTAGCAAAACCGCCTGCCGGCATTGTGGTTGATGGCAATTTACATGAATGGGGAGATAGCCTGAAGTATTATAACACAGATATGCAGATGGGTTATAATATTGCTAATGATCATGACAATATTTATTTCGCCATACGCCTGGGCGACCGCAGCGAACAAATGCGGGTATTGAGCAATGGCTTAACCATCAGTATTAATACCAGAGGTAAAAAGAAAGATACTTACAGCCTAACCTTCCCCTTAGGTACCGAAGGTTCAGTACAACGCCCAATAATACCGCCTGCTGAAGATGGCAACAACCCGCAGGCTGCCCATGAAGAGATGATGCGCGCCCGGCTCACCAGCTTGCGCAATATTAAAGTTACCGGCTTTAAAGAAGTAGAAAGCGACATGATTACCACCTCAAATACTTATGGCTTTAAAACCGCCATGAGCTATGATGACCGGGGCTATTTATTATATGAGGTGGCTATTCCCCTGCATTTTTTTGAGCATGAAGATTTAAGCAAAGCCGAATGGGCGTTCAACTTTAAAGTAAACGGCTTCAAGCAAACTGCCGGTACCGATGGCGGTGGTATGCAAGGCGGTGGTATGGGTGGAGGCCGCATGGGCGGCGGGATGGGCCGTGGTGGTATGGGCGGCGGCATGCGCGGTGGCGGTATGCGCGGCGGCGCAGGCCGGGGTGGCAGTGCTATGGCGACTAACCGCGGTGAAATGTCGAAGTCTGTAGATTTCTGGGATAAATTTTATTTGGAGCAGTAGGTAATTATTACTGCTGTCATTGTGAGCGATAGCATGGCAACCGCTTGCTGTACCAAGGCGCAGATGCCCCCGTGCGGTTGCCACGCTATCGCTCGCAATGACAAAATTGTATATGAATAGTAGCTAAATTTATTCTACCTTATACCTATACACCTGCCGGCCCAGGTTACCGTCGGCATCAATACCTTCTATCACTACACGGTAAGTGCCTTTACTGTCGGCATTAAAGAAATCAAAACTCAGGTTACCGTCATTATCAGTTACCAGGTTATGTTCCCAATGAATGGTGGTGCGTAAATCTGCAGCTATACTATGGGTAGCCTTAGGGCCGGCATATACCGGTTTATAAAATTCGCGGGCTACATAAAAGCCTTTGGGCATATAAGTAGTTACCCCAGGCGAGTACTGAGCATAAGTGCTTGCCGTATACTCATCGCCCCGCTTGGTATTGATAATGATTACCCCATTACCGCCCCGGCTGCCGTAAATAGCGGTATTGCCGCCCGAACGCAATACTTCAACACTGCTCACATCGTGCGGATTCAGCGAAAGTAAAAAATCAGAACTCACATAGGTGCCATCTATAATGATTTGCATTGGGCGATTGCCGCTTAAACCAATACTGCGGGTAGAATAAGGCACACCATTCCTGAAAATTACGCCTACCAGCCTGCCTTGCAAACATTGATCGATAGTAACGCAACCCAGTTGATCAAATACGTCGCTTTTTATAACCTGATCAGCATTGCCAGCTCCGTTTAAGTTGGCAGAGTGCTGTAGTATCGGCGCTTTCTTTTCACGTATAACTACTTCTTTCAATAAAATCGTGTGCCCATTCAGGCCATATTTTACATCATTGTCATATTGCAGCCTGCTGTTCTTTAAATAAGTTATCAAATTTGGATTGGTGCTCATTATCAAATCTGCATTCAACTTATTGTCCATTACCGATTGCTGCACCGGCTGATCTATTTTAATCTGCACGTTACGTTTGTTTTTGTCGGTTCTGGCTTGTACAATAAATCTTACGCTGTCTTTAAACAGCAAATTATCAAACGAGAACCGGCCCTGTGCATTGGTTACCGTATCTAAAATAAAAGCGCCACCTGCAGTAGCCAGCAAAGTTACTTTACTGTTGGGCACCGGTTTACCGCCCATGGTTTCTACCGTGCCCGATACCTTCAGCGCCTTCTCGGGTTGATATTTCAGCGCCGGAAAGTTATCAGCCAGCAGGTTCTTCCAGGTAAAACGGCGATAACCCTGGGTAAGCATCAATACATCCAGATCACGGTTCACCTGGTCATCAATATTGGTAAAATAATAATTGGGCTTTTCGATATAGCCCTGCAAATCTGAGGTTAATAACAGGTTGGAAAGTATGGTGCTTTCGGCCTGCTCATCTACCGGCACTTTGGTTTCATCAATTACCGCTGCTGAAAATGAGCCCAAAACCGGCTTACCCTGACTATTTTGTGCATGTACATTAATTTTCACCTGCTCACGCGGAGTGTAAGCGCTTTTTGCAGAGCTTACATTTAGCTGCAACAGGTCGGCAGCATTGCGTACAAACACCAGGCGCTCGGCCACAGGCTGGCCGTTGGCAGCAAACAGGGTAAACTGCGTAATGCCTGAAGGGAAACGGCTTTTAGGTATATTAGCGCTGTAGCCTGCACCTTGCAGGTTTACTTTACCTGCGTAACATATTACACCGTTGGCCTGAGCTATCAAGGTGATATTGCTTGCATCGCCTTTACCTGCCAGATCAGGACTTACAGCTATGCGCGCCTTTACATTTTCGCTATTCTGGTTCAGGCTTAATACATAACCACTGCTTTGTACATGTGGTAAGTTTACTGTGTTTTTTGTACCATCGGGGTAAGTGATTACAGCATGATAGGTTTTGCCGCTTTGCGGTAGTAAAGCAAAATTACCCATACCGGCGTGGCGGGTAGTCAGGGTAGCTACGCTTTGGTTATCGTTATCCAGTACCTCGCCCCTGATGCTGGCTCCCAAGCCATCGGCACCCACCGCTTTAAAAGCAATGATAGAACTGATACCACCCACCAAATTACCACTTTCCGGAAAGAACTGCACATTGGTTTGCCCTGCAGCAGCACGAAAAGCAATGGTTTGGTCTACGGTACGTTTATCGGCCACCTTAATTTGGGTAACCAACTGCCCTGAACGATAATTAGCTACTGTGACGGGAAACGTGATAGACAAATTACCTTTAGCATCGGTTAAGCCTTTACCCTTAGCAACCTGGCGGTTGTCCAGTTTTACTGTATAATTTACCTGCTTTCCGGCATAAGGAGTTTGGTTTAAATTGGTGTAGGTAATTGTAGCATTAGTTTGCTGACCGGTATAATTGTACGTAGCACTGGTCAATACCGCATCATTAAGCGCATTGCCAATTACAATAGGCTCGTCGTAAAAGTATTCATCACTAAAGTTACGCATCCAATTGGTGTAGGCGCGTATACGGTAGGTGCCTGCCTCCAAACTATCCGAAAGGCCAAAATCGCCCCAGCAGATGCCACTGGTTACAGGAAGTTTGATGGCCTTTTTGATGGAGTCGCGGCTGTCAATCAGCTCTACATTCAATGTTCCGCTTAGGGCAGAAAGCTGATGTTTAGGGCCAACAGTAACATAGGCTTTAAACCACAGGTTATCGCCTGCAGCATAATAAGGTTTATCGAGGTGCAGGTACACTTTTTCCTGCGGATAGGTCTCTGTCCATTTCTCCAGTTGGGCAACAATTTTCTTAATAGGATCATCGTCCCATTTCACAAAACCGGCAAGTAAAACAAAGGCAGTAAATAAGGCAGATAAAAGGTAGGCAGGCTTGTATTTGTAGTTCATAATGCGACAGCTAATTTATATACAAATCAGCTATTTACAGAACGTACAATGTTAAGTTTATGTGTGCAGCAACGCACAATAAATTAACATTAAAAGTTATTCTTCCACATCATGCTCTCTACCGGTCGGGTAGTAGGGTTATTGTATTTGGCGTTGTCTTTTGAATTGTAAAAAGTTTCTATATCGCCTTCTACCACAAAGTAAATTAACTGCCCTATAGGCATACCGGCGTAAATGCGAACAGGCTGGGCTACAGAAATTTCCAGCGTCCAAGTGTTACAAAAGCCCACATCACCTTTACCGGCAGTGGCATGAATATCAATACCCAGCCGGCCGGTGCTCGATTTACCTTCCAGAAAAGGCACATGGCGGTGGGTTTCGGTATATTCTACAGTTACCCCCAGGTATAAAGTGCCGGGCTGCAGCACAAAACCTTCTTTAGGTATTTCAAAGTGATCAATCTCATTGTGCTGTTTGGCATCCAGCACGCGGTTGCGGTAGGTGGCCAGGTGTTTACCCAAATGCACATCGTAAGAGTTGGTACCCAGGCACTCACGTTTAAAAGGCTCAATAATTATGGTGCCTTTTTCAATTTCTTCGAGGATGCGCTTGTCTGACAAAATCATAAAACCTGGGGTACTTTTTTAGTGCCTTAAAAGTAGAATTAATTGAATAATTTTGCCATCCGTTTTGTAATTTATTGAAATGGCTTTAGCATTTACCCAACAGCTGGATAACAATACCGAATTTGCCGTGTGGCGAATTGAAGAGGAAGCTGATGATTTATACCATCAGTTACAGCTGGACGAGCAAGAGAAAGCCTATGTACAAACCCTGAGCAGCGGTAAACGTCACCTACACTGGCTGGGTACCCGCGTACTGCTGCGCCGTATGCTGCGCACCGATGATTACATCAACTGCCAGGTAGATGCTTACGGCAAGCCTTATTTAGTGAATCTGCCTTATCACATCTCGCTTAGCCATTCATTTGATTATGCGGCAGTAATGATCAGCAAAACGGAGCCTGTGGGCATAGACATTGAGCAGATTAAAGAAAAGGTGGAGCGTATTGCTACCAAATTTTTATCACCGCAGGAACTGGCTTTTATTGAACCAGAACAACGCATACCGCATTTATATGCCTGCTGGTGTGCCAAAGAGGCTATCTATAAATGCCATGGCCGCAAAGAGGTATCGTTTTTAGACCATATCCGTTTACAGCCGTTTACTTTTAACGGCCAGGGCCACATACAGGCTACTTTACAAAAAGGGGCTCTTGATTTGCAGTACCAGGTACAGTACCTGCAGTTTGAAAATTATATGATTGGTTACGTAAAAGGTGCAACAAATGAAAAATAAACAAGTAACCGTGCAGGATTGGGGCCTGATTGATTATAAACAAGCCTGGGAGCAGCAGGAAGCCCTGTTTGCCGAAACCGTAAAGCTAAAAACCGACATGCGCAACGGCCTTGTGGATGCGGAAACCCCTACTCCCAATTACCTGATTTTTTGCGAGCACCCGCATGTATACACTTTAGGCAAAAGCGGCAAACCCGAACATTTGCTATTAGACGAAGCCGGTTTAAAAGAAAAACAAGCCGTATATTATCCTATTAACCGTGGTGGCGATATTACTTACCATGGCCCCGGCCAGCTGGTGAGTTACCCAATACTGGATTTAGATAACTTTTTTACTGATATCCACCTATACCTGCGCACACTGGAGGAAGCAGTAATGCTTACCATTGGCGAGTTTGGCTTAAAGGGTGAACGTTACCCTGGCTACACCGGCGTTTGGCTGGATGCCGACAAGCCTGCCGCGCGTAAAATTTGCGCCATGGGTGTACGCTGCAGCCGCTGGGTAACCATGCATGGCCTGGCGCTGAATGTCAACTCGCATTTGGATTATTTTAAGAACATTGTGCCCTGCGGTATTGATGATAAAGACGTTACCTCTATTGAGCGTGAATTGGGGCATGCTGTAGATATAAAAAAGGTTGAACAAATCCTGCAACACCATATTTCCGTATTATTTGATATGGAACTGGTAGCATGAAACTGATTAACTGCATTATACTCACATTTTCATTTTTTACAGGCTGCGCCAAGAACAACATGGAAAACCATACGCCCACTACTGTACCTGCAGCAATTACGGTTACACCTTCTGCTGACAGCATCAGCTACCTGGCCCTGGGTGATTCTTATACCATTGGAGAAGCGGTAAGTGCAGATCAGTCTTTCCCATACCAGCTCGTTCAGCAATTGCATGCAAATGGTTACCCCAAAGCCCAGTCACCTGTTATTGTTGCCCGCACGGGGTGGACGACCGATGAGCTGATAACTGCTATCAACAAAGCAGGTATCAATCAAAAATTTGATTTCGTTACTTTGTTAATCGGAGTGAACAACCAGTACCGGGGCTATAACCAAACTATTTACCGTTCGGAGTTTGTTGAGTTATTGAATACGGCTATCCGCTATGCGGGCAATAACGCCAAACGCGTGTTTGTAATTTCTATTCCTGATTGGGGTTCTACACCCTATGCCGAAGGCCAGGACCGTGATGCGATTGCACAGCAAATTGATCAGTTTAACTCCATTAACCGGATTGAAACCGAAAAGGTGGGCGCTAATTATACTTATATCACTAACATCTCGAAGCAGGCAGCTACCGATGCCTCATTAACTGCGGGCGATGGCTTGCATCCTTCCGGAAAGATGTATGCACTTTGGGTGCAGCAATTATTGAATGTGGTACAGCAAAGCTTAAAATAGCTGACTGACGGAACAATAATATTTGGCTTTACTTTTTGGTAAATAACCAATGCTTTTCTGTTACCTGTGCATTTAAAAAGCACTGCTTAAATTCCTCGTTGCTCTTAAACGTTAATTGTTCAATCAAGCGGGTTTCCAAGTAAAGCTCAAAGCGGTCATCCTCAAATGGCCAGGGATGAACGGTAAGTGCACCGGAAGGCAACTGTTGTAAACGGTATTGTTTTTTATCTGGCCCCTCACTAATTTCAATGGTACGGTGCTCGGGTTGCACTTCGTGGCGGCAAAGCAGCAACGAGAAGGCATCGCACCATTCCAGTAAAGCATAAATGCGTTTGGCTTCTGCTGCATCTATATGTAAAGCCGTGCACCACTCCTTTTGCAATCGCCTTTGCTCGGCTAAAAACGGTTTTACCAGCGGATTAGTTTCTTCCTCCTTCTGATACAGAAAAACCATGTGCATGGAAGTAAGCAAAGCAATATACCGGCTTTTAGACAAAGAAAAATCAGCCAGCCTGCGGCAATGCTCCGGCTCAAACAATTTCATGGCGAAATTTACCGGGCCACCCTGTGGGGTGAGTAAATCGTCAGCCTCCAGTTCTATCTGGGCATCATCATGTTCGGCAATAGCCAGTACAGTTTCCGTCCAGCGGGCAGGGCGTTTGCTTTTGGCCCAGTGCATGGCGATCTGTGCGGCCAGCAGCCCGTGCGCCCGCTGCGTAATTACCTCCCAACCGCTTGCAGTGTAGTTTACAATCATGATAATGTAATACAATAAGGAAGCGCTTTTGGTTAGTTGCCTGTTATAATTAATTTGAACTTAGTGCGGAGTATATCAATAAATCAGACACCTGGTAAGAGAAAAGCTTCAATCGACTTGGCCCTTTGCCACCTCGCCGGTTTTCATCGCCTTCCCCCATTTTTCCAAAGCAGCTACCAACTCGGCCAGCTTAATGGGTTTGCTCAGGTAATCATCCATACCGGCTTGCAGGCAGGCTTCTCGGTCTTCGGTCATGGCATTTGCCGTCATGGCCACAATAACAGGTTGCCGGCTCACATGCTGCCTGATGAAGCGGGTAGCCTCAAGCCCATCCATTTCGGGCATTTGCACATCCATAAAAATTAAATGGTAGTGATGGTTGGCTACCGCCTCCAGCACTTCGTGCCCGTTAGCCGCTACTTTGGGCTGGTAACCCATTTTTTGCAGAATATGCATGGCCAGCTTTTGGTTAATGGCATTATCTTCAGCCACCAGAATATCCATTGGGTACAGCTGCGCAAAGCTGGCAGGCAAATGATTGTGCCCGGGCTGGGTATCCATTTCCTGCTTATCGGCATGTTTCAACAACTCCACAATGTGATGGTGTAATTGGTGATACTTGGCAGGTTTACTTAAAATGGCATCAAACAGATGTGCATTTTGCCTGCTCTGCTCGTTACCTGCCGAACTTAATAAGATGAGGCGCAAGTCAGGCCGTAACTTTTTTAATTCCTGAGCCAGCGCTACACCATTCATCCCCGGCATGTTCATATCAGAAATCACCAAATCCACTTCGGGGTTTGCTTGTAACAACTGCAAAGCTTCGGCGCCTGTTGCGGCAACCAATGGCTTAAATTTCCATTGCCGCAGCTGCGTTTTTATAATATCACGGTTGGTGGCATTATCATCAACCATCAAAATCTGCCGGTTCTCGAGCGCTGTAAGATTAAGGTTGATATAAGTACGGGCTGATTTATTACTTGCACAGGCTTTGATGGTGAAACTGAAAGTGGTGCCAACACCCGGCTGACTTTCTACGCCAATTGTACCGCCCATTAGCTGTACCAGCTTTTCGCTGATGGCCAGCCCTAAACCGGTGCCGCCATACTTGCGGGTGGTGCTGGAGTCTACCTGTGAAAACGCTTTAAACAAGCGCCCCAGTTTATCATTAGGTATACCAATACCTGTATCGCGCACGGCAAACCGGAGCTCTAATTGTTCACTTTCTGCGTTTACTGCACTTACGCTGATAAATACCTCGCCTTTAGTGGTAAATTTAATGGCATTGCCCACCAGATTAATTAACACCTGCCGCAGCCGCAATGGGTCGGCCACAATTTGGATTGGCACGTTGGAATCAATCTGGTATACCAAATCCAAATTTAGCTGCGATGCTTTTGGGGCAAACAGATCGAGCACGCCTTCTACACAATCGCGCACATCAAAATCGTGCTCATCCAGTTCCAAGTTGCCAGATTCTATTTTAGAGAAATCCAAAATATCATTAATCACACCTAATAAGGTATCTCCACTGCTGATGATCGTATCGGTATATTCCTTTTGCTCTGCGTTAAGGGGCGTATGAGCCAATAAACTGGCCATACCGATGACTCCATTCATAGGCGTACGTATCTCGTGGCTCATGGTAGCTAAAAAGACACTTTTTGCTTTGTTAGCGTTTTCAGCTTCTTCCCTCGCTTTTTCGGCCTGTTGGCGTGAGTTACGCTCCTCAATGGTTAGGTGTGCCAGCCGCTCGGTGCGTTCCAACACTAATCGTTCTAAGCGTTTCTTTTGCTTTTTGATGGTAGCAATACGGTATTTAAAAATAGCATATACGCCCCCGACAATAAAAAGCAAGGTTAAAATATCAAACCACCACGTAAGCCAGAAGGGCGGCACGATGCTTACGTGCAAAGCCTCCGTTACGGGCGACCACAAACCAGCACTGTTACGGTATTTTAACTGGATGGTATAATCGCCGGGCGGCAGGTTGGTATAGGCCCCTTTGTTGAGGCTGCCAATATAGTTCCATTCGTTATCAAAACCTTCCAGGCGATAAGCATATTGCTTTTGGTCGGGTGAGGCATAGTCTAACGCCGAAAATTCAAATGAGATAACCGACTGCTTATATGAAAGCCGCAAATGGCGGGCATCGGCGATATCACTTTGCAGTAAGGCAGTATCAGAAGCTTGCTTAGCCGGCGTAAGTACTTTGTTGAATACCTGGAATGAAGTAATGACCAAGGGAGCAAAGCCGGCCGGTTTCAACACCTGGCCCGGGCTGAAAACATTGAACCCGTTAATACCACCAAAATACAACCTGCCATCATGCGCCAGCAGGGCCGAATGCGGTTTGTATTCATCGCCCTGTAAACCATCCTCTGTGGTATAATTTTTAAAAGTTTGCTTGTCTGGGTCAAACTGCGACAAGCCGCTGTTGCTGCTGATCCATAATTTACCCCGGAGGTCTTCGCGTATGGCATAAATCACCTCGCTGGGCAAGCCATTTTTACGGGTATATACAGTGAACCGCCGGGTATCGGGGTTAAACTGATTTAAGCCCGCCAGCGTAGCCAGCCATATACGGCCTCTGCTATCCTGAAAAATATCAGTAACGGCGTTATTGCTGATGCTGTTAAGCTGATCATCATGCTGAAACCAGGTAAACGTATTCGTTTCCGGATTAAACAGATTCAACCCGTTATCTGCTGTTCCAATCCATAACCTGCCCTGGCGGTCTTCATATAATGAATAGATGTGATCGCTGCCCAGGCTATGTACATTATCTGCACTAAATTTGTAATGGGTAAAAATGCCAGTTTTATGATCATAGCAATCCAACCCATCATTAAATGTACTCAGCCAGGTTTTGCCATTGCGGGCATGGATCAGGTAATAAATATTATTGCCGCCAATGCCCTGAGGCTTGGCATTGTCATGCTTTAAATTTCTAAAAGTACCTGTAGTCAGGTTATAAATACTCAGGCCATCGCCCCAAGTACCTATCCAACGGTTACCCTCAGCGTCTTCTTTACTCACCAGCACATAATTACCGGTAATCCCATTCGCGCCATTAGCCGGCTTTTTAAAACTAATGAAACTGCCGGTAGCAGGATCAAACTTATTGAGTCCTCCTCCGTCAGTACCTATCCAGATGTTGTGTTTACGGCCTTCATTTACATCGAGCACAAAATTATTTGACAAGCTGTGCGGTGAAGCATTATGCTGATAAAGCGAGAAACTGGACGTAGACTTTTTGAACAAATTAATCCCGCCACTGAAAGCGCCCACCCACATGTTACCGGTGCGGTCGCGGCAAATAGAATAGATAGAATTGCCACGGATGCTGTTTTGGTCTATCTCATCATGTTCGTAGCGGTAAAATTTGCCGGTTTGTTTATCACGTATGCATAAACCACCATTTTCGGTGCCTATCCAAAGATTACCCCGTTCATCAGTACTTAAGCAGTAAATGGTATTACTCGAAATACTTTGCGCATTACCAGCCTGATTAGCAAAGCGGGTAAAGGTCTGATTTTTAATATCAAACAAAAACAAGCCGTCATCCTGACTGCCCACCCAAAGTTGCTGAGGCCCGCCTTCCAGAATACTAATCATGTTGTTACCGGCAAGCGCTTTTGTTACCGGATCATGGTAAGCATATTTGCTGAAAGCTTGCGATTGCGGATGATATAGATTTAACCCGCCGCGGTCGGTTCCGGCCCAGATGTTATGGTGCGAGTCTATATATACCGATCGTACATTATTACTGCCAATACTGCTTTCATTACCTTCCTGATGCTGGTGGTGTTTAAAAGTGCCGTTACGCAAGTCATACTCATCAAGGCCCGTGTTTTGGGTAGCTATCCACAGGGTGCGCCGCCCGTCAAAAGCCAGCCGGTTAATTACGTTGCTGGAAACGCTGTTGGCATTACGTTCCTGGTGCATATACCGGATAAAACGGCCCGTACGGCGCTCAAAACGGTTAAGGCCGCTTTGTGTAGCCAGCCAGATATCACCATTGGCATCTTCGGCTATATCTGATATGGAGTTATTGCTTAAAGAGTGTTCATCGCTTGGGTTATAGCGATATATAGTGAAGCGATAACCGTCGTAGCGGTTGAGGCCATTACGGGTACCTACCCACATAAAGCCCCGGCTATCCTGCAAAATACGATTGATATTGACCTGCGATAGACCATCACTGGTACCCAGATGCGAAAATTTCAGGCTCGCGTATTGCGCCCCAACCGTAAATGGCATGCACAGGCAATACACATACACCAAAAGCCTTACAACTTTCATCATATCAATAGCTCCCCGCCAACTGCAAGGCAGGCCACAACTCCTGCGCGAAGGTTTAAAAGAAAAAATTAATTATACAGGTTTATACTTGCTTTGTACGAGTACCGCAAGGTTTAGTTACTTGGGGCTAAATATATTAATAATCAGCGGCGTTGTGAAAAATGATTTTACCGTTGCCCAAACGTTTGCCATAAAGCAAAAAAGCCTCCGGAAAATACCGGAGGCTTTTTTGTACTAAATATGTATAGCCTTACTGTGCGGCCACCGGTTTAGGCTGCTCTTTGCGGGGAAGCATTTCGGCACGTTGTGAGGTGTGGTATACCAGTGAAGCTACAATGGTAGCTGCCTGTTTCAGGTCATCTTCCACCAGGCGGTCATAAGTGTCCTGATTGCTGTGGTGAGTACGGGCAAAGTAATCCATCGGATCTTGGATAAACTGGAAGCCGGGGATGCCTACGGCATCAAATGCCACGTGGTCGGTACTGCCGGTATTGCGGATGGTTACCGTATTAGCTCCCAAATCGGCAAACGGTTCTAACCAGGTTTTGAAAATAGGCGCTACAGCTGAATTTCCCTGCAAGTAGATGCCACGAATTTTACCTGTTCCGTTATCTAAGTTGTAATAGGCAGATACCTTTTGCTGCTCAGGCTTAAATCCATCTTTTACATTACCGAAATGGTTAGTCACATAATTACGTGAGCCGAACAGGCCTTGCTCCTCTGAACTCCATAAAGCAATGCGGATGGTACGTTTCGGTTTAAAATTAACCGCTTTTAAAATGCGCATAGCTTCAATCATTACCGCGCTGCCCGCTGCGTTATCAGTTGCACCGGTAGCACCATGCCATGAGTCGAAGTGGCCGCCCAGCATTACTACCTGTTCCTTCAGTTTTCTGTCAGTACCGGGTATTTCGGCAATCACATTATAGCCTTGCAGGTCATCAGTGTAAAATTTGGTTTTGATATCGGCTTCCATTTGTACGGCGATACCACCTTTTAACAAGCGAACAATGCGGTTATAATCTTCACCACTGGTTTCAAGTTCAGGAGCAGCAATTTTAGCGGTATCGGCATAAGACGCACCATTGGTAGTAAACACAGTACCATCAGTGCCACGCGCCTGGCTTAAAATTAAACCTACATGCTCGTCTACTAAAAATTTATTGATGGTAGCACGCATCCGTATCATGCGCATACGGGTTGCCATTTGCGGGTTAGGCGTACCATTAGGGCCTCCCTGCGGACGGCGGCGCTCCGGCTCGGCCGTAGCATTAGCCATATCGCTCAGTTGCTGGTCGGTATAACGCAAAAAGTCTGGTGTAGTACCCTGACCTAATTTAGTAGCGTTATCAAAAACTACAATCTTACCTGCCAGCTTACCCTTATACTGATCTAAATCCGTAACAGTATCGGCTTTAATTAATACAACATCGCTACGAATAGGGCCATTGGTACTGCCCGTCCAGGCTTTAGGGATAGCAATAATTGCATGGTAGTAAGGCACAGTAATGGCAGCATAATTTTTCTGCACATCCCAGCCTTTACCAAATTTACCCCATGGTTCCAGCTTTACGTTAGATAAACCCCAGGTTTTGAACTGACCTGCTATCCAATCTTGTGCATGTTTCAATTCAGGAGAATTGGAAAGACGCGGACCGGAAACATCAGTTAAGTAAAATGCAGTTTGCATTACTTTTGAGTTGTTTAAACCTTCCTGGCGTATTTTTTGCACCATAGCCTGGTCAACCACCTCTTGCGCCAAAGCGCTGCAGCTGATGCCAGCCATAAGTAAGCCGGTAAAAAGTAGATTTTTCTTCATGTTTGTTTCAGTTAATTAATACTGCTAACAAACTTATTTATTTAGTGCTGATTAGACTATAATTTTGGCTTAACAAAGTTGTTACACAACACTTTAGTATAGAGTAAAATATTTGCCTGAAATAAGAGTTATTTAAAATTCACTTTGATCAATCTACCAACAATTTATACCCCCGCCCGTGTACATTAATTATCTCTACTGATGAATCTTCCTTCAGATATTTACGCAGCTTGCTTAAAAACACATCCATACTGCGGCCGTTGAAGTAATTGTCATCGTGCCATATATTAATCAACGCTTCTTCGCGGGTAAGTACCTCGTTTTTACGCAGGCACAGCAGGCGCAGCAGCTCGGCTTCTTTGGTAGATAACTTTTGATGTGTACCGGCCGAAGGGAGGTTAATCATTTGGGTGGTATAGTCAAAATCGTATTTGCCTATTGCAAACCGGGTAGGCTTTGCTTCCTGCTGTTTTTCATCGCCGGTTACGCGTTTAAGCAAAGCATTAATACGCAGCAGCAATTCTTCAATACGGAACGGCTTGGTGATATAATCATCACCACCCAGTGTAAAGGCCTGCGTTTTGTCCTCAATCATGGTTTTGGCCGTAGCAAATATGATAGGCACCTGCTGATTGGTCTTACGTATTTCTTTTCCTACGGTAAAGCCATCTTTTTTTGGCATCATTACATCCAGTATTACCAAATCATAGTTATCCTTGGTAAACTGCTGCAAGCCTTCATCACCATCTTTACACAGCACCACATCAAATTTTCCTTTCAGTTGCAAATAATCTTGCAACAGCAAACCCAAGTTAGGGTCATCTTCTACCAGTAAAATTTTTTTCATGTGATATGTGCAATTAGGCGGTTTTAAATTTCAGCTCAAATTCAGAGCCTTTATCTTTTTCTGATTTTACTCCAATAGTGCCATCCAGGCGGTTAACAATGGTATTTACATAGCTCAGGCCCAAGCCAAAACCTTTTACATCGTGCAGGTTACCGGTAGGGACGCGGTAAAATTGCTCAAATATTTTGGTTTGTTGGTCGCGGCTCATACCAATACCTTTGTCTGCCACGCGGATAACCAGTTGGTCGTTTCTATTGAGCGTAGTTATGGTAATTTGCGGCTGGCCGCTACTGTATTTAATGGCGTTGTCTACCAGGTTATAAATCACGTTCGAAAAGTGCAGTTCATCTACTTCTATAAGTGCATTGGCCGCATCTAAACGCAGTTCTACTTGTGCATCATATTTCTGTAGCTTCAGGGCCATACTGTCAAGCACATCTGTAATCAGTTCGTTAATATCAACGGTGCTGATGTCCAGCTTAAAGTCGTTCTTTTCAATACGGGCAATATTCAGCACTCGCTCAATGTGGCTGCCCAGGCGATTGTTCTCTTCGTAAATAATATCAGCTAACCTGCCCACCCTTGCGCTATTGGTAGCAACTTCGGGGTCTTTTAGCGCTTCGCTGGCAATCATGATGGTGGATACCGGCGTTTTAAACTCGTGGGTCATGTTGTTAATGAAGTCGGTTTTCATTTCCGAAATTTTCTTCTGCTTCAAAATAGAAAAAATGGTATAACCGAAACAAAGCAGCAAAATAACCAGTAACCCGCCACTAATAGAGATGGTGTATGTCATCATACCACGGATGTGTGCATCCTTGTCAGGAAAATATAAGCGCACCCGGCCAGGATCATTCACCAATTCTTTGCCAAAAATGGGCATCTCATAAGTATTTTCAGCCACAAAGCGGGGTTTATCCACATCTTTTGCTGATGCGTTGGAGAAAATCAACGAATCATTATTGGCATTTGAAACTTCATAGCTGAAAGGCAAATCTATACCACGGTTACGCAATTCCAGCCTCAGCAGGGAATCAATCCACATGGCATTGATGCGCTTGCGGAGCGGCTCATCTGATTTTTGGTACTCTTCGGCCAGCGTTTGAAAAACCGTGGTTTGAACAGCAGATGGCTTTGATCTTTCCAACTGCGCAATCGAATCGGCTACCAGCATTCGCTTAATTTGCTTTAGCTGCTTGGCTTTTAATTTTCGTAACTGCTCACGCTGCCATTCGGGGTTAATCTGGCGTACCGGCAATTGCTGGCGGCCCAATACCGGATCGTAATATTCATAAGTGCGAACATCATATTTTTGCACCGGCTTTTTAGATTCGGCAGGCGCCTGCACAATTTCGGGTGGGGCGATGCGCTGGATGAGTATGCCATTTTCATCAACAAACTCTTCGTACTTAAAACTCAGGTAACGGCCACTTTTTATGGCGTTGTCCATTTCCTCTTCTTGCTTTTTGTGCTGCAATAATCGGTTCAGGCTATCCCTGAGCAAAGCAATTTTTTGCATGTGGGCTTTATTGGCACGGGCACGGATTACAGAGTCGGCAACAGACCGCTTTGACTGAACTGTAGTTGAACTAAATTGACGCTGCAAGGTGAGATTGGCTTTGCGGTGCAAGAAATTATTGGCATCCTGCAGGGCTGTTTTGGTCACCACATTATCCAGCGCCTCATTCACCGAGTGGTCAAACAGTTTGGATTGCAGCTGGTAACTCTGCCGCAAAAAATACCATTGCATAGCCATCACTCCCAGCAAGGCAAACCCCATCAATCCGATTATCAGGCCAATACTTCTTTTTCTCATGTGTGCTTCCCACAAAAATACTTAATTAAGTGCCGACGCTCAGGGCTTTAACAATTTTTAACAAATAGCGTCGGTAAAGAGATAATTAGATGACTACTTAGCATTTCATGAGGGCAGGGTTGCCATTTATGAAAGCCAGTGGATGTTCTTTTTCTTTTTCCGCAAAAGAAAAAGAACCAAAAAGAAAACTCGTGGCTGCGTCTTTTTCTATGAGGGGCGCGGTGGGCAGGCAAGTGTGGTGGTGACCGAAAAAGCCAAGGCCACAGGTTAGGGGTATTTAAGGTTTTGTGGTTGCAGTTGTCTGAAGCAAAATTTGCAAAATTTAAGAATGCATTGTGATACTTAGCTCACCCTCACGTCATTGCGAGGAACGAAGCAATCTCTTTGCATTTAACCTCTTCAAGCTTATAGAGATTGCTTCGTACCTCGCAATGACGTGATGGTGATGTGTGTGATCCAGTTATTTCTTGATTCTTTGTTCTTGACTCTTGACTCTCCTTCCCCGTCAGCCCCTCAGCTTTGGGCGAAAGTGGGGCAGCACTTGGTGGCCCTGAGCGCAGGGAAAGGCCTTTTAGTGTTTGCACTGCCAGAAACAAAGCACAGCCTGTTCATACGCAAACACTAAACAGCCTTTGGTGCTAACCGCCTTTGCAGGGCTGGCCTTGTGCGACAAAAAGCCTAAGCGGGCTGCACTTGATTTTTTGGTTCTTTTGTATCAAGACAAAAGAACATCAACGAAAATACAGCACAAAATCACAAAAAAAGCCCTGCTTATCAACTAAGCAGGGCTTCAATATATTATTTTTAATGATTAGAAAGGCAAATCGTCATCATCAGGTGCTGAGCCTAAATCAACCGGCGGGGCATATTCAGGCACGGTATTGTTATTAGCGCCGCTCAATACGCTGATTTTCCATAACTGCAGGGAGTTGAAATATGTCTTTTTACCGGTTTTGTCAGTCCAAGGGCGACCTTTTAGGTTAAAAGAAACCTCAACATCATCACCTACGCGCACATTATCCAACAGGTTGCAACGGTCCTGTATAGCTTCAAATTTCAGGTACTCAGGGTACTGCGGATTTTCAATATATTCGAGTATCAGCTCTCTCTTTTTTAAGCTGTCGGTAACCTGCTGGGTTTGCGACACCTCATGTACTTTTCCTTTAATCTCCATAATGGCTTACGTTTATAAATGGTAAAGATAATGCATTAAATTATAAATAGGGTATAATTTAATCATAAATTTGACCCTCAAACATGGATATATTTCATACCAAAAGTAAAATCATTATTACCTGCAACAAGCGGCTTTCGCCCCATTTACAGCAGGAAATAGAAGCGCTGGGCTTTAAGCCCGACCGCGTGTTTTCAACCGGCGTTGAACTTACCGGCACTGTAAACAATTGCATTGCGCTCAACCTTAACTTGCGTTGTGCCAGCCAGGTGCTGTATTCACTGAAAACTTTTACCGCTGCCGACCCGGAAGAACTCTATAAGCAGCTGGTCACTATTGAATGGGAACAACTGATTGATTTCAGCGGCTACTTTTCCATCACCTCCAATGTAAACAACGAGTATATCCGCACACCGCTGTTTGCTAATGTGAAGGTGAAGGATGCCATTGTTGACCGCATTAAATCGGTTAAAGGCATCCGGCCAAACTCAGGTCCTGAGCAAAACAAAACAGTTATTCACCTCTATTGGCAGGATGACAAGGCTGAAGTTTTTGCCGATACCTCGGGCGAAACCCTGGCCAAGCATAGCTACCGCAAGCTGCCGGGCAAAGCTCCGATGCTGGAAGCACTGGCGGCCTCTACCATTATGGCTACCGGCTGGGATAAAAAGAGCACCTTTATTAATCCCATGTGTGGTTCAGGCACATTGGCTATTGAAGCCGCCTTGCTGGCTACGCATAAAAGTCCGGGCTTTTTCAGAATGAATTATGGCTTTATGCACCTGATGGGCTATGATGAGCAGGTGTTTTTTAATGAGCGCCGCAAACTAAAAGACAATGGCAAAAAAGAAACCGGCTTTAAAATTATAGCCACCGATCTTTCTGCCGATGCAATTGACATTGCCCAGAAGAACGCAAGAACCGCAGGCGTAGAACATTTAATTGATTTTGCTGTTTGTGATTTTGCAGACACTGAGGTGCCAGAGCAACCCGGCATCATTATGTTTAATCCTGAGTACGGCGAACGCTTAGGAACGCACTCTAAACTGGAAGCGACCTACGCCCGCATTGGCGATTTTTTGAAGCAAAAATGTGGCGGCTACCGTGGTTATGTATTTACCGGTAACCCTGATTTAGCCAAAAGAATTGGATTAAAGGCAGAGCGCCGCATTGAGTTTTATAATGGCAAGCTGGATTGCCGCCTGCTGGAGTATGAACTGTATCAGGGTAGCAAAAGAGCGCCTAAGGAAGATTAATACGATGAAAAAAATACTATTTATTGGCCTGCTGTTTTTAAGCACCATAGCCGCAAAAGCACAAACCGGTTTAGCCTTCCCTTTTCAGGGTGGCAAGCAGGTAATGATGGACTATTTTAAAACCCACATTGCTATACCGGCCGAATTAAGCAATAAAGCAGCTGCAGGTACAGTAATATTTAAGTTTACGGCCGATGAGCAGGGTTCCATCAAAAAAATCATCGTGTATTATGCTGATGACCTGCGCCTGACTCAACCTTTGATTGAGGCCATCAAGCAGTCGGACCGTAAATGGATTATTCCGGATAAGGAGAAACTGCACGATTTTATTCTTCCGTTTAACATTGCCTTTAACGCTCCTGCAGCCGGTACAAGTGCAAAAGCACAGCAAGCCGTTTACGAGTATTATGCCAGCCGGAAGCCGGTACTCACTTACAACCAGGTGCCGCTCGATATGGTAACACTATTGCCAGCCGTCACCGTAAATTACGACTTAAGCCTGTAACCACAGGCTTTTTTTATTTCAGCAACTTTTTTTCATAATTAGAAATCTGCCTGCAAAATCGCTTCGTAAATATCTGGTTAGCTGATACCAGATTACATACTAATTAAAATTTATGAAGCAAACTGTAGCTGCCAAGATTAAAACGGTAGCCTCAAACATTAGAAAATTACGCGAGCAACTCCATTATACACAGGAGTACCTGGCGGCTAAACTTAACATCTCTCAAAATGCTTACAGCAAAATTGAGCTGGGTTATACCAAAATTACATTAGAGCGTTTATTTCAAATTGCAGAAATTTTAGAAGTAGATTCTTTAGAACTGCTGGGAACCAAACACCCGGAAAAACTGGCGAGCTGAGATTAAATACTTAGCCTCCGGTTTCTATCTTTGCCTTCTTATTCTCATTATACAATGGCAGATTCAACCAATTGGGTAGCGCAAACCGCTGCTTACGTTCAGCAAACTTTACAGCAAGCCGAAGGCGGCCACGACTGGTGGCATATTTACCGGGTATGGAACAATGCTAAACTTATAGCCACTACAGAACCGGTGAACCTGCTGGTAGTAGAACTGGCAGCCCTGTTACATGACATTGCCGACAGCAAGTTTCGTAACGGCGATGAAGAGATCGGCCCAAAAACAGCCGGTATTTTTTTAACAAGTATTGGCGCTGATGACGAGTTGATCAACCATGTACAGCAAATCATCCGGCATATGTCTTTCAAGGCAAGCTTCGGCGAAATAAGTTTTCACTCGCCCGAGTTGGCTGTAGTACAGGATGCCGACCGGCTGGATGCCATTGGCGCTATCGGTATAGCCCGCGCCTTTAGTTATGGCGGCTTCAAAAACCGGGAAATCCATAACCCTAATATTTCACCTAATCTTAATATGAGCAAGGAAGAATACAAAAATTCTTCTGCTCCTACCATCAACCATTTCTATGAGAAGCTACTGTTGCTGAAAGATAAGATGAATACGGCGACAGCCCAGCACTTAGCCGCTCAGCGACACGCATTTATGGAATATTACCTGCAACAATTTTATGCCGAGTGGCAGGGTACCGTTTAAGTAAAAGCACTACATTTACGCAAATTTGTAGTGCATGAAAAAACCTTTACTTTTATTAATAATTACTTCTTTTTTTACCTTTCAGTTCGCCTCGGCACAAGACAATCGTGGCCCTGTATTTAAGCTGGATAATAAAAAAGACAGCACCGTTAAACAACAACGTTTCAATTTTCACTTCCAGCAAACGGTAATTACCCAAACCCACCCTTCATTTTCGGCCAAATACACCGGCGATAATAGTTTACTGCCTAAAACCGAAGCGGCAAGTACCCTAACCGGAACCCTGTTTGGCGGTGCCAGATTATGGAAAGGTGCAGAAGCTTATTTCAACCCCGAAATTTCGGGCGGCTCAGGCTTTAGCCAAACATTGGGTATTGCCGGCTTCCCCAACGGCGAAGCTTTCCGGGTAGGCAGCGCCTCGCCAAAAATTTACATTGCCCGCTTGTATCTGACCCAAAACTTTGAATGGGGCAATGAAAAAGATACTATACCTGATGATTTTAACCAGCTGAGCGGTTTAAAAAGCAAGCGCTACTTTGCTATCACGGCAGGTAAATTTGGCATGGCCGACTTTTTTGATGGCAATGAATTTGCGCACGATGCCCGCAGCCAGTTCATGAACTGGTCGTTGATGGATAACGGCGCCTGGGATTACCCGGCTAATACCCGTGGCTATGTCATCGGCAGCTATGCGGAATTAGGTATGCCCACCTGGACTTTACGTTTCGCCTATACCATGACCACCACTACCGCCAATGGTTACATTTGGGATGAGCGCCTTGGCAAAGGCAATACACAAACCCTGGAGTTTGAAAAACGATACACCCTGAACGGTCACAAAGGTACTGTGCGTATTCTGGGTTTCCGCAACAATGGCAAAATGGGTAAATACCGCGATGCCCTGGCTTTTGCTGCAGCTACCCGCACACAACCTACTATTGATACCGTATTGGCTTATGGCCACCACAAATATGGCTTCGGTATTAGTGCCGACCAGTACCTGACTAAGGATTTTGGCGTGTTTGCTAAAGCCAGCATTAATGACGGACATACCGAAACCTGGGCATTTACCGAAATTGACCGCTCTGTTAGCTTTGGTGCTACCTTAAAAGGCAGCAGCTGGAAACGCGGCGATGATGAGATGGGACTGGCCTTTGTAGGTAATGGCATTTCTGAACCGCACCGTGAGTATTTGGCCTCTGGTGGCTATGGCTTTATCATAGGCGATGGTGCACTGCATTATGCACCCGAGTTTATTGGCGAATTTTATTACAAACTGAACGCTTACAAAAAAGCCTTCTGGTTATCGCCCGATTACCAGTTTGTGGTCAACCCGGCATACAACCAAGACCGCGGACCAGTGCATATTTTTTCTATACGGGCACACGTTGAATTTTAACGATATTTCATCAAATACTTAAAGGCCGGACCATACATCTGGCCTTTTGTATTAAGAGGGCACATATTGTAATCATCTATCTCGCGTTATTTATAGTAAATTAGCTAAATGAAAAGAATCATCGTCTTGTGCTTTCTACTGGTGGGTGTTACCGGTGTACTTGCACAAACAAAACATACTGTTACCAAATCATTGGTTACTTATCAGATCAAGAACATGGGTTTTAATACCGATGGTAAGTTTGGCGATGTAAAGGCCGATATTGATTTTGACAAAGCACATCCCGAAACCAGCAGTATAAGTGCTGCAATTGAAGTAAACAGTTTAGATTCGGATAATGAGATGCGTGACAACCACCTTAAAGGCGCAGATTACTTTGATGCCGCCCGGCACCCGCAAATTACCATGAAATCGGTATCCATCAAGCCGGTTAAAGGTAATACTTATACAGGTGTGTTTGCTTTAACCATTAAGGGTAAAACCAAAAATGTGACCATGCCTTTTACTTATACAGAGAATGGGAATACCGGTACATTTAATGGTTCTTTTACCCTCAAACGCACCGACTTTGGTATTGGCGGTAAAAGCCTGATGATGGCAGATGATGCTAAGGTAACAGTGAATGTACAAACCACTTTTTAAATTTACTTATCATGCAACATACCTTATCACAAGCTTCGGTTACTTATCAAACAAAAAGCATGGGGCTTTTTAACTCTGTAGGACAGTTCAAAGAAGTGAAAGCGGCAATTGACTTTAACCCGAAACATCCTGAACACGGCAACATTTCAGCCTCCCTCAAAGTAGCCAGCCTGGATTCTAAGAACAAGATGAGAGATGATCATTTAAAAAGCAAAGACTTTTTTGAGGCAGAGGTCTATCCCGAAATTCACATGCAATCGATAGGTATCCATCATCAAAAAGATGACCAGTATATAGGCGATTTTACTTTTAAGATAAAAAATAAAACAAAGCAGTTAACAATACCTTTTACTTATACTGGAACAGCGAACAAAGGCTTGTTTAATACCGAATTTAATATTAAGCGAACCGACTTCAATATCGGCAGTAAAAGTTTCATGACGGGCAACGATATTAAAGTAACTATAGCTGTACAGACCATGTATTAAGTTAAAGTTATGAGCAGTTGCATCAGTGCTATTGGTATTGCAAACCCCGAACACAGCGTTTCGCAAAAAGAAGCTTTTGAATTTATGGCCAGATCTTTTGGGCTGGATAGCACTCAGGCTTCCCGCTTAAAAAGTATTTACGACCATTCCAGCATCGAAAAGCGCTATACGGTAATTGAGGACTTCAAAAAGTCGAACCCGGAAGATTATACCTTTTTCGAAAACCGGCCTGAAGAGCCGGTTTTTGCATCTACGAAGAACCGCTTACAGCTTTACCAGCAGGAAGCTATAAAAATTGCTGTTCAGGCAGCACGTAATTGTGCCGCGCAGTTTGACACAGATATATTTGAGCAGGTAACGCATTTGGTTACCGTAAGCTGCACTGGCATGTATGCCCCCGGCCTGGATATTGACCTGGTAGAGCAACTTAACCTCAAACGTACCACCGAGCGTACCTGTATTACCTTTATGGGCTGCTACGGTGCCATTAATGGCCTTAAAACCGCTGATTACATTTGCCGTGCCAACCCCGATGCCAAAGTACTGGTAGTAAGTGTAGAGCTATGTACCCTGCACTTTCAGAAAGAAAACACATTAGATAACTGGGTAGCCAACTCCCTGTTCTCAGATGGTTCGGCAGCAGCCTTTGTAGAAAATAGCGCCAATCATACCGGCGATAAACCCTGCTTAGAGTTGAACAGCTTTTACTCAGAATTCATGCCTGAAAGCCGCAACGAAATGGGCTGGTATGTGGGTAATACCGGCTTTGAGATGAAGCTCACTTCAAAAGTACCTAAGCAAATCCACCGGCATATTAAAGCGCTTACCGAACGCATGGTAGCCCGGGCCGGTTTTACACCACAGCAAATTGGCGCCTACGCTGTTCACCCCGGCGGCCGCAAAATATTAGAGGCTGTAGAGCAGGCATTGGATTTACCCGAAGAAAGCAATATGCATGCGTATGAAGTATTGCGCCAATACGGTAATATGTCATCGGCCACTATTTTGTTCGTGCTGAATAAAATGCTGCAGGCCGGCGGCTTAAAAAACGAGCACATTGCCAGCTATGCCTTTGGGCCGGGCTTAACCGTAGAAGGTATGGTATTAACAATGTAATAGTCGTCTACAAGTGTCCATGAATCCTGATGTAATTATTGCCGGTGGCGGACTGGCCGGTTTATTTAATGCACTGCAACTGAACCGGGCGGGCTTAAAAGTAACACTCATTGAAAAGAAAGCCTACCCCTTTCACCGAGTATGCGGCGAATACATTTCTAACGAGGTACTCCCCTTTTTTGATAAGCTTGGGCTGGATGTGGAGCCTTTAAAAGTATCGCACATTAACCGGCTGGAGGTCACTTCGGTATCGGGCAAAAAACTTGCTCAACCGCTTGATTTAGGTGGATTTGGTTTGAGCCGCTATACTTTCGACAACTTCCTGTACCAGAAAGCCCAGGCTGAAGGTGTGCAGTTTTTACTGAATACCCATATTAACGATATTCATTTCAACAATAACCAGTTTGAAGTGGTGCTGCCCGGTCAAACCCTCACTGCACCCCTGGTAATCGGTGCGTTCGGCAAACGCTCCAATCTGGATAAGCAGCTTAACCGCCGCTTCTTTTATCGCCGCAGCCCCTACGTAGGCATTAAGGTGCACGCCAAAATTCCGTTTCCGGATGATTTGATCCAGCTGAACAATTATAAAGATGGCTACTGTGGTGTAGTTAAGGTAGATGACGGCAAATGGTGTATGTGTTCATTGGTGCACCGCGATGATGTGCGTAAATATGGCGGACTGGACGGTGTACAGGAGCACATCATCTGCAAAAACCCTTACCTGAAAGAGCTGTTTAGCCAGGCGGAAATTTTAATGGATAAGCCAGAGGTCATCAACGAGATTTCGTTTGAGAAGAAAGCGCCGGTAGAGCAGCACATATTAATGAGCGGTGATACCGCCGGCATGATTGCTCCGCTATGCGGCAACGGCATGACGATGGCCATCCACTCTTCTAAACTGTTATCTGAAACCGTAATCCAACACTACTGGCCGCAGCAGACATTCAGCCCTCAGCAACGCGCAGCACTTGAGCAGGATTATACCCGCACCTGGAACCACCAATTTGCCCGCCGCCTTTGGTTGGGCCGTAGGCTGCAAAACCTGTTTGGCACCCGCATGGCTATCGATATGGCCATTGGCGCCGCTAACCTGATGCCCGGCCTCATGCCACACCTTATTGGTAAAACTCACGGCAAACCATTTGCCTGATTTTGCCTTTAATGATTAGTAAAAGAATGCTGGCTCACTGTAACCGCTGTCATCCTGAGCTCCGTCGAAGGATAGGTGCAGAAACTTAAATAGCAGCCGCCTGTGCGTCTATGCTTCAAGTGCCTCAGCATGACAAGGGGAAGTTCATTTACAGAATTATTTCAGTACAAGTGCCGGGGTAATGCTCCGCATAACAATACTAATAAATACAACATTTACAAACACCTATGGTTGACTTAGCCCAGCGCATTGACGAAGCAGAAATAATGGATGATTTTGAATTGCCTGCATCAGAACTCAATCCTTTGCTGAAAGGGCTGGGTAACCTCAATGCCTGGTTTGGTGGTCACAGTATGCTGATTAATGCCTTAAAGCAATTTCCGGTAAAAACCGGCAATCACATCAGCGACTGGGGTTGCGGTGGTGGTGATGCGCTTAAAGCCATTGCGCGCTGGGCGCAGCTCAATAAGTTAAACTTAACATTTACAGGTGTAGATGCCGCACTGGCAGCTATCGCCTTTGCTAAAACAGAAACGGCTGCTTACCCAAACGTCGGTTATCTACAGTCAGACGTAATGAGCCCGGAACTGCAATCAAAGCAATTCGATATCATTATTTCCAGCTTGTTTACCCATCACTTTGGCGATGACGAATGGGTAGCTTTAGTAAAAAACATGTACCAGTCGGCCCGCCGGGGCATCATTATTACCGATTTACACCGGCATTGGCTATTATATTATTCTATTAAGTTTTTAGCCAAGTACATTATCCGCAATAAAATGATGCAGTATGATGGGCCGCTGTCGGTAAAGCGCAGTTTTAAAAAACGTGAATTGCAAGCGCTTCTGGCCAAAGCCGGCATCACCAATTACCGCCTGCAATGGAAATGGGCGTTCAGGTGGCAACTCATTATCTATAAATAGGATAAGGAAAGGCATAACAATTTCTTAACTTATAAACCTTAGCTTTGTGTATGAAGCTCAGGGTACTTATCTTGATTACGGCCGGTGCAGTTGCAGTAACTATCACTATTGTTAACTACTATTTTATGCACCGCTGGTATGATGCTGCCGTTACCTTTACGGCCAGCTTTGTTACCAGTTTCCTGGTTTTTTATTACCTCATTGAAAAATACATTTACTCTAAAATAAAGCTGATTTACAAACTCATTCATAATCTCAAATTAGGGAACGATTTGCGCGATGCATTGGGCGAGCACATCAGCAATGACCCGATTAATGATGTAGAACAGGAAGTAAAAAACTGGGCACGCGAAAAGAAATCAGAAATTGATGAACTGAAAAGGCAGGAAAAATTTAGGCGCGAGTTTTTGTCCAACATCTCGCATGAGTTTAAAACGCCCCTATTCGCTATACAAGGCTACATTGATGCTATTTTAGATGATGAACTGGAGGACAAGGAAATGGCGATGCAGTTTTTAAACAAGGCCTCGCGCAATGTGGACCGGTTGAGCTACCTGATTAAAGATCTGGATGAAATTTCTAAATTGGAATCGGGCGAAATTCCAATCAATTACGCAAAGTTTAAAGTAAATGATTTGATTAAAGAAGTGATGGAATCTTTGGAGATGAAGGCCAAGAAGCATCATATCAAACTCATATTTAAACAGAAGTACGATGAGCCGATTAATGTGACTGCCGACCGTGAAAAGATAAGGCAGGTATTGGTGAACCTGATTGATAACTCATTTAAATACGGTAAAGAAGGTGGTAACACTTCGGTAAGTTTATTCAACCTGCACGATCAGGTGCTGATTGAAGTCACTGATGATGGTATCGGCATTGAAGAAAAATACCTGCCACGCTTGTTTGAGCGCTTTTTCCGTACTGATTCCAGTCGTTCGAGGCAGATTGCAGGTTCGGGGCTGGGGCTGGCTATTGTTAAACATATTATTGAGGCACATCAGCAAACTATTAATGTACGCAGTACAGCAGGCTTGGGTTCCACCTTTGGCTTTACGCTGCAAAAGGCCAAACAACCGGCTTTTCCTAATATTCCGGGTATACCAGTATTAAATAGTTAACATTAACTTAACATTGCGAAGTGTACCTTTGCAGTACTTATTAATTTAAAATATGTCATTAAACAGCATTTTCCAGTACTTTGTACCTAAGGATAAAAAAGTATTCTTCCCACTGTTTGAACAAGCTGCCAGTAATGTGGTAGATATGGCAACCCTGATGGTAGAAGCTGTAAATTCGAAAGAATTAGATGCACGCGAAGAGCTTTATAAACAGATTGACAAGCTGGAAAACAAAGGCGACGAACTTACCCACCAGATTTACCTAGAACTTGGAAAAAACTTCATCACTCCATTTGACCGCGAAGATATTCATGCCCTGGCTACCGCCATTGATGATGTGGCTGATTACATTCAGGGGTCGGCCAACCGCATGAGCCTGTATAAAGTAGATGAAATTACTGAGCCTATACAGAAACTGGCCGAATTGATATTACAAGCTTCTACTGATTTGGAGAAAGCTGTGCGCGAACTAAAAGACCTGAAAAATGTACGCAATATTGCCGACTCCTGCATTCGCATTAACAGCGTAGAAAATCAGGCTGATTACGTATTTGACCGCGCCGTAGCCGATTTATTTTTATATGAAACGGATGCGCTTAAAGTAATCAAATACAAAGAAGTATTAGCTGCGCTTGAAACCGCTACTGATATGTGCGAAGATGCAGCCAACGTAATGGAATCGATACTGGTTAAAAACGCTTAATCACGATAAAACTCAAATCAACCCGATGATTACCACCCTCTTGATTGTAGTAATTGCCCTTGCCCTGATTTTCGATTTTATTAACGGTTTTCATGATGCGGCCAACTCTATCGCTACTATTGTTTCCACCAAGGTTTTAACGCCTTTTCAGGCTGTACTTTGGGCTGCTGCGTTTAACTTCCTGGCCTTCTTCCTTATTAAAGACCATAAGGTGGCTAAAACGGTGGCACAAACTGTACACGAAAACTTCATTACCATTGAAGTGATCTTAGCCGGACTGATAGCTGCCATTACCTGGAACCTGATTACCTGGTGGTTCGGCATTCCGTCCAGTTCATCACATACCCTTATTGGCGGTTTTGCCGGTGCAGGCATGACGCATGCTTTATACATGGGTATAAACCCGATGGACGCTATTAACCACACCTATGTAATTCGCATTGTCTTATACATCGTATTGGCACCGTTTATCGGCTTAATCATTGCTTATTTCATCACTATTATCATTTTGCACCTCAGCAAAAATTCTCGCCCTGCGGTGGCCGAACGCTGGTTTAAAAGCGCCCAGCTCATTTCGTCAGGCGCGTTGAGCTTTGCCCACGGTGGTAATGATGCACAAAAGGTGATGGGTATTATTTATGTGAGCTTGGTAGCTTCTAATGTAATTAGCAGTACCGCACACATGCCTGACTGGATTCCGCTGGCCTGTTATACCGCTATTGCCTTAGGCACTATGTCGGGCGGATGGAAGATTGTTAAGACCATGGGCAGCAAAATCACCAAGGTAACTCCGCTTGAAGGTGTGAGTGCCGAAACCGCAGGTGCCATTACCTTGTTTATGACCGAGCGTTTAGGTATCCCGGTATCAACTACACATACCATCACCGGTTCTATTATCGGTGTGGGCTTAACCAAGCGGGTATCAGCCGTGCGCTGGGGTGTTACTTTTAACCTGGTTTGGGCTTGGATTATTACAATCCCTATCTCTGCAATTATTGCGGCTGCTGTATTTTCACTGGTACATTTTATAGGGTAACTTCAGTATCTGATTCTCCTCCAAAAAATATTTCAACTTTAAACTGCTGCCCTTGGCAGCAGTTTTGCTTTATACACCACCTATGAAAAAAGCATTACTATGTTTACCCCTGCTGCTGGCCTTCTTTACATTAAGCAGTTTTGATACCCGCCATACTACAGTTACGGATGACCCTACCTCCAGCCAGATTGCCTCGGCATTGAAACAAGCCTTGGAGCAAGGCACCAACAAAAGCACCTCAAAGCTATCTGCCCTTAATGGCTTTTTTGGCGATGCTGCAGTAAAAATTCTGTTTCCGCCCGAGGCGCAAAAGGCAGAAAGAACATTGCGCAAATTAGGTTTTAATAAGCTTTGCGATAACCTGGTATTATCTTTAAACCGTGCAGCTGAGGATGCCGCCGGTAAAGCTGCGCCTATATTTGTCAGCTCTATTAAGCAGATGACTTTAAAAGATGCGACCAGCATTTTAACCGGAGGTCCGGATGCCGCTACCCAGTATTTCAGGCGAACCACCAACCAAGAACTCATTGCCCAGTTTAAACCGGTTATTCATGCCAGCTTAAGTAAAGTAGGCGCCCCGAAATTATACAGCACTTTAGCCACACAATACAATAAAATACCGCTTACTTTCACCAAGCTGAATCCTGAGTTGGATGCCTATGTAACTCAAAAAGCGATTGACGGTATTTTCTATCAGATTGTCCAGGAAGAATTAAACATCCGCCAAAACTTATCAGCCCGTACCACGCCGTTGCTGCAACAGGTGTTCGGCTTTTTTAGTAAGAAGAGTTGAAAATAAGTTCCTTTTTATTATTGAGAGCGGTAACATAGCAATGGCTACTATTCATAGGCGCAAATGCCTTCGTCTCGCGGCTACGTTACCGCCCGCAATAAAGAAAAACAGGTTAACTACTTTTTATCCAATACAGATTCAAATGCCTCCATGTATTTATCAATATAAAACTGCTTACTGGCCGTTTTGTATTGCATCACAAAGCGGGGATGCTCCAATGCCACAATACGGTCGAAGAACTGATATTTGGCATTTAAAGCTTTCAGAAACTTTTCATTTTTGCCTGTACCCAAGCAAAAGCATACATCCGTATAAATGCCAAAGCTGAGTTGCTGCCTTAAAGTTTCTACAATGAAATCATAAGAAGCTTCGGTAAGCTGCTTACTGTCGTAGTAGTTGTAATTCTTTTCTCGTCCCTTATCATCTACCGTAGTGAAGCCCAGCGGGCAGATGGCGTTGACATAAAAGTGCTTATAAAAAGCTTCGGGACCGCCAAAAGCATTGATAGCTTCGTATACAAATACCGATGAGGTTTCGTGCGTATCTTTTCCGTCATAATGGATACCGCACTCCTGCCGCAATCGCTTAGGGTCAGTAAACGGAATGCCTGTTAAACCGCCTCCAAAGCGGCCTGGATTAATGCCCAGAACAATATGGCGTTTCTGTGTATCATTACAATACTTGCTATAAAACTCTTCAGAAATCCGTAAAGCCTGCGGAGATTCCTGAAAGGGATTGAGGATGCGGATGCCGGGCGGCAGTGCGCCACCCGTCCAGTGCAGATGGGCATTAAAATTTATAACCTGTTGAGCAAAAGTTGACATCTTTAAACTTTAACATGACTCATTAATCATATCATGATTAATCATGGCACCGGCAGCAGTACCTGATGCTACTGTAACGGCTACAGACCGCATCTGGTTTGAATTATCACCGGCAGCATATACACCCGTAACAGATGTTCGTTTAAACTCATCGGTTTCAATTAAACCAGTTTCTGTAAGTTTACAACCCAGCTGCGCAGGTATATCGCTATGCTGAGCAAAGGCAGGCCGTGCATACAGTGCCTTTATTTCAACCGTTGATCCATCCTGAAATAATAAATGCTTAATATTTCCGTGTTCTTGTACTATTTCCCTCAGCTCCTGCTCAACAACAGGAATATTTTTCTCCTGTAACTTAAGCGCCTGTTCGCTGGTAAGCGTAGATTTCCCGTTGGTAAATAAAGTTAGCTCACTAGTCCAGTTATTAATCAATTTCGCTACATCAAAAGCGGCATTGCCGTTCAATAGAATACCGGTTGACTGGTTACGGTACTCATAACCGTGGCAGTAAGGGCAATGGATCACCGAAATGCCCCAGCACTCGGCAAAACCCGGGATAGCCGGCATTATATCTTTTAAACCTGTGGCCAGCAGTAGCTTCTTTGCTTCGTAACTCGCACCACTATCAGTTGCCACTACAAACTGTTTGTTATGCCCGGAAACCTTGGTGACTATGCCGGTTAGGTAATGTACGGTAGGATAAAGCAGCACCTGCTCTTTTGCTGCCTGCTTTATAGCAGTTGGGGTTGCCCCATCATGAGTAATAAAGTTATGCGAATGTGGTGTTTGCCGGTTACAGGGCTGCTCACTATCAATAATTAACACCTGCTTTAAGGCACGCCCCAATGACATGGCGGCCGCTAAACCGGCGTAGCTGCCTCCAATGATGATTACATCGTATTTTTGTTTCAATTCCATTTGTTTACAATTACAGTTAACAACCTATACCTTTACTAAAAGAAAACCAGGCAAAATCTTTCCTGTCATTTACAGCTACTGCCCCGGTTACTGTTGCGTTTACAGTGGCAGAAATAACCCCGGTAAATAAGGCCAGTATCCAGCCAGTGGTCAGTTCAGTGTTAATGTGGCCGTCCTTTTTCAAACTATGAATGAGTTTGAAAAACCGCTCGTTTAGTTCGTCATACTGGCGGCAATCTGAATTTTCATGTGCATGCTGGTGGCCTGGGTGCTGGTGTATTTTATGCAGAAAAGTGTATTTACTGCCGCAATCTATACCGGCGTATAACATCTTTTTTAATTGCATTAAGGGTGCATCATTATTGTTAAGCACACCCAACATTTGCTGCCGGCAAGCTTGCTGAATCTCCTTCATACAACTTTCCAGCAAGTGATTCCGATCTGTAAAATAGCGGTGTAAAGTTCTGCGGGTTACACCGGCTTCAGCAGCTATAGTTTCTAATGAAGCCGAATAATCCTGATTGAGAATGTTTATAGCCGATGATATAATCTTGCTTGCAGTACTCACCTGTTCCATATCACAAATGTATGCAATATGTCACATATATGAGACATTAATTTTATAATCATCAAAAAAGCCCTGCATTATTTTATGCAGGGCTTAGTATAGCAATTTTAGATTGATGCTTAGATCAGTAATCTTACCGGCTCTTCCAGTAATGATTTCAGGGTTTGCAGGAAGGCAGCACCTGTGGCACCGTCAACCACACGGTGGTCGCAGCTTAAGGTTACCTTCATTACGTTCCCTGGTACTACCGCACCATTCTTCACTACCGGTACTTGCTGAATGCCGCTTACGGCCAGAATGCAAGAATCAGGTGAGTTAATAATAGCAGTAAACTCATCGATACCAAACATACCTAAGTTAGAGATAGTGAAAGTTGAACCTTCCCAATCTGATGGCTGTAGTTTTTTGTCTTTTGCTTTTTTGGCAAACTCTTTCACTTCAACCGAAATATGGCTTAATGATTTACCATCGGCAAAACGTACTACCGGTACCAACAGGCCTTCGTCAACCGCTACAGCTACGCCAATATTCACGTGCTCGTTGTAACGAATTTTATCACCTAACCATGATGAGTTAATAGCCGGATGTTGTTTTAGAGCAACGGCACAGGCTTTCACCACAAAATCATTAAATGATATCTTTACCGGCGCTACCTCATTCATTTTGGTACGGGCTACAATAGCAGCATCCATATCAATTGACATAGTTAAATAGAAGTGCGGCGCAGTAAATAAGCTTTCGCTTAAGCGCTTGGCAATCACCTTACGCATTTGCGTTACCGGCTTTTCGGTAAACTTCTCTTGCCCTACAAACTGAGGTATGGTAATGGTTGGGCCGGCTTTGGCTGCACCTTCTTTCGCTTTAGCGCTGGCCGCCTCTTCTTGCTGTATCTGGCTTAATGAAGCACCCATTGGCTGTTGTGCAGGGGCCGGTTTCTGGCCATCTACACTCTGAGCCGCACCTTGTGCTTTAGCACCCGGCTTGTACTCTTCAATATCCTTTTTAATGATACGGCCACCTTCTGCTGAGCCTTTTACATCATTCAGGTTGATGCCTTTATCTTTAGCCATTTTGCGGGCTAAAGGCGACGCTTTTACACGGCTGTCATCTTCAGTTGATGCACCACCTTGCTCCTGCTCTGCAACAGGTGCTTCTTCGGTTTGTGCTTCAGCAGGAGCTTGTTCAGCCGCAGGAGCTGAGGCACCACCATCCAGTAAAGGTGTAATATCGGTACCCTCTTTACCAACAATGGCAATAATATCGTTTACCTTGGCGGCTTCACCTTCTTTAACACCAATGTATAATAAGGTACCTTCCTCATAACCTACTACTTCCATAGTAGCTTTGTCGGTATCTACATCGGCCAGCGAGTCGTCTGATTTTACTTTATCACCTACCTTAAAGTTCCATTTATTAATGGTACCCTCGGTCATGGTATCGCTCAGCAAAGGCATACGGATCACCGCAGCCGGAATGGTTGACGGGTCAACCGCTGGCTTTGCAGCTTGTGCTGCAGGCTTAGCCTCGGCAGCGGGTTTAGCTTCTTCTTTTGCAGGTTCTTCTTTTTGCTCTGCAGCAGGAGCAGCGCCACCACCTTCATTTAAAAGTGATTTATAATCTTCGCCTTCTTTACCCAGTACGGCAATAACAGTGTCTACAGGGGCAGGTTTACCTTCTTCAACACCAATGTATAATAAGGTACCATCCTGGTAAGATTCAAAGTCCATCGTGGCTTTGTCAGTTTCAACTTCGGCCAGCAAATCGCCCGATTTTACCTGATCGCCCACTTTTTTATGCCATTTCGCGATAACCCCTTCGGTCATGGTATCGCTCATTTTAGGCATTTTAACTACTTCAGCCATAGGTTATTGATGAATAGTATGTTGATATACGTTTATAATCGGTTAGTCTCTGATGTAAGGGTAGTTATCCTCTACATACACATCGGTATACAGTTCTGATGGCTCTGGCCATGGCGACTCTTCGGCAAATTTAACCGCTTCATCCACCTGTGCCTTTACACGGGCTGCAACTTCTTCAAACCATTTTTCATCGGCATAACCGTTTTTCTCAATGGCTTCTTTAGTAATTTCAATCGGGTCTTTGGCTTTGTAGCTTTCTACCTCTTCTTTGGTACGGTACTTTTGAGGGTCAGACATGGAGTGACCTTTGTAACGGTAAGTACGCATTTCCAGAAAAGTTGGGCCATCACCTTTACGGGCACGCTCAACAGCTTCGTCCATGGCATTGTGCACAGCTACCGGGTCCATACCATCAACAGCCGAAGATGGGATACCATAAGGCAAGCCTAATTTATAGATATCCACGTCAGCAGTGGTACGGGCTACCGAAGTACCCATAGCGTAACCATTGTTTTCGCAAACAAAAATTACAGGCAATTTCCACAAAGCAGCCATGTTGAAAGTTTCGGTTAAGGCACCCTGGCGTACAGCACCGTCGCCCATGTAGGCTACGCATACGTTATCGGTACCATTATATTTTTCGGCGAAGGCTATACCGGCACCCAGTGGTACCTGACCGCCCACAATGCCGTGACCACCAAAAAACTTGTTTTCTTTATCAAACATGTGCATAGAGCCGCCTTTGCCTTTAGAGCAACCAGTAGCTTTACCATACATTTCGGCCATTACTGCATTGGGGCTGGTGCCTTTGGCAATAGCGTGGGCATGGTCGCGGTAAGCGGTAATCATGCTGTCTTCAGGACGCAGTACCGACATGGCGCCGGCCATTAACGCTTCCTGACCTATATATAAGTGACAAAAACCTCTGATTTTTTGCTGTCCGTACAGCTGACCTGTTTTTTCTTCAAATCTGCGCATCAGCAGCATTGATTCGTACCACTTCAGGTAGGTATCTTTAGTAATTTCGATTGAACTCATTTGTCAAACAACCTGTTTCTAAATTTCAGAATGCGCAAATCTAATTATATCCTTGTAAAAAAGGAAAAACCTGTACAATTGTTGCAAAATATTATTTGGCGGAGCCAGAAAAGACTCCTGCTGTAACGAACCTTGATTTTGCGCCTATTATATAAGGTATAAACCAAGGCATATGGGCACTTCAAAAGTCGGTTTAGCAAAAACTATGAATCCGGCTGTAACCCTTCTGCTCCAAATTCCGTATACAATTGCCCAATCGTTTTTTTTAACTTAACACAGCTACAAATTAACCAACAGCTACAGCTTTTAATTAAAAACAACCTGGAATTTAATTTTAGAAAAAGTTTGTTTCAGATTTGGTGGATTAAAAAAAATACATAGCTTTGTATTGTTCAATAGACAACAGTGTCCAGATTAATAAACAACGATTAAAGTAAACCCTGAAATTTAGCTATTTGATGAAGAAATTAGCCCTTTCTATTGCCCTATCTCTGAGCATATTAGCGTCGCAGGCGCAATCAAAAAGTGTTCCAAACTCCATCCCTGTTCAAGACGATCAAGAGTCACTTTCTAAAGATTACTTTTCGCAAATTATGGGTGTAGCGGTTTCTGCTACTTCTAACGTAAAATTATTTCAATTCGTATACGATTGGATCGGTACTCCTTACCACTTAGGCGGCGATACCAAACGTGGTATTGATTGCTCTGGCTTTGCATACCAGTTATATAATAAAGTATTTAATACTTCTATCGGTAACAACAGCCGTAATATATTCAGCATGTCTACCCCGGTAGATAAAGATGAGTTGAAAGAAGGAGATTTGGTATTCTTTAAAATACACAGCCGCGCTATTACCCACGTTGGGGTTTACATCGGCAACGGCAAATTCGCCCATGCTTCATCAAGCAAAGGTGTAATGATCAGTTATTTAGCCGATCCGTACTGGACCCGCTACTACTACAAAGGCGGTCGCTTATTATCCGATAGTAAATAAGCAACCAGTAAGCATATATACGAAAGCCCCTCAATTTTGAGGGGCTTTTTTTATTTACATCTCATCTTTAGTGTTTTTCACCAGGCCAATGCCCGAGAAGAAAAACAGGACAGAAATCAAGCCCACTACAATAGATGTAGTAACAGAGCCCTGATGCTGAATAATTTGCACGCCGGTGTAAATCAGGCCGATGATGCCTAACACGGTAAGTATACCGCCAAAAGTACGTTTCATGTTCATAGGTCGAAGTATTTTAAGTTAATACAATAAAAGGTTGATGTTTATATCATTATATTTATTCGCTTTATAACACACAAATATGCTTAGCGTTTTAGGTTACGTTTTAATTTTTATCATCCTGCTGGTGGTTTTTACCTCTTTTGTAACCATTCAGCAGGGAAACATCGGCGTAATTACCGTTTTCGGTAAGTATCGCCGCATTATTACCCCCGGCCTCAATTTTAAAATTCCGTTGATTGAGCAATTGTATTCACGCATCTCCATCCAAAACCGATCGGTAGAACTGGAGTTTCAGGCCGTAACGGTTGACCAGGCCAATGTATATTTCAAAGCCATGCTGCTGTACTCAGTGCTCAATCAGGATGAGGAAACCATTAAGGCCGTTGCTTTTAAGTTTGTGGACGAACGCAACCTGATGCAGGCTTTGGTGCGCACCGTAGAAGGTTCTATCCGTGCCTTTGTAGCTACTAAGCGACAGAGCGATGTACTGATTCTACGCCGCGATATTGTAGAGCATGTAAAAGAACAGATAGACCAGATACTGGAAGGCTGGGGTTACCATTTGCAGGATTTACAGCTGAACGATATTACGTTTGATGAAGTGATTATGCGCTCCATGAGCCAGGTAGTAGCTTCTAATAACCTGAAGGCCGCTGCCGAGAACGAAGGCCAGGCACTGCTCATTACCAAGACCAAGGCCGCCGAGGCTGAGGGTAACGCCATTAAAATATCTGCGGAAGCCGACCGCCAGGCAGCGCAGCTGCGCGGACAAGGTGTAGCTCTGTTCCGCGAAGAAGTAGCCAAAGGGATGTCTGTAGCGGCCAAAGAAATGCACCAGGCCAATATGGACACCTCTGTCATCCTGTTCACCATGTGGACAGAAGCCATCAAGCATTTTTCTGAAAACTCCAAAGGCAATGTCATCTTCCTGGATGGCTCGAGCGATGCTATGCAGAAGAATTTACGGGAAATGATGAGTTTGAATTTGCTGCAGATGGATAAGGTGAAGGAGTAGATGAATGCAATAGATTTATCAATAATTGAACAGAACAGGAAAAAGCTTTGTGAAGATTTAGGTCTTCCTTATGATATCAATGAGCAAGATTGGGGTATTGTCAATGCGGATGGAACAAGAACACATGAATTTATAGAATATTACCGCAATGCATTTAGCACTTATATATACTACGATCTATATGAACTTATTGTTGCTTCATATAATGAAGCGTTGCAAGCCAACATATATGATAAAGAACTACAAGAAAGCTTTTTGAAAGTTGTAGAAGATGCTTTAAAAAACGAATATCTGCTTTTTTTAAGCCAACACTGGGCAAAATATGAAGATGATGAATTTTGGCCTGTTGGGTCATTGTTAAAAGAACATTTACAGCAATTTTAACTTTTTCATTAATATATACACATCAACAGAGAGCACATTTACTTCGTAAGCTCTTCTTTATCAGAAATTAAAAATTTCTCGTGCCATTCTATTAGTTTGTCGCCCTCAAAGGTGAAATAGAAAATACTTTGCTGCGTGGCTGGGTACCAGATGGCTTCTTTTTTCACACCGTTAATATTCTGGCTTAATCCGGATAATCTGTAGGTATCACCCATAATAGAAATCACCTGCGCCTTGGCCATACCCAATTCTACTTTCTTCACATTAGCATGAAGCATACTTGTATAGGTAGAGCAGGATGTGAGTACAGCTGTCAACAGGGTAATAAAGAATATTTTCTTAAGCATAAACGGCAGGTAAAATGGTAAATGTAAAACAGTGGTGTAATACCTTACTGTGTACTCAAATATAAATATATCTGGATAGGCATGCAGGTGCAAGCCATGATTTTTTCTTAAATGTGCATTTTCGGTACAGATTGCAGGCCACAATGCACCTATTCAAAATAGCGTTCTTCAAAACTATGCAGCCGTATTGGTGTTAATCGTAACACATCAACTCTATAACTATGAATAACTTTTTCCGTGCACTAATTGCGGGCTGGGGCGCCAAAAAACTGGGCGGCGGCTGTTTATCCACCATCATTATCTTTGTAATTATTTATACCCTGCTGGGCAAATGCGGTAATGGCAACGAGCCGGCACGCGCCAATGCATTAAACCGTAAAGCAGTACCTGCAGCTACAGTACGCCCGGTGTGCGTAGCTTCGTCTCCCCGCCTGGCGCTGAACAAGTAAGTGATTTAATTATTCTTCAAATATATCCCCTCTTGTCATTTCGACCGTAGGGAGAAATCTTCTTCGAGCGATAAATCTGGTATAGACCGGCTTGGTGAAGAAGATTTCTCCCTACGGTCGAAATGACACCTTTTTTTAAATTCTAATGGCTACTACTACTTGCTTAACGTAATATTTTTAAGCAAGTAATCTCCTCCCTCCCACGCAACAAGCGATAATTATTTTCGTATAACCTAAAACGAGGTTAAACCTTTTTGGTAAATCACCATCGTAAGATAAATTTTTACCCCCTGATTAATTGATGTACTTAAAACTTGTGCGATGGAGCGGCTTGCTGGCTGTATGCCTGCTGCTATCCTCAACGCTGATGGCCCAGCCCTGGCATCGGCTTACGATGGATGATTTTTGGGGCTACCCGCCGGGCACCAATTCGGCATTTGTAGCTTATACCAACTGCCAGATTAGTTATAGTTATGATGCCCGCATCCGTAACGGACAGTATGTGCTTACTTTTTATGTAAACATGAACATGAACCACCAAAAATCGTGGATGAACAAGGTGCATGCTATGGAAAGCGGAAAGATAGACGAAATCCTCCGTCACGAACAAGGCCATTATAATATGGCTTACTTAGAGCAGCAGGAATTATTGCAGGCTTTCAATCAAACGCGTTACGGCCCTAATTACCCGGAGCAAGTCAAGCAGATTTTCACATCTATTGATACAAAATACCGGAACCTGAACCAGGATTACGAATCTGACACGATGCATATGCTCGACCGCGACCGCCAAAACCAGTGGAACGCCTGGTTCGGCAACCAAATCAGTTCGTGGCGTAACTATGCTTACCGGGAAAGAAATGCAGACAGCCGAAATTATTAAAAGCGCTGAGCCGTATATTTCCAGAACCTTTGCTAACAGCATCCTTATTCAACATTCGAATAAAAATCAACCTACAGTGTTAAGTTCTATTAAAACCGTTTATATTTAAGCCTTTACCCGTATTGTGCGATGAAAAACGTGTTGGCCGGAAAACCTTTAAAGAAATTTGCCCTTGGTGCAGGCGCACTGATATTGGCCGCAGGCTTATGGAGCTTTGATGATCTGTTCGATATCTCTAAAAATTTAGATGTGTTTGCTTCGGTTTATAAAGAAGTGAATCTTAATTATGTAGACAATATCAACAACACACAAATGGTAAAAACCGGCGTAGATGCCATGCTTGACGGGCTGGATCCCTACACCGAGTTTGTCCCTGAAGCCGAACTGGAGAATTACAAGCTGCATTACATTAACACCCAATATGCGGGTATTGGTGTCAGTATTTTTTCGCGCGATCAGAAGATTTATATTTCCGATTTGGTTGAAGGTTATCCGGCACAGAAGGCGGATATCCGCGCCGGTGACCAACTGGTTAAAGTGAATGATATTGACCTCACCGGTAAAACTACCGATGAGGTAAGCGCATTGCTTAAAGGCGGCAAAAACGCCACGGTAAAATTGCTGCTTAAACGCCGCGACGAAGCACCGGCGGTGAAAAATATATTACGCACCGAAATTCGGCAGCCTAATGTATCTTACTATACCATGGTGAGAGGCAATATGGGGTACATCCGGCTGGATAAATTTTTAGAGAACGCTGCTGATGAGGTTACTACTGCGCTGGTAAGCCTGCAAAAGAACAAGCCACAGGGCATAATTCTGGATTTACGCTCAAACGGTGGTGGTATACTACAGGAGGCGGTCAAGATTGTAAACTTGTTTGTAAACAAGGATGTAACCGTAGTATCGCAAAAAGGCAAGGTGCAGGATAAAAATTATGTGTACCGCACCATGAATACGCCTTTGGAAACCAACTTGCCGCTGGTGGTGTTGGTAAACGGCCGCTCTGCTTCGGCAGCAGAAATTGTGGCCGGCGCACTGCAGGATTTAGACCGTGCAGTGGTAATTGGTCAGCGCAGCTACGGCAAGGGCCTGGTACAACAAACGTTTAGCCTGCCTTATAATAACCTGGTAAAAATTACTATTGCCAAATATTTTATCCCATCTGGCCGCTGTATACAGGCGCTGGATTATGCCCACCGTAAAAAAGATGGCAGTGTAGTTAAACTGGCGGATTCCTCATTACATCCGTTCAAAACTATCAACGGGCGCACAGTGTATGACGGCAGCGGCGTATACCCGGATTTGCTTATAAAGCAAGAGCGTTTTGCTGATATTACCCAGGCATTGGTGAGCAAACTGCTGATATTTGATTACGCTAACCTGTATGCAAGTACGCATCCTAAAATTGCCCAGGTCAGGAACTTTAACCTTACCGATGAGGAGTACAATGCCTTTGTAAAATACCTGAACGGCAAAAATTACACCTATAGCCGGAACAGCGATAAGGTGCTGGAACTGCTTAAATCAGAAACTACCCGTGAGAAGCAGTTTAACGAAATACAGGCCGAGTACGAGGTATTGAAAGCTAAACTGAACGCCAGTAAGCAAAACGATTTGCAGCAGTATAAGCCGGAAATTAAACAAATACTGGAAAACGAGATTGCCGACCGCTATTACTACGAAAAAGGCCGTTACGAAGTAAATTTGAAGTACGACCGTGATTTGGCCGAGGCCGTGCGCACCATGCAAAATAAGTCCCGGCTGGATAGTATTTTGCATGGTACCGGCAGTTACAGTATTATTGGCAAACCGCAACCTGTTCTGGCCGCTACCAAAACGCAGCAACAGCCGGCAGGTTAATCGTAACTAAACTGATACAAAAACAGAATAAACTTTTCGAGGTTTCAGTAAGTCATACTTACAAATTTAGAAACTATGAAAAAGTTAATATTTGCCGCAACCTTAGCATTCAGTTGCTTTGCCTTCCAAGCTTCAAACGCCCAGATTAGGGCCAGTGTAAATATAAATATTGGCAGCCAGCCCGATTGGGGCCCTGTAGGATATGATCAGGCCAATTATTATTACATGCCTGATATTGATACTTACTACGATGTGCCTGCACACCAGTATGTATACCTGCAAAATAACCGCTGGATACGTTCAGCCAGTTTACCAGGCCGCTATGGTAATTATGATTTATACAACGGCTACAAAGTGGTAATTAATCAATCTAACCCATGGAACCGGGCTGATTACTACCGCTCACATTACGCCGACTACCGCAACCGCAGAGGTCAGGCTATAATTCGCGACAGCCGCGATGACCGTTACCGCAACCACTGGAATGGTCCGGGCAACAATGGCCGTGGTCATGCTTATGGCCATTACAAAGATCACGGCAATGGTTGGGGAAATGGCAAAGGGCATGGTCGTGGCCACGGCCGTTTTTAAGCCGGCACAGATATCTATTAAAAAAGGAGGGTTACTCAGTAATCCTCCCTTTTTTTGTGTTTGGTGTTTTGAAACTTCCCCGTCATTTCGACCAGCGGGAGAAATCTTCTTAGTCAAGCCAGTCTACAGTAGACATATCGCCCGAAGAAGATTTCTCCTTACAGTCGAAATGACACCCTATAGAATGAACCTTTTCTATAACCTATTATTATCAATATTCACCAATGCCTTTTTCAGCGTGAAAATCACGTAAGTGCGGTCGCGGTCTACCAGTTGGGCCAGGCGGTCAATCAGCTGGTCTTCCTGGCCTTCGGTATACTGTAATTGCTCGTCGTTCAGGTGGTTATACTTGCGTTTCAGTTTGATTTTTACGCGGGGCCAATCTTTATTACTAATGGTAATTTCTGCCATGATGGTTACTTGTATTTACAGCAAAAATATAAAAAAAGTGTCAGGCAGGCACTTTAACATCTGGTACTTGCGTTTTTAATTAAACCAATCTGAATAATTTACATCAAACGTGTTCAAATTAATTACATCACATGAAAAAGTATTTATTAAGTATAGCCGCCCTTATTGTGGTGAGCTTGAGCGCTAAGGCGCAGGTATCGTTAGGCGTTAAAGGCGGGGTTAATTTCTCCAAAATCAATACCGATAACGTTAAAGAATCCACCGTGGCAGGCTACCAAGCCGGTTTATTTGCCCGTTTAGGCGGCGGCACTTACCTGCAACCCGAGTTATACCTGAGCAGCAAAGGCGGTAAATTTGATTTCAACACCACTAATAACACCACTACCACCAATGGTAAAGTTACCTTTACTACGTTAAACGTGCCCCTGTTATTAGGCAAACGTTTTGGTGGCGATAAACTAAATTTCAGGCTGATGGTAGGCCCGGTATACTCTTATATTTTGAGCAAAAGCCAGAACTTTAGCGATAATGTAAGTGGCGCTTACAACGATTTTGGTGATTACAAGAACAGCACCCTGGGCTTCCAGGCGGGTGGTGGTGTGGATATTGGCAACATTACCGCCGATTTACGCTACGAAGGTGGCCTCACCAAGATTAACCCTAATTACGGCCAGCGTCAAAACCTGTGGGCACTGAGCGTTGGGTTTAAGATATTTTAAGGGAGCTTCATTACTCCCTTCTTAAGCAAAAAAGGGAAAAGCATAGTACAAAAGCAGCTCACAAATGGGGCAATTTGTACTATGCTTCCGTCTTGTGCGCTTATTGTAAATTTGAAAGCAAAAAGGCTTATTTATTGTTTAAATTTATTGAATTTCATAATCAAATAGTTACATGCTATGAAACCAGTAAAGGCGTATATGATGTTATTTGCTGTATTAATGTGCAGCACATTAAGTTCATTTAAAACCGGCAATATTGATACCAGTGGGCAAAGCCTGATTGCAGGCGAATGGAGCAACACCGACCCTCAAGCTAAATTGCAACTCATAAAGTTTTTCCCTAACGGTTTACTTAACATTCATACGGGCAACTCCAATAAAGTGTGTAATTATGAAATCACTGGTTATCACACCAACGCGTCAACAACTGTAGTTACCGGGGTGATTGAAGCAGGCCATATAGCCCATCCGGCAAATTATAACAATTACAACACTCCGATAAGCGCGAACAAGGGTTCAATGAGTGATGATCAGAAAACATTTAGAGCTACTATTATTAACGGCAAAATCATGACGCTGGTTATCAACAGCGATGCATCCCTGTTAACACTTAAATTATTGAAGACCAAATCTATTCCTTCTGGCGTAATGCAAATTCAGTAAAAAATCTTAAAATAAGACTATACCTGGCTCTACTTGGGGTTTGTAATATCATTAACTCCAGGTAGAGCCAGGTAATTAAGCATTTCTCATTTCCAGAAAGCTTACCACTCCAGCCCCATTTCATGAAACATGAATGCCCATTTATCGGCCTGCTCGTTAATGACCTGTTGGGTAGACTTACCGGCGCCGTGGCCGGCCTTGGTTTCAATGCGGATGAGTACCGAGGCGGTACCTTTCTGCATTTCCTGCAAACGGGCGGCAAACTTAAAAGAATGGGCAGGTACCACACGGTCGTCATGGTCGGCCGTAGTCACCAGCGTGGCCGGATAGGTTTGTGGTTTTAGCGCATGGTAAGGTGAATAGCGGTACAATTCCCTGAACATGTCTTCCGATTCCTGCGCCGTACCATAATCATAAGCCCATCCGGCACCTGCCGTAAACTGATTGTAGCGCAGCATATCCAGTACGCCTACCGCCGGGAAGGCCACCTTAAACAAATCGGGCCGCTGGGTAAGCACGGCGCCCACCAGCAGTCCGCCGTTGGAGCCGCCTGAAACCGCCAGGTAATCTTTAGAGGTATAATGGTTCTTGATGAGGTATTCAGCTGCGGCTATAAAATCGTCAAACACATTTTGCTTTTTCATTTTGATGCCGGCGCGGTGCCACTTTTCGCCATACTCGCCTCCACCCCGCAAGTTAGGTACGGCATAGATACCGCCATGTTCCAGCAACACAATATTAGAGGTGCTAAAGGCAGGCGTTAAGCTTACACTAAAACCACCATAACCATACAGCATTGTTGGATTATGCCCGTTCATCACCGTACCTTTTTTGTAAGTGATAATCATCGGGATTTTGGTATTATCTTTTGAGGGATAAAATACTTGCTTCGAGATGTAATCATCAGGGTTAAACTGCACACCCGATTTTTTGTACAGCGTAGATTTTCCTGTAGCTATTTCATACTTAAAAATAGTAGGCGGATAAATGTAAGACGTAAAAGTATAATACGTTTCCTGATCCTCTTTACGGGCGCTGAAGCCTGAAGCTGTACCCACTGAGGGCAGTTCAATGGTACGTTCCAGTTGGCCGTTATGGTTATACTGCTGTACCAGCGAGGTAGCATCTTTTAAATATTCGGCAAACAGTTTACCACCTGCCGTTGCAACCGTTAATACATTTTTGGTCTGCGGAATGAGTTCCTTCCAGTCCGGCGGGGTAAGTTTAGATACCTGTGCGGTAACCAGCCGGTAGTTGGGCGCATACAGGTTGGTATGGATAAATAGCCGGGTGCCTTCATTATCCACCACTTCGTGTTCATTGTCGAAATTATCAACTACGGTAATAATTTGGCTGTTGGGCTGGGTTAAATCCTGCAAATACAACTCATTACCCGTGGTGGAGTTAGCAGCGGTAATTACCAGGTAACGCTCATCTTCGGTGAGGTAAGCGCCAATATAACGGCGCGGAGTTTGTTCGCCACCAAAAATCAATTTATCCTGACTTTGCGGTGTATTCAACCGGTGAAAGTATAGTTTGTGGTACTGCGTTAAACCCGAAAGCTGGCTACCCTCTTTAGGCTTATCGTAACTGCTGTAATAAAAACCCTCATTCCCTTTCCAGGCTAATCCCGAAAACTTTACATCTTTCAGGGTATCGCCTACCACACTTTTATCAGCGGTGCGCATCACCACTACTTTTGTCCAGTCAGAGCCTCCTTCGGATAACTGGTAGGCCGCCAAACTGCCATCTTTACTAAAGCTGATGCCAGATAAAGAAGTGGTGCCATCGGCCGAAAACTTATTGGGATCCAAAAAGATTTCTGGAGCGCCGTTATTGAGTTGCCGGTACAGTACCGCCTGGTTCTGCAGTCCATCGTTTTTATAATAATACAGGTATTGCCCGCGCTTAAATGGCGCACCAAATTTCTCGTAGTTCCATAATTTTTCCAGGCGCTGGTAAATGGCCTGGCGGTATGGTATTTTACTTAGATAGCTCTGCGTTACTTCATTCTCGGCCTGCACCCAGGCTTTGGTATCAGCAGCGCGGTCATCTTCCAGCCAGCGGTAAGGGTCGGGCACTTCAGTGCCAAAATAGGTATCGGTAACCGCACCTTTTTTGGTTTGCGGATAATTTAAAGACGTATTTTTCATGGGTTGTGCATAACTGCTGCTGCAAAATAACACAGCCGCAGCCCATAGATAAGTATTTTTCATTGGCTAAGGTTTAAACGCAGCTTAAATATAAAAATTTTGCCGCTAAAATATAACGGACTACTTACGGCAAAATACTTGCATTGACCATGCTTTTATCCTTACCTTCACTTTACTACCTTTTATAAACCGAAATTCAGCACTTCATAATTACAAACAATGCCGCAGTACCTTATACAAACGCCAAAAGCAATTTTAAAAACAATTACGATCATTCACCTGGCGTTGTTAGCCGGTCAGGTACTGTTTGGCATAGTATTTTTTTTCCTCAGATCATCAGGCACCGATCCGCAAGCAAACCTGGATATATTCAAATACCTGGTACCCGCTATAGCGGTAGTAATGGTGGCTTTAAGCCAGTTTATATTTCCTAAGCTGATAGCAAAAGCCATCCCGCTGCCTGCACTGCAGGAAAAAATGGCGGCTTACCAATCGGCATTAATTGTATGCTACGCCCTGCTCGAAGTGCCTTCTTTATTTAGCCTGGTAGCTTATTTTCTGACCGGCAATATATTATACATACTGGTGGCGGCCTTGCTGGTAGCACGGTTTGTAACCATCCGCCCTACCGCTGAAAAAGCCGAAGAGGATTTGAAGTTGACTTACGAAGAAAAATTGGAATTACAGTAGCGACGCTATTTTCCCTAAAATAATTAACAAAAACCTAAAGAGGCTACCCTATATATAGGGTAGCCTCTTTAGGTTTAAAATGGTTCAATTTTTTGTTAATTAAAATACAATCAGCCCACCGTTATTCTTTTTTCCTCCTTTATCATCAAACTTCAGCAACTTGTAAATGATTTTAAAATAAAAGAACTGACTAATGGTATTGGTCTGGATGTTTTGGATCTGCCCGGTATTGGTGATGGTACGGCGCAGGCCGGCATTTTTGTCCAGCAAATCGAAAGCATTGATAGACAATGTTAAATTTTGCTTAGGCAGCAGGTAACGCTCTATACCGGCATTCCAGATGTAAAATGAGGTATTGGAACTTGAAGGCTGCCCGCGGAACAGGCGCTGATTCACATCGGTAAAGATGCGCCAGTTCTTGGTGGGCTTTACACTGGCCGAAGCAAAATTGTCAAAGGTATAATAATGCTGGTTAGCCGCTTTTTGATAAGAATTGCTGGCCGTATTGTAATTGCCGCTGCCATTCAACGAAAGCTGCACCACATCTTTATCGTAGTTAATGCCACCGTATAATTGTGGTGTAAAACGCAGCACGGCATTTTGGTTGTCATTAATATAGTTTACAGCCCGGCTGGTTTGAAAATAACTACCCAGGTTATATTTCAGGCCTTTTACTTTGGTGGGCTTGCTCCAGTTGAAACCCAGGTTTGAAGTGAAATTACCATCGGTGTTAATAGGGCGGGTGGTAATTACCCCGCTGGTGCTTACAATACTTTGGGTAGAAAAACCGGCCCATGTTTGCGCAAAGTAACCATAGAAGCCAAAATATGAACTTGTTTTTTGATCAAATAAATTATAGTTAGCATTGATGCTGTACGTGCGCGACAAGGTTAACTCCGGGTTACCCAACCTGATGTACAGCGGATTAGTGTTATTCAGCACAGGTTGCAAATCAGATGCTTGCGGCAACTGTGCACTCGAATACAGTGAGAGGTAAAGGTTAGCGCCATTCTTCTGTTTAAAACTGGCCGAGGCATTGGGTAGAAACGCCCAGTTGTTACGGCTGATGGGGCCGCCCTGGTTGTTCACCCGGTAATTACCATCCAAACCTAAATTGGCAACAGCCAAGTTCAGATTCCAAGTCACATCACCGGTTTTGTTCAGGCCGGCAGTGGTAGTATAACGCCAGTTCTGATTATTGGTGATACCACTATAAGCCGCATTAAAAATATCATACTGGCCAGTTATCGCATTGTAGTCTACCGTATACTGGTTGGCATTATCTTTTCGGTAACTATAGCCCTCACTTAGCGTAAAACTCAGCTTACGCTTGGCATTCAACTGCCGTACCAGCGAGGCCGTACCGGTAAGGTAGGTACCACTGTTATCCTGATCGGTTTGCTGGTTGGTGGTACTATCCTTCCTGATGGGTGCATAATAACGGGCGGTATATTGGTTAATATAACTCTGGTTGTTAGTTGTATAGTTGCCTGTAGCAAAAGCATTAACCGAACCTTTACCCCCTTTAAATTTATGATTAAAAGTGAACTGCCCACCATAAGATGGATTATGCCCCGACTGATCCAGCAATTGACCAATGCGGTTCACGCTATCCTGCTTAATGTTTGTACTATAAGATTGCAGCAAAGAGTTGGTTGATTTTACCCCGAACGAGAACACCGGCTTGAACTTGATATTATTCAGTGTATCTGGCTTGTAATCAAAATTCAGGTTAAAGCGATAGCTGTTGTTGGTATTACGGCTGATGCTGTTCTGGTGCGTATACAGGTTGTTTGGGTCATCCTGAATATCGGTAAGCTGTGTGAGATAGTTTGAGGTTACCAGCGTAATGGCGCTTGCATTAAATTTTAGCTGCTCCTTTTTACCAAAAACATCAGAAAAATTTAAACCACCTGAATTGTATTTAATCAAACCATCCTGCACGCCGCTAAAAGCGCCGTTTACATTAGCCCGGCCGCTACGGTCAATAGAAATATAACTGCTGCCATCATTCGAGGCAAAACTGCCGAACACATTGTTGCCCGTAAAAGCATTCAAATCTTCAAAACTAAAGCCCGATTCATTTACATTATTACTTAGCCCCAATACAGAAAACTGCTGCTTGTCATTAAAATGATTTAGGTTAAGCTGCGCCAAATAGCGGTTGTCTGTCCCACCTTCGGCCTGTACATTGCCAAACCAGCCTTTCTTATGGTCGGCTTTCAATTTCAGGTTAATTACTTTATCACGCTGCCCGTCATCAATACCGGTATTCTTAGTGCTTTCGGTTTTATCGTTGATGACCTGCACTTTATCAATAGCATCGGCAGGCAGATTTTTGGTGGCCGCTTTAGGGTCGTTACCAAAAAACTCTTTGCCATCTACCAGTACTTTAGTGACCTGCTTGCCCTGGGCAGTAATTTTGCCGTCGCGGTCAACATCTACGCCAGGTATTTTTTTCAGCAGGTTCTCTACATTATCATTTACCTGCGTTTTGTAAGAGCCTGCATTAAATTCGGTGGTATCACCTTTAATTTTTACCGGGTCTTTCGCCCCTTCTACATTAATGCTTTTCAGGGTACGCACATCGGGTTCCATTTTCAGGATGCCTAAATCAACGTTTAAACGCTGGGTTGTGATGCCGAAGTTTTTGCTTTCGGTTTTCAGGCCTACCAGGTTGACCACAAGCCTGTAGCTATGCGGCGCCAAGCCACCAACGATAATGAGCCCGTTGTGATCTGAGGCAATACGCCTCACTACCACAGAATCGGGCAGGCGCACAATGGCAGCTGTGGCAAACTCAACCGGCTGGTTGGTTTGCGCTTCTACCAGTTTTACATTAAGCGTACCAGTTTGTGCTATAGCCGATGAACATAAAAGAAAAAAGAGGAGCAGGTGCAGGGTAAATTTATACATGTGTTAAGGGTTGAAAGCGCTAATTTAACTAATAAATTAGTTAATCTACGAACGCTTCGTAAATGTTTTAACAATATTTAACAATTAGACCCCTATGGCTACTGCTACGTTGCAAAAACCTGATACTATTGCAGTAACTATCCCGTTACATTCTTTTAGTAATGGCTTAAATAGAAGTATAAGCAAACTAAAAAGACGCTGTTGATGATAAGCAGCTATAATAGTTTGGTTAAGAAAGGAACAGATATTAAACCATAGGTAATTTACATACCTTTATCAAAAATCATTTCACCAATTAGCAAGTATCGATTTCATGAAAAACGTTTACGGCATCAACCTGATTCCTGACAATGATGCAGAACGTGTGAAAGCGCTTAAACGCTATCAGATTTTCAATACTCCCGCTGAACCCGCTTTTGATAATCTGGCTGGCTTGGCACAAACTATATTTAAATCGTCCATTGCACATATTTCATTTCTTAACGGGGATGAAGAATACATTAAAGCCGGCATAGGCCTGGGCGATTTGGTACGGTTGGATCGAGGCGAAAGCATGTGTGCGCTTGCCATTTTACAACCCGAAGTGACCGTAATTGAAGATGCCCTGCAAGACCCGTTGCTGGCCAACCAGCCTTATGTGCATGGTGCTTTTGGACTGCGCTTTTATGCAGGAGCCCCGTTAATTACAAGTGATGGCTTTATTATAGGTACTTTTTGCATTGTAGACCAGGTGCCGCGTAAATTTTCAACTCATGATATTGAAATATTGCAGGGCCTGGCTAAGGTAGCCATGGAGCAAACAGAATTGCGGTTAAAAACCCTGCAGGAGGCCGAAACACAACGTACCATTAATGATAAACTAACCACCAGCGAGCAACGGCTGCAAAGTATACTGGATACGATGGCCGAAGGTGTAGGCATTATTGATACCAACGGCCGTATGACGTATGCTAACCCCATGGCACAACGCATATTAGGGCTAAAAGAAAGCGCGATTAAAGAACGTACTTTTGATGACCCGCAATGGCAGAACCTGCGGATAGATGGCACGCCCCTGCCGCCCGAAGACCACCCGATGGCAGTAATGATGCGCACAGGCATGTCGGTTTATGACCAGGAAATTGCTGTGCAGCCACCCGACGGGGAAAGATTTTACATTTCTATTAACGCTGCACCTATAATTGACCACCAAACCGGTAACATTACCGGCGGTATAGGTACTTTTATGGATGTAACCAACCGGCGTAATTTGCTGCGCCAGCGCGAAGAGTTTATCAGCATTGCCAGCCACGAACTTAAAACGCCTGTAACCGCGCTAAAAGCATCCTTGCAACTCCTCGACCGCATGAAGGATAACCCGGCACCTGAAAAGATGCAAAAACTGATTGCGCAATCCAACAAAAGCTTACACAAGCTGAATAGTCTGATCAGCGATTTGCTGGATGCCAACCGCATTACACAGGGCCAATGGCAAATTCATAAAACAGTATTTAAGTTAAGCGATATGCTTGCCGATTGTTGCAACCACATTCGCACAGCCGGAACGCACGATATTATCCTGAAAGGTGATATTGACACCGAAGTATATGCCGATGAGCACCAGATAGACCAAGTGGTGGTAAACTTTGTAAACAATGCCGTTAAATACGCACCCAACTCTCGCAATATTATTATCGCTGCCCAAAAAACACCCGCCGAGGTTAAGGTATTGGTAACCGATTTCGGGCCGGGTATTCCACCCGATAAATTACCACACCTGTTTGAGCGCTATTTTCGTGCTGACTACAGCGGACTGCAGTTTTCGGGCCTTGGACTCGGCTTATATATCAGTAAAGAAATTATTACCAAGCATAACGGGCAAATCGGCGTAGATACCGAAATGGGCAAAGGCAGTACTTTTTGGTTTACACTGCCTTTAAATGCCGGTTCATAAAGGGCACCGAACCGGTTAATGTGGCACAATAATCATTTCATCTCCCTGATTCACATCTTCCGGCTCAATTACCTGTTTTATACGGCGGGTGCCTAACCATAAAATCAGTATAGCTACAAGGCTGGTGGCTAACATCAGCGCCGGTATGGGTACGATGTTTTTCAAATCAATTACGCCAACCAAACCCGATATAGCCCCGGCAATACCGATTTGTAAAAAGCCCATCAATGCCGATGCGCTGCCAATATTATTTTTTAAAGGCGCCAAGGCCATGGCGGAAGCATTAGGATTGATAGCACCCAGGCAAGCTAACGTAAATAAAAACATTATAATAATGCCTTCCATACTTAGCCAACCGTTATATACTGCAACTAAAAACACAAGGGTAAGTACACAATGGCATAGCAATGCCGCTTTGAATAATTGCCGGCTCCGGTATTTTTTGAGCAGGAGGATATTAAGCTGACTGCTGCCGATAAAGCCAAACGACAACAGGCCGAAGATAATGCCAAACGTGCGCGGACTCACTTTATATACTTCCATAAACACCACAGGCGCACTGGCTACATAAATAAATAGCGTTGCAAAAGCAAACGTGCCCGAAAGAATGTAAGTCATGAACTGTGCATTGTTCACTATCGACCAAAAAGTAAGCAATATAGGTTTGGGTTTTAAAGATACCGAAGTATTGGGCGGCGCAGCCGGAGGCAGATATAAAAATGTAAGCAGCAGCACCAGCGCCACTATAATAATCAGTAAAATAAACACCCAATGCCAACCCATATACGCAGTAATAAAACCGCCCACCGTTGGTGCCGCCAGCGGCGAAATACCAATAATGAGCACCAGCATGGAGAATATTTTGGCGCTTTCTTTTACCGGAAAGAAATCGCGCACCATGGCAAAAGTAGTTACAGCCGCCACACTGCCAGCCAGCGATTGCAGAAAGCGGTAAAAAATTAATGCCTCCACACTATGCGCCTGGGTACAGGCCAAACAGGTAATCATGTATACAGCCATACCTATATACAGTGGCCGCTTACGGCCAAAACGGTCTACAATAGGCCCGTACATCAATTGCCCTAAAGCTAAACCGATGAAGTAGCTGGAGATGGATAGCGATACGCGGGCCGGTGTGCTGTGTACATCTTTAGCAATTTGAGTAAAAGCCGGCAGGTAAAAGTCAATTGAAAATGGATCAATGGTAGCCAGCAGGCCCAAAATGAATATGATTAACCCTCTGCGGGGTAAAACTGACGGTGTAAGTGGTACAGAATTTTCCATTAGTAAATGAATACAGAAACTGAAAGCGGCACGAAGATACAGTTTAAGGCCGGGTATGAAACGATAATAAAAGTCATCTTTAAGGCGTGTTTGAGACAAATTTTTATTTAATTTTAAGGCATAACCACTTAAGCACATGATTCATTTAGGCATTTTACTTACGCAGCAATACCGGCTATTAAGCATAGCCGCCATACTTGATGTTTTTGACACCGTAAACCATCTGACTACCGTTGAAAACAGTGAAGCTGCTTTTCAAATTCAACTTTTATGCCTTGATGATGAAATGAAGCATGTAGCCTCTACCCTGCGCCCGGGCAGCGGCGCTCTTTTGGCCGAAACCGCTAAACTGGATGTGATATTGATACCTGCGTTTGCCACCAATAGTATGCAGCAAGCTATACAGCAAAATCAGGCATTTATTCCATGGCTTCACCAGCAGTTTAGAGGTGGCGCTTCGCTGGCCAGTTTTTGTACCGGTGCATTTTTGTTGGGTGCCAGTGGTTTGTTAAAAGGCAAAGCCGCTACTACCCATGTAGATGCCTGCGGTGCCTTTGCCGCTGCCTTTCCTGATGTAAAACTAATGCCTTACCAGGTAGTCACCAGCGATGATGGCATCTATACCAGCGGGGGCTCCACCTCCAGTTTTCATTTAATGCTGCATTTAGTTACCCAATACTGCGGCCGGGAAATGGCAATCCGAACTGCCAAAATTTTCGCCATTGACATGGATCGCCAGCACCAAACTTATTTCGCCACCTTTTCGCCTTCCAATAACCATCAGGATGAGTTAGTAGCCAAGGCCCAGCGCAACATTGAGGCCGGCTACCGGGATGCCGCTACTATTGAGGAGATGATTAAAGACCTGCCCTCGAGCCGCCGCAATATGGTGCGCCGTTTTAAGCAAGCCACCGGCTGCACACCCATAGAATATTTACAAAAGCTACGCATTGAAGGCGCTAAAAAGTTACTGGAACAAACCCGCCAGCAAATGACCGAAGTAATGTTCAACTCGGGGTATAATGACCAGAAAGCCTTTCGGAAAATATTTAAAAAGAATGTAGGCATGACGCCTACCGAATACCGGGAAAAGTTTCAGATTAATTAAAGCAGCCGCCCTTTCTGTACAATTGTTGTATTTTAGCACCCGCATGTACATTTACACCCAAACATCACCAATGAAAAAGCTTTATCTATTGCTTCTTGCCATTAGCCTGGTATTGGGCGCCTGCAAAAAACATTATCCTCCCTACCAGCTACGCATACAAAATGCTACGGGTGCGCCGCTAAATGATGTAGTATTGGTAAGTGATAACCGCACCAACCATTATGGTACGGTACAAATTAACCAAACCACCGGTTACCTGGAATATATTGATAATGATTTTTCGCAACTGCGCATTGTAGAAATCGGCACTAATAATGTAATTACGTTTGATTTAGGCCTCAGTAAAGCTTATGTTAACTCACCGGCGGCAACGGCTCCTGTTGCTACCTGCATTATTAAACTTGTGAATAAGCAATATCAAATAGCATTCGAAAAATAGCAACTGCTAATTTTTCGGGTTATAACAATTCTGTTGCCAGATTGGCCAGTTCACTTCGCTCGCCTTTTTGCAGTGTAATGTGTGCATATAGCGGGTGATCTTTAGCGCGGTCAATCAGGTATGACAGGCCATTGCTTTCGGCATCCAAATAAGGGGTATCAATCTGGTAAATGTCGCCCGTAAACACAAACTTGCTGTTCTCTCCGGCACGCGATATAATGGTTTTAACCTCGTGTGGTGTTAAATTCTGTGCTTCATCCACAATAAAAAATATTTTGGTAAGCGTACGCCCGCGGATAAAAGCCAGCGGCGCAATGGAAATTTTATCGCTGCTCACCAACTCATCTATTTTAGTCTGCATTTTGGGGTCTTCTGCAAACTGCTCACGAATGAATTTCAGGTTATCCCAAATGGGAGCCATGTAAGGGTCTACTTTACTTTTTACATCGCCTGGCAAAAAGCCGATGTCTTTATTGCTCAGCGGCACAATAGGCCGAGTAATATATACCTGCCGGTAAGTTTTGCGCTGCTCCAAAGCGCTGGCCAGGGCAATGAGCGTTTTACCTGTACCAGCATTACCCTGTATGGTTACCAGTTTAATAGCCGGATCCAGCAAGGCGTGAATAGCAAATGCCTGCTCTGGATTTTTGGGATGAATATTGAATACCGGCTGCTCTGATACATGTTCTACTGCCCCACTGTTGCTGTTATAAAAACCAAGCGCCGTTTTATTTTTGCTGTTGAGCACATAAAAGCGATTGCCCGGCGGCGGTGTAATACCCAAATCGGCAGGTGCCACCACCTGCTGTTTCAAAAAATGGTTAATGTTTTTCTCCGGCAGCTTATCAACCGATGACTTTCCACTATATAGTTCATCCAGGTTTTTAATTTTACCCGTTTCATAATCCTCCGCATTCAGGTTTAAAGCTTTGGCTTTGAGGCGCAGGCAGATATCCTTTGATACCAAAATCACCTTTTTATCCGGATGCTCCTGCTGCAAGCCCAAAGCTGCATTTAGTATGCGGTGGTCGGTTTTACCAGGCCCAAAGATTGCTTCAGCATTAATGCCCGATGAGGGATTATCCATGGCTACCCTGAAGCGGCCTTTGTTTTGCCCTTGCAGCGGTATCCATTTATTCAGTGTTTGCTGGGCAGCCAGCTCGTCCATGAGGCGGATAAAGCTGCGGGCTTCAAAGTTGCGGGTATCGTTTCCGCTCTTCATGTTGTCCAGTTCTTCCAGCACCTGCACCGGAATGGCCACATCATGCTCCTGAAAGTTTTCAAAAGCGTTGTGATCATATAGGATCACCGAAGTGTCCAACACGAATATTTTTTGCGACTGGCGGCTCCTGCTTTCTTTAGACATGTTGCTAATTTAACAGATTTTGCACAAGGTGGTTGGCAGAATGAGTATTTAAACAATATACTTTTGATACCTGCCACGTTACATATTATGCAAAGGTATTAACATAAAAAACCCATAAGACAATTTGCATTAATGCTATTATCTTATGGGTTTAAGGGCTGCCTGCTTAATCAAGCAACTCTGATATTAAACCAGCTAAATGATTATTGTGCTGCCGACATAGAGAAAGGTACTTCTTTTAAGCCAGTACCTCTGGTTTTATTTGGCGCAGCCTGCATGCTTACATTAATAGTTGCACCTTGCTGCAAGGCACTGTGGCTTAACCAGGTATTACCATAAGGCTTGCCGTTGTACTGCAACGCACCCACATATTTATTGGTAGCACTGCTGGCCGGGGCATTAATAATTACTTTTTTGCCGTTCTCCAGCGTTAAGGTCATCTTTTTGAATAGCGGCGTACCCAGCACATATTGGTCGGTAGCCGGGGTTACCGGGTAAAAGCCCATGGCCGAGAATACATACCAGGCTGAGGTTTGTCCATTATCTTCATCGCCGCAATAACCATCAGGTGTAGGTTTGTACAGGCGCTTCATTACTTCACGGGTCCAGTACTGGGTTTTCCAGGGCTGGCCGGCGTAATTGTACAGGTAAATCATATGCTGGATAGGTTGGTTACCATGTGCATACTGACCCATCCCCATAATTTGCATTTCACGAATTTCGTGGATGACGCCACCATAGTAACTGTCATCAAATACCGGCGGCATGGTAAATACAGAATCCAGCTTGGTTACAAACTTATTGCGGCCGCCCATCAGGTTAATCAGCCCCTGCACATCCTGAAATACCGACCAGCTATAATGCCAGCTGTTGCCTTCAGTAAAGGCATCACCCCATTTGAAAGGACTGAACGGCGACTGGAAAGTACCATCTTCATTTTTACCGCGCATCAGGCCGCTGGCCGGGTCAAACAGGTTGCGGTAGTTTTGTGCGTGCTTTTTATATACTTCAATTTCGGCAGCCGGCTTGTTCAGGGCTTTACCTAATTGATAGATGGCGAAATCATCATAAGCATACTCCAGTGTACGTGCTGCGTTTTCATTAATTTTTACGTTATATGGCACATAACCCAGCTTGTTGTAATACTGTACTCCTTTACGGCCGGTAGCACGCGGGCCTTCATTATTGGCGCCATGTACCAATGCCTCGTACAAGGTATTGATATCATACCCGCGTCCTCCTTTAATGTAAGCATCCGCCACTACAGAAGCCGAGTTGTTACCCACCATTACATCTGAGTAACCAGGGCTCGACCATTCGGGAAGCCAGCCGCCCTCCTTATAGTCATTAATGAGACCCTGCTGCATCTCTTTGTTAATGGATGGGTACATCAGGTTCAGGAATGGGTATAGGGCACGGAAGGTATCCCAGAAACCTGTACCGGCAAACATATAACCGGGTGAAGTTTTGCCTGTATATGGGCTCCAGTGTACAATTTTATTGTTGGCATCTACCTCGTATAACTTGTTCGGGAAGAACAGCATACGATACAGGCATGAATAGAAAGTACGCATCTCCTCATCGGTTCCGCCTTCGGCTTTTACACGGCCTAAGGTAGCGTTCCATAAGGTACGCGCCTTTTGTTCGGTTTGGGCAAAGCTGTCATGCCCCAGTTCGCGCTGCAAATTTAGTTCGGCCTGCTCGAAGCTGATAAATGAAGAAGCTACACGCAGGTGTACCTTTTCACCTTTAGCGGTTTTAAACCCAATAATGGCACCGGCATGCTTGCTGTCCATTTCCAGCTTGCCGTTGTCGGCCAGTGTACTGTCGTGCCAGGTGCGGGCTACAGTAAAGGGCTTATCGGTATAAATAACAAAGTAGTTTTTAAAATTTGGTGCCGGCCCGCGGGCTACACGGGTGGAGTAACCTATAATTTTATTCTGACCCGGAATCACTTTAATATATGAGCCCCTGTCAAAAGCATCAATTACTACAAACGAGCTATCAGACTTAGGGTAGGTCAGTTGAAATTGCGCTGCACGCTCAGTGGTGGTAATTTCGGTAGTTACATCATGATCGGCCAGGTAAACGCTGTAATAATAAGGCTTGCTGATTTCTGCTTTATGGCTAAACCAGCTGGCGCGTTTATCCTGCGTAAACTGCATATGGCCGGTTACCGGCATAATGGCAAACTGCCCGTAATCATTCATCCAGGGTGAGGGTTGATGCGTTTGTTTAAAGCCGCGCAGTTTATTGGCATCATAAGTATACTGCCAGCCATCACCCATTTTACCGGTTTGCGGTGTCCAGAAGTTCATCCCCCAGGGCACGGCTACCGCCGGATAGGTATTGCCGGTAGAAAGCTCATAGTTCGATTGTGTACCCATCAAAGGGTTCACATACTCGGCCGGTTCAAACGCCTGTGCATGCACCAACGCGGTGGATAGTAACAGCCCGGCGGCTAAAAACAGTTTTGGTAGTTTCATATGTAAATTAAAACAGAAAATAACAGATATTAACAAGAGAGATGATAAAAACTGTGTATTCGTACTATTGTCAAACTCCTATGTTGTCATTCCGACCGCAGGGAGAAATCTTCTTCGGGTGGTAATATTCAAATATGCCTCACATCACCTCCACTGTCATGCTGAGCCCCGTTGAAGCATAAGCGCACAGGCCGCTCCGATGAACGTTTCTGCAACTATTCTTCAACGGGGCTAAGTATGACAAAGGAAGCAACTATTAATCAGTGTAATAATGCAAATATTTTTAAATTATTTACCCTTCAGTGCTTGCGCTATCGCCTTTTGGGCCAGTGGCTCCATTACTTTGTAGCCCGCCAGATTCGGATGTACTCCATCGCGAGATAGGCTTTCAGGCAATCCCTGCCGCTCATCGGCCATGGCCGAATAATAATCGAGGTATATAATGTGGTTTTTAGCTGCATAAGCTTTAATCAAGCTATTCAGTTGAGCCACTTTGGGCACCGGGTTGATATTAGGCCGCCACGGAAAAGCGTAGGCCGGCAATACCGATGACAGCACTACCTTAATACCTGCATCTTTAGCCAGTACAGCCATTGATTGCAGATTGCCGAACACATCCTCTATACTGATAGGGCCGTTGTTTTCGGCAATATCATTAATACCGGCTAATATCACTACCACAGCGGGGCGCAGGTTAATTACATCCTGCCTGAAACGCACCAGCATTTGCGTGGTAGTTTGCCCGCTGATGCCGCGGTCATAATACGGGTTGGCCGCAAAGAAGGTAGAGTCATTACCAATCCAAAAATCGGTAATGGAATCGCCCATGTACACCACACTGTTATGTTTTGGTGCCGAGGCTTTCACCTGCTGGTTGGCCGCTGCATAGCGTTGGGTATTGGACCAATCTTTATGAAAAGCTTCATCGCGTTTACGCCGCTCTGCCTCTTCACGATCCTGCTTTTCCCTGTCATTTGCAGGGATGGTTTGTGCTTTAGCGCCGGCAGTCATTACTGCCAGCGCAATTATTAATAGCGTTAATCTCACTTGCCCTGGGAGTTAGCTTTAGTATCTAAAGTTCCGCCATTGGCTTGGTCCCATTTTTTATCCAGCAGTTTAATAAAGTAACCGCCTACTACACTACGGGCCTGGAAGCCGACCATTTTACCGTCGGTGGTTTCGTGCCAGTCGCTGATAGGCACACGTGAAGTAGTATGCTGGCTATATTCATATACCGGCTCTATCAGCTTTTTAAAGTCGCGCTGGTTATCACTCAGCGTAGCCGTCCACATAATCCAGTCAGATTTGGTATAGGTTTTACGGCTATCCAAAGGCAAGCCATATTTGTTTTGCTTGGTAAGGTAGTACTTCATCTCGGTTTCGTATACCTCTTTAGGGAACAGGTGCAGGTCAAGCACTTTATCCCAAACCATGTTATACTTCTGGCTCCAGGTATCGGGGCGCTCAAACACCAATGAGTAGTGATCGCCGGCTTTAGCCAGTTGCAGCCATTTCGCGGTCATTTCCTCGGCAGCCTTACGGTATTGGGCCTTAATTTCAGGATAGTTAGATAAACCGGCTAATTGTGAGAAGCTGCCAATAGCCATAATTGCTTTTACCGATAAGTTGGCGTTACGGGCCAGGTGGCCGGCAAAATCATCTGTACATAACTGGTTGGCCGGATCTAAACCTTCTTGTAGTAAGAAGTGCGCCCATTTAGTTAAAGTAGCCCAGTGCTTTTTAGCATAATTGGTATTACCATCGGCTTTTACAATTGCATCAGTTAAAATCAGCATGTTACCTGCCTCTTCAACCGGCATATCTTCGCCATAGGTTTGGCCGTTGGCGATAGGGTAAGTACCTAAATCGTGTGCTGGGAAATCCTTTTTCCAACGGCCGCTTTCGCTGTAATAAAATATACCGTTCAGCATACCTTTCAGTAACTCTGGGTTATAGATTAAATACATAGGGGCTGACGGATAAGTGACATCCACTGTATTGATAGAACCGTTGCTGTAATTCTCTTTAGACAGGAACAACAAATCGCCCTGCGGGCTTTTCAGTAACTGGTGCGCGGCAATACTTTGGCGATAGGCCATTACGCAAAGTTCGGCATACTGCTCACCGCCTGCATCTTTGGTATCTTTGTATAGTTTCTCGTCAAAAGCCGTACATTTCTCCATTGTTGCCTGGTAATCGGCAGCGGCATTGGCCAACTCGGCATCAATGGTGGTATGATATTCCGATTTCCACCAGGGTTGCAGATTTTCTTTAAAATACTGTACTGAGTACAAATCATCATAACCCAGCATTACAAAGCGTTCTGTTGCTTTCTTACCTACCGAGCCTAAAGGCAATACAGTATTTAACATCACCTGCGTGCCCTTTTTGTAAGTGCTGGCCGTACGACCAGTAAAGAAAGCATTTACTGATTCGGTTCCTTTGGTAACATATTGCACCGCATTTTCAGACTTAGGTGCGGCTAAATACATATAGCCCCAGTCAATGCGTAAATCATCACCCTTTTTCTGCAATACCGGCTGCTCTACTGAGCCTGCTTTTAATACCGTTAGTCCACCTGAAGAGGTATACTGCTGGGTAGTAACCGGCTGCGAAGGTTTGTTTACGGCAATGTCGCCGGAGGCACCGGTAGAGATGCTAACCTGGTGATTTTTGCCATCGTTTGATTTTACTTTATAACTGATGTAAGAAACCGGGCGGGAGAACAAACGCAGGTCATTCATCAGCAATGGTGAGGTAAAAGTAACCTCCAGGTCAGCTTTGCCACATTTAAACTGATAAATGGTTTGCGTAGCATTCACACGTACTGCTAGCTGGCGCGCTACCGGAATCTTGTTGCTTAGCTTTTCTTTTTGCTGATCAAGCAATCCCGCATCCAGCCAGGCTTCACCACCGGTATTTACACAATGGATAGCCAGTACATTTTTACCTTTTTTCAGGATGTTATTGTATTTGCCATCCAATGCAATGGTGCGAAATTCGTGGTTTGCACCCGGCACCTCTTTTACTTTTACACCATTGATGTATACTTCTGCATCATCATCATGGCGCAGGTTAAGCATCAGTTTGTTAGTTACCGGGTTGGCTACTGTAAATTCACGGCGCATCCAAATATCTTTGCCAGTCCATAAAGTTTTTGCCTGCGCTTTGTTATCACTGAAGGGTGCAGCGCCGGTTTTCCAAGCGCGGTCATTATAGTTTATGGCAGCCCAGCCCTCGCCCGGCGAGCTTTCGGTGTACTTAGCGGTAAACGGCTTATCCTCCGAAGTGGTAAGCACGGTTTTATATACATTGGGCTCTTTACCCATAAAGCGGTAAAAATTATTATCCACTTTAATTACGCCAATTAGTGAATGGTCGTTACCGGTCCAGTGCTGCGTAGGTGCAGCCGTCAGGGTATCGTTGTTTGACCAGATACTGAAATAGGTGTTGTGTGTAATGAGCGGATAAGCCGGCGCATGTTTCACCTGGGCTTTTGCCAGGCCGCAGCTACCTGCCAAGGCCAAGAGTAGTATGGATGATTTGAATTTCATGTAGAGATAATTTAGGGAACTATTGGAAATTGGGAAATACGTAATTGTGTGCAGCCATAGGGTATTAAGGTAATCTCTTCCTCGGCCGATGTTTGTATGGTGGGTACTATACTGTAAGGTACAGGCCCTGCTACACCATTATACAACTGCCATGAAGGAATGCGCTTGGCTTTGGTTTGCAGTATAACAGGTGCCCCCTCGGCCGTCCAGGGATAGGAGGACACGCTGCCTGATTTCTTTACTGTAAAGCTTTCTTCAGGCTTGCGTATCAATTTTTCGATGAAACCGTAATTCCAGGGCGTAGTTGGATAAATTTCATTATAAGCATCGCCGTAAGTCAACGGGTCTTTCGTGTTTTTTACTTCTTTTACTTGTGTGCCTATCTTTAAAGCGTATACCAGCGGGCCACGTTCTACCGAGGCTGAATTTTCATACCACTTACTTTTGGTAATGTGCATGGGCAATTGCAGCTCTATTACATCGCCATTTTTCCACTGGCGGTTTAAGTTTACAATTTGATTGCCTTCGGGGCTACTTACTATCTGTCCGTTCACCTTCAGACTTGCCCTGGTACACCAGGCCGGTATGCGCAGGTATAAGGGGAAAGTGGCCGTTTTTATTTTGTTTAATCCTAATGTGAACTTAACAGTTTCATCAAACGGATAATTGGTTTCCTCTTTAAGCACCGCTTCGATGTTGTTAGCTACCCTGGCTTTTACCTCATTAGGCGCATACACTAAAGCCGCCAGCCCATTATCAGGCGTGGCATACCATAAGTTTTGGGTAAACTTGGGCCAACCTTGGTGCATATTGGACGTGCAGCAGGCATAGCCGGTAAGCAGGCCGTAGCATATATCCGTTCCCTCATGATCCGAATCAAAGTTGCGCACCTGGCGCGACATCAGCACCTGGTTAGCTTGCTGAAAGTACTGCCGGCGCATAAAATCGGGCGTAATTTGAGTAGGCAGGGCATTAAAAGCTACTTTTTCTAAATGATCGGCGTAGCTGACGTTACCTGTAATAGGCAAAATGCTTTCCAGGCTATACATCATCTCCACCGCCGAACACAATTCTGAGCCTTGGGTGGGGTTATTGCCATGCAGAGCTTCGTCTCCGCCATACATGCCTTGTGCAGTGCCATCATGTTTTTGCAAATCGGCAAAGCCTTTGTTTACGGCATTTAAGTATTTCTGTTCGGGATGCTGCTGATAATAGATGATGGGTTCTTTAATGCCTTGGGCCAAATTTACACAGTGTATGCTGCCAATGGTAGCCAGCATATTGGTATTCAAAAATGAGTTGGTATAATCGAATACCTGACTATGAATTAAATCAGCCAGTTTTAGTAATGATGAGTCACCGGTAATATTGTACAGCCAGTATACCATCATGAGATTATCCCCTCCGCGGTAGCGGGCCCAAAATGTCCAATGGTCGAGCGGATGGGTGGGCAATTCTTTTAGCTGGTATTTGAAATAATTGGACATCAGCTGAATTACCCGCTGGTCTTGCGTGGCCGAATAATATTGCTGCAATACTTTCAGCATTACCATTTTTGGCCACCAATCATGGCTATTGTCACGCTGTATTCCCTCTTCTGGGCCATAATCCTTAGCCGGACCAAAATAACCATCAGGTTGCTGGCTCTTCAGCGTCCATTCTATCCAAGGTTTTACTTTAGCAATAAGCTGCTGATCTTTTAAGATGTAAGCCAGCGGTAGTAAACCATCTATCCAGTAAGGGCCACGCTCCCATTGGTCGCCATCACCGCCCAGCCAGCCGTTGCGCTGGTTCATCACCAGAGGGTACAATTTATCCAACTGCCCGGTTGAGCCGTTCTTTTGCCTCACCAGCATCTCGCGCAACCACCCCTGCGGGCTAATAGCCCCCAAAGGCAAAGCCACGTAAGGCGACTGCTTTAACGGAGCACGGTTGTTTACATAATTTACTGAAGGCAGCTTTGAAACCACACCTTGCCCCAGCGCCAGTGATGAGTACAGTACTGCACCTAAAACGGCTAAACCCAATTTCATAGATAGATGTTAATTACTGTCTTATTTACAATTATAAAGCAAATTACAATTATTTATTTAGTTAAGCGCTGTAAACGTGCATAAATTTCCATCATGGCTGCCTGATCAATTAAGCGTTTGGTGGGCCTGGCGCTCACCAGGTTATCAGCTGAACGTTCTTTATCCCAAATCTGCTCGGCATCTGTTATGTAAAAATCAATCCACGCTTTATTACGGTCAATTTTGTACAATTCTTCGTATCCACGCAGCATTACGGCATTAAACCAATATTCGCCGCCGGGCAATCGGCCGTTTCTAAAAAAATGGTCGCGGCCTGCTTTAGCTATACGCTGAGCCTCGGCTAAGTAAGTTTTGTTTTTGGTGATTTGATACAGCAACGCATTTGATTGCAGCATGGTACCTGTATTATAGGTATAAAATGCCGGAGCTAATTTCAAAGAAGGTACCTTTACATTATCATAATAAATGCCACTGGGTGCCTGCAGATAACGGTTAGTCCACTTATACAGCGCTAATGCATTATCCAAATACGCTTTTTGCTTAGTGATTTTGTACAACTGCAACGCTACCAATATAGCCGGCCCATTTGAGCAGGTATTTTTGGTGGTATGGTCGCCTTCTTTCCAGTATACGCCACCGCCGGCTACCGTATCAGTTCCGCTTTCTATAAAGCGGTAAATCATTTTAGAGATGTCCAGATACTTCTTTTTATGGGTACGGTTGTAGGCATCGAGGTAGGTAATGGCAATCCATTCATTATCATCGTAAAAGCGGCTGCTCAAGCGCTCCTTGGTCACATAATCCTGGTAGGCAGGCACGGGCGGTACATTGCTGTAATATTGCTCAATGGCTTTCTCCACCGGCTGCATGTAATGTTTACCGGGCTGCAAAGTTTCCATCTCATTGGCTGCCTGTACCAATGCACATAGCGGCCATAACCAGGAGTGTTTGTTTTCATTCTTGGAACTGTCGGTAGTTTCGAAGTACAGGCCGGTGCTGTGGTCGGTTAAATGCTGGTCAACAGCTTGATTGATCAGGCGGATGCGTTCAGTATAATTAGTTTTGGTTTGGGCCTTAATTGCTCCGGTTGAAAGCAGGAGCAAGCCTATCGTGTAAATCGATTTAAAATTCATAGGTGTTTATTGAAAAATTAAAGGCTGCTTCGGTTTTTATACGAAGCAGCCTTTGATGTTATGCGTTAAGCAATTGCGGTTTGGTTTGGTAAGTTTCCCAAAGCAGTTCACCAAATATGGTGTTGGCCCAGGCAAACCAGCTGCGGGTAAATTTAGCAGCATCATCCTTGTTGAATGACTCGTGCATAAAGCCCGTGCCGCCATGGGTACGCTTTAAGGTTTGAATGCACTGACGAATCTCGTTATCATCGGTACTGGTTAAGCCCCGTGCAATAATACTAAGCGGCCATACCATATCTTTACCAATGTGCGGGCCGCCTATACCTTCGGCAGCTTTGCCTTTAAAAAAGAACGGATTGTTTTCAGACAATACCAGTTTACGGGTATTCTGATATACCGGATCATTTACATTCACAGCACCCAGGTAAGGCATGGCCAGTAAGCTCGGTATGTTAGCATCATCCATTAAATTGAAGCTGCCAAAACCGTTGACCTCGTAGGCATATACTTTGCCCAGTTGCGGATGATCAATAATTGCATGCTGTTGCAGCGCCTGCTCTACTTCAGTAGCTAAAGCGGTAAGCTGACCGGCCAGCGCTTCGTCTTTGGCAATAGCGGTTACCATTTCGGCAGCCTGCTTTAAACTTACTATTGCAAAAAAGTTAGACGGAACCAGGAAAGAAAATATGGTAGCATCATCGCTCGGGCGGAAGGCTGAACAGATAAGGCCTACAGGTTTAACCGGATAGCCAAAGCCATTCATGGGAACGCCATCGGTAGCCCAGGCCGTTTTGCGCTGGAACGAGTATGGGCCGTCATTTTCCTTGCGCTGCTGCTCGCGGAAGGTTTTGAGGGTTAAAGCTACCGCTTGTTTCCACTGGTCATTAAACGGACTGGTATCGCCGGTAAGTTTCCAATAACGATAGGCTAACCGAATAGGATAACAAAGTGAATCTATCTCCCATTTGCGTTCATGCAAACCGGGCTGCATTTTGGTTACGTCGTGCGCCCACTCACCTACTTTATTCGGGTCATTATAAAAAGCATTCGCATACGGATCCTTTAAAATACATTTAGCCTGATGGTTAATTACCCCGGCAATAAGCTGCTGCAAAGGTTTATCCTGCTTTACAAAAGCCATGTACGGCCACACCTGTGCACTCGAATCGCGCAGCCACATGGCATCAATATCGCCTGTGATAACATAGGTATCAGGCCGGCCATCCTTTACACTATAAGTTACTGTGGTATCCAGCGTGTTGGGGAAGCAGTTGTTAAATAACCAACCCAGCTCCTGATCTTTCACTTTTGAACGGAACTCTTTGATGGCGCCTTCTACGGCTTTTGAAGTGAACTTCCGTTTGGCAACAGGCACCCGCACCTGGGGGTAAGTTTCAAGGGCGAAAGCCGATGCCGGTGTTTTGGCCACAATTACGCCTGCCCCTAAAAGTGCAGTGCTTTGAATAAATTTTCTTCTTTGCATTTCGTTTTATATTAATAAGGCCGCCGATAACAGCAGCGGCCTTTGATACAATGTCCCGGTTTGGTTGAAATACAAATATTATAATTTACCGGCAGCTTTTAAGGTAGCTGCAGCTTCCATCATTGTTACCCCGCTTATTTGGGTTGTTAAATCGGTAGAACCTGACGGCAAAGTTTTCCAATCCGGACTTACCATCATGCTTGGGCGGGCAATACCTTTGCTGTAAAGGGTTTGTGCATTGTATTTCATAAAGTTCACATAAGCATCACGGCTGGTAGCGCTAATGTCGCCGTTTTGAATCAACAAGGTCATGTACCTTACCAATATACCTTTAAATAAACCACCATCACCCTGACCTTCTGATTTGAGCAATCCGCCCGGCGTAATGTCCGGATCGGCAATGGTAGCCGAAGCATTCTTTACAGCATCATTAAGGTACGAAGCATCCTTGGTTACATTATATAACTCTAAAGCAGCACCAATAAATACGCCCTGATTGTAAGTAAATTTATTTTTATCCAATTGCCCGTTACCGGCAGAGTTGATACCATCCCAAATGATACCGCTTGAGGCATCAACCAGGGTGGTTTTCATCCAGCTATATAAACTTTTGGCCAAATCTAAATCGGCCTGATTTTTTTGCAGGCGATACAAGCGGCAGGCAAAAATAATAGCAGGCGCGTTAGCTGGTGTGTTTTTATAGCCCAACTGCGTTTTGCGCCAGGCAATACCTCCACCCTGCTGACTGTTTACTCCGGTTTTTATATCCGTCCACAAAGTAGTAGCAGCCGTTAAATAGTCATTATCTTGTGTAGCTTCGAAGGCCCGTAAGCTGGCTAAAGCCAACCATTCCATATCATCATAATAATCATTCTGATATTTGTTGCCATTGGTAGCACGCGTACCATTTAGCAATGATTTCATGCGCTGGCGGTAAATCTCATTTTTAGTACGCAAAAAGGCGTCAGTAAATACATCAAGGGTGTGTGCCTGCGGCCAGTAGTTGTAATTGGTGTTGCCTGCATTGTTTTGCACAAAGTAGCTGCCATTAGCAGAAATGAACGTGTTATAAGTAGCCGTTTGCAAAGAATCGGCCGTTGCTGCATAAGTATAATTTACAGGCGCAGTTTTGGGGCCGTTTTCATATAACGGAAAAGGCTTATCCTTAAGGCATGACCCGAGCGACAAAGACGTTAATCCTGCCACTGCCGCCATGGTGATATAGCGAGTATTAAGTTTCATAAATACGTTAATAATGTTCTGCAAAGCCTGTGGCTTTGCAGAACAGATGAAATCATATTAAATTATTTAACAGTTACCGAGTGCGTATAAGCCGGAGCAGTAGCACTGAAATCAACCCGGATATCGGCTGTTTTATTGTCAGCAGCGCCTACAAACTTAAAGCTGTTATCATACTGCGAGCTGTTTACCGGTACCATGTAGTAGAAAGAGGCAGGGGTATTGGCATCAGGGCGGCTGTTATCACCATTTACACTACCATAAAACTGGAAGCTTGAAGTACCTGCAGCATCTTTAAGGGTAAACCTGAATTTATAACGCTCATCGCGGCCCCATGATTCTTGTTTGAATACCACAGAAGCATTGTTAATCTGCCATACTCCACCTGATACATACGGCAAATCATACCATACTTTATTATCGCCCGAGAACCATAAGCCTACGGCTGCAACTTCGGTTGTTTTAAAAGTGGCGTTATTAAAATCTACTTCCACCTTCATTACTTTGGTTGCGCCGGTTACAGTCGTATTACCACCTTCAGTTAATTTAGTACCATCATAAGAGAAAGTTGCAGGAGTACCAGTATTACGGTTTGAGAAATGGTAAGTACCCGCTTTTAATGAAGTATATACTTCAAATTTGCCCGGGCCGGTTTGTTTCATGCGTACAGCTTTACTTAAATCCTCACCACCTTCGGTAGCCGAACCGGTTACATAAACTTCATTTGGCAAATCGGTAAAGCCGGCAGGGCGCTGCACTTCAATTACCCGGCTCTGGTCTGATGGTTGCACGTTAATGCCTTTAGATGAACGTACAGTCCATTTCACTTTACCAGACTCTTGTGGCTTTACACCTGCAGTAGCCATAATTTTATTTAGGTCGCTGTAAGAAAGGGTAAGCTTGTTAAACAAACCATTGTTATCTGATGGAGTAGTGTAAAGCGGTTTAGAAAAATCGCCATCTATCTTGTCAAATACTACTTCGTACAACACCAGGCCATTATCTTCGGCACGGGCTTGCTCCCACTCGAAAGAAACGGAGCCGGTGGCACCTGAAACGATTTGGACAAATTTGTTGTTCTCAGGAGCAAACAGGTTGCTTACTGCTGAAACTTGGGTATGCTCTAAGCCTTTGTCTTTTTTACAGCCTGCTACTACCAGCAGTGCTACTATGCCTGTAATAAGGCAATAAAATATTCTTTTCATCACTTATGTTGATTTTAATGTTTTATGATCAATTAATTACCAGCCTGGGTTTTGAGTAAGATTAGGGTCAATAGCACGTTCATCACGCGGAATAGGCCACAGATAATTTCTGTTTTTGTCAAAACTGCGCAGGTTAGCCCTGATGTATCCATTATCTACTGACGGAGTACCATATTTGGCGCCATGCGCCCAGCCGTTCAGTACATTCTCAGCAATGCGCCATCTGCGAATATCAAATACACGCAGGCCTTCCATAGCCAGCTCGGTGCGGCGCTCGTTGCGCACCACATCGCGCAGGGTGGTTTGGCTACCGCCCGGGAAGGTTAATGCAGCAGCATTGGTTAAGCCGGCACGGCTACGCAGTGCCCTAATGGTTTTATCCCATACGCTACCATCCAATTGGCCCAATTCGTTTTTAGCTTCGGCATACATTAAAAGTACATCAGCATAACGGATCAGTATCAGGTTCAAGCCCGACTGGAAGTTAGTAGGGTTACCGGTTGGATCATAATACTTGCGGATATAATACCCGGTAGGTGAACTTACTGCACCCGGTTTGTACTGATCCGGACCGTCGGGATTAGGATCAGAGCCCGGCTTGGTATAAATAGTTTGTATCGTATTATCCGGTTTACGCCATTGGTACTGGTTGTATACTACGGTGTAAGTTAAACGCGGATCGCGGTTGACATAAGGGTTGTTTTCATCATAACCCGAACCGGCCTCGTTAATGCGTTTACCATTCGTCATCAAATAGCTGTCTACCAGCTCTTGCGTTGGCGCCAAAGCATTTAAGCGGGCACCTACCGCTAACGGAGCAAAATCAAAGAAGCTGTTGTAGTTGCGGTTACCGCTGGTAGCCGGTACATATTCCAAATCCAGCATTACTTCGCTGTTATATTCATTTTGCGGCAGGAATACGCCCTCGTATGAAGGGAACAAGCTGTAAGTACCGTTGGCATTACCATTCATTAATTGCTCACAGGTAGTTGCTACTTCAGCCCAACGGCTTTCGTATAGCAGCACACGTGCTTTTAAAGCAACGGCTGCACCTTTGGTAATACGGCCACGGTCGGCAGCAGCATAAGCGGTGTTTACCGGTAATGCTGCTGCAGCTTCATCCAGTTCTTTTAAAACAAAAGCTACAACATCAGCTTTGGGTGTACGGGCTGCGTTATTTGCTTCTTCGATGGATGGGTCTTTTTGAAACAAAGGCACATCACCAAACCAGGTTTCTAACTGGAAGTAATGGAAGGCACGTATAAAACGCGCCTCTGCTTTCATGCGGGCTTTTAAAGCGGCATCCATGTTGGTAACACGGTCTACATTTTCTAAAAATATATTACAGGTTTTTATGCCGCTATAATGGATTCCCCATTCTTCTTTGATACGGGGCAATGAAGCATCATAAGTACCTGCTGCCAGTGAGGCAACGCCATTTTGATCGCCACGACCGTTGTAGGCATTGTCAGATGCGCCTTCGTTGTAAAAGAAATAATCGTTGCGGTACATCTGGCCATATGCCGTATTTAATACGCTGGCTGCCTTTTCAGTGGTTGTCCAATAAGTAGGATCAGTAAAGCCGTTTACCGGCGCCAAATCCAGTTTTTTACATGCCGACACCAGTACCACCAGCACCATAAAAAGTATGGTTTTATTTAATATTTTATTTTTTTTCATGTTGTTCATGATTATAAGGTAATATCAATACCGAACCCATAATACACAGGCGTTGGATACGAACGGCCGCTGTTTGCACCGTTGCCCGCACGTAAGTCAGTGTCAAACTCTGTGGTTTCAGGATCGAGGAATTTTAAGCCCGAAAAAGTAAGCAGGTTTTGTCCTGACAGGTAAGCTCTTACCTTTTTCATACCGATGGCCTTAGCTACCCCTAATGGCAAAGTATAGCCCAGTTGTATATTCTTCAAACGCAAATATGAAGCATTGAACAGATACATATCTGATCCCCTTCTGAAATTGTTTTCGTTAGACTGACTACCATTGGCTGCCAAACGCGGATAGCGGGCATCAGGGTTAAGCGGTGTCCAGTAATCCAGTTGATGCTGGTAAATTACCTGCGAGTAACCAAAGTGGAATGGCTCAACCTGCTCACCACGGATGAAAGTACTGCGCTTACCTACGCCTTGCCAAAACATATTGAAATCAAATTGCTTATAATTTACAGCATAGGTAAAGCCAAAAGTAAGGCGAGGGAAAGCGTTACCTAATACAAAGCTATCGTTGTTATCAATTACACCGTCACCATTTACATCCACATATTTGTTATCACCGGGCACAACTGTTAAACCGGTTGGCTTGGCACTGGTTAATACATCGTTCAGGTTTTGGAAATAGCCATCACGTTTTAAACCTACGTATGAACCAATGGGCAGGCCTACACGGTCAATTACCCTCATTTCATCATACGTATTTAAAATATCGCCACTAGCAAGGGCCAGTACTTTATTTTTGGTATCACCTACGTTAAAGTTAAATGAGTGATTGAAGTTCTTACCGTTAATACGATAGTTCAGGTTTAACTCCCAGCCCCTATTTTGCACTTTAGCTATATTCGACCTTGAGATAGTGGCCCCATAAGCACCTGATATTACAGGTTGCAATAAGATGTCGCTTGTGGTTTTGTCAAAGTAATCAAAAGAAACTGTTAAGGCGTTTCTCAGGAAACTGGCATCTACACCCAGGTTAAGGGTTGCAGCACGCTCCCAGCGAATGTTGGGATCAACAAACGTAATACCTGTACCACTAACACTTGAGCCACCAAAAGCATAAGCATCAGGTGAAGAACGGTAAGTATTCAAATAAGCATAATCTGGAGCAGACTGACTGCCCAATATACCATAAGAACCTCTCAGCTTAATATCACCTACTTTATTACGGTAATTTTCTAAAAAGCTTTCTTCACTTATACGGTAACCACCGGACACTGAAGGGAAGAAGGCATTGCGGTTTTGCGGCGCAAAACGCGAAGAAGCATCAACACGAAAATCTACTTCACCATAATATTTATTTTTGAAGTTGTATGTAGCCCGGCCAAACAAAGAGTTGAGGCTATTTTCCGTTGTGTTATTATTGGTAGCTGTTGAAGAAGGATCAATAACAGTACCCGTAACTGGTGTACCCAACTCAGGATCTGTATACTTCAATCGCAAATAATTGCTGCGGTTGGTAGTTGACTCGTTAGCCACACCAATTAATACGCCTACATTATGCTCTTTCTTGAAAGTATGGTTGTACTCAGCCAGTACCTGGGTATTGATGAACAGGTTCTTTACATTATCATCATTGGTATTACGGTCGGCACCATAAACACCTTTGGGCAAAAAGTTTACCTGCACCACGCGCCCGAAGGTATGGTTAGAGAACAAGGTTCCACCAAACACACCTCTTACCTTAAAGTCTTTGGTAATAGCCAGTTCTGCTGTTAAATTGGCGAAAACGTTGTCGTTATCAGTACTACGATAACCCCCGTTTTTTAAGATACCCAATGGGTTAAACTCTGTCAATACGTCATTAGTCAAATAATTACCCTGTGCATCTTGTATAGGGTAATAAGTTGGCGTACGGCCAGCATCTACAATCAGAGTACCTGTGTTGTAGGAGTGCTCTTTAATTTCAGTGCGTGCATAAGACAGGATGCTGGTCAGCTTCAACCTGCCATACTGCGTATTCAAATTCATGCGGTAGTTATAGCGGCGCAAGCCATAGCCAGGCCCAACTAAATTACTCCGCTGATCGGTCACACCTGCTGAAACCAAATAAGTAGAGGTAGCACTACCGCCTGTTAAAGCCAGGTTATGGTTTTGCAATACCGCATTTTTTAAAATAGCATCTAAAAACCACTCATTACTGCCTTGCTCCTGAAAATTGCGGATAGTTTGAGGGCTGTAAATAGGTGCCAGTCCGGCGTTCACTACAGATTCATTTCTGAGTATCGCATTCTCATAACTTTCTACAGGGCGATAAGTAATGCGAGGTACTTGTATACCAGCCTGCCCGTTATAGGTAAGCGTAGTAGGTGAATTATTTTTACCTTTTTTAGTGGTAATCAATATAACACCATTAGCCGAGCGCGAACCATAAATAGCAGCACTACCTGCATCTTTTAGTACCGATACGCTTTCAATATCCTGCGGATTAAGCAAATTCAAATCACCACCGGTAATACCATCAATTACGATCAGCGGATTGTTATTATTTAATGAACTTACACCCCGGATATTAATTCTGGGGTAAGCGCCCGGTTCAGCACTGTTTTGCTGAATAATTAAGTTAGGTGACTCGCCTTGCAACGCTTGAGTAAGGTTTACCGAAGGTTTGCCTTCAATAGCTGTAGAAGTAATCTGGTCTACCGCACCTACTACGTTTACACGTTTTTGAGTACCATAACCTACTACTACAACCTCGCTTAAGGCGCTGTTTTGTTCGGCCAGTTTTACATTGATGTTAGACCGGCTGCCCACAGGTATTTCCTGCGAATTAAAGCCGATGAACGAGAACACCAGCACGGCATCGCTGCCTGCATTAACGCTGTATTCGCCGTTGGCATTAGTTACTGCACCTACCTGGGTACCTTTTACCCTAATGCTTACGCCAGGCAGTGGTTCGCCTTTACTATCGGTAACCACACCACGAACCGGGGTTTGTTGCGCCTGGTTTTGCTTTTTCGCATCCGAAAAGGTAGCTTCTTCAATCACCACTACATCATCTACCACTTTGTAGGTTAACTGCTGGGGCGTAAGCAGGCTTACCAGCACTTCCTGGATGGTTTTACCACGAAACGACTGGCTGATTTTTCCAGTTCTGCGAATTACGGCATCCGAATAAGCAAATTTTACATGCTGACCGGCGGCCATTTGCTCCAGCGCCTCGGCCAGAGTAACGTTGTTGAAATCAATACGCGCTTTACTGTCCAGAAATTTTTGGCCATAAGAGCTGTTGGCCATAGCTGTAAAGCATACGCAACAAATTACGAAAAAGACAAGTGTAGTATATTTCATTAATTTGAACACATAGCGAAGCACTCCATTATAAAATAGAGATATATTCATAAATTTGAATAATTAAAAAGGTTAATAATTGAAGTTCAGGCGTATAGAATTGGACCTCTGGTAACCTGATACTTCGTTAAAACTCATCTTTTTGATACCCTATTCAAAACCATTTGGATAGGGTTTATTTTTTAAGTTTGGTTGTGTGTTGTGTTTAATATGGATTTCATAATTGGTTTATATTAATTACTAATTGGTTAATTCGATTTGCTTAACACCCTTTACCATGTAACTGGTATACGGCTTGCGATTGGGTAACTTTTCCTTTTACCAGCCTCGACAGGATAGTTAATATATCGGGCAGGGCCACGCCGGTAAAATCGGCAGATATAGTACACTTGTGCAGGTTATCATCCGCCGCAAGGCGTATGCTGAAACGGCGTTGCAAGGCATTCAATACCTCGGGCAATAATTGATTTTTAAATACCAGCTTTCCATCTTTCCAGCTGCTGAGCACTACGCCCTCGGCAACCTCGTTTTTACGCAGCTGTGCATGTTTAATATCATACACGGCCTCCTGGTTGGCAGTTAGAAAAATAGTTTGAGCCGTTTTTTGCACTTTGTTAATCACACCTACTTTGCCAGTTACTACATCTACTTTCATTACCGGGTCGGTAGCGTAAGCTTTAACGTTAAAGCTGGTACCCAAAACCTGGGTAACAAGCTTGCCCGAATGAACCAGAAACGGTTGACTGGCATTGTGTTTCACTTCAAAAAACGCTTCGCCCTGCAGGCTAACTTCACGCGTATTGCCACGGAATTCCTCAGGGTAGCGCAGCCGGCTTCCACTGTTGAGCCACACCTGGGTACCATCACCCAGTGTTACCTGACTAATTTGCCCATTGGCAGCCGCCAGTTCTTTGTAACTTACAGGCGCTTGCACCTGAAGCATATATACAGCCACCGCCGAAAGCAACAGAAAGCCAGTGATGGCAGCGGCAACCATTATATTTTTGCGGCGTGCCTGTTTGTGGCTATTGGCAGCATCTATTTGTTCAATTACACGGTTATAAACCTGAGTACTATCGAATTCACCAGCCTCTGCTCCCGCCGGTTTATTGAGGTCCACATCATCAAAATATTGATGAATCTGACGCTCTTGCGCTGCTTTTTGGGCAGCAGAACTATGATGAGGTTTAAATTTTCTGAAAAATGGTTTCATTGGAATTATATGTAGGATGCAAAAAAACAGGGCTGCCCCCAAAGAGCAGCCCTGTTTTTTTAATATTTTTTTTTAATATAAATTAACGATGAGTAATTACCTGAACATCAATACCATCACAATAAGTGGCAGAAAATCGCTTAAGCCTGAACGGAGGTAACGAAGGGCAATGGTAATTTGATTTTCAACAGTTTTGATGGAAATGTGTAATTGCTCGGCAATTTCTTTGTTAGATAATTGCTGCATGCGGCTCATGCTAAAAATTTCACGGCACTTGGTGGGCAGTTTATTCAAATTAAGTTCCAAAGCCTGGTTTAAATCCTGCTGCAATAAGCGACCGTCTGCTTCCTGATATTTTTCGGCCAGCATATCAATTACCTCATCACTTAAGGCTATTTTTTTGCTGCGTATATGCATCAATACCCGGTTACGGGTAGCCACTTTAAGGTAGCCCTGCAACGAAGTAATATGTAACTGATGATGCTTGAGCCAAAGTTCAGCAAATAAATCCTGCACTACATCTTCTGAAGCTTCGCGGTTGCGCAGCAAATTGTAGGCAGCGGCATATAGCTTAGCGGCATATTGCTGGTAAATCAGCTCAAATGCATGCCCGTCGCCCTGGCGAAGCATGGATAATAACTGATCATCAGACCATATACAAGCAACTGTTTTAGCCGGCATGAGGTAAGGAAACTGAAATTTTTGAATTACAATTGGCAGGGCATATTTACAATATTTTTTTCATTAAATAAAAATTTAATATCAAATTGGTTACACTTATGCCTTAAATAAGTGATACGGTATCGCAGCGCTACTAAACGAAAAAACCGCCTTTCATATGTAAAAAAGCGGTTTTAAGGGTATGTATTAAATACAATTAGGTAGTTACAGGCAGGGCGCTCAGTCATTACTGGTTACACGCACCCAATCTACCAGCATTTTAGCCTTGCCAGCTTTAATGAGGCCAACAGTTGAGGCGGGCATACCTTCATAAGGCTGTTTTACGCCGTTTACCTTTACAGGATAGGCACCTCCCAAAGCATAATTCAAAATCAGGAACTTTTTATTATCAAATGCCCATTTGCCATAATGCTCAACCATAGGCCGGGTTACCCTGAACAGTAATTTACCATCACATTTAAAGTTCATGGCATTGGCAGTCCACTCTACGGCGTAGGTATGCCATTGGGTTACATCCTGCTTTGCCGACAGGTACATACGGTTTACAAACGGCGTTTCACCGCTGTAACCGGGGCCATGCACGGCAGAACTGATCCAGTCGGGCTCGCCTACATATTCCATAATATCAATTTCGCCGCAGGCGGGCCAGTTGCCGTTGCCCAACATCCACCAGGCCGGCCATAGGCCATCGCCTGCCGTCATTTTAATGCGGGCTTCGGCAGTACCGTAGGTAAATTCAAATTTGCTGCGTGTATTTATCCGGCCTGAGATGAAATCGAAATGCTGGCCGTCTTTGGTGATGAAGTTCGGGGTCGATTGCGGCCTTAATACCAGGGCGCCGTTCTGAGCGCCTTCGGCTGCTTTGCCGTGTGCAATAAACGCGGTTGAGGCCGAATCAACATAAGCCTGTAACTCATTATTGACGTGCATGCCTGTCACCTCTACGTTCCAGCGGGCACGGTCAAGCTTTGAGCTGTTGAAATCTTCAAAAAAGATGACCTTTCCTTTTGCAGGCGAATTATCCTTTATAACCGATGATGACAAAGCCACCCAAAAGGGCACAGTGATAGCCAGCGCCGAAATCAGCCCTTTATATTTTAATTTTTTAATATTCATTTGTTGTAATGTTTGGCCTGATATCAATTAAGCCGGCAATTTAACCAAAAGCTATAGCAATAAAAAAGGCTCTTAGATTTTACTCTAAAAGCCTTTTTTGTGGTATCAGCTGGAATCGAACCAGCGACACAAGGATTTTCAGTCCTTTGCTCTACCAACTGAGCTATGATACCATCCCGTTGGGGTCTGCAAATGTAGTGTGTTTTTTTAGTTCACAAAATTTTTTTTGAAAATAGTTGACAGCGCCTGATTAAGACATTGAGTGTTTGCCACTTAAGTTATTCATCATCACTGTAGCGATCATTACGCCAGGGATAGGCAGTGTTAGAATATCCCCTATCCTCCCAAAAGCCCGGTTTATCTTCAGTTAAAAACTGGATGCGTTTAATCCATTTGGTACCTTTCCAGGCATACAACTGCGGGGTAATCATGCGCAGGGGGCCGCCATGTTCAACGGGCAGCGGCTGGCCTTCATAACTATGCACCAGCAACACATCGGGCTTCAGCGCTTCGGAGAGCGACAGGTTAGTGGTATAGGTATCATAACCATAGCAAAGTATATGTGTAGCTTCAGGTTTGGGTTGCACCAGGGCGGCTAAATCCAGCAGGCTCACCCCTTTCCAGTGCATATTGAGTTTAGACCAGGTGGTTACGCAATGAAAGTCTGATACATCTTTGGTTTGGGGCAGAGCCAGCAGTTGCTTCCAGGTTAAGCGCAGCGGGTACTCCACAGCGCCATCAATAGTAAGCCGCCAGCGGTCGAGCGGAATATTGGGATGATAGCCTAAATCCAGCACCGGCCATTTGTGGGTAAGGGTTTGACCAACAGGAACGGCAGGCATACCATGGCGGTTGGGCTCACCCTGCCCTTGGGGCGCATGATCGGCCACTGAAGGTGTTTGCCGCATCTGCTCTTCGAAACGGGCCTTTAGTTTCATTCGTGCTTCTATAATGCGGTTCAATTTATCTGATTCTTCCATAGGGGCAAGCTTGTTAATCATAAAAGTAATAGATTAGACAATTGAAACCTATTTACAGCTCATAATGATTAGCGAGAAGGAAACCACCCGCATCAGCAAATTTTTAAGTTTAGCGTTGCGCCATCAGCCCGAAACTATAGGCATCAGCCTGGATGAAAATGGCTGGACGGATGTTGCTCAATTACTGCAACAGTTAAACCAGCATCAAATGAAAGTTGATATGGATATGCTGATGCATGTAGTTGAAACCAACAATAAAAAGCGCTTCGCTTTTAACAATGACCATACACAAATCAGGGCCAGCCAGGGGCATTCGGTACAGGTGGATTTAGGTTATGTGCCAGCCCAGCCACCAGCTATACTTTACTACGGCACAGCCGTACAAAACCTGCCCTCTATTTTAAATAACGGCTTAGAAAAACGCAGCCGCCAGCATGTGCATTTAAGTGCCGACACTGCTACCGCCATTAAAGTAGGGCAACGGCATGGCAAACCACAAGTATTGGTAATAGATGCACAGCGTATGCAGCAAGACGGCTTTACCTTTTACCTCTCGGCCAACAGCGTATGGCTAACTGATGCTGTGCCTGCCAAATATATCAGCGTTATTGAACGCGAAGTTTAATACTCTGCCATCATTTCATCCGCATAGCACCACAGCCAGCGCTCGCCCGGCTCGGCAGAGATCACTACCGGGTGCTGGGTATGATGAAAATGCTTCGTCATGTGCTTATGGGGCGATGAATCGCAGCATAAGGTAACGCCGCAGGTTTGGCAGGTGCGCAGGTGCACCCAAGTCCCGCCCGCTTTTACGCATTCCTCACATACATAAGCTTCTGGTTGTTTGAGTTCGGTTATGACACTCAGGTGCTGGCAAATTTCGGGCATATTATACTTCTGCTAAATATTTATGTATAAAACTAATGGCCATAGAACCTTCGCCTACGGCAGAAGCCACACGGTTCATGGCACCGGCACGTACATCGCCGGCGGCAAAAATACCGGGGCAACTCGTCTCTAACAAATAAGGCTCGCGCTGCTGCTTCCATATACCGGCAAAGGTTTCATGGTTCTGCAAATCGCGGCCGGTTTCAATAAAGCCTTTATTGTTTTTGATGATATTGAGCTGTATCCAGTCGGTATAAGGCTTAGCACCAATGAAGATGTAAAGGGCAGCTGCCGGAACCTTACGGCTTTCATTGGTAGCCCTGTTAATCAACACCAGCTCCTGTAAGTGCCCTTCACCTAAAGCTTCCTGTATTTCAGTTTCGGGCAGTAATTCTATGTTGTCTACCTTACTGATTTGATCAATCAGATAAGCCGACATACTATCAGCCAGGCTCTTTTTACGTATGATGATGTATACCTTTCCGGCAAATTTAGACAGGTACATGGCCGCCTGCCCTGCCGAATTACCGCCACCCATTACATATACTTCCTGGTTGGTACAGGCATAGGCCTCCGTGTTGGCTGCGCCGTAATAAATACCTGCACCCGTAAACTGCTCTACACCTTTTACTTCTAATTTACGGTAATCAACCCCGGTGGTGATAATCACGCTGCGGCTGTTGATGGTATTTCCGTCCTCCAGCACCAAGGTTTTGTAGCCGTTTTGCTGCTGAATATCTTTTACCGATTGCGGGCTCAGTAATTCAGTACCAAAGCGGGTAGCCTGTGATACCGCACGCCGGGTTAAATCAGCCCCGCTCAAACCAGATGGGAAACCCAGGTAGTTTTCAATACGCGAACTGGTACCAGCTTGCCCGCCCGGAGCACGGCGCTCAATCAATAAGGTTTTCAGGCCTTCAGAGCCGCCATATACCGCTGCAGCCAGCCCGGCCGGACCAGCGCCTACTATGACCACATCATAAATCTCATTTTTTACTTCGGGGTTTAAGCCGATGTGGGTAGCAATGTTGCGGATACTGGGGTTGCAAATGCAGGTACCATCTTCAAAAATAATAAAGGGCGCATCTTTCAACGTCAAACCGTTAATATCAATTAAGCGCCTGGCTTCCTTATCAGTTTCGGCATCCAGCCACTGGTACGGAATCAGATTACCGGCCAAAAAGGCTTTAATATCATGCGAAGCAGGTGAAAACTGGTAGCCGATTACCTTAATTCCCTTAAAAGCCGGCTGGTAATGGCTTTGCCAATCATCCAGCAAATCATTGACTACCGGATACAGTTTTTCCTCCGGCGGGTTCCAGGGTTTCATCAGGTAATAATCCAGCTGGATATCATTAATGGCCTTAATGGCGGCATTGGTATCAGAATAGGCAGTAAGCAGTACGGTTTTTGCCTCGGGGTAATATACAGCCGCTTGCTTCAGAAAATCAACGCCTTCCATCTCGGGCATGCGCTGGTCTGAAATTACCAAAGCCACGGTTTCACCTGTATTTTTCAGCTCTTTTAAGGTTTCTAAAGCCTCATTGGCCGAGGTGGTACTTAGTATACGGTAGGTTTGCCGGTATTGCTGCCGCAAATCGCGGTTCAGCGCCCGGGATACCTGCGGATCATCATCAACAGAAATAATTATGGGCAGACTCATCGGTTTAAAGTTAGAAAATTTAGCAACACCTTATCCATTGATTGGGAAACAAACCTCAAACGCCGTGCGGCCGGGCCTTGAATTTACCTTTACGGTGCCATGGTGCTGCTGCACAATCTGGTGCACTACATCCAAACCCAAGCCGGTACCTTTTCCCATTTCCTTGGTGGTAAAAAAAGGCTCAAAAATACGGCTGCAAATATCTTCGGGAATACCGGGGCCATTGTCAATAATGCAAACCTGCACAAATATACCGTCTCGCCGGGTCCTGATTTCCAGCGTCGCATCCGGTACCGACTCCAGAGCATCAACTGCATTATCAATTAAGTTGGTCCATACCTGGTTAAGCTCACCAATCAGGGCACTCACTGGCGGCAGGGAGGTATCAAAATTCTCTATCAATTTAACTTTAGCCTTTTTGATGCGATGGTTAAGTATGGTAAGTGTGTTGCGAATGCCCAAATGAATATCGGCATATTGCTTATCCTGCCCCCTATCCATGTGGGTGAAATTCTTCACTGCACCTACCAGTTCAGATATGCGGCGCGATGATTCCTGGATATCACTCACTAACCGACCAGCTGACAAGCTTTTGCCTATCCATTTCATTACCATAGGCAATTGCGGTTCAGGGATGTGCGGTTTAAATAACTCCAGTTCTTTCACGGTTAACCCGCTGGCCACAAAAGGCTCCGAAATATCGCATACATTGGGTACGTGGTGGTCTTCCAGCCAATCGTTTACATCATCTTCGGCTTCTGAGCGCTGCATCAGGCTCATGGCCGGTTTGTTCTCTTTGTTTAGGGCATCAAACAAGCATCGGGTAACTACCTCTGCCTGTTCAGCACCTATTTGCGAAGCCAGCATTCCCTGCAAATGCTCAGGGCTTAACTGCAGCAAGTTATTCAAAGCCGTTGCATCGCGGGCTATGGCGGCTGCCGGGTTATTCAGCTCATGCGCCAGCCCGGCCGAAAGCTTGCCCAGGGCCATCATTTTTTCGTTTTGCTGTTGCAGGGCGGTAAAATTGCGTATGCGGGTGGCCATTACATGCACCAGCGCCTGGGTAAGCTCAAAATACTCGCGTATCATTTCCGGCATTTCAGTGCTTTCCAAACGCATCAGCTGGGTTTCTTCCAAAGCTTCTACAAACCCGGGGGTGCTTTTGGCTCTCGAGAACGGTAGATAGCCGGTAATGTCGCCCGGCTCAAATACGCCAATTTCTCTTACACCCTGCTGTTGGGGAATATACAGGCGCATTTTGCCATTAATAACAACATGCATGGCATTGAGCACCGTTCCGGGCTGAGCCAGAAACTCGCCTTCTTTTAGCAACATTTGTTGAGAATGCTGAATGAGCCAGTTAAGCTGTGTTAAAGGAACTTCTTTTAAAACCTCAATAGATTGCAGCCATTCAGGGGTTACTTGTTGAAGCATAGTATGCGGATGTAAGATGAACCTAAAGGTAAATCAATACCTGATAAAAGGCACACTATACCTTCAAAATTCTTTCCGGCTTGCCGGATTGCAGGCTGCGGTAAATAGCATCTACCACCAGCATATCTTTCAAACCTTCTTCGCCGGGTACGCGGGTAGGTTTGCCGCTCATTACACATTGGGCAAAATTATCCATTTGTGCCGCCTGCTGGTTAATTTGCGGGTAAGGCATTACACCGGATGAAGTTTTGCCTTGTATACCGCCGTAGCCATAAGCCGGCTCGAGTTCAAACCAGCCCTTTTCGGCCTTGGCTTTCAAATAACTCCAGTTGTTGTTATAGCTCGATTTCCCCTGCGATTTAAACCCACCCGGAAATTCCAGCTCCCAAAATACGGTTTCATCCACTTCTTTAAACAATTCGGGACGGGTCTTTTCCTGGCGGGCCATTACGGCAATTGGCTCTTGCCCCAGGGTGTAACGGGCGCCCTGTATAGCGTAAATACCCATATCCATCAATCCGCCGCCGCCCGATAAGGCTTTTTTTAAACGCCAGGCATTCGGGTCGCCGCCATAATAAAAGCCGTTGGCGTTTTCAAGTTGCGTTACTTTACCCAGCACCTGCTTTTGCCCCAAGCGCATCACTTCCATATTGTGCGGCTCAAAGTGCAAACGGTAGCCGATAGATAACATACGGTTAGCTTTATTACAAGCGGCAATCATTTGCCGGCAATCGGCAGCATTTACAGCCATGGGTTTTTCGCAAATTACATGCTTACCGGCCTGCGCCGCCCTAATGGTAAACTCTTTGTGCAGTGCTACAGGCAGCACCACATACACAATATCGATGTCCTTATTACCAGCAATCTCGTCAAAGTTCTGGTAGTTGTAGACGTTCTTTTGCGGAATATCGTATTTCTGCGCCCATTGGGTAGCTTTTTCAGGTGTACCGGTAACCAAACCGGCCAGGTAACAATTTTTAGTCTGCTGCAAAGCCGGTGCCAGTTGCCCGCTGCTGTAACCACCCAAACCCACCAGCGCAATACCCAGTCTTTTCTCAGTCCCGCCAATGCAGGAAGCCAACGCCGAAAAACCAGGCGTTAAGGCCAGAGCGCCCGCACCTAATAAACCGCTTTGTAAAAACTTACGACGAGAAACTTTTGAACTTGACATGGCAAAGGATTAAAGGTGGTTTTATAAGTAAGATTAAGCGTTGTAACAATTAGTGAACGTTCACATCTAAATAATAACAACTTGCTGAGGTATAATTCTTAAACAGGCGGTTCGTTATTCTGTTTGTGAGTAAGAATGAATACCTTACGTTCATTGCTGTTATTAATTTAAACTACTGTGGATACTATACTTAATATAGCCAACTTAGGCAAAACCTATCAAAGCGCCGGCCGCACGTTAACGGTACTGGAAGACATTAACTTCGCCATCACTACCGGCTCTACCAACGCCATTGTGGGCCCTTCGGGGAGCGGCAAAACTACGCTGCTGGGCTTATGCGCCGGGCTTGATCGTTCCAGCTCGGGCAAGGTGGAACTGAATCAGATTAATTTAGGTGAACTAAGTGAAGATAAACGTGCACAGGTGCGTAACCAGTACGTGGGCTTTATTTTCCAAAACTTCCAGCTGCTGCCTACACTTACGGCATTAGAAAACGTAATGGTGCCTTTAGAGCTGCGCGGCGAGCGCAATATCAAAGCACGTGCATTGGATTTACTGGATAAGGTTGGCCTGGCCAGCCGGGGGCACCATTACCCTTCGCAGCTCTCGGGCGGTGAGCAGCAGCGGGTATCATTGGCCCGGGCATTCTCCAATCAGCCTAAAATTTTATTTGCCGATGAACCAACCGGCAACCTGGATGCCGAAACCAGTGAAAAAGTAATTAAGCTGCTGTTTGACTTAAACCGCGATGCTGGTACCACACTGGTAGTAGTTACCCACGATTTGGATTTGGCGGCCAAAACCCAGCGCATTTTAAAAATAAAAGGCGGTAAGCTGATTGCCGACGAATACACCAACGCTTAAGCCACACCCATGCAACAAACGCCCCCTAACCATAAGCGAAGCTTAAGCTGGCTGCTCCAGATGGCCTGGCGCGACAGCCGTAAAAACCGCTCGCGCCTGCTGCTTTTTATTTCTTCTATTGTATTTGGCATTGCCGCGCTGGTGGGTATTTACTCATTTAGTTATAACCTGCAGAAAGATATCAATGATCAAGCTGGCTTGCTCATTGGCTCCGACCTGATGATTGCCGGCAATAAACCGGTAAGTAAAACGATACAACCCCTGTTAGACAGCCTGGGCGATGATCGCTCGCAGGAGCGCAGCTTTGCCTCGATGGTGCTTTTCCCAAAAGGCGGCGGCACCCGGCTGGTGCAAATTAAAGCACTGCAGGGCAACTTCCCTTATTATGGCGAAATTGAAACTACCCCAAAAGCAGCGGGCCGAACTTTTAAAAATGGCCGTTATGCTTTGGTAGACAAAACACTGATGCAGCAGTTCGGCGTTAAAGTAAACGACTCGGTGAAAGTAGGCAAGGTTACTTTTTTAATTGCAGGCAAACTGGAGCAGGCTCCCGGTCAGAACGGCGTGGCTGCAACGGTAGCCCCAATTGTATACGTGCCACTATCCTACCTCAATGAAACCGGCTTGATAGATAAAGGCAGCCGCGTAAATACCAGCTATTATTACAAGTTCAACCCTGGAACGAATGTTGATAAACTGGCCGAATCTATTGACGGCCGTTTAGATAAAGAAGGTTTGCATTACGAAACCATTGCCACCCGCAAAGAAAGCACCGGCCGTTCGTTTGGCGATTTGGCTAACTTTTTATCGCTGGTAGGTTTCATCGCCCTGTTACTGGGCTGCGTGGGTGTAGCCAGTGCCACCAATATTTACATCCGCGAAAAAATACCTTCCATAGCCATTATGCGCTGCCTGGGCGTAAAAGCCTGGGAAGCCTTTTTGATTTTCCTGATCCAGATTTTAGGTATCGGGTTTATTGGTTCTGTGATTGGTGCACTATTAGGTACGCTGGTGCAACAACTGCTGCCTATGGTATTGAAAGACTTTTTACCTTTCACCATGTCGGCCGATATTTCATGGCTGGCTTTCGGGCAGGGTGTAGCTTTAGGGATGGTAATTTCGGTGTTATTCGCTTTGTTGCCGCTGTTGTCTATCCGCAATATATCGCCGCTGAACACATTGCGTATCACTGACCAGGAAAGCAACGCCGCTCGCGATCCTCTGCGCTGGCTGGTGTATGCGCTTATTCTGGCGTTTATTGCTTCCTTCACTTATTTGCAGTTAAAAAGCTGGCCGGCAAGCGCCGCCTTTACGGCGGGTATTTTAGTTGCTTTTGGTATTTTAAGCCTGGTGGCCTGGCTACTGATGCGTTTAATGCGTTTACTGGTTTCCAATTCCTGGAGCTACCTGGCGCGGCAAGGCTTTGCCAATTTGTACCGTCCCAATAACCAAACCATTATTCTGATGGTGTCTATCGGGCTGAGTACCATGTTTATCTGTACGCTGATTTTCATTCAATCCATGCTCATCCAGCAGGTTTCGCTGTCTACCAGCGGCAATCAGCCGAACATGATATTATTTGATATTCAAACCAATCAGCAAAAAGGTGTAGAGGAGCTAACGAAACAAAACCACCTGCCTGTAGTACAGCAGGTACCTATTGTTACTATCAAACTTGAAAAAATCAATAACATTACTGCGGCTTCCTTAAAAAACGATACCACAAAAAACGATATACGCCGGGCGCTGGCTTACGAATACCGGGTTACCTACCGCGATTTCCTGACTTCGACCGAGAAAATAACTGCCGGTAAATGGACAGGTAAGGCCACCTCAACCACCGATGTACCGGTATCATTAGACGAGCGACTGGCCAAACGCATTCATGCAAAAATTGGCGATCACCTTACGTTTAACGTGCAGGGCACACGCATTAACACCATTGTAGGCAGCCTGCGTAAAGTAAACTGGAGTAAGGTGCAAACCAACTTCCAGGTCGTGTTTCCAACCGGGGTGCTGGAAGAAGCGCCCAAGTTTTTTGTGGAGCTGACTCATGTACCGTCCAGTACGGTATCGGCTAAATTTCAGCAGGCGGTGGTACAGCGGTTCCCTAACGTATCCATTATTGATTTAGGCCTGGTACTTACCACATTAGATGAGTTATTAGACAAGATTGGTTACATCATCCGCTTTATGAGCGCCTTTAGCATGATTACGGGATTAGTGGTACTTATTGCCTCTGTACGCATCAGCAAATACCAGCGCATGCGCGAAAGTGTGCTGCTGCGCACCCTGGGAGCCAGCCGCAGGCAAATATTCACCATTACCGCTTTAGAATATTTGTTTTTGGGCACCCTTTCGGCACTAACCGGCATTGTGATTGGTTTGGCTGGCAGCATACTGCTGGCCAAGTATAGTTTTGACTTGCCTTTTGTAGTGAATTATACACCGGCTTTGTGGCTATTGCTGGGCGTAGCCGCATTAACTGTAGCTATTGGCTTACTGAACAGCCGTGGCGCCCTGAACAAACCACCGCTTGAGATTTTGCGTTCTACTTAATATAATCCTACTTACCATTTCGAAATTAGGAAAAAACAATAAGCTTATTTGGCTATCTATCCATCATGAAAAAAAATAACCTTACATACGCCATGCTATCTGCTTTATTGCTGATGGCTTGCCAGAATAAAAACACCGCTACCAATAGCACCGGAAATGATACTACTTCATCTGCTGCAACACAGCAAAGCAGTACTTCAAACACTAAAACCGTGTTGGTTTTTGGCGATAGTTTAACAGAAGGTTATGGTTTGGACGATCCGGACAAAGACGCCTATCCAAGCATTTTGCAAAACAAAATTGATTCAGCCAAATTGCCCTATAAAATTGTAAACGCCGGGGTGAGCGGTGAAACTACAGCGGGTGGTAAAAGCCGTATTGACTGGACATTAAAGCAACCTGTAGATATATTCATATTAGAATTAGGCGCCAATGATGGCCTGCGCGGCATACCCAGCAGCGAAACAAGCAGCAACCTGCAGTTTATTATAGACAAGGTAAAAGCGAAATATCCCAAAGCTAAAATTGTATTAACCGGCATGCAGATACCACCCAGTATGGGTGCAAACTATGCGGCACAGTTTAAGGCAGTTTTCCCGCAATTGGCGCAAAAGAATCATATTGCACTGGTGCCTTTTCTGCTGCAAGGCGTGGGTGGCGTGCCCGCACTTAACCAGAAAGATGGTATTCACCCTACGCCTGCCGGTGCAAAAATTCTGGCTAATAATGTTTGGGCGGTACTGGAAGGAGAATTAAAGTAGCACAGTAAACTTCCTTATTGTTATTGCGAGTGATAGCGTGACCAATCACACGGAGAAACATCTTTGCTCTGTACAGCAAACGATTGTAACACTACCATTTGCAATGACAGAAGATTTTACTGACCCAATATTCTTATCTCTGTTCTTCTATTCAACTGATGTTCGGCCTCTGTGCAATTCGCTTCATCATCACATTGGCTAACCGGCCGACTCTCGCCATAGTTTCGGGTGATGAACCGCTCCATAGCAATACCATTTTTAATCAGATACGCCGCCACTGCTGCCGACCGCCTGGCAGATAAGGCCATGTTGTAAGTAGTAGAAGCACGGATATCAGTAAAAGAAGCAATTTCAATACGAATAGTGGGATTCGACTTCAATGCTTGCACCACCCGATCAAGATCGGCTATAGCATCAGTGCGAATACTGTATTTATCTAAATTGTAATAAATCACCGCCAGCATGGGGATTTTAGGTGCATTAAAGTCAGGCTGTTTATGCCCAGGCGCATCAGGCTTTAGGGCTGGTTTTATTGCTGCTGCCGGTGGCGGCGTGTAGCTAAAGTGGTAAATATCATCGCTACCTATACCGCCTTCACGGTTAGAAGACAGGTATCCGTTCAAGCCATCGGCAGTGGTCAGATAAAAGTCATCGCGGGTGGAGTTAGCCGGGAATCTTAAATTTTCAGGCTTTGTCCATTGGTTTTTACTGCCAACAGCCCGGAACAAATCATAGCCGCCCATGCCCGGCAACCCTTTTGAAGAATAATATAATACATCGCCGTTTAACATAGGAAAAGCCTCAGCTTCGGCAGTGTTAATAATTGGTCCGCAATTTACCGGCTTGCTCCAAGTACCATCTGCTTGTTTTTCACAATACCAGATATCGGTTTCGCCTTTGCCGCCCGGCATATCAGAGGCAAAATAAAGCAACTGACCATCGCGCGACAGCGCCGCGTGGCCTACCGAATACTGCTGCACATTGTTAAAAGGCAAGTTTATAAAGTTACTCCACTTGCTCCCTGCTTTGGTTGCCATCACCAATTGCAGGCGACGGGTATACAAACGCTGATTTTTATTTACCTCTTTAGGCAACGAATTTACAGGCACATTTGTAGTTATGGTTATATAAGCAGTATCAGCGGTGGCGTTAAATGCTACAGGGCCTGTATGGTAATCGCCTTTAAATATCTCGCTGCCTTTAGTATCCAAAGGCATTAACACTACACTTTCACCATCGGCTAAGAATAATTGTGTATACTGGTTGCCACTACGCTGGTCGATACCTTTCCGCTTTTCATCCAACCGGCGGTCTGATACGAAAACGGTTCCGTTTTTACCGTACCGGGTTGCCCCCCAATCGGCATAATAGCTGTTTAACTGTTTATCGTTTTTAACTGCAAAAGCATTGGGGCGCTTTATCCAGGCCGCAGCAGAATCACAGGTGGCCAGCTTGAAGTTGAGTTGCTGTGGTGAGTTGAAATGCTGATAGTAACTTTTATACTGAACTTTAGCCGCTTCAAATTTATGGTTGTGCAGCAACGCTTCGGCATAATAATAAATAACGTTCAGGCTGGCTTGCGGCTCGGTGATTAAACGGGCGTACCAAGCTTCGGCATTCACATCGTCATTCATCAGGCGGTAGCAATCGGCTATGCGCTCTGCATCGTGCACCTGGTAATGCACTTTACCAATCAGTTCCAGGTATAAATTCAGGCTCCGGTAATATTCATAACGTTCAAAGGCACGTTCGGCCAGTTGCCGTTTGGTTAACTGCTCCTGGGCTTGCACCAGCAATCCCGTACACATAAAAAATATAATAATTGCCAAGATTCTTTTCATACCCATCATTTAGAAATATCTTGGACTAATAATTCGGGGCCTCTTGCGGCGAAAGGTTAAGCTTAACGATAACTCATGCGAGCCGGTTTGATAGCCAGACAGGTTACTGGTGGTAAAATCATAGGCATAACCGATGCGAAAAAAATCGCTGACCGAAAATTGCGCCATGGCTGTAACCGCATCACTTTTAGCCAGGTTGCTTTGCAAGTTGCTTTTATTGTAAAAAGGCACCCCGGTACTGTAAGCTGCGCCCAGCCAAAACTTTTTATTAAACAGCAGGTAGCTGGCAATATCGGCATTGGTAGGGCCTTTAAAATCATCTTTGATCATTACAGAAGGTTTCCAATCCAGCCAGCCGGAGAGCTGCACCACCAGGCCGGCAGTTACATACAATGCACGCGCCTGGTTGATAAAAATCACGTTGCTGCGCGAAACCGTTCCGGGAAATAAATTTAACAGAGAAGCGCCGGCGTAAAAAGTACTGGAACTATAATAAGCACCCAACCTGAAATCAGCATTGATTGTACTTTGAGTGCCTGAGATCAGCAAACCATCGCTCACGTCCGCAGGGCTAAACGCTGAACCATCAATGCGATATTGTGTTAAACCGGCGGCAATGCCAAAGCTCAGGCGCTGGGTGTCGTCTTCATCCAAACGCAGGCGGTAGGCATAATTAGCGTACACTGATGAGTTATTCTCGGGCCCCAGCCGATCGTTCACTACCAGCAGACCCAAGCCAATATTTTTACTTTCGGCATTGGTTACACCATCAATAGAAATGGTATTTGTTTTGGGCGAACCTTCAATACCGGCCCATTGCAGGCGGCTGCTCAGGTTCAGGGTCCAGTCCTCTTTATAACCTGCATAAGCCGGGTTAACCGCCAGGCCGTTAAACATGTACTGACTGAACTGCACTGTTTGCTGCCCCTGTACATGCAACGCTGTAAGCATTACCATAATCATTAGCCCTATGGATTTATTTAAGCTGCCCATATCCACATCAACGTTTTAAATAAATCCAGCCTTTAAAGGGTGTTATTTTACCGGTGGCTTCTTTGCGGTTAAACAAATAATAGTAAGTACCATCAGCCAGTCCACTACCATTCCAGGTATTGTTATAGTTTTCGGATCGGTAAACTTCGTTACCCCAGCGGTTAAATATCAATAGCTGGCTATTGGGATAAAAGCCGATATTCTCAATCTCCAGCACATCGTTTTTACCATCGCCGTTAGGTGTAATGATATTAGGTATAGCAGTATCGGCCGAAAACACACTGACAGTTACCACATCGGTGCAGCCATTACTATTGGTAAACATAAATTGATACGCCCCTGCTGTGGTTAAGCCGGTTACTGTTGTGCTTGCACCATTGGGAGTAGCAATACTTGCTAAAACCGGTGTGCTACCTACCTGAGACCAGGTGCCCGCTGAACTTGCAGTCAAATTTACTGTGGTATTTAACACTACTGACTGGTCTGGCCCGGCATCTGGCGCCTGGACTATTACCGTAGTACCTGTTTTAATATTATTACAAGAGTTGGTTGAAGAAGCATTGCATTCGGCAGCGGCATCAACAGGTGCGGCTGCATCAGCATTGGTAGCACCGGGGTCGGTAACATCGGCAGGGCGCAACAGGAATGCCATTATGTTTGTGGTATTACCCACATTACCATCTGCATTGCCGGTAATGGTAAAAGTGCGAGTACTGCCATTAGCTATGTTAAGTGTTGCCGAGTACTGCGTGGCTGTAGTTGCTTCTGCTTGCACAGCGGAGGCACCTGATGTATTTGCACTGGTTACCGCAATACGCGTTAAGCCATTAGGAAAAGTAAATGAAAACTTACCTCCCGTTACATCGGCAGGACCGTTATTTTTAACAGTAACCGCATACGTTATTTTCCTGGTGGCACAATCAATAGCAGTAGTTAAATTACTGATTTCCAAATCGGCTTCCTGTAATACAAAATTAACTGTACCAGTAAGCGGCGGCTCAGTAGCATAAGCCCAGGTATCAATACTCCTGTTATTCCCAAAGTCTACATCATCATCTGCCGAACTTGGCCTGCCCCATTTATGCCCATTCACCAGGCTGCTGATACCTGTTAAATTGGTAATAGGGTTAGAAGGCACCCCTACTATGGTTACCGGGCTGTCATTCCAGTAAATGGTATTATCGGGGGCCAATGCGCCGTTAATGCGGGTTAGTTTTATACCGTTCACATTACGTTCTACATCAAAAAACGGGAAATGTACCTCGGCTGCGAATAGAGATACGGTCACCGAAGCAGTATAACTGGTTACACTGGCAGGCACTTTGTTACCGGTACCATCCAAACCATCCCAGTTTACCTGGTTTATGCCGGCATTTACTGTACCGGTGAGGCGGCGGTCAACAGCATCGGTAAACAATCCGTTTTTGTTCACATCTATACCTACTACATAAGTACCATTTGCGGTAGCAGTAAAGGCAATATTACCCCCTAAGGGTGCTGTACCACCCTTTCCGGGTGTTCCTTCAGTCCCAGTAAAGCTAACGTTGCTTAGTGTGGGCTCAACCGGTAAATTCAACAACCAGGTACTGCCACCTCCGGCTGTGTTTGCTGCAGTTGGCATATCTGCTGCCGGGGCATTAAAAAATATTTTATGGGTAATATCCGATGGTGTATCTGCGCTTCGCGGGTCTTGCACATTGGGGTTGGTAGTGCGGTTTAAACTGCTGTAAGCTGGGGAGCCGTCTGCATTTCTCAAGCCTTTATTATTGGCGAAAAAGGTAAATCCATTACCTGCCTGCCCGTTGTTATCTAAAGTATACTGATAGCCATCTTTGGTTAAAATATACAATATGGCATTGAAGCCTACATCAAAAGTGCCCAATATGCCCGATAAAACATTGGTAAATACACGCCCTGTTAAAAAGCTGTTATTAGCCGCATTGCGCACCGATACATCAAACGCGGTTACATACTGACTGTAGGCCTGGCTCCAGTTGGCACCTGCGGTTACCGGTGTAGGATTGCCGCCAAAATCGGTACCGCCGGTAGGCGGAATGAAGTCAACTTCCCAGATACCCTCTTGAGAAGGCAAAACAGTTTGTGTAAATGGCCTGTATCCACCGCTATTGGGCATGGGGCCTGCCGCCTCCTGGCTGCGGTTGGCTATTACTCCTACAGTAGTTGATGTTCCACTGGTGTAATAGGCACCATCGGGTGCACGTAGATTGATGGTACCCGAGCCTATCCCTTGTGCACTTGACCCTACATAAATGGTTTCGCCGGCTTTTGCATATACCTTCATGGTACCACGTGTAGGAAACGGAAATGAGCTATTGGCATTAGGAGAAGAAAGCAGATAAGCACGGTTACCACCATTGGCAGTTAACTCTTTACTGCCTTCAGCTTTTAACAGCCAGGGCAAAAAGAGAAGGAAGACCGCTAACGGATACATCCACTTTATCTGTCTGTTAAAGCTACACACATGCACTTTGTGAACCCGGTTGGTTTGTTAATGGCTTAATGGATAATTTGATGCAAAATACGTTTACATCAAGCGTTGAAAGTAACTATTTATCCCCGAATAATACAAATTCAGTTGTTGTTAAAAATTACGATGGAGAGCTTTGCAAGCTACCTCGCGCAGATACAAGTAGCACAAAACGAACAAAGCCCGGATGGCAATACCCGGGCTTTGTTCGTTTAACAATAAAAAAGATTGCGAATGCAGTTATCTGTGCCAGCCTCCGCCAACTGCCCGGTAAAGGTTGATAGTACCGATAAAGATATTTTTTTTGATATTGGCCATCTCCAGTTCAGCTTCCAGTACATTGCGCTGGGCGGTAATAATTTCCAAATAATTTGCCCGGTTTACTAGGTATAAATCGTTGGATATGGATACAGCATTATTGAGCGCCTGAACTTCTTCCTGCTTGCGCTTATACATTTGAGTATAATTTTCGATACTTTTCATGCTGTTCACTACTTCCTGAAAACTTATCAATATAGTTTTCTGATAGTTATACAGCGCCTGATTACCTTGGGCAACAGTGCGTTCATAATCGGCACGGATCAATTTACGATTGAATATGGGCGCTGTTAGTCCGCCCACTATACCATAAGCTAACGAGGCCGGATTGAACAGCAAGCCGGCATTAAAGGAGTTATACCCGGCTGAAGCCGACAATGTAACCGTTGGAAAAAACGCCGCGCGGGCTGCTTTAATATCCGCATTAAAAGCGCGGAGTTCAAACTCTGCCTCGCGGATATCAGGACGGTTCAGCAACAGTTGTGAAGGCACACCGGCATTAACGGCGACGGGGGTTTTTAGTATAGTAATAGAAGTATCGCGCCTAATGGGTTGCATAAAACGCCCTGTAAGCACATTCAGCTGAGTTTCTGTTTCTGTAATTTGCTGCAACGTTTGATATTCTAATGATTGCGTACGCCTTAATTGCGCTAAAAATTGCTGTACCGCCAGCTCATTGGCACGGGCACCCAGCTTTTGTATTTTCACAATTTCCAGCGCATTGCGCTGTAGCTCAATATTTTTATGAATAATCTTCAGTTCATTATCCAGTGCCAGCAATTGGTAATAATTGACCGCAATTTGAGATGTAAGAGAAGTTAACACAGCCTGGTAACCGCTCCGGCTGGCCAGGAAACGGTTGAGCGCCGCTTTTTTCCGGCTGCGCAGTTTTCCCCAAACATCTATTTCCCACGAACTCCTTACCCCAACAAAATAATCGGGCACCGGGTTAGGGATGCGTTGGTCAGAATTGATATTAGGCGACAGGTTGGTATCGTAATTACCCACCCCGTTTTGGGTGTAATCACCGTATTTATCTAAACCTGCCGTAGCGCTTAAATTTACAGAGGGCAGCAACTGCAAGCCATTATAGCGTAGGGTAGCGTTGGCAATCTCAATCCGCTTTAATGCGCTCAATACATCCGGGTTTGCACGCATGGCAGTGTCAATCAGGTTAACCAAATAGGTGTCAGTAAAAAACTGAGATACTGGCAACACAGCTACGTTAGCCGAGTCAGGCGTACCCGAATAGGTATCCGGTATTTTTTGCGGCGGCTTCACTTCTACGGTCTTTAAGCCAACGCATGAGGTCATGAATATTAGGGATATATATAAAATTTTAAATCTTCGTCTGTACATGATGGGCAATGGCATTTAATGATAAGTATGATGTAATTCTTCTTCGGGTAACTCTGCAACAGGTTCTTGTTTAGTTTTCTTTCCGGCCAGGCTGGAAAAGATCACATATAAGCCCGGAATTAGTACCAAGCCGAGCAAAGTACCCAGCAACATCCCTCCTGCTGCGGCCGTACCGATAGAACGGTTACCCATGGCCCCGGCCCCGCTGGCAACACATAACGGAATGAGACCGGCGATAAATGCAAAAGAAGTCATCAGGATGGGGCGCAGGCGCGAGGCTGCACCGTCAATGGCAGCCTGTATGACCGATGCCCCTTCACGCTCGCGTTGAACAGCAAATTCAACAATCAGGATGGCGTTTTTGCCCAGTAAACCAATCAGCATCACCAGTGCCACCTGCGCATAAATATTGTTCTCTAATCCCGTTAATTTTAACAGCAGGAAAGCCCCGAAGATACCTGTGGGCAGTGCGAGTATAACTGCAAAGGGCAGCAGCAAGCTTTCATACTGCGCTGCCAGTAGCAGGTAAACAAACACCAAACAGATGATAAAAATATAAATAGCCTGATTGCCCGACAATATTTGCTCCCGCGTCATGCCCGACCATTCAAAGGAATAGCCCTTGGGGAGTTTCTCGGCTGCTATGCGTTTAATAGCGGCAATGGCATCACCGCTACTGTGCCCAGGTGAGGCATCGCCGGTTACCATAGCCGAAGTGTACATATTGTAGCGTGTTAACTGCTCCGGCCCATATACCCGCTCCATGGAGATGAAGGTAGAAAACGGCACCATCTCGCCCTTTTCATTCTTTACATACAACTTCAGTACATCTTCGGGGTTAGTGCGGTATTCAGGCGAGGCCTGCACCATTACCTTATACATTTGCCCGAAGCGGATGAAGTTAGAGGCGTAATAACTCCCCATTAAGGTTTGCAGTGTTGACATGGCCTTATCAATGGTAATGCCTTTTTTGGCCGCCATCTGCTGATCCACCTTAATCATGTATTGCGGAAAGTCGGGGTCGAAAGTAGAAAAGGCCCCGTTCACCTCCGGCGAGTTATTAAGTGCTGTAATAAAATCTTTAGACACCCGCCCCGTTTGTTGCAAGTCGCCGGAGCCGGTACGATCCAGCATCCGTATTTCAAACCCGCTGGAATTACCAAAGCCTGGCACCGTAGGTGGCGGGAAGTACTGGATGGAAGCATCAGCAATATTGCGGGTACGCTTTTGCAGTTCGGCAATTACTTCATCTAACGACTGATCACGCTCTTCCCAAGGCTTTAAGTTGATCATCGCCATACCATACGAAGCGCCGGCCACCTCGTTTACCAGGCTGTAACCTGCCAGTATGGAAACCGATTCTACCGACTTCATCTCCTTGGTTTGCCGCTGAATTTCTTTCAGCACATCTTCGGTACGCTCCACGGTAGCGCCTGATGGGGCGGTTACGTTAACGTAAATCATCCCCTGATCTTCGGTAGGAATAAAGCCTGTAGGCAGGATAGCACTCAAGCCCCAGGTACCGGCAAAAAATACCAGCAACAGGATTAAAGTAATGGCACTGCGGCCTGCAATTTTTGATACAAAGCCGGAGTATTTACCTGCTATGGCATCATACCGCTTATTAAAACCGTCAAAGAAACGACCGATGAAGCCTTTTTTCGCGTTGACATCATGATGTTTCAGCATAATAGCGCACAATGCCGGGGTAAGCGTAACTGCATTTACGCCTGAGATTACAATGGCAATAGCCATAGTTAACGAGAACTGGCGGTAAAATACACCAACCGGGCCCGACATAAAAGCTACCGGCACAAACACAGCCGACATTACTAATGTAATGGCCACAATAGCACCGCTGATATCTTTCATGGCACTCAGCGTGGCCTCCATTGGGCTCAAATGCTCCTCAGACATTTTTACGTGTACCGCTTCTACCACCACAATGGCGTTATCCACCACTATACCAATAGAAAGCACCAGCGCGAATAAAGTAAGCAGATTAATGGAGAAGCCCAGCATCTGCATAAAAAACAATGTACCTATCAATGCAACCGGCACTGCCAGCGCCGGAATCAGCGTGGAACGAAAATCCTGGAGGAATATGTATACCACTACAAATACCAGTAAAAAGGCTTCTACCAGCGTACGTAATACTTCGTGAATGGAGGCATCCAAAAAGCGGGACACATCATAGTTGATGTTATAGCTCATGCCGGTAGGAAATGAGGTTCCCTTTAATTCGGCCATACGCTTTTTAATGTTGGTGATTACTTCGCTGGCATTGGAACCGGGGCGTTGCTTAATCATGATCGAAGCAGAAGGACGGCCATCAGTTTCGGAAACCATGCTGTAGGTGAGTGAACCAAACTCTACGTTGGCTACTTCTTTTAATTTCAGCACTGTACCGCTTTCGTCGGCACGGATAACAATATTTTCGTATTGCTTCGGTTCAAAGAACTTACCGGGGTAGCGCAGTACATATTGCAGCATCTGCGGATCTTTGTCAGAACTCTGACCGGTTTTGCCCGGCGCCGCTTCCACGTTTTGGTCGCGAATGGCTTTGATGACATCATCGGTGGATACATGATAAGCCATCATACGGTCGGGCTTGAGCCATACGCGCATGGCGTATTCTTTGGCGCCCATAATTTCGGCACGGCCTACGCCATCAATACGCTTTAGTTCCTGCAGTACATTAATATCGGTAAAGTTGTAGATGAACTTCTCATCCATCGCTTTATCCGTACTCATAATATTGAGGTACATCAGCATACTGTTTACTTCCTTTTCGGTGGTTACGCCGGCTTTGATCACCTCTTCGGGCAATTCATCTATTACGGTGGCTACACGGTTCTGTACGTTTACCGCCGCCTGATCGGGGTCAATGCCCACATTAAAATAAATCTGAATAACGGTAAGCCCGTCGTTACTGCACACGGTAGACATATAAGTCATACCCGGCACACCGTTAATGGCCCTTTCGAGCGGGGTAGCTACCGCTTTGGCACACACTTCAGCGTTGGCGCCGGTATAATTGGCCGTTACAGTAACAGATGGCGGAACTATATCAGGAAATTGAGTAATGGGCAAGGTAAACAAGGCCAATACACCCAACAAGGTAATCATTAATGAAATTACCAGCGATAATATAGGCCGCTTAATAAATATATTAAACATGCTATATGCTTTTAAAAGTGGTTGGTTAACAGCCCGACAAGCAGGCTGTAGTTAAATAATGAGGGGCTAATCTTTAGCCATTAGTATCCGGTTACTTTTTACAGGTTCCGGTTTAATGATCATACCGTCGCGCGCGTTTTGCGTACCTTCAAATAAAATTTTGTCACCTGCTTTCAGGCCCTCTTTTACAATATAGTATTGCGAGAAACGGGTAGCTGGCGTAAAGCTTTGCATATGCAGTTTGTTGGCTTTATCTACCAGGTACACATAACTTTTATCCTGAATTTCGAAGACTGATTTTTGCGGTACCATCAGCACATCATCCTTATCAGCCGATACATAAATTTTGCCGCTGGCCCCATGGCGCAACAAACGGTGCGGATTGGGGAACTTAGCTCGCAGGTCGATAGAGCCGGTATTTTGTTCTATTTCACCTTCAATGGTTTCAATGGTTCCGGTATGTGAATACTTGCTACCATCAGAAAGCACCAGCTTTACCGTACTATCGGCTTCCTCTTTATTGTTTTTAGCACGCTGGTAGCGTAAGTATTCGTTTTCAGGAAAACTAAAGTAAGCATAAACGGAGCTGATGTCAGACAAACTGGTGAGCAGCATTCCTTCATCAATCAGACTTCCGGCTTTAAGGGGAATACGGTCGATAATACCATCAAAAGGTGCGCGAATAATAGTATAAGCCAGATGATTTTGTGCGTTTTGCACATTGGCCCGCATTTCGGCAATAACTGCTTCGTCTGATTTTAGCTTGGATTTAGCCACTTCCAGCTCAGAAGCAGAGATCACATTTTTATTGACCAGCATTTTCACGCGGTCTACCTCCAGGCGGGTAGCCACGGCCTCGGCTTCGGCATTACTGAGGGCAGCTTTAGCTTTGGATAATGCCACGCGGTACTCCGCATCATTTACCTTGAACAGGATTTGCCCTTTGTGCACAGGCATCCCTTCGTCTACATATATTTTTTCGAGAAAACCTTTTAGCCTGGAGCGTACCTCTACATTCCGCAGGGCTTGAATATCGGCCACATAAGGCGTTTGCAACACCGTATCTTTGGTACTCAAGGTAAGCACCGGCAATTGGAGGGTATCCTGATTTGAATTTTCGTTTTGATTTTTAGAAGAGCAGCCGGCTACTAACCCTGATAAAACAAGGCCGAGCCAGCAATAAGCATAACGCATGGTTATTGAGTTTATATTTTGTATTTTAAATATTCTTAACACCAATGACAGGTATTATGCATGAAGCAAACGCCTGCCATGAAGCACCGAACGGGCGATGCCATTGATAAAGCATTTAAAACAAAACTCAAAAAGGACTAAGCCGGAAAAGAAAATTATAATAAGCCGGACGCGTGGCTTCTTCAGCCGGGTAATTGGGAGCATTTACCGCTAAACGCTTTCTGGCTAATATATATAAGCAGGCCAAAAGCACTGCCGGTAAAAACAGGTTTACCTGGGGCGCCCTTGCATGCACATAGCGCCTTTGCATTTTAATTTTATGAAACTTACGGATGATGGCATCACTGTCATCGGCAACTGCATTTGAAATATAATCTGCCCAGGTATTAATAGTAACGCAGGCGGAGGCACAATGATCACTGCCGGCCACCTCAGCAACATCATCAAAAGGATTAGTGGCATGGTAACAGGTAACTGCATTAATCAGCCACAGGCAAAGAACTATGTTAAACCACTTTTTCCACATGTGCAGATGCAAAGTTAAGGCTTTTTCAGTCCGAAGGCGATATAATTTTCATTATAGCAGTTAAAAACAATGCCTATTAATTAAAAAGGCTTAAATTTCGCTGTACAATCAACAGCGAAATTTAAGCCTTTTAACAGTCGGCATATAGTTGCCGGCAGAAGTGGAACTATATTGTATAATCCGTCCACTTCTGTTCAGCATGTGCAGAAGCGACTACATTATCAATAAAAGCCATACCACGAATACCTTCTTCAACACCCGGATAATCGGCCACGTCAGTTTGAGGATCGGTACCGTTTATTTTTGCTGAAAGCGCCAAAGCAAAGTTTTTATAAATGTTGGCGAAAGCTTCCAGGTAACCCTCCGGATGACCTCCCGGCGTACGGCATACGTGCTTAGCCGAAGGATACAAGTAGCTGTTACTTGCACCAGCACGCTGTATTTGCGTTGGCTGATCTAATGATTTTACGAGCAAGGTGTTAGGTTCCTGCTGTGCCCATTCTAAGCCGCCTGTTTCGCCATACACACGTATCTTCAATGCATTTTCTTCGCCGGCTGCTACCTGGGTAGCAATCAATACACCAGAGGCACCGCCATCAAATTTTAATAACACTGCACCGTCATCATCAAGTGCACGGCCGGGTACAATTACATTTAAATCTGCACATAGCTTGGCTATCTTCTGTCCGGTAATATATTCGGCTAAATGTGCCGCGTGGGTACCTATATCGCCCATCGATCCGCTTTTACCGCTTTTTGAAGGATCAGTTCTCCAGGCAGCCTGCGCATTACCCTCGCGCTCAGATAATTTACTTAACCATCCCTGCGGATATTCTACAAACACTTTTCTTACTTTACCTATAGCGCCATCTTTTACCAAAGCTTTGGCTTGTTTTACCATGGGGTAGCCCGAGTAAGTATGGGTAAGGCACAACAATAAACCGGTTTCTTCTACTTTTTGCTTCAGTTGCTTGGCTTCATCCAGATTTAAAGTGATGGGTTTTTCAATAACTACATGAAAGCCATGCTCCAGTGCCATTATAGCCGGAGCAAAGTGGGCGAAGTTTGGGGTAACGATGGTAATGAAATCCATACGCTCACCTTCGGGCAGCTGGCTTTCCTTTTCAATCATTTCCTGATACGAAGTATATATCCGGTCTTCTGGCAGGTACAATAACCGGCCCGATTCTTTGGCAATTTCAGGATTAACGCTGAGTGCACCGCAAACCAATTCAATTTGCCCATCCATAAAGGCGGCATGGCGGTGTATGGCGCCAATAAAGGCATCTTTGCCTCCACCAATCATCCCCATCCTCAATTTTCTGTTCATAAGTTTATGTATTGATAAGTTTTGATAATTGTAAACTTGCCTTTAGGTAAACACTGACTTACCATCAGTGCAGTGTTTGCCTAAAGGCAATGCAAACTACAATTAAAATTTGTAAAGGCTAAACGTTAATTTACATCTGCCTTAAAAATGCAGACTTGCGGAGGTTAAACTCTTCTTTCAATTTATTTTTATTATCACGCATACAGCTACTTGCAGGATTACTGTAAAAAATAATTTGCAGAACCGGATTTGCAGCTTATATTTGCACCTCCAAAACGGAATGGCAGTGACTTAAACGCCCGGCCACCACGTTAAAGGCCCATAAGCGAAAGTAGCTCAGTTGGTAGAGCACGACCTTGCCAAGGTCGGGGTCGCGAGTTCGAATCTCGTCTTTCGCTCCACAATCCCTTCTCTTGCCCTATACAAAGAAGGGATTTGTTGTTAACACCCACACCTGCTCAGATGGTGGAACTGGTAGACACGCAGGACTTAAAATCCTGTTCCCGTTAAAGGAGTGCGGGTTCGATTCCCGCTCTGAGTACAAGAGCCCTGCTGAATACCAGCAGGGCTCTTGTGGTTTTATACCTGTTTGCTCAACTCAAAATTGATCAAATTTCCTTTCTGGCAAAAATTTCCACCTATACCGAATTGGCCTCATGGGTTTACTTGTAAGCTACTGCAGGTGCAATACAACTTTAAAACAAAAAAGCCTCTCAGTAATACTGAAAGGCTTTTCTTTAGTGGGAGCAACAGGATTCGAACCTGTGACCCTCTGCTTGTAAGGCAGATGCTCTGAACCAGCTGAGCTATGCTCCCTTTGTTTTTGGTGTTGCAAAGATACACGCACTTTACATTTCTGCAAAATAAATTTTAAATTTTCTTCTTATCGCTTCTGTTACAGCGGTTTTAATTTTAAAAAGCCATCCATTTATCAAAAGTAAACATTGTTATCCGTGCGGTGTTATACTTATAAATCATCTCAGAAACATTATGGACAACCAAACCCCGGATAACAGCAGCGAGAAGCAATACAAATTTGATATTAATTACTCCGAGCGTATTATTTCATGTACCGCCGTAAAAAAAGGCAATAAGGTAAGTCTGCACATGGATAACAACATGAACGCAGAATTAGAACTACAACCCGATGGCAGCCTGAAGCAAATTTCGGGCAATGAAATACCAGCTTCAAACCTGCAGTTTTTAGCCAAACATATTATTGAGCAAGATCAGTAATATCTAATTTATAACAGCCGGCGCTTTGCCGGCTGTTTTTCTTTTTCTGCTTACTTCCCTTTAATGCGCAATCTTACCCTTTCCATACGCATCCTGTTTTTTTTTATTTTGAGCTTTGTGGTGCTGTATTTTTCACAATCAGTACTTGTTCCGCTTACTTTAGGCCTGCTCCTGGCCCTGCTGCTTACGCCGGTAAGCCGTTGGTTTGAACAGAAAGGCACGCCGAAAGGCGTATCAGCATTTTTGGGTGTTTTTACACTGATTTTAATTATTGCTGTATTAGCCGGGTTATTATTCTGGCAGCTTAAAGGCGTTATTAAAGATTTATCATCTATTGAAGACCGCTTTAATGAATTGCTTACCCAGGTTAAAGCCTTTATCAGCTCTACATTCGGCATTTCACCTCAGAAACAGCAGCAGGTCATCAAACAGCAACAATCCGGCGGTTTGGGAAAGGCAGGCAGTTTTATTACCGGTTTATTGGATACTGCAAGTGGTGTACTTGTCAATTTTATACTGGTGCTCATTTACACCTTTTTACTCATTTACTTCAGGCAGCACTTCAAACAATTTATTTATAAACTGGTAAAACCAGAACAAAAAGAACAGGCAGCGGAAATCATTCAAAAATCGGGCAAGGTAACTCAGCAGTACCTGGGCGGATTAGGGCTAATGATTGTGATTTTATGGATCATGTACAGCATCGGCTTTAGCATAGTAGGCGTGAAAGATGCCATTTTCTTTGCCATTTTGTGCGGCACCTTGGAGTTAATTCCTTTCGTAGGTAACCTAACCGGCACCAGCATTACCGTGCTGATGGGCTTAGCGCAGGGCGGAGACTCATCATTGGTGATTGGCATATTAATTACCTATGGATTGGTACAGTTTATTCAATCTTATGTGATTGAACCACTGGTGGTGGGCGATCAGGTAAACCTCAACCCATTTTTCACCATATTTATATTGGTAGTGGGCGAAGCTGTTTGGGGTATTGGCGGCATGGTAATGGCCATCCCGATGCTGGGCATCATCAAAATTATTTGCGATCATATTGAGCCGCTTAAACCCTATGGCTATCTGCTGGGCAGCGGCGACAAGCAAAAGAAAGACGACGGCGAGAGCAGCATCAAAAAGTTATTCAACAAAATTACAGGTAAAGCATCAGCTTAACACTTCTTCCAATATTTCGTGTGCATGAATGTTGCCGAAACCTTCAATATGCTGGGCAAAAAACTCCAGTATGCGGATAATCAGCGTTCGCCGTTCATCATTGCTGATTTTAAGCTGATCCATATCATCAAAGCCATATTGCATCAGCTCATAAAAAATATGGGTATACGGGGGCGAAAGATAGAGTGTAGTATCAGGCTTATAACGGGTAAATACACCATTTTTCATATCGAAATAATCACTTTCTTCCGCATTGGTACTATCCGGATAAAAACCCAGGTAACGGGTAAGTCCAATCAAGAACAACAAGTGAAAATTAGCCAATCCTTTGTCTACATGGTCCAGCAACTCAACTGAATTGTAAATATATTCAAACAACTGCTCATCGGGCGTTTGCTGCTTTACCGCTTTATACAAAACTTCGTTCAAGAATAGTGCAATGCCGCTTTTAATCACATCATAAGGAATAGTTTGCAGCAACGGTACATTCTTTAGCTCCTTAATGCGCTGTACCGAACCCGTATTTTTGTAATAGACTACCAAATCCAACAAGTGCAGGGGCTGCAGCATGTTGCGGGTAATTTTAGCTTTAGGGCGCTTTACCCCGTTGATGATGTAAGATTGTAATCCGAATTTTTCGGTAAACACCTGTACAATTACGCTGGTTTCGCCATAATCGGTTACCTTAAAAACTATCCCGCGGGTTTTATGAAGCATAATGAAACAAGATTAACAATTTAGGCAGATAAATAAACAGAGCATTAATCACCGCAAACACGGCAGTAATAACTACCGCACCGGCAGCTACATCTTTTACCCGGCCTGCCTTTACATTATATTCTGGCGATACCAGGTCGGTAAGTGTTTCTAAAGCCGTGTTTAATAATTCGGTTACCAATACCAATGTAATACTTAACACAATCCACTGCCATTCGTTTACCGAAATACGCAGGGCGAACCCTAAATATACCGCCACCAGGGTAGCTACCAGGTGAACCCTGAAATTGAGCTGCGAGGTGACAGCATAAGCAATCCCTTTGAAAGCATAGCCAAAGCTGCGTATCAGTTTTCGTAAACTACCCAATAAATTCATACAAATAATAATGAATGATGGTACCCATCCCCTGCTGCAATATCAGGGTTTATTTTATAAAATATAATATTTACGGCTGCTTATCCATCAACAAGGCTTAAACTTGCCTGTTACTTACATCAACCACATACCAAATGGATTTACAACTTACCGACAAAGTAGCACTGATATTAGCCTCCAGCAAAGGCTTGGGCAAAGCCGTTGCCACCAGTTTAGCAACCGAAGGCGCCCATGTAATCATTGCCTCACGTAATGCTGATGAGCTTCACCGTACTGCAGCCGAAATTGAGCAGCAAACCGGCCGTAAAGTGTTAGCTATAGCGACTGATGTATCACAAGCCGACCAGATTACGCACCTTATTGAAACGGCCGGAAAAGAGTTTGGCCAAATTGATATTTTGGTGAACAACGCCGGCGGACCACCTTTCGCTCAGTTTGAAGATTTTGATGATGAGCAATGGCAGAAAGCTTTTGAACTTAATTTGCTCAGCTTTGCCCGCACCAGCCGGCAGGTATTACCTTATATGAAGAAAACAGGCAGTGGCCGTATCATCAATATCATCAGCGGATCGGTGAAATCGGTATTGGGTAACTCGGTACTGTCTACCAGTATGCGCTTGGGTGTGGTAGGTATGGCCAAGCTATTAGCCGAGGAATTAGGCGCGCATAACATTACAGTAAACAATGTTGGCCCGGGCATGATTGCCACTGACCGCCTGAAACATACCTTACCTGCCGGGCAAGACCCGGAGGAAGCATTGAAAGAAAAAGCTAAAGCCATACCACTGGGTCGTATTGGCAAGCCGGAGGAATTTGCTGCGGTAGTTACCTTTTTAGCATCAGGCCAGGCTTCTTATGTAAGCGGCACTACCATCCAGATTGATGGCGGCGCGGGGCGTAACATACTTTAACGCCCTTCTCGTATCACCCTGAAAAAATCGTCCCGGTAGGTTTCACCAATCGGGATGGTTTGATCATTAATATAAATGAGGTTGCCATCAATCATCCTGATTTTATTGACAGATACGATGTACGATTTATGCACCCGGTAAAAGGGTGGCTGTGGCAGCTGATCCTCCAAATCGCGCAGGGTTTGATAAGTAACCAGGCGCTGATCTCCGGTAAAAATAGAAATATAGTTTTTCAGGCCCTCTATATAAAGCACATCTTCATAGTTCACCCTCAAAAATTTATTCTTGCTGTCGCCTTTAAAGAATATATAATTACTGTTAGCTGGAGTTGAAGTATCTATCGGTGCATCTGCAATTTGCGGTGAAATAACAGAAGGCACCGCAGGCACTGGTACCTGAGCGGCCTGTAATAAATTATAAGCCTTTTGCGCTGCTTTTAAAAAACGGTCGAAGGCAATGGGTTTCAGCAGATAATCTACCACATCATGTTCGTAACCTTCCAGTGCATACTCGGGGTAAGCGGTGGTTAATATTACCTTGCATTTGCCGGCACATAATTTCAGAAACTGTATACCGGTTAAATCAGGCATTTGTATATCCAAAAACACCAGGTCAATGCCTCCCTGTTGTACTTGCGTAAGGGCATTAATAGCGCTGGTGGTAGTACCTACCAGTTCTAAAAAGGGTATCTTGGTAACATAATCGGCTATAATTTTGGTGGCGTAAGCTTCATCATCTACGGCAAGGCAACGTATCATAGGGCTAAATATAGGCTGATATTTCAGAAGATTTATAAAGTAATCTGCAATGTACTTTTATAGGTTTGCCCATTGGCTGATACCAGCAAATCATGCCTGCCCGGATAGATCAATTCCAGCCTCCGGCGGATATTGACCAGCCCTACCCCGCTCGAATGATCTTTTTGTTGCTGGTTGATTCTATTACTCACCGTAAACTCAAGCCGGTTGCCGGTTAATTTTAACACAATACGTACCGGGCGCTCAGGGTCATCTACCACCCCGTGTTTAAAAGCATTTTCTACAAAAGGAATCAGCATTAATGAGGCAATGCGCTGCCCGCCTATGTTGCCCTGCGTGGTAAACTCCACATTAAAATTATCGCCAAAACGCAGCTGATAAATAGAAATATAATTTTCAATGTAATCTACCTCTTTCTGTAAATCAACTTCTTCATTGCTGCTTTCTGTCAGCATATACCGCATCAGCTGTGATAGTTTAATCACCGCATCGGCCAATTGGTCAGATACCGGGTAAGCCAATGAATAAATGTAATTGAGCGTGTTGTACAAAAAATGCGGATTGATTTGCGATTTCAAAAAGGCCAGCTCAGCTTTTACTTTCTCTTCACGTAACGACTTGTTTTCCTGTTGCTTACGCAAAGCATCAAAGCTGCTATAAACTGCTAGACTCAATACAATGGCCGATGAGCTGTAATACACATTATCAGCAATATAGCTTAAGGCAGTATAACCGAAATAATTGTGCATATGAAAAATGTGAAACAGAACAACTTCCTCTAACGTGTGCCGAACAACAATAAATAAGGCAATACCCAAAAGTACACCGCCAATGAGTTGAGGGATTTTATTCTTGTTGAGGAAGCGCGGATAAACCCATAAATAAAAGAAGTAAAATTCAAGAATTTTAAGCAGCATAAAAGATGCTGTAAACAACTCATTGCTGAATTTATGCGGCTCAATAGCAAACCCGACAACAATATACAATATATAAATTACCCAGCCGATAATGTGATAGTAAATCTCCCTCTTCTTCATAAGGCGTAAAGATATACCAACGCGTTGCAACTGTTTCAAATCTTTATCCCAACACCCTATTTTTTGATACCAAACCACTAAAACCTTAAAACATCTCCAATTACCCTCCTTTACGGGGTTGAGATAAAATTATGAGGGGTTGGGATTATATTATTTTTAAGCACGGCAAGCAACCGCACCTTTGAATCAACAACGCTAAACAACAGATTCAAAAAATGAAAAAGCTAATTATATCAACCGCCTTATTAGTTACTACTGCACTGGCAGCCAAAGCGCAGATTGCCGGAAGCGTGGTAAGCAAGAACAACGAACCTTTAACCGGTGCCACCATATCCCTTCTCCATTTACCTGATTCGGCCCGCACCGCGGCAAAGATTGCCGACGTGGATGGCAAGTTCATTTTTACCGGCATCAAGCCTGGCAACTACATTATTAAAGCCAGCATGGTAAGTTTTGGCAGCGGCTACAGCGCGGCTGTGAATTATAACGGTCAGCCTTTAACCTTACCCACTGTAATATTAACCGAGCAGCAAAAAGCTCTAAAAGAAGTAACTGTAACCACCACCGTTCCGCAGCTGCAGCAAAAAAGCGACCGCCTGGTGGTGAATGTAGAAAAGTTAAACACCACCGGCGATAATGCTTTGGATGTATTGAAAAAAGCGCCCGGCATTCGCCTGGATAAAGATGATAACATTTTATACCGCAACAATGCCGGTGTAGTGGTAATGATTGACGGCCGCCGTACATATATGAGCAGCAGCGAATTGAGCAATTACCTGAAAACACTGCCGGGCAATGCCATTAGTAAAGTAGAACTGATTGCCAATCCTCCGGGCAATTATGATGCTGAAGGTACTGCAGGCATGGTCAACATCATTATGAAACGTAATAAACTACAAGGCTATAACGGTACTGCCAACGCCAATGCCAGCTATGGCAAATATGGCAAACTGTATGGTGGCCTTAATTTAAACTACAATACCGGCAAGTTCAGCCTGTATACCCGTGCCAACAGCGGTTACTATGATTCTTACAACAAATTAACCTTGAGTCGTCAAATTGATAATGAGGTATATAACCAGTATAACTACTGGCACCCTAAAACTTACTCCACCAGCTATACTGTAGGTGCCGATTTTTATGCCAGCACTAAACAAACTTTCGGCCTGATGTTTAAGGGTTATAATTCCCCTACCAATGCCGATGTATTCAGCCGCTCTTCTACCCTGAATGCTTTAGGCCAGCAGGTGGGCGGCGTAAACGGCGACGGACCGCAAAACAGCGACAACAACACCTACAACTTTAACCTGAACTACAGTTTTGCCATTGATACTACCGGCCAGAAACTGAGCGTAGATGCCGACTATGTGCACAGCGCCGCCACTGCAGACCAGCGCTATACCAATACTTACTTCGATGCCACAGGCAATACCATTGGCACTCCTGTAATGTTACGCAACAATTCGCCGGTAAACTATAATATTAAAGCTATTAAAGCCGATTACATTTTACCCTTAGCCAACCACTGGCAATTTGAAGCCGGCTTAAAAAGCAGTTGGGTAGCTACCCGTAGCAATGTGGTATTTGACTCATTGAAAACCAACGGATGGATCACTGACCCTAAGCGCAGCAATAACTTCAGGTATGATGAAAACATCAATGCGGCTTATGCTACCATCAACAAATCATTTGGTAAACAATGGGAGGTGAAAGCCAGCCTGCGCACCGAGCAAACTGTTTCTACTGCAAACTCACTTACCCGCAACGAGATAGTAAAACGCAATTACTGGCAGCTATTCCCCAGCGCATTTGTAACCTATAAAATTAACGATAACAACCAGCTGAACGCTTCTTACAGCCGCCGCATCAGCAGACCTGGCTACGGCAGCCTGAACTCAGCTATCCGCTATACCGATCCTTATACTGCAATACAAGGTAACCCTTATTTGCAACCTTCCATTTCACAATCATATGTGTTCAATTACACTTACAAAAGCTTTCAGGTGTTAAGCCTCAGCTACCTTAAGGTAAATGATGTAGTAAACGGTGTGATTTATCAAAATGACATCACCAAAGAAAGCATCAACCGCTACGAAAACCTGGGCAGCACCAGCACCTTAAGCGCCACCTCTGCAGGTAGCTTTAACGTAAAAAAATGGTGGAATGTAAACGCCGAACTGGATGCTGCTTATGACAAAGTGAGCACCTTGGTGCAAGGCCAGCCCTATAACAGCAGCCGCTTTTCATGGTCAGGCAACCTGGATCAAACCTTCTTTTTGCCGCAAAATGTAAAAATTCAGCTTTCTGCACAGTATTACTCGCCTTCTATCTCCGGCTTGGCCCGCACGCTTTCAGGTTCACAGATTGATGCCGGCGTGAGCAAAACCTTTATGGATAAACGCATGACCCTGAGCTTCAAAGTGCGTGACATTTTCTTTGGCAACCGCTACCGCAGTGTTTTACAATACAACAACGTTAACACCCGCTGGAACAACGAATGGGAAAGCCGCCGCTTCACCCTGGGCCTTACTTACAATTTTGGTAACACCAAACTAAAAACCGCCCGCAGCCGCCAAACCGGCAGCGCCGCCGAGGAAGGAAGAATGTAATTAGCTTCGAGAGTCAAGAGACAAGAATAAATAGTCAAGACAGGTCATCAATCTGCATATCAGATTAACGCCTTACTGCAGAGTGATTAAGCGGTAAAAGTCTCGGCTCTTGATTCTTGTCTCTTGACTCTCTTCTCTTGTTTCTAAAGCCTGAAAACCTTAACTTTGCACCTCTAAAATTGAGGTGGAACTTATTGATGTACAAGGAATATAAACAACTCAACTTATCGCAAACCGGTAAGGATATCTTGGAGTTTTGGAAACAGCAAAACATATTTGAAAAGAGTATCAGCAGCCGTCCGGCCAGCAACCCTTATACTTTTTATGAGGGTCCACCGTCGGCCAATGGTATGCCGGGCATTCACCACGTAATGGCCCGCTCTATTAAAGACATTTTTTGCCGTTATAAAACTTTAAAAGGCTATCAGGTAAAACGCAAAGGCGGCTGGGACACCCATGGCCTGCCTATTGAGCTGGCCGTTGAGAAAGCCTTAGGCATTACCAAAGACGATATTGGCAAAAGCATTTCGGTAGAAGATTATAACGCCGCCTGCCGCAAGGAGGTAATGCGTTATACCGACATCTGGAATGACCTGACCGAAAAGATGGGCTACTGGGTAGACCTGGAAAACCCTTACGTAACTTATGAGAACAACTATATTGAAACCTTGTGGTGGATACTCAAAGAGTTTTACAACAAGGATTTGCTGTATAAAGGCTACACCGTACAACCCTACTCGCCTAAAGCAGGTACAGGTTTAAGTTCACATGAGCTGAACCAGCCGGGTACGTACCGCATGGTGAAGGATACGTCCATCACCGCTCAGTTTCACTTAAAGAACGACCAGCAGCACCCTTTGATGCCGGTATTATTTGAGCACGAGAGCGAAGATACCTGCATTTTGGCCTGGACCACCACACCCTGGACTTTACCATCCAACTGTGCGCTGGCCGTAGGCAATGATATCGATTATGTAAAAATCCGCAGCTTTAACCCTTACACTTATACCCCGGTAAGCGTGGTACTGGCTAAAGATTTGGTGAGCCGCTATTTTAGAGCCGAAGGCGAAAACGCTTCCTTCCAGGATTACAAAGGCGGCGACAAAATCATTCCATGGGAAATTTGCGGCCGCTTTAAAGGTATTGAGATGGTGGGCTTGCGCTATCACCAGCTGATGCCGTATGTGACCAACGAAGACATGGAACAAAATGCATTCCGTGTGATTGCGGGCGATTTTGTGACTACTGATGACGGTACAGGCATCGTGCATACTGCATCTGTTTTTGGTGCGGATGACTTTAGGGTAGCCAAAGCCAACGGCGTACCTGCCGTAATGGTAAAGGATGAAAACGGCCATGATGTACCGCTGGTCAACAAACAAGGCCGCTTTGTGGATGAAGTGACCGACTTTGCCGGCCGCTACGTAAAAGAAGAATATTATAGCGACGAAGAACGCGCCCAATCTGATTTCAAAGGCACAGATGTGTTGATATCCATTAAACTGAAAGAAGACAACAAAGCGTTCAACGTACAAAAATACGAGCACAGCTACCCGCACTGCTGGCGTACTGATAAACCAGTATTATACTACCCGCTGGATAGCTGGTTTATCCGCACCACTGCAGTAAAGGAAAAATTGGTTGCCCTCAACAAACAAATCAACTGGAAACCTGAATCAACCGGTACAGGTCGTTTTGGTAACTGGCTGGAAAATCTGGTGGACTGGAACCTGTCGCGCTCACGCTACTGGGGTACCCCGCTACCCATCTGGCGCGAGGAGAATGGCACCGAGGAAAAATGCATTGGCTCTATCGCCGAACTGGAAGCCGAAATTCAAAAATCAGTAGCTGCCGGCTATATGCCCGAAGGCTCGCACGTACCCGATTTACACCGCCCGTACGTGGATGATGTGATATTGGTAGCTGCAAGTGGCAACAAGATGTTCCGTGAGCCGGATTTGATTGACGTTTGGTTTGATAGCGGCGCCATGCCATATGCACAATGGCATTTTCCGTTTGAAAACGAGGAAGAGTTTAAAAATGCTTACCCGGCCGACTTCATCGCCGAAGGCGTTGACCAAACCCGTGGATGGTTCTTTACCCTGCATGCCATTGCGGTAATGTTGAGTGAAAGCAGCGAGAAGGTAAAAGCCATTAATGCGGCTAATAACAACCCGGGTATTGCTTTTAAAAACGTAGTATCTAACGGTTTGGTGCTGGACAAAAACGGCAACAAAATGTCGAAACGCTTGGGCAACGCCGTTGATCCTTTTGCCACCATTGAGCAATACAGTGCCGATGCCACCCGCTGGTATATGATCAGCAACGCATCGCCCTGGGATAACCTGAAGTTTAATATTGAGGGCTTGGACGAGGTTCGCCGTAAATTCTTTGGCACTCTGTACAATACGTACTCCTTCTTTGCCTTATACGCCAATATTGATGGCTTTAATTACAGCGAAGCAGATATTGAACTGACCCAGCGCCCCGAGATTGACCAGTGGATCATCTCGCTGCTGAATACGCTAACCAAGGAGGTAGACGAATTTTATGCCGACTTTGAGCCTACCAAGGCTGCCCGTGCCATCCAGGATTTTGTGGATGAACACCTGAGCAACTGGTACGTGCGCCTCAGCCGCCGCCGTTTCTGGAAATCTGACAATTCGGATGATAAGCTTTCGGCCTATCAAACGTTATATACCTGTTTGGTCACCATCAGCAAGTTGATGTCGCCTATTGCACCGTTCTTTGCTGAGCGTTTGTACCAGGATTTAAACGGCGCTACCAACCTTGAAAATTGCGAGTCTGTTCACCTGGCCGATTTCCCGGCTTATCATCAGGATTTGGTGAATGCCGCGTTGGAAGAACGTATGCAATTGGCGCAGAACATCTCATCTTTAACCTTGTCGTTGCGTAAAAAGGTAGGCATTAACGTACGCCAGCCACTGAGCAAAATATTATTGCCGATACTAAATAAGGATTTTGAGCATCAGGTAGATTTGGTAAAAGAACTGATCTTGTCTGAAACCAACATCAAAGCCATTGAGTACATTACTGATACCGCCGGCTTTGTTAAAAAGAAGGTAAAACCTAACTTTAAAGCTCTGGGCGCCAAGGTAGGTAAAGACATGAAACTGGTAGCGCAGGCCATTACTGAGTTAAGCCAGGAAGACATCGTTAAACTGGAGAACGAAGGCCAAATCTCTATACTCGAAACACGCTACACAATACTCAATACCGACGTAGAAATTATAGCCGAAGACGTACCCGGATGGCAGGTAGCCAATTTAGGCAAACTAACCGTGGCTTTAGATGTTACGCTTACCAACGAATTGGAGCAGGAAGGTATTGCCCGGGAATTTATCAACCGGATACAGAATATGCGTAAGGGCAACAATTTTGATGTTACTGATAAAATTAACATAAAGTTAATGTGCCCTGCTGTAATTGCCGATGCTGTAACCACTCACATGGATTATATTCGCGCTGAAGTTTTGGCTGCCGGAATTGCGTTTGATGACCAGATGCAGGATGGCGAAAAAACAGATATTAATAACAACGAAGTACTGATCGCTATAACTAAATTATAAATGGAACCACAAAACGAAAGAACCAGATATTCTGATTCAGAATTACAGGAATTTAAAGACATCATTCTCGAGAAAATACGTGTAGCCCGCGAAGAGTTAAACGCTTTAGCATCATCATTAAGCAGCCCGAACCTGAACGGCACTGATGATACTGCCGGCACTTACAAAACACTGGAAGACGGCTCTGCTACATTAGAAAAAGAGCAAATCAACCAGCTGGCCGCCCGTCAGAAAAAATTTATTGAGCAGTTGGAAGCTGCCCTGGTGCGTATTGAGAACAAAACTTACGGTGTATGCCGCGAAACCGGCAAGCTGATTCAAAAAGAGCGTTTGCGTGCCGTGCCGCACACTACCTTAAGTATGGAAGCTAAACTGAAGCAATATTAATGAAGGCAGCGTATACTAAACCTTTCCTTACAGCAACATTCATTATTCTGGCCGACCAGCTGATTAAAATCTGGGTGCGTAAGAATATGTATATGGGCGAGCAAATTCGCTTTTTGGGCAGTAAAGGCATGCTGCTTTATACCGAAAATAACGGCATGGCCTTTGGCTGGGAGCTGGGAGGCGAAGGTGGCAAGCTGCTGTTAACGTTGTTTCGTATTGTAGCTGTATGTGGTATTGGTTACGGCCTGGTGTACCTCATCAGGCACAAATACCACCGCGGACTGGTGATGAACGTAGCCCTGATTTTTGCCGGCGCTACCGGTAATATCATCGACTCTACGTTTTATGGCCTGATTTACAAATATGCCCCTATATTTCAGGGCCGGGTGGTAGATATGTTTTATTTCCCGCTCATCTCAGGCACTTTTCCCTCATGGGTACCCATCTGGGGCGGCCAGCCATTCGAGTTTTTCAGGCCGATATTTAACCTGGCCGATGCTGCTATCTCCGTAGGTGTGATTATGATTCTGTTATACCAAAAACGCTATTTTAAAAGCGAGGTAAACGAAGTAAGCAACCCACACAGCGAAGTGGTAGAAGAATAAATTTTTAAGGATCTGCAGATGCGTGATTATGTACATCTATAGATAATACAACAAAAGCCGCTCCAATGAGCGGCTTTTGTTGTTTAAAGGCTTTTTGCAATTCGCTTATTTCTTATTAATTTTCCTGCTCAACAACAACTTATCACTTTTTATGAGAAAACTTGTCCTGCAATGCCTTTTTATGGCATTACCTTTTCTGGCATGCGCACAAAACCCAAACCTTTTTAGCGATTTTCAAAAAGGTGTAGATGAAATCAGTTCATTTAAAGTCAACGATAAAATTAATGTTATTTCAACCGCATCAAATCATAAATCATTTGATTTGATTGCTATAGATGAACAAATGCATATTGTTTGGCAAACCAATTTAAAGGGAAATTCATTAGTAGCCGGGAAATTCAAAAATGAAATTATTGCGGTAGCATCGACCGACTACAGTACCATGAAAGGCGGTATTAATAACACTTATACAGGTTATATACTTGATCCTGCGAGTGGAAAAGTCGTTGCTGAAAAAATTATTTATCAGGATAATGATAATTACAAAGAGGAACCTACATTTTTTATTGACCCTGTTAACGCTGAGTATTTTAAATTATTAGTACGCCGGTCGGCAGTAGAACGCAGAATACATGGAAGCTTCGGGCCTTTGGCTATTTTTGCTTTAGCGCGCATATCTAAGCAAGCGCGCACTACAACTGGTCTTACTGCAATTGAATTTAACGAGCGCTTGGAACCTGTAAATACATTTACACCTGAAATCAGCAGCGATTACATTTTAGACACAGATTGCAGCAAACTAGGTAATCTGTTGATTACAGGTTATGATGGGAATGGAAATATTGAAGTTGCTAAATACAATTTTGGTGACCCAAAACCTATAGCGAAGCTTAAACAAACGGTAGATTTATTGAAAAGCGATCCTGATAATTTTGGAGGCAGTATCATTACATCTGCTTCTAAAGATAACAATAATATAATTTATGTAGGCCTTTATGGCCGAAACAGCAATAAAGACGATCAACTTAACCTTATAAAGTTTGATTTTGCTGCACAAAAAACACAATTGCTCACAGATATATACAACAAGCCCAGAATTAAAGGGCTTGAAAAAGCCTATCAAACTATCAATAAGGAATGTGATGATGCGCAGCTAAGAAGCAGTGACAAATTAAGCATCAGATATTTGCAAGAAAAAGACAACCATTTGGTTGTTGTCTTATCCACTCGCGAAGCAACATCGTTTAATAATACTTTTGCCTATTATGAATATACAAACATTATTACCGGATATGACAATGAATTGCGTATGAAATTCCAGCAATTGTTGCCTGTAAATTACAGATTCATAGGACAATATTTACCATTATCTTATCGCATTAACAACGACAAACTATACAGTATAGGAAATTTTGGTAATACAGATAAGATAAAAGGGCTTTATAGCGTACTTAATTTAACGACTGGCAATTGGGAAAAGATGACAGTTTTATCGAAAGAAAAACTTGCGAAAAAAAGTTTTACTTCAGGAAATGTATTATGGTATAGTAATACTTACGTTGTGCCTTACTTAGAACTAAAAGGCTTGTTTAGCCGTAGTTATACTATAGATTTGCAAAAGAACACAATGTAATGTATAGTTCTTTAATTACCTGCCTTCAAAACTGAGGGCAGGCAATTGCTATGTTTTCGAAATCACCTCTACCGCCTTCTTCACATCCATATCCTTTTCATTCAAAAACTGGTAGTAAGCCGCATTGCCCCATTTCAACTGTATGGCATAAGCTTTTATCAATTGCTTTAAATAACCGGCGGCAGCCCGTATCTCCTGTGAGTCCATTTCGGGCAGGGTACGCGAAGCATACACAATAAAGGCGGTTAAATCTCCATCACCGGGCTGGTATTGTGCTGCAAATGCCGCTGCTGATGGATATTTGCTCAATATGGGCTGCAAACGATCAATGGCGTAAGCTGTAAACAGTTGATTACTTTTCAATTCTTTTACCAGCGTATTGTTCACACTGGGGTCTTCCGGCACAAATACATCAGGCATGATGCCACCACCACTATATACCTGCCGCCCGCCGGAGGTACGGTAGCGCGATGAGGTATGCTGCAGGCTGTCTGTATACCGGTTTTTGCTGCCGTATAGCTCACCGGTTTGGGCGCGCTGTTCCAGTTCTTCATGGTAGGCTACGGTACCATTTTTATATGATTTTTGTATGGAACGCCCCGAAGGGGTATAATACCGGGCTACGGTTAAATTAACCGCTGAACTATCGTTGAACAAAAACTGCTCCTGCACCAAACCTTTACCGAAGGAGCGGCGGCCTACAATTTCGGCCCGGTCCAAATCCTGCAAAGCGCCGGCTACAATCTCACTGGAGGAGGCTGAATGCTCATCAATCAATACCACTACCCTGCCCTGCTGAAACAAACCCGAATCGGTAGCCAGGTAATCGGTCCGCTTTTCATGCAGGCCCTGGGTGTAAACAATCAGCTTTCCTTTAGGTAAAAACTCATCCGATATAGCGGTGGCTGCGCTCAGATAACCGCCGCCGTTACCACGTAAATCCAATATCAGCCGCTGCATTTTTTGTTGCAGCAATTCCTGCAATGCACCTTTAAAATCGGCATCGGTGGTAGAAGCAAATTTGCTGATTTTGATATAACCTGTACCCGGCGCAGCCATATAAGCTACATCGAGGCTGGTTAAGGTAACACGTCCGCGGTTAAGCACATAAGTTTGTACGGCTTTGCTGTTCCAGTGCAATACGCTCAATGTTATCGGAGTATTGGGCGCACCGGCAAACAACTGACCTACCTGTGATAAGGTAATATGCCTGCCTGATAGCGGCATACGGTTAATAGTTAAAATACGATCGCCGCTTTGCAAGCCGGCTTTGGCCGCAGGTCCGCCGGGGTAAACCTTAGTTATGGCTAAAGTATCGCGCAGCAAAATATAAGTAACGCCTACGCCGGTAAAACCACCTTCTAATCGCTCGTTTACTGATTGGGCCTGCCACGGGGGTAAATACAAGGAATGCGGATCCAGGCTTTGCAGCATCTGGTCAATGGCGTTGGTTTCCAAGGTATCGGTGTTGACCGAATCCACATAGTTGTTTTTTAACAACTGTACCACACGCTCAACCTTGCTTTCGCCGTTGCCGTAGAGGTTGAGATTGTTGCCGGAGAAACTGGCGTTGCTGACGATAAAGCCGATGGTAAAACCTACCAGTAATAAGATAACTACCCTGAATATTACAACCGCCGTCTGTTTCATTATAGATTGGGATAAAGGTAATAATTTGACCCTAACCCTATATAATTTATCTGTGCAGAACCTTGTACTTGCTGTTATTTTACCGATTTTTGTATACAGCAAACCATAACTATGATCAACACTACCGAGAAAGATTCCAACTACCAGCACCTTGACCAAATGTCGGTACGGGAACTATTGGACAACATCAACCGCGAGGATAAAACCGTACCGGATGCAGTAGAGAAAGCCCTGCCGCAAATTGAGGCGCTGGCCACAGCCGTAACCGAAAAAATGAGGATAGGCGGTCGCCTGTTTTATATTGGTGCCGGCACCAGCGGCCGTTTGGGTGTTGTAGATGCCTCGGAGTGCCCACCCACCTATGGTGTACCTTTTGATATGGTGGTCGGCATTATTGCCGGTGGCGATGGTGCCATACGCAAAGCTGTAGAGTTTGCCGAAGATGATGCCGAACAGGCCTGGAAAGATTTATCAGCATTTAATATTACCGATAAAGATGTAGTGGTGGGCATTGCCGCATCGGGCCGTACACCTTATGTAATTGGCGGCTTAAAAACTGCAAACGCACACGGCTTGGCTACCGGCTGTGTGGTATGTAATAGTGGTAGCCCCGTGGCAGCAGAGGCACAGTTTCCGGTAGAAGTGGTGACCGGGCCTGAATTTGTAACCGGCTCTACACGCATGAAAGCCGGTACCGCACAAAAACTGGTGCTCAATATGCTCACCACTACGGTTATGATACAACTGGGCCGTGTAAAAGGTAATAAAATGGTAGATATGCAGTTAACCAATCATAAGCTGGTTGACCGCGGCACCCGCATGGTAATGGAGGCAACGGGTTTAGCTGAGGCGGAAGCTGAACAACTGTTGAAAGAAACCGGCAGCGTACGGAAAGCCGTGGAGTTGCATTTAGGTAAGTAATGTGCAGATGTGCAGGTATGCAGATGTGCAGGTATGCAGATGTGCAGATGAAGAAAGTGAAAAGGCAACTGTATAAAATGAATTATTAATAAATTTAGATATGCAAACAAGCATTAATGTGCCATCTGCACATGTGCAAATCTGCATATCTGCACATAAAACAAAAGATGCACGAGATAGAACCCTATTACAAGTGGAGGGATGATTACATTGCAGCAGAGGACGAATATTCGCCCTTTTACGCTACAGAGTACAGTGAGTTTGAGTTTGATAAACAGGTGTACAACTATCTGCTGCATCCGCAGTGGGATTCTTTCGGCTCAAATACATTATACATCAAAGTACTGTTTGCTGATTATGAGCGGGGGTATACCATCATTGAACTGATTGGTGAATGGAACGATGCCATTAATAACGACATTATGATGCTGAAGCGCGAAATATTGGAACTGATGATGGACAATGGCCTCAACAAATTTATCCTGATTGGTGAGAATGTGCTCAACTTCCATTCTTCCGACGATTGCTATTACGAGGAATGGTTCGGCGATGTAGAAGATGGCTGGATTGCCGGAATTAACTTTCGGGACCATGTTATCCGCGAGTTTAAGCAGAGCAATATTGACTATTACATCAACTTTGGAGGGGTACTGGATGATTTAAGCTGGCGTACACTAAAACCTTTACAGGTGTTTAAACGTGTAGAAGAGCAGTTAACACGCCGTTTGAATTAACATTGAATTATCACAAATAATATTACATTAGCACCATTATCAATTATTATACACATGGATAACCACACTACCGATTACAGTAACGATTATCAATACGAAAATGTAATCCATATTGAAGATCCGGCTGCATCTCGCCGCTTTATGGCCAATGTATTTGCCTGGATGTTTGGCGGCTTAGCGCTATCAGCCATTACCGCTTATTTATTTGCTTATACATCATTGTTGTTCTTATTAATTAACCCTACAACAGGGATGCGCACGGGCTTAGGCACTATAGTAACTTTTGCCCCATTGGCATTTACACTGGTTATGTCATTTGGCTTCAACCGTTTATCTAAACCTGTATTGGCCTTACTGTTCCTGCTTTTTGCAGCACTGATGGGTGCCAGCCTGGGCTTCATTTTCCTGGTATATACAGCGGGTTCTATTTTAGGTGTATTTATCACCGCCTCTGCAGTATTTGGCATTATGGCTGTAGCAGGTTATACTACCCAGCAGGATTTAACCAAATTTGGCGCTATCATGATGATTGGCTTATTTGGCTTGGTCATTGCTACATTGCTGAACATGCTTTTCCCAAGCCTGCAGTTAAACATGGTACTTACCTATATTGGCGTAATTGTGTTTACCGGCTTAACCGCTTATGATGTACAGCGCATTAAACGCCTGGGCGGCAGTATGGATGCCAACCTGCCCGCAGGTAAATTAGCCATTTTGGGTGCCTTAACCTTATATCTGGATTTTGTGAACCTGTTCTTATACTTGCTGCGCCTGTTTGGCCGCCGCAGATAATAAAGTTTTAAATAAATTTAAAAGCTGCCTCAACAAGGCGGCTTTTTTTATGACTAAATGTGGCTTTCAGCTTATACACAAGCACTTTATGGGCTTGCTTATTCGCTGCAAATGTTGCACCTTTGTATGGCTTATGTAGAAAGATGGAGGGAATAGACCCGGCGAAATCTTAGCAACCTGTACTTACAAGGTGCTACATTCTACTTCAACCCGTAACTTACAGGGTTAAAGGCAGATAAGCGAAAAGTTAACACCGTCTGCGTGTATACCAACTTTTTCTAAATAAGCTTTTTTTAAGATGTGGGATTTGAGATGTGAGATATGAAATATGAAATAGAAGCGTTTAGGTAATGGATTAATCGTTTCCCATAACTTAACTACTTCTAACTCATATCTGATATCTCATATCTCATATCTAACATCTCATATCTCAACATATGGATATTAGAAACGAACTTCAGAAACGTATACTCATTATTGATGGTGCCATGGGTACCATGATTCAGCGTTACCAGCTTACGGAAGAAGATTTCCGTGGAGAACGCTTTGCCAATCACCCATCTGATTTAAAGGGCAATAATGATCTACTGAATTTGACCCGCCCCGACGTCATCAAGGCCATCCATGGTGAGTACCTGGAGGCCGGGGCTGATATCATTGAAACCAACACCTTTAGTACGCAGCGCATTTCACTGGCCGATTATCATATGGAAGAACTGGCCTATGAACTTAGTTATGAAGGTGCCCGCATTGCCCGTGAAGCTGCAGATGAGTATACGGCCAAAAATCCGGATAAACCCCGCTTTGTGGCCGGTGCCGTAGGGCCAACCAACCGTACAGCTTCCCTTTCGCCAGACGTAAACGATCCCGGTTATCGTGCCGTTACCTTCGATGATTTGGCCGAAGCTTATTATGAGCAGGTACGCGGACTGGTAGACGGCGGTTCAGATGTATTGCTGGTAGAAACCATATTTGATACCTTAAACGCCAAAGCCGCCCTGTTTGCCATCAACCGCTATGCGGATGAAACCGGCAAGCACCTGCCCATCATGATCTCAGGCACCATTACCGATGCTTCGGGTCGTACGTTATCAGGCCAAACGGTGGAGGCATTCTGGAACTCCATCCGCCACGCCAACCTGTTGTCGGTAGGCTTAAACTGCGCTTTAGGTGCTAAAGAAATGCGCCCCCACTTAGAGGAACTCTCTGAAAAGGCAGATGTATTCATTTCGGCCTACCCTAATGCGGGTTTGCCCAACGAGTTTGGCGCTTATGATGAAGTACCGCATGAAACCGCCCACTTGGTAGATGATTTTATGCAGGCCGGCTTGGTGAATATTGTAGGCGGCTGCTGCGGCACCACGCCCGATCACATTCGTTGCATTGCCGAAAAGGCGGCCAAACACCCACCTCGTACCATTCCGCAGGTGCAAAACTATATGCGCCTGAGCGGTTTAGAAGCGGTAACCCTCACACCCGAAACCAACTTCGTCAACGTAGGCGAGCGTACCAACATCACCGGTTCCCCTAAGTTTTCGAAACTGATTTTAGCCGAGGATTACGAGGCTGCCCTTACCGTAGCCCGCCAGCAGGTAGAAGGTGGCGCGCAGGTGATCGACATTAACATGGACGAGGGCATGATTGATTCGGTAGCGGTAATGACCAAGTTCCTGAACCTGGTGGCTTCCGAACCCGATATTGCCAAACTGCCCATCATGGTGGATTCATCTAAATGGACGGTTTTAGAGGCCGGACTGAAATGTTTGCAGGGCAAAGGCATTGTGAATTCTATTTCGCTGAAAGAAGGCGAAGAAAAGTTTAAGGAATATGCCCGCAAAATAATGAGTTATGGTGCCGCCGCCGTTGTGATGGCATTTGACGAGCAGGGCCAGGCCGACAATTACGAACGCCGGGTTGAAATCTGCAAACGCTCATACGATATCCTGGTGAACGAAGTAGGCTTTGCACCACAGGATATCATTTTTGACCCCAATATCTTAACGGTTGCTACCGGCTTAGAGGAGCACAACAACTATGCGGTCGATTTCATTAATGCTACCCGATGGATTAAAGAGAACCTGCCTTATGCCAAGGTAAGCGGTGGGGTAAGTAATATCTCCTTCTCGTTCCGTGGTAACAATGTAGTACGCGAGGCTATGCACTCTGCCTTTTTATACCATGCCATTAAAGCCGGTATGGATATGGGCATCGTTAACGCCGGTATGCTCGAGGTATATGAAGAGATACCGAAAGACCTGTTGGTACTGGTAGAAGATGTACTGCTAAACCGTCGGCCGGATGCCACAGAGCGCTTAGTAGAATTTGCCGAAACCGTAAAAAGCAAAGGCAAAGAAATAGTAAAAGACGAAGCCTGGCGTAAAGCGCCGGTAGCTGAGCGCCTGAGCCATGCCCTGGTGAAAGGCATTGTAGAATACCTGGATGATGATGTGGAAGAAGCCCGACAGCAATATGCTAAACCCCTGGAAGTAATCGAAGGTCCGCTAATGGATGGCATGAACATCGTAGGCGACCTGTTTGGCTCGGGTAAAATGTTTTTACCACAGGTGGTAAAATCGGCCCGGGTAATGAAAAAAGCGGTGGCTTACCTGCTGCCTTTTATTGAAGAAGAAAAGAAAAATAATGCCAGTGCCGATCAGCGCAGTAATGCCGGAAAAATACTACTGGCTACGGTTAAAGGCGACGTGCACGACATTGGTAAAAACATTGTGGGTGTAGTATTGGCTTGTAACAACTTCGAGGTAATTGATTTAGGGGTAATGGTGCCTGCACAAAAAATCATCGAAGCCGCCAAGCAGCACCAGGTAGATATCGTCGGCCTGAGCGGATTAATTACTCCATCATTAGATGAAATGGTGCACTTTGCCAAAGAGATGGAGCGCGAAGGCTTTACCATGCCGCTCATTGTAGGTGGTGCTACTACTTCGCGCATCCACGCCGCAGTAAAAATTGCGCCTAATTATTCCGGTGCGGCTATCCACGTATTGGATGCTTCACGCAGTGTAACCGTATGCAGCAGCCTGATGAACAAGGAGCAACGACATGGCTATATTCAAGGCATTAAAGATGAATATGCCAAAGCCCGCGAAGCGCATTTGAATAAAAAATCAGATAAACGCTTTGTGAGCCTGGAAGAAGCCCGTGCGCAACGTTTTCAGATCAGTTTAGATGGTGATGTAGCGCCTAAGCCTACTTTTACCGGCACTAAAGTGATAGAGGCTTATTCATTAGAAGAACTGCTGCCTTATATCGACTGGACACCCTTCTTCCATACCTGGGAGCTGCGTGGCAGCTACCCCAAAATATTTGATGATAAAACCGTAGGCACCGAAGCCAAAAAGCTTTACGATGATGCGCAGGTACTGCTGAAACAAATTGTTGATGAAAAGCTATTGCAGGCCAATGGGGTTATCGGCTTTTGGCCGGCAAACAGTGTAGGCGATGACATTGAGTTATACGCTGATGAAAGCCGTACGCAGTTATTAAGCCGCATACATACCCTGCGTCAGCAAGCCGAAAAGCCGAAAGGCGAGCCGTATTATGCACTGTCTGATTTTATTGCCCCGAAAGATAGCGGCGTGCCCGATTACTTTGGCGGCTTTGCCGTAACTGCCGGCTTGGGTTGCGACGAGTTGGTGGCTAAATTTGAACAGGACCATGATGACTACAACAGCATTATGGCCAAAGCCCTGGCCGACCGCCTGGCCGAAGCCTTTGCCGAAAAAATGCACGAACTGGTGCGCCGTGAATACTGGGGCTATGCCCATGATGAGCACCTGAGTAATCAGGAACTCATCAAAGAGCAGTACCAGGGCATCCGCCCGGCACCGGGCTACCCGGCATGCCCCGACCATACGGAGAAAACCACCCTGTTCGACCTGCTGAAAGCAGAAGACAATGCCCACATGTATTTGACCGAAAGCCTGGCCATGATGCCGGCGGCATCGGTAAGCGGCTTCTACTTTTCGCACCCGCAATCGAGGTACTTTGGGTTAAATAAAATCAGTAAAGACCAAGTTGAAGATTATGCTAAACGGAAGGTGATGTCTGTTGACACCGTAGAAAGATGGTTAGGACCTAACTTAGCATATCAAATTTAATATTTTTGAGAGCTTGCTTTGCAAGTACTATAAATGAAAATAACTGAACACATTAAAAACGCCAACGGCAAAACTCTATTCTCGTTCGAACTGCTTCCACCTATTAAAGGGCAAAGCATGGATGGTATTTATAAAACCATCGACCCCTTGATGGAATTTAAGCCGCCATTTATTGACGTGACCTCCTCCCGCGAGGATTTGGTATACAAAGAAGCACCAAATGGCTATTTGGAAAAAGTAACTTACCGCAAGCGCCCCGGCACCGTGGCGGTATGCGCTGCCATTATGCATAAGTACGGCGTAGATACGGTACCGCATTTAATATGCGGCGGATTTACTAAAGAAGAAACCGAGTATGCCTTAATTGACTTGCAATTTTTGGGTATTGATAATGTACTGGCCCTGCGCGGCGATGCCCGTAAAACCGATCCGGGCTTTATACCTACCCAGGGCGGCCACTCATACGCCATTGAGCTGCAGCAGCAGATTGTGGACATGAACAATGGCATTTACCTGCACGATTATCAGGATACTTCTTATAAAACGGATTTCTGCATCGGCATAGCCGCTTACCCCGAAAAGCATTTTGAATCGCCCAACCTGAAAACCGATTTCAGGCACCTGCACAATAAAGTAAAAGTCGGGGCCGAGTTTATGGTAACCCAGATGTTTTATGATGTAAGCAAGTACAAAGAATTTGTAAAGCAATGCCGTGAAAATGATATTAACATCCCTATTATTCCGGGTTTGAAACCGTTAACTTCAAAAAAGCAATTGGTGAGTTTGCCCAAAATTTTTCACATTGATATCCCTGAAGATTTGAGCGATGCCGTGCATGCCTGTAAAGATGACAAGGAAGTAAAAGAAGTAGGCATTGAATGGATGATTAACCAATGTAAGGAACTGGTTGAATTCGGCGTACCGGTACTGCACTTTTACACTATGGGCAACGCCGGGCCTACTAAACGTATAGCAGAAGCTATATTTTAACTTTCTTTTTCAAGAACGATTCAAAGGCCGATTTCTTATATTCGGCCTTTATTATTTTCAACCTTATTACATGAAATATTTTTACTTATTGCTACTGGGCTTCTTATTACCTGTATTCTCTTTTGCGCAAGTTAATTATCGTCAAGGCTATGTGATTTTAAGCAGCGGTGACACATTGAGTGGATACATTGATACCCGTGAATGGAACCGAAATCCTGAAACAATTAATTTTAAAAGAACGCTTACTGATAATGCCAGCACAGTATATACACCTGCAAACTTAACATTATTTGAGGTTGGCGGAATAGACCGTTTTATAACTTACAACGGTAAATTAAGTATGGATGCTACCGATATTAACAGAATACCGCCTGCTCTGGATACTAATTCCCGTCAAGCTGCAGTTTTTCTAAAGGTACTTACTACAGGCCCAAAAGCTACACTACTAAGTTATACTGACCGTTTAAAAACAAGGTTTTTTATTCAATCTCCAGGGCTACCACCTGATGAGCTTAGTTACCATATATACAGCAGTGAATATAACTCTATGACTATAGTTAACACTTGGGGTTACAGAGGGCAATTACTTCAACTGGCTAACCAATATGATGCCGATAGCCAGCTCAAGCATTTAATACAAAATGCTGATTATGGCATTACCGACTTGAAACGTATTGTAAATTCCTTTAATGGCTATCAGGCAACTGATATTAGCAAAACCCCCAACGGCCGTTTGTTTATAGGTGGTGGGGTCAACTATCAAAATACAGCCTTCTCGGGAAACAACCTGTTTACTGGCATCAGCTCTACAGCAGTAATGCCATTTTTTAGCGCAGGTTATGACATTTTTGCTAACCCAAATACAAAAAGAATAGTATTTCGTGGTGAATTTATGGTTTCACATAATTCTGCCAATTTTAAAGAAACTACTTATAATTATAGTACACCAGATGGGAGCGACTCTTTTAACTTCAATCAACTGAATTTTACAGTAATACCTCAAGTTATGTACAACATTTACAGCACAGACAACTTGAAGTTTTTTTTTGATGCTGGCTTTGCTTTCAACCTTTCAAAATACAGCAATTCAAAATATCACAATGCTGCAACTAACCAAGTTAATATAAAGAATTATTATATATTAGAAAGCTTCTGGTTTAATTTTCCATTTAAGGCCGGAATACTGATTAATAAAAAAATAGAGATATTTGCCCAATACATTTTTCCTGCTGCCTATACCAATTACCAGAATTTTTCTCTAAGCACACAAAGTGTTGGATTAGGCATACATTACTGTTTTAATCCCCATAACAAACGGAAGATATAACTAAGCTTCAATCAAACACTTTAATTGAAATTTCAAGACGTACTAATTCTTAACGTTTATTATATATGATATCTCCAAAATATTTTTGGCTGTTTTTAATCCTTTTAACGCCAATATTTTCTTTTGCCCAAGCTAATTATCAAAAAGGGTATCTTATTGTTGCCAATGGTGATTCAATTAGTGGTTATATTAACGCCAGAGAATGGTCGCGTTCTCCAAAATCTGTTGAATTTAAAAAAAAAATGACAGATAAAGAAGCTGTTACCTACCAACCTTCTGATTTGAAATCTTTTGCAATAACCGGTTCAAGAAAATATATTACTTATACAGGCCGTATCAGCCGTAGTGCAATCATAACCAATAACAGTTCAAATAACGCCTTCTTGCCATTAGATACAACTACCTACCAAACTGAAACCTTTTTAAGGATGGAAGCTGAGGGTAATCATGTTTCCTTATTGAGTTATAATGATGAAGCTCGTAACAGATTATTTATACAAGAATACGATGGAAAACCATACGAACTTAGCTATTTCAGATATTCTGATCCGTATAATGATAATGTGGTGATTGCTACTTCAGGCTATCTGAATCAACTTCATTCATTACTAATCAGGTTCAAAGTAGCAGAGCAGGTACAAAGAAAGTTGGAGCATACCAATTATACAGTAAGTGATATTTCTGAAATTTTAAGCTACATCAATACTAACAAGAAAGCTGCAGATAAGCATCACAACAATGGGCGTGCGTTCATTGGAGGTGGTATAAATTTCCATACAACTTCATTTTCAGGTGCTAATGAATTTGCAAAAACTAATGGTTCAAAAAATGTAGCTCCATTTTTTAGTGCCGGATATGATTTCTTTCAGAACGCAGATGTTCAAAAAATGGTTTTCCGGGGGGAGGTTAATCTTTCGTACGTTTCGCCAAAATTTGATTACCTGGCAGCCGATGGATCAGCTGCTACTGGCAATGTATATTCTGAATCTTTTTACAATTTCAAACAGTTGAATATCTCCATTTCACCTCAATTATTATACAATATTTATAACACCAACCCACTCAAAATATACTTGGGTACTGGATTAAGTTATAACTTTTCCATTTATAGCGGCAATCAATACAAAAGAGTAGAAAGTTATCCATTTATAGGCACTACGGAAACAATAAAGGATAATTACCAAAAGCTTGATGCCGGTTGGTTTAGTTTCCCGGTAAAAGCCGGCGCAATGATTAACAAGAAATTTGAACTTTATGCCCAATACAACATACCTGTAAGTTATGGCAACTATTCATTTTACAGCATTAAAACGCAAACTATAGCAATAGGCGTACATTACTGTTTCAATAGAAATTAAATAACCCTTAAAGTAGCTGATGAGCATATAACTGCTGTTGCAATTCATCGGCGCCAGTAAAATGTACAGTTTGTATGCCCAACCGCTGTGCGGCTAAAATATTGCGGTAATTATCATCAATAAATAAAGCCTGATGTGGGTTTACCTGGTAGCGCTCTAATAGCAACCGGTAAAAAACTGCATCAGGCTTACGCATTTTTTCGGTGCCCGATACCACGATACCGTCAAACCAGTTTAAAAACTCATAGCGCTGTAAAGCAATGGTAAACGTTTCGGCCGACCAATTAGTGAGGGCATAAATTTTATAGTGACCACTTTGCTTTAGCTGTTTAAACAGTTCTACCGTACCCTCAATAGCACCACCCAGCATTTCTTCCCATCGACCATAGAATGCCCTGATGTTGGCTTCCTGCTGCGGAAATTGCTTTACCAGTAACTCTGTACCTTCTTGCAAACTTCGTCCGCCATCCTGCTCTTCATTCCAGTCCGGTGTGCAAACGGTAGCTAAAAAGTCTTTCATGGCCGCCTCATCTGTAAACAACTTGCGGTACAGGTATTCGGGATTCCAATCAATGAGTACACCGCCTAAATCAAAAATCAAAGTATCAATCATTACTGGCTTAATTGTTATTTAATAAATAGGCCTTAAACTTAGAGAAATTGTTAGGCATAGTCGTTTTATGCTGCGCCTTGTTTTCTATTTCTTTTACTTGTTCAGGCACTTGGATGTTTTGCCTGATGCTATCCTCAAATACCTCCGGAAATTTACACGGATGTGCGGTAGATAGAAATACACCTGCCACATCAGTCCCGTTACTGGTTTGCCACTCTTTGAGCGCACGCCAGGCAATGGCTGTGTGCGGGCACGCTATATAACCATATTTGGCATATAAATGCTGGATGGCCTCATGCGTTTGTTCGTCGGTATAACTATAGCCCATTACCAACTGAGTTAAAGCCGATGCGTCATCTTTAAACAATTCTGCAATGCGTACCCAATTGCTGGGATTACCCACATCCATGGCGTTAGCTATGGTTTGCACCGAAGGCTTGGGCTGGTAAACACCTGTTTTTAAAAACTGAGGAACAGTATCATTGGCATTGGTTGCCGCAATAAACTGCTGTACTGGTAGCCCGAGTTTCCAGGCCAGCAAGCCAGCGCCTATATTACCAAAATTACCGCTGGGTACGGCGAATGCTACTTTATGCTTACCCTGCCTCAATAGTTGGGCGTAGGCATTAAAATAATAAAAGGTTTGCGGAATCAGCCGGGCAATATTAATAGAATTGGCAGAAGTGAGCCGGAACTGTGCATTCAGCTCGTCATCTGTAAAGGCTTGTTTCACCAGTGCCTGACAATCATCAAAGGTACCGTCTATTTCAACAGCGCGGATGTTTTGCCCGTTGGTGGTAAGCTGTAATTCCTGTATCAAACTTACTTTATCTTTGGGATACAAAATAGTAACCCGCGTATTGGGTACACCTAAAAAACCCAAAGCCACCGCGCCACCGGTATCACCAGAGGTGGCTACCAGTACATCCAGTTGCTTTTCGCCGGGTTGTAAAAAGTAACTCATTACCCGGCTCATAAAACGGGCGCCAAAATCTTTAAACGCCAGCGAAGGGCCATGAAAGAGCTCCAGTACATATACATCCTCTTCCAACGGCTTTACCGGCGCTTCGAAATTAATAGCATCCTCAATCAATGCTTTTAAATCCTGCTCCGGGATGGCACCTTGCAATAAGTGCCGGGCCACCTGAAAAGCAATTTCGGGTAAAGAGAGCTGTGCCAATTCATCGAAAAAAGATGAAGGCATGGCCTCAATTTCAAGCGGCATGTACAGGCCCTTGTCCTGCGGCATACTGTTAAACACAGCTTCTTTAAAGGCTACTTGTTGCCGGGAATTATCGTTGGTACTATATAGTTTCATCGTAAGTTCAGTCAATGATAATTAATCCAATACACGCGGACCGGCAGCGTTTACCGGTGATACGTAAGCTTGTGATTGAATGTTAATTTGAGTTAAATGCTGTTGTAAGCGCTGGGTAATACGGCGTGCGGTATCTTCGTTTTTAGTAAGGGCAAACACTGAAGGGCCTGAACCTGATATGCCAAAGCCTACGGCTCCCGCCTCCATCGCCAATTCGCGCAGCCGGTAAAAATCAGGAATCAGCATGGAACGTACCGGCTCTACCAGTATATCCTGCATGCTGCGGCCAATTAAATCTATATCCTGCATAAACAGGCCGCTCACCAGCCCTGCAATGTTACCCCACTGGGTAACGGCATCTTTCAGTAATATTTTATTGCGGATAATCTGCCGGGCCTCGCGGGTGGGTACATCCACATCAGGAAACACCACAGCACAATACAAACCCTCCGGGTGCGGCAAACGGATCACCTCGAGCGGCTCATAGCTGCGGATAAGTACAAAGCCGCCTAACAATGCAGGAGCTACATTATCGGCATGGCCATGCCCGCAGGCCATCTCCTCGCCCTTCATGGCAAAAGGCAGCAACTGCATGATATCTGTTTCGTCGCCCAGCAGTGTTTTGGCGGCAAACAAGCCGGCTACCGTACTGGCCGAACTGGAACCCAAACCACTGCCAATCGGCATCATTTTATGCAGTTCAATATCCAAGCCTAAATCAGGCCGTCCGATGGATTGCAAATAATACTGTACGCTTACACTTACTGTATTACGGGCCGGGTCCATAGGCAACCGGCCGTTATCGCCGGTTATTTTGCTGATGGTGATACCTGGCTTGCCGGTAAGCCGCATTATCACTTCATCGCCCGGCTCATTTACCGCAAAGCCCAGTACATCAAAGCCACAAACCACATTGGCTACGGTAGCAGGGGCAAAAACCCTTACCCCCCTGCCCCCCGAAGGGGGGTTCAAATTAATCATAACTTCAATCCTCTATAATATTATTATACCTAACTAACACTTCTTTGAAGGAAAATCTTGTTTCTTGATTCTTGCCTCTTGCTTCTTTTTCAATTGGCCCCTACATTTATTAAATCTGCAAATACGCCGGCAGCAGTTACCTCAGCGCCTGCGCCTGGGCCTTTCACCACCATGGGGCGGTCTTTGTAGCGGTCGGTAGTAAAGGCGATGATATTATCACTGCCCGACATCATATAAAACGGGTGCTGATCATCCACCATTTGCAAACTGATGCTGGCTTTACCATCTTCAAGCTTGCCAATGTAACGCAGTACTTTACCGCTGCTTTCGGCCTGCTGCTTCAAATTGTTAAAGTAAGCCTCTCCAGCTTTTAGCGAATCATAAAAATCACTTACGGTTTGGGCATGAATACTGGCTTGTGGCAGTATGTTCTCCAGTTCTACATCTTCGGCCTCCATCTGATAACCGGCATCGCGCGCTAAAATGAGCAGCTTGCGCATAAAGTCGGTGCCGCGCAAATCATCGCGGGGGTCGGGCTCAGTATAGCCTTTTTCCTGTGCCAGCTTTACCACATCGTGAAAATTGGCGTCGCCTTTAAAGCTGTTAAATATAAAAGATATGGTACCCGATAACACCGCTTCAATGCGCTGCAGGCGGTCGCCGCTGATCATCAAATCTTTCAGGGTACGGATAATGGGTAGCCCAGCCCCTACATTGGTTTCGTAAAAGAAATCTACACCATGCTGTAAAGCTAAATTATGGAAAGATTGGTACCGGCTGTAAGCGCCCGAATTTCCGAGCTTATTACAGGTAACTACCGAAATACTTGCCTTAAATACTTTCTCGTAGTACTCAATCGGGGCCGGACTGGCGGTGTTATCCACAAACACACAATTAGGCAGGTTCATGGCAATCATTTGGTCAACAAACAAAGCTAAATCTGCCTGTGCGCCTTCCTCCTGCAATTGCTCCTGCCATTGGGTTAAGGGTATACCATCAGCATTTAGCAGCATTTTACGGGTGTTACTGATGCCGGCTATCTTTACCTGAATACGGTTATATTGTTCTAAATTCACACTGTGCTCCTGCAACTGGCGTAACAAAGTTTTGCCAATATTGCCGGTGCCGAGGCAGAATACATTTAAGGTTTTGTTGAGGTTGGTAAAGAAAGCTTCGTGTACAGCGTTCACCGCTTTATTTAAATCGCTTTCGGCTATTACTACCGATACATTATACTCTGATGAACCTTGTGCGATAGCCCTCACATTGATACCATTGCGGCCCAGGGCATGGAACAACTTGCCCGACATGCCCGGTGTTTGCTTCATGTTTTCGCCCACAATAGCCATAATGGATAAATCGTGTTCAGCTACTGGCGCATCCAGCTTTTGCGCTAAAATTTCCAGTTCAAACTCCTGTTCAATTAACTTACAAGCCTTATCAGCATCGGTTGGGCTCACCGCAAAAGTGATGCTATGTTCTGAGGACGACTGGGTAATCAATATCACATTAATATGCTCACGCGACAGCAGAGAGAACAACCGGCCACTGAAACCTGCCTTACCCACCATACCACTCCCCTGTACATTAATGGCACTTACTTTATCAATAGAAGAAATACCCTTGATAGCCAATGCTGAAGCCTTACACTGATATTGAATTACCGTGCCTTCAAACTCCGGCTCAAAAGTATTCTTAATCACTATTGGGATACGCTTCAGGAAAGCCGGTGTCATGGTAGGCGGATAGATCACTTTAGCGCCGAAGTAAGACAACTCCATGGCTTCGGTGTAAGTCAGCTCTGGCAATGAAAACGCCTTTTTCACCATGCGCGGGTCGGCGGTCATCATGCCGTTTACATCGGTCCATATTTCAATTTCGCTGGCATTCAAAGCCGCACCGAATAAGGCAGCTGTATAATCGCTGCCACCCCGGCCTAATGTGGTTACCTGCCCCACTTCATTGCTGGCAATAAAACCGGTAACTACCAATAATTTATCAGCATGCAGGTTGTAAAAGTTTTTGATAAGCAATTCAGACAACTCGGTATTTACACGGGCCTGGCCAAAGGCACTATCGGTTTTAATCAGTTCGGTAGCATCTACAAAAAGTGCTTCATCAAAATACTGCGCCGCAATTTTGGCAATCATGAATGCTGAGCAGCGCTCGCCGTAGCTTACAATCAGGTCGCGGGTTTTGGCGGTGAGCTCTTTAAGCGTTTGTACGCCCTGCAGCAAATCCTCCAATTCGTTAAAATATAGTTTTAAGCGGGTAAATACCGGGTTTTGCTGCTGTATGGGTAGTAATGCCTTTACCACTTCAAAATGGCAGTTTTGCAGGGTGGTTAAATCGGCCGAAAAATCCTGCCCCTGCATGGCCTGCCCGGCCATGCTGATGAGCAGGTTGGTTACACCGCTCATGGCCGATACCACCACAACCGGCAATGGCGGGTGCTGCTGCTTCAAAATGTTAACCACTGCAGCAATGCTATTTACACTGCCTACCGATGTACCTCCGAACTTTACTACTTTCATACGCTTACAAATGCCTTTAAAACAAAAGCGCCTTCCCCGTTTTGGAGGAAGGCGCTTTTTGGTTTGCTATTTAGTTTACACCATAAACTATCTTCCTCCGTGGTTTATACCGGTGGTAATAATAGTAGTGGTAATGGTGATGTTGTTCAAAATCATATACTTGTTGCCTTAGCAACACTGGTAAAGTAAAGGGATATTTTTTATATATGCAATAATTAAAAAACTTTTTGTTCAAAATGCCTTTGTTCAAATTTATACTTTTGGCAATATATGCAAGGCATCGTCACAAAATCAACCGGAAGCTGGTACCAGGTGCAAACACCGGATGGGCACAGATACGATTGCCGTATTAAAGGCAAATTCCGCATTAAAGGCTTAACCACCACTAATCCCGTAGCTGTAGGCGATTTGGTAGATTTTGAAGGTGAGCCCGACCAGGATACCGGCGTTATCACCAAACTTTACGACCGTAAAAACTATATCATCCGTAAGTCCATCAACCTATCAAAACAGGCGCAAATTATTGCGGCTAACCTGGATCAGGCTTTTCTGGTGGTTACCCTGGCATCGCCCCGCACCTCAACCGGCTTTATTGACCGTTTTTTGGTAACGGCCGAGGCTTATGATATACCGGCCGTATTGGTATTTAATAAACTGGATTTATTCAGCGAAGAAGGCCTGGAGGTACTGGCGGTTTACAAAGATATTTACGAAAGCATTGGTTATCCCTGTTACGAGGTATCGGCCCTGCAAGGCACGAATATCGAGTTGCTGGAGGCTTTGTTAAAAGACAAAACCACCCTGCTTTCGGGGCACTCGGGCGTGGGCAAATCCAGTTTGATGAATGCGCTATTACCACACCTGGAGCTGCGTACTACCGAAATTTCGGAGTGGAGCGACAAGGGTATGCACACCACCACCTTTGCCGAAATGTATGACCTGCCCTACGGCGGCCGTTTAATTGACACCCCCGGCATACGCGAACTGGGAATTATTGACATTGAGCAACAGGAACTTGGCCACTTCTTCCCCGAAATGCGTGAGCGTATGCACGATTGCCGTTTTAATAACTGCCGCCATATTAACGAGCCTGGCTGTGCCGTATTAGCGGCTTTGGAAGAAGGTGAAATTGCGCCTTCGAGGTATGATAGTTACCTGAGTATTTACCATGGCAATGATACCAGGGCGTAAGCTTTAATCAATTTAACCACACGTTGTCATTGCGAAGAGGAACAACGTGGCAATCGCTTGTTGTACAGAGGCGCAGATGCCTCCCTGCGGTTACCACGCTGGCGCTCGCAATGACAAAAAATCTTAATTACTACATTTATTTATGCGAGCCGTTATCCAACGCGTATTAAACGCTTCCTGTACTGTTGACCAGCAAATTACCGGACAAATTGAAACCGGCTTTTTAGTTTTGCTGGGTATTGAGCATGAAGACACTACCGAAGATGCTGACTGGCTGGCGCAAAAGATAGCCGGCATGCGTGTGTTCGGTGATGAAAACGGTTTAATGAATAAAGCGCTGGCCGATGTAGATGGCCACATTTTATTAATTTCTCAATTTACCTTGTATGCGCAAACTAAAAAGGGTAACCGGCCATCGTTTATCCGTGCCGCCAAACCCGATGTAGCGGTACCATTGTACGAGTATATGATTGAGAAATTAACGGTATTGACCGGCAAGCCTACTCAAACCGGCATTTTCGGAGCCGACATGAAAATCAGCTTAATGAATGATGGCCCCGTTACCATCGTAATGGATACGAAAGATAAAGACAATCATTAATTTTACCTGCATGAGTATAGACGAGGCACAGCAACTGGTAGATAAATGGATTACAACCACCGGTATCCGTTACTTTAATGAATTGACCAATACCGCCATTTTGATGGAGGAGGTAGGTGAAGTGGCCCGCATTATGGCCCGGCAGTATGGCGAGCAATCTTTCAAAAAATCAGATACCGAAGTTAATTTGGCCGATGAAATGGCTGATGTGCTGTTTGTACTTATTTGCCTGGCCAACCAAACCGGCATTAACCTTACCGAGGCACTGGAGAATAATTTAGAAAAGAAAAGCATCCGCGACGCAGACAGGCACCGAAATAATGAGAAATTGAAGTAAAATACTTAAACAATAATACATGTCTTGCTGAACTTGTTTCAGCACCTCTCAGGACAAGCAAAATTATAGTATCTACAACAAGTTTAGCATATGGGATGCCAAAACAAGTTCGGCATGACGGTTGGTAGCTAAATCATTTAATATTTATACCTATCCCCCCAAAGCTTCCTTAACTTTTCGCGGGCTTCGTTTTCACGGGCATTCTGGCCGGGGTCGTATAGTTTGGTGCCTTTCAACTGGTCGGGCAAAAAGTCCTGATCGGTAAAGTTGCCCTCGTAGCTGTGGGCGTATTTATATTCTTTACCGTAACCAATATTTTTCATCAGTTTGGTTGGGGCATTGCGCAAATGCAGGGGTACAGGCAAATCGCCGGTGCGGCGTACCAAATCCATTGCCTCGCCAATGGCCATATAACTGGCATTGCTTTTGGCTGAGGTGGCCAGATATACCGCCGTTTGCGACAGTATAATACGCGCCTCGGGCATACCGATAACATTTACCGCTTCAAAACAGCTTTGGGCAAGTAATAAGGCATTGGGGTTGGCGTTGCCAATATCTTCTGAAGCCAGAATCAGCATACGCCTGGCAATGAACGAGGGGTCTTCGCCGCCCACCAGCATACGGGCCAGCCAGTATACAGCCCCGTTAGGGTCGCTGCCGCGCATGGATTTGATGAAGGCCGAAATGATATCGTAATGCTGTTCGCCGGCCTTGTCATACAAGGCCATGTTCTGCTGTACATGCTCCAGCACCACTTCGTTGTTAATTATTATCTCGGCGTTGCCGGATAGCGCATTAATTAATAATTCAAATATATTGAGCAGTTTTCGGGCATCCCCTCCCGATAAGCGCAGCAGCGCCTCGTACTCATTAATAACGATTGACTTTTGCTTTAGCAACTCATCTTCATGAATGGCTTTTTGCAGCAGATGAATCAGGTCCTCTTCACTTAGCGGTTGTAAAATATATACCTGTGCCCGCGAGAGCAATGCAGAGATTACTTCGAAAGAAGGGTTTTCGGTAGTAGCACCGATAAGGGTCACCAAGCCACGCTCTACAGCCCCCAACAATGAATCCTGCTGTGATTTAGAAAACCTATGAATTTCATCAATAAACAGCACCGGTAGGGTTTGTCCGCCCTGCTTGTACAGGGCGGCTTTCTCAATTACCTCGCGCACATCTTTTACGCCTGAGTTAATAGCGCTAAGTGAAAAGAAAGGCCGGTTTAAATTTTGAGAGATAATATAAGCCAGCGTAGTTTTACCTACACCCGGTGGCCCCCAGAAAATCATAGAAGGCAGATTGCCCGATTCAATGGCTTTACGCAGTACTGCCCCCGGCCCCACCAAATGCTGCTGCCCGGCATAATCATCCAGCGTTTTGGGGCGCATACGTTCGGCTAAAGGAGGCAGATTATTCATAGTGAAGGTAAAATTCTGAAAAGTTAAGTCGAAAACCTAATATTAGCTTCAAGGTTATTATAGCAATGCTTTCCCATTTCGATTCCTCTAACATCTATACCATCTGCAACCAGCTGGCGCAGCAGCACCCGGTGTTTTATACTATTGTTGAGCGCTACGGCTATCCACCCATTTGGAGCCGGCCCAATACGTTTGAAACATTGGTGCATGTGATACTGGAGCAGCAAGTATCGCTGGCCTCAGCTTTATCCGCATTATTAAAATTGAAGGAACGCATAGAAGAAATTACGCCTGCCCGAGTACTGCTATTAACAGATGAAGAGTTAAAAGCCTGTTACTTTAGCCGGCAAAAGATTGTTTATGTAAAACATTTGGCCGGGGCTATCATCAGCGGGCAATTGAATTTGGAAGCTCTGCCTGAGTTGCCGGATAAAGAAATAAGGAAACAGCTGATGCAACTAAAAGGCATTGGTAATTGGACGGTGGATATTTACCTGATGATGGTACTGCACCGGCCCGACATCTTTCCGGCCGGCGATCTGGCTATCATTCGCACCATGAAAATGCTGATGCCATTACCCCCGGATGTTACCCGCCTGCAATTGACCATTATAGCCGAAAGCTGGCGGCCTTACCGTACTGTGGCTACTTATTTGTTGTGGCATTACTACTTGAGCCGAAAGAAACCAGTGGTAAAGGCGTAACCTTATTATTTGATTTACAAACCAAACTGACGCAAAAACTCTCCTATAATACCATGGTACAGCAAAATAGTAATCATTACCCCACTGATGGCGCCAAAAAAGTGAGCATCATGATTAATGGTATCGCGCGATTGTTTAGAGGAGTAAGCACAATAGACCAGGTAAAGGATACCGAATATCCAGGCAGGGATAGGAATGGGTATAAACAACAAGCCCATCCGTGCTGTAGGGTTGAACAGGATAAAGCTAAACAACAAGGCACTGATCGCCCCTGATGCACCTAAGCTATAGTACCAACCATCATCCCGGTGCTTGCCTACAGTGGGCAGATCGCTTAATATCAAACTGGCGATATACAGTAAACCAAACTGCCAATGCCCTAAATAACCTGCCTCTAACTGAAAGGCGAAAAAGTAATAGGTCATCATGTTAAACAGCAGGTGCATCCAATCTCGGTGAATAAATCCGCTGGTAATCACTGTATACAAGCGCCCTCCTCTCGATACGCTGTAAGGATGCAGCATCATGCTGCGCAGCCAGCTTTCATTGTAAAAAGCCAACAGGCTGACTACTATGGTAATTACAAATATGGTAGAGGCTACCGGGGCATAAATAAAATATTGTTCCATTAATTGATATCTAATTTGGCAGGGGTTAACAAACGCCCTACCGGGTAACGCAGGTAGGTAGGCTCATAGTACTCAGAGTGCCGGTAAACCCATTCCAACTGCGTGGGGCCGCTGCCAGCCAGTTTAGGGTTTTGCGCCTTTTCGGCATCTAATTGTGCTTTTAGCTCCGGGTGCTTTTTCAGATACTCAGCGGCAATATCTTCAAACACATAATCAGAGTAATGTTCTTTCTGCCCCAAAACAGAATCGAAGAAACCCCAGGTAAAAAATGAATCTACACCCTGCGGCTCCAGCGTTTCTACAATATAGCGGTTACAGGCCTGGTTGGTGTATACAATGTAATCTCCGGCTAAATATTTAATACTGCTATTTACTGGCCTTAGCTGTATATTACTGTGTAAGTAATGGCCTTCAAAAGGGCGGGTTGCTGTTTTATAATCGGCAATGTAATACACCTGCAAACTCAGGGTCGTATCGTGCTTTAAGCGCTGCATGGTTACATGGTTCAGCTTAAACAGTTCGATAATTTTTCCCCAGGCCTGCGGGATGATGTAGGCTAAAGGCTTATCAGCAAATTGTGTGGCCTTATAAGTGTTATAGTATCTGATGGGTTTAGTAAAAGGTTTACTACGGTCATAATACAGGCGCGGAAAACCGCTGATGGTGCTGGGTTTGTAACCGGCGGTGTAACCCTTGAACTGCAGCGTATCAAAACGCCCCATATCGGGCTCCCAATTTAAGGCGAATGTTTTTTGCTGTGCAACCTGTGCATCGGCTTTAGCTTTCAGTTCGCCTATTTGCCGGGCATCGCGCTGGCAAATGGCAATCAGGTGCTGCATAAAATCATAGGTAGCGTATACCTTTTTATCATATGGCTTTAGCATATGCGTTTCGGTAATATAACTGATGATGTTGCGCTGAGCCGTAAAACCGCTCGAAAAGCGCGGGGTTTCCAAAAAGGCTACAATACCAGAGTCAGGTGTAGTTTTCAGGCTTTCTACATAAGGCGTCATCTCGTAGCCGCTCTGCTTCATGCGGCGGTATAACTCGGGCGATAAAGTTTTTGAAGTATATTCAGCCAGCAGCGGGTTTTGCTTGTCTTTTTGGGTTTCAATCAGCGTCATTACATACTGGTAATCGGCGCCGTTGCTGGCATGGTTATCTAAAAATACTTCCGGCTGCCAGGTATTCAGTATCTGCATAAAGGCCAAGGCGTTGCGACTGTCAGCCTTAATGAAATCGCGGTTCAAATCTAAATTTCGTGCATTACCTCTAAAGCCATAAGCCCGGGGCCCGTTTTGACTGATGCGCGATACACCCCGGTTCAAACAACCATCAATATTGTATACTGCAATGAAGCACAACACTACATCTTTGGGTAACTGATTCTTTTTCAACAGATCGCGTACCAGCATCATGCTGGCATCAATTCCCTCCGGCTCGCCGGGATGGATGCCGTTATTGATAAGCAGCACGCGCTTGTGTTGCTTTTTGATGGCTGCCGGGTCAAATATTTTATCTTTAGAAAGCACAGCTAAGGTTAGCGGCTTGCCTACATCAGTAGTGCCATAATTGATGAGTTTAAGCTGCGGGTATTGCTTACCTAACTGCTGGTAATAGGCAATAATTTCAGCATAAGTAGCGGTGTAATTTTTATCACTGCTTTGCTCAAATGGGGTAAGTTGTGCGTAGGATGGTATTGCAAGCGCCAGGCAAAGCCCTAAAGCCGCCAGAAAATATTTGATTGAAGTAGACATGGCCTTACAAATATAAAGCAATGCCTTATAAACCCCTATTAACTCAGAGCCTTAATTTCGGCCTGTATCTTTTTGGGCAGGCTGGCTATAATAAGTTGGTAAGAGTGGTCTATCATTTCAAACAATTGCTTTTGAGTAAGCGATCCGTTCAGGAAAACGGTGTTCCAATGCGTTTTGTTCATGTGATAGCCGGGCTGTACCTCTTCATACCGCTCGCGCAATTCAACGGCCAGCTCGGGGTCACATTTTAAATTTACGCGGTCACCATTGGCTAAATCGGCCAAAGCATATATTTTGTTACCAGCTTTAAACACCAGCGTATCTTCACCAAACGGAAAACCATCGGTGGTGCCCGGTTTGCCCAGGCAGTAATTATGCAGGGTTTCCATATCCATGTTAAAAGCCCCTTCTTATATTTTTGTTATACGCTACCGGCGCACCAAAATTGACTTTAATACCCACGGTAATTTGCCGGTACTGGTCAAACGAGTTGTTTTTAAAAATCTGCGGAGGGTCATCATAACCGTCCAGACCTTCGCCTAAAGTTACATTGTGCCGGTAACCCAAATCAATAGCAAATACCGGTTCATCATAAGAGTTAAAGAACTTTATTTCGTAACCAAAACGCAGTGGTATCATCACGTTCAAACCCTTGTCTGAACCCGGAAAACTACCGTAAGCCGGGTTATACAAATCCTTGCGCTGTATAAAGGTCATGTTATTATAAATCAGCCCGAAACCTGTACCTATATAAAAATTTTTAATCAGGTTTTTAAAAAAGCTGTCATCATAATTCAGTATCTCGCCGGCCATTACATCCGCGTGCAGTATTAATGCTTTATAAGCGTTGGTATATTGGCGGCCGCTGGCATCAATTTTCCTGTCGCTGTTGCTGCCGCCCGAAAGGGTACCGAATTGCAATTCGGCCGCTACAGGCAGGTAAGGACTATAATTATAATATGCGTTGATGTTGTAAGCCTGGTGGGTGTTTTGTTTCTTTAAATCTGCATAGGCTTTTACCGAACTGTAACCTATGCCAATGCCGAAAGGCGAATAATTGTAACCGCTTTGCGCCTTAACCCAACCACTAATGCTCAAGAAAATCAATAACAGGGCAACAGGACGTAATTTCTTATTCCTCATCAATAAAATTTAAACTTTAGGGGTAAGCTGATTATATTGGCAGCCGTTCACCAAAAATATAACAAATATTTATATATGCGTAACACCCCATTTTTCAACTATACAGTTACAGAGCGCTTTATGCAATATGTAACCATTGATACGCAATCTGACCCCCATTCGGTTACCATTCCATCCACCGAAAAGCAAAAAAATTTAGGCCGGCTGCTGGTGCAGGAGCTACAGGACATGGGAATTACTGATGCACACCTAGATAATTATGGTTATGTGTACGCCACTGTGCCTGCCAATACTTCAAAATTAAATGTGCCGGTCATCTGTTTCTGCTCACATATGGATACCTCACCCGACAGTAGCGGCGCCAATGTAAAGCCCATTATCCATACCAATTATCAGGGAGCAGACATTGTTCTGCCCGATGACCCTACCCAGATACTTAACCCCAGCCGACATCCCGAACTTAAAAACCAAATAGGCAATGATATCATCACTGCCAGTGGCACCACCTTGCTGGGAGCTGATAATAAAGCCGGTGTGGCCGAAATTATGGATGCCTGCTACCAGTTGTTACAGCATCCGGAGCTTAAACACGGCGACATTAAAATCCTGTTTACGCCCGACGAGGAAATAGGCCGCGGCGCCGATAAGGTAGATATACAAAAGCTGGGCGCCTTTGCCGGTTATACTATAGATGGTGAAACTGCCGGGAATATGGAAAATGAAACTTTTTCGGCTGATGGCGCTAAACTGATCATCCATGGTATTAGCGCACACCCCGGCTTTGCAAAAGGACAAATGCAGAATGCCATAAAGATTGCGGGCGAAATTATTGCTGCCCTGCCTTTTGAACTATCACCCGAGGGTACTGAAGGCAAACAAGGTTTTGTACACCCGGTAAGTATAGAAGGACATGGCGAACAAGCGACCATCGAATTTATCATCCGTGATTTTGCCGAAGAAAAGCTGGCAAAGCATGCGCAGGTTATTAAGCATATTGCTGATGAAGTTATAGCCCGCTTTCCGGGAAGCAGCTACGAGTTGCAGGTAAAAGAGCAATACCGCAATATGAAGCAGGTTTTAGACCAGCACCCGCAAATAGTAGAATATGGGCTGGAAGCCATCCGCCGCGCCGGACTGGAGCCTCAGCTATGCAGCATCCGCGGGGGCACCGATGGCTCGCGCCTGTCATACATGGGCCTGCCCTGCCCCAATATTTTTGCCGGAGAGCATGCTTTTCATGGCAAACAGGAATGGGTATCAGTGCAAGACATGCAGAGCGCCGTGCGTACCATTGTGGCCCTTTGCCAGATTTGGGAAGAACGAAGCGAGTAACCGTTAATGTAAACTAACAGAATAAACTTTGAAATACAGGAATTAACTCATAGATACTCTTTTAGATAACTTAAGAGCCGGGCGCTCTATTACTATATACATTAAATAAGCTGCCGGAACGATTATCAGTATATATAAACCACAAAGGGCAACCGGAGATACGTGGTATCCTGAAACCATATGATTAATCCAAGCCATTACAGGAATATGAGCCAAGTAGAGTGAATAAGAAATAGCACCTAAAAAATTGCCAACTGGTTCAATTTTACCGGGTTTAAATAGTGTAATTGCAAGCACCGTTAAAAAAGGAACAGCGCCGCTTATTATTGATTTACTCAGACAAATTAAAACTGTAAACGCTACTATAACTCCCCAAAAATGTTTGGCTTTGATTAATTGTGCATAGCCCAAAAATGCGATAAAGCCAAACACAAATTGGTATACATAAGATATGATAAATTCTCTTACGGTAAAACGCAAACAGTAGTAACTAAGCGCAATAATCAATACAACAGTTAAAAGCTTTGGCAGCTTCATTAACAAAGGAAACAACAATCCCAACAGCAAGTAAAATTGAAACTCGATAGCCAATGTCCAATACACGCTGGTATACCAGTTTTGGTGCTTAAAAAATGGCACGGTATAAGTAATGTGACACAGCAAGGTATCCAACTTTAACAAACTCAGAGGATAGAAGCCGATGGTAAACAGCAAAAAAATTGAAAACCAGAATGGTGGGTCAACACGCAAACTTCTTTTTAATATAAAAATGAAGAAGCTGCTGGTTGTATAACTTTTTCGGAATAAAGATAGAGGCAGTATAAAACCCGAAATAACGAAGAATACAGTTACGCCCTGGTGCCCATTATCTATAATATAATCAAAAAATTTATTGATGGTAACACCAGTACTAAGCTTAAAATGTATTGCACAAACTGCCAGTGCGGCTAAGGCCCGAAGGTAAACTATGCTATATATGGTTTTATCTCCGCCAATCATCTTGAGGGCCAAGATAATCATTCGCTGTTAAGGATTATGTAAAGCCAACCGTGCATCGCTCATTACTTACTATCCTGCCCTCAAACAGCTGGGGCAGGAATAGTAATGGTGATAAGGCAGGGCTAATATTTTGCTTAACCTTTTTACTTTGGCTTATAAAACTTTTTTAAACAACGGGCGCAGCGGTAGTGCTTCACTGCAGCCCAAGGCAGCAACAGCCTTACTAAAGCGCCTCGTGGTATACGGTCGCAATCGGCGCTGCCGCACCGCGGGCAGTTAATTTTGACCTTAATATTTTTAAGAGGTGCTGCCCAAACCGGCGACAGGTGGAAATCTTTTTTGGGGGATTGCAAATCAGTAGTCATAAACAAGAGCAAAATGGTGTTTAATTAATAGTAAAAATCACTTGGCGTTATGAATACAAATCTGAACGATTCATGATAAATAAACCTGCCATTTACTTTAACAAAGCTGCCATTTAGCTTAATATTTATGCCTTTTACTTGTTAATTATAATTTTTAGTTAATTGTGGTTTATTACAAAAGATCTCCTGCATCTCGCCCGTATGCTTCTTTAAATAATTTGTTGAAATAGGCCGGTGTTTCAAAACCTGCCGCATAGGCAATTTCAGCAATGGTGCGGTAACGGCCGCTTTCAATAGCTTCGCGCGCTACCTGCAAGCGTATGGTACGAATGTACTTGTTTGGGGTAAGCCCCGTAAGCTGCTTAATGCGCCTGAACAATTGCCGCTGGCTGATGGCCAGATCAACACTGATCAGCTCAATGCTTAAATCGGTTTTGCCCACATATTTTCTTACCAATTCCTCCAATTGGGCAAGCCACACCAAATCTGCAGGCGAAGCCGGTACTGGTACTTCTGGTACAACATCTTCGGTTTCTGCAATACTGCCTGGTTCGGTTGGAGTAGGTTCATAAACAGGCTGTTCATTTACAACTTTGGTGGTTCGTGCCGCTGCATTTTGCAGCAGGTTATTTATGCGCAGCAGCAGTTCATTACCTGTAAATGGTTTGCTTAAGTAATCATCCACCCCAATATTCAGGGCCTTCAGGCGGTTCTTGCTATCTGCCAGCGCAGTAAGCATAATTACCGGGATGCTGAAATAAGACGAATGCTTCTTCAGTTCTTCGAGCAGGGTAAACCCATCCATACCCGGCATCATTACATCTGATAATATCAGATCGGGCAACGCAGCCATGTTTTCCAGCTGATGCAGGGCATCTATACCATTACGTGCTGTTACCACCCGGTATATAGGTTGCAATACGCTGCTGATATGTGCTGCCATTTCGGGATGATCTTCCACCAACATCACCAGCTGACTGCCATTGGATTCGGGCAACTGCGAAGCTTCATGCGTAGCAGGCATCTCTGTTACCACCTCATCAACCAAGGCAGGGCTTAACGGCAAACGCAAACTAAACGTTGCCCCCTGCCCCCACTGGCTTTGTACCGAAACTTTACCACCCAGCAATTCGGCAAATTCACGGGCGATAGCCAGCCCAATGCCCGTACCGCCTTCGGCCTGTTGGTATGGGCGTGTACCCTGGTAGTAGCGATCAAATATATGCGGTAAATCTTCGGGGCTGATGCCACTGCCGGTATCGGCTACCTCAACCAACAATTCATCATTATGAAATGAAGCCGTTACCGTTACTGTATGGTCGGCAGGGGTAAATTTAATGGCGTTACTGATGAAGTTATTGATGATTTTTTCAAATTTTTCTTTATCCAGTTGTACGCTGATACTTTTATCTACCGTATTGCGCATACTATAATACACGCCTTTGTAGGCCGCCGCTGAGGCAAAACCCTGGTATAATACCTGCAAATACGATGATAAAGCAACGGGTTGCAAGTTAACCGGCAAATTACGGGCTTCTATTTTACCCAAGTCCAGCAACTCGTTTACCATACCCAATAATTTGCGGCTGTTATGCATTACCGATTGCAGCAGTTTTCTATGCTGATCATCACTCAATGCCTTACCCTGATTCAACAATTGATCGGTTGGCCCCATAATCAGGGTTAAAGGCGTACGCAGCTCATGACTGATGTTGGCAAAAAAGCGACTCTTCATAGCATCCAGCCGGGCCAGCTGTTTGTTTTGCTCAGTTAACAACTCAGCTTCTTTTCTTCGCCTGGCCATAATAGAAAAATAAATAACCAGCAATACCGCTAAACCGAAACCACTTATAATCAAAATAAAATTACGCTGCTGATGAGCAAGCCGGGCATCACTGTCAGCTTTCAATAATCGCTTGTCGGCTTTATATTTAGCATCGGTTTCCTGAGCAATATTGGTTTGGTTAACTGCCTTGATAGAATCTTCAATCGCCTGTCCTTTGCGGGTATATTCCAATGCCCGTTCGTAATTTTTCAGCCCCTCATAGGCATCGGCAAGGCGGTTGTAAATATTGCGCTGCCAGGCACGGTTAGTTTGTGATAGAGGCAGCTTTGCCAGTGCCTGCAAATCATAATTAATAGCGGCCTGGTACTGATGCCGGTCGTTCATTACAGTAGCCAGCTCATTCAGGGCGGGTATCTCCAAACCGGTAAATTTCTTTTGTTGTATAAGGGCTAAAGATTTCTTGAGTATCGCCTCGGCTTTATCCAGCTGATGCGTCATTTCGTACAAACGACCCAGGTTAGTCATGTAACGGGCACGGGTAAAATCATCTTTTACAAAATGCGAGTAAGGCTCCCGTAAAGTAATTTCGGCTTCTTTAACAGCCAGCGGCAAATTATGCGGCTGGTGACCGCGCATGGCGGAGTGCAGGTTGGAAAGATTGGACAAGGCACCTACATAACCTGCGGTATCCTTCATGGCCAAAGCCTCATCAGCTGCCTGCTGTGCATACGGCAGGGCATGTTTAATATCATCAAAAGCACGGTATATGTCGGTTACGCAAATTTTAGCCCATATACTTTCTTTTTTCCAGCCATGAGCATCTGCTACCCGTAATACTTTAAAGGCCATTTGCAGCGCTTCGGCATTTTTATCCTGCCGGCTTAACATGTAGGCCACCATATCTCCAGCCAGTACATATGTAGCAGTATCTTTAACGGTAACTAACTGAAAACCTTGCCGGCCATACGCTAAAGCCTTCGCTTCCAAACCGCTGCCATAGGCTTGGTAGGCTTGAGCCAGCCTGATCCTTGCCTCGAAAGGAACATCATGCTTTTGGCGGGCTTGCTGCAATAATTGATTAGCCATAACGGCGGCCGAATCCTGATCGCGCAGGCCGCGCAATTTCTTTAACAGTTGCTTTTCGGTTTGGGCGCTGCTTTTGCTGCTGACAAAAACAGTAGATAACAGGAGTATAAATCCGATAAGTTGTTTAGGGGTCATCACTCCCCTAAAATAATACCTTATGGGCACATATTTTAATATTGGTTAACTTTTAACGGCTTACAAGTATACTGCCAGTTTATACAGTGAAAAATACAGTTATAATCCACCGCCTTACCCATCCGCTCTGAAACAAAACAAGCACTCTAACCCTTAATTATTAAATTAAGATCAGATGCCGAAGTGGTTAAAAACAATACTTAAAATACTGGGTGCTTTAGTGGCCTTTGTGCTGGTGGTGCTTATTGCCATATCACTATATATTACTACACATAAAAAGAAAGTACTGGCTATGGTGACCGCCACCCTGAATAAAAATCTGGATGGCACACTTACCATTGGCAGCATGGATCCTGCGTTTTTTAGCCGGTTCCCGAATATTTCCTTAAAACTGAATGATGTAACGTTGAAGGATAAGCAATGGGCACGCCATCACCACACCTTTCTTACCGCTAAGGTACTATCAGTATCAGTTAACGCGGCGGCATTACTACGAGGCACTGTACAGGTAAACAAGATAGGAATAGATAATGCGGCAATCGATCTGTTTACCGATAGCACCGGCTATAGCAATACTTCTGTTTTTAAGAAAAAGGCTAATTCCAAAAAGCAGGAAAAGAAAGATGACAGTGAAAGCTCAACCGAAATTAAGCAGTTTGATTTAAACCAGGTCAGCTTTACGCTGGACAATCAACAGGCCAGCAAACTTTTCCAATTTGCAATCAACAGCCTTTCGGGCAATATGGATTACCCCGATTCGGGCTGGAAAGCAGATTTCGACCTGGATGTACTGGCTAAGAGCATGGCTTTTAATACCAAAAAAGGTAGCTTTATTAAAGATAAGCGACTGGCCGGGCCCTTTAATGTCTCTTACGACGACAATAAAAAAATCATTACGGTAGCGCCTAATAAATTAAATATTGGCGATGACCCTTTCACCATCGGCGCACAGTTTAACCTGGGCAGCCCAAATACCGATTTCACTATTAATATTGCCACCGAACAGCTATTATGGCGACATGCTTCTTCTCTGTTAGCAGCAAACATCTCAAAAAAACTAAACCAGTTTGATTTAAAAAACCCGATAGCGGTAAAATGCCTGCTTAAAGGCGCCTTTTCAGGCGGAGGCGACCCATTGATTTTTGTGACCTGCCATGTAGAAAAGAATGTGTTACAGGCCTTAGGCGGCGAATTTACCGAATGCAGCTTCAACGGCGTATTCACCAATAATTACATGAAGGGTATGGGTTTAAGCGATGAGAACTCGGCTATAAAAATTTTAGATCTGAATGCTAAATACAAAGAGCTCCCTATTAATATTGATTCCGCCATTATTCACAATTTGAGCAATCCGGTGGCTGAGGGCACTGTCCGTTCAAAGTTTGATGTACGCAACATGAACAATATTCTGGGTACACAAACCCTGCGCTTTGACAAAGGCGATGCCAGCCTGAAGTTAGATGTAAAAGCCAACATAGTTGATTTCAAACTGTACAAGCCACTCATATCAGGGCAGATCAATGTAGTGCATGCCGATGCCAGCTATGTACCGCGTAACCTCAATTTCAAGAATACCGGCATTTCAGTCGTTTTTTCGGGTAACGATTTGTTGCTCAATAAAATCAGGCTGCAAACCGGCCGCAGCATTGTACTGATGCAGGCACAGGTAAAAAACTTTTTGAATTTATATTATAGCGCTCCCGAGCAGATTCTGATCAGCTGGCAAATTACCAGTCCGCAATTGTATCTGGCCGAATTTTTGGGCTTTTTAAACACCCGGCGCAAATCGGTTCCGGTTAAGCATACCAATACCAAGGCGGCCTCCATGGCTAATACCGGGAGCTTTATTGATCAATTTAACGATGTATTTGAAAAATCTCGTGCCGAAATGCACATGCGTATTGCCAACCTCCACTACAAAAAGTTTTTGGCCACCGATGCCCATGCCGATATTACTGTAGAAGCGGAAGGCATTACCCTGAAAACTTTAACCTCAAATCAGGCCGGAGGCACTTTAAGTGCCAGTGGGCGCATAATCCAGGGCGAAACCACCAACAACCGTTTTGCACTGAACACTGTGGTAAGCAATGTAAACGTGCGCAATTTCTTTTATGCCTTTGATAATTTCGGCATGAAGGATTTGACGTACAATAACCTGAAAGGCTTGCTTTCGGCCAAAGCCAACATTACTGGCATTGTAACCAATGAGGGTGAATTAGGTAAAAATTCAGTAAACGGAACTGTGAACATTAATTTAAGAAACGGCGCTTTAATTAATTATGGGCCACTGAAAACTATTGACAAATATGTACCCTTTCGCGATTTAAGTAATATCACTTTAAATGACCTTAATGGGCACTTTGATTTGCACGGCGAAAAAATAACGATACAGCCTATGCAGGTAAACTCCAGTGTATTGAACATGAATGTGTCCGGCATTTACTCTTTAGGACGGGGCACCAATATCTCGATGGACGTACCACTGCGTAATCCTGAAAAAGATAAAGACATTACCGATAAACAAGAACTGCAAAAACGCCGGATGAAGGGTATTGTACTTCATTTAGCAGCTGTGGACAACGACAATGGCGGAGTAAAAATAAAACTCAGATAGAATTGAAGTCTATTGATAACAGCGCTGCTGCAAACTATTCCTTTGCAGCAGCGCCTTCTTTTTTTACATGAGCAACAGAGATACCGATACAGCATTTGCCACCCAAATGCTCATGCAATGGCTGCAGGCGCGGCCTGAACACATTTCAATGCAGGAGGCGATAGAATTTTGCAGTTTGTTTCAGTACAAGCAATTGCAAGAAGGGCAGCATGTATTTACCCACGGCAGGCGCGTTAATTACATCTATTTTGTAGCTGGTGGCTGTTTCAGGTTGTATATACGTCATTATGATGGCACAGAGCAAACTTTAGGCTTTTATGAGGAGAATGAGTTTGTGGCCGATCCTTATTCTTTTATTGAAGAGCAGCCTACTACCTTAAGCCTACAAGCTACAGAAGATGGCCATTTGTTGGCCATCAACCGCACACAGTGGAACCTGGCTTGCAAAAGCTTTAACTGGTATTTACCAATACATAAACAAAATATAGAAGCACAACTGCAAGGCTTATATCAGTTTCTGTCGGGATTAAAAGCAAACGGCCCAACCCTATGCTATCAACAACTGGTACAAAACCGGGCCCGCCTTTTGCAGCGGCTCCCGGCCCACCTGTTGGCCGCTTACCTGGGTGTTACGCCCGGGGAGTTAAACCAAATTAAGGCTGCATTGGGTTCACCGGCGTAATAGATACAATACTATCCACCACAAACACGCTTACTCCACGCCACGGTAAAGTATGTTTATACTCTTTATAATGCAGAGTTAAATAAGCACCTGCATTTTTCTCAAGAGAATCTGCTATATGTTTGTCAGTTACTGAAAACATAAACTCATTGGATTGCACTGCCCCCTGTGTTGGAGATTTAAAACCGCTCTGTATCAGCCTGCCTTCATAAGTTTTAAACAAATAACCTTTATGCACAAAGTAATTCATGGTGCCTGCCTTTGTACCATCGCCAAAAACAAAGTAATACCGGTAATAAAATACCCCTGCCAGTACTAAAACAACAATGAGAACAACAATAGATACAATGCGCTTATTCATAGGTTGATGCGTTAAAGTAGTATAACAACAAGAGCTGCGTTTTGTGCGTAGCGTTTACTCAGGAAATTCTGCAGGTACTAATGGCTTCCACCCACTCGTTCTGCCTGCAACGGGGGCATTGGTGCATTTCAGTATCAATATGTTCTACCTTGCCACAATACGTACAGGCATACTGCCCCTTGTGAGGCACCTGCTTACTTTTATTTCGGTAAACCTTGGGTAGTACGGGTAATCCTGGTTTTACATCATCATCAGAAAAATAGTAAAAGCTGAGGTTACCATTGGTTTCCAGTATAGCGGTACGCACCTGCCCCAGGTGCTCGATACTTTGCTGCCGCATCTCTGAAAAAAACTCATCTTTGGCAAAGGTATGTTTGTTCTGCTCCAATACCACAAACATACCGTCTTCCACCACGTACATGGGCTCACCTTCCAACAGGCCCTCAAAACGTTCTGACTTTATGGCCAGCCAGGTTAAGACGCGGTAAAAAAGCAATATGGTAATAAATACCAGCACAGCCGGTACAATGGCCGTATCTCGGTTAAACATGGGGTCGCCGGCTGCCGAGCCCAAGCCGATAATAATAGCTACCTCGAACAGGGAAAGCTGCCGCACTCCTTTTTTCCCCGACAGGCGCAGTACCACCAGTATCAGGGTAAACATAATAAAGGTGCGCACTACTATTTCAAAGGCAAACTCCCAATCCAAATCATTCAGAAGCGCTTTCTGGGCGTCAAATTGCATATCAGCTATAATTTTTTTTAATTAACGCAGGGTTCGGCTAATTGTTAGCATATGCATTAAACAACTGATATGTAGTCACATTAGCCGCGTTCAGGCAATCCATAGAACGATGTTTAAGCTGCGGCATCAATCAACGATATCTTATAGTATAATTATTTTCTTTACAAGAAACACTATATAGTATTACCTGTTGATTAATGTTATAACACATTATTAATCACATCATCAACACTTATGGAGGCCATAAAAACCAAAGGCTACGGCGCTACCGGTTCACTATTCAGCAGCTTGTCAGAAATGGAATTTGAGCGTATGCCGCCCGAAGCCGACGAAGTACTTATTGACATTTTATACTGCGGCGTTTGCCACTCTGATTTACACCAGGTAAAAAATGACTGGGGCAATACCTTGTACCCATGCGTGCCCGGCCACGAGGTTGTAGGGCGTGTGGCCGAAGCAGGCTCAGCCGTTACTAAATATAAAGTAGGTGATATTGTAGGTGTAGGTTGTATGATTGACTCCTGCCAGCAATGCAACCCCTGCAAAGAAGGCGAGGAAAATTATTGTGAAGGTCCTGTAAGCTGGACCGCCACTTACAACGGCCCCATGAAACCTGATGGCAGCGGTTACAATACTTTTGGCGGTTACTCCGAACGCATGACGGTAAAAGAAAAGTTTGTATTGCGTATACCTGATGCATTGGATATTAAAGCAGCTGCTCCCATTTTATGCGCAGGTATTACTACTTATTCACCTTTAAAACATTGGGGCGTTACACAAGGCACCAAAGTGGGCATAGTAGGTATAGGCGGCTTAGGCCACATGGCAGTGAAACTGGCTTCTGCTTTAGGCGCTGAGGTAACAGCCATTACCCGCGATGAAGAAAAACGTGCAGATGCCGAAAATTTCGGCGCCCATCACGTGCTGATTTCAACCGATAAAGATGCCATGACCGCACAGGAACTAAGCCTGGATTTTATTTTGGTTACCATACCGGATGCTTTTGAAGTAAACCAGTATGTAAATCTATTAAAGCGTGATGGCGTACTGGTAACCGTAGGTTTGCTTGGCCCTTATGACAAGGCATTGAACAATATGCCGGTAGCCATGCACCGCCGCTCGGTGGCCGGCTCATTAATTGGCGGTATTGCCGAAACCCAAGAGGTACTTGACTTTTGCGCCGAACATGGCATCGCTCCCGAAGTGCAGATGATCAACATGCAAGATATTAATGATGCTTATGACAAAATGAGCGACGAGGAAGTGCGCTACCGTTTTGTAATAGATATGCAAAGCCTGAAAACCGAGACAGCCAGCTAATACAATATAATGTAAAGGTAAAGTGCTTACTTTACCTTTACATATTTCTCGATGATCTTGCGGTCTACGCCTGCCCCTTCTACCTTTTCTATTCCCTGCTGTATCAATGTATCGCCTTTCAGGCTTACTGTAAAATTAAAAGTTTTACCTTCCCAGTTTTTGTTATTGTAATAATCCAGGTGCTCGGTATAACTGCTGTCTTTTAATTCATAACGGCCACCGCCAGCATCAAAACCGGTTACTTTGCTGGTATCGCCGCCAATACTGTGTTTCAAAAAAGCAAAATGGGTGTCATTGATTACCTTAATCATCTCCTGCGTTTTGGTATCATAGCCGGCAGTGTCGGTTTTCCCTTTGGTGATGGTAGCACCCGATACCAGTTTCCAGGTACCGTTCAATTGTAAGCCCGAGTCAGCTTTTTGATCGGCATTGGACTGAGTATTGTTAGACGAATTACAGGCGGCCAGCAATGCAGCAGCAGCCAGTACAGATAAAGTTTGGATTCTCATGGTTATTATGGGTTGAAGGAGAGCAATTTAAGAAAATTTCATTTATAAGCTATACTCATTTTTTTACCACACATCTAGGCTTATACTCACAAAAAAAACCTGCAACAGGGAATTGCAGGTTTTCATATTTTGAGGTTTAATCTATATTAAGCGGCTACACCTTTTCTGATCTCTGCTTTCTTAGCCGAAAGCAGTTTAATAAACTGATCATTATGGTGTAAACCGACATTGTTTTTATGGATGATATACAATGCGGCTACATCCTTGGCCTGTGCTATAGCCAGGCGTGTCTCACCCGGAATGGCAGGATCAGGCACAGCGGCAGCTACATCAGCCACTTTTGCTGTTTTACGCTTAGCCGGTTGCTGGGCGGCAGGCTGCTCGGGTACAGCTAGTTTAGCAGTTACAGGTTGCGGCTGCTTATCAGCTACGGGGTTATCAATAGCCGGCTTTTCAACCGGAGCAGCTTTTTCTGCTACAGGTTTATCGGCTACCGGTTTTTCTACTATGGGTGCAGGGGCAGCAGGCTGCTGTTTAGTAGCTACTGCTTTCTCTGCAGGCTTGCTGTCTACCACGGTAGCTTCTACATCAATAAAGCCCATATCTTCCACATCCTGGGTAAAAAATTCAGATGCATTGGTAGCTAACAGGATAGCGCCTACAAAGGCACGTTTTTGCGCCATTTTTTGCATGGTATTTTGCAAGCCCACCAAATCAGGGTTTTCAGTACGCTCTACCCAAATCCAGCCACTGCTGCTTTTGCGGAACTTACCGGTACCTTCAGCCTTCAAGCGATCTTGCGTAGCCTGGTCGGGTTTGGCTTTTTCCATCCATACATAGCGGTACTTAGGTTCGTAGCTGTTAACGCTGCCTTCACACTGGGTAACTATACGACCCAATGCTGTTTTGGCTGTAGCTTTATAAGTATAGGCCAGAAACTTCGAATGTAAATCCAACACTTTATCGGTACACTCAAATTCTACCGACATATTGAATAAGTTCATTAGTTTCTCAGCACCTGGTTTTAACAGTGTTGGTTTTTGCACGCCAGGAACTACGCCATAATCCTGATCCTTTACCAGCACCTCTTTTGTAAATGCAATCAGGGCATTGCGCATTTGCGCCATGTGGGTAATAGATGATTGCATTTCATCACTAATCATGGTTAATTCTAACGCTTCCATCGCTGTTGTTTTAATCTTTTTGTTGGTTCTTAAATCTATCGTATCGGCTTGCATATGCACTATATATCAAATTGAATGCCTCACTCAATTTATCGCCAATTAGGCATAAATTTCGTTAAAAGAAAGTGCTATTATGTCATGAAAAAATCCTATCACAAAAAACACTATGAATAGTACATCATCCTTTGATTACAGCATAAAAATAGCTAAAAATATTAGCATTTAAAAATTATTTTTATTATTTTATTTATAGGTGTTTAGGATCGAAATCGCTCTTAATAAGAATTTAATCAACCCAGTTTTTAACAATTAAATTTATTATGATTTTTACTGCATTATTTCAACAATCAAAAACACTAACACCGTATAAATAAGCAAGCAAATATTCATTACCGTTTAATTTAAACGACAAATAAAACAGGCTAATAATTATTATAAAACCTACATGCTTTGTGAACTATTACTTGCTATGTTTGTCAATACTGTTTTTACCGTGCATCTATCTGTATAAATTGGCGACGTAAATGATTAAAACTGTTTTTGTAACCAGTACCGAGCCCAATAGCGGCAAGTCCATTGTATCATTGGGTTTAATTAATATGCTGCTGGGCAAAGCCCAGAAAATAGGCTTTTATAAACCTATCATTAGCAGCGCTCCGGGTAAGGCCGACGACCATATTCAAACCGTATTAAAATTCTTTGATCTGCCGGTGAGCTATGAGGATGCCTATGCCTTTACTTGGCCCGAAGCCATGCACCGCATGGAAGGCGAGAACCAGGGCGAAATGATTGATACCATTATCCACAAATACAAGCAACTGGAAGACCAGTACGACTTCACGGTAATTGAAGGTAGTGATTATGAAGGCGAAGGCACTGCCTTTGAGTTTGAAATTAATGTATCTATAGCTAAAAACCTGGGGGCACCGGCCATTGTGGTGATCCCTGGCGAGGGTAAAACTACAGCGCAGGTAGTGAATGCCGCCATTACCGTAGTACGCAACTTTGAGGCCCGCGAAATACAGGTACTTGCCCTTATTGTAAACAAGGTAGATACCAGCCAGGTAAGCGACGTATCGGAACTTTTAAGGGAGCAGCTACCGCAGGATATCACCATTAACATCATTCCTGCCGAAAAGGGCCTGCACGCCCCTACCATGCAGGAAATATTAGATAGCCTGGGTGGTAAGCTATTGTTCGGCAAAGAACGCCTGACTAACCAGGTAGACAATTTTGTAACCGGTGCCATGCAGGTGCCTAACTTCCTGAACTTTTTAAACGAGAATGTATTGATTGTTACTCCCGGTGACCGTGGCGATATTATTATTGCTGCCCTACAGGCCAACCTCTCTACCAGTTATCCGCAGGTGGCCGGCATTGTACTTACTGCAGGCAGCGAGCCGGAAGAGCCTATCATCAGGCTGATTGAAGGCTTGCAAACTGTAGTGCCCATTATTGCGGTAAAAACAGGCACTTTTCAAACCACCACCAATATCGGTAACATCCGCTCGCGCATCACGCCGGATAATACCAAGAAGGTACAACTGGCTGTTGATACATTTAACAAGTATGTAGATGTAAAAACTTTAGACCAGCGCATTATCACCTTTAAAGCCGGCGGGGGCATTACGCCGCGCATGTTCCAGTACCAGATTACCAATTGGGCCAAAAGTCAGCGTAAGCACATTGTATTGCCCGAGGGTAACGATGAACGCATACTGAAAGCCGCTGCCCGCCTGGTTGCCCAGGATATTGTGGAATTGACCATTCTGGGTAACCCCGAAGACATCATGACCAGCAGCAAGCGCTTAGGCCTGGAGCTGGATTTGAATAAAATTCATGTGATTAATCCGGCAGCTTCGCACTTGTACGAAGACTATGTAGAAACCCTGTATGAGCTGCGCAAAAACAAAAATGTAAACCTGGAGATGGCCCGCGATATGATGACCGACGTATCGTATTTTGGTACCATGATGGTGTATAAGGGCCATGCTGATGGTATGGTATCGGGCGCGGTGCATACCACACAGCATACCATTAGGCCAGCCTTACAGTTTATCAAAACCAAGCCGGGCATTTCAGTGGTTTCCTCTGTATTCTTCATGTGTTTACCCGACCGCGTATCGGTGTTTGGTGACTGCGCCGTAAACCCCAACCCTACCGCCGAGCAACTGGCCGAGATTGCCATTTCTTCGGCAGAGAGCAGTCAGCGTTTTGGTATTGAGCCGAGGGTAGCCATGTTGTCCTATTCATCGGGCACCTCGGGCGAGGGCGAAGATGTGGAAAAAGTACGCCGGGCCACCGAACTGGTAAAATTGAAACGGCCTGATTTAAAAGTAGAAGGCCCAATCCAATACGATGCCGCTGTTGACCCTATTGTGGGTAACAGCAAACTACCCGGATCGGAAGTAGCCGGCCAGGCCAGCGTGCTCATCTTCCCTGATTTGAATACTGGCAACAATACTTATAAAGCGGTACAGCGCGAAACCGGTGCTTTGGCCATTGGCCCTATGCTGCAGGGACTGAACAAGCCGGTAAATGATTTGAGCCGCGGCTGTACAGTGGATGATATTTTTAATACCGTAATTATTACTGCTATACAGGGGCAGGGAAATTAATTTTGGTTCATAGTTGATAGATCATAGATCATAGCAAAATAAAATTCAAATTCTTACTATGAACCATCAACCATGAACTATCAACCATAAGCAATATGAACATCTTCGTTATTAACTCGGGCAGCAGCTCTATTAAATATCAGCTATTCCGGATGCCGGACAATCAGCCGGTATGCTCAGGCTTAATTGAGCGCATTGGTATGGGCGATGCGGTGATTACCCATAAGGTTTATAACACCGCCGGAGAAGAGCAGAGCCGCAAATTAACCCTGCCCATAGCCAACCATCACAAAGGCCTTGAACATGCAGTACAGCTGCTTACAGATGCTGAGATCGGCGTAATTACCAGTCCGGATGAGATTAAAGTCATTGGCCACCGCATTGTACACGGCGGTGACCGCTTTGCAGCCCCTATCTTAATTACAACTGAAGTAAAAGCAGAGATTAAAAAACTGTTCGCTTTAGCTCCCTTACATAACCCGCCAAGCTTATTAGGTGTTGAGGTAGCCGAAAGCATATTTACGCAGGCTGCGCAAGTGGCGGTATTTGATACCGCCTTTCACCAAACGCTGCCCGCTATGGCTTATCGCTTTGCTATACCCAACTCATTATACAACGAGCATCATATCCGCGTTTATGGCTTTCATGGCACCAGCCACCAGTATGTAACCCGCGAGGCGGCTGGTTATTTGCAAAAGCCCGATGCCAAACTCATCAGCATTCATCTGGGTAATGGCTGTAGCATGGCGGCGGTTGATGGCGGCGTATGTAAAGATACCAGCATGGGTTTAGGCCCGCTGGCCGGATTGATTATGGGCACCCGCTCAGGTGATATAGACCCATCGGTAATTTTTTATATGGTAAACCAATTAGGCTTTACCAGCGAACAGGTAACTGAAATACTGAATAAACAAAGCGGTATGCTGGGCCTCACCGGCTATAGCGATATGCGCGATATTACTGCTGCCATTGAGCGTGGCGATGCCAATGCCCAGCTGGCTTACGAGATGTACGCCTACCGTATAAAAAAATACATTGGTGCTTATGCAGCCGTATTGAATGGACTGGACGCCTTGGTATTTACCGCCGGTGTAGGTGAAAATGATGCATTAACCCGCCAGCTGGCCTGTAAAAACTTAAACTATTTAGGCATTGAGTTAGACGAAGCCGTTAACAGTACCCGTGCGAAAGGGATTCGCGAAATACAGTCGCCGTTATCAAAAGTGAAAGTTTTAATTGTACCCACCAACGAAGAGCTGGAGATTGCCAGTTTGTGCTATAGTTTGGTAAGTAAGTGATAGTAATTCTCCAAACTTGTCATTGCGAGGAACGAAGCAATCCCGTCACCAACATATCGAACAAGCACAGCTACGAGATTGCTTCGTTCCTCGCAATGACATTCTTTTTCAAAGCCGAATCTGCTTACTCTTCTTTAATAAAAGCTAACCGTGCATTACGATAAGCCGGCTTTTGCAATTGCTGGCGCAACGCTTTGAAACTTTGCAGCGGCCCCTGCGTGGCAAACATATTGGTGAGCCAAGCCGGGATATCACCACCCGGATCTACCTGTAACTCGTAAATTATCTTTACTTGATTGCTTCCTGCCGGAGTAATGGTCCACCGCCCGGTAGAATGCTCAATGCGTACAATGCCGCTCTTCACAGGCACCATACCCTGCACGCAAGGTGCATCCATCGTTACTGCTTTAGTTTCGGGGTTTTGTGTGATGATTACATGGGCAATAAAGTCGCGGTTTTCGGCTGGCCAGGGCACGCTTACTTCCGAATAATAATACAGTTCAGATGGTGATACACGCTTCAGCAATGTGCAGGATTTGGTGTGGTAAACCCAATCTTTGCAGGCATCTACATCCAGCAGCAATGCCGCCACCTGTGTAGGCGTCGCATTTAGCTCACATTCTACCTTTAAAGCTTTGAATTTAGAATTGGTAACCGGGCGTGTATATACTTTAATACCATCCTGATTGGTGCTAAGCTGCCAGGGCTGCTGGGCAAAACCTGAAAGAACAGAAATGCACGCAATAAGTGCTATCCATATTTTTTTATACATATTGGGTAATAAACAATTATATACTGCGCAGTTACAGGCAGTAGCAATGCAGGTTATGACTTCAAATACATGCTTTTGTTTAAGCTGAATCAAATATAAATTAACCGATAGCAATTCTCACTAAAACAATGGTATATAATGCAGCAGCGCAACTGCTGTACAGTTGCGCTGCTATAATTAAAAAATATGTTGTTATACCTTTATACAGATGGAAATAACAGCAAAGCTAAATTATAGCTTTGCCATTACCATCATTTCGGTAAGTGTAGGGTTTGTACTGCCACCGCGTGGCTCAAGCGTTACGGCAAACGCATCAGCCGCAGCAATGGATTTCATTTCGAGCATGCCCTGATTGGTTGCCGAATCGGTTTGCGCATCAAATACACCCAAATCAACCGGTTTCCCGTTTACCAAAGCCCATAACTGGTATTGGTGACTTTTATCATTAACCGGCAAGTTCATATGGGCAGTACTCAGCATCACCTTCTTTTTAGCCGGGCTAAAAGCCACATCTAATGTAGAGTTAGGCGACTTAGGCATACCTTTCAGCGTAACACGCTTAAAGTCGTTACCTTGATACACATCCAGCACATCAGACTGGTATTTTACCAGGTTGCTGAATTTCTGATTTTGCGTTTGCAGACTTAATAATTGCCCGTTAGCCTTTTGTAAACTATTATACAAGGTAGCCAAAGCCGCAATACTTAAGCACAGCAACAATAACGAAGCTGCAAATGCATACTTGTAAAACGAAGTTTGGCGCCCGGCTCTCATATCCACCAGCTTGGCTTCGGCCCTTTTCGTCTCTTGCTGGTGTACGGACGATGTTAAATTACGATCATCGGCCAAGTTGGTAATTAAACTGTTCAGCACCCGGTCTTTGGTAGTAGCCGGCGGCTCAATGGCGTGCTCCTCGGCATATAAGTGCATTGATTTTTCAATCTCCTGCAATTCTGTACGCACCTCCGGATACCGGGCAGCCATTTCTTCTACCTCCCGCTGTTCATGGGGGGTAAGGCTGCCGAGTACGTATAGTTCAAGTATACCCGAGTTAATGTATGTGTTAACCTGTTCTTCCACTTTAATTAAAATGTGTTCTTAACTGCTGTATGGCCATTCTCAATCTGGTTTTTACCGTACCTAAGGGTATGCCCAGTTCTTCGGCAGCTTCTACATGCGTATAACCTTTAAAATATATGAAGTCAAGAATCAGTTTCTGCTCGGGTCTCAGCGTTTCCACTAAATCTTTTAAGCCAAGCAAATCAGGGTTGTAAACTGTGTTTTTTTGCTCGTCTATGAAAGTTACGTTATTTTCAAGCTCCTGGTTTTTAGATTGATTTTTAAAGTCTTTGGATCGAACTTTATCAATTGCCAAATTACGGGCAATATTAATCATCCAGGTAAACAGGCGGCCTTTTTCGGCACTATAGCCCGAAAAAGAATTCCATATTTTTATAAAAGTTTCCTGCAAAACGTCTTCGGCTGTGGCCTCATCATTTACAATGCGGGAAATTACCCCAAACAGCGCAGCCGAATACATATCATACAAAGCTTCGGCAGCCACTTTTTCGCGGCGGCGCAAAGCCAGTATCAGTTCCTCCTCGCTCAGGGTTATTTTGTGTTTCTTGGTCAATGGGTTGAAGGTAGAAAGGATTTATCAAATATCAAACAAGTGCTTTTCGGCATGGTAAGATGAACGCACCAGCGGCCCGCTCTCTACATACTTAAAGCCCATGGCCAAACCTATGTCTTTATATTTTTTGAACTGCTCAGGGGTTACCCAATCTATTACCGGGTGGTGGCTGCGGGTAGGCTGCAGATACTGCCCCAGTGTTAATATATGCACGCCTGCAGCCAGCAAATCCTCCATTGCCTCAATTACATCTTCTTCCTGCTCGCCCAAACCCAGCATAATACCTGACTTGGTACGCAAGCCGGCTTCTGAAATCTGCTTCAGGCACTCTAAACTGCGATCGTATTTGGCCTGTATACGCACCTCGCGGGTTAAGCGACGCACGGTCTCCAGGTTGTGTGATACCACCTCGGGGCGCACGGCCAGTACACGGGCCAGGTTCTCCCAGTTGCCTTTAAAATCGGGCAGCAGGGTTTCCAGCGTAGTTTCAGGGCTTTCGCGGCGGATGGCATTGATGGTTTCGGCCCAGATGATAGAGCCGCCATCTTTCAGATCATCACGGTCAACAGAAGTGATTACACAATGCTTCACCTGCATCAACTTTACTGAATTGGCTACGCGGTTGGGCTCATCCATATCAACCGCCAGCGGCCGGCCGGTGGCTACGGCACAAAACGAGCAGGAACGGGTACAGATGTTGCCCAATATCATGAAAGTGGCTGTACCAGCACCCCAGCACTCGCCCATATTGGGGCAGTTACCGCTTTCGCAAATGGTGTGCAGCTTATGGGTATCTACCAAACTGCGTACATGTGCGTACTCTTTACCTACAGGAAGTTTTACCCTCAACCAGTCGGGCTTGCGCTGTACCTGGTTGGCTGGGATTACCGGCAAATCAATCATACTACAAAAATAGTTAAAATATATATACGAAGCTGTTGACTGAAAAGTGTTACGTGCAAATGATATATGAAGTAACAGTTAAATGCAGATACAAAAAAAAGCGCTTCTAACGAAGCGCTTTAAATATCTTACATATTATAGCTTATTGTACCATCTCTAAGGTTTCGTCAACCGAGATAGCACCGTGCGACTGGTCTAATATACACTCGCCGCTTTTGATCAGCAGCAGTTGCGGCGACTCGTGATGTACCTGAAAATCATTGGCCACCTGATTTGACAAATCACGGAATTTAATCAGATCCAGAAAATAAAGCGGAATACTGTCGGGCAGTTTATCGCCGTCTAATTCAAAACGTTTTTTAGCCATCATGCTGATAGAGCAGCGGGTGCTGTGCTTAAAAATAATGGCGTAGCCTTCGTGCGCTTTAATATCATCCAGCTGTGTAGCCGAATTTAACTGGGTCCAATTCATATTATCGTGTTCCTTAATTCAAATCTGCTTCAAAATTATAAGTTAAAACAGTTGCTTTATACGAACAGTTTTAAAATGACACAATTATGGTTAGCGGCCGCGGCGCGGATAAGAGTTATAAGCCGGGCATAGTTTATTTGAGCATGATGATACCACACTACCCAGCGAAAGGGCCAGTAAACCTATGCAAATCAGTTTCTTCATTGTATTGAGCGTTTTAAAATCAAACAATTATACGCAATTTATTGGCTTACTGTTGCAGCCAGATGCGCCATTTTTATGGCGGTTACACCAGCTTCATCGCCTTTGTTACCATGCTTGCCACCGGCGCGGTCTAAGGCCTGCTGCTCGTTATCAGTAGTAAGCACACCAAAAATTACAGGCTTATTGTGTTTGATGGATACATTGCTGATGCCATTGGCTACGGCGTTGCAAATAAAATCGAAATGCCGGGTTTCGCCTTGTATTACGCAACCTAAGCAAATCACGGCATCTAAATCAAGTTTTTGCAGCAGTATATCAGCGCCCGAGGTTAACTCGAAACTCCCCGGTACCGGGTAAGTAACAATGTTTTCTTCCTTGGCTCCGTATTGAATAAGGCTATGATAAGCGCCTTGGTACAGTGCGTTGGTAATCTGCGCATTCCACTCGGCCACTACAATGCCGAAACGGTAATTAACAGCATCGGGCACATGAGTGCCCGAAAAGTCTGATAGATTTTTTAAGTATGTGGCCATGTAAGCGGCTCGGTATTAAGTGTAATATTATTGTTTAGCTTCGGTGCGGCCAATATAAGCATCAATGCTTTGCGCCTCTGTGCTTTCCGGATAATCAGCTTTGATCTTTTTGTAAGTATCCAGTGCGTCTTTCGGCTTATTTTCTGCCTCGTACACCAAGCCCAGTTTCTTTAAATAAAGCGGACTTAAAAATTTGTTGTTGGCTTTGTCAGCTGCTTTTTTGAAATAAGATTCGGCATCGCTCAGCTTGTTCATCTGCACGTAAGCATCACCGGTGCTGCCCAAAGCTTCGGCGGCAATCATATAATCATCGCCATGGTAATTGGTGAGGTTCTCTACCGCTTTGCCATACTGGCCTTTGTTTAAGTAAGCGATACCTGCATAATAATACGCTAGGTTAGCGGCCTTGGTATTGCTGTATTCGCTGATGATTTTTTCGAATCCGGGGTAGCCGGCATCGCCTTTGAGGGCTTTGTCCCAGTTTTTTTGCTGCCAGGCTTGCTGCGCTACATACATTTGGTCGGTGGCTTTTACCTCGCGTGGGGCCAGGTATAATTTCTGGTAGGCAATATAACCTACAATCAGTGCTAATACAGCCACACTGATAAACAACAGGCTTTTTTGATTATCGCGCACAAAGCTGCCGGTTTGCCCAAATTGTTTTGGCTCAGGTGTAACTTTAGTATTGGCTTCGGGTTTCAACATCACTATAATTCTAAAATTAGGAGTGCAAAAATAAGGTTTTATTGAATTTAAGCAAGTGCTTTTTCATGAAAAACGTATTGATACTCATGGGTTAAAGAAATAATGCCTTTATTAATTCTGCACTCAACAGGGGCTGTGCTGCAATAAAGCTACTTATCGTAAAGTGAGTTTAAAGTAATAGCAACTTATTTAACATATTTTATCACAGCAATATTCTAAATAGTTTTAGCTTAGTGATAAGCTATTTAAACTTAAATCACTCAAAAATATTACACCATGAAAAAATGGACTTTGCTGCTTGGCTTACTGTTTAATATACTATATACTAAGGCTCAATCTGTTGAAGGGGCCTGGTATGGCACATTGGCTGTACAGGGTACCAACATTCATCTGGTGTTTCATATCAGCAAAACAGGTGATATCTACACCTCTACCTTTGACAGCCCCGACCAGGGCGCCAATGGCCTGGCTACCGATAAAACTACTTTTATCAATAACCAGCTTACTATAGATGCCAGTCAGTTTAAGATTACTTACACTGGCACTTATCGCACGGATAGTGCTAAAATTGCCGGTATCTTTAAGCAGGGCGGTATTGAATTGCCCTTGAATTTATTCAAAACTAAACAGCCCGACGCAGCAGCTAAAGCGGTGGTGCGCAAACCACAGGATCCCGTTGATTTTCCATACAAGCAAGAAGATGTATTATTTACCAATGCCAAAGGCGGCAACCAACTTGCCGGCACTTTAACCCTGCCGCAGGACGGTAAGTTTTCAAAAGCAGTAGTCCTTATCAGCGGTTCGGGTGCACAGAACCGTAATGAAGAGCTATTGGGGCACCGACCGTTTTTGGTATGGAGCGATTATTTGACCCGCCACGGCATCGCCGTACTACGGTATGATGACCGGGGTGTAAGCAAATCCACAGGCGATTTTAGCAAGGCTACCTCAGCTGATTTTGCAGATGATGCCGAAGCTGCCGTTGCGTATTTAAAAGCTCGCCCCGATATGAAAGACGTAGCCATTGGCCTGATGGGCCATAGTGAGGGCGGCCTGATTGCGCCAATGATTGCCAGCCGGAATAAAAATGTGGCTTTTATAGTACTGCTGGCCGGCCCGGGTGTACCCATTCCTCAACTGATGGCACAGCAAACTGCCGATCAGAGCCGGTTGAGCGGTGCCTCGGCCGATGTAGTAAAAATGAATGTGGCTACCAATCAAAAGCTGTACAATGCCATTAACCAGTACCCCAATTTATCTGCTGATGCACTTAAGGTAAAGCTGGATACCCTGCTACGGCAAGACTTTCGCAGTTATCCGGCCGGTTCATTGGGCGACAGTAAGTTGGATGACATTATTAATCAAACCATAAGCCAGGTGAATACCCCTTGGTTCAGATATTTTATGAGTGTTAACCCATCCGATTACCTGACAAAAGTAACATGCCCTGTATTGGCCTTGAATGGCACATTAGATATGCAGGTGAACAGCATCGCAAACCTGGCAGCCATCAAAAACAGTTTACAAAAAGCAGACAACAAAAACCATCAGGAAGTAACCCTGCCCGGCCTGAACCACCTGTTTCAGAAGGCAAACACCGGTTCTGTAGCCGAATACGGAAAAATTGAAGAAACAGTGAATCCCGTGGCATTAGAGAAAGTGTCGGTTTGGATAAGCCAGCTATGAAAAGAATTCATTGCCTGTAGTTGATGTTATCACCAACCACTACTTGCAGTGCCTAAACAGAAACATTATTTTCAATTATTAATTAAATATATTGGGTTGAGCCTATGCAGTCATGAGTGGTTGGTAATAACACCAACCGCAGGCAAATAAATGTAGTTTTGTTACTCGATGGATATGGAAGAGCATAGTGGTCCAAACTGGTTTCAACTGACTGGACAGTCAGTTTTCCTGCTATTTTTTATAATGGTATCTGCTTTCAGCTTTTATGTAATGTGTATACAGTGGGATGAGCAGGCTTATTTACTATTGGGGCCAATTCACTGCCTGCGGTTGGTGTTATCACCAACCGCCATACCAGCACAAGCCTAATATAAGCACCACTACTTGCACAAACCATAGTTAACCCTTATTTTCAGCCGTGCCATCTGAAATTGAGTTTTATACCGCTACCTGCCTCAACTGGCAACCACTGCTCAAGCCGGACGAGCATAAGCAAATCATACTCGACAGTTTACAATTTCTGGTAGATGATAAACGCATCTGGTTGTACGCTTATGTCATTATGCATAACCATATTCATCTGCTTTGGTGCAAACAGCCGGAATGGCGGGATAAAAACATCCAGCAGCATTTCGCTAAATATACTGCACAGCAACTCAAATTTAGTTTGATAGCGGATGCAAATAGTTTAAGTACTTACCAAAGCACACAACGCGACAGGGCTTACCAGTTTTGGGAACGCCGGCCTCACAAAGCAATACTGCACAACCGGCAGGTGCTGGAGCAGAAACTACAGTATATACATTACAACCCGGTGAAAGCCGGGTATTGTGTGCAGGAAGAAGATTACTTGCATTCTTCTGCGGCTTATTATTTAAAGGGTGCTACCAATCCCTTAATTACACACTACCTGGAGCATGTGTAGATAGGTTGGGTTTGTAGGGTATGAGCGGTTGGTGATAACACCAACCGAAGGTACTAACAAATTTAATACATATTTCTCCTGCCACTTCCTGTGGTCGGTGTTATCACCGTACCACTTCATGCAGTGACTTACCTAAACGCGATATTTCATCATTTGGGTTGAGCCTGTGGAAATGTGAGTGGTTGGTGATAACACCAACCACAGGCAGTGCCCTTTTTTGAGCCATATAGCACTTTAAATTCCTTCTTCCTCCATCAACATTTCCACATCCGATTGTTAATAACGCAATAGCCTAAAGCTTTACCTTTGGGGCAACGCCATGTATCTGCAACAACTGTCGCTTATTAACTTTAAAAATTACACCAACGCTGATTTAACTTTCAGCGAGGGGGTAAATGCGTTTGTGGGCGATAACGGGGCAGGTAAAACCAATTTGCTGGATGCCATCCATTATCTCTCGCTGTGCAAAAGTTATTTTAACGCCATAGATAACCAGCAGATTAAATACGGTACCGATTTTTTTATGGTGAGCGGCCAGTTTGTGCGCGATGAGCAGCACGATACGGTTTCGGTAGCGGTAAAACGCAATCAAAAAAAGCAGTTTAAACGCAACAAAAAGGAATACCCACGCCTGGCCGACCATATTGGGCTATTCCCGCTGGTAATGGTATCACCTTACGATGTGAGCATTATTATGGAAGGCAGTGAGGAACGCCGCCGCTTTATGGACAATGTAATTTCGCAAACCGACCATTATTACCTGGATGAGCTTATTGGCTATAACAAGATACTCACCAACCGCAACATCCTGCTCAAAAGCATGGGCGAAAGCGGCCGGTTCGATCCCAGCCTGCTGGAAATTTATGATGAGCAGCTGGTAGCTGCCGGCAACAGTTTGTTCGAAAAACGTAAAGCTTTTATGGAAAGCTTTACCAGTATATTTAACCAATACTATGCCTTTATTAGTGATAATGCCGAGCAGGTAAAGCTCAGTTACGAGTCGCAACTGTTTAACACCCCTTTTGCCGGCCTGCTAAGCCAAACCACCGATAAAGACCGCATTTTGCAGCGCACCACCGCCGGCATACACCGCGATGATATGGAATTTACCATACACGAGATGCCGCTTAAAAAGTTTGGGTCGCAAGGGCAGCAAAAATCATTTTTGATTGCGCTCAAGCTGGCCCAGTACAGCTACCTGCAGCAGCAAAAAGGCTTTAAGCCCCTGCTACTGCTCGATGATATTTTTGATAAGCTGGACGAGAAACGCATTACCAAACTAATGCAAATGGTATCGGCCCATGAGTTTGGGCAGGTATTTATTACCGATGCCAGCCCCCGCCGGGTAGTAGAAACCTTTGGCGCTATTAATGAAGAAGTAAAACTGTTTTACGTAAACCAAGGAGAAGCCGATGCGCAAAGCGAATGATAAGACCCTGAAGGAAGCCATTGAGCAAATGCTGAATGTTTACAAAATACGCCGCCGCTGGGACGAAACCGCCGTGATTACCGGCTGGAGTGAAATTGTGGGCAAAGCTGTAGCCAACCGCACCAGTGAAATATTCATCAGCAACAAAAAAATGTTCCTGCGGATAGAATCTTCAGTAGTGAAAAAAGATTTAATGATGATGCGGAGCCAGATTATGGAGCGCATTAATTGCAAAGCCGAAGGCGTAATTGTAGAAGAGATTATCTTCCTCTGAAAGAGCGCAGGGTGGTTTGGCGCGAAAACAGGTTATCGCGCATTACGGTATAAGTAACAATAAACACGCCCGGAATCAGGAACGCAAACTGCACCTCAGGGTGGTTCTTAATCAGCAGCACTGAGCCGATAATGAGCAGCACCATAATAGCAGCGTAAGCAACGTATCTACCTAACAGTTTCATAATTCAATAACTTAATTACCAATACACAGGTTCAATTTTGGCAATTGTTATGAGGCTTGGGGTTTACAAGCGTAAAGCTAAACACAATAAACGGCAATCACAAACCGGCGGCTAATTTTTTGGCGTTTAATTTACCACTGTTTGGAATGTGAGCAGCTGTAAAAGAACATCAAAATTACAACTGTCCAACCATCTGCCATGGCAAGGAGTAACGACGTGGACGTTGCACGAAGGCATCAGCGCCTCTGTATAGCGAGCGATGTCGCACCATCAATCGCTATACCAATTTGAATAAAAATTACTGACACGTTTGCGCCACTGCTGCGGGTGCTGCGCACTGCTTCAGGGTGCTGCGCGTGCTGCGTAGTGCTGCACATGCTGCACCTGCTGCGCGCAGCACCCATAAAAAAAAGCCTTGCCAATGCATATAAAAGCCAGCCATTAAAAACGGCTCCGCTTTACCTGCACCGGCAAGGCTTTTATGATATTTTACCTGATGTACGGCTTAGAACTTCTCGAAACCTGAGAAGAAGAAACTGCCTTCAATGGCGGCATTCTCGTCAGAATCTGACCCGTGAACCGCGTTGGCATCAATTGATTTAGCAAACAGGTTACGGATGGTACCCGGCTCTGCTTTAGACGGATCGGTAGCACCAATCAGCTTACGGAAATCTTCAACTGCGTTATCTTTTTCCAGAATAGCAGCTACGATAGGGCCTGATGACATGAATTCAACCAAGGCACTATAGAACGGACGTTCTTTGTGCACTTCGTAAAATTCGCCTGCCTTTTGAGGGGTTAAGTAAGTATACTTCATGGCGCTGATTTTGAAGCCGCCCTGAATAATCTTGTCTAAAATTGCACCAATGTGGCCGTTTGCTACCGCATCAGGCTTAATCATGGTGAAAGTTTTGTTGGTTGCCATAGTGTTTTTAAATTGCCGCAAAATTACGCTTAATTTCGGATATCGGAGGTTTGAATTGGGATTTTTATCATTATCCGCCTGAAACATAGGGCAGCATACAGTGCTTGTTGCCCTTATAGTAATCTTTTAAACACAAGCCATGCCCTCAATTGACCGCAAAGTATTTGAAGAGAATTTATTGCTCACACAGCAGTACTGCTCGCTTCAGCTAAACAATACACATTTAAATCCAGCTCAAATTTTGCGCAGCTACAATCCTGATATTAATGGGCAAAGTTTGTTTTCATATAAAGTTTCTAATTACAAAAACTTTTATTGGAATACTGCAGAGTGGTTAGTTGATCCGCTTGATAAAAATGAGTTATACAAATCTTTGTTCAACGAACAAATGATCCACAAAAGATTAGTGGCAGGCACTTCACCAAAACTTACCAGCGAAGGCAAAATACTATTTGTTGAGATGGACACCACCACGTATGACGGTGCTTCAGAAAGCGCAACCGACGGTTTCATTGATATCAATGACTGGCCCCCAATAGATACTTGGTTTTATCTAAGTTCCATTAACAATAGATGGAACACTGCCGTTGCTTTTGCATGGATACCTGAACCATTTACAAAGTATGCTGAAGAAGGCATTAACGTAAATACCACGAACAGTTTTCGCTGGCTTGAGGATACCACTTTAGCTGACTACAACTTATTCTTTGAAGATGAATTACCAAACCATAAACACATCGTCCATGCTAAAAAACAATCGAAGTTCAGGCAAGCTTTAGAATGGTTGTTTCCATGGCTGATTAAATAATTATTTGAATCCTCACAAAAACGCTTGTTCAAAGAAACTTTTCACATTAAACATTTTCCAATACGGATTTGAACATCCGAAATCCTTAATCCTATCTCTGAATTAATTTACTTAGCTTTGCAGCTATTTTTGAATACTGAATGTTAACGTTAGCCTCGCTTACCGAACTATTGGCGCAGCCCCGCAAAGTGGTGATTACCACCCATCATAAACCTGATGGTGATGCCATGGGTTCGTCTTTAGGTTTATATAATTACCTGATACAGCTGGGCCATTATGTACAGGTGATTACCCCTACCGATTATCCGGAGTTTTTGAGCTGGATGCCGGGCAACGAGGAGGTGATGATTTACACCGAACAACCCGAGCAATCAGCCCAACTGATTGCCGAAGCTGAACTGATTTTCTGCCTCGATTTTAATGCCCTGAGCCGCATTAATGAGATGGGCGAACTGGTGCGTGCCTCAGCCGCAAAAAAGGTGATGATTGACCACCACCTGGAGCCTGAAGGATTTGATGATTACCGCCACTGGAATATTAAAGCTTGCGCTACTGCACAACTCATTTATGAGTTTATTGCCACAGAGCTAAACGACAAGGAAAAAATTACCCCTGAAGTAGCCACCTGTCTGTACACCGGTATCATGACCGATTCCGGCTCGTTCCGACTGCCCAACACCACATCGGCTGTGCACCGCATGGTGGCTGATTTGATTGATGCCGGTGCCGTAAACTGGCGTATTCATGAACTGGTATACAATAGCGCCTCAGAAAATCGTTTACGTTTTTTGGGCTATTGCCTGAGCAACAAACTGGAAGTGCTGCGCGAATACAATACAGCTATTATATCAGTTACCCACGAGGAACTAGAAAAATATGATATTGCCACAGGCGATACTGAGGGCGTAGTGAACTATGCCTTGTCAATCACCGGCATCCGCCTGGCGGCCTTTATGGTAGAACGCAAGGATAAAGTAAAACTGTCGTTAAGATCAAAGGCAGAGTTTCCGGCCAACGAAATTTGCAAAAAATACTTCAATGGCGGCGGGCACCGCAATGCAGCCGGGGGGCAATCATCAGATAGCCTGGAGGCTGTAGTACAACAATTTAAATCTATATTACCCGAGTATAAAACACTATTAATTCAATAAGAAACAACCAATGAACAAAAACTTAATGTTTTTAGCTGTTGCGGCTATTGGCCTGGCCAGTTGCAACAGTGGCTTTAAAAAAGGCGAAGGCGGCTTACTCTATGATATACATACCGACAAACCCGGCCAAACTGTTAAAGAAGGCGATTTTGTAAGCCTCAACTTAATTGCAAAAAATGATGCTGATTCGGTAATGTTCAGCACTTATGATGCCGGCAAACCGGTACCTACCATGATGCCGAAGCCACAATACAAAGGCGATGTATATGCAGGCATCAGCTTACTGAGCGAAGGCGACAGCGCTACCATTAAAGTAAACGCCGACTCGGTATTTAAAAAAGGTCAGCCTAAACCTCCGGGCTTTAAAGGCAAGTACATTACTTACGAAGTAAAAATTGATAAGGTAATTGCCAAAGGCAACCAAACCGACCCGGTATTCCAGGCTCGTGTTACGGATTATTTTAAAGCACAGGCCGAAGCTTTAAACAAGCAAGAACCGGCAAAAATTAAAAAGTATATTGCCGACAAAGGCTTGAAGCTTACTACCACTGCCGATGGTTTGATGTACCAGATTGACAAGCCAGGCTCTGGCCCTACCATTGCCAAAGGTGATACTGCAGTAGTAAATTATGTAGGCACGTTAACCAACGGTACCATGTTTGATACCAGCATTAAAGAAGTAGCTGCCAAAAACAAAAAGCTCGACCCTATGCGCCACTATGAGCCTATCCGTTTACCGGTAGGTATGGGTGCTGTAATTCCGGGTTGGGACGAAGGCTTATTGCTGCTGAACAAAGGCGCTAAAGCAACCTTCCTCATTCCGTCAAAACTGGCTTACGGTGCACAAGGCTTAGGTCCGGTACCGGCTTATGCGCCAATTGCGTTTGAAGTTGAATTGGTTGACATTGTGCATCCAAACCCTAATGCTCCAAAACCACAGGCACCGGCAACAATGGCGCCGCAAGCCCGATAATCAACTTATATTTCCATACCGGGCCTTTCTTGAAACAGAAAGGCCCTTTTAGTTCGTAATGAAAAAGTTTTTAAGTTTCTGCCTGTTCGGCTGCTTGGCCGCACTGCTGCAGGCACAGGCGCAACCCGGTTACATTCGTACACCAAAAGGTGCGGCCTACCGTGTTTTTACTCATAGTACAGCTCCTAAAATCAAATTAGATGATATTGTTACGTTCAATGTAATCCAAAAAACCGAGCGCGATTCAGTACTATTCAGCAGCTATCAGTTAGGCCACCCGGTGCAAATACGGGTACAACCTTCGCAAAGCGTAGCCGACCTGATGGATGTGTTTACCCAGGTGGCGCCCGGTGATAGTTTATTGATCAGGATTCCGGCCGACTCCATTTTCAAAAACGGCCTTGAAACTCAGCGTCCGCCATTTTTACCTAAAGGCAGCACCGTTAATTACGCCATTAAAGTAGTTAAAGCCCAAAGTTTAACCGAGGCCCGTGCCGAGGCGATGGCTGCGCTTGATAAATTAAAGCAAGCCGAAGCTACTGAAGCCGCTAAGTACATAGCCAGCCACAAGTTGGCCGTACGCACTACAACTTCAGGTTTAAAGTATGTAATTACCCGCCCCTCAAATGCCCGCAGGCCGGTTAACGGCGATACCCTGCTGGTCAATTATACCGGCCGTTTATTAAGCGGTAAGGTATTTGACTCCAGCATTGCGGCTGATGCCAAAGCAGGCGGTGTATTTCAGGATGGCAGGCCTTATGAACCCATTGAGTTTGTATTGGGCCAGGGCCGCGTTATACAAGGCTGGGATGAAGGCTTGTTACTGATGAACCAAGGCTCTAAAGGCACTTTAATTATTCCTTCAAACTTGGGTTACGGCGGACAGGGCCAGGGCGATATCCCTCCTTACAGCACTTTGGTGTTTGATATCGAACTGGTGAAAATAAAGCCGCAGAAACATACTGCCCCTAAACCGGCCGCTGCTAAAGCGGCACCGGCGCGTACTGCACCCCGAAAAAACGTTAGAAAGAACTGACAAAAAGGCTTCCGCTATAAACGGAAGCCTTTTTTACATTTGCAGCATGGTGTTAACCGATACACATACCCACCAGTATTACGATACTGACCCTGATTTAAGGGCCGAACATTTGCAGCAATGCTTTGATACCGGCATCAGCCGCCTGTTTTTGCCCAATGTTTCTGCCGAATCTGTACCACTGATTCGCGATATGGTGCAAACTTATCCGCAAAACTGCTACGCCATGCTTGGCCTGCACCCCTGCGAGGTGAAGCCGGATTGGCAGGAGCAGATTGATTTGATTAAAACCTCTGGAAGTGATTTAAAAATTTATGCCGTTGGCGAAATAGGCATTGATTTGTATTGGGATACTACTTACCTGAAAGAGCAGCAGGACGCCTTTCACCAACAAATTGCCTGGGCTAAAAGTATTGATTTACCTATTGTAATTCATTGCCGCAATGCGTTTAACGAGGGATATGAGATATTGCAGCAGGAGCAGGATGAGAAGCTACGGGGCATCTTTCATTGCTTTGGGGGCACTTTGGAGCAAGCTCAGCAAATTATTGATCTGGGCTTTTACTTGGGTATTGGCGGTGTGGTTACCTATAAAAATGCGGGGTTGGATAAAGTAGTACAACAACTGGACTTAAAACACCTGGTGCTGGAAACCGATGCGCCCTATTTAACTCCTGTACCTTACCGTGGCAAACCTAATAAAAGCGCTTACCTTACTTATATTGCACTAAAAATAGCCGATTTACACCAAACAAGCATCGAAAACGTTGCTGAAGTGACTACGCTTAATTCCAAAAGAATTTTCGGTGTGTAACCCATAAATTAAACCTGTTTTATATATTTTTATCCGATAACCTGAATTATGTGCCAAATCCTGATTATATATACCGGTGGTACCATTGGTATGATGAGCGACCCTAAAACCAAGGTGCTTCGCCCCATCAACTTTGAGCAGATTATGGATAATGTGCCGGAACTGGAACGCCTGAACTGCCGCATTAAAGTGCATTCTTTTGACGAAGTGATTGACTCCTCCAACATGAGCCCTGCCATATGGAGCCAGTTAGCCGGATTAATTGAACAGCATTATCATGAGGTGGATGGGTTTGTTGTATTACATGGCTCTGATACCATGGCCTTTACCGCTTCAGCTATCAGCTTTATGCTGGAGAATTTAGGTAAACCCGTCATTTTTACCGGCTCTCAATTGCCCATCAGCGCTATCCGTACTGACGCTAAGGAAAACCTGATGACAGCCATTGAGATTGCCAAAGCCAAAAAGAACGACCGTGCCCGCGTACCCGAGGTTTGTATTTATTTTGATTACAAGCTTTTCCGTGGTAACCGCGCTTTCAAATACAATTCATCAAAATTCGAAGCATTTCGCTCACCCAACTACCCTATTTTAGCCGAATCTGGTGTACACCTGCGCTTCAGCATTAACGACATCAGGCAACCTACCCCCGGCGATTTAGTTGTACATAAGCATTTGGTAAACGAGGTTTCGGTATTGAAACTCTATCCGGGCATTAGCCAGCGAGCGGTAGAAGCAATTGTGAATGCCAATGTACGCGGCATTGTGATGGAAACCTTTGGTGCAGGCAATACCACCACCGATACCTGGTTTATTAACTGCATAAAAAACGCAATAGACAGCGGTAAAGTAATTGTTGATATTTCGCAGTGTAAAGTAGGCACGGTGGAGTTAGGCCGTTACGAAACCAGCAAGATGTTAAAAGACATTGGCGTAGCCAATGGCTATGATATGACCTTTGAAGCCGCTGTAACCAAAATGATGTACTTGCTTGGCCAGTCTGACGACCCTAAACAAGTGAGGGAGTGGCTGGAAATGGATATCAGGGGGGAGTTAACGGTTTCGTAGGTTAGCTTACTTATTTGCGTCTCTTTTGTCATGGCGAGGAGGAACGACGTAACCATCGCACGGAGGCATCTGCGCCCCTGTACAGTAAGCGATTGCCACGCTATCGCTCGCAATGACAATAAAGGACTTACATAACAAAGGCGGCCTGTAGTAAATTACAGGCCGCCTTTGTTATGTATAAAATCAAAAGAGCTTATGCTTCTCTTGAACTTTCAGGCACTTCTTCTTCTTTGAAGAATTTTGCGGTGAAATAATCACTGTTCATGCGAACAATGTTGTTCAAAGTAATTTCCTTAGGACATTCGGCTTCGCAGGCACCGGTGTTGGTACAGTTACCAAAACCTTCAGCATCCATTTGGGCTACCATGCTTTGTACGCGGCGGTAGCGCTCTGGCTGGCCTTGTGGTAACAAAGCCATTTGCGAAATTTTAGCTGATACGAACAGCATAGCTGAAGCATTTTTACAAGCCGCTACGCAGGCACCACAGCCAATACAGGTAGCTGAATTGAAGGCTTCATCGGCAACTACTTTTGGGATGGCAATTTCATTGGCATCGGGCACACCGCCGGTGTTTACCGATACATAACCGCCTGACTGCTGTATACGGTCAAAAGCAGAGCGGTCAACCGCCAAATCTTTTAATACCGGGAAGGCTTGGGCGCGCCATGGCTCAATGGTAATGGTATCACCATCGGCAAAGCTTCGCATGTGCAGCTGGCAGGTAGTAATAGCACGCTTAGGGCCATGCGGACGGCCGTTAATATATAATGAACACATACCGCAAATACCTTCGCGGCAATCGTGGTCAAAATGGATAGGTTCATCTCCGGCATGGATCAAACTTTCGTTTACCACATCCAGCATCTCCAGGAATGACATATCAGCCGAAATGTTATCAGCTTTGTAAGTAACAAACTTGCCAGCAGTCTGTGCATTTTTCTGACGCCAAACTTTCAGTGTCAGATTCATTAATCCGTTCTCGTTACTCATATCTTTTAAAGATTTAGAGTCAGGAATCAAGAACTAAGAATCAAGATGTTGAAATTGTCTTGATTCTTGGTTCTCGACTCTTGATTCTCTTTTACTTATAGCTTCTTTGTGTTAAATGTACGTTATCGTATACCAATGGTTCTTTGTGTAGCTCCTCGGGTTGGTTTTCACCTTTGAATTCCCAGGCAGCGGCAAAAGCAAATTCATCATCATTACGCAAGGCCTCGCCTTCTGGTGTTTGTGATTCTACCCGGAAGTGGCCACCGCATGATTCGCGGCGCATCAGGGCATCCTCCACCATCAGTGCACCCAGTTCAATAAAGTCAGCAACGCGGCCCGCTTTTTCAAGCGCAGCATTAATTTCTTCATTTTCACCGGTGATAATCGCGTTTTTCCAGAAATCTTCCTTCAATGCCTGAATCAGCCCTCTGGCTTTAAGTAAACCTTCTTCGCTGCGGGCCATGCCACAATATTCCCACATAATATGGCCAAGTTCGCGGTGATACTCGGTTACGGTTTTATTACCTTTTAACGATAACAGCTTTTTGATATTTTCCTGCACCTGGCGTTTGGTTTCGGCAAAAGCCGGATGCTGTGCATTTACCGGGGCCGGGCCAATATTAGCCAGGTAATCGCCCAAAGTGTAAGGAATTACGAAGTAACCATCGGCTAAACCCTGCATCAGTGCAGAAGCACCCAGGCGGTTGGCACCATGATCAGAGAAGTTGGCCTCACCCAGTGCATATAAGCCAGGGATGGTAGTGCTCAGGTTATAATCAACCCAAAGGCCACCCATGGTATAGTGTACAGCCGGGTAAATACGCATTGGCATTTTATACGGGTTTTCATCGGTAATCTGATAATACATATCAAACAGGTTACCGTATTTAGCCCTTACGCTGTCTTCGCCTAAACGTTCAATCGCTTCTTTAAAATCAAGGAACACGGCTACACCAGAACCACCTACGCCCTTGCCTTCGTCTACCATTTCTTTGGCATTACGAGAAGCTACGTCGCGCGGTACCAGGTTACCGAAAGATGGATATTTACGCTCCAGGAAGTAATCGCGGTCTTCTTCTTTAATATCATTTACCTTAATCTGGCCTTTGCGCAGCTTTTCGGCAATTTCTTTTGTTTTTGGAGCCCATACCCGGCCATCATTACGTAATGATTCTGACATCAGCGTTAATTTACTCTGATGAGTACCGGTTACCGGGATACAGGTAGGGTGAATTTGGGTAAAGCAAGGGTTACCAAAGTAAGCGCCACGCTTGTGTGCCCGCCATGCAGCAGTTACGTTTGAACCAGCAGCATTGGTTGACAAATAGAACACGTTACTGTAACCACCGGTACACAGCAATACAGCATGGCCGGCGTGCGTTTCAATTTCACCGGTTTTTAAGTTACGGGTAACAATACCACGGGCATGGCCGTCAATAGTTACCAAATCCAGCATTTCGGTACGGGTATACATTTTCACCTTGCCTTCGTGAATCTGGCGGTTAAGCGCCGAGTAAGCACCCAGCAGCAACTGCTGTCCGGTTTGGCCACGTGCGTAGAAAGTACGCGATACTTGGGTACCACCAAATGAGCGGGTATCCAGCAAACCACCGTATTCGCGGGCAAAAGGTACACCCTGCGCCACACACTGGTCAATAATATTTACTGATACCTCGGCCAGGCGGTAAACGTTGCCTTCGCGGGCACGGTAGTCACCACCTTTAATGGTATCATAAAATAACCGATAAACACTATCACCATCATTACGATAATTTTTAGCCGCATTGATACCGCCTTGCGCAGCAATAGAGTGCGCACGGCGCGGGCTGTCCTGAAAACAGAATGCAGTTACGTTATAACCCAACTCGGCTAAAGAAGCCGCAGCAGAGGCACCGGCCAAACCGGTACCCACAATAATAATGTTGTATTTACGCTTGTTTGATGGGTTAACCAGCTTTAAGTTAAACTTATGCTTGCTCCATTTTTCGGCTATTGGCCCTTCGGGAATTTTAGAATCTAAAGTCATAGATAATTAAATATTTAATCAGCCTTACAGCGTTTTATTAGGACTCATTAAGAAATAAACAATTGGCATAGCGGCAAAGCCCAGCGGGATTAATACAGCAAATACCCATTTACCTACAAAATAGATAATACCCTTGTATTTGCGGTGTATCCAGCCCAGTGTATGAAATGAGCTTTGGAAACCATGCTTTAAGTGAAACGATAAAACCACCATGGCTATTACATAAAACACTACATACCAGGCATGGCTGAAGCTTTGAGAAACACGTGCATGCAAATCTTTCACACGCAGTATCTCAAAATCGCCTTCAGTTGATATTGATTTTTCAAAATCAGCAGATTGTGGCGTGAAATTGGCCGCTGTTGTTGCACCGCTTAACAGGTTGGTGCGGTATTCTTTAAACGGCACTACATCGTATTTGTAGGTGAACCAGAAATCGCCCATGTGAATTACGATGAACAAAAACAGGATAGCACCCAGCAAACCCATGTTTTTTGATGAGAATGACACATCAGACTTGGTGCTCACCGCATAATCCACAGGGCGGGCCTTGCGGTTATTGGTGGTTAGTATAATGGCATAAATGGTGTGGATGAGGATACAAGCATACAAAAGGTAGGCAATCACCTCAATGGGTGGAAAATGAGTCAGGAAATTGGCATACACGTTAAAGGAATAACCGTTATCGTTTTTAAAGAGCAGTAGGTTACCGCCCAAATGCACAATTAAAAAAAGGCACAAAAACAAGCCCGTTAAAGCCATAATCAGCTTCTTACCTAACGAAGAGTTAAAGGTTTGTTTGGTTTCGTTCATTACACAAAAAATTTATCCCGCAAAATTATTCATTATAACACGAAAGATGAGCCAAGGATGACGGTTAATGCAAACCTAATTTCTATTTAGAAACATTCTAAGATAATATTTGAGTGTTTAAACATCACTACCAATGAATATCATGGTAATATGTAGTTTTAGCTTGCAACAGTTAGGCCGCGCTGCTATCTTAGATGCTTACTACTCTTTATCCATGAAACTATTATACTTACTGCTGCCTGCAGTTTTATTAAACGCCTGCTCTTCTTCTTCGCGTGTTGACTTCACCGGTAAAGCGCCAGGTATTACCCATGGCTTGTTTTCGGTGAAAGACGGCAACAATACCTTGTGCGATGATGCCATCAAAACCGGAACCTTTAAAGCTACCGCCATGCTGGAGCACCCGGGCTACTACACGCTAAACATTATGGATAACGACCATATGGATAAAGAGCATGAACCATATGAAGTTTACCTGGAACCGGGCACTTACCAGGTAGAAACGGTTGACGGAGATTTAAAGAAATACCCTAAGATTACATCTACTTCAAAAAACCAGCAGGACTTATCAGATTATTACGCCATTTATGACCGCAGCGTATCTGCAGCTAATAACCTGGTGGCTGAATTAGAAGCTAAACTGCACGGCAAAACGCCACCTACCGAACAGGAATACCTGCTTTTTGGCGCCCGCCTGGTAGATGCACAAAGCCGCAAGCAAAAAGTGAACCTGGATGCTTTCAGAACTTTTGTAAATGATCATCCCAATAGTGCCATCAACGCTCACCTAATGGCTACCTTAAGTTATGAGAACGACCCGGTAGCTTACAATTCCATTTATCAAAAATTCAGTGCAGCAGCCAAGAATACACCTGAAGGCCAGGAGATTGGCGAGAAACTAAACACCTTATTAAAATTGGTACCGGGATCTGCCGCCCCTGAAATTTTCGGAGCTACGCCCGACGGCAAAAAGTTTGATAAAAAAGCTTTAAACAAACAAGTGTATGTAATTGATTTTTGGCGGGCCGGCAACGAAATAAGTCGTTTAAATCACCAAGACTTTGTAAATAACATGGTGCAGCAAATGGACATGAAAAAAGCAGGCATCATCAGCATTTCGTTAGACAGCAAACGCGACTGGTGGACGACTGCCATTAAGGATGATCACCTGACCTGGCCCCAATACTCAGATTTGAAAGGCAATGAATCGGCCAATGCTGCGGCCTGGCTGATTACCACCATGCCTACTTATTATTTGGTAGACAGCAACTGGAAGATTTTACAGCGCGACATACCTTTTAGTAAAATTGTATTTGAGGTGCAGGATTACCTGAAAAAATTACATCGCAATCACACGGTGCTGCAATACTCCAAAAACATGATCGGAGGGCAGGTGCCGTATAGCTACGCGGCCGGTAAATTTGCCAAATGACGGTAATATGGCCTGCCGGGCACCAAAGGTAAAACAAGGCAGGGTAATGCCCTGCCGCCCCTTGCCTACCAGCTTTACCCCCGGGTGGACATGTCCGCAAAGCACATAGCCGCTGCTTTGCTGTAACTCGAGTACGCTTAACGGGTGGTGCAACATTAGGAACGGGCCAACAGACAACGACTCATGGGTGGCAATATTCAGTTGATGATAATGCGTTTCGTCAATGATATCGTGGTTGCCGATGATGAGATGGATGTTAATGCTTGCAAATTGTTCACGCCAGGCAGCGAAGTAATTCCAGTCGGTATTTTTATCGCTATGGAATAAATCGCCCAGAAAATAAATATGCTTCGGCTGATGAGTTTGAATTAAACGGGTAAGTGCCACCAAGTCATCCTGCGCCAGTTGCTGCGGCACAGCTATACCAGCTTTACGAAAGTGCCCTACTTTACCCAAATGTACATCAGCCGCAATCAGTGCCCGTTGCTGTTTCCAGTATATAGCCTTCTCAGGCAGCAACACTAAATCCTGCCCTAACAAATTAAAATCCAAACCCTGCGTTATCATTCCTATCACAAAAATACTAAAATATTTAGGAAGTGATTATACAGAGGCGCAGCAAACATTTCATTTACAATATAATGAAAATCATCAATCCTCTCCTGTCATTACGAACGCAGGGAGAAAGCATCTTCGAGCGATAAGTTTATAGTAAACCGGCTTGATGAAAAAGATTTCTCCCTGCGGTCGAATTGAAAAGGTAGAGGCAAGTTTAAAAACAATAAAGGCCGGGCTTAAAGCCCGGCCTTTATTGTTTTTAAACTTAATCAGTAGTTATTCTTTTTCTGCTTTTGCTCTGGGGTTGATAGCGCTCTTGGCAATTTTGCTCAACAGGTCATCAGTTTTCTTTTCTTCTTTCAAAGTTTCTTCCAATAACTGTGCAGCTTCGGTATACCCTAAAGTTTCGGCCAGGGTACGCAGGGTACCGTATGAGGCAATTTCGTAATGTTCTGATTTTTGAGCGGCCGAAATAATACCGGCATCGCGAGTGATGCTGCCGTCTTCGGTATCTTTCATAATCTCTTCACCTTCTTTAATCAAGCCGGCCATCGCTTCGCATTTTTTGGCGGTGGCTTTTTCTTCAATAGATTCGAAAACCTGATCTAAACGGCTTACCTGGTTTTCAGTTTCGGCCTGGTGAGTTTCAAGCGCCTGGCGTAACTCATCCGAAGTTGCGTTTTTAGCCATTTTAGCTAATGCTTTAGCCAAATGTTGCTCAGCCCAGTAGATATCTTTCAATTCATCAACAAATAACTCTTTTAATGCTGATTCTTCTACGTTGTCGGTATGCTCTATTTCTTTAGCTTTTTTTGTAGTTGCCATAATCTTAGTTCTTTAAATGTTCTATGTATTCAACCCTTAACACAACTTATAGTTCTATTAACTTGTAAACAAATAGTTGATAATTTAAAGAAACTTAAGGCCGTCTTTTTTGTAAAATCATCGCACAGCAATAAACATTGTATGGGTTATCACAATAAAAAAAATTCAGCTTAACCCATATTGTTGTATCGCCGGCTTAATTTTACCAACTGCCAGCCAACCTCTGCTGTTAATAATGCTCCAATAGCAAAAAGCGCCGGCCGGATGCCGCTCCCCTCAGACAGGAAAGCACCTGACAGTGCCACCACATATACGGTTAAAGGCAACAATGCCATTAATACCAAACCGGCCACCGGCAAGGGTATTTTAAAGGGCCTGTGCCTTTGTGGTTCATGCAGGCGCAGTTGAATAAGCGCCACATACTCTAATGTAACCCCGGCACCATATACGGTAACATCAATCACCAGCAGTTCACCAAAGGTCCACAACACCATCAGGCTAACAATTACAGAACAGATTAGGATAGACACATAAGGCGTTTTATAACGCGGATGCAGATGATGCAGGAAAGCAGGCAGCAATTTATCGTCAGACATGGCCTGCGGCACGCGGGACACCGACAGCAGCACCGCTGCGTAAATGCCCAAGGTACTGGCCATCCCGCCTGCGGCAATCAGTTTACCCAGCCATTGCCCCCCGGTAAGTTCGCCCAAGGCAGGGAAACCCGCTTCAGCCAATAGTGTAGGCTTAATGCCTGATTGTTGCGCAAAGTAGATCACTAAGCCATAAATAACCATTACCAACACAAAGGCCACAGCTACCGAAATAAGGTAAGAACGTACAGGCTTGTCTACCTCGCGGGCATAAGTGGTTACATTATCCCAACCCAGGCAATTCCACATTACGGTATACAAGGCCATACTAAAGGATGGGAATGGCAAATGCTGCAGGCTGGGGTGCGCCATAGCCCATGAACCTGTATGGTGGGTAACTATTACAATAAACAATACTACAAAAGGTACCAGCACCAGCACGCTCAACAGCAACGATAATCGGCCCACTTCGGTAATACCCCGAATATTTAATCCGGCCGACAGCCAGATCACGGCCAGGCACACCACTATTTTATAAGCTGCCAGTTGCGGAAAAAAGTAAGTTGCATATTCAACAAACAACACTGGGTAAATGGCCAAATCTACAAAGGTATAAAGCCAGGTCCACCAGCCTTCGAAAAAGCCCCAACGTTGGCCTAAAGCATATTTTACCCATTGGTAATAGCCGCCGGTAACCGGCATCATGCTGTTAAGCTCAAGCACAGTAAGAATAGCCGGAATATCCCAAAGCAGGGGTGTGATTAGCAGGATAAGCAACGCTGCATGCTCGCCGGCATAAGCCAGCAAAGGCTCTAAGCCGTAGGGGCCGCCCGATACGGTAAAAAACACAATAGCTATTAGTTGCAGCGTATGTATTTTACGGGAGCGGGCGTGGGCAGGCATAGCTGCCTAAATTAAAAAAATTTAGGGGTTTAGCTTTTGCCGCCAGATAATTTAAAGATTCATCGGTAGAGTACATTTATTTACTTATACCTGAGTTTTGCGAACACTTGCACATTTGAAGCAGCATCCCCCTTGCTGCGATTAGCGTTTGGCGTAATTCAGCCTGCTGAATAAATTAGGGTAATCTGTAATTAGCCCGTCTACATCCATATCAATCAGGTGCTGCATGGCTTCGGTGGTGTTCACCGTCCACGGAATAACCTGTATATGGTGACTATGGCAAAAAGTTACCAGTTCAGGGGTAACCAACTGATACGCCGGACTATAAAATGGTGGGTAAAACCCTAACGCAGTAAAGTTATCAGCTGCGCTGCTCTTATTTTCCACCAAGAAACTCAAGGTTACTTTCGGATAGGCTTTATGCATATACTGCAGAGCCCGTATATCAAATGACTGAACATGCACACGACTGGTAATATGTTTGCTATTGATGACCTGCATTACTTTATCGGCCAGTTGAGCGGGCGTATCATTTAATACGCCATCATTTTTTACTGAAGTTTTGAGTTCGATGTTATACAACATGGGTTTGAGGTGCTGCTTTGCCGTATATGCCTCTACCGAATCAATCAAATCGGCCAATAGAGGAATGTGCGTCTTTAACTTTTGCTGTTGCGGAAATGAAGGATAAGGCTTAGACCCGGTATCAAAATTTTTGATTTCAGCATAGGGCATTTGGTGCAGCACAAACTTCTGAGCATCTTGCCTGGTTAGTTCCTGCCCTTGTTCATTGTATGAATGCTGGTAGTTGATGTACGGATCGTGCGATACAATCACCTGCTCATCACCGCTGGTATAGGTATCCAGTTCGCATACATTGGCGCCGTTGGCTATACCGTTCAGCATAGCGGGTATAGTATTTTCCGGCATCAGGCCCCTGCCGCCGCGGTGGGCCTCTTTATAGAAGATAGAAGGTTCTTGCTTGATAAATTGCTTTGGGGTGCTACAGGCGGCAAACAAGACAAGAACGAATACGGAGTAATGCCGGAAATGAAATTTCATAAATAGCTTTTGTATTGAATATGCAAATTTAGAGCTACAACAGGCTTGGTTTGTTAGAGTTGCGTTAAATGATTGTTAAGGAGGACAGCGCTTTTTAGATTAACGCTTTTTTTAATCCCTCCCTACACTCCCAAGGAAGGGTAGGGAGCGGGCTTTGCAACAGCATAAAAAAAGCGCCTCTTTACAGAGGCGCTTGATAATATTACTTGCTCAGGTACATTGATTTCTCTTTGTACAGGTGCCTGAAATAAGGATCCTGCAGGTCAGGGATGAAGCGGATCGCTTCGCCTGTGGATTTCATTTCTGGGCCCAGCTCTTTGCTTACTTCAGGGAACTTACTGAAGGAGAATACCGGTTCTTTGATAGCATACCCTTTCAGTTTGCGCTCAATAGTAAAGTCCTTTAATTTATTCACACCCAGCATTATTTTGGCTGCGATGTTGATGTAAGGCACATCATAAGCCTTGGCAATAAAAGGCACCGTGCGCGATGCACGCGGGTTAGCCTCAATTACATACACGCTATCATTTTTTATGGCAAACTGAATATTCAGCAAGCCACGCACGTTTAAAGCTTTGGCTAACTTTATTGAATATTCTTCCATTTGGCTCAGCACCTTGTCTGATAAATCAAACGGTGGCAGTACAGCATAAGAGTCGCCGGAGTGAATACCTGCAGGCTCGATGTGCTCCATCATACCGATAATGTGCACATCTTCGCCATCGCAAATGGAATCTGATTCTGCCTCGGCAGCACGATCCAGGAAGTGGTCAATCAATACACGGTTACCTGGCAGGTTTTTCAGCAGGTTAACCACTGCACGCTCCAAATCCTCATCGTTAATCACAATGCTCATGCCCTGGCCGCCTAATACATAGCTAGGGCGCACCAATACTGGGTAACCAACTTCGTGGGCTACTTTGATAGCTTCTTCAGCGCTTTCGGCTACGCCATACTTAGGGTATGGAATGTTCAGTTCTTTTAACAAATCAGAGAAACGGCCGCGGTCTTCGGCAATGTCCATATCGTTAAACGAGGTACCGATAATTTTGATACCATGCTGATGCAGCTTTTCAGCCATCTTCAACGCCGTTTGGCCACCCAACTGTACAATCACCCCCTCGGGTTTTTCCAGTTCGATGATTTCACGTACATGCTCCCAGAATACCGGCTCGAAATACAGCTTATCAGCCATATTAAAGTCTGTAGATACGGTTTCAGGGTTACAGTTAATCATGATGGCCTCAAAACCGGTTTCTTTAGCTGCCAGCAAGCCATGCACGCAGCTATAATCAAACTCAATACCCTGACCAATACGGTTAGGGCCTGAACCTAATACAATGATCTTTCTTTTATCTGATGCGATAGATTCGTTCTCACCTTCGTAAGTAGAGTAATAATATGGCGTTTGCGCCTGAAACTCAGCCGCGCAGGTATCTACCATTTTATACACGCGGTTGATGCCTAATTCCTTGCGGCGATCATACACCTGGTCTTCGGTGGTGTTGGCACCCAGTACCCAGGCAATCTGTACATCTGAAAATCCTTTTTGCTTTAAAGTGAGCAGGAAATCAGGTGGGATATTATTCACAGAGTAACGGCGTAGCTCGTTCTCCATGGTTACAATTTCTTGTATCTGGTTCAGGAACCAGCGGTCAATCAGGGTAGCTTTACGTACCGATTCGATAGGCACACCCAAACTTAAAGCATCATACACATGGAACAAGCGGTCCCAGCTCGGATGCTCCAGGCTCTCCATAATTTCTTCAAGATTGCGGCTTTGGCGACCATCGGCACCTAAACCGGCGCGGCCGATTTCTAAGCTCTGGCAGGCTTTCTGCAAAGCCTCAATAAAGCTGCGGCCAATGCCCATCACCTCACCTACCGATTTCATTTGCAGGCCCAGTTCTTTGTTGGCACCTTTAAATTTATCAAAGTTCCAGCGCGGTATTTTTACAATTACATAATCCAGCGTAGGCTCAAAGTAAGCCGAAGTGGTTTGCGTAATTTGGTTTTGCAGTTCATCCAAATTATAACCGATAGCCAGCTTCGCAGCAATTTTAGCAATCGGGTAGCCGGTAGCTTTAGAGGCCAGGGCCGATGAACGCGATACACGCGGGTTGATCTCAATAGCAATAATCTCCTCGTTGGCCGGGTTTACCGAGAACTGCACGTTACAGCCACCAGCAAAATTGCCAATAGCGCGCATCATCTTGATTGCCTGGTTACGCATCTCCTGGTAGCAACGGTCGCTCAGGGTCATGGCCGGGGCTACGGTAATGCTGTCACCGGTATGAATACCCATCGGGTCGAAGTTTTCGATAGAGCAGATGATAATCACATTATCGCGGTTATCGCGCAGTAACTCCAGCTCAAATTCCTTCCAGCCCAATACCGCTTGTTCTACCAGTACCTCGTGGGTAGGAGATGCCTGCAGGCCTCGGCTTAGGGCAGCATCAAAATCCTGCTTTTTATGCACAAAGCCACCACCGGTACCCCCTAACGTATAGCTCGGGCGAATTACCAGCGGGAAACCTATTTCCTGCGCAGCTTCTTTGCCTTCTAAAAATGAGTTGGCAATTTTAGATGTGGCTACACCTACGCCAATATCCACCATCAGTTGGCGGAAGGCTTCGCGGTTTTCGGTTTTTTCGATAGCGGCAACGTCTACACCAATCACTTTCACATTGTACTTTTCCCAAATGCCGCGTTCTGAAGCTTCGATGCACAGGTTCAATGCAGTTTGGCCGCCCATAGTTGGCAGTACCGCATCAATCTTTTGCTCCTGCAAAATCTGCTCTATACTATCGCAGGTTAAAGGCAACAGGTACACATGATCGGCGATAACCTTATCGGTCATGATGGTGGCTGGGTTGCTGTTGATGATAGAGACAGTGATGCCTTCGTCTTTCAACGAAAGGGCCGCTTGAGAGCCGGCATAATCAAACTCGCAGGCCTGACCAATAATGATAGGACCTGAACCAATAATTAGTACGGATTTAATGGATGTATTTTTGGGCATAGTTCGTTAAATCAAATTTTAAAAGTTAAAATTCAAAAAGCCTGAATTTCACTGTTATGCTATGCGCTGAAAAGAAAAAATCCCGACTCAGCGTCGGGATGCAAAGGTAATGATTTGAAAATCTTTTTTGGCTTAAAAGTTAATTTATTCGCCTGCCCTGTTTTTATACAAGGCTATCATCTTATAATTTCACCGCCAGGTTATAAGGCGCATCTACCGGGTGCCCGTTTTGCAAGGCTGGTTTCCATCCGGTTGAGGTAAGTGCGGCATTTACCAGCGCCTTATCGGTTACCGGGTTATAGCTTCCAAATAGTCTAACATTTACCGGCTTTCCCTGCTGGGTAACAATAAAGGTCATCAGTACAATTTTTTTAGGCGTGGCAGGCGCACCCTTCTTCACTGCAGGCGCTTTATAAGCCGCTTTCTTTTTCAGGTAAGTCATAAATACCTCATCGCCGCCTTTAAATTCAGGGCTTTGTGCTTTGTGCTGATAAGTATACTTGATACCATTGGGCATGGTGCACACACCTGAAACAAACTGCCCGTTGCGATATGTATCTGTAAAAGTAACTTTGTCCGGATAGTTGCCATGCCATTCGCCGTCGGGGCTGCCATTCTTTACATTTCCTTCTTCAGAAATGGTACGGGTAAGCAAATTATAATCTATGTAATGCCCATTGCCATCGGTTACAGTAGCGGCGCCGGTAGAATCATTACAGGTGATTATTTTATAATTCAAATCATAATTTTTAGCATTCAGGGTATCGTATGTAAGCAGGGTATGCAGCTTTCCGTTCGGATAATACATATAACTGTTGCCTAAATACGCACCGCCACTATAATCAGTTACCGACTCCCGGCTGCCGTTAATGTAAAAGGTAGCGCATTGCCCCTCAAGCACAATAGGATCAATAGCAGTTGATTTGCCAATAAGTTTACGCTTGCCATTAGCAGTATAAAATTCCTGTACATTAAATAAAGTAGAGGCTGAGTCGGGCGGGGTAATTACCCGTACAAAATCGGCACTGTCGGCAACAGCCACTTTATTGCCGTTGTACTTAAAATAAAATACGGTTTTATCTTGTGCAAAGCCGGCAAAGGCCAGTAAAGTGAGGCCTATGGTAAAAAGAAATTTCATTATCATTAATTAGAGGACACAATATAGCTTTTTTTAGAATATCTTACTACTTACTCCGAATCTAACTTCAGACCTGAAACTAAGCGAGATTATGTAAGGAGTTCCAACATTACGACCGTATTTGGTTGCTGCAATCCAATTTGTAAATTTACTTACAGCTTTAAGGATTAGAGGCTCCAGCCTCGGTTCCATTGGTATAGCAAATTTTATATCCTCTATTTTTCCATTGCTATTAATATAACATTTGATCACTGCATCTCCGGTTAAATGGTAACGGTAGCTAAATATCTCGTCACTTAAGCTTCTATAATAATTTTTAAACCCGGTTTGATAGTCAACTTGGGTTGAACGACTACCTGTATATGCTACCACACTATTTGTCTTATCTGTGGATGTACCTGACATTAACTTCCCATCTTCGTACGTTTCAGTAAAACTAAGCTGCATTGCTTTGTCTATCCCTGTCCAAACGCCTGTACGTTTACCATTTTTAAGTTCTCCCTGTTCAACAACAGTGGTAAAGACATCATTGTAACTTATATATCTTCCGTTACCGTTAATTGCCAGGGCAGTACCAGTTGAATCATATACTGCATCAATAATTTGCCGGCTGTCGTTATCCGGAAGAAATGACTTGCGAGTAGTATCAACAGACATATAATGTTTAACTATATGTTTCTTCCCGTTAGGATAGTAAGAAGAAGCGGTATCAATGGCAAAACCATTAACGTATTGAGTTACTGATTCCCTTTTACCATTAGGAAAAAAAGTGAGCACATAACCCTGATACCGTACAGGATCAACGTCTGAGGACTTGCCTATCAGTTTCCTGGCCTTATTGTTATAATATTCTGCTACATTGTATAATTCACTTCCTGCATCCGGCTCACTTACAACTCTAACATAATCAGCGCTATCCGGATGGGATACTTCACGACCATTATTTTTAAAATAATAAGTATTGTGCTTTTGTGCGAGGCAATTAATATAAATAGTGATAAGTAAAAGCGTAAAAAACAGTTTCATCGAAATAAGGAATTAGGTTAAGTTTTAATTCCCTAAAATAATGAGATTTTTTATGATATGCTTATAAAGCAAATAAGAAAGGCAAAATCAATTTTTAGACAACACAAATTGCAGCAAATCATTTACCGGCTGTTGTATGATTTTACCCACGCGGATGTGCTGCGCTTCACACAGTGCTTTTAGTTCATCGGCAAAGTACCAGGCAATGGAGCCTACAAAGTTACATTGATACTTTTTATATTCAGGGTAAGATTTAATGTTGGTTTCAATAAATTCGGAAAGCCCCTTATTAATTAAAGCTTTACCGTAAGCGGTTTGCTTAATTTCACTCAAGAATTTGGCGAATGAGGCCAGGTACGAATTACCATTGGGCTGCTGGTATACCCGGTTAATCACTTCATCTTTGGTGAGCTGATAGTCCTTTCTGAAACGGGAAGCTACCTCTTCAGGCATTTGACCATACAGGTAGCCGGTTATCAGCGCTTTGCCAAACCAGGTGCCCGAGCCTTCATCGCCCAGCACAAAGCCCAGGCCGTGCTTGCCTGCGTGAATATCCTCACCATCAAAAAATGAAATGTTTGACCCTGTACCCAGTACACAGCACAAACCCTGTGCACGCCCGCAGGTAGCATAAGCCGAGCCCAGCAGGTCACTGTCTACACTGATAAAAGCTTTCGGGAAAAGCTGACTTAAGGCGTTGGATACAATCTCGCGCCTGTCTGGACTGGAACAGCCGGCGCCGAAAAAATAAGTTTCAGTTACTTCAGCACCCTGGCTCAGCATTTCGGCCGCCTGGGTTTGAATTACTTTAACAATTTCCTTTTCGGTTAAAAAGTAGGGGTTTAAGCCGCTGGTTTTAAAACTTACAGGCGCCTCCTGCCCGGTTAAAAGCCAATCGGTTTTGGATGATCCGCTGTCGGCTACCAGGATTTTACTCAAAGTTCTTCTAAAATTTTATGGGTAAGCGGCTTGTGAATAAACTGGCTGATGTACTTATTCTGGCTGGAGCGCTTCACGTCAGTAGGGTCAAGCGATGACGACAGCATAAATATTTTTGTGGTATTTTTATTTTCCAGGTTTAGTTTATCGTATTCCTGCAAAAATTCAAAGCCATTCATCATCGGCATACGCAAATCCAAAAAAATCACATCCGGACAAATACTACCGTCGCGCAATGAGTCAATAGCATCAGGCGCTGATTGTTCTACAATGATTTTTTCGGCAAAATTACTGCTTTCCAGTATTCTGCGCGTTACGAAATTATCAATGTAATTATCGTCAATCAGTAAGCAGGTCTTATAGTTGAGAGACATTAAATTCAAATATAAGGGGTTTAGAATTAATTAGCTATCAAGTATATATTTTTATTGAATATTTATACTATTCGTTAATTGCCTCAATGTTACTTCGGCAATTTTAGATTGGTATTGTGCCGCAAAAAATCTGGATTGTGCATCCAGGTAGTTACGTTGTGCCTCACGTATCTCCAGTGGCGTAATGTTTCCTATACGATATTTTTCAAGTGAAATCTCCAGATTTTTTCTGGCAATTTCCACATTGGCCTGGCCCAGTTTAATCAAATCCAGCCCGGATAAGTAGCTGGAATAAAAGTTACTGATTTGCGCCTCTATGTCCAACCGTATCTGTTTTTCATTTAAGTTGGAGTTGGCCAGTTGCAGTTTGGCATTACGTTCGCGCCGCCATTGATTGAAACCGTTAAAGATATTAATAGATGCAGTGAGTCCGTAATTTAGGCCGTTGCTGTTTTGCGCACGTGCAAAACCCGTTGGATTTTGATTGGATGTATAAATATAACCGGCATTTACCGCTACCTGCGGATACCGGGTAGAGCGAACCAGCCGTAAATTGGTTTCAGCCAACCGCTTATTAATTTCGGCCGAAAGTACTGCCGGATTTTGCGCTTGCGCCTGATTTAAAATATCACCTAATTTCAACTGATCGTCTACTAAAATAGTGTCTGATACGGAAAAATCGGTACGAGGGTTACGTACCAGCAGTTCATTTAACTGAATTTGTGCCGATTTATACTCTTGCAACTGCGTAATCAGGGCGGCAGTATCCGTATTGAGGTTTACCTGCGCATTCAACACATCCAGTTTTGAAACCCGCCCTACCTGAAACTTGGCCTGTGCATAACGCAACTGCGTGCGCGAAATAGCAATTGCCCCCTGCAGGGCTTTAATCTGCTGCGTCTGATTCACTAAATTATAGTAACTGCTTAATACCGCTGCCACCGTTCCTTGTATGGTATCACGCAACCTTACGTCGCCCAGTTTTTGTAATTCTTTAAAGCGGTCATAAGCGGCAAACATGTATAAGCCGTTAAAGATGGTCCAATTCAGATTAGGTCCGTAAGTGGTGCCGCTATTACGAGCACCCGATATGTTAGTGGTATTCAGCGCACCGGTAGCATCTGCACGCGTTTGGGTTACATTTTGTATACTGTTACTTACGGTTACATCGGCAGTTACTACAGGAAAGAAACCTGCGTTAGCCAGGCTGGTATTATTTTTGGCTACATCGCGGTTATTGGTTGATATTTTTATGGCGTAATTATTTTGCAGGGCGGTTTCTACTGCTTCTCTTATGGTAAGCAGGGGCGCTTTTTGTACCGGCGGAGCCTGCTGCGCCTGCACTGAGGTAAATGACGATATAAAGCCCGCTATAATTAAGAGGATGATCTGCTTCAACTTCATATACGGGTTATAAATTTTCAATTAATAAAGGCGCTTTGGCCGGTTCTTCTTTAGGCTCTTCATCGGGGTTACGGCGTACTTTTGAGGCAAAAACCACATACATTACCGGGATAACATATAAAGTTAAAATCAATGAAAACATCATTCCCCCCATAATTACAATACCTAATGATACCCGGCTTTTAGCCCCCGAGCCCAAAGCAAAGGCAATAGGAACGGCACCTAACACTACAGCCAAACTGGTCATCAAAATAGGACGTAAACGGGCGGTAGCTGCTTCTACTACGGCTTCATACTTTTTGAGGCCATGCTCCATGCGCTGGTTGGCAAATTCTACAATCAAGATACCATTTTTGGTAACCAAACCAACCAGGGTAATCATTCCGATCTCGCTAAAGATATTGAGCGTTTGGTTAAAGAACCATAACGACAGGAAAGCCCCCGCAATAGCCAGCGGCACGGTAAGCATTACAATAAACGGATCGACAAAGCTTTCAAACTGTGCAGCTAATACCAGATAGATCAGCAACAGTGCAAAGCCGAAGGCGAATAAGATGTTTGATGAACTCTCGGCAAAATCGCGCGAGGGGCCGCTCAAATCGGTACTGAAGCTGGGATCAAGCAATTTTTTGGCAATACGGTCCATTTCGGCAATGCCATCGCCAATGGTATGTCCCGGCGAAAGCCCTGCCTGCACCGTAGCCGATTTATAACGATTGAAGTGGAAAATAGAGGGCGGGGTAGCATCCTCGGCCAGTTTCACTACGTTATCCAACTGCACTAAATTCCCCTTGGTACTGCGCACATAAACTGATTTTAAATCCAGCGGCTGGTCGCGGTTAGCACGGTCAACCTGCCCAATAACCTGGTACTGCTTACCGCTGATCAGGAAATAGTTTAAGCGCCCGGCACTGTAATAGAGTTGCAGGGTAGAGGCAATATCACCTACAGTAACCCCCAAATCGCGGGCACGGTCGCGGTCGGTAGTGATGCGTAGCTCGGGTTTGGTAAATTTGAGGTTCACATCGGCAGTCTGGAACACCGGGCTACGATTGACCTCTGCAAAAAATTGAGGCAGCACTTTACGTATTTTCTCAAAATCTTGGTTCTGGATTACATACTGTATAGGCAGCGAGGTGCGCGACCCGCTACCGCCACCACTGATGGTTTGCTCCTGTACCACCAGGGTACGGGCATCCGGAAAGCGGCTTAGTTTTTTGTTCATCCAGTCGGCAATTTCCTGTTGGCTCCGGGTACGCTTGTCGGGCGCTACCAGTCCGATACGGCCAAAACCTGTATTGGCAGAACCGCCACCACCGCTGTTAGGCGATACGATAGAAATGTTTACATCTGCCTCGGGAATAGAATCCTGAATGAGATTGGACACATTGGTCATGTACTTGGTCATGAACTCGTAAGAAGCGCCTTCAGAGCCGGTTACGGTATAGCGCAGCAAACTGCGGTCATCCAGCGGAGCCAATTCAGAAGGCGTAGCCTTTACCAAGATGCCTACAATGACCAGCGAAAGCACCAATATGATACCTGACACCCATTTGCGCTTCATAAAGCTAATCAGTGTTTCAGTATAAGCCTTAGTCATCTTTTCAAAGAAAGGCTCGGTACGCTCGTAAAACTTAGATTTTTTCTGATTTTTACGAATCAGCTTCACGTTTAGCATGGGCGTTAATGACAGCGACACAAAAGCCGAAATCAATACTGCCCCGGCTACCACTACCGCAAACTCGCGGAACAGGCGGCCTACAAAGCCCTCCAAAAATACAATGGGCAAGAACACAGCTGCCAGCGTAACCGAAGTAGAGATAACAGCAAAAAATATTTCTGCCGAACCTTCAAACGCCGCTTTGCGTATGGCCATTCCGCCTTCAATCTTTTTATAGATGTTTTCGGTAACCACAATACCATCATCCACCACCAAACCGGTAGCCAGCACAATACCCAACAGGGTAAGAATGTTGATAGAGAAACCGAATATGTACATAATGAAGAAGGTACCGATTAATGATACCGGGATATCTATCAACGGGCGGAAAGCAATCAGCCAGTCGCGAAAAAACAGGTAAATGATAATCACCACCAACACAAAAGAAATCAACAGCGTTTCCTGAACTTCTTCGATGGATTGGTTGATGAATTTGGTGTTATCCAGCGCTACCTTTAAGGTGATATCGGGCGGTAAATCTTTTTTAATCTGATCCAGGCGTTTATAAAAATCCTCGGCAATCTGTACATAATTGGCACCTGGCTGCGGCACTACGGCCAAACCTACTTCGGGCACACCCGACTCATTTAAGGATGTTTCCTCATTAGCTGACCCTAACACGGCATACCCTACATCACTAAAATGGATCACCCGATTACTGTCAGAGCGGATAATCAAATTGTTAAAGTCTTTTTCGGTTACCAGTTTACCCAGGGCGCGTACGGTTACTTCTGTATTGTTGCCTTCAATTTTACCGGCAGGTAATTCTACGTTTTCCTGGTTAAGCGCATCACGAATATCAGTTGCGGTTAGTTTGTAAGCCGACAACTTATTGGGGTCGATCCATAAACGCATGGCATACTGGCGCTGCCCCTGAATATTGATCTGGCTTACGCCCGGAATGGTTTGCAGGCCCTCCTGCAATACGTTTTCGGCATAATCATCAATCTGGGTAATGTTACGGGTATTACTGCTTACCGTTAGGGTAATAATGTTATCGGCATTGGCATCGGCTTTAGTAACTACCGGGGCAGCGTCCAAATCCTGCGGCAATTGGCGCTGGGCCTGACTTACTTTGTCGCGTACATCATTGGCTGCTGTTTCCAAATCCGCATCCAAGTTAAACTCTACTGTAATGCGGCTTACCCCTACTGAGCTGGTGGAGGAAATGTTACGAATACCCTGTACGCCGTTAATGGCTTTCTCAAGCGGCTCGGTCACCTGCGATTCAATTACATCAGCGTTGGCGCCCGAGTAATTGGCCGTTACCGTAATAATGGGCGGATCTACCGAAGGGAAATCGCGTACGCCCAAAAACTTATAGCCAATAATACCAAACACCACAATAACAATAGACATTACTGTGGCCAGCACCGGCCGTTTTATACTGGTTGAGGATAAACTCATGTATAATTTTACTTAACTACTTTTAAAATTTTCAGCTTGGCATCAGGCCGCATCTGTATAATACCGCTCACAATTAAACTGTCGCCGGCTTTCAGCCCTTCAGTTACCTGTATCTGGGTTGCGGTACGCAAATCTGTTTTTACAGGTTGTTCTGCTGCTACCCCGTTTTTTACCAGATATACTTTGCTGCCTTTAATATCGGGTACCACACACTCGGTAGGTACCATAATAGCGCGGGGTATTTGGTCCAGCGTAAAATTGATTTTGGCAAAACCACCGGCTGTTAGTTCATCATTGGCATTGGGCGCTTTGGCTCGGATGGTAATGGTGCGCGAGTTTAAATCAATGCTGGGCTCAACGGCATAAACAGTGGCTGTATGGCTGTTACCTGAACTTGCTGTGGTAAAACTAATGCGGCTGCCTACTTTAATTAACGGCCCGTAGCGCTCGGGTGCCGAAAAGGTTACCTTCATGGGGTTGGTACTTACCAGCGTGGCAATCGGTGTAGCGGTTGACAGGTAGCCACCCGGGCTCACATTCCGTAAACCAATAGTGCCCGAAAACGGCGCACGAATAATAGTGCGTGCAATTTGCGCTTTAATTACGTCACTCTGTGCTTTTAATGAATTGTAGGAGGACAAAGAAGTGTCGTACTCTTGCTGGCTTACCGCTTCCTTTTGCAGCAGTACCCGGTTGCGGTACTCATTTTCTTTAGCCAAAGCCACCTGGTACTGGTTCTGTTTCAGCGAGGCTACCAAATCCTGGTTATACACTTTCACAAGCACCTGGCCTTTGCTTACCTTGCTGCCTTCCTGAAAATAAATATTGGTAATATTACCAGCCGTTTGACTAATGAGGTTCACCCGCTCGTTGGGGTCAAGCGTACCGGTTACATCAATACTGTTGTTCAGGGCGGTATCCTTTACAAGCATTACCCTTACCGGCACCGGGCCTTTATCGCGGCCGCCGCCTTTGCCTCCGCCCTTACCACCTCCGCCGCCCTGCGCAGTTTCATCAGCTTTTTTGCCATGAAATTTATTGTAAAATAAAAAAGCTACCGCAAGGGCCAGTAAAAGGTAAACGATGTATCTGGTTTTCATGTGCTGCTTTGCGGAAATTAATGAATGGAGAGCTGTGTATTAACAGGTGAAAAAACTGAAGAAAGCGGCATCCTGCCAATAAATATTTTCATGAGTTGGGTATGGGTCATTCGTTTATATACAATGCTAAGCTTACTCTGTTCGGGCAGCATTCTTAATTATTAATTTTTCAATTAGGTTTAATGTAATTGCTAAGCAAATACAAGCACAGCTTACAAAATTAACGACATACTTAAGCTTTAAGTAGCTTGTATCAACCATGTTACAACTTCATTAAACTGCATTTTTTTATAAATTGCGACCATGAAAAAGTTGTATCCGGCTATTTTTGGCTTTTTAATTCTTATTCTCATGCAGCAAAGCACACAGGCCGCTAATGGCGTTCAAATTAATTATACCATTACTTTCCCTGAGGCGCAGGCGCATTATGCCGATTTGGAAATGACCATATCGGGCCTCAAACAAAGTACCTTAGACTTAAAAATGCCGGTTTGGACACCCGGCTCTTACCTTGTACGCGAGTTCGAAAAAAATATCGAATCGCTCTCGGCATCATCGGGCAGCAAAGCCGTAGCTACAGGCAAGGTGCGCAAAAACATCTGGCGCTTAACCACTGCGGGGTTAGAAAAAGTGACTGTTAAATACCGGGTATATTGCTTTGAGGTATCGGTACGTACCAGTTTTATTGATGTATCACATGCCTTTCTGTCGACTACCGGCATTTTTTTGTACCCTGAAGGCATGTTGAACCAGCCTTCTACTGTACACATCAAACCCTATAAAGGCTGGGACCAAGTATCAAGCAGTTTGGAGCGCGTAAAGGGTGATAACTTCACCCTGCAAGCGCCTAACTATGATATTTTGTTCGATTCGCCGATTGAAGTGGGCAACCAGGATATCTTTTATTTTGATGCGGCAGGCGTACACTACGAAGTAGCGATGTACGGTGGCGGCAACTACGACAAGGAGCGCCTGAAAAAAGATATGGCTACCATTGTGGAAAAAGAAACAGCCATTTATGGTGAGAACCCCAATAAGCACTATGTATTTATTGTACATAACCTGCTGCGCGGCGGAGGCGGCCTGGAGCACCTGAGCTCAACCACACTGGGTGCTGCACGCGACCGTTATAATACAGAAGCGGGTTACCAGGGCTTTTTATCATTGGTGGCGCACGAGCATTTCCATTTATGGAATGTGAAACGCCTACGCCCAATTGCCTTAGGTCCGTTTGACTATGATAATGAGAATTACACCACCAACCTGTGGATTGCTGAAGGCTTTACCGCTTATTACGACAACCTGATTGTGCACCGCACCAACCTGTACCCGGTTGAAAATTACCTGGGTGTACTGGCGGCAGATATGAACACAGTTGACAATACGCCTGGTACCAAAGTGCAGCCCCTGTCGCAATCCAGCTATGATGCCTGGATTAAAGGATACCGCCCGGATGAGAACTCCATTAACACCTCTATTTCTTATTATAACAAAGGCTCGTTGGTAGCCCTGTTATTGGATTTGGAAATCATCAAAGACAGCAAAGGCAAATACTCATTGGATGATGTAATGCGCTATATGTACAACGAGTATTACAAAACCAAGAAACGTGGCTATACCGATGCCGAGTTTAAGCAAGGCTTTGAAAAATTTGCCGGCAAAAACCTGGATGACTTCTATAAAAAATATATCAACAGCGTTGATGCTATGGATTATAACCATTACCTCAATTATGCCGGGTACAAAGCGGTAAATGATAACGCCAGCCGCAATGAGCCTACCTTGGGTATAGCCCTGGCCCGGGTACCTAACCGCGCCATTGTAACCAATGTACTGCGCGGCTCTGCCGGATGGGTAGATGGCATTAATGTGAACGATGAAATTACTGCCATTGATGGTGTGCCGGTAAGCAGCCCTACTGCTTTAATCAATGGTAAGCAGGTAGGTGATAAAATTATGGTAACCGTTGTACGTGATGGCAAAACGCTAAACCTACCGGTAACTTTACTGAAGGACACTGCCGTAAAATACCATATTGAAAGCGTAGCCAATCCCAGCGCCGAGCAGTTATCGGTAAGAAAAAAATGGCTGACTCTGGAGTAAGCTGATTATTTTCCTCATTCTCCATTTTGTCATTTCGACCGCAGGGAGAAATCTTCATCATCAAGCTGGTCTACTGCAGACTTATAGCTTGAAGAGGATTTCTCCCTATGGTCAAGATGACATTTTTGTTTAGTGCATTTATAACTCACCTCTATCTCACAATCAGCAACCAACCGGATAGTTTGGGCAACTGCCCCTTTAAATCAATGACATAATAGTAAGTTCCTGCAGGTAGGGGCTTACCACTATAAGTACCATTCCAGGGAAGGCTATAGCCCAAGCTATGGTAAAGCTGCTGCCCCTGCCGGTTATAAATGGTAATTTCGGCGTCTGTATAACTTTCCAGGGCCTCAATTGTCCAAACATCATTTACGCCGTCACCATTGGGACTGATGGTATTAGGCACAATCAATTTAGGCAGCACTTTTACCTCAACACTATTAATATTCTCGCCACAGCCGGTTTGTGAAACTGCATGCAGAGTGTAAGTGATATCGGCCGTGGCGCGGGTAACCGGATGGAGCGAGGAGGGGTCATCCAAACCAGTAGCAGGGGTCCAGTAATAGGTAACCTCAGTGCCTGTAACTGAGCCATGTAACTGGGCAGTTTGCCCGGCTACCAGCTTTACCGCAGGCCCGGCATCGGCCACCGGTTTTTGGTTAACGGTAATAGTCACCTGCCTGCTGACAGATAGTTCTGCACAACCTTCATTGCTTACTTCTACAGTATAAGTAGTAGTGGTAGCCGGCCGGGCTATAGGATTGGCAATATCCGTTTGGCTTAACCCTGCCGCGGGCGACCAGCGGTAGCGTGTAGCATTGGCAGCTGTTACTTGTAATTGTATCGGGTCACCTTCGCAAATAGCGCTATTTGCTGTTACGTTGCTGATGACCGCGGCGGGCAATACCGTCACTTTGGTTTTTTGAGGCAAAGAGGCGCAGTTGTTGCTAAAAACGGTAACTGTATAATCGCCGGACATACCTGCAGCAGCACTGACGGCAACCAGCGGGTTACTTTCCATAGAGGCAAAACCGTTAGGACCTGACCATTGGTACCGTTCGCCGCCGCTGGCGCTCAGGCGTAGCGGCTGACCGGCGCAAACGCTGGTAGTAGCTGGTACAACAGCCACAGGCAGTGCATTTACAATAATAGTAAGCGGAGCGGAGTAGATACGGCAGTATTCAGAACCGGCCTGATAATCGTTCAATAACCCTACCCTATATTGGTAACTGCCTGCTGCAGCATTAGGTTTGTTCACTACGTATGTACTTTGCGTAGCGCCTGAAATATTTACCCAACCCTGCCCGTCGTTCAAATTTTGCTGCCACTGAAAGCTGGGGTTACTATACCGGCTGGCATCGCAAACCAATGGGTAACTGATATTGTCGCCCGCACAATTGGCCTTGCTGTTACTACTGTTAATACTGCTAAACCCGGTGGGAATAATTTGGCCGCAGGGGCTTACTGTAATATCATCCAGCGCTAAATCATTACCGGCGCCTCCGGGTGCTTTGTTAAGCATTTTCACTATGATGTCAGAACCATCGGTTGGTGCGATAAAAAAGGTACTTTGCTGAACCCAGTGCTCCGAAATATCTGAAGCTGGTATCGGCTGTGTATCAAAAGGTGGTGCAATTAATGTTCCGTCTGGTTTCTCTATACGAAATATTACATCCGGCTCAATATGGTTTTGGGTAGATGGCTGCCGGTGCACAATGTTCATGATATAGGCCGCAAACTGGTATGTGGTGCCTCCGCATAATTTACTGCCGCTGATGCGATAAGTAAAAAACACACTCGGCGCTATGGAGGCATTAATGATCATCATATAACCGTTGCCATCGCGTGTATGATCGCGCGGGATGGCCTGCCATGTACCACTAAAACAATTCCCGCCAAGCGCATTCAGCAACGTATAGGTGCCGTCCTGCCCTACACAAACATCGGCCATATATTTTAAACTGGTTTGCGTGGCTGAAAGCGCCGGGCCAATGGTAGAACTGCCACGTCCAAAAGTTTCGCTTATCACTGGTGCCCCTAAGTTTCCGCTGCAATCCTGCGCACGGGAGCCTAACATTACGGCCAGCAATAAAAAAGCTACAAGAAAAATACGTTTATTAAAACACATCAGGGTTTATAGCGCACTCAAATACGCGGGCCTATAAATGTAGTAAATTAGCCCGAACCCGGAGCAGCAAGGTAATTGAGGGTAAGAGTGCTGAAAAAGCAGAAAGACTATTAGCTTTGGTGAAACGACTGATGACGGAATAATTTAAGCCTGAACCTGCGCCGCTTGTGCAATAAGGCATCAGAAGCAACGGGCAATTCTACTGTGAATACTGAGCCTTTACCCAGTTCACTTTCTACCTTAATAGTACCCGAATTGGCTTGTATAAACTCGTTGCACATCAATAAGCCTAAACTGGTGCCTTTCTCGTTATAAGTACCGTTACTGCTGATGTTGCTAAGGTTAAATATGTGTGGCAGCTTTTCTGGTGGAATACCTACACCATTATCTTCTATCTGTAATACTACGCTGCGTTTGGCCACATTGGCGCGGGCATTTAGTTTGATGCGGCCGCCGGTACCGGTAAATTTAATGGCATTGGCTACCATGTTGCGCAGTACAAACTCAATATGATTTACATCTGCGTATACTTTTACTTCGGAACCTATATAATTGATCACCTCAATGGATTTGTAGCCGGCAGCTTCGTGCAACAGCACCAGTATGCGGTCGGCAACGGGCTTTACCAAGAATTCGGTCTGGTTCAGGCGTATGCCCTTGATCTGCATTTCGCCCCAGCGCAGCAAGCTATCCAGCGTTTCGAGCGAAGCGTGAGTGCTTACGTTAAGTTCATTAATAAGTTCCTTACGGCTATCGGGCGGCAAATCTTCATCATCAATAAAATTGAGCAGATTGATGACCGAGATAAAGGGCGTACGCAAATCATGCCCCATAATCGAAAACAGCTTATCTTTAATATGGTTGGATTCGTCCAGCTTTCGGTTTAGTTTACGCAGCAACTTATTCAAACTGCGGGTACGGTAATGATACCACATGAGCACTACCAAAATCAGCATTGCACCTATTGCAATTGCAGTAATAATGCGGTGCTCTAACTGCTGCCTGCTGTTTACAAAGCGGAGTTCCTGAATTTTAGCTTTTGATTTACTGAGTTCATAATCAGATTGCAGGCTGGCAATTTGCCTGGCCATTTCTTTGTAAAAGAATTGATCGGCCAGCGCATACTGCTCATTGCGGGCTTTTAAGGCTGCCTGATAGTTGCCTTTCTGCGTATAAATTTCAGCTATGTTTTGCAGTGCCTCAATTACCTGTTTATGGGCATCCTTGCTTTGGGCTAAAGCTTTTACCTGCATTAAATAGTTTAAGCTACTGTCAACATTAATGGTACGGTAAGTTTTAGCCAGGCCGTTTAAAGTTTGCTCTTCGCGTAAAAAGTTATGAATGTATTGCGCTTTACGTAAGGCCGCCTTTTGCAGCCAGATACAGTAATCACTATCGCCCTGCTTGGCATATACAGCAGCCAGGTTATTAATTAATGTAATATTCAAACCCTGGTACTGTGGTGTATTGCTTTTACTGATGCCATCGTTTAAATAAGCTTTGGCTTTAGCCAACTCGCCGGTGGCTGTGTAGCTGATGCCAAAATCATTACGCAGATTAAGCGATAAATTGGAAAACGGGATGGTTTTATCTATGGCTTCAGCAGTTTTCAGGTAATCTATAGCTTGGGGGTATTTTTTCTGCCCCATATAAGCTTCACCCAAAGTAATATAGGCCTCCATGATGCCTTTAGGCTCGTGTATGCTTTCACTGGTTTTTAAAGCCTGCAAAAAGTAATCAATGGCTTTATCATAATTGCCCTGGCGCATTTCCACCACCCCAAGCCTGATGCGCTCCGTAGCCATCCCTTTGGCCTGCCCAAGAGATTGATATAGGCTTAGCGCCTCAATATAATTACGATGTGCCTCTTCGTATTTGCCCCGATTATCGTTAATCATGCCTAACTGATTCAGCATCATGGCTTCGCCCGGTTTATCATGCCTGGCTTTAGCATAAGCCAAACCTTTAGCGGTAAAAAAAAGGGCCGAGTCGGGTTTATCGTAGCGGTAACGGGTAATGAGTTTAGTGTAAGCCTCTATCTGAGCGGAGGGTGCTGCATTGTTACTTACAACCTGCGCCACAGCATTGCCATAGGTTGCACACAGCAACACCGCAATCAGGGGAAAAAGCACAGCGTTTAACTTACTCATTACAAAAGCACTACTCAAAGCTATATCCTTTTTACGAATAATTAAATTAAAAGATATATTTAATTACTACGCTACACCTGTCGGGCACAACCAAAAAGAGTACACTGAATGATATGTAAACAGGCGAAATACTGTTAAATTTGGGGCTTTTAACCTAACGAGCTTAAGTTTGACCAATACCATGTTGCTGCATTTCTTCACAGTACATAACGCTATTGTTACATTGCCTCCCTGGCACAATAATTCGTCTTAAATCAATCCAGGCAATAGTATGCAGGCCCTGAGTATATTACATAATATGAGATTAACGTAACATTTAAACACTATAATCAACTCACAGTTAATTATTTATAACAAAATTGGACGAATAATTTTATTCTTAAAAAGTTTATCAATTCAAAAACCAAACACCCCCACTTTGTGTATATCCACTACTAAACACAGGCACCTGAACCGCTTAACCTTGGTTACAGGCGTTTTCACTTGCCCTAAACTCTGACTAACTTGAAAAAGCTATTCGTTTACCTTTGGTTACTGTTACTATTTGTTAGCATCGGCGCTATCTTTTGGCATCAGCAATACCAGTATAGCTTACCTACACCTATACCCCAGGGCTATAAGCCCATACCTAACGGCGCTGTTATCCATTTGGATAGTGAATTGGGTTTTAATAACCACAAACCTGTTTTACTACACTTTTTTAATCCCGACTGCCCTTGTTCGCGCTTCAATATTCAGCATGTGAAAAGCTTGATCAGCAGGTACGGTAACCGTGTAAATTTTGCTGTGGTACTCATGAACGAAAAGTATTATACCCGGCAACAGGTAAAAGAAAAATACAATTTGAGCATACCTGTAATTGTTAACCCGGCGCTGGCTTTGGCATGCGGTGTATACTCTACCCCACAGGCAGCAATACTAACCACCAACAGGCAACTGTATTACCGGGGCAATTACAACAGCAACAGGTATTGCACCAATACCGAAACTGAGTATGCACGCATAGCTTTAACCAACTTGCTGGAGCAAAAACCGGCTATGCATTTTACTACGTATGCTACTACAGCTTATGGCTGCAGTTTATCAAAATCTTACAATTAAGCTTTTATGTCAACCTTAAACACATATATAGATTACAACACCATTAAAGCACAGATGCGCAACGAGGTTAAAGAGCGCTCTGACAGGTTTGTGAACTATTTTTTGGCGGGTTACTTCGTCCTGGGGCTGGTGTTTGCTTCATTTTATGATACTTGGCTGATTGCGTTAAGTATCAGCACACTTTCTTTAGCTGCTTATTATTCGGTTAAAGTATTGTTACCTGAGTCTGATTTATACCAATACGTGCTGGGTGCAATCCTGGGTATTTTGTTCGCCCAGTTTTTGTATGAGATGCATGGTTTGTTAGAGATGCACTTTTTTGCCTTTATTGGCAGTGCTATGCTAATTACTTACCAAAAATGGCGGCTGCAGATACCGCTTCTTGTGGTTGTTGGCATTCACCATACGTTGTTTAGTTATTTGCAGGATAGCGGCGTACCGGGCGTATATTTTACCCAGCTCAATTATTTCGATCTGCAGACTTTCGTTATTCACATGGCGCTAACTGCCATCATCTTTTTCATTAGCGGTTTATGGGCATATCAGTTAAATGAGTATGGCAAAAAGCAAATTTTGCAGAGCATACAAATGGCTAAAATGCAAAGAGAAGCCGTAGTGCAGGAAGAGCGCCTGATGCATGCACATACATTGCAAGAGCTGAATGATGAGCTGCTACGCAACAATGCCCTGCTGGACAAAGCCCGCCTGGAAGCTGAAAAAGCCAATCAGGCTAAAAGCATATTCTTGGCTACCATGAGCCACGAAATACGCACCCCACTCAATGGCATCATTGGCATGTCGGCCCTGTTGCATGATACCGTACTGGGCGAGCAGCAGCGCATGTTTACTGATACCATACATACCTGCGGCGAAAATTTACTCAGCGTAATTAATAATGTGCTCGATTTCTCCAAAATTGAAGCTGGCAATATGGAAATTGAAAAGGCCGAGTTTAATCTTCGCCTTTGTATAGAAGAAGTATTGGATATGTTTGCCGGTAAAATAGCACAAACCGGCATTGAACTCGCTTACTTTATTACTGAGGGCATACCATTACAGCTTATAGGCGATAAAGCACGCCTGCAACAGGTATTAACCAACTTGGTTACCAATGCCATTAAATTTACCTCGAAAGGAGAAGTAATTGTAAAGGTGTTAATGCCGGAAGCAGATGACTCCGGCCGCATCACCCTTAAGTTTGAAGTACATGATACCGGTATTGGTATTGCACCCGATAAAATTGACAAACTGTTTAAAGCCTTTAGCCAGGTAGATTCTTCTACCACCCGTAAGTATGGCGGCACTGGCTTGGGACTGGTTATTTCGCAAAAGCTGGTAACGCTGATGGGAGGTACCATCAATGTAAGCAGCGTGCCGCAGGTAGGTTCGGTATTTAGCTTTACCATCACTACGCAGAAAGGGGTAAAACAAGATGCATCGCTTGTGCCTTATGACATGGCCAAGCATACCGGCAAACGCATACTGGTAGTTGACGACAATCACACCAATTGCACTATACTCAAAATTCAGCTTAGCAACTGGAATTTACAGCCTGTATTAGCCACATCGGCAGCAGAAGCACTTGAGATACTAAAAATGCAACAGCGCTTTGATTTGGTAATTACAGATGCCAATATGCCCGAAACCGACGGCATCACATTGACTAAAGAGATTAAAACTTTATATCCGCAATTACCTGTTATTCTGCTGAGTTCAATTGGCGATGAGCGCATTTCGTTACTGGGCACCCTATTTGATTTTGTGCTTACCAAACCCATTAAGCATGATGCCTTAAGCCGGCACGTGATGGATTGCCTTAACCAGCAACAAACCACTACCACCCATAAAGCGCAGCTGGAAACTATACCTACCCAGTTTGCCGAACAATACCCATTCAGTATACTCATAGCAGAAGACAATAAAATTAACCAAAAAGTGATTGTCCAGATTTTGCGCAAGCTGGGTTATCATCCCGATGTAGCCGAAGATGGCCTGGAAACCGTGCATGCCGTGCAAAATAAAACTTATGATGTAGTATTAATGGATATGCAAATGCCGGTAATGGACGGCCTGGAAGCTACAGTTGCCATACGGGCGTTACCTATTAAACAACCCGTAATTATAGCGCTTACCGCCAATACCATGACCGGCGACCGGGAAGAATGTATTGCGGCCGGCATGGATGATTATTTGGGTAAACCTATACAAATGCCCGAGTTGTTACGAACTTTTAAGCGATGGAATAAATCCAGCTTAACCCAGCCTTCATAATACTTTTGTAATTTATTTGATAATAAAATACATCCTATTTGGATTTAATTTAAATAAGCCTACATTTGAATTATCAATTTATAGGCATGAAGCTTTCGCAACTTGAAGTAGGTAAAAAAGGTATAGTAAAGGAATTTACAGACTTAGAAATGTCTGTAAAGCTGATGGAGATGGGCTGTTTACCTGGTGAGGAGATTAGTGTTACCCGTGTAGCACCGCTGGGAGATCCTATTGCGATCAATGTATCCGGCTATATGCTGAGCCTGCGCAAACGCGAAGCCGCAACTATAATCTTACAGTAGTGAATTAAATTGAAAGTTGAGATCAGCGTTGCACTTGTAGGTAACCCCAATACCGGTAAATCAACAGTTTTTAATGCCTTAACAGGCCTCAATCAAAAAGTAGGTAATTTTCCTGGTGTTACGGTGGATAAAAAAACCGGTTTTTGCGACTTACCCGATGGTCGCACAGCCGAGATTATTGACCTGCCTGGTACTTACAGCTTATACCCAAAAAGCCGCGACGAATCCATCGTTTTTTCTGTACTGGCCGACCAAGCCAATGCCCTACGCCCCGATTTGGTGGTGGTGATACTGGATGCCACTAATTTAAAACGTAACCTGTTATTATACACTCAGGTAGCCGATTTAAAAATTCCGGTAATTGTAGCACTGAATATGATGGATATGGCCGCTAAAAATGGTATCCATGTCGACGTAGATGCGCTGGCGGCTAAACTGGGCGTGATGGTTATTCCTATTTCGGCACGCAAAGGCCAGGGTATTGACGATTTAAAAAAAGGAATTGCTTACGCCAATAAATTTGCCCTGCAACAGGATACTATTGATGTACATGCTATTGCCCCGCAGCTGATTGACAGTATTGGCGAGGAAATGGAAATTGATAATCCATACTATGCCCTGCAACTGGCACACCAGCACGAAACACTGAACTTTTTATCGCCTGATAAAAGCAACCGCATTGAGGAGTTAGAACAGCAGCATGCTTTCCACTCGCAAAAAGCACAAGCCACAGAAACTATTGCCCGTTATAATTTCATCAATGATATTCTATATGATACGGTAACCAAAGAAGAGACGGCACATGATGAAAGCATCAGCAACAAAATTGATAAAGTGCTCACCCATCGTGTTTTCGGCTTTATCATTTTTATCGGTATCCTGCTTTTTATTTTTCAAGCTATTTTTTCATGGTCGGAGCTGCCCATGAACCTCATTGAAAGCGGTTTTGTGTGGCTGCAAAGTTTTATGCACGATCATTTGCCTGCCGGGCCGCTGGTAGATTTGCTGGCCGATGGTATTGTAGCAGGCTTAAGTGGCGTAATGGTATTTATACCTCAAATTGCTATCCTGTTCGCTTTTATTTCCATACTCGAAGATACCGGCTACATGGCACGGGTTACCTTCATGATGGACAAGCTGATGCGTAAAGTGGGATTAAACGGCAAATCAGTAGTACCATTAATTGGCGGCTTTGCCTGTGCGGTACCATCTATTATGAGTACACGCACCATCGAGAACTGGAAAGACCGCATGATTACCATTATGGTAACACCGCTGGTTGCGTGCTCGGCCCGCCTGCCGGTATATACCTTACTCATTGCACTGGTGGTACCCAACCGTAATGTATGGTGGGTATTTAACCTGCAAGGTTTGGCTTTAACCGGCATGTACGTGCTCAGCTTGGTATCGGCTGTTGTGGTAGCCTATGTAATGAAGTTTATTTTAAAAGCCAAAGAACGTGGCTACTTCATTATGGAATTACCGGTATACCGCATGCCGCGCTGGAACAATGTGCTGTTTACTATGTATGAGCGGGCTAAAACCTTTGTATTGCAAGCTGGTAAAGTAATTATTGCTGTATCAATTATTTTGTGGGTACTGGCCTCATATGGGCCGGGCAAGCGCTTTGAGCAAATTGATGCTAAATACAGCCAGCCGCAGTATACGCAAAAAGTTAACGCTGATGATTTGAAGCGGATCATCGCTTCTGAAAAACTGGAAAACTCTTATGCGGGGCAATTAGGCCATGCTATTGAACCGGTAATACGCCCACTGGGTTTTGACTGGAAAATTGGCATCGCCCTGATTACATCTTTTGCCGCCCGCGAGGTATTTGTGGGCACCATGGCCACTATATATAGTGTGGATGGTGATGCCGATAAGATTGAATCGGTAGAGCAGAAAATGGGTAATGCACGCAATGCCAATACTGGTCAGCCTGCATTTACACTGGCAGTGGCCTTTTCATTAATGATGTTTTATGCTTTTGCCATGCAGTGCGCCAGCACTGTAGCTACTGTGTACCGCGAAACCAAGAACTGGCGCTGGCCGGCAGTTCAATTTGCCTACATGACGGTATTGGCTTATGTAGTCAGTTTCCTTACTTACCAACTACTCAAATAATATTTCCTGATTATACCAACAAGGGCCGATGATGATCTCATCGGCCCTTGTTTATTTATATCAATTACACTGCAATTACGGACGAACCGGTGGCGCAGTGGTTGGATTTGTTGTGGTTGGTACAGTGGTTGGAGGCACTGTAGTTGGCGGAACCGTTGTTGGCCTGGTCGGGCTTGTTGGGTTCATTGGGTTTGTGGTAGGATTGGTTGGGTATGTTGGATTGGTAGTTGGCACCGTTGGGTTAGTCGGACTCGTAGTCGGATAGCTTGGGTTTGTGGTTGGGCTATTCGGCATGGTGGTTGGCCTGTTCGGGCTGGTGGTAGGGTTAGTACGTGTGGGTACAGTCCTGCGGTTAGTGGGGTTCATCGGTACAGTGTCTTTACCCATTACTACACCACGATTAACAGTTATTATTTTTTTGGCAGGGCCATTATCATTTCCTTTTGCTACGGCATATTCAAATGCGCAGGTGGCCAATACGGCCATCATTATACTTACCTTTTTCATAAATTTTGCTTTTTGGTTATCAAAATTATCTGCAAGTATAACCTTATAGATCAGAAAGAGTTTTAATATTTTTTTTTATCCTATCTTGTCTATATAATTTAAGCCCAATCAGCGGCAGGCTTTAGCTTTGCAGCCATCACCTCACTTATCTTTTGGTATGATTCAAAAGTCCAGCCGGCTACGTGCGGGCTAAGCAATACTTTCTTACTTTGCTTTAGTTTCTCAAACCAATGCTGCTCACCTAAAGCCGGAAATTTTTCTACCTCCAGCACATCCAAAGCAGCCCCTAAAATTTTGCCTTGTTTTAAGGCATCCAATACCGCCTGCACCTTTACTACTTTACCACGCGATGTATTGATCAGAAATATGGGCTTACGAAAGTGAAACAAATACTCCTCGTTCACCAGCCCATTGGTTTCGTTTGTTAGCGGTACATGCAAACTCAGTACATCACTGTGCTTTACAATTTCCTCCATGCTCACCTCGCGGGCATAACGGTCACTGAAACCGGTCTTGTATTTATCATAAGCAATCACGTTGACTTCGAACCCGGCCAGCTTTCGGGCAAAGCCCTGCCCCATGTGCCCATAGCCAATGATGCCTATGGTTTTACCTTTCAGTTCAAAACCCCGGTTCTCCTCACGTTGCCATAAACCGGCGCGCACTTCGGCATCAGCAGTGGCCAAATGGTTGCGCAGGGTCAGCAGCATGCCTACCGCATGTTCGCCAACAGCATCTGCGTTACCTTCCGGCGCATTAATCAATTCAATGCCGCGTTGCAGGGCGTAAGCTTCATCAATGTTATCCATACCGGCACCGGCACGGGCAATAAAGCGCAATTGCGGTGCTGCATCTATTATTTCTTTACTTACCTGAAATTTGGAACGGATGACGAGCCCAAGGTATGCAGGCAATAGTTGTATGGCCTCATCCTGTTTTATATCCGGCCTGTAATCGCATTCGTAACCTAATGCCCCGGCTTTTTCAATAAATATAGGATGCAGGTCATCAACAATGAGAAGCTTATTATTCATGGTAGAGTAGTGTTATACATTTTTTTGTCATTGTGAGCGATAGTGTGACAATGGCATTTGAACCTAAGAATTACTTTCTTTAATACGGTTTGTCAGCCTCACAAAGTCATCCACAGTCAACCGCTCGGCACGAAGTTCTAATAGTGGTTCATCGCCCATTCTTTCTTTATTCATCAGGCCAGATACAGCATTGCGCAGTGTTTTGCGTCGCTGGTTAAAGCCGGCTTTTACTACCTGCCAAAACAACTTTTCATCGCAGGGCAACTCCCTTACCTCATTACGGGTTAAACGGATAACGCCGGAAAGCACTTTGGGCGGCGGATTAAAGGCACCAGCTTTTACGGTAAACAAATATTCTACCTTGTAATAGGCCTGCAAAAACACACTTAATATACCATATTCCTTACTGCCAGCTTTAGCCGTACAACGCTCGGCTACTTCCTTTTGGAACATGCCGACTACCTCAACTACCTGCTGGCGGTTATCCAGCACTTTAAATAAAATTTGTGATGAAATATTGTAGGGGAAATTACCGATAATGGCAAAAGGCTGCTGAAACAAAGATTGAAAATCCAGTTCCAAAAAATCAGCATTCAGTAAACGGTTGCCTAACTGCGGATACTTTTTTTGCAGAAACTCATAAGATTCTGTATCAATATCAATCAGGTAAGTTTCATAAGTATCGCGCTGCAGCAGGATATCGGACAGGATACCCATGCCCGGGCCTACTTCCAGTACCTGGCGGTAACGGTCATCAGGCCGCAGGCCATCCACAATGCGGGTGGCAATATTTTTATCTGTTAAAAAATGCTGACCCAGATGTTTTTTAGCCCTTACTACCGACATGGAAAGATTAAAATTTGTGCAAATTAAGGTATAATTTGAAAGATTATACGGATCGATTTGGCGATTGCACTCTAAATGAACGACGACTAATTAATTAAACAAGTAAGGCACTGCATGGTTAATCCATCACTAAGTAGCCATAAGTGTAAAAAAAATGCTATAATCGCTGCTTTAACAGGTGCAGACACTGTATTGATAGGTGCGGCCATCACTAAATCAGTGTAATTATACCAAAGCTATGAGTGAAAAATTAAAAATTGGAATCAGTATCGGCGATGTTAACGGCATTGGCCTTGAGGTAATTATTAAAACACTGGCTGATAGCCGTATTTTTGATTACTGTACGCCTATTGTTTACGGGCACACCAAACTGGCTTCGTTCTACCGCCGCACCTGCAACATTCATGATTTAAACTTCAATATCATCACCCATCCCGCGGAGGCTAACCATAAGAAAGCTAACATTATTCATTGCTGGGATGAGGATGTGCGCCTCGAACCTGGTATAGCCAATGAAACCGGTGGTAAGTACGCCTTTCTTTCATTAGAACGCGCTACGGATGACCTGGTGGCCGGCGAAATTGATGCCCTGGTGACTGCCCCCATTAATAAAGACAATATACAAAACGAAAACTTCAATTTTCCGGGCCATACCGAATACCTGCAGCAGCGTAACGGCGCCCCCGAAGTATTGATGTTTTTAGTAAGCGACACCTTGCGCGTAGGTGTAGTTACCGGCCATATTCCGGTGGCTAAAGTTTCTGAAAGCATCAGTGCTGATAAAATAGTGGCTAAACTAAAGCTGATGAATACCAGCCTGAAACAGGATTTCTGGATTCGCAAACCTAAGATTGCTGTATTGGGCCTGAACCCGCATGCGGGCGATAACGGACTGATTGGCAATGAAGAAAAAGACATTATTGCTCCTGCTTTGGAAGAAGCCCGTGCTAATGACATTTTAGCCTTTGGCCCTTACCCGGCCGACGGCTTTTTTGCCAATGGCGCTTACCTGAAGTTTGATGCTGTACTGGCCATGTATCACGACCAGGGCCTGATTCCATTCAAACAAATTTCTTTTGAATCGGGTGTAAACTATACCGCCGGCTTAAGCTTTGTACGTACCTCGCCCGACCATGGCACCGCTTATGACATTGCCGGTAAAAACAAGGCCTCTGAAGTTTCTTTCCGCGAAGCCTTATTCTCCGCCATTCATATTGTCAAAAACCGCCGCGAAATTACCGAACTGGCCGAGAATACCCTACCCTTTAGTAAATTGAGCAGGGATAGGGACTGATAGATTTTTTATGCTGTTGCTTCATTCAGCTGCTATCCGGGTTGGGTTAGTGCTATGTTGAATGTTAGTTTACTTTTTGCTTGATCAAAAAGTAACAAAAAATCAAGGCAGAAACAATCCTTCCCCCGCACAAGGCCACCGCATGGCCCGGGCGGTTTCTGCCAGCCCAACGCGCCTGGGCGAAGAGGCATTCCCTCAAGCACGTCATTGCGAGGAACGAAGCAATCTTTCTGCGCTTTGCCTTAATCAGGCGTATAGAGATGGCGCCCGTTCCTCGCAATGACGGTGGGATAATATGCGTACGCCGATTGTTCCTTCTTAATTCTTGGTTCTTTACTCTTGATTCTCTTCCTCCCTTGTCAGCCCCTCAGCTTTGGGCGAAAGGCGGGCAGCACGTGTTGGGTTGTGCGGTGGCGAAAGGCCTTTTAGTGTTTGCACTGGCAACGGGCAAAGCACAGCCTGTTCATACGCAAACACTAAACAGCCTGTGGTGCTGACCGCCTTTGCAGCGCTGGCACCGTGCGGCAAAAAAGCCTAAGTGGGCTGTACTTGATTTTTTGGTTCTTTTGTATCAAGACAAAAGAACAACAACATTCAACAAAGCACAGAACCAATAACAGAAAAATTACTTCTCCGCCAGCAACTCATCTGTTAACCTTTCAAAACCATCTACAAACTCCGTATAATAATTACCGGTGCCGGGGCCGCTGAAGCCGGTATACACTTTGCGTACCTTACCCTTTTTATCAATAATCAGCGTAGTAGGAAAACCCATAAAACGGGTAATGCCTGGCAAGCTTTTAGCAGTTTCCATTTTATTGCTGGTATACCCGGTAATGAGCACCGGGTAAGGAATGTTGAAATGATTGACCTCGCGCAGCAATGATTGCTTTGATTTATTGAAATCAGGAGCACGCTCATAAGCCAGATCTACTACTTCAACACCACGCTTGTGGTACTTTTTATAGTAATTGACCAAATATGCTGTTTGATCCATACAGTTAGGGCACCAGGAACCCATAATCTCCACAATCACTACCTTGTTCTTAAAACGAGGATCGCTCAACGAAACCTTCTTGCCATTTAAATCAGGATAAGAAAAGTTAAATTTAACATCAGGATTAATACCTGTTAAATGGTAAGCATCCGGCAGGGCGGCATTGGGGTTCTTTACGGCTGTCCACACATCCTTACCGCTATAGCCGGAATAAAACTGACCATTGGTTAAAGTATGGTCATCAGCTAAATCAGCGGTGAATAAAAAAGCGTGCCCGCCATCAAAGCAAGAAAGGTAAAGCTTATTACTGGTTACGGTTCCCTCCAGGTAACGATAGTCGCCGGTGGTAGTTAAAAAAGTGCCGGTTACTTTATTCCCTTTTTGCTGAAATACGCCTACAGTTGTATCACGAGTATCACCTTCACCAAATACAGCCGACCATTTGCCGGCAATGTCCCTGTACATTTGGGTAGTTACCTCAAAAAATCTCCAGTTTTGACCATAGGTAGCTTTAAAAGGCGTAATTGCGTCCCGCTCACCTAAGTGCTTAACCCAGTTACCGGTTAAAATTTGCCCCTGCTTCTTTAACCTGAACTCCGAATCAAACAACGGCATGTTAATGAATACCGAGTCGCCTTTGGCGCTGATCTCAGTAACCTTAAAGCGTTCATTACCATTGATGATGGTCATCAACTGCCTGCCGGCGGTATCTTTTATGGTAAAATTAAATGGTATTTCGTGTTTGGTTTCGGTGGTGAGTACACCACGCCAGGTGCCTGTCTTAAGTTTTTGCGCAAAGCTGCTTAAAGTTATAAAGCTAAGCAGAAGTATAGCAATAAAGGTTTTGCCTTTCATAAAGTCTACTGATTTAGTAGGCTAAATTAGGCAAAACCTTTAACTTATTTCAACAATCCGCGAGAGATGACGATTTTCTGAATTTCTGAAGTGCCTTCGTAAATCTGCGTAATTTTGGCATCACGCATCAGGCGCTCTACATGGTACTCTTTCACAAAGCCATAACCACCATGTACCTGCACAGCTTCCACAGTTACATCCATAGCCACTTTTGAGGCATAAAGTTTAGCCATAGAGGCGGCTTCAGCATAAGGCTGATGATGATCTTTCAACCAGGCCGCTTTAAGGCACAACAAGCGTGCAGCTTCTATTTGCGTAGCCATATCGGCCAGTTTAAAGGCTATGGCCTGGTGCTCAGCAATAGGTTTACCAAAGGTTTTGCGTTCTTTAGCATATTGCACAGCCAGTTCATAAGCGCCCGAGGCAATACCTAACGCTTGCGCAGCAATGCCAATGCGGCCACCTTCCAGCGTCTGCATAGCAAATTTAAACCCGAAGCCGTCGTCACCTATGCGGTTCGCTTTGGGCACCTTCACATCTGTGAACATCAGCGAATGGGTATCAGAGCCACGTATACCCAGTTTATTTTCTTTTGCACCAATGGTAAAGCCTTCCATGCCCTTCTCAACAATCAGGGCATTAATGCCTTTATGCCCTTTGGCTACATCGGTTTGAGCAATTACCAGGTAAGTAGAAGCAGTACTGCCATTGGTAATCCAGTTCTTGGTACCGTTCAACAAGTAATAATCGCCCATATCAATAGCCGTGGTGTGCTGTGAGGTAGCATCAGAGCCTGCCTCGGGTTCTGAAAGGCAGAAAGCGCCAATCTGCTCACCTTTAGCCAAAGGGATCAGGTATTTTTGTTTTTGTTCTTCGTTGCCAAATTTCTCCAGCCCATAACAAACCAATGAATTATTTACCGATACCACTACTGAAGCAGAAGCATCAATTTTAGATAGCTCTTCCATCACCAGCACATAAGAGATGGCATCCATACCGCTGCCACCATACTGCGGCGAAACCATCATACCTAAAAAGCCCAGCTCGCCCAGCATCTTTACCTGCTCGGCCGGAAACTTTTGGTGTTCATCGCGATCTATTACGCCGGGTTTAAGCTCTTGCTGGGCAAAATCCCGCGCGGCCTGGCGTATCATCAGTTGTTCTTCAGTAAATTCGAAATGCATGTTTATGTCGTTGGTGCTCAAATATAATACTATGCATGCATAGTAAAAAATGTTATCACAAAAAAAGAGAGCTCTTTTGAAGCTCCCTTTCCCCTAATTAATTTAAACTATTGATTAAACCCAAAACAAAGAACAAACTTACCTCAGCTTGGGCGTCTGAGAATGCTTTTTTAAAAGTTTTTTACAGGTAGATGTAAACTTTAATATTTTTCACAGATAGTTGCAGAGTCGTGAGGTATAATACAAATGTGAAGCCAAACTTTTTTTAGCGAGGAATATATTTTAAATAAACCAGCACAAATAATAATATGAGAATATTTTAATACAGCATAACATATACTGTAAAGGAAGCTTTATATTTAGCCCATTCAAAAATAAAACTAAACTCACTCACACTTTCACCCTATATGCTCCCCTCTGATAATAAGGTTATTATAGAAACCGACGAAGCTTTTAAGAAGAAAGTTGCTGCACAAATACGTAAAGTTCGCCGCCAGCACCGCATTACACAAGAGAAATTTTATACTGATACCAATATTAATATCGCACGTTTAGAATCAGGAAAAATAGATATCAGGCTGGAAACCCTACGCAAAATATGCGCTTATTTTGATGTTTCTTTATCTGGTTTTTTTCAAGGAGTATATTAACTGGCTGATTTTTCACTGTTAAGTTTTTAGTACAATTCTGTTATTCTATACAGTGCTTTTTAATTGCTGTATGTTATTAGGTACAAAACATATTAAATTAAGCAATCGAACATATTAATTTATATTCAATCAATTTTACTTGTTCGCTTTATTTCTTAGATTGATGTTAATGCAAATGCCAGAGTACATAATTAAGGCATTGTAATTTTTATTACTGCAACAAAAAGCTGGTAATTCATCGTAAAGCCGCGTAACTTGCGCCTATGATATTCAGGCTGGATGAACGGCTGTTGTTTCCTGATCCCGAACTTGCCGAGCCCGACGGCTTATTGGCTGTAGGCGGCGATTTAAGCGTAAACCGCTTAGTGCTGGCCTATAGCCATGGTATTTTTCCCTGGTACAGTGACGATACACCCATCCTGTGGTACTCGCCACATGAGCGATTTGCGCTTTACCCCAATGAACTTAGAATTTCCAAAAGCATGCATCAGGTATTGCGCTCCAAACGCTTTGCCATCACCCAAAACCAGGCATTCGAGCAAGTGATAGGAGCCTGTGCCACTACCCCGCGCGAAGGGCAGGACGGCACCTGGATTACTACCGAAATGCAGCAGGCTTACATTCAACTACATCAGCAAGGTTACGCACACTCTTACGAAATATGGCAGCAGCAGGAACTGGTAGGCGGCTTGTACGGAGTAGCCATTGGGCAGGTATTCTGCGGAGAAAGTATGTTTAGCCGGGTAAGTAATGCCTCTAAAACTGCACTCATCACATTAGCGCAAAGCGGCCTGTACCGCCTGATAGACTGCCAGGTGCATACCGAACACCTGGAGAGCATGGGCGCCAGGCACATCAGTCGTAAAGAATATTTGCAGGTACTGCAAAATACCACCGGCTAAGCGTACCTTTGTATTGGTATGCAGCAGATAGACAGGAAGGAACGGATTATTTTAGGCATTGACCCCGGTACGGCCGTAATGGGCTACGGCTTAGTGAAAGAAACCGGCACCAAGCTGGAGCTCATTAGCCTGGGCATCGTTAAAATTGAAAAAACGGACGACCACATGCTGAAGCTGCAGCGCATATTTGAAAAAACACAAGCGCTTATTGATAATTACCACCCTGACACTTTAGCTATTGAGGCCCCTTTTTACGGCAAAAATATACAGGTAATGTTAAAATTGGGCAGGGCGCAGGGTGTAGCTATTGCGGCGGCATTATCGCGCAATGTACCGGTAAACGAATACTCTCCGCGTAAAATTAAGCAATCCATCACCGGTAACGGTAATGCCACCAAAGAACAGGTAGCGGCTATGCTGCAACGTTTGCTTAACTTTCAGGAAACACCTGAGTTTTTGGATGCTACTGATGGATTGGCCGTGGCCGTATGCCACAGTTTTCAAAAAATCACCACCGGCAGGGGCAGTAAAATTACCTATTCGGGCTGGGAATCTTTTGTAAAAGAAAATACAAGGCGCGTAGCCTCACCTTTAAAAATTAAAAAGCCGCTCTAAGTACCGGAGTTTTAGGCTTGCTCTTCGTAATCGTGGCGTAAGGCTTGCTTGATCTTTTCAGCAGTGGCAGCCAGTTGCTCCTCAGTAAAGCTAAGCTTCGGGCGGGCAAAGTTCAAATCATCCACCCGGTTCATGGGGATGAGGTGAATGTGCACATGCGGCACTTCTAACCCAATAACAGCTACGCCAACTTTTCGGCAAGGTATCGCTTCTTTAATGGCAGTAGCTACAATTTTGGCAAACAATTGCAGGCCAGTATAGGTGGCATCATCCAAATCAAAAATGTAATCGGTTTCCTGCTTCGGAATCACCAGCACATGGCCTTCGGCCAGCGGGTTAACATCTAAAAAAGCCAGGAAATCGTTGCTTTCGGCTACTTTATGTGATGGTATTTCGCCTGCTATAATTTTTGAAAAAATGCTTGCCATAAAAGGTGTATATTATAATTGATGTGCAATTTATAAATATACAGATGTGCAAATTGTTTTGCTACATCCGCACATCTGTATATACTATACTATCGACTGATTTCTAAAATTTCAAATTCCATTTTACCGGCAGGTACCTGTATTTCGGTTTTTTCGCCTACCTTTTTACCTAACAGGCCTTTGGCAATAGGAGAGCTTACTGATATTTTACCGGCCTTTAAATCGGCTTCGCTTTCTGATACCAACTGATAGGTCATGGTAGCGCCGTTTTTAATATTTTTGATTTTCACTATAGATAGAGCCAGCACCTTAGAAGTATCCATCTTCGATTCATCCAAAATACGGGCATTGGCTAAAGTTTCCTCTAATTTGGCAATTTTGGTTTCGTGCAGGCCCTGGGCTTCCTTAGCAGCGTCATACTCTGCATTTTCAGATAGGTCACCTTTGTCGCGCGCTTCGGCAATAGCTTTGGCAATATTGGCACGGCCGGTAGTTTTCAACTGTTGTAACTCTTCTTTCAGTTTTTCTAATCCCTCTTTGGTGTAGTATGCTACTTCTGCCATAACACTTATAATTTACAATGTCTTCTTTTAATGAATAGATGATGTTTAAACAAAACCGCCCTGCGCTTTCTGTTAAAGGCAGGACGTACCGTTATAAAAAACAAACAAGACTATGCAGCGCCTGGCCATCATAGTCTTGCTTGAGTATAAAACGAAGATAAGCGTTTTAAATTTTATTCTCCAAATTTTCTTTAATTGAAGGTTATAATAAAGAGCTATTATAGGAAGTATACCATTCCAACCCTTTGTTTATATTTGAATTGAGGTAGACGTGGAGAAAACGAAAGTACTGGAAAAATATATGCCGCCGGCAGCGGCCCCCTTAATCAGCAGGTGGATAGATTACTTTAAGTGCGAATTTAAAATATCGCGCAACCGTAACAGCAAATTTGGCGATTACCGCCCTCCGTTTCAGGGCAAAGGGCACCGTATATCGGTTAACCATAACCTGAACGCTTATGCTTTTTTGGTAACCACCGTACATGAGTTTGCCCACCTGCACACCTGGAACCAGCACCAGAATAAAGTAAAGCCGCATGGCACCGAGTGGAAGCAGAATTTTAAAAAGATGATGCAGCCGTTTTTCGAGCAGCAGGTGTTCCCGGCTGATATTCAACAGGCCATTACCCGGTATTTAAACAACCCGGCAGCCTCCAGCTGTTCTGATTTAAACTTATACCGCACCCTGCGCAGCTATGATGCTCCTAAACCGGATGTACTCACCGTAGAAAAACTACCCTTACATAGCTTATTCAAATTTAAAGGCGATCGGGTGTTCAAAAAAGGTGAACAATTGCGCAAGCGTTATAAATGCGTGGAAGTAGCCACCAAGCGGATTTATCTGTTTAGCCCAGTGGCAGAGGTTGAAGTAATTAGCGATTAATATTTAATCAATTTTTCCATCATTTCTGCTAATCGTGATTTAGCCAGAAATTGGTCTTCTAAACCTTTATTCATCGGGATGGCGGTGTCCAGGCTTGCGCAGCGCATTACCGGCCCGTCCAGGTACTCAAAGCAGTGCTCGATAATATATGCTGCAATTTCCCCGCCGAAGCCGCTGGTTAAAGTATCTTCATGTAAGATCAGCACTTTGCTGGTTTTCTTTACACTGTTTTCCACCGCTGTTTTGTCCCAAGGTTGCAGGCTTCGTAAATCTAATACTTCTACCGAATATTGGGGATGCAGCTCCACCCACTCTAAAGCCCAGTGTACACCTAAGCCGTAAGTAATGATAGTTACTTGTGTACCTTCGGTTATTACACGGGCTTTACCTATTTCAACTTCATAATTACCTTCGGGCACCTCACCGTTCAGGCTTCGGTATAAATATTTATGCTCAAAATAAATGACCGGGTTGGGGTCATTTATAGCAGCCATCAATAATCCTTTGGCATCAGCCGGGAATGCCGGATAAACTACTTTCAATCCCGGCGTTTTAGTAAACCAAGCCTCATTGCTTTGCGAATGGAAAGGCCCTGCCCCTGTACCCGCACCTGTAGGCATTCTAATTACGGTATCGGCAGATTGGCCCCATCGGTAGTGCGTTTTGGCCAGGTTATTTATAATCTGGTTAAAGCCACAGGTTACAAAATCGGCAAACTGCATCTCCACTACGGATTTATGACCGTTAATAGCCAAGCCTAAAGCTGTACCTACAATGGCCGACTCGCACAGCGGCGTATTGCGCACACGCGCCTTGCCAAATTCCTGAACAAAGCCTTCAGTTACTTTAAAGGCGCCGCCGTATTCGGCAATGTCCTGCCCCATTAGTATTAGGTTAGGGTGTTGCTGCATAGCCAGTCGCAACGCATCACTAATGGCATCAATAAAGCGTTTGTTTACCATAGCCGGTGATGAGTTGCGATTGGCTGAGGGTATGGAATCTACCGGCGCATACATGTCCTGCAATTCAATTTGTACGTTAGGTATTAATTCATCTTCAAGCAAAGCCTTTTCCACTTCAGCATCAATAAGCGGTACCAATTCGCGGCGGATAATTTCCGGCCACTCCGGGCGCATAATGAAATGGTCTATCAGTTGCTGCTCAAAATTTGATACCGGGTCTTTGGCCTTCCATTCCTCCAAAAACTCGGCAGGTACGTATTTTACACCTGATGCTTCTTCATGCCCCCGCATCCGGAAGGTTAAGCACTCCAATAATACAGGGCGGGGTTGCTGGCGCATGCTGGCCGCCAAATCCTTTATAGTATGATATACTTCTAAAAAGTTATTGCCATCAATCTGATGCCCTTCCATGCCATAGCCAATGGCTTTATCTACAATTCGGGCGCATTTATACTGTTCATTAGTTGGGGTAGACAGTGCGTAGCCGTTATTCTCCACCAAGAATATTACCGGCAGGTTCCAAACGGCGGCTACATTAAGCGCCTCATGGAAGTCGCCTTCACTGGTAGCGCCCTCGCCGGTAAAAGCCAAGGTAACTTTTGGTTTGCGGCTCAATACATCGCCCAAAGCAATACCATCGGCCACTGCTAACTGAGGTCCTAAATGCGAAATCATACCCACGATATGATACTCATACGTACCGAAATGGAACGAGCGGTCGCGGCCTTTAGTAAATCCGGAGGGTTTCCCCTGCCATTGCGCCATTAGTCGGGCTAAAGGCATATTGCGGGCTGTAAATACACCCAGGTTGCGGTGCATGGGCAATATATATTCATCTTGTTGCAGCGCCAGGGTAGCACCTACAGCAATAGCCTCCTGACCGATGCCCGAGAACCATTTGCTAATACGCCCCTGTCGCAGCAGCACCAGCATTTTCTCTTCTACCAGCCGCGGCCACAGCAGTGTCTTATAGAAATTAATCAGAGTGCTGTTACTTAAATCGCGCCGGTCGAAAATCATAACACTAAGCTAAAGAAGTTTTGGCGAAACAGGAATAAGAAATGAAGACCCAACAAGCGCTTTGAAAGAGTAATGATTATGTAATTGTTGGTTAAGGGAATGATGGTTAGATGTTGATTAAGTTAGATAAATAATTAGTACGCTGCTCATTACTTCAGCAATCCACTTCTTTATTAATAAGTGGGCGTTGCCTGCGGCCCGGGCTATTCGCTGCAAGTCCTCACCCGTACCTCGCTGCGAGCTTTACGCTGCTATCCTAACGCGAAAGATGTACAAGTAGACAAACCCGTTATGACTTAAAACGCATTCGAGTGCACATAGTTATCTTCCAGCAAATCATAATCAAGATGCGGTTTCAAAATATACTTTAACTGCACCAAACCGCTGGGATAAGTAATGGTATCGATATGCATCAGTTCGGTACGCTGCTGAAATGGCCGGAATAAAGGCTTGCCGCCCCCTAATAACACCGGGTGGATGGATAGCGTAAAATCACTAATTAATTTTTCAGCCAAAAAGCTGCTGACCAAATCGGCACCGCCAAACAGCCAAATATGGCCGCCTTCCTGGTTAATCAGTTCGGTTACGGTTTGCTTAAAATCAGCTTTGCCTATCACCTCTATTTCCTCGTGCTGTACCTCGGGCAAGGTGTCAGAAAAAACGTACTTCTTAATACCCGGAAAAGGGTTTTCCTCTGCAGTAATTAATAGCTCATAGCTTTTGCGGCCTAAAAAGATGGTATCAATTTCGCTGAAAAATTCAGACATACCATAATCCTGATCGGTAAAGCACCAATCGTATTCGCCGCCGGGACCTTCTATATAACCGTCTAAGCTTACAGCCAGATTTAGTATTACTTTACGCATTTTGTTAAATTTCGGTATCGTGTTGTTCTTTCCACTGCTGGGCGAATGATTTACCGGCCACATCAGGCATCTGGCGGTATTTGCCCCATGATTTCTTGAAGAACCAACGCATTAAAAAGTTCTTGGTTTTGCCGCTGAAAAAATCAGTTAGCTTACGGCTTAGCATTGCTTTTTTCCAGGCCGCCCAGCCCCATTTTTCCTGTTGAGTTACCAGTTGTTCTTTCACCGCATCGCGGCGGTTAAGCAACAGCATTTTATGTAAATCGATTTTTACCGGGCATACTTCGGTACATTTGCCACACAAGCTGGAGGCATAACTCAGGTGCTTAAACTCTTCCATACCCTGCATGTGCGGGGTAATGATAGAGCCGATAGGCCCGGTATAGGTGGTGTTATAAGTATGCCCGCCAATATTCTGATATACCGGGCAGGCATTAAGGCAGGCTCCGCAACGAATGCAGTACAAGCCCTGCCGCTGATCTTTTTGTGCTAAAACATTTGTACGACCGTTATCCAGCAAAACCACATACATTTCTTCAGGCCCATCTGTTTCGTTAGGCTGCTGGGGACCACTTAACAGGGTATTGTAAACTGTTAAATTTTGCCCGGTACCGTGTGTTGACAGCAACGGCCAAAACAAGTCTAAATCGGCAATAGACGGAATCAGTTTTTCTATCCCAGCCACGGCGATATGTATTTTCGGGAATGTGGTGCTCAGGCGGGTATTGCCTTCGTTTTCACTGAGGGCAATACTGCCGGTATCTGCAATCAGAAAATTAGCGCCGGTGATTCCCACATCGGCCTGCAAATATTTTTGGCGTAGCAACTCCCGGGCTTTTGCAGTAAGTTGCTCAGGTGTGGCATCAATGGGGGTACCAAAACGCTCGTTAAACAGCTTGGCAATGTCTTCTTTAGAGAGGTGCATGGCCGGCGTAACAATATGATAGGGTTTTTGACCCAATAGCTGCACAATGTATTCGCCCAAATCACTTTCTAATGATTCGATACCGTTGGCTTCCAGAAACTCATTTAAATGCAGTTCCTCGGTTACCATTGTTTTTGATTTAATTACTTTTTTAGCGCCGGCCCGTTGTATAATACCTAATATTTCGCGGTTAGCTTCCTCAGCATCATTGGCCCAAATTACTTTACCACCACGGCGCTGAAAATTGGCCTCAAAATCGAGCAGGAAGCGGTCTAAATTTTCCATTACCCGCCATTTGGTTACGTGCGCTTTCCGCTTGGCACTTTCCAAGTTTACCAACCGTGAAAGGCCACGCTGCACTGCCACATCATATTTACCTATGTTATGGTCAATTACCTGGCGGTGTTTTAAATCAAATGCTTTCTCCTCTGATGCTATTATAAACTCTTTAGCGGTAGTTGACATGTTCCTTTTTCCTGCTTGCCTTTAAAGCAATAATGTAAATATCGGATAATACGCCTTAAATAGCGAATGCCGGGGTCACAAATGATGTTACCCGGCATTCAACGTTTAATGTGCCATATTGTTATGCTGTTTTGACTGCTGCCTGCAGTCATTGAGCATTTTAGTTTGTGCCGTCAGAGTTGGCTTTTCCATCTACTACCGGGCGCTGATCGCGATTGGCTAATTCCCAGCCGGTATAGAATACTAACTGTGCACGTTTAGCCAGCAGCGGGAAGTTAATTTTACTTACCTCATCTCCGGGTTGGTGGTAATCCTGGTGAACACCGTTAAAATAGAAAATAATCGGCACACCATGCTTGGCAAAGTTATAGTGATCTGAACGGTAATAGAAACGGTTCGGATCAGCAGGGTCATCATACTTATAATCCAGGTGGATTTGGGTGTATTTATTATTCACCTCTTCAGTGATTTTGCGCAAATCGCTGCTCAGCATGGCAGACCCAATTACATACAGGTTATTGGCAGAATCCGGTTTGTTTTGATAATCAAAACCGATACGGCCAATCATGTCAATATTCAAATCGGTAATGGTATTTGCCAGCGGGAATACCGGATGATCGGTATAAAATTCAGAGCCTAACAATCCCTTTTCTTCGCCTACGTTACCCAAAAACAAGATGCTGCGACGCGGGCCTTTACCGGCTTTTTTGGCCATGCTGAAAGCACGGGCAATTTCAAGCACCCCAGTAGTGCCTGAGCCATCATCATCAGCGCCGTTATTTACTTTATCGGGGCCGTTAGGGTTTAAGCCGATGTGGTCATAGTGACCGGAGATTACCAATACTTCATTTTTCAATTTAGCATCAGAACCTGGCATATAACCTAATACATCTACTGCTTTCACATCTTTTTTAACTGAGCCATAAGCAGCTGAGATGTCCGCTTTCAGGGTTTCAGTAGCTACACCTGCATCAGCAGCTGTTTTTAACTGGGCATAGGTTTTACCGCTGTTCTTCAACAATTGGTCGGCCATCTCAGGCGTAACCGTTACCGTTACAGGCTGCTGCCTGGCCGGTGCTGCGTTATCCTTTTTAATCTCTAAACGACCACCGCCTAACTGGCCTGCCATACGTTGCAGCATAGCTGCCAGGTTAGCATTGGCATTTAATACCATTGCCGGGCCTTTTTCTGCCAAACGCTGCATTAACTGTGCACGTGAGGCACGTGTTCCTGCTGCTGCGCCAGGTTTGGCACCGCTTATCATTAATACTACTTTACCGGCAATATCTGCATTGGCCAGTTCTTCGGCCGAGCCGTAGCCAATAAATACCACCTCTTTTGCGTTCAGGGTTTTTGCGTCAGAGTTACCGGTGGCATAAAAATCTTTACCAAAGGTATATGGTGTACCATTCAGGGTAAAGTTATTGACATTAAAGCTGGTTTCTACCAGCGGAATATTTAGAAAATACGAACCATTTACCGGTGCCTGCAGACCCAACTTTTTAAATTCGTTGGCAATATAATTAGCGGCTTTATCGGCGCCGGGCTTACCGGTTTCCCGGCCTTCAAATTCATCTGATGCCAGTATGCTCAGGTGCTTGCGGGCATCTTCGGCCGTAATGTACTTGGCGTACTTGGTAGCCGTAGAGTTTTGCGCACATGCGGCAATGGCTGACGCCATGAACGTAATGCACAATGCTGTTTTTTTCATATCTAAATAAAATCAGTTAATAGTTTAGCAAGTTGTAATTTTTTGCTGATTTTTCAGCAGGATATTTTGTTTACCCGGTTGGCATGGCGGCCACCTTCAAAATCGGCGCTTAAAAAGCGATCAACAATTTCTTTGGCAGTTTCCAATGAGATAAAGCGTTCAGGTATGCACACCACATTGGCATTATTATGCTGGCGCGCCAGGCTGGCCAGTTCAGGTTGCCAGCAAATGGCAGCCCGTATACCCTGATGTTTGTTGGCCGTGATAGCTACCCCATTGGCGCTGCCACAAATTAATATACCAAAATCAAACTCGCCGCTTTCTACAGCCGAGGCAACCGGATGGGCAAAATCAGGGTAATCGGCAGCATCGGCCGAATAAGTACCAAAATCCTTTACTTCTGCGCCTTGTAAATACTGCAAAAGTTCCTGCTTATAAGAGAATCCGCCGTGATCAGACCCGATGGCTATTTTTAAGTTTTCTTTCATAATGATATTAATGGATCGAGCATTTAGCTATTGGCAATGGCATCCTGCTTTTGCTGGCGGCGTTTCTCAACCATACCGGCTACTACAATACTTACCTCAAACAAAATAAATAATGGAATGGCTACAACCGTCATGGTAATCATATCGGGCGTGGGCGTTACCACGGCAGCTATGATCAAGATAATCACCACCGCATAGCGACGGCTTTCTTTCATCAGTTTGGCGGTGAGTATACCGAAATTAGAGAGTACGTATACCAGAATCGGAAGTTGAAATACTACCCCTGTTGCCAGCGTAAGCGTGGCTACTGATGACAGATAGGAATCAATACTGATCAGGTTTTCGATAGTTGCACTTACTTGGTAACTCAGGAGGAAGTTAACTGACATAGGAGTAATTACAAAATACCCGAATGCCACACCCAGCAGGAACAAAAATACAGCATAACCTACGAAGCCACTAGCCGCTTTGCGCTCTTTATCATGCAAGGCCGGCTTAATAAAACGCCATAATTCAAATAACAGGTAAGGCACACCCAAGGTAACGCCAATAATTAAAGAAGAGTTGATTTGCAGTGTAAACTGGCCTGCCAGTTCATTATTCATCAGTTTAATATGAATAGCGTCGATACACCAGCCCGAGCGGTGGAGGGCGTTACCCAGTTTACACATCATTTGGTATGTCCAAAAATCTTTATTGGCCGGCCCCATGATGATCTTGCTAAATATCCAGTCATAGTAATAAAAGGCCAGGCCGGTAAATATCACAATAGCAATAGAGGCGCGAATGAGGTGCCATCTTAATTCTTCCAAATGGTCGAAAAAAGACATTTCGGCTTCCATGCTTTGTCCTTTTTCCTTGATTGCTTTTATAATTTTATTCTCTTCTTCCATTTTTTGAGGCAAACAAAAATACCATTCCTATTAACTTAAGAATGGTATTTTAATTATATTTTTTATGTTACAACTTACGGCGTTACCAGCTCAAAGGTTTCCATAAATTTGGTGGTAAAATTACCAGCCCTGAAGTTTGGATCGCGCAGCAGCTGTAAGTGGAAAGGAATAGTGGTTTTTACACCCTCAATTACAAACTCACTTAATGCACGCTCCATGGTATTCAATGCTTCTTCGCGGGTTTGGGCCACACAAATCAGCTTGGCAATCATCGAGTCGTAATTTGGCGGAATGATGTATCCGGTATATACATGCGTATCTACACGTACACCGTGGCCGCCCGGAGAATGGAAGTTGGTAATTTTACCCGGCGACGGGCGGAAACTATTAAACGGATCTTCAGCATTGATACGGCACTCAATGGCATGCATGGTTGGCTCGTAATTTTTGCCTGAAATAGGAATACCGGCTGCTACTTTAATCTGCTCTTTAATTAAATCGAAGTTGATGACCTCTTCGGTAACCGGATGCTCTACCTGGATACGGGTGTTCATTTCCATAAAGTAGAAGTTGCGGTGTTTATCTACTAAGAACTCAATAGTACCAGCACCTTCGTATTTTACAGCTTTAGCGCCCTTAACGGCGGCATCACCCATTTGCTTGCGCAGCTTATCCGTCATGAAAGGTGAAGGCGATTCTTCTACCAGTTTTTGGTGACGGCGCTGGATAGAGCAATCGCGTTCTGACAGGTGAGATACCTTACCATACTGATCGCCTACCACTTGTATTTCAATGTGGCGTGGGTCTTCTACATACTTTTCAAGGTAAATACCATCGTTACCAAAAGCGGCACCGGCTTCGGCACGGGCCGAATCCCAGGCGGGTTCAAATTCATTATCATTCCACACAATGCGCATACCGCGGCCACCACCGCCGGCAGTAGCTTTCAATATGATGGGGTAACCAATTTTTCCGGCTACTTGTATGCCCTGCTTCACATCAGTCAATAAACCTTCAGAGCCCGGAATGGTAGGCACACCGGCTTTCTTCATGGTAGCTTTGGCCGATGCTTTATCGCCCATGGCATTGATCTGATCGGCAGTGGCGCCTATAAACTTGATACCATACTCAGCACATATGGCCGAAAACTTAGCGTTTTCAGACAAAAAGCCGTAACCCGGATGGATAGCATCCGCATTGGTTACTTCGGCAGCTGATATAATGTTGGGGATATTTAAATAAGAATCGCGGCTGGGCGGCGGGCCAATACAAACGGCTTCGTCGGCAAAGCGCACATGAAGGCTGTCGCGGTCGGCAGTAGAGTATACGGCCACAGTTTTAATGCCCATCTCTTTACAGGTGCGAATAATTCGCAGGGCAATTTCACCACGGTTGGCTATAAGTACTTTTTTAAACATAGGGTTATGTTAGTGAATGGTTGATTGTGTGAATGGTTAACTAAGTTGATAGAACCACTCACTTAGTCAACCATTCACCCAATCAACCCGGATAATTACATGGGTTCTACCAGGAACAAAGGCTGGTCATATTCTACCGGAGTAGAGTTTTCAACCAGTACTTTTACAATGCGGCCCGAAACTTCTGATTCGATTTCGTTAAACAGTTTCATGGCCTCAATGATGCACAATACCGAACCGTTTTTAATTTCGTCGCCCACGTTTGCAAACGATGGCTTATCAGGGCTGGCCGAACGGTAAAAAGTACCAATCATTGGCGATTTGATAGTAATGTATTTTGAGGTATCGGCAGCGGCCGGGGCAGCAGCAGCTTCGGCTGCAGCAATAGGTGCAGGTGCATTAGCTACCGGAGCTGAAACCTGTGCGGCCTGAACCGGTGTAGGTGCAGCAAGCGGTACAGTAGCCGTAACTACAGTTTGTGCCTGACCGGTTTTGATAGTAATCTTGAACTCATTCTGTTCAATTGATACTTCACTTACCCCTGCTTTTGATACAAAGCGAATTAAATCCTGAATTTGTTTAATATCCATGCTTAGGATGAAATTGGTTTTGGATTAAGATTTATATAAAAATCTAAGGTATAACAAATTAAACTAAAAATGTTGCGGAAAATTAATAAGCCCACTTCAGGTAGATAGAACCCCAGGTAAACCCGCCGCCAAAGGCCGCCAATACCAGGTTATCTCCTTTTTTAAACTTATTTTCCCACTCCCACAAACACAGCGGTATGGTACCGTTGGTGGTATTGCCGTAACGCTCAATGTTTACAATAACCTTGTCGGCACTGATGCCCATGCGGCTAGCAGTGGCATCAATGATACGCTTATTGGCCTGGTGCGGTACCAGCCAGGCAATATCATCACTGGTAAGGCTATTCTTGTCCATTATCTCAGCAGCTACCTCGGCCATGTTGGTTACCGCAAATTTAAATACGGTTTGACCTTCCTGGTAAGCAAAGTGCTCCATAGCATCCACCGTTTCGTGGCTGGCCGGTTTTAATGAACCGCCTGCTTTTTGGTGCAGATAATTACGGCCGGCTCCATCGCTTTTCAGTATGGAATCTATGATGCCATTGCCTTCTGTATTGGGTTCGAGCAAGGCACAGCCGCCGCCATCACCAAAAATGATACAGGTAGCACGATCCTGATAATTGATAATGGATGACATTTTATCAAACCCTACTACCAGCACCTTACTATGCTTGCCGCTTTCAATAAACTGTGCACCGGTTGACAGGCCATATACAAAGCCTGAACAGGCCGCCTGCAAATCAAAACCCCAGGCGTTTTTAGCGCCTACCTTATCAGCCAAGATGTTGGCCGTTGCCGGGAAGGGCATGTCGGGCGTAGTGGTACAAAAAATAATCAGTTCAATTTCTTCGGCGCTGATGCCTCGCTTTTCGAGAAGCGCCTGTACGGCCGGAACGGCCATATCAGATGTAGCCAAGCCTTCGCCTTTCAGTATGCGGCGCTCTTTGATACCGGTACGCGAGGTTATCCACTCATCGTTGGTATCTACCATAGTTTCCAGTTCCTGGTTGGTGAGCACATACTCGGGGGCGTACCCGTGCACTGCAGTAATTGCAGCATGAATTTTACTCATAGGTATACTAAATTACTGAAAAGCCTGCTTTATTTTCTCTACCAGATTGCTTTCTACCATATCCCGGGTAAGCAGCATCATGTTTTTAATGGCTTCAGGGTTGGAGATGCCGTGGCCTACTACAACCGGGGCATTCACGCCTAAAATAGGACTGCCGCCATATTGCTCGTAGTTGAAACGGTCAAAAAATTCATCTTTAAATCCCTTTTTCAGGGTAATTACATAAAAAGATTCTGACAGTTTTAAAATCACGTTCCCGGTAAAACCATCGCACACGGCAACATCAGCGCTATCTGTAAACAGGTCGCGCCCTTCAATATTGCCCACGAAGTTAAACTGGGTGGATTCCTTCATTAAAGCGTAGGTAGCCTGTGCAAGCAGGTTGCCTTTCTCTTCTTCCTCGCCAATATTCATCAGGGCTACTTTAGGGTTAGCCATGTTATAAATATTTTGAGCAAGCAAACTGCCTAATACCCCAAACTGTAACAGCACATCTGGCTTACAGTCTGCATTGGCACCCACATCCAACAAAATACCCAAACCGCCTTTCAGTTTGGGTACAATAGCTGTCATAGCCGGGCGTATTACGCCGGGTATGGTTTTTACACTAAACATGGAGCCCACCAGCATAGCACCGGTATTACCGGCCGAGGCGAAGCCCTGCAAATACCCCTCTTTCAGCAATTTAAATCCTACACTAATGCTGGAGTCGGGTTTTTGTACAATAGCCTTGGTGGGATGTTCGCTCATACCAATTACTTCGGTGGTATGCACGAATTCCAGCAGATCGGGGTTAAAGTCGTTTTCCTGAAGGATAGGTGCAGCAACATTTTTATCGCCAATGAGCACCAGTTGCTGCCCGGGCGATAATGCTTTATAAGCGGCTATTGCTCCTAAAACTGTTGCTTTCGGAGCATAATCGCCGCCCATAATATCTAAGCCAATCTTCATTGCAGAAAATTAAACTTAGGCAGTTGCAGTATTATCAATCAGTATTTTACCGTTGTAGTACAGGTTGCCGTCAACCATGTAAGCACGGTGAGGTAAATGCACAGCACCAGTAGTGGTACATGTAGTTAAAGTAGGCGCTTCAGCTTTGTAATGGGTTCTGCGCTTTGCTGTTCTTGATTTGGAGAACTTACGTTTCGGATTTGGCATAACTTCCTAAAATTAATTCATTTAATGTTTTTGAGCGCATCCCAGCGGGGGTCTGTGCCCTTGTTTTCATCTTCACTGCCCGACAGCTTATTTAATCTGTCCAGCATTTCTTTATCACAGTAAGGGGTATTCCCTTCATTACCGCAGGTGGCAATAAATGGCACCGCTACTGTAATGTATTCGTATATCAGCCCGGCAATATCAATCTCATGATCGTTTTTGCTCAGGGTAATAATTTCTTCGTCCTGGTCAACTTCCGCCTCGGCAAATTTGGCAATCTGCTGCTCTTTTAAATCAAGCGGCAGCGGAAAAGAAGCCAGGCAGCGGTCGCAGTTCATGCCCACAGTGCCCTTAATGTGAAAGTTAAGGATAAGCATGGTTTCCTGCTTATCCAGCTCCACATGGCATTGCACATCGGCCTTTTTTACCAGTGAATACTCAAACTCATTAAAAAAAGCGTCAGTAATCACATAGTCAAACTCGTGTTTGCCCAGCTTTAAGCCGGTGAACGGAATTGAATATTTCTTTAATGATTTCAATGAGCGATAATTAGCCCGCAAATGTAAGCAAATTCTCGCATGTGGAAAAGTCTTTTTTCAAATAGTTAAATTGTGGATAAGTGCGGTGACAAACAGAGATGAATTATAATGACTCAAGGCTTGATCTATATTAAATGAATGTAGTGAGGATATAATTTTTGTGCTGCTATCCGCATTATGGGTTAGTGTTGTTTTGAATGTTAGTTTACTTTTTGCTTGATCAAAAAGTAACAAAAAATCAAGGCAGAAACAATCCTTCCCCCACACAAGGCCACCGCATGGCCCGGGCGGTTTCTGCCAGTCCACCGCGCCTGGGCGAAGAAGTATTGATGCATTACTTAAGTACGTCATTGCGAGGAACGAAGCAATCTCTCTGCTTAATGCCTTTACTTGACGTATAGAGATTGCTTCGTTCCTCGCAATGACGTGTTAACGATATCTCTACGCTGCTTGGTCCTTCTTAATCCCTGTTTCTTGGTTCTTGACTCTTGGCTCTTGATTCTTTCCTTTGTCAGCCCCTCAGCTTTGGATGAAAGGTGGGCAGCACATAATGGCCCTGAGCGTAAGGAAGAGGTCTTTTAGTGTTTGCACTACCACTCAATAAAGCACAAGCCGCACATACGCAAACACTAAAAGGCCTGTGGTGCTAACTGCCTTTGCAGCGCTGGCCCCGTGCGGCAAAAAGCCTTATGGGGCTGTACTTGATTTTTTGGTTCTTTTGTATCAAGACAAAAGAACAATAACGAAAATAACAGCACAAGCCCAACAAAGCGCATAGCACCATAAACAACAATTAATTTAAAACTTTTACTTCTTAACTATAGTATAATTTCTCACTTTCGCGTGCGTTAGAGCGAGAGTATTGTTTTATGAGAGTTGTGTATAAAAATATATTCAAGGCAGCGGTGTGCATACTGCCCTTATTTTCCTGTTCCAATCATAAAAAAGAGAGCACCACTGCGGCCAGTATACCCTTTGATACCCGCAAGATTTTATACTACGATCCGAAAACGGCCGACCGTAAAATTGATGCCTTTGTGCAAAATTTGCATGCTAAGCATGGCTTTAATGGCAATATTCTGGTGGCTAAAGACGGCAAGATTATTTATGAAAACTCTATCGGCTGGGCAGATTATCTGCGCCGCGATAGCCTAAACATTGACTCGCGTTTTCAACTTGCTTCCGTGAGCAAGCCATTTACCGGCACAGCTACCTTAATGCTGATGGAGCAAGGCAAGCTTAAACTGGATGATAGTGTACAACACTTTTTTCCTGATTTTCCGTACCACGGCATTACCGTGCGTATGCTGCTGAGCCACCAGAGTGGCATGAATAATTATCAGTATGCCTTCGAGAAAGTATGGGACCAGCATAAACCTATGTATAATACTGATGTGCTGGCATTATATAAGCAATATCACCCGCACTATTACAACAAGCCGGGGCAAACCTTTTTTTACAACAATACCAATTTCATGCTGCTGGGGGCTATTATCGAAAAAGCTTCGGGTATGCCTTATGCACAGTTTATGAAAGAAAACATTTTTGATCCGCTGGGGATGAAGAATACCGTTGTGTACTCCAAAGCCAAAGACAAAGCTGTGCCTACCAACGTTTGGGGATATGACCGTGTTTGGCGACGCTCGGTGGTGCCTAATTACCTGGATGGTGTAATTGGTGACAAAGGAATTTACTCTACCGTAAAAGACATGTACCTGTTTGACCAGGGGCTGCAAAAAGGAAAACTTTTGAAACCCGAAACCATGAAAATGGCCTATACACCCACAGCACCTGAGCCCAAACACCATAAACACTTTAATTACGGCCTGGGCTGGCGCTTGTTTACTGAGGATGACGGCAAGGTGGTAATTTACCATACCGGCTGGTGGCATGGTTTTCAAAATATGTTTGTGCGCGATTTGAACAATCACGTTACTATTGTAATTTTAAGTAATGTATTTAATGGCAGCATTGCCCAAATTGATGACCTTTATAAGCTTACCGATATGCCGGTGATTCGTAAGGGCGCTTATGCCGATTAATATAATTTAACCATTATACCATGTTTGATAAAATATTTGAAGCTCAACAAAAAGCAGCCGAGGTAAAACAACGCCTGGATGCTATTACCGTAACCGGCATGGCCGAAGGCGGTAAAATTACCGTTACAGCCACCGGCAACAAAACTATTAAAACCATCAGCATTGAGGATAGCTTTTACCAGCAAGCCGACCGCGAGGAACTGGAAGAGCTATTAGCTGTAGCTATCAACAAAGCGTTAGAACAGGCTGAAAATGCAAGCCAAAGCGAAACCGCTGCCATGGCGCGCAACATGTTTGGCGATTCAGGTGCCCTGGGTGGTATGTTTGGACAATAAAACATTTATTGTTTTTCCCCTTGTCATTTCGACCGTTGGGGAGAAATCTTCTTCAAGCGCTCAATCTATTACAGACGAGCTTGGTTAAGGAGACTTCTCGCTATCGCCCGGAATGACATTTTTGTTTATACAGCATTTTATTCTTTACCTATCTATGAACACCATTCAAACCAAATTAGAAAATGCAGCCAGCGGCCTGCTGATGATGAGCGAATCGGATGAGCCGTTTACTTATGTTTCGGCACCTGCTACAACTATTAATGAGCAACTGGCATTAAGCCTGGCCGGAAAACCCGCCGGCACACCGGTTGAAACCATTACGCTCGATTACCTGCTGCGTAACATGACCAACCCGGCTTCTGGTTCAGTATCGCCGGCTACGGCACAAAAGTTTAGCCAGCTGGCAGCTGCATTAAAGCAGGAACTGGCCGGCTTAACAGTTTACCGTGTAGGTGAGGTACAAATAGACGTATTTATATTAGGCAAAGCCAATGATGGCAGCATTGCCGGAATGCGCACCCGACTGATAGAAACGTAAATTGCAATTATAAGTGCTGATAACAGTACTATTTTATTCCCATGCTGTTTAATTAAACATACAATTATAGCTTTAATCTATGATGAATTGACTAAAGTTATACTTTAAGTAGGTTATGGCATGCTGATTGTAAATTACTTGTTATAATTAACAACATCAATCTACTTAAAAAACATTCATCATGAGCAACTTATTGTATATCATCGCAGTTATTTTAATCATTGGTTGGGCTATTGGCGCATTTGCTTATTCAGCCGGCGGATTAATCCACGTATTGTTAGTAATTGCAATCATCGCCTTAATTTTAGGTTTTCTGAGAAGAGGCACAGCGGTGTAATTAATACTTCGATACATTGCTATAAAAACTAAAGCCACCATACAGTGGCTTTAGTTTTTATACAAGAAACTCAGTTATCAACTCCATTATTATGCCCAGCAATTATTCACTACAGAGATTTGTCGAAGCCCAGCAATCCGACTATCAAACTGCTTTAGCAGAAATCAGTAACGGGCGTAAGCGCAGCCATTGGATGTGGTATATTTTTCCGCAGTTAAAAGGCTTGGGGTTTAGCTCTACATCACAATACTACGGTATTCAGGATATCAGGGAAGCCGAAGCTTATTTAAACCATCCGGTTTTAGGCAGCCGGCTGGTTGAAATCTGCCAAGCCTTACTGAAACAACCCGCCAGAGGTGCCCAACAAGTATTCGGCAGCCCGGATGATATGAAGCTCAGATCGAGCATGACTTTGTTTGCAGCTGCTCCGGGTGCAAATCCTGTGTTTCAACAAGTGCTGAATGAATTTTTCGGCGGTGCTAAAGACACTAAAACATTAAGTTTATTAGCTCAATAGTACGCTTTATCAGCTTTCGCTTTCCATATCATCCAGTTTCTGGTGCAGCTCTTTAATATCGAGCTTTTCTTTCATTTCTTCCAGCTCTTTGTCTGGCCCTTCTTCCATACCCAGTTTTTTCTGAATGTCGTGCAGCATGGTTAGCACTTTGGTAATTTCGTTTTCGGCGCGTACGTTTACCTCAAATTCTACTTGCTGCCGTATCTTTTCTATCCGGTTCTGGCGGTTCTGACTAATTAGTACCGTAATGGAAAGGATAATGGCGAACATAGATACCGCCATAGTGAGTATCGGGAACGGGAAAGGATCAAAGGGTTTAAAGTTGGTGATGAGATTAAGGTTCCAGTCAATCCAAAACACAAAAAAGGCGATGATGATGAACAGAAAGGCCATGCTGCCAAAAGCGCCGATTAAAAAGTTGGCAATGCGATGGCTGTAGCTTTTGGGTATATCCAGCTTTGATTTTACGGGCGCTTCCGGTTCTTGCTTATTTTCTGCTGTTGCCATACATATTGTCAATCAAATACACTTGTTATGAGCTTTTTAACCAATAAAAGTTTAATTTATTGAACGAATATAGCGTTTACCCTTGCTATTTCTGACATTCACACTACTTACCGTATCAACAAAATCACACTACATCTTTTCATATTGCCTACCTTTGCCCTGCTTATGAAATTCACATATTACGGCCATGCCGCCTTCGAGCTGGAGGTGAATGGCAAAAAATTATTGTTTGATCCCTTTATATCGCCCAACCCTTTAGCTTCGGCTATTGATATCAATGCCTTGAAACCGGATTACATCCTGCTTTCGCACGGCCATGGCGATCATATTGCCGATTTATTTACTATTCAGAAAAACAGCGGTGCTAAAGTAATTGCCATTGCCGAAATTGCCGGATGGCTGGCCGGACAAGGCATTGCCGATACGCATGGCATGAACCTGGGTGGTGGTTTTAATTTTGATTTTGGCCGTGTAAAAATGGTAACCGCCCTGCACTCCAGCGGCCTGCCTGACGGCAGCTATGGCGGCAACCCGGCTGGTTTTGTAATCTATGCCGAAGGCAAGAAATTTTACTTTGCCGGCGATACTGCTTTAACTTATGATATGAAGTTATTGGCTGATGAAAATTTAGACTGGGCTGCCCTGCCTATTGGAGATAACTATACGATGGGCATTGATGATGCCGTAAAAGCAGCTGATTTTATCAATTGCAAAAACATCATTGGTGTACATTATGACACTTTTCCACCCATTAAAATTGATGTGGAAGAAGCGAAAGAAAAGTTTGTGAAAGCAGATCTTAATTTAAAACTGCCTGCTATTGGCGAAACGCTTTCGCTTTAAAACAAACTGCTGAAAGTTTAAAACACTTTATAAAGCAAAAGCGCCCTGATGTCATACCAGGGCGCTTTTGCTTTATAATAATGAAGCTTAATTACATTTTAGACATGGTGTCTTTTTTAGTAACTACTTTTTTCTTCTTCATTTTGTTGCCTTTAACTTTTACTTTTTTCGTTTTGATGGTGTCAGTTTGTACTACATCAGCTTTAGCTGGGGTAAACTCATAAGCAAATGCGCTTCCGAAAGAGATAGCAGACAGGGCCATCATTAACATTAACTTTTTCATAGTTGTTTATTTTTAGTTTTCGTATAGTGATTACTGTAATAATTCAACTTCGTTTGAAAATGTTTTAACTTTCGCAACTTTAAATTGTAGTGCCGTGTGGTATTACCGCACGCTTTTTTACTACCACAATACCATCCTGCACGGTGTATGACCCATAATCGCCGTCAGCTATTTTACTGCCACAATTAATGGTTACATTATTACCGATATAGCTGTTTTTATCAATAATGGCATTTTTAATGCAGCAATTATCGCCAATACCCATAATAGGCGTATCGCTTTCCTTCGATTCTTTAATTTGCTCCAAAGTTTGATAATTATCGCTGCCCATTACATAGCAGTTCTCCAGCGTAGTGCCGTGACCTATGCGGGTACGAATACCAATAACAGAGCGCTTTAACAAACTGGCATTGATGATACAACCATCAGCTACCAGGGCTCTGTCCAGCTGGGTGCCTGATATTTTAGAAGGCGGCAGCATGCGGGCACGGGTAAAAATGTGGTGCTTGTCAAACAGGTTAAACCGCGGAATATCGTCCGTTAACTCCAGGTTGGCATCAAAGAAAGATGGGATGGTACCAATATCAGTCCAATAACCTTCATACTGATAACTCAGCACATTATGGGTTTTAATAGACTGCGGGATGATTTCCTTACCAAAATCGGGATGGCTGTTGCCTTCCAATAGTTCATATAGGGTTTTACGGTTAAACATGTAAATACCCATAGAGGCTAAGTACACGCGGCCCTGGTTTTGCATTTCGGCGCTTACATCTGATGCCCAACTCTCGAAATCTGATTTAGGCTTCTCGATAAAGGCCGTGATTTTATTTTGCTCATCAGTTTTCAAAATACCAAAGCCGGGCACATCATTGGCATGTACGGGGATGGTAGCAATAGAAATATCCGCATTTTTTTTCACATGCTGATCTATCATTTCCTGAAAATCCATCTGGTAAAGCTGGTCGCCCGATAAAATGAGTACATACTCAAAATCCCATACGCTCAGGTGGTGCAAGCTTTGGCGTACGGCATCGGCTGTGCCCTGAAACCAACCAGCGCTGGTAGGGGTTTGCTCGGCAGCCAGAATATCTACAAAAGCATCACTAAAGCTGCTGAAGTGATAAGTATTTTTAATGTGCTTGTTTAATGAGGCTGAATTAAACTGCGTGAGCACAAATATACGTTCGATACCGGAGTGCAGGCAGTTGGAGATGGGAATATCTACCAAACGGTATTTAGCTGCAATAGGTACTGCCGGCTTGGAGCGGGTAGCGGTAAGCGGCGAAAGGCGGCTGCCCTGCCCCCCACCCAGTACGATACTTATTACTTTTGAATTCATATTTTAGGAGTTAAGCTTTCATATAATTGGATGTATTGCCTGGCCGACTGATCCCAGGAGAAATCAAGCGCCATCATACGTTTACGTAACAATTGTAAATGGGGAGTGTTCTCAAATAATACTTTTGCCCGGCTAATAGAAGCAACAATATCGGTAACATTGTTTTGGTCAAAACAAATACCATAGCCATCATCTTCGCCAAAATCAATCACCGTATCTTTTAAGCCACCGGTGCTATGCACCACCGGCATGGTCCCGTAGCGCAATGCATATAACTGATTTAAGCCGCAAGGCTCCACACGCGAAGGCATGAGCAGAAAATCACTACCGGCATAAATAAGGTGGGCTAAATCTTCATTATAGCCGATGTACACTTTGTAGTTTTCCGGAAACTGTGGCTCCAGCGCTTTCAATGCTTCTTCCACATCTTTATCGCCGGTACCCAGCACCAAAATATTCAGGTGACCGGCATGCTCGGTTAAGCTATCGCTAAAGGCATCAGCCAGTAAATCGGCTCCTTTTTCTACCACCAGGCGGCCAATGAAAGAGATGAGCGGCAACTCTGGTGACAGGCCGAAACGCTCGCATAGCGCATCTTTATCTTTTTGCTTTTGGGTATCTACCGTTGTAATATCATAGTTGGCAGCTAAGGCGGCATCTGTTGCCGGATCCCAAACCTCGGTATCAATACCGTTAATAATACCCGAACCTTTGGCTCGTTCTAAAAAGAACAGATATTCTAAGCCGTTGGAACGCTCAGCCAGTTCGAGCAAATAACTTGGCGATACTGCCGTGTAATGATTACAGCATTTAATGGCAGAGGCCAGCGGGTTAATTCCTCCGCTCCAGTCTAACAAGCCGGTTGCAGCAGGGTCGATTTCGGGCAAGTAATAAAATTTTTCCCAACCGAAGGCGCCATGGTATTGCCCGTTATGTATAGTAAACACCGTTGGTGTTTTTGACAGCCTGCGGTATAAAGCCGAATGCTGCAGCAGGAAAGGCACCAACCCGGTATGATGATCGTGGCAATGGATCAAGTCGGGCGTTTGCTGGCTCCATGTAATCCAGTCCAAAAAAGAAAGCTGGTAGGCAATGAACTGTTCGCGTTCATCAGGGTAGCTATATACCTCAGGGCGGTCCAGCAAACCGGGGATATGAATGAGGTAAAGCTCGAAACCCAGTTTGTTGGTTTTCTCTTTCCACACTTCAAACTCCAGGCGGCGGTCGCCCAAACGGTTAGAGGCGCGGAACACCACTTCAAACTCGTTTTCGTGCACAAATTTGCGGTCGTAATGCGGCAGCACCACGGCAGCATCAATGCCGGCCAGGTTCTGATACTTGGGTAAAGCGCCCACCACATCGCCCAAACCGCCCACTTTGGCAATCGGGTAACATTCGGCGCTTAAATGATAAACTCTCATAAGATAGGTAAAGGGGTCAAGTTAGAGAATTGTTTAATAAAATACTAAGCGCCCAAATGCAGGATGTGTTTTTATTTAATTTATATTTTAAAGAGGTGAACAGTTATAAGTATATATCTGCAAACAGGATTATTTGTTGATATTTTAATTCATGCGGCTGAATCATTACTCATGCAGGGTAGCCTCGTGGGTTAGCTCATTTTCAATAGGCTGCTGAGTTGGCGGTTTGGGCCAATCAGACGCCGTGAAGTTCAACAGGTAACCAATTACCAGGCCGCAAACCAAACCGCCTGTATGTGCTGCATTATCAACGCCACCAGCCAGCCCCAGCAGCAATGTTAACCCTACAAATATCACACAGTTGATAAGCAAAAACTTTTTAGCATCGGCAGGCACCCTGTTGGTAGTAATTAGTGCCAGGTTAATGCCAAATATACCCATGATTGCTCCTGAAGCACCAACACTAATTACCATGGGATGCCAGTACAAACTGGTGAAACTGGCTACAATACCGCATATTACATAGCTTATGACAAACCGCTTGTTGCCAATAAGCGGCACCAAAAACACAGCACCAAAAAACAGCCCATACATATTGTTTAACAGGTGCATAATGCCACCATGCAAAAATGTACAGGTAAACAAGCGCCACCATTCGCCATTAACTGTTAAAGGCCCGTAATTAGCTCCCCATTTAATTACTCCCTCTGTATCAAAATTCACAAACCCAAGTCCGGCCAGCACCATGGCAGTGTATAGCAACAGATTTAAATCAATAATAACAGGAAGCGCCCATTGCTGTCTGTTGGGTATAAAGAAGGCTGCAACATCCTTGAATTCTGATTCTTTTCTATTATTGATGCCCTTGTTAAACTTTATAACTTCGGTATTGGCCAGCTTCGGAAATAGCAGCATGATTAACCATATACCGGCACCTATACCAAAAGCGCCGAATATCCATTGCAGTTTATTTCCGTTACGCGCAGCAAAAGGATCATGCCGGAGTTCTAAAAATATAGGAGTTGCCTCATTATTAAGATTAAACCTTTTAAGTGCATTTGTGTACCCTTCCCGGTTTTCAGTATTACCAATGCGGTCGAGATAAGTAAACTGTGACAAGTTTTCCTGCTTAAACTTTTCCTCACAACTTTCGGCAAATTCACGAAAGGCCTGTTCCTTTTCTTGGGCACTTCCTCTGTTACTAATTTGTTTAGAATAGGTGATGCCCAGCCATGCATCCGGAGCTACAAATACGTCTTCGGGTGGGTTTGATGTTTTGAGCTGTATTAATATGGCGCCGTCAACTGCACGCATACCATATATTGCTGTTGCGGCTGCCTCTTTCAATACATTTACAGATTTTACATCCTGCGGGTTAATTTCATTTAAGCGTGACGGAGCCGAGGGCACACCATCAATGATAATAAGCGGATGCTTTAAATTTAACTCTGGCAGTTTTACCGAACCCTTATTAACCGCAATTTGCTTTACAATCGGCTGATGGTCCAAAATAGGGCAGGCAACATAAATATTGAAATCTATGTGCTCATTATGTTTACCACTTACTTCGGCTTTATTATAAACCCCAATATGCTTTTTATCAATGTAATATTGCTTTAAGGTGTAATACTTGGTAAGCGAATGAGAATTGAGGGTTGAGGGAGTTGTTAGTTCAGTAAGCTTTCCGGTAGCAGTAAGTAAATATTCCTGTGCAATAACTGTTGGGGCACTAACAGTTATCCAAGCGATAAAAAAGTAGAAGTCAACCAAATCTTTCCCATTTTTACGCTTTAACCTCAAAAGCTTGATGCGTGGGCGTAACCATATCCATATCGGAATAGCAGGCAAACCGAAGGGTAAACCGAAATTAATCCATGTTTCTTTTAAAGCTAACCAACCGGTTTGAATCACCAACAACCAGTTTAAAAATGAGTAAACACTGATGAAGCCAATTGCAATTAATAAATACGGCAGGTATATTAACTTGAGCTTCTTGATAAAAGAATCCATAACGAATAAAATTGTGATAATTACAGACCTCAAATTAAGTAAAATCAGATGAAATTACGCCTGTATAACACCCAATTTAATCTACTTCAAATGGATCGCACATAATCCAATACTTGAACACTTTATAACTTCTATCAATATAATTTTATATTTGAATTGATAAAAACTATAAGTTTCATGACCTTAGTTCAACTTGAATATATTGTAGCCGTTGATACCTATAAAAGCTTTGTACAGGCGGCCGAAAAGTGCTATATCACCCAGCCCACATTAAGTATGCAGATACAAAAGCTGGAAGATACCCTGGGCGTTAAAATATTCGACCGCAGCCATCAACCTGTAACTACTACTGAAGTAGGATTGGAGATTGTGGCTCAAGCCCGTTTAGTATTAGCCGAAAGCTATAAGGTTAAAGAAATCATTGAAGACCGGAACAAGGAACTGGCCGGAGAACTTAAGATTGGAATTATACCTACCGTATCGCCATATATTCTGCCTAAAATTATTTCCCGTTTTATGGAAAAGTACCCGCAGGTAAAACTGCTGATCTGGGAACAGAACACAGAGCAAATTATTCAGCAATTAAAACTGGGCATTATTGATTGCGGCATACTCTCTACGCCCCTTCATGACCATGCCCTACTGGAGTTCCCGGTGTTTTATGAAAATTTTGTAGGCTATGTATCTAAAGCCAGTAAGCTTTACAAAAAGAAACATGTAGCCGCCGAGGAAATAGATATAGATGAACTGTGGCTATTAAACGAAGGCCATTGCATGCGTAACCAAGTACTCAATTTATGCCAGCGCCGTAAAAGCAACCGCGGCACTCAGCATTTTGAATACAACACCGGCAGCATAGAAACCCTGAAGCGCATGGTTGACCAAAACAATGGCGCCACTATATTGCCCGAATTAGCTATAGCTGACCTCACCGAACGCCAGCTGGAAAAAGTACGTTATTTTAAATCGCCCGAGCCAGCGCGCGAGATTAGTTTAGTGGTGCCTAAAAACTATTTAAAACGCCGAATGATAGAAGCGTTAAAGACTGAAATTATTGAGTTTGTTCCCAAACGTTTAAAAAGTCGCAAGAAGAAAAATATCATGAATATCTAACGCATCATTATTTAGATTAATTATAAATAATTTGGTTGTCATATGTTCAAAGTTTACATTTGCACCATTGTTTATAATTGGTCTAAATAAAATGAAGTTTACTTTACTACTTATCTTATCTCTTGTTCAACTTTCAGGCTATACCTATGCACAACAAAACGGAATTGTAAAAGGAACTATTACCACTTCTGATGGTAATCCCGCTGAAGCAGTTTCTGTAGCCATTCCAGGTACTACTGTAGGTGTGATGACTAATGAATACGGAAAATTTCAGCTCAATAAAATAAAACCCGGCACTTATTCTATCCGTGTATCAGCCATTGGCTTAACTACTGAAGAAAAAACTGTTAATGTAGCTGCAGGTACTACTATAATAAATTTTATGCTTCGCGAAAACTCGGGCACCCTTAAAGAAGTAGCCATTACTACCAGTAGAAAACGTTATAAAGTAGATGACCCTTCGCCTACTTTACGTTTGGGCGAGCCTTTAATTCAAGTACCACAAAACATTCAGGTGATTACCAATGACCAGATTAAAGACCAGCAAATCCTGAACATGCTGGAAGGCCCAACGCGCAATGTAAGTGGCTTGGTATTGCAGGAGCACTGGGGTAATTATGCTCTAATTTATGGCCGCGGCGATCGGATTGCTCCTTACCGTAATGGCGTTAACCTGGAAGCTAATTGGGGTCCGTTAAATGAGGACATGTCATTTGTTGACCGTATTGAGTTTGTTAAGGGTCCCGCAGGTTTTATGCTGGCCAGCGGCAATCCTTCCGGCTTTTATAATGTGGTAACCAAGAAGCCTACCGGCGTTACCCGTCAGTCGTTTGATTTTACGGCAGGTAGTTTCAACAATTACCGCGCATCTGCCGATTTTGATGGCAAGCTCACCAGCAATGGCAAACTGCAATATCGATTGAACCTGATGGGACAACTATCTGACTCATGGCGCCCATTTGATTTTTCAAACCGCCTTTCTATTGCTCCGGTGCTGCGTTACAAATTTGATGACAAGAACACATTAACTGCTGAATACACTTACCAACGAGTGCGCATGAGCGCTTTTGGCACCGCTTATTTGTTTTCCACCAAAGGATATAATGATTTATCGCGTTACTTTACCTTCGCCCCTGCCAATTCACCAAGGTCAGATATTTATGATCAGAGTGCTTTTTTAAACTATGAGCATAAGTTTAGCGATAAATGGAAATTTACCGCCCAAGGCGCTTATTTCAACTATAAGCAAAACGCCTATAGCTATTGGATTAACAGCATTGCTGATAATGGCAACGTTGACCGCAGCCTTGGTATTTGGGATGCCAGCAACCGCATTAAATCTTTACAAGCTTTTGTTAACGGCGAAATTAAAACCGGTGCTGTACGGCACCGCATTTTAAGCGGCGTGGATATTGGCGATAAGTTTTACATTGCTGATTACGGCCAGTCCGGCTCACTTGACCCTACTACACCTTTCAATATTTACAATCCTAACAACAGCGCTGTTACTTTACCGGTGTTTGACCATGCCACTCCGCTTAGTGTACGTGGTGCAGGTGCAGTTAGCATACAGCACTATCAATCATTATATGTACAGGATGAGCTTGGCTTCTTTGATCAGCGCCTGCGCTTAACTTTGGCTGGCCGTTATACACATGCTTTAACTGTTGATTCTTACGCGGGAGAGGCAAAGAACAAGCAATTTACTCCCCGTGTCGGCGTAAGCTTCTCTATAGATCCGGCTACGGCGGTGTACGGTGTATTTGATCAATCTTTCCTGCCGCAAAGCGGAACGCTGTTTGAAGGCGGTACTGTAAAACCGGTTACCGGTAATAACCTGGAGGCAGGCATCAAAAGAGATTGGTTTAATGGCAAATGGAGCACTTCGGTATCCATTTATCAAATATTGAAAAATAATCAGCTGGTAAGTGACCCTGCCCATCCTAATGCCAATTATGTGATACAGTTAGGTCAAACTAAAACTCATGGAGTGGAATTTGACGCTCGTGGCGAAATCATTACCGGCTTAAACCTGATGGCCAATTATGCCTATACCAATTCAGAAATTTCTAAAGACACAGATACCACACGCATCGGCGCTCCGGTGCCTGGCTTTGCGCGTCACGTTACTAATGCCTGGTTAACCTATCGCTTACAGCGTGGTACTTTGAAAGGCTTAGGTTTATCTGTGGGTTACCAATGGCAAATTCACCGTTACCCCTGGAGCTTAAGCACCCGCGAAACTGATTTGCCAAACTATTTCCGGTTGGATGCCGGCGCTTCTTATCAATTCAAAAGATTTAATGTAGCCGTAAACGTTAATAATTTGCTAAACGCCTACTTGATTTCTGGCGGCCACCAAGATTATCTAAGCCCAACCGGTAGCACCGTTTACAACTGGCAGGTAGAAGCGCCAACCAATGTAAGGGCAACTATTGGTTACCGGTTTTAAAAAATATTTAGCATGACGGTACGGTCTTCTTTTTTGTTTGTTCATCGCTGGCTCGGATTTGTATCCGGGCTGGTGGTGTTTATTGTGAGTGTTACCGGTTGCATATTTTGTTTTCAGGATGAGATACAGGATGCGATGTACGAGTGGCGGCATGTGCAACCACAGCAGCAGGCCTACCTGCCGCCTTCAATTATCAAACAAAAAGGATTAGCGCAGTACCCCGGCGCTACAGCCAGCTATACTTATTATTATGGAAAAGATCGCCCGGCCATGCTCTACGCCAGTATGCCCAATAAGGAACTGAACCTGATTTACCTTAACCCTTACACCGGCCAGGTACTGCACACGCAAAATACGGCTACCGATTTTTTTACCATCATCAAATATATTCATCTGTACTTACTATTGCCGGCCAATGTTGGCAGTATGGTGGTAGGTGTGTCGGTAGTTATATTCGTCATCCTGCTCATTACGGGTATGATTTTGTGGTGGCCGAAGCGCAAGAGTGATCGCAAGCGCAGCTTTACCATTAAATGGAAAGGCAAATGGCGCCGCGTAAACTATGACCTGCATAATGTACTGGGCTTCTATGCCTGTGGCATTGCCTTGGTACTGGCGATTACCGGCCTGGCCATTGCTTTTCAGTGGGTAAACAAAGGCATGTACCTGGCAGCTAATGGCGGTAAGGACTACCCGGCAGAAAGGGTTATCCCCACATCAGATTCTACCCAAAAAGCAATAAAGCAATTACAACCCGCTATCAATGAGGCATTTTCTGCAGCTCAGCGAATGGCTCCATATGCCCAAATGTACCTCTTTAGTGAGAACACAGCAGCCAATGGCAGTATAGGGGTAACAGCTTATCCAAATTCATTACGATTTGACCATAACAGCTATTATTACTTCGACCAATACAGCGGCAAACTGCTGAGTGCTGTACCTTATGCTAAAAAAAGCGCAGGGCAAAAATTAATTGAAATGAACTATGATATTCATGTAGGCCAGATCTTCGGCATTACAGGTAAAATCATTGCCTTTTTAGTAAGCTTCATTTGCGCCAGCCTGCCGCTCACCGGCATCATCATCTGGCTGGGTAAGCGCAAAAAGCCGAAAACTCAAAAAGTAAAGCATGTAGTACAGCGAAGGGAAAAAGCAATGGAAGGCAAACCTAAGTTTATGCCCAGAACAGCGGTGCTGAATAAAGGCGCTAACTGACCATATTTAAACGGTAATTTCTCGATAGCGAAGAAGATGTAGTTGGATTCTTCGCTATTGTTTTTCACACAAATACAACCATTGCCACCCTAAGGCACTCGAAGGGTAGTTGCAGAGCCATTCATAGCAGCGGTCTGTGACCATGCTTCGAGTGCCTCAGCATGACCTAATAATAAATAGGTAATAAGCTACTTCAGCTCTATTACCACATCATCGCTCAATGCATACCCTGTGCAGGTGAGTATCCAGCCCTGGGCTAAATCTTCATCGGTTAACACTTCGTTTTTCATCAGCTCTACTTTACCGCCGGTACAGCGGGCGGCACAGGCCGAACATACGCCGCTGCGGCAGCTAAAGGGTAAGCGTATGTTATTTTGCCAGGCGGCCTGTAAAATAGACTGGTTTTCGCCCGCCACTACATCATGCCACTCATTATTAAAAAAGATACGCAGTTTATGGGGCGGAAAGTTAGTAATAGCGCTCAGCACCGGTACAGTTTCCAACACAAAGTTTTCGCGGTGGATGTGGTTAGGCTTTACATCCATAAACTGCAGCGTAAGCCGCACCATCCGCATATAATCAAATGGGCCGCAGAGGTAAAATTGCACATCATGCAACTGCCCTGACGGGATAATTTGTTGAACCAGTTGCTCTACCCCAATATTATTTAAACGCTTGTGCTGACTGCTGATAAAATAATGAATACTGAAGCGGTTGCTATGTTGGGCTGCCAACACATCCAGCTCTGGTTTAAAAATAATGCCATTCTCTTGCTGACTACTATAGATGAGCATAATGCGGCTACTCCCTTGCCGGGATAACAAATACTTCAGATGGGCGTATACAGGCGCAATGCCGCCACCAGCAGCAAAGTACACCAAATGCGGTGCCGTTACAGGTTCGGCAACAGTAAACTTACCAGCTGGCGGAATGGCCGGCCATACATCACCAACCTTTGTATGCATCAGTAGAAAGCGCGATATTTCACCATTCTCTACTCGCTTTACCGTAATGGCCAGCAGCTCTTCATCAGGCGATGAACTCAGGGAGTACGAACGCCTGATTTCTTCTTGGTGGTGCTGAAACAGCAACGTGATAAACTGACCAGCCAGGTAATTTACCTTTTGGCCCGACAGTTCCTTTAAATAAAAAGTAGCTGTATCCGGCGTTTCCCAAACAATGCGCTCTACACGTAACTGAAGCTCATTTGCCATAGGTTTTATTTAGCAATGCCCCGGCCAATTACACTATGTTTTTTACCGTAGGCGAAATAAATCACCAAACCAATGGCCAGCCATATAATCAAACGTATCCAGGTATCGCCGGGCAAAAAGGTCATCATGCCAAAGCAGGTCAATATACCCAGGATAGGCACCAACGGAACCAATGGGGTTTTAAAAGGCCGGTGTAAATCGGGCTGCTGCTTACGCAGGATAATTATCCCGGCGCAAACCAGCACGAAGGCCAGCAGTGTACCGATGCTGGTCATTTCGCCTACCACGCTAATAGGCACAAAGGCCGCAAACAGGGCGATAAAACCGCACAGTACCAGATTAGATTTCCAGGGGGTACGGAATACCGGGTGTACATCAGAAAATACTTTGGGCAGCAATCCGTCTTTCGACATGGAGAAAAATACGCGCGACTGGCCCAGCAAATCAACCAGAATCACCGAGGTATAACCAATCAGGATAGCCAGCACAATAGCTTTATTCAGCCACAAATAATGCGTTTTTTCAATAGCAATAGCCACCGGTGCACCCGAGCCGATGAACTCCTTATAATTCGCCATCCCGGTCATTACATAAGCAAACAGTACGAACAGAATGGTACATACCACCAGTGAGCCAATGATACCGATAGGCATATTGCGTTGCGGATTCTTAGCTTCCTGCGCTGCAGTTGATACGGCATCAAACCCAATGAATACAAAGAATACCAAGCCTGCGCCACGCAAGATGCCCGACCAGCCATACTCGCCCCAGGTACCTGTATTTTGCGGAATGTAAGGATGATAATTAGCCGGATTGATAAAATGCCAGCCCACCGCAATAAACACCAGCACTACGCCTACCTTTAAAGTAACCACAATGGCATTAAATAAAGCCGAACCTTTGGTACCCCGTATGAGTATACCGGTAATCAGGATGACAATAAGTACAGCCGGTAAATTGATAATACCATGCACACTACTGCCGTTAGCTGCCTTAGCGGTTTCAAAAGGCGACAGCATCAATTGCGGCGGCAGGTACAAGCCGTACCATGACAGGAATTTGGACAGGTACTGCGACCAGCTGATGGCTACTGTAGCCGCACCTACCGAGTATTCCAATACCAGATCCCAGCCGATGATCCAGGCAAAAAGCTCGCCCATGGTAGCGTAGGAGTAAGTATAAGCACTACCTGCCACGGGTATCATGGCCGAAAATTCGGCATAGCACAAAGCCGCAAACGTACAGCCCAGTGCCGCAATAATAAATGATATGGTAACCGCGGGCCCCGAATGCTGCCCAGCTGCAATGCCCGTAAGGGAAAACAAACCGGCCCCGATGATGATACCGATACCAATCAGTATCAGGTTAACCGGCCCCAGCGAACGCTTTAATGATTGCGAACCTTCGTTTTTAGACTCCTCGATGAGTTGAGGGATGGATTTTTTGAGCATGAAAGGCGTTATATTCTATTTAATTTTAAATGTTATGTTAAGCGACAGCGAAGCAGCTGTATATCAACATTTACAAGCAAAGTACCATTGTCATGTTGAGGCACTCGAAGCATAGGCGCACAGGCTGCTGCTATGAATGGCTCTGTAACTATTTTCCTGACGCTCGTTTGCAAGGCGATAAACCGGCAAAGCGCAGAGGCCTTACAAACGCGCCCAACATTTTTAAGCGGCTCGTTATAAACGAGCATAAGGTGGGTTCTTCGCCTTTTGAAACACTGCCATTGTCATCCTGAGCCACGTCGAAGGGTAGTTGCATAAACGCTCCTATGTATGGCCTGTGCACCCATGCTTCGAGTGCCTCAGCATGACAGTGTTGATTCACTTGTAGATATCAATTGTACAGGTGCTGCTTCGCTATCGCTCAGCGTAACATTGTTTTTATTTTACTTTCCAATAATATTGCAATTCACCAGCACCAGTTTACCGAACTGGGCCGAATTACCCATTTTATCAACCGCCTGCTGTGCCTGGGCCATTGGGAAAACTTCATCAATTACAGGTACAATCTGGTGCTCGTTAACGAGGTTAACCATGGCTGTAAACTCTTCGATGGTACCCATAGTGGTGCCTAAAATTTGTATCTGTTTCCAGAAAATTACCCGGCCGTTTAATTCAGGAATGTTACCTGCCGTACCGCCAAAAAATACAATGCGGGCACCTGGGTTACATAAGTCAATCAGTTTAGCAAAGCCATCGCCCAGGGCGCTGTCAATAATTACATCGAAACCACCTGCCAGTTCTTTCAACTGCTCGGCCCAGTCCTGCGCTTTATAGCTTACCCCGGCTGCCGCGCCTAGTTTGCGGGCCTGCTCAATCTTTTCGCCCGAGCCGGAAGTTACGAACACCTGGCATCCTGCTGCTACGGCCCATTGTAAGGCAAAGCTGCCGGTACCTGCACCTACGCCGCTCACCAGCACTTTATCACCTTTTTTTAACCTACCCTTTGTAAACAAGGCGCGGTAAGCGGTTAAGCCAGCCAGCGGGATGGCCGCTGCCTGTTCCCAGGTCAGGTGCGCCGGTTTCTCGGCCAGATACTCGGCCCGTACTTTTACATATTCGGCCAGAGTACCCTCTTCGGGCAATCCTAAAATCTTAAAATCTGCAGCCTGATATTCCGGGTGCTCGCCCCAATCATGACTGGGGTTAATAATTACTTCTTTGTTGAGCCAGGCCTGTCCGGCTTCATCAGCCGCTTCTACTACTACACCCGAACCATCAGACCCTAAAATTGACGGGTATTTGATACCGGCGTATTGGCCAATGGTAATCCAGTAATCGCGCCGGTTAAGGGCGGCAGCTTTAATTTGCACCAGCACTTCGCCTGAGGCCAGTGTGGGTTTCTCTACTTCCTGTATGCTTAGCGGCTCGTCTTTGCCGGTCAATACTACTGCTTTCATAGTTAGTTGTATATAGGGTTGTAACAATTGTCCGCAATAATAGTGTGTTTATAATTAGTATACTAAGTTAGTAGAGTTTTTATGACAAGTAGATGAGGGTAGATGAGGTACACAAACCAGGTAGTGACACATTTATACCACTGCTGCGGGTGCTGTGTGGTGCTGCGCACTGCTTCAGGGTGCTGCGCCTGCTGCGTAGCGCTGCACATGCTGCGTGCAGCACCCTGAAGCACCATTAAAATTAAACACAGGACACAAAAAAAGCGGCAAGTTAACCTGCCGCTTTTTTTATTGAATGCGAAATGCTTAGGCAATCGCTTTTTTATACAGTTCCGCTACGTGGTTCCAGTTAATCACGTTCCAGATAGCACCCAGGTAATCAGGGCGACGGTTTTGGTATTTCAGGTAGTAAGCATGCTCCCAAACGTCGATACCTAATATTGGTGTACCTTTTACCGCAATTTCCGGCAGGTCCATCAATGGGTTATCCTGGTTAGGGGTTGAGGTTACCGCGAGTTTTTTATCGGCAGTAACTACCAGCCATGCCCAACCTGAACCGAAACGGGTAGCACCAGCTTCGTTCATTTTGGTTTTCAGCTCGGCTACCGAACCAAAAGTACTGGTAATGGCTTGTGCCAGTTCGCCTGTAGGCTCGCCGCCACCGTTAGGTGATAACAAAGTCCAGAATAGGGTGTGGTTATAGTGGCCGCCACCGTTGTTACGTACAGCAGCAGGGTATTTAGAAATGTTTTTTACAATCTGCTCAATGCTTTCATTGGCTTCGGGCTTGCCTTCCAGTGCCTTGTTCAGGTTGGTTACATAAGCCTGGTGGTGCTTGCCATGGTGAATTTCCATGGTCATTTTATCAATGTGCGGTTCGAGAGCGTCAGTCGCGTACGGTAACGCCGGTAGGGTAAATGCCATAAGAACTATTTTTTTAAGGTTAAAAAATGTATATGTGCAAATATAAAGGCCTCAGCCTGATATTTGTTCAGTTTAATGTTAAGTTTTGAGGCGTTTGCTTTTAAAGAAGTCTTTTACCAGCTGCGAGCACTCATTTTCGCGTATACCACCGGTAATGGTAGTTTTAGGATGAGTTACCTTTTGGTTTAGCCGCCCAAAGCCCAACTTAGCATCATAAGCCCCAAACACAATACGCCCTACCTGGAACCAGTAGGAAGCACCAGCACACATTACGCAAGGCTCCATAGTTACATATAAGGTACAGTCTTTTAAATATTTGCCGCCTATATAATTGGCCGCTGCCGTAAGCGCCTGCATCTCGGCATGGGCCGATACATCATTTAAACGCTCGGTTAAATTATGCCCCCGGCCAATGATTTGTCCGCGGCAGGTGACCACAGCGCCGATAGGAATTTCATCTTCGGCCAAAGCCACTTTGGCTTCGCGCAGGGCCTCAGCCATAAAAAAGTCATCGGGCGATATTGCAGGTTCTTCATCGCCGAAGGTAATATATCTCATGTAATGGATTTAAAATTCAAGGGCAGAGGCTATGTGCTTGCCATGCAAATATAAAGGCTTCGGGGAAGCACGGCGAACAAGGATATAATTAAATCTTTTCCTGTCATTTCGACGATAGAAGAAATCTTCGTCATCAATGCTGGTCTACTGTAGACCTATCGCCCAAAGAAGATTTCTCCCTACGGTCGAAATGACAAGTTGGGAAGGTATAGTAATTAAATCAACTTACTCCCATTAGGCACAGGCCTTTCCACAGCCGTAAGCACAATATCACCGTTTTCATCGGCAAAGCCGGTTACTAAAAACTCCGACATAAAATTGGCAATCTGCTTTTTCGGGAAGTTGGTAACGCCCACAATCTGCCGGCCTACCAGCTCCTCTTTGGTATAATGCCTGGTGATCTGCGCGCTCGACCAGCGGATGCCATATTCACCAAAATCTACCTGTAATTTATAGGCCGGTTTACGTGCTTCCGGAAAATCCAGTACCTGCAGCACCGTTCCGGCCCGCAGCTCTACTTTTTCAAAATCAGTCCAGGTGATGGTTTGCATAGGGCGAAGATAGTAGTATGAAACAAAAATGTCATGCTGAGCGATGCGAAGAACCTGTACTTAGGCTAACAAGTGTACAGATTCTTCGCTGTCTCTCAGCATGACAAATTAAATAAGTTTATCTCAACTTTTAACTGTTAATCGTAGCTATGCCGTTCTAAATCAAAGTCAGACTGGGCACTGATGATGCGCTTGCGGCGTTCAATATCTACATCCAGCTGGTGATCAAACGTACTGTCGGTTACAGCCACATCCCGGTCCCGGTCGCGGTCGGCAAAATGGATGTTGGCTTCAGCAATGCGGTGTATGGCCACGTCATACGGCCCACGGGGCGACATTAGCTTTACCAGCACCGGCAAACACTCAAACAGAATAAACAGATAGGCAATAAAAGATTCGGCCATGTAGGTGTCCAGGTCTTTCTTGCCCTCGTTGGTAAAAGCCAGCTGGCCCAGCGCCCAGTTACGGTCGGCAAAGCCGGCAATATTGGCTAGGCTGTCCAGTTGCTTGTCGGTAAACAAACGTGTACTGTTTAGCCCTTCATAACTTTTACGCTCACTTAGGTACTGCTCCAGTTTGCCCAGCTCCTGGGTTACGGTTTGCAGGCGAGCCTGCTTCTCACCTAATACCGCTTCCTGCCGTTTGGCGTTGCTGCCGTAGCCGGCCATACCCGAGGTTTGGTCATTCTTCGAGCCAAATACCTCTTCATTTAACAGCACGCGAGAGCGGTTGATGTCTTTGGTTAATGAATCTCTTTCCAGTTGCAAATCTTTCAGCTTGGCAAACTCATTGGTATATTTCTGATTGTACGTTTTCTGCAGTGTATCAATACGGCGGTTCTGCCCTTTCAGATAAGATGTTTTGAGTTTTTGTCGAATTTCTTTGTCAAAAATTTTCAGCTCCAGCGGACGCGATATCACCACACCAATCATAATGGCCAGCAAAATACGCGGTGTAGCCTGCAGTATTTGCTGATTGGTGCTGCCCTGTTTATTGATGCTGCCAACTATATAGCGGTCCATGTTAAAAATGGCCGTGCCCCAAATTAAACCGAACAGAATAGCAAATACCACGGCCAGTGGGTTGCCACTGAACACGAAGTACATGGCATAGCCGCCTGATAAAGAAGCGAATAAAGCCGTAAAAAATATAGTAGCGCCAATACCCACATATTTATTATGCTCAATGGGGTATTTGCGTAAAGTTTCTACATGCGCTCCTGAACAGAACCAGAAGAAGCGGGTAATTTTTTTCATTTAAATCTAAGCTTAGCTTTTAATGCTATTTATTAGAACGCCCGGGGTACCTGAATGTTACAACGCAGAGATGGGAATATTATAAGGATGATGTTAAGATGATGAACTATTTTCATTATTTTTTTGCCTTGATGCAACGTACCGGAAATTTCTGCGTCATTTAACTCAGATAACTCATCACAATTTTGGAAACCTTATATGTGGATAAACACTACGATTTGGTAGTGGAATGCCGGCAGGGCAGCCGAAAGGCTTGCTATGAGCTCTATCGCCTGTATGCCAAGGCCATGCTGAACGTAGCGTTCAGGGTAGTAGGCAATATAGCAGAAGCTGAAGACGCTGTGCAGGAGGCTTTTTTAGATGCATTTAACCGCATAAAAGATTTCAGGCAGGAAACCACGTTTGGCTTGTGGCTGAAGCAAATTGTGGTGCACCGGTCTATCAACCTGCTGCGCAAGCGCAAAATGGCCTGGGCCGAATTGCAGGATGAGCAACTGGAGAACCTGCCCGATGAAGAGTTTGAAGATGATGAAGAGGTAATTTATAAGGCAGCGCAGGTAAAACAAGCCATGCAAGAGCTGCCTGATGGCTACCGGGTGGTACTCTCCCTGTATTTACTGGAAGGGTATGACCATGAGGAGATAGGACAAGTGTTGAACATCAGCGAAAATACATCGCGCACCCAGTTTTTGCGGGCAAAACGCAAACTGGTAGAAATTTTAAAGCATAAAGGAATTACACGATGAGCAGGAGATTAGAAGAATATATCAGAGATAACCGTGAGCAGTTTGATGACCTGGAACCCGACAATGAGCTATGGAACCGCATTGAGCAAAAGCTGCCACCACAATTTGAAGCCAAAGAAGTACAATTAAAACCTGCGGCACGCACCTACACCCTGGGTTTTGTATTGCGCATTGCCGCCATGATAATTATGGTAATGGGTATCGGCTTTGTATTCTACCTGCGTAATGAGCGCAACAAGGGAGTAGACCTGGCGGCCATTAACCCTGAGTATGCCAAACAGCAAATGCATTATGCCTCGCTGGTGGCTACCAAACGTACCGAGGTAAAAACCATGGCCAGGGTTGACCCGCAACTCTATAAAAACTTTAGCGCCGAAATTGAAAAAATGGACGCCACCTATAAAAAGCTTAAACATGATTTAGCCACCAGCCCTAACCAGGAACGTGTTTTACGTGCAATGATCCGGAACTTGCAAATACAAACCGAGGTGCTTAATCAACAACTTGAAGTAATAGAACAATTCAACCAATTCAAAAATCAAAACCATGACACGCAAAGTATATAATATCTTATTCGCACTTACTCTATTATTGTTCACCGCCAACCTGAGCTACGGCCTGCAAACCGAACCGCTACCGCCACTGCCGCCCATGAAAATGACCGATACGCTAAGCCGCACCGACCTTTCTAAAATGAAGTTGAAATTTGAAAAACTGCGTAAGCAGGATTGGCAAAAACAAACTTTCGCCATGCAGGAAAGCTTCAAAAAAATGGGCAAGAGCATGGAGGAAATGGGTGAGCGCATGAATAAGGAGTTTAAAGGCAACTTTCAAAACTTCAACTCCAATACTACTTTCCAAAATGGCGATAATAACAATGCGCAAGACAAGTACGATTTTGTAAAGGTAAAGAACTACAGTAAAAGCTATTCGGCCGATGACAACGACCGCTTAAGCTTGAGCAACCTGTATGGCCGTATTACCGTAAATACTTGGGCAAAAAATGAGGTAAAGGTAGATGTGCAGGTTAAAGCACAAGCTAATGACGAAGCCATTGCCCAAAATGGCATTGATATGGTAAATATTGATGACAGCAAGGACGGAAATGCGATCAGCTTTAAAACCAACATTACTCAAAACAGCAAATGGAACCACGGTAACCATCACAGTATTGATATCAACTACACGGTATATATGCCTGCAAAACTTCAATTGAGCATCAGCAATAATTATGGCAGCGTAATACTGCCCGACCTGAGCGGCGAAGTTAAACTAGCAGTTGCCTATACTAATGTAACCGCACAACGCATCAGTAACCCGGCTTCGGTGATTTCTGGCAGCTATGGCAATGTTAAGGTTGTCAATTTTGGTGGCAGCAAAATCAGCTTTGCCTATGGCGATGTAAACTTAGGCGATGTAAGTAACCTGCGTGGCAGCATTAGCTATGGCAATGTAAGTTTGGGTAAATTAAGAGGTGATGTTGCATTGAGCCTGGCCTACCTGGGCGGCATTAAAATCGGCGAGATTGATGATGATCTGAAATCATTGAAAATTAACTCTGCTTATTCCAGTGTGGTATTATCACCTACCCCCCGTAGCAATTTTAACTTTAATGTATCGGTATCTTATAACGATTTCGACTTTGACAACAACCGGGTAAACATTACACGGCGTACACCTGAGCCTGGCAGCAGGGGTTTTAGTCCAACCAAAACCTATCAGGGCACTTATGGTAAAGGCAATGCCGATGCACAGGTACAAATTTCATCAGCCTATGGCAGCGTAAAATTCAATTAATAGTCCCTACCTGATAAATACAAGCTCAACCCTTGCCATTGCGGCAGGGGTTTTGTTATTTTATGGCTTATGGAATTACTCACCAGCGCCGAAGCATGGGTTTCATTGGCCACCCTTACCATACTTGAAATTGTATTAGGCATTGATAATATTATTTTTATCTCTATCCAAGCCGACCGCCTACCCGCCGACCAGCAAGCCAAAGGCCGCCGTTTGGGTTTAATTTTAGCCATGGGTACCCGCATATTGCTGCTGCTTTCTATTACTTGGTTAATGAAGCTTACTGCGCCGTTATTTAATTTAGCTGATGCATTCCATATTTCGGATAAAGAATGGATGAGGCGATTCGAATTTTCGGGCCGGGATCTGATTTTGCTGGCAGGAGGGTTATTCCTGATATATAAAAGCATTGCAGAAATACACCACAAAATTGAGGGAGAAGAGGAAAGTACCACTACAAGCAAATCCAATTCCTTTTGGGGCATTGTACTTCAGATTGCCATTTTAGATATTGTATTTTCGCTCGATTCGGTAATCACCGCTGTGGGCATGGCACAGCATATTGAAATTATGATTGCCGCCGTAATTATTGCCGTAGGCGTAATGATGTGGGCATCCACGCCCATTGCCAATTTCGTAAACAAGCACGTAACAGTGAAAATGCTGGCGCTATCTTTCCTGCTGCTCATCGGCTTTTCGCTGGTGCTGGATGCCTTTGACCAGGAAGTGCCTAAAGGTTATATTTATTTTGCTATGGGCTTTGCCATACTGGTAGAGTTGCTGAACCTACGAGCCAGCCGCAAAAAAGTGCGGGCAAAAGCGTAACACCACCGCAATCTTAGAGCTGCCTGATTACCCGGCAGGGATTACCTGCGGCTACTACATTGGCCGGAATATCACGGGTAACTACGCTGCCTGCACCAATGGTGGTATGAGCGCCAATGGTTACACCCGGACAGATAATAGCACCGGCACCAATCCATACATTATCGCCAATAGTTACCGGCGAAGCCAGTTCAGGCCCTTTAATTCGCTCCGATGCCAAGGTGGGGTGATGCGCGGTCAAAATTTGCACACCGGTGGCTATGGCCACATTACTGCCAATAGTTACCGCTGCACAATCCAGTATAATACAATGAAAGTTGATGAACAGATTTTCGCCTGCAAAAATGTGGCAGCCGTAATCGCAGTAGAACGGCCCCTGAATATCTATGGTATCCGGGCATTTGCCCAATAATTGTTTGAGCAGCGTATGGCAGGCTTCGTTGCCTTCGAAGCCCAGCTGATTATAGGCGGTAAACAGTTGTCGGGCTTTCAACCGCATGGCGGTTAAAGTCTCATCGGCGGCTACGTACAATTCGCCGGCCAGCATTTTTTCAAGCTCTGTTTTCATATTTAGATATAATTATCAGCTTACTTCCCTGCAGTTCTTTTGTAACCACGCTTTTTAGCTACCACCGGCATTTCTTCCGGTTCATCATCAAAAGTATCGTATTGGCGGGCCATGCGGGCTACGCGGTCTTCGAGGCTTTCGGTAGTCAGGTTCTCGCGCAGGCGGTCAACCATAATTGGGAAGGCAAAAGGCGTAGGCCGCTTGATTTTCTTTAGCACAATGCTTTGCTGCTGAATACGCAGCAAAGCAGCCCGCAGCCGGAACTCCTCTAATTGATAAGCCAGCGCCTCGTTATAAGCCTGCCGCACCAGCAGGTTGTTAGGCTCATATTCTTCAAACACATCAAACAGCAGTGAGGTAGAGGCCTGCAAATGCCGGTTTTTGATTTGCTGGCCGGGGTAGCCAGTAAATACCAATCCGCCAATGTGAGCAATATCCCTGAAACGGCGGCGGGCCATTTCGTTGGCATTTAAGCTGTTTTGAATATCCTCCAGTAAGTTATGGGCAGTGAACAAATCATCCGTTTCCAGTGCTTGTTCTATGTTTACTTCATCGTCGGTTAATAACTCAAAGCCATAATCATTCATGGCTATGCTAAAGGTGGCCGGCTTAAGTTTTGATATCCGGTAGGCAATCAGCGAAGCCATCCCCTCGTGCACCAAACGCCCTTCAAAAGGATAAAACAGCAGGTGGTGCCCGTCGCGGCTTTCAAAGGCTTCAATCAAAAACTCGTTCTTTTTGGGCAGATGAGATAATTTGGACTGCAAATTAAATAAGGGTTTCAATGCCTTTACCTCGGCATCTTTCTCCAGGCCATGTGCCACCTCATCCAACTTTAAACGAAACACCTCCGACAATTGAGACGACAGTGGCATACGCCCGCCCGCCCAGCTCGGAATTAAACCTTTAGTAGCATTTGATTTCTTTACGATGGCGGTCATCTCCTTTACCTGCACAAACTCCAGACTACGGCCGGCAAACCAAAATTTATCACCGGGTTTTAACCGCGCCACAAAGCCTTCTTCAATGGTACCCAAACTGCCGCCATGCAGCAGCTTTACCCTGATGCTTGGCGAACTGGTAATGGTGCCAATGCTCATGCGGTGCCGCATGGCTACCCGGCGGCTGTTCACTTTGTACAAGCCGTCCTCTACTTCCACCTTCAAAAACTCATCATACTGCGACAGCGTTTGGCCGCCGGTGGTAATAAAATCCAGCAACTCACCAAATTCCTCCTCGCGTAAATCGGCAAAGGCATAGGTGCTTTTCAGCTCTTTAAATAATTCATTAGCCTTGAAGCCATCAGATACAGCCAAAGTGACCATGTACTGAATGAGCACATCTATGGCCAGCAATACCGGATCGCGGCTTTCCATGTGGCCGGTAAATATGGCTTCTTTCAGGGCTGCGCCTTCCAGCAATTCCATGGAGTGCGTAGGAATAAAGTAAGCTTTGGAGGTAGCGCCCGGATGGTGCCCGCTACGGCCGGCCCGCTGCATAAAACGCGCCACGCCTTTGGGGCTGCCCACCTGTATCACGGTATCTACCGGCCGAAAGTCAACGCCTAAATCTAAACTCGAGGTACAAACCACCAGTTTCAGCATTTCGTTGTGCAGAGCTTGTTCTACCCAGTTGCGTAAATCATTATCCAATGAGCCATGGTGCATGGCCATAATGCCGGCATAATCCGGGTAATTGTCTAAAATAGCATGATACCAAATTTCGGCTTGGGCGCGGGTATTGGTAAAAATGAGGGTGGTTTTACTGGCGGCTACTATGTCCATCACTTCGGGCAGCAGGCGCAAACCAATGTGGCCCGTCCAGGAGTAATTTTCTACATCTTGTGGGATGACGGACTGGATGTCCAGCTTCTTATCAATATTCGCCCTCACCATGCGGATGTGATCTTTCGGAAAACTGTTACCCAACAATACCTCAGCACCTTGTTCCAAATTACCGATGGTAGCGCTAATACCCCAGATGCGAACCCCGCCCTGACCTTCTCCGGCGAGGTACCTTAACCGGCTTAACCCCAGTTCTACCTGTACCCCCCGCTTGGTGCCCAGCAACTCGTGCCACTCGTCAATCACTACTACTTCGAGGCTTTTAAACAATTTGGGATAATCTTTTTGCGCCAGCATCAGGTGCAGACTTTCGGGGGTGGTCAATAGGACTTCGGGTAGTTTACGCTTTAAAGCCGCCTTTTCTGCAGCAGAGGTATCGCCGGTGCGGGTGGCTATCTGCCAAGGCAGGCCTAAATCATCACATACCTGCTGCATGGCTTTACGGATATCGTTGGTGAGTGCCCGCAACGGGGTAATCCATAGCATCAGCAAGCCGTTATTGGTACGGGTCTGATAAGTGTCGGGGTACTGGTTGATGTAAGCGGCCAGAAAGGGCAGAAATAAAGCAAAAGTTTTACCGCTACCGGTAGGCGCGTTCAACAGGCCCGAATAGCCTGATAGGTAAGCCTCCTCCATCTCTTTCTGAAACGGAAATTGCTTCCACTTTTTTTGCTTAAACCATTCGCTAATTATCTTCGGGCCGCTGTTCATATCTTATCTCTTATAAACCAATTAGCCGCCAAGATGTTATTCAGGCAGTTCACAAATCATCAGCGCATGAAAAAATTATTTTTTATTCCGTTACTTTTTGCCGCAGCAGCCTGCCAGCAAAGCGGCACCAAAACCAGCAGCGATACTACTGATACCTCTTCAGCTACAAGCACCACTACCGGGGCAGCCGCAGGTACAGCGCCTACAGCGGTGGATACTGCCGCTCCATCGCAAGCCAAAAGCTTTGCCGAACCGGCTACCGGCTACAAAGCCACCGAAATATCGGTTAACCCCAAGGATACTTTAAAAAAAAAGTAGATACCAACGCGGCTAATGCTATTGAACCGGGCATTGGCATCGGGCAAACCCGGCTGAATGAATCAGCTGACCAGGTACTGAATCGTTTGGGAAAACCCGACCATCAGGACGCCGCTATGGGCACGGCTTATATGGTATGGTACGCCAACCACCAGCTTGGCGGCCATCAAACCAATTTAGTTTTACAACATAATTATGGTGGTAAAGATGAAGCCACATTACGGGTAAAACAAATCCGTATCACCTCTCCGGCATTCAAATTAGCTAACGGCATTTCTGCCGGCGCTTCATTTCAAACCGTTAACTCAGCTTACCATTTAGAAAAAGGCGCCGCATTACATGATGCCTCCGGCAACTATCAAGTATATGACGACATAGCAAAAGGCATTGCCTTTGAGTTCGACAGCAAGCAGCACTGCTCGGCCATCATTGTACATTTGCCGGGCGATAAAGCGGCGAAGAATTTTAATTTCAGAGGGTAATAGTAGAACTTGTCATTACGAGGCGCCTCGTAATGACAAGTTTACAGACTAACTATATCTTAACCATAATTTTCTTACGGTACAGTGGGTACAATATCAACCAGATAATTAATACCAATAGAATAGCACCTGCCAGTGAAGCATTTTTGGGCGATAAAAAGGGCTCAAACACCTGCTCGCTCATAAAACGCATAAAGCCTACGCTTTTACCATTAGATGGCAGTTTGATAAAGTTTAATAAACTGGGCAGAATATCACTCAAAATATAAGCTACAATAGCATTGGTGCCAAACACGCTGAAAAATGAAGTAAAGCGGCGATGTTTGTGCACATCAATCAGCCAGTAGGCCATACCCAGCGCCATGGTAGCTAGTCCGCCAGTAAACAGCACAAAAGAGCTGGTCCATAATTTTTTATTGATAGGGAAGAACCAATCCCACACAAAACCTGCCGTTAGCGCCAGCATACCGTAGGTCAGCATCCAGCTTACCTTGTTGCCGCTATCGTGGTCGGTACGTTTAAGCCAAGTACCTACGGCAATGCCAAACAAACCGGTACCAATGGCCGGCAGGGTGCTTAACAAGCCCTCAGGATCCCAGGTTTTTGATTCGGCCCAAAGGTGGTTAGTGGTAAACACCAAACGATCCAGCCAGGCACCCAAGTTAGTAGCAGGCTCCAGGTTGGCCGGTCCGTAATCAGGTACAGGTACCAGCGTCATAATCAGATAATAACTGATGAGTACAAAGGCAAATATCCAGTAACGAGTTTTAGTAGAAGTAGTCAAATACAGCAGCGTACATATAAAATATACCACTGCAATGCGCTGCAATACACCGGGGAGGCGGATAGTAGATAAATCATGATGATAGATTAACCGGGTAGCCATAGTAATGACAATCAGCGTAATCATCCTTCGAAAGGCCTTCCAGATCAGTTTACCATGGTTGGCCGGGTCTGCTTTTTTGCTTTCCATCGCAAATACGATAGAAACGCCCACCATAAACAAAAAGAACGGGAAAATTAAGTCGGTAGGTGTCCAGCCATTCCATTCGGCATGGTCAAGCGGGGCATACACCTGTTTCCAGTTGCCAGGGTTGTTTACCAAAATCATGGCGGCCATGGTAATGCCACGAAATACATCCAGAGAAAGCAACCTGATTTTAGGTTGCACAGTAAGTTCAGTCATTGGGTTCAGAGGTCTTAATCGGTTTCCTAATATAGATGATTTTTAGCTTATTAGGCATGGCGGTCCAATTACTTTTCAAATTTTATAACTTTAGCCCATGGCGCCACTAAACAGCAACCTGCAAAAACTACTCTACGTTGCCCAAAAGCCGGAACGTTTAGGCATTGGCCTGATGTCGGGCACCTCGCTCGACGGATTGGATATTGCTTTATGCAGGTTCAGCGGCCATGGTTTGCAAACCCGCTATGAGTTGCTGCATTTTTTAACCATACCCTACACCGTGGAGTTTAAGCAACAAGTAAAACAGGTGTTTGCCGGCAGGCAAATTGATTTGGAATTGTTGTGCCTGCTGAATGCCTCCATCGGTACTTTACATGCTGACATGGTTTTAAGCGCTTTGCATGAATGGAACATCACACCCCAAGATGTAGATTATATAGCCAGCCACGGCCAAACTGTCTACCATGCCCCCAAACGGCTGCATCACCGGGATGATTTCCCAGACGCAACACTGCAAATAGGCGATGGTGACCATATTGCAGCAAAAACCGGCATTTTAACCATCAGCGATTTCAGGCAGAAACATATTGCTGCGGGTGGGGAGGGTGCTCCTTTGGCTTTGTATGGCGACGTTATTTTAGGCAGCAAGCCCGGTGAAGATCGCATACTACTTAACTTAGGCGGCATTGCCAATTTAACCTATCTGCCTGCTGATGGCGACAGCTCCCAAATTATTTGTACCGATGTTGGCCCTGCAAATACTTTAATTGATGCCACTTGCCGTCAATATTTCAACCAGGCCTATGACGAAGGCGGACAAATTGCTGCTTCCGGACAAGTGAATGAAGTCCTGCTACAAGCCTTGCTGGAACATCCTTTTTTTACTGAGCCTGCCCCCAAAACTACCGGGCAGGAATTATTTAGTATGAGTTATCTCAACAACCGGCTAAATGCCCTGCTCAACCCTGTATCACCTGCTGATCTCGTTTGCACCCTCAGCCATTTCACTGCCAAAGCCGTTGCAGATTTTATAAACTCATTTGTAAAAGCTAATGCATTAACGGTATTGGTAAGTGGCGGAGGCAGCCATAATACTTATGTGATGAATACCCTGGCCGGGTACTTGCCTCAGGCTAAGATCAGCAGCAGCAGCGCTATCAATTTAAACCCCGATGCCAAAGAAGCTGTACTGTTTGCCCTGCTTGGAAACGAGTTTTTAACAGGCGAACCACTGGCTATCGGTACCGCTCCGGCTACCCTTATGGGCAAGCTCAGCTTCCCAAAATAAAATCAAAGTAAAGTTTGTTTTAAAAAATTAAAAATATTTAAATTCAGCCGAAAATTTTAATTAAATCTCAATACGTGTGTGCATTAAACACCATGCGTGTGTGGTGTTACTGACTTTGCTGTTTAGTTTTAAGCTTTTTCGTTCAAAGAATTTATTAGTTTTTATTTTTTAATTAGATGTGTATGAAGAAAATTCTACTCTCCTTTCTTCTGGTATGCTACTGTTGCGCCATGCAGGTAATGGCGCAAACACAAACCATTACCGGAAAAGTAACCAGTAGCGATGATGGCGGCCCGCTGCCCGGCGTTACGGTAAAAGTTAAAGGCGGCACTGCCGCTACCAGCACCAATGGTAACGGCCAGTATACCATTAGCGCCGCTACCGGCCAAACTTTGGTGTTTACATTTGTAGGCAGCGTAACTGCCGAACGGGTGGTAGGTACGCAAACCGTTATTAACGTGGCTTTGCAATCTGATACCAAAAACCTGCAGGAAGTAACCATTACCACCAGCTTTGGCATTAAGCAGGAAAAACGTGACCTGGCTTATTCAACTGTTGTGGTAAAAGGTGCTGATGTAGCCGATACCAAACGCTCTAACTTTTTAAACGGCTTGCAAGGCAGATCACCGGGCGTAACCGTAACCAGTACCAGCGGGCAACCAGGCGCATCGGCCTCTATTAACCTGCGCGGGATCAACTCTATTGGCGGTAATAACCAGCCTTTGTTTATTGTTGACGGTATCCGTATTGATAATAACACCTTTGCACAGGGAGCACTGGCCTCAAACGGTGCTAACCGCAATGCCGATTACAACAACCGTGCGGCCGACATTAACCCCGAAGATATTGAAACCTATACCATATTGAAAGGCCCTGAGGCGGCTGCGTTGTATGGAAGCGACGGTGCATCGGGCGCTATTATTATTACCACCAAGAGCGGCCGTAAAGGTGGCGGACAAATCAATTACAGTAACTCTTTCAGCTTCGCTGATGTTTACCGCATTCCGGATATTCAAACCGTGTATGACCGTGGTACCAACGGAGCGTTTGACCCTACTATCCGTTCTTATTTCGGTCCCCGATATCCTGCAGGCACGCCAATTTATAACAACACTAAGAATTATTTACAAACAGCTTTTGGTCAAATCCATAACTTGAACATTCAGGGCGGAGACGAAAAGAATAATTTTTATTTATCAGGCCAATACCGCAAGGATAACGGCACTTTCCCGGTAGCCAGCAACCAAAAAGTATCTATCCGGGTAAAAGGGCAATCGCAAATCACACCTAAATTTTTGGCAACAGGTTCGGTAAATTACTTTAATAACGATACCCGTAAACTGAATAAAGGCGCAACAGGTACATTTTTCAATTTGTTAACCTGGCCGGTGAACGATGATGTTACCAATTACCTGAACCCTGACGGTACCCGCCGCCGCCTGACAGGTGCGGATGCATCAGACCCGGATAACCCTTACTTTGATGCCAATTACAACATCAACCGCGACCGTACCAACCGCGCTTTGAGTAACTATGAGTTGTCTTATGATCCCTTTAAATGGTTAAACCTGCGTGCTTTAGGCGGTATCGATTTTTCAAACACCCAGGGTAATACCTTATTAAACCCACAAAGTTCATCTACCCAAAATTCACCTTTGAATGGCTTTAATGCCACCAGTGGTATTTCGGCACGTGGTATTATTGAAAATTATACTGATAACAGTTTAATTACCAATACCTCGTTCTTAGCTACTGCCAACAAAAAGGTGAATGCATTTAGAGGTACGCTTACAGTAGGTGCAGAAAATTACACCATTAAAGATGAAGTAAATTCATTTTATGGTGAGCAGTTCTACGATCCTACTTTTAATAGTATTAACAATACTAACCCAACCACACAGCGCAATAAAAACACCATCAACCAGCGCAGAAGACAGGCTTTATTTGGCCGTTTATTAGTGAACTGGAATGAGCTGCTAACTTTAACCGTTACTGGTCGTAATGACTGGTCTTCAACCTTCTTGGGTAACGAAACTGTGGCACCGGCTAACTGGAGCTATTTTTACCCATCAGCAGGCTTAGCATTCGAATTTACAAAGCTCGGATTTTTAAAAGATAACAGCATATTGTCATACGGAAAGCTGCGCTTCTCTTATGCTCAAGTAGGTAAAGATGCCCCTGCACCTTACCTAACCCGTAGCAACTTGGCTTCGCAAGCTACTACTGGTGGTGGTTATGCTTATGATGTAACCGGTGGTAACCCTTACTTGAAGCCTGAACGTACCAACTCATTCGAGGTGGGTACTGAATTGCAGTTCTTCAATGGCCGCTTAGGTTTGGATGCCTCTTATTACAACACCCAACCTACCAACCAAATCATTAACCCACGTACCAGTTATGGTACCGGTTTCGTGCTGCAATACTTGAACGGTGGCTCGTTACGTAACCAAGGTATTGAGTTGCAATTAACCGGCTCACCGGTAAAAAGTGCAAATTTTAGCTGGAATACTATTGTGAACTTTACCCATGCATGGGGCAAAGTACTCAGCCTTGCGCCTGGTATTTCTGAATACTATAACTCCGATACTTACCTGGCCAACATCAGGGCCAGTATATTTGTGGGTTCAAGCCCAACTACTATTGGTTCGTTTGACTATCAGCGCAACAACCAGGGCCAGTTGCTGATTAACCCTGATAATGGTTTGCCGATCCAAACCACTACCATTCAGAAAACCGGTGACCGCCAGCCGCATTTTACCATGGGGTGGCAAAACAGCTTTAGCTATAAAGATTTAAGTTTAAGCTTCCTGTTTGATATACGCCATGGCGGCGACGTATGGAATGGTAATGCTTTCTTTTTAACCCGTAGGGGCTTAAGCACCAATACGCTTGACCGCGAAACTCCGCGTGTAATTCCGGGCGTATTGCGCGATGGCCGTGAAAATTCAGCTAACCCAACTATCAATAATATTGTGGTAACACCTTACTATCAGCAAGATTATTATACCGCTGCAACTGTAGAAAGCCAGTTTATTGAGCACAACATCAATTGGGTGCGTTTGCAGGATGTTACCTTATCATACCGCCTTCCTAAATCTATTTTAGGCCGTCAGCATGTATTCAAAAGTGCAGGCGTGTTTGTAACCGGTACCGATTTATTTATGATTACTAATTATTCAGGCGCTGACCCTAATGTGAACGGCACTAACGCTTCAACCTTAGGTTCGGGTGCAGCCGGTTTTGATTATGGTACACTTTCAACACCACGCACCATATTATTCGGTGTTCGTGTAGGATTATAATTTCAAGAACTGAAGAGATGAAAAAGATTTTTTATATAGCAGCAATGGCTGCAATTACCGTTACCTCAGGGTGTAAAAAGTACCTTGATGTAAACCAAAACCCCAGTACTCCCCAGGTGGCCGATGCGGCCGCTCTGCTGCCTTCTATGCAAGCGAATATGGCACGCGGCCTTTGGTTTGACGGGCGCTATGCCGGGCAATACGTACAACAGTGGGGAAGCTCAACCGCTGCCAACACCTGGGATCGCCAGGGCTACGCCTCGGGCTCTGATGCCTTTGGCGAAATGTGGCGCCAGCATTATTATGCTATTGGCACCAATGTGGATTTAATGTGGCAGGATGCCCAAAAGAACCAGAAATGGGATTATATGGGTGTAGGCTATGCCATTAGGGCATGGAGCTGGCAGGTGAGTACTGACCAGTATAATGAAATGATACTGAAACAGGCCTGGGACCCTACCCGTACGGTGTTTGATTACGATTCTCAGCCAGAAATATACGCCGAGGTAAGACGCTTATGCAACGAAGCACTGAACTACCTTAACCGTACCGATGGTGCTGTATCAACAGCCAGTTTGGGCCGTGGCGATTACATGTATTACGGCGACCGCACCAAGTGGATCAAATTTGTAAACGCCTTAATGGCGATGAATTACCATCACCGTACTAACAAATCCAATTACAATGCGGATTCAGTAATCTATTATGTTGATCATTCGTTCCAGAGCAATGCCGACAATGCAACCGTACAATGTAACGGCAGCTCAACCGGCGATGGTAACTTCTGGGGCCCTGCAAGGCAAAATCTGAACTCCTTCCGCCAGTCTGACTATATGGTACGCCTGCTCGACGGTCGTATTTTTACCGGTGCAGCTACGCAGGATACCACAGTTGACCCACGGCTGCGCCTGATGCTGACCGCCAGTAAAGACGGCATTTACCGTGGTGTACTCACCGCAGCCGGCGACCCTAACCGCCTGAACACCAGTGCCAGCATCCCATACTTGTGGGGTTACCCTTCGGCAGTGGCCAGCGGATCAAGCGTTATTGTAAACACGCCGCCAACTGCAGGTTATCCGGCAAAATATATATTCAGAGATAACTCTCGTGCTGTAATCATCACCTATGCCCAGCTGCAATTTATGAAAGCCGAGGCTTTGTTCAGAAAAGGTGATAAGTCGGGCGCGTTGGCTGCTTACAAACTTGGCATTGCTGCCCACCTCGATTTTGTGAGCAATCCTCCGGTAGGTAACAGCATCGCAGGTTCGGCCAATAATATATCTTCAACTGCACAAGCCGCTTATTTGGCAGGTAAATGCGTAAAACAAAGCCCTGCTGCACTGCAACTCAGCGATATTTTACAACAGAAGTATATTGCCGAATTTGGCTACGGCCAGTTAGAAACCTGGGTGGATATGCGCCGCTTCCATTATGACACCAACGTTTACCAGGGATTTTCTCCACCAGTGGCACCACAAACTTTATTCCCTGATAATAATGGCAAGCTGGCTTATCGTGCCCGCCCTCGTTACAATTCAGAATACGTGTGGAATATTGACGCCTTGCGTAAAATCGGCGCTTTACAAACCGATTACCATACTGTAGAGCCCTGGTTCAGTCAAAATCAATAACCATTTTAATAATGAGTTACATGAAAACAATTGCAAAAAGAATATACCTGATGGCATTAATGGCTTCTGCTTTTACTGCCTGTAAAAAGAATGATTATCCCATTATTCCGAACAACCCGGTTAACGGTGGTGCATTTACCCGTTTTATTTATGCCGTACCCGGTGCGCCAAATGTTGACGTATTTTTAAACGACACTAAAATTAACGGTACTGCACTGGCTTACCCGGTCACCTTTCCCAATAACAATTATAGCAGTGCCGGTGCGGGTACTTATACCTTTAAAAGCGTTGTGAATACACCAACACCTGTACCTGCTGCGGCACCTGTCATCCCGTTTGGCACCACTTTAAACAGTACGGCTTTAACCTTGAATGAAGGTGCATACTACAGCATCTTTATTACTGGTCAACCCACTGCTACCACTGTAAACCCATTGATAGTAGAGGACAAATTACCGGTTGCTGCAAGTGACAAAGCTTACATCCGCTTTGTAAATGCAATGCCCGATGGAAATGCAGTTGACCTTACCGGAGGGTTGGTACCCTCCAATGCTTCGGTACCTACTACCATTACTACCTACTTCAATAATCTGGCGCCAAGAGGTGTTGGCAATTTTATTGCGGTTGATGCTATTCCGGCCGGCTCGCAATACCAGCTAACCATGAAGCAAACTGCCAGCCAGGCCGTTGTAGGTAAAACCTTAAGTGTATCGCTCATTCCGGGACGTATTTATACCTTATGGGCATATGGTTTTAACACCGCTTATACCATCCCGAATACCACCAGCCGCGTTGCTGCCGGTGCAACATTAGGCGTTTATGTAAACAGATAAATTGAGTAAATGTCCTTTAAAACAAAAGCGCCCCGGTGTACACCGGGGCGCTTTTGTTTTAAAGGACTGTTGCAATTATTTAATCTCTGCTTTCAATCCATATTTTTCGCTGTACCTGCGGTACAATTGTTTATGCAGGTTATCCAGGTTGATGGTTTTCCCCATGATGTAAGCGTTCTCTACATTTAAGGTGATCATATCCAAAGCATCACCGGAGGAAATGAACAGGTTGGCATCCTTGCCGGTTTCAAGCGTACCTGTAGTTTTATCAATCCCCAAAATTTTGGCGTTGTTCAGGGTGATCATGCTTAGGGCCTGCTCTTTGGTTAAGCCATAACCTACCGCTTGCCCAGCCTCAAAAGGCAGGTTGCGCTGACGCCAGAAACCAATACCGGTTAAACCGTACAGCACGCCTGCATCCTGCAGCAAATGCGGTAATTTATAAGGAAGAAATACATCATCTTCATCCTTATCAGGCAGTGCTTGGGTTTCTTTGATAATGACCGGCACCTGGTTATCGCGCAGTACATCAGCCACCAGGTACGATTCGCGGCCACCTACAATAACGGTTTGTACGCCATATTTTTTACCGAAGTTAACGGCCTGTACAATTTCGCGCGCGCCGTCAGCATTTACAAACAGCTTTTTAGTGCCGTTAAACAAACCCTTCATGGCTTCAAAGCGCAGATTGGTTACTGCAGGTTTGGTTTCATTGTAAGCCTTAGCCTGGCTAAATAAGCTGTTGATGTTATCAATAGCCCGCTGTGCAATCTCGGCAGGCGATAGCTGGCTACCACCTGTAGCCAGGTTAAAGCCGCTGCGTCGGCCACGGCCTGTGCGTACTATCGGCCAGGTCATGTGAATACCGATATCTTTTTTGTAGGCGGCATCTTCCCAGTTCCAGCCATCCAGCATCATTACTGAGGACTGGCCCGAGATGGTGCCGCCATCAGGCGTAGGCTGTGCCAGCAACACCCCGTTCGAACGCACAGTAGGAATGACTTTCGAATCGGTATTGTAGGCAATCAGGGTACGGGCATCCGGGTTGAGGTCGCCGGTTTCGCTGTCATCTATAGTGGCGCGTACGCTTTCAAACTCCACCAAACCTAATAAGGTAATAGGGCAAATAAAGCCGGGATATACCTGTTTGCCATTGGCATTGATTAGGGTAGCACCGGCTATGGCAGGGGCGGCACCTTCGCCTACGGCGGTGATCTTTCCTTTGTCAAAAGCAATGTAACCGTTATTAATGATACGCCCGTTGCCTATGTGGATAGTAGCGCCGGTAATGACTACTGGGGCGCTTTGTGGCTTGGCCGGCATAATATTGGCCTGCCCGAAAGCGAGTGATGCGCTCAGCAACAACCCGCCCAGGCTTAATATAATATTTTTCTTCATGTTATTTTCTCTGAATGGGTTGTTATTTCTGTAGTTCGGCTTTGTGTTTCATGTACTCGTCGGCTACCACAAAGGCATCATCTTCTAGGGTTTCGCATTCGTATAAGCGAGGGCGCTGGAAACCGCCGGGGCGTTGGGTAACTGCACCACGGCCTTTGGCAGCAATCATTTTTTGGATGATACGGCTTTCATCGGCCTTCATGGCCTTTTGCTGCTGCGCATCGCGCTCCATATCCCAGTAAGGGGCACCATCTACGTAGGTTTTTTCAGCTACGGCGTAAACCGATAGCGGGTTGGCCGACCATACCACCAAGTCGGCATCCTTACCTGGTTTTAGACTACCGATGCGGTTGTCTACATGTAACATTTTAGCCGGGTTCAGGGTAACCAGTTTTAGGGCATCTTCTTGGCTCATGTTACCGTAAGTTACCGCTTTGCCGGCTTCCTGGTTCAGGCGGCGGGCCATCTCGGCATCGTCAGAGTTAAAGCCGGTAACTACACCAACTTCGTGCATCAGCTTACCGTTGTAAGGGATGGCTTCAGCCACTTCCATTTTGTAAGCCCACCAATCAGAAAAAGTAGAACCTGCAATGTTGCGCACCTTCATTTTATCGGCTACTTTATAGCCTTCCAAAATGTGGGTAAAAGTATTGATCTTAAAGCCCATGGAATCGGCCACATGCATCAGCATATTAATTTCCGATTGCACATAAGAGTGGCAGGTAATATTACGCTGACCGTCCAGAATTTCAACTAAAGCATCCAGCTCCAGATCACGACGGGTGGTACTGTTTTTAGCAGCGCGGGCCGCCTTGTACTCTTTGGCACGGGTGAAGGCATCTACATACACCTGCTCTACGCCCATACGGGTTTGCGGGTAACGGATGTTTGGCCCACTTGGCGTGTTGCCGTTGCTTTGCTTTACGTTTTCGCCCAGAGCGAATTTGATAAAGCCGCCTGCACCTTCAAACTTCAACTGCTCAGGTAGTAAACCCCAGCGGTGCTTCATTAACTGGGTTTGGCCACCGATAGGATTGGCCGAACCATGCAGGATGTGTGAAGTAGTCACCCCACCTGCCAGCTGGCGGTAAATATTGATATCCTCGGCATCAAGTACATCGGCAATGCGTACTTCTGAAGTTACCGCTTGTGTACCCTCGTTGATACCGCCCGTAGCGGCAATGTGCGAGTGCTCATCTACTATACCGGCCGATATGTGCTTGCCGGTAGCATCAATTACTTTAGCGCCACCTGCGGCCAGGCCTTTGCCTACAGCTTTTATTTTTCCACCCTCAATCAGTACATCGGCATTTTGCAAGATGCCTTCTTTTTCGTTGGTCCAAACGGTAGCATTTTTAAATAATACGGTTTCAGCTTTAGGCACTTCAGTATAACCTTGTGCCGTAAACGGATACACTAAAGTACCGATGGATGCATTGCCACGACCGGCACCAGCCGCGTTACCGCCACGTCCACCGGTTGCAGCTGATGTTGCAGCAGTGCCCGAATTGGTAGCCGTCCATTTAATAGGCGTACCATCAGGCAAAGCACCGCTGCCACGCAGTACGGTTGGCTGCATAGAGGCAATATAACCTTCCAGGCGCATGGTGCCGGCCGGTTTATTACGTAAATCGAAATATAGAGTAACCATCTCGCCGCTGCGGGTTAAGGTGCCGCGGGTGCGGGTAGTATCAGTACCATTGGCACGCTCCACGCTGGCCTCTAAGGCCGATGGTGTACCGGTGATGCGCAGGGTAGCACCGGCCAGGCCGTCGCCGGTTAAGGCATAAGTGCCACGCAGGTCGGCAATGTTCATAGAGTTGACCACAAATGGGCGGCCTTCCACCCAGTTTTCGTAAATAACATTATCGCGTTTGAACAAACCGGTTGAGGTAATGATGAAGCTGGCCAGTTTGCCTTTAGCTAACGTACCTACCTGGTTGCTTACGCCCAGCATTTCGGCCGGGATTACGGTTAACGAGCGCAGGGCCTGTGCCTCAGTTAAACCGTTATCAATGGCAGTACGCATATTGGCCCAAAACTCGCGGCTGTTGGTTAAACCGGCAGAGGTGATGGCAAACCGGATGCCTGCTTTTTCTAAAGCCGCCGGATTGGTAGGTGCCATTTCCCAGCTCTTCATCTGCTCGTAGCTGATGTTGCGGGCATCCAGTGGGTTCTCTACATCATAAGCCGCCGGAAAATTTACCGGGATGATGAAACTGCTGCCTAAAGCCTTAATGGCATCAATGCGTTGATACTCGTCACCATCGGTTTTAAATATATATTGTTTGCCAAACTCGCGGCCAATTTTGGCGGCACGCAACACACTTTGTACATCGCCTACTTCAAAAATTTGCGGCAGGGCTTGCGTACGGTTAAATTCGGCTAAGGAGATATTGTACTCTTTATTTTGGGTTTTGTACCAGGCGGCATCCAGAAAGGTTTGGCGCAGCAGGGCAATGCTACCCATTAGCGACGATGGATAATTGGTAGCCGCCGTGCCTTTGCTGAACGAGTAATGTGCAGCAGCCTGGTCATTCAGCATCACCTCGTTATCGCGCTCATCACCCAGGCTCACTACGGCCGAAGTACCGCGGGCAATGCCATCCTGCACAAAGGTTTGTACGGTGGCAAAACCATTGCGCTTATATTCCTCGGCACGGGTAGCATTTACATGGAAAAGTTTGCCGGCGTTTACATCAGGGCGTATCGCCTCGTTCCAGCCGTAAGCACCCGGCTTGGTAGATACCGGTGTAGAGACCCGGCCAAAACCGCCTGCCGGGAAGGCCTGGCGTGGTGCCTCGGGCATGCCATAGGTAGTAAAGGCATCTACTAAACCCGGATAGATGTATTTGCCTTTTAAATCAACCACTACATAACCTTTCGGTACTGTGGTGCCTGCACCTACGGCCTCAATCTGGCGATCTTTTACCAGCAGGGTACCGTTTTCAATGGTTTGATCGGCGCTTACTACAATGGTGGCATGGGTAAAGGCATACTGCCCCGGCCTGATGTCGGCCGGCCCATTGACCGGAAAGGTTTCCTGCGCCTGGCTTAAATCAGCAATGAGCAGGGCAAAACAAAAAAGTAAAAGTTTTTTCATCAGCGTTTAACAATAATTTAATGATTAGACCTTTAAATATAGTTTTAATCACTTTATCCTTATCCATTCATACGCATTTGTTACAACAAAAGCGGCCGGAAAACAGGCTTTGATGTCTTTTTCGTATCTTCGGCAAAAAAATCACAATGTCAACTTACGATATTATTAAGCATTTACACTCCGGCTTCCGCTTTGTGGTGATGTTGCTGGTATTACTGGCCATTTTGCAATCATTAACCGGCTGGCTGGGCAAAAAGCCTTATACCGACGGCAACCGGAAACTCAACCTGTTTGCCATGATTTCGGCACATATTCAGTTACTGTTAGGTTTAGCACTATACTTTTTAAGCCCTTATGTACAGTTTACCAGTGCTGCCATGAAAAGCTTTGAAACCCGCTACTGGACTTCGGAGCACATTACCATGATGATTTTTGCTATTGTGTTGATTACTATTGGCCACAGTCGCGCAAAAAAACTGGTTTTACCCGAAGCCAAACACCGCGCCATTACTATTTTTTACACCCTGGCTTTAGTGCTTGTTGCAGTGGCAATTGTGCTCAGCAAAAGAGGATTTTTTCAGGTAACAGCATAATTTTATTTTTTTGCAGAAAAAATTTGCAAAACTAAATTTCTTTATATATTTGCTACGGTGATGCACATGAACAATGCACATATCGCTCAAAACTGGTGGCACTCTATACTATAGAGCGCCGGAAGTTTTTATGGAATTGAAAGATTAAACAATTATAAACCTGATAATGAAACCCGGCTACAAGTAAGTGCCGGGTTTTCTTTTTTTATACCGTTTTCTGATGAGTAAGTTTACCATTACAACCACCTTCAAAAAAATACTGGCAGATACCACTACACCGGTGAGCATCTACCTCCGCCTGCGCGATATCTTCCCGAATTCGCTGCTGCTGGAAAGCTCTGATTACCACAGCCGCGAGAACAGCCACAGCTATATTTGCTGCGATCCGGCCGGCGGATTAATATTAAGTGATGGTACTCTCAACAAACATTTTCCGGATGGCAGTGAAGAAAGTCTATCCCCCGGCACTTTTAGTTTGCCCGATGAGGTAGACGGCTTCTTAAAAACCTTTAGCACACAGGATGCACCGGTAAAGCTCATCTCCAACGGTTTATTCGGTTATTTTACCCATGAGGCCGTAGAGCATTTTGAAACCATCCGCCTGAAAAGTGGTGAAAACGATGTGCGCAAAATACCGGAAATGCAGTATCATTTTTACCGTTATATTATCGGTATTGATCACTTCAAGAACGAACTGTACATTTTTCATAACCAGTTTGGTGATAATGATACTGACGGCTTGGAGAAAATTGAATATCTCATTAAAAACAAAAACTTCCCGGAGTATCAGTTCAACCTGAAAGGCAGCGAACAATCTAACCTTACCGATGAAGGCTTTATCAGCATCGTAGAAAAGATGAAGCAGCACGTGTATAGGGGCGATGTGTTCCAGATTGTGCCTTCGCGCGGTTTTTCGCAGCAGTTTACCGGCGATGAGTTTAACGTGTACCGTGCCCTGCGGTCCATCAATCCTTCGCCGTATCTGTTTTATTTTGATTATGGCAACTTCCGCATTTTCGGCTCATCGCCCGAGGCGCAGATTACCATTAAAAATCGGGTGGCAACTATTCACCCCATTGCTGGCACCTTTAGGCGCAGCGGCGACGATGAGAAGGATGCCGAAATAGCCCGTCAGTTGGAGAATGACCCTAAAGAGTCAGCCGAGCACGTGATGCTGGTAGATTTGGCCCGTAATGATTTAAGCCGCCATTGCGAGCAGGTGGAAGTAAAAGCGTTTAAAGAAATACAATACTACTCCCACCTCATTCACCTGGTATCTAAAGTAAGCGGCAAATTAAAACCCGGTGTGCCTTCATTTAAAATTGTGGCCGATACCTTTCCGGCCGGTACGCTAAGTGGTGCACCCAAATACCGGGCGATGGAAATTATTGACGAGAATGAAAACATTAAGCGCAGCTTTTACAGCGGCGCCCTGGGTTACCTGGGTTTCAACGGCGATTTCAACCATGCCATCATGATCCGCTCTTTTTTAAGCAAAAACAATACGCTGCACTACCAGGCAGGCGCAGGCATTGTGGCCGATTCGGTACCCGAAAGCGAACTGAACGAAATAAATCACAAAGTAGCCGCCCTGCGCCGGGCAATGGAGTTGGCAGAGGAACTTTAAGAACCTCACCACGGCTCTCTCCGAAGGAGAGGGAGTTAATTAACAAGTTTGGAACGAACAACTAATGAACCAATGACTAATGAACACAGCGGTGCACCCCGCATACTGATTATAGATAATTACGATTCTTTTACTTACAACCTGGTGCACCTGGTAAATGAATTGGGCCTGGAATGCGAAGTATGGCGTAATGACCAGTTTAAACTGGAAGATGTGGAAGCGTTTGATAAAATCATCCTGTCACCGGGTCCGGGTATACCGTCGGAAGCAGGATTGCTTTTAGATGTAATCAAAGAATATGCGCCAAAGAAAAGCATTTTGGGCGTATGCCTGGGCCAACAGGCTATTGCCGAAGCTTTTGGCGGCACCTTGCATAATTTGAGCCGCCCCATGCATGGTATTGCCACACCGGTAAAGGTTACCGAAAGCGGCGAGCAGTTGTTTACCGGCCTGCCCGAAACCATTAATGTGGCCCGCTATCACTCCTGGGTGGTGAATCACGAAGGGCTACCTGCTGAATTAACCGTTACGGCCATTGATGAAAAAGACAACTCTATTATGGCCCTGCGCCATAACACTTATGATGTGCGTGGCGTACAATTTCACCCTGAATCGGTACTGACCGATCATGGTAAGGCAATGCTGGCGAATTGGATTAGCCCCCCGGCCCCCTAAAGGGGAAGCAGGAGTTAGAGTTTTTTATGGGTTCATTGGTTTGAGTTTTTAAATTAGCAGAATATAACATATACAGCTTTGTCATTGCGAGCGATAGCGTGGCAATCGCACGGAGGCATCTGCGCCTCTGTACAGCAAGCGATTGCCACGCTATCGCTCGCAATGACAAAACATCACACAAAAGTTCCCCCTTTAGGGGGCGGAGGGCGTATGACCATATTAGATCGCATTGTTGCACATAAAAGAACAGAAGTAGAAGCAGGTAAAAAGCGCTTTTCGTATACTACGTTAGAAGAAGCCGAACACTTCCACCGTACGCCATACTCACTGAAGCAGTTTTTAACCGACCCGGCCCGTACCGGTATTATTGCCGAGTTTAAGCGCCGCTCACCCTCTAAAGGTGTGATCAACGGCGAAGCAGACGTAATGGAAGTTACACAGGCTTATAACGCCGCCGGGGCATCATGTCTTTCTGTGTTAACAGACAATAAGTTTTTTATGGGCCGCAAACGCGACCTGACCAAGGCTCGCCGAGTGAATGAAATTCCCATCCTGCGCAAGGATTTCATGATTGATGAATATCAGATTGTAGAGGCCAAAGCCATTGGTGCCGATGTAATTCTGTTGATTGCTGCTATTCTTACACCAGAGCAAATTAAACGATTTGCTGCCTTGGCCAAAGGCATGGAGATGAGCGTACTGCTGGAGGTGCACAATCTGGAAGAGCTGCAGCGAAGCATCGACCCTAACCTGGATGCCATTGGTGTAAACAACCGCAACCTGGCCGATTTTAGTGTATCAGTAGATACCTCTTTCCAGTTAGCGGAACATATCCCGAATGAATTTTTGAAAGTATCTGAAAGTGCTATCAGCGATCCGGCTATCATTAACCAATTGAAACAGGCCGGCTTCAGCGGATTTTTAATTGGCGAGAATTTCATGAAGCAGACTAATCCCGGTGAGGCGATGGTAGACTTTGTAAGAGAGATGCAATGATAATTTGAGTAGCTGTACAGTTTTAATTACAAGTTGGAAAGGTTATATTTATCAACCAGAACCTTAACCTGCTTTATCAATGAACATCTATAAACTTCTCATTTGTTTATCCTTCTGGATTACCCCTGCATTGCTGTTTGCACAACCTGTTCACCAGATTGATTATTCAAAAGCTGATACCTTGGCCCTCCATATCCGTTATGAGGGCGACTTACCCCGCCTCACCCACCAACTGACTGACCCCTTTACCGACCAAACACTGAAAGCCCGGGCCATCTTCAGGTGGATTACGGATAACATTGCTTACGACCATAAGTACTATAACCGATATGCCTACAAAGGCAAGGAACCTAAAACGTATCATTGCAATGATGAACGCGATTGTGAGATCAAAAAGCAGGTATGGGAGAATGGCTATATAGATAAAGCCCTGAATACCGGCAAGGCCGTATGTGAAGGCTATGCACTGCTGTTTAAACGCATGTGCCGCATAGCAGGTATCGAAGCTGAAATGGTAACCGGCTATACGCGCACGCAATTTTATGAGATAGGCACACCCGGCGATCTTGACCATGCCTGGAACGCCGTATGGCTCAATGGCACTTATCACCTGCTGGATGCTACCTGGGCGGCAGGCGGCTGCGCCAAAGATGATGATGGCCGTTTGAAGGAGTTTCATAAGCACTATAATGAGTATTACTGGCTTACACCCGCGGCCGACTTTGCCAAAAACCACTTCCCTGAAGATACAAAATGGGTGCTGCTGCCCCGCTATACCCAGACAGATTTTTCAGCCAATCCCTTTTATGAATCTGATGTAGTTGCTGATATTCATTTAATTGCGCCTAAAAATGGCATCATCAATGCCAAACGGGGTGATACCGTGCGGTTCTCTATCGTTTATCCCGGCCCGGTACAGAAAGTGCAGATCAACTCCAACATGTTTCAAAACCAGGAAATATGGACGATGCAATACATCAATAAGCGGGAAGCCGTACGAGTACTTGACTCTATGGCACTCAAACGGCAGCAATATATTCCTTACCGGCAGCATGGCAATACTTATGAGTTTGCTTACGTAGTGAGGGATTATTCGCTCAACTACCTCGACATCTTATTTGACTATAAACGAGTGATGCGCTTTAAAGTGAATGCAGGGAGATAACCCGAAATACACCTAAGTTAACCTGAAGTTAACATCCTCTTTTTTTAAAACAATATAAGAATTTCACAAAACATAGTCGGCATTACGCATATCGCATTCCACTTTTAAGTAATCATTTAATTTACTGAAAATAAAATATTTGCGTGTCATCTTAATAATGCAACTATGAATGGCAGGCAAGTAAGCAGTATAATTAAAAAAATATTTTCAAAGAAGCATCTTATTGCTTTTAATTTTATATTTTGCATATAAATTAAACCAATATAACACTATGAAGAAATTAATGTATTTATGTGCTATGATGCTTTTGGTAATTATGTCCTCATCATTTACAGTAAAGCAAATCTCCTCAAAAGTTTGTAACGCAACTCAAGCCACAAAAACACAGGAGCGGGTTATTGGCTACTTTGACCGGAATGGTCTTACCTATGAAATTTGGGGCGAAGATCAACCAGATGGATTTGCCCAGGTAACTGGAGTTTACGTTTTTAATTCTACTACTGATTATGTAAGTGATTTTAGTGGCACAGTTGACCCCAGTGGAGTTGCACGGGTGGGCGTAACCTTGAATGACGACGAAAGCACTCATTTTTATTATTCTGGCCGCCCTCGTATTAACCCATAATTATATAAAGCCAGAAGTTATGGTATAAAACAAACAAGCAAACCATAAAGAAATCATAATGGTTTGTTTGTTTAATTCCCTGTTTCAATTTGCTGGATTAAGATAGCAGAAGCCTTTAAAAACATGAGGTTTAGTAATTAAGCATCAAATGTATTGGATACAGTCACAGTAGCAAAATGAAAACCCATGCTGCCTTAATTTCCCGCTACAAACAACTTTTAAACGAAACACTTCCTGCAGCTTTTACCCAACCAGTTCGCCACAACCACTGCTTTAACCGCATTGTATTAGACTGGCTGTTTCAGGACGTATGGTATCATCACCTTAATTCATCCAAAACTGCGATCAGTCAGTTAAGTGAAGCGCAACTTGAACAAATGATTGCCCGGATGGAAGCCTGGCTACATCAGCCGCAATTGCTTTTTGCAGATAACCGGCAATCGTTAGCCTGGCGAAAGGCCATCTGCAAACCGAGTGATGAGCAGTTATTTTAAGTTTATTTAAATTCTATTTTTGATGGGTGCTGCCCAATGCCCACAATATTAAAGCGGGCTGGAAAAACAAGCGCGTAAACCGTTTTTGGTCGGTATTTAAACCTAATGCGCTGCGGTGATGGGTATATTGCGCAACATTACCCGGAAAAACGGCGGTAAAAAACGAAGCTGCAATTTTACCTACAGTTTCTCGATATTTTTTAGGGGCAAATACGATGGCGCTGCCTAAAGCAATCTCAACATAACCGGAGTAAACTACGGTATCATCTTTGGTTAAAGGCACCCAGTTGGGTACCTGGGCTTGAAAGCCTTTGCGGGCAAAAGTTAAATGCCCTATGCCGGCAACAATAAGGTTAGCGCCCAGCACGATGCGGGCTATATTTTTAACAGTTTCTTGAGTTTCCATAAATTATAATAGCGTATCTGATCAGTATATTTTAGATAACCTGCTTTTTATTATTTTAGTTTTAGAGCAATTGTCAGTCATTTGAATTAAACGAAGACTTGGCGCTATACATCAATTTATCACTGCTATTTTGGCATTAATTCGCACTATTTTAACTTATTATGCCCCTTTTATTAACTTGGCATTTCAATTGCCCTATCATCAGTAATGAGACAAAAATTTTATGATACTGCTATTAAGCAAGAAAAGGCTGTTTTGGTAGGTATCATTACACCTAATGAAACCGAAGAACAGGAGAAAGAATACTTGGAGGAGCTGGAGTTTCTGGTAACTACAGCCGGCGGACTCACGGTAAAATATTTTACGCAAAAAATGCAAAAGCCGGATCGTGCTACCTTTGTAGGTTCAGGTAAACTGGAAGAGATACAGGCTTACGTAAAGGCCGAAGAAATAGATATGGTGGTGTTCGATGATGAACTTTCACCTTCACAACTGCGCAATATTGAAAACGAGTTGCAGGTTAAAATTTTAGACCGCAGTAATCTGATATTAGACATCTTTGCCGGTCGTGCGCAAACCTCGCAGGCTAAATCGCAGGTGGAACTGGCGCAGCTGCAATACCTGCTGCCACGTTTAACCCGTTTGTGGACCCACTTGGAGCGCCAGAAAGGTGGTATCGGTATGCGCGGCCCGGGTGAGTCGCAGATTGAGACTGACCGTCGTTTAATTTTGAACAAGATATCGCTGTTGAAAGAAAAGCTGCGGAATATTGACAAGCAGAACGAAACTCAGCGCAAAAATCGCCATCAGCTGGTGCGTGTGGCCTTGGTAGGGTATACCAACGTAGGTAAATCTACCATCATGAACATGATATCTAAATCAGATATCCTGGCTGAAAACAAGTTGTTTGCTACGCTGGACACTACGGTGCGTAAAGTAGTAATTGATAATTTGCCTTTTCTGTTGTCCGATACCGTAGGGTTCATCCGTAAGCTGCCCCACCATTTGGTAGAGTGTTTTAAATCTACACTGGATGAGGTACGCGAGGCTGATATTTTAATTCATGTAGTAGATGTATCGCATCCTAACTTTGAGGATCAGATTAGAACGGTGAACGAAACGTTAAAAGATTTAGGCGTAATTGACAAACCTATTATCACGGTGTTTAACAAAATAGATGCCTATCAACCAGTACAGCACCACCCCGAAGACCCGGCCCAGCCACTCACCATTGAAGAATTTGAGCACAGCTGGATGGCTGCCAATAACAGCCCGGCTATCTTCATTTCGGCCTTGAAAAAAGAGAATGTGGATGAGTTCAGGAAGCTGTTGTATGATAAAGTGATTGCTATTCATCAGGAACGTTACCCTTATGATGCGTTGCTGTATTGACCCCCCCAGCCCCCTGAAGGGGGAGTAGAAAAATAATATGTAACACAAAAGCCGCTTTACTAAGCGGCTTTTGTGTTTATGAAATTCCGTCATTACGAGGAACGAAGCAATCTTCATACACCAAGTAAAAACAAGATGCAGAAAGATTGCTTCGTTCCTCGCAATGACGGAGTGGGTACACTTTCTTTTCCCCCTTCGGGGGGTTATGGGTTCAAAAAGAGCTCCTCTTTAATTTCCGGAATAATACCCTCTTCATTTGCTTTATCAAACATGTACTGAATGGCCCTTTTGCCCTCCGCACCTAAATCCAGTGAATACTGGTTCACGTACAATTCGATGTGCTTGTACATTACCTCTTCGCTCATTTCCTGGGCATGAGAACGAATAAAATCCAGGCCCGATTTAGGGTTGGCAAAAGCAAACTCTACCGAGCGGTGCAATACGCGGTTAATTTTATGTTGCACCTCTTCTGGCAGGTTACGGTTAGCTACAATGCCGCCCAGCGGAATAGCACAGCCGGTTTCTTTTTCCCAGTAATCGCCCAAGTCAATAATTTTCTTTAGGCCTTTGTCCTGGTAGGTAAAGCGATTTTCGTGGATGATGAGTCCGGCATCTACCCGGCCGTCCAATACGGCATTCTCAATATCCGAAAATACCAGTATCTGCTTGTCTTGCGCTTCGGGGAAGGCCAGGCTCAATAAAAAATTAGCGGTAGTATATTTGCCCGGAATAGCAATTCTAACTTTTGAGTTTTGAGCTTTTAATTCGTTAAGCAATTGCTCCGGATCAGTCTTACAAATCAGCATTGGGCCTACGCCAAAGCCTAAGGCGCTGCCGGCATCCAGCAACACATACTGGTTGGCCACATACGCAAAGGCATGGTAACTAAGTTTGGTCACATCCAATTCGCCCCGAAAAGCTTTCTGGTTTAATGTTTCCACATCATCGTAAAATACTTCAAATTCCAATCCTTCGGTATCAATCTTATGATGAATCAGCGCATCAAAAATAAACGTATCATTTGGGCATGGCGAAAAGCCGAGTGTTAGTTTCATGGTAGTAATAGTTGATTACGTGAGTGGTTGATTAGGTGAGTAGTTGAAAAATATAATGAGTAATACCACTACTTACCTAATCAACTATTCTCTATTTACAATTCACTCAAAAGTTTCACAGCAAAAGTATTCAGATTTTTAATAGCCAGCCCAATCTGCCAGGCATCGCGGTTACGCTTCTCCACGTAATTTGACACAGCCCTGATTTGTAGGCCCGGCACCTGGTATTGCCGACAGGCATAAAAGAAGGCAGCGCCCTCCATACTTTCCAATTGAGCAGGCATCCGTTCAATTAACTGTGCAATGCTATGCGCGTTGCCGTGTACAGTGTTTACGGTAATGGCGTTTACCTTTTTAAGCGGTTCGGCATTGTAGTAATCAGCTAATGAAACTGTAGCTTCAAATTCTCCCTCGCCAAAGCCCAATTCATTAATAGTAATGAAACGGCTATCATCCTCAGCGCCTAATTCTGATAGTGTGTCGGTACTCACTTCTACCACCTCACCCAGTTTAATGTTGCGGTCAAAGCTACCGGCTATACCTAGGTTCAACAATAAATCATACTGATGGCCAGCCAGGTGCTTGCCTAAAGCAAAAGCAGTAGCCACCATCCCTACACCGGTTACCAGTACTTCTACCTCGCTGCCAAAATGTGCAGTTAAGGGTGCTACTTCAAATGGCGTGGCCGATACTACCAATACTTTCATAGGTTGTTTTTTGCAAGCTAATATAAAACAACCCACCTGTTTTTGTTTTGTATATTTGCACCCAATTTTGTTATGATGATTCACATTACGCGCAGAGAGCATTTTAATGCCGCCCACCGCATGTACCGCGAGGAGTGGAGCGCAGAAAAAAACCAGGAAGTATTTGGCAAGTGTGCCAACCCCAACTGGCACGGCCACAATTACAACCTGTTTGTAACCGTAAAAGGTGAAATAACCCACGCCACCGGTTACCTGATAGATTTAAAAGAACTTAAAGAAATTATTAATACGTATGTAATTGACAAGCTCGACCATAAAAACCTCAATAAAGATGTAGATTTTATGGCAGGCAAAATGGCATCTACTGAAATACTCACCATTGAGATATTCAACCAGTTAAAGGGCCCCATTGAAGCTTACGAAGGCGTATTTTTACACTCAGTGAAACTATATGAAACTGAGAATAATTCGGCTGAATATTTTGGTGGATAGAGAACAGCGAGTAGTTGATTGAGTGAACAGTTAAATTTTATAACTATTTATTTCACCAACCACTCACCTGATTAACCACTCACTAATCAACTAATCATGATTGACGATAACGACATTCCGGACCGCGATGCCGGCATTAATGGTTACCACAAGGTAGACCGCTATAACCCTGAGCTGATTGCCAGCCTCTCGGGCCATTACAACGAGGTGCTGAAACAAATTGGCGAAGACCCTACCCGCGAGGGGCTGCTGAAAACACCTGAGCGCGTAGCCAAAGCCATGCTGTTTTTAACCCATGGTTATGCACTGGATGCACAGGCGATTTTAAAATCGGCTATGTTCAAAGAAGAGTACAGCCAGATGGTGGTGGTAAAAGATATTGAGGTTTACTCGATGTGTGAACACCACATGCTGCCTTTTTTTGGCAAAGCACATGTAGCTTATATCCCGAACGGACATGTGGTAGGCCTGAGCAAAATACCGCGCATTGTAGATGCCTTTGCCCGCCGGCTACAGGTGCAGGAACGTTTAACCAACGAGATACGCGATTGTATACAAGAAACCCTGGAGCCTTTGGGCGTAGGCGTGGTAATTGAATGCCGCCACTTATGTATGAGCATGCGCGGCGTACAAAAACAAAACTCGGTAACCACCACTTCTGCCTTTACCGGCGAGTTTTTGAAAGAAAAAACCCGCACCGAATTTTTAAATTTAATAGCGTCGAAATTGAGTTGATTGTGTGAGTAGTTGATTAAGTGAGTGGTTATGTTTAGAGTCATTCACTTAATCAACTACTCACACAATCAACCTCTCACTTAATCAACCAACGAATGAAAGCATACCTATTTCCCGGACAAGGTGCGCAGTACCCAGGCATGGGGAAAGACCTTTATGACAACCATGAGCGGGCCCGCCGATTGTTTGAGCAGGCCAACGAGATTTTAGGCTTTAGCATTACCGATGTAATGTTTAACGGTACTGAAGAAGACCTAAAGCAAACCCGCGTTACCCAGCCTGCTATATTTTTACACTCGGTGATATTAGCCAAAGTAATGGGCAGTGATTTTAAACCTGATATGGTAGCCGGTCACTCGCTGGGCGAATTCTCGGCCCTGGTAGCGGCAGGTGGTTTATCATTTGAAGATGGTTTGCGCCTGGTGGCGGCCCGTGCCAATGCAATGCAAAAAGCCTGCGAAATTCAACCTTCAACCATGGCTGCTATTTTAGGCCTTGATGATTTTACAGTAGAGGATATTTGCCAGCGTGTAAGCGACGTAGTGGTTCCGGCTAATTATAACTGCCCAGGTCAGTTGGTAATCTCGGGCACTATTACCGGAGTTGATGCAGCTTGCGAAAAATTAAAAGAAGCCGGCGCCAAACGTGCGTTAAAATTAAATGTAGGCGGCGCTTTCCATTCGCCTTTAATGGAAGCAGCGCGTGCCGAGCTGGAAGCTGCCATTGTGAATACACAAATTTCTGTTCCGGTATGCCCTATTTATCAAAATATTGATGCCAAACCGCATACCGACCCTGAGCAGATTAAACATAACCTGATTGCCCAGTTAACCGGCCCTGTGCGCTGGACACAAACCCTGATGCACATGCTGGAGGATGGTGCTACCTCATTTACTGAAACCGGCCCCGGTAATGTTTTACAAGGCTTGGTAAAAAAGGTAGACCGCACCGCTGTTACCGCCAGCGCCGCCATAAACGAATAAAAATATAAGCCGCAGGAAACTGTGGCTTATATTTTTTGTAGTATTTTAGTTTCCTGTATTGAGTTCTAAAGTTACGAAGTTGAGTGTTTCGGTAAAAATACGTATTCTGCTGGCGCTGCTGTGTGCCAGTTTAATGTTCACAGCAGTAATTGTGCGTTGGTTTTATACTCCGCAGGATAACTTAATTCAATCGGCAAAAACGCTGGAAGATCACCTTCACAAAAAAGAAAAATGGGTTAACCAACTGCTTACCGCCGAAAAATTCAATCAACTTAAAACACTCAACCAAAAGCCAGAGCATGCTTTTAATCTGATTGACGAATATACCCGTGAAAAAAGAATTTGGATGCTTACCCTGCATAATGGTAAGATCAATTTCTGGTCGGGTATTAAAGTCCTTCCCAATAATCCGGCTATAATCAAAGATGGCACCTCTTTAATCCATCAGCCAAATGGCTACTACGAAGTAATTAAAAAAACGCAGGGCAATTTCAGCGCCATGTTTTTTATTCCCATCCGTAGTGATTATCAAATACAAAATCAATACTTAGGCAATTGCTTTGACCGCGACCTGCTAACTGATGACAACCTGGAAATTGCAGATATCAGCGACAGGCGGGTAACTACCATCAGCAGCCTTAATCATCAATACCTGTTTTCGGTTAAATTAAAGCAGGGGTTTAGAGAAAATCATATTTTTTTAGATTTTGAGGTATTGTTGTGGGGTGCAGGCCTGTTAGTTTTATGCCTGCTTATGCATTTAATGGCGGTGCATTATGCCAATAGAGGCCGCATATGGGTTGCGGTTGGCCTGTTAAGTACATTTGTTGTTGGTCTGCGCTTTATTAATTTATATTACAGTTACCCTTCTGTAATTTATGAATTGTCGCTTTTCAGCCATAAATTTTATCATAACGGGCCGGTCTTTCCCTCACTGGGCGACCTTTGTCTTAACATTTTAGGCTTGTGCTGGATAGCCTCTTTTGTATATTATTACCGCCACCGTTTATTTCGAAAACGGCTCATTAAGTGGCCGGCTTATATTATGGCTACTGCAGGCGTAGTAATTATTGCCTTACTGCTTACGCAGTTGCTCAACCTGTTTGCCGGCCTGGTAATTAAATCGGGCGTTAATTTTGATTTAGATAATATCCTGAATTTATCGGGCTACAGTGTGCTGGCTGTTATTGTGCTATGTTTTTGCCTGCTCAGCGTATTCTTATTCAATGAAGCATTTGTAAGCCTGAGCAACCGGCTTATGCTGTCACAGAATCAAAAACTATATATTGTTACAGGCAGCATGGCCCTGCTTACCTTAGCTTCTACCTGGTATCACCAAGTGTTTACTTTGCTTTTTATTTTATGGGGTGCCATTGTGATTATCAGGGGGTATGCCGTATTATATAACCGGAGCAGGTTTGAGCCATTTTCTTTCCTTGGTATTATTGTTATTTTTTCATTAATCGTAGCTGTAAAATTCAGCGGTTTCCGGTCGCTTAAAGAAAAAGAGTTGCGCAAGGTATTAATACATAAACTGGAAAATGCAGATGATACCGTGGCCAACCGCCTGTTCAGGCAGGTAGAAAAACGCATCACGCACGACCAGGTACTTACCGAATACTTTCTCAATCATTCTTATACCGGCGAGTACCTGAAAACCCATTTCCAAACCAACTATTTTGATGGTTACCTCACTGATTATAATCTAAAAATCAATGAGTTTGATGCAGCCGGTAAAGCTATTGACGCCACTAACCGCTTTGCCCTCAGCGATTTTAAGGATATGGTACTTTACAGCTCATTTAAAGTATCAGATTACTTTTATCGTGAAAACAATGCTTTTGGGTTTAAGAGCTACTTTGCTATTATTCCGGTATACCAGGAAGGTAAATTACTGGGTACTATTATTATTGATTTAAAATCAAAACCACTACAGTTTAACTACTCTTATCCGCAGGTGTTGGTAAACAGTGAGCTAACCACAGGTAACGAGTTTAAAGGTTATTCTTATGCCTTTTACAGCAATGGTAATCTGCAAAGTCAGAACGGCAAATACATTTATAATACCGTAAACACCGAGTTTACCGGTAAACTTAAAAACTATACCTTCAAAACCACGCAAGATGCCAACCAAGCCAAACCCTGGTTTCAGCGGGTTGCCAAATACAACCACTTAATTTATCAGCCCAGTCAGCGCAAACTCATTATTGTAACCCGCGAAGATGACACGGCATTTAACAGCATCAACACGCTTACTTTCTTTTTTATTGTGCTGCTTGCCTTTGGCTTAATTGCCATGACGATCATCTGGCTTTGGGCACGGGTAAAGGTATTAAGCATTAAAGACAACCAGCTTATTTGGTCGTTCAAAGTAAAGTTGAACCGCATTCTGTACAAAACCCGCATACAATTATTCATGATTTTTTCTGTTGTGCTTACGCTGGTGCTGGTAGGGGTAATTACCTACCTCTCTATCAAATCGCAGTACATTGAACAGCAGGATGAAATGATGGCTGATAAAGCCACCCGGGTAGCTTCGGCATTTGAGGCCAGCCAAATTGACCGGCTGCGTGAGATGACCGACAATAGCCAACTGCTGTTTAATGAGTTTGCTGAAAACTTTTCGGCTGACATTACTCTCTTTAATAAACAGGGCATACCGGTATTGGCTACCCAGCCTAAAATATACGATTATGGACTATTATCCCGCCGCATGAACGGGCGTGCCTATGTGCAGCTGGATAAACTTCAAAAATCTGTAGTGGTAAATGCAGAGCAAATTGGCGATTTGAAATTTAAATCAGCTTACGCACCCATCCGCGACTCAAAAAATGAGACTATAGGCTATCTGCAACTGCCTTATTTCTCTAATGAGGCCGACTACAAGGAACGCATTGGCTCGTTGCTGAATGCCATGATTAATATTTATGCGCTTATTTTTATTGCCATCGGCTTGCTGGCAGTTGTGGTAGCGCGACAAATTACAGCGCCGCTTAATTTTATACAGCAAAGCCTGAGCCGTACGGTATATGGCAAAAAGAATGAGCCGATTGCCTGGGAGCGTGACGATGAGATTGGTGCCTTGGTGAAAGAATATAACCACATGATTGCTGCGCTGGAGCACAGCGCCAGCCGCCTGGCACAATCTGAGCGGGAAAGCGCATGGCGCGAAATGGCCAAGCAGGTAGCGCACGAAATTAAAAACCCCCTTACGCCGCTAAAACTGGGCTTGCAGCTGCTCGAAAAATCATGGAAGGATAAAGACCCTAAATTTGATACGAAGTTTGAGCGTTTCAGCAAATCGTTTGTGGAGCAAATTGAAAGCTTGTCGTCCATTGCATCCGAGTTTTCGGCTTTCGCTAAAATGCCGGATACACGCATGGAGCGGGTTAATATCCTGGATTTGTTAAGCCAGGCAGTTACCATATTTAAACATATGGATAATGTAAAAATTGATTTCCAGGCCGATGATGCTAAATTTATGATTTTGGCCGACCGCGACCAGTTGCTGCGCTGCTTTAACAACCTGTTAAAAAATGCGATTGAAGCCATGCCACCAGAGCGGCCCGGAGATATTCAAATTGACTACAACATTCATCAGCACAGCATCTTGCTTAAAATAAAAGATAACGGTAACGGTATCCCCGATAATCTTCGCGAACGCATATTTGAGCCTAACTTTACTACCAAAAGTTCGGGTACAGGTTTAGGGCTGGCCTTCGTTAAAAATTCTATTGAAAATGCAGGCGGCAAGGTGTGGTTTGAAACCGAAACCAATGTGGGTACTACATTTTTCCTTAATTTTCCTAAATCAAGATTTTAGTTACATATAAAAAAGCCTGCTGTATAATTAATACAGAATGAATGTATGTTGATTTTGCCTGCATCGCTGGCTTGAAATCTAAGCGTTCTAACTCTTTTTAAAAGAGTTTACGGGTATATAAAGTATGTACATTTTCCTAAACGCGTAATTGCGAGGTATGAAGCAATGACGCGTCCGAAAGCTTTTGAAATTACCGGTCGCCTATACTTCTACCCGCTTTAGCTTGATATTACTAAGTGGATTAACCACCAATGGTATCTTTTCAATCCTTGTCTCACTGGTATCCAGCCCGAAAGCCTTGGCATCACTCATGGCGAGGTTGCTGATATTAAAATAGCTGTTCAGGATAAAGCTTTCTGCTGTGCTCAGGATGTTATTGTAAGACAGGAAACGCTCGATGAGTACAAACTGAAAATCCGCCGGCAAGTTGTAGCTTCCCAGTGAAGCGTAGCGGCTGGTGATGTCCAGTTCGCCGCGGGCAATCATTTCTTCCAGCGCTTTACGGAACAATACATTAATGCGCGCTGGAATACGGAAACCAATGCGGAACTCCAGCCTGATAATTTTATCGTTTTCCAGCTCTTCTACAGTATATTCCATTGTGTACGGTTCATCGGTACGCTCAATATGCACAAACCAGTACACATCGGCCCGCTTGGGTTTGCGGCTCAAAATGGAATAGATAACTTTTTCCTCTATCTGTCGGCTGTTATTGGCTTTGGTTAAATAGATCAGGTGCGTGGCAAATTTTGGGATGCCCTCATCCTGACTCAAGGCATTTAGCATCGGTATGTAATCCTTCAAATCAACAAAAGTCAGAAAGCGATTGGTAATCTGGCGCGCGCGGTACCAAATGTACATGGTAAAAATCAAGCCTACTTCAAATACCAGGAAGAATAACCGTTTTACAATTTTTACAGCATTGGCCACAAAGAATGAACCCTCAACGGCTACAAACATGCACACAATTATTATCACTATCCACAACGGCCAGTGCTTCTTGTAACGCATAAAGTAGTACATTAAAAAGGTGGTCATCAGCATGGCTACGGTAATAGAAAAACCGTAAGCTGCCGTCATCGCCTCAGAAGTTTTAAAGTACAAGGCTACCGCGATACAGCCAAAACACAAAATCCAGTTAATGCTGGGAATATAAATTTGTCCCCGGATGTTGGAGGGGAATTTTACGGTTACCCGCGGCCAGAAATTCATACTGATGGCTTCGCTGATGAGGGTAAAAGAGCCGCTGATGAGCGCCTGACTGGCAATAATGGTAGCCAGCGTAGCAATACCAATAGCCGGTATCAAAAAAGCATGCGGTACAATTTCAAAAAACGGATTAACGCCCTCGAAACTATGATACTTGGTTTGAGTAAGCACCCAGGCCCCCTGCCCCAGGTAATTTAATACCAGGCACACTTTTACCAATATCCAGCTTACTTGTATGTTCTTGCGGCCGCAATGCCCCAAATCTGAGTACAACGCCTCGGCACCGGTGGTACACAAAAACACAGCGCCTAACAGCCAAAAGCCGTTAGGATGCTCGGTAAGCAAATGCCAGCCATACATAGGATTCAGCGCTTTAAATATAGCAGGGCAATGTACTACCTGACTCATCCCTAATGTACCCAGCATCAAAAACCAGATAAGCATTACCGGCCCAAATGCTGCACCTACCACATTGGTACCAAATTGCTGAAAAAAGAATAATAACAACAAAATGCCAATGACAATGCCCAAAATCAATTCGTTGCCCGGAATAAAATCCTTGCTCAACGCAGGCACCAGGCCCAAACCCTCAATAGCTGAGGTAACCGAGATGGGCGGTGTAATAATACCATCGGCCAGTAAAGTACCGGCACCAATAATAGCCGGTATAGCCAGCTTTTTACCATACCGCCTCACTAAAGCGTATAATGAGAAAATGCCACCCTCGCCTTTATTATCGGCCTGTAGTGTGATAATGATATATTTAAAAGTGGTTTGTAGTGTAAGTGTCCAGAACACGCAGGAGATGGCGCCCAACACTAAAAAAGCATCGGCCCGGCCGCCTTCTTTTAATAAAGTTTGAAATGTGTAAAGTGGTGAAGTACCAATATCACCAAAAATGATTCCAAGCGTAATCAGCACGCCGGCAGCTGATAGTTTTCTTAAATGAGGAGTTTGCATATGTACCTGCCTAATACAAGGCTTTCGTTGTATCAGGGCAGTTAACAATTGCTGTGCCGACCATATGCAATGTGCCTTTTTAAACCACAAAGGCACTTTACATACTTTTATGTCTGTTTTCACCCTACCAAAATGGAAGGGTTAATTTTCATTTTGGTAGGGTAACTTTTTGCCTAAACTATCAGTTTATACTCTTCAATTTTACGGTAAAGCGTAGTTAAACCTATGTTTAGCAACCGCGCAGCCTCAGTTTTATTACCTCGGGTATGGTTAAGTACATAAGCAATATGCCGCTTTTCTATTACGGCCAAATCAAAACTGTTTGATTGCTGTACAGGTGCATTAATAAAATCAAATGGTAACAAGTCAGCAGTTAAAGTTGAAGTGTTGGAGATGATTACCGCCCGTTCTATCAGGTTTTTCAGCTCCCGGATATTACCCTTCCAGCGATGAGCTTTCAGCTGCTCCATAAAGGCATCATCTATATGATTTACCTGTTGGTTCACTTTGGCCGAAAACTCTTTCAGGTAATGCGCCGCCAACAGCGGGATATCCTCAGTGCGCTCATTCAAAGAAGGCAGGGTGATTGCAAATATGGAAAGGCGGTAAAATAAATCACGCCTGAAATTTCCTTTCCCCACCTCCTCTTCCAGGTTACGATTAGTAGCCGCTACAATGCGGATATTTACTTTTTGGGTTTTAGTTTGCCCCAGTTTAATAAACTCACCTGCCTCCAATACTCTCAGCAATTTGGCCTGCAAATCAATATTCATTTCGCCTATCTCATCCAAAAATAGGGTGCCACCATCTGCTTCTTCAATCAGGCCCTTTTTATCTTTGGTAGCACTGGTAAAAGCGCCTGCTTTGTAACCAAACAATTCACTCTCCAGCAACTCGGCACTAAAGGCGCTGCAATTAAGCGCCACAAAACTTTTTTGTTTACGATTATTGTTATAATGTATGGCTTGGGCAAATACCTCTTTACCTGTACCGGTTTCGCCTAATAGTAAAACGGTAGTATCGGTTACCGATACCCTTTTAGCCAGTTCTATGGCTTGTTGCAAAGGCTTGGAACGCCCGATGATACTTTCGAAACTGTGGCGCTTTATCAGTTTGCGCTCCATTTGAAAGAGCCTAAATTGCAACTCTGCTTTTTCAGTGGCTTTACTTACCAGGGGGAGTATCCGGTCGTTATCATCACCTTTGGTAATGTAATCAAAAGCTCCGTTTTTGATGGCTGTTACGCCATCGGCAATAGTGCCATAAGCTGTCAGACATATTACTTCTGTATAGGGCGATTTGTCTTTAACGGTTTTTACCAGTTCCACCCCATTGGCATCGGGCAACTTTACATCGCTCAATACCACAAAAATCTCTTCTTGCGTTAAAATCTTCAAACCTTCTTTAGCTGTAGCAGCCTGCCATACCTGATAACCTTCCAGTTGCAGAATACGGGCCAGTAGCTGACTTAGCTTTTGCTCGTCGTCAATAATGAGTAAAGGAGCTTTCATGCGGGTATATATTTATCGGCAATATTAGCTATTGTTATTGATATGGGCTTAAGCTGGGTTTCGATATAAATATGAACAATAAACCTCTTTGGTTCGGTTTAAACAAAAAAGCCGCTCAATAATTAATTAAGCGGCTTTCTGCTGTTCATGTCAAGAATCTTATGGTTGCCCGGCACCGCCTGCAGCACCATATACCTGGCCGGTGGCAAAGCTGGCATCGTTAGCGGCTAACTGTACATATATAGAACCTAACTCAGCCGGCTGACCGGGACGACCGAGCGGTGTTTGACCACCAAACTTTTGCAGTTTTTCCTGACTGGCACCACCGCTTACCTGCAATGGAGTCCAGATGGGGCCTGGCGCTACGCCATTTACCCGTATACCTTTAGGCCCTAATTGTTTAGCCAATGATTTTACGTAATTCATGGTAGCGGCCTTGGTTTGGGCGTAATCGTACAAATCGGGCGTAGGGTCATAAGCCTGTTCCGAAGTGGTACCAATGATTACAGATCCCGGCGGCATGTGCGGCAGGGCGGCTTTAATGATCCAGAAAGGCGCATAAATATTGGTTTTCATTGTCCAGTCAAATTGCTCCGAGGTAATATCCAATATCGAATCGTGCGCCTGCTGGCGGCCGGCATTACTTACCAGTATATCTAATCCGCCCAGTTTTTGTACAGCTTCATCCACCAAACGCTTGCAAAAAGCCTCGTCGCGCAAATCGCCGGGAATGGCTACAGCTTTGCGGCCTTCGGCTTTTATTAAAGCAATTACTTCGCGTGCATCCGGCTCTTCGGTAGGGTAATAGTTGATGGCTACATCAGCGCCTTCGCGTGCGTAGGCAATGGCAGCGGCACGACCCATGCCAGAGTCGCCACCGGTAATGAGCGCTTTACGGCCGGTTAAACGGCCCGAGCCTTTATAACTTTTTTCACCATGATCTGGCCGTGGGTCCATCTGGCTTACCAGCCCAGGCCAGGGTTGTGACTGGCTTTTAAACGGCGGTCTGGGATATTTGGTGGTTGGGTCAACCAAGCCTGCCGGTGCTGCGGGCTCACTAACCGGCGCTGCCGAGGCTGACATAACCGGCGCTACTGCGGCGGCGGCCAGGCCTGCGCCTAAACCGCTGATTACGGTACGGCGGTTCATTTTGTCTTTTTCATTCATGGCGATGTATGCGTATTTAATATTGAATAAATAACTTATCGTCAGAGAATTAGTTTTTAATTAATTGTTTACCAGCATTAATTAACCAAAACAAGCCGCTAATTTATTTTTAGCGGCTTGCGATTATATATCCGGATTAAACTTGCTTTTATTTCTTTTCTGCAACCAACAGACCGGGATAAAGCACACCATCTGTTTGCAGCTTCAACCCCAGCAAACCAGCAATGAGTGGCGCAATATCCTCCTGCCCCAATTGCGGTATTACCACATGAGGGCTGATGCCGCGTCCAAAAGCTACAAAACCGGTTTGAATTTCCTTAAAATCGGTAGGCAGATAACCATGCGTGCCGCCTTTGGCTGCGGTCAATAGTTCGCCTGTAGCTTTAGCACCAAAACTGAAACCCTGATAAGCCGCCAAGGCTAAGGCAGCATTCGGGTCGCCTTGGGCTGCGGTCAGTGCTTTTTTATCCAGTATATGGAACGTTTTTTTGACGCCATCAGGCAAAGCAGCTAATGCTTGGTTTACTTTTTCGAGCGTGGCTTTATCTTTTGTGTTACGCAAGTGCAGAAAGGCGGAGCCGCCACTGGCCTGGAAATAGGCCTTCCAATCTTCTTTATGTGCATCATTATACAAACCGGCTTGTGCCAATAGTACATTTGGGTTTACCTGGGTATGAATGTTAACAAAACCATGATCGCCGGTGATAATGAAGGTGGTATTTTTACGCAGGCCTGCAGCTTCAACGGCGTCTATAATGGTTTTAACCGCCGCATCAGCTCCGGCTACGGTTGAGCGCACTTTATCCCCATCGCGGCCTTCTTCGTGCTCAAAGTGATCGGTTAAGGCAATATGTATAGCTAAAAATGAAGGTTTATACCGGCGTATCAGGTAAGCCGCCATACGGGCTTTATTCTGGTCGCTGTTATAAAAATCGAAGCTGGCACCATACTCGCCGAATTTACCAATGGCGTTATCCTGTACTTCCTGGTATAATGCTTTAGGGTTCGACTCTTCGTAAAGGGCTTTGATCTCATCTTTCTTTTCACCTTTGCCCTTGGGTAATATTACATACTCGGGCAAATTGTAATCAATAGGTGCACCAACGGTAACAGGCCAGCTCACGCCTGCTGTAGTTAAGCCGGCCGCTTTGGCAGCTGTCCACAAGGTGGGTACCTTTATATCTTTATAATACCAAAACCATTTGCCCGATATACCCAGCGGCTCTACGGGCGTATTGTAATAAATACCATGCTTGGCCGGCAGTACCCCGGTTACAATGGTGGTGTGAGAAGGATATGTTACTGTAGGAAAGCTGCCCCGAACGCCTTCAGCATAAGCGCCGGCCTTCATGCCCTGCCTGACGTTCACCATACCCCAGGAAGGGTCCATGTAAAACTCAGGGCGTAAGCCATCAATACTGATCAATACCACATGACTTTCCTGGGCTTTGGCCAAAGTGCCGATCAGCAAAACTGAAACAATGCTGAGTAATAATTTTTTCATCCGTTTTTTTGCTGCGAAAATAGGCGGTGTACCTGCGCTGAATGTTGCGGTAATATTAAGGATTGGTTAAATGGCACAAGCGTACCCTATGCTTAAGCACAAAATTGCTTACTTAAAAGTATCACAACCATTGGTTAACAGCATTTTAAATGCAAACATTTTAACATTTAAGATATTAAATTGATAAGTAACGGAACTTGAATAAGAGTTTAACTAATGGTTGATTTGCACAATACTTCATTTACTAATATGAAACAGCTCATCAAGATAGTGGCCGGCGCGCTGCTGAGTGCTTTGCTTTTTACCGCCCATTGCACTTATGCACAGGACCCTATTATGGCGCTTGATCCTACGCTGATGGCTGGCTGGACAGGCAATATAGGCAATCTTGCTTACGGCAATAAAGCCAGCGGTCGGTCAGCAGCTCCTGCTAAAACCAGTTTTGCTTACAGTTCTACACCAGCCTTGCGGCAGCAGGTAGTTACCAGTTTTGCCAGGCGACTGCAAAGCCAAAGCCCTCAGGGCGCTCAAACCTTGAAGGCGACTTTCGGGCCGGGTAAAGCCGATTATGATCAGGTATACCAGCAAATGCTGAAAACATCTGCCCTGCACAACAACAATTTGGCGGATGCACTGGCGGGCCTCCTGGTGGCTGGTTACCAGATTGTAAATAACGTACAAGACAGCCAGGTAACCCCAACTATGGAGCGTGGCGTACGGGTGCAGGCCGCAAGTATTATTGCTCAAAACCCTAAATTTAGCTCAGCCACCACGCGGGCTCAATTGGGTGAGGAACTTAAACTGCAAACCGTAATACTGGCTTTAGGCTATCAGGAAACTATAAAAGCCAATACCCAGGCTGCCTACCGGCAAAGCATTGCCGCTATGTTTCAAAACCAGTATCATATGAACTTGCAGGGCTTCAAACTGACCGCCCAAGGATTTGCCAAAAAATAAAACGTTATTAGTAAGCAAATCGAATTATATTCACATCACTCCAGCTGTATACTGAACTGATATGCATATAATTTTAAACCTTTGCTGCTGATAATCATTTCAAATCGATGCCTGCTATTATTTATAACCTGCTTCAGAGCATACAACAGATCATAACATTAAGCCCGGCAGAACAAGATACCGTCAGCTCTTTATTTAAAGAAAAAGCTTACAAAAAAGGAGACTTCTTTTTAGCAGAAGGACAAATTTGCAAACAGGTGGGCTTTGTCAACAAGGGCGTCCTGCGGTATTATATCAATCATGACGGCGAGGATAAAACTTACGATTTTGCCCAGGAAAACAACTTCATTTGTAACTATGAAAGCTTTATTCCGCAATTGCCCTCAACAAAAAACATTCAGGCATTAGAAGACTGTGAAATTTTGCAAATCTCTTATCATGATTTGCAACTGTTTTACAGTTCAGTGAACGGGGCCGAGCGGTTTGGCCGGTTGGTGATTGAACAGGTATTTATACAAACCCTGCAAGACCTCAGCTCGTTTTATACAGATACGCCTGAGCTGCGCTATGAAAAATTTTTAGATAAGCACCCTGCTCTACTGCAAAGAATCTCCCAATATCATATTGCATCTTATGTAGGGGTAAAGCCCCAATCACTTAGCCGTATCCGCAAAAGAATTTTTGCTGAAAAGTGATTTGTTAACCCAAGTGCATGAATGCCGGCTGGGGGATATGGAATTTTGTGTCATCATTTAAAACATATAATCATGACACACAAAATTTCTATGGCACTTGCTTTTCTAACCGGGTTAGGAATGCTTTTTATCGGCACCCGGTTTCTGTTGGCACCCGAAACAGCAGAGGCTGGTTACGGGATACACTTCAATGAGCATGCCGACTACTCTTTTCATTACATCAAAGGCATTCGTGATGTGTTTTCAGGTTTGCTGATTTGTCTTCTTGTACTTACTAAACAACCCAAAGCTTTAGGAATTACGCTGGCCGCAGGAACGCTGATTCCGATTGCCGATATGCTGATTGTATTAAGCAAAAACTATAACGGCATTGTACAGGCCATACCCCATATGGCTGCCATTATGGTATGCGCTACTGTTGGCGCTATCTTACTCATCAATAAATCTTCAACCCGATAACATCTTAACTCAAATTATATGAAAACGCAAGGATATATTAAACTGATCAATTCAGCAGATACTCATAGCGAAAGTGTGGTTGAATTCAACATCATTCCGGGAGAGAAAACACCATGGCATTACCACACCCTGTTTGCTGAAAGTTTTGAAGTACTGACAGGAACTCTTGAAGTAGGATTAAACAACCGGATTCAGCAATTAAACATAGGCGATAAAGTAACCATTCAGCCTAATGAAAAGCACTACTTTCACAATACTTCAGATAACGATTGTTTAATCAGGGTAACGGTAAGCCCGGGCAATAAAAACTTTGAAAATGCGCTGCTGATATCAAAAGGGCTGGCCACAGATGGCTTGGCCAGTGCTGCAGGAACACCAAAAAATTTAACAGACCTGGCTTTGTTCGTTTATTTAAATAACTCTAAAATGGTCGGCATACAAAAAATTGCAGCACCACTTTTTAATTATCTGGCTAAAAAAGCAATTAGAAAAGGGCGCTTAAAGGAGCTTGAACTTAAATATTGCCTCCAGTAAACCACTTGGCCGCAATGGCAACTTTTACCAGTTCACCTTATAATTAAGTAGTGGCTTTACAACGGGGGCTATCTATTACTCTTACTTCATATAAAATCGTTGGCAGCAAATGGATTTCAGCTACTTGTAAGCTATGTAACAGGTAGGGCATTAAGTAATCACTTTATTACTTAATGCCCCTTAAATAATGCATCATATAGTGGTATATTCGTTTAACCGATTATTTAACCATGAAACACATTTTTTTCTTATTCGCTTTTGCCGGCATGCTATGCCTGTCACTCACCTCAGTAAAAAAAGACAGCTGGGTGAATCTGTTTAACGGTAAAGATTTGAGCGGCTGGGATACGTATCTTGGCCCCGACCTGGATGATAATGGCAAGCCACTAAGTGCAACACCTTTAGGCTTGAACAATGACCCGCGTAAAGTATTCACCATTGTTAATGAGAATGGTGAAAAGATCATCAGAATATCGGGAGAAAACTGGGGTGCAATTACTACCAAGCAGGAGTATGAGAATTACCACCTTCAATTACAATTCAAATGGGGTAAACTGCTTTGGGGCCAGAAGAAAAAGGGCAACAAAAAGGATAGCGGTTTACTTTACCACTCGGTTGGCAAGTTTGGTGCTGATTACATGGCCTGGATGCGTGCGCAGGAATTTCAGGTAGAGGAAGGAAATTGCGGCGATTATTGGGGCTGTGCTGGCGGCGCAGCTGATATACCAGCTGTTAAAAGAAGTGAAACCGACTACGTTTATGATGCCAATGGCCCTTTGTTATCTTTTAGCGACAAAAGCAAGAACGGCAGGCATTGCATAAAGCAGGCGGGCGATGAAAAACCGTCTGGCGAGTGGAATACGCTTGACCTATATTGCCATGGCGATACCAGCATCCACGTTCTCAACGGAAAAGTTGCCATGGTGTTGTATCACAACAGCCAGATTGACAACGGCACTACCAGCCCAATGGCAAAAGGCAAGATCCAGCTACAGTCTGAAGGGGCTGAGATCTTTTACCGTAATATTCGTATGCAGCCCATCAATCGCCTGCCGGTAGACCTAACCACAAAAGGTAAATGATATTCCTATAGTGCTATTAACAGTATATGAAGCAAAGAACTAATGTTCAAAGCTTTACCTTTGAACAAATTTAAAAATTGCCTTTAATTGTAGGATATAACCAAAAAAGCCTCTCAGATTTCTCTAAGAGGCTTTTTTACTTGAGTAGCCACAATAAGACGATTATCGAATCATTAATTGTTAAACTTAAAGTTACTTAATTATCTAATCGGTCTGGTTTTATCTGTTTAGGACTACTAAATAGGCGATTAACTTTGCTTGAACTGTCTTCCCTTTTTTCATTACTAATACGCCTAATTTGAAATGTATTATACAGAAAAGCTACGACATTACGTAGCCTTTCTGTATCACTCCGTTTACCTTTTGGATTTAGAAGTAAATAAGGCTATAAGAGCCGTGGTTATCAAAACCCCGGTTAACGCACTTTTTATAAATCCCTGCCTGTTATACTTCCATTCAGCAGACCAGCCTCGTTCTTTGAACAGATCAGGTATGGTTCCCCTCGTAAAATCATCAATAATGCCTTCTACTGAATTCACGCGGTCTGCCAGTATCAGCCCCATCCAATGCGCGGTTGTTGCTTCGCTGTATTTGTATGCCCAGCGCCTGATGTTGCCGCTTAAGCCAATGGGTGGCGTTGAAGTGCCGAAAACGCGGGTAATACCTGGTCGTTCAATTGAATGCAATATCTCCATGTTTACGCGTTGCTGCGGAGGTTTTTCGTAGTTGATCCGTTGGTAATCTGCACCATTCCAGTGCTTCATGGGGTATGTAGGATCATTTTCAGGATCTGCATCTATGCCCCAGCCAGGAATATGGTCTTTGGATACATCTGCTATTTTTCTATCAATGCCAGAGATTTGATCCGGCTCTTTTTTAATCTTTTCCATAACAAATTTAGTTAAGCCATTTCGGCTCTTGGTGGAATTAAAAGTGGTTTGATACAATTATCTCTCTTGGCAGAAAATATGTGGTAAGCATCCGATATTTCTTCCAGCGGCAAACGATGTGTAATTATGCCTTTAGGATTCAATCGTCCTGCCATCACGTGATCTATTAGCTTTGGCAGTAGCCTTTTAACTGATGCCTGGTTGGCACGCAGGGTAATCCCCTTGTTCATCAAACTCCCCATTGGCACCATGTTAAATGGTGGGCCATATACACCCACTACTGAAACAATACCACCTTTTTTAACTGAATTAATGGCCCAGTGCAAGGCCGTTGCTGCGCCTGCCTGTAAGAGTAACTTCTTCCCCGTAATAGTTTGCATAGCGCTGCCTGCGGCATCACAACCTACAGCGTCGATACAGACATCGGCACCAAACCAATCTGTCTGTTTTTTCAGAAATACAACAGGGTCATCCATTTCACTGAAGTTGTACGCCTCGCAATAAGCGTATTTTTTAACAAACTCCAGCCGGTAATCAATATGGTCAATCACAATCACCCTTCCGGCTCCAAATAGCCAGGCACACCTTGCTGCCATAATACCAACGGGCCCTGCACCAAAAACCACAACGGTATCACCTTTTCTGATGCCGCCCATTTCAGCCGCCTGATAGCCAGTTGGTACAACATCCGTTAGCAGTACGGCATCTTCAATGTCCATCCCATCTGGGATTACAGTTGGGCTAACGTCTGCAAAAGGTACACGGACATATTCCGCTTGTCCGCCATCATATCCCCCTGCGATATGTGCATAACCAAAAAATCCGCCTACTGCCGTAGCCTCAGGGTTTGACTCATGGCAGTTGCCATACAACTCTTGTTTACAGAAAGGGCAAGTACCGCAGGCAATGTTGAAAGGCACAAGTACCCGGTCGCCAACTTTAAGTTTCTGTACGCCTGAGCCTACTTCTTCTACCACGCCCGTAAACTCATGCCCAAAGGTCATTCCTACCCGGGTGTCTGGCACCAGTCCATGATACAAGTGCAAGTCAGAACCGCAAATCAGTGACCGCGTGACTCGTACAATAGCATCAAAGGGATGTTGGATTTGGGGGACAGGCTTGTCCCGGTCGGCCCTAATTCTAAATGGGCCTCGATAATTCATAGCTAACATGATTACCTCCTTTTTTAATTAAAACATTCCTAAAAGTGGTATGTTTTCGATATTATTAAATTTTTAACCAATGGGAAATATTTTAATGTTGATTTAAATTACTTAGCAAGATAAAAGGATAAGGGATTTTAATGAGTAGGTAGCAGTATGATGGTTTAATACTTGGATTAAAGTAGAAAGAGGAGAATACTAATGAATTTACTTTTGAACGCCGTCCGAAAGTTAATCTTAGATTAATATATCTTTAGTATAAGCCTATCCAATGTATTTATAAACAAAGAAGCCTCAAATCTTTCGATTTGAGGCTTCTTTGTTTCTTGGGTAGCGGGAGCAGGACTCGAACCTACGACCTTCGGGTTATGAGCCCGACGAGCTACCAACTGCTCCATCCCGCACTGTTTTTGTTTTTTGTTGGGACTGCAAAGATATAATTCGTTTCTTTGCAGTCCAAATATTATTTTAATTTTTTTTTCTATATGAGTCACCGGGCCGGATTTGTGAGTATTATTGGTAAACCCAACGCAGGGAAATCAACCCTGATGAATGCCTTGGTGGGCGAAAACATGTCAATCATTACCCCAAAGGCGCAAACCACGCGCCACCGCATTCTGGGTATTGTAAACGACGATGACTATCAAATTGTTTTTTCTGATACCCCCGGCGTGATCAAACCGGCTTATGCCCTGCAGGAAAGCATGATGCACCAGGTAGAAGGCTCTATTGTAGATGCCGACCTGCTGCTGCTGGTAACGGATGTAAATGAGAAGTATGACGAAGCTGATGTAATTGACAAACTACAAGGCTCATTAGCCCCCTTGGTGGTATTGATTAATAAAATTGACAAGAGCGATGAGGAAACGGTAAAGCAAAAGGCCGCTTTCTGGCAAGAAAAGCTAAACCCAAAAGCCATCTTTGCTATCTCAGCCCTGCACGAGCATAACATCAGGGCCATTATGGATTTTGTAATGGAACACCTGCCCGAGCATCCGGCTTATTACGAGAAAGATGCCCTTACCGACCGTAACGACCGCTTTTTTGCGGCCGAAATGATACGCGAGCAAGTATTCAAGCAGTATAAAAAGGAAATTCCGTACAGTACCGAGGTGGTAATTACAGCGTTCAAAGAAGAAGACCATATTTACCGCATCAGCGCCGAAATTATTGTGGAGCGCGAATCGCAAAAAAATATATTAATAGGCCAGCAAGGCAAAATGCTGAAAATTGTGGGTACGTATGCCCGCCGCAGCATGGAAGAGTTTTTTCAGAAAAAAATATTTCTGGAAATGTTTGTTAAAGTAATTGCCGACTGGCGCAGTAAAAAGAATTACCTGAAGAAATTCGGGTATGAGGACTGAAAATAGATTCAAGAGCCGAGAGCCAAGAATCAAGATATAAAACAAAAATGTGATAAAATTAGAGTTAGAGAAAAAAGCAGGCAGATGAATATCTTGACTCTTGATTCTTGGCTCTTGATTCTGAATAACCATGAGTAATATAGTAGCCATTGTAGGCCGCCCGAATGTGGGCAAATCAACATTATATAACCGCTTAACCGAAAGCCGTAAAGCCATTGTAGATGACATGAGCGGCGTTACCCGCGACCGTCATTACGGCGTGGCTGAATGGGTGGGCCGCACCTTCACCGTAATTGATACTGGTGGCTATGTAGCCAACTCCGAAGATGTATTTGAAGCTGCCATTCGTGAGCAGGTAGTTATTGCCTTGGAGGAGGCTACCGCCATTTTATTTGTGGTAGATGTAACTACCGGCATTACCGATTTGGATGATGAGATTGCTACCCTGCTGCGCCGCAGCAAAAAGCCGGTATATGTGGTGGTAAACAAAGTAGATAATAATGCCCAGCAAAACGATGCTGCCGTATTCTACAGCTTTGGTTTAGGCGAAATTTATAATATCTCTTCCATGACCGGCTCAGGCACCGGCGAGTTGCTGGATGAATTGATTAAAAGTTTTGATGAGGAACCAACGGAGGAAAATACCCTTCCTAAGTACGCCATTGTAGGCCGCCCTAACGTTGGTAAATCTTCATTTATAAATGCCCTGATAGGTAAGCAGCGCAATATTGTAACACCGATTGCCGGCACCACGCGCGATTCTATCCATATCCATTACAACCAGTACGGCCATGAGTTTATGCTGATTGATACCGCCGGTTTGCGCAAAAAAACCAAAGTAAAAGAGAACATTGAATTTTACTCGGTAATGCGCACAATTAAAGCCCTGGAAGAAGCCGATGTAATTGTACTGATGATTGATGCCCAGGAAGGTCTGGAATCACAGGATATCAACATTTTTCATCTGGCCGAAAAGAATAAGAAAGGCATTGTACTGGTGGTAAACAAATGGGATTTGATTGAAAAGAACAGCAAAACCATTAAGGTATTTGAAGAGCAGATACACCAAAAAATTGCGCCTTTTACCGATGTGCCTATCGTTTTCACCTCAGTAACCGAAAAGCAGCGCATCATGAAGGTAATTGAAACTACCGAGCAGGTGTATGCCAACCGTAGCAAGAAAGTAGCTACATCAGCTTTAAATGATGTAATGCTCCCCATTATAGAAAACTATCCGCCGCCGGCATTAAAGGGCAAATACGTGAAAATTAAATACATTACGCAGATTAAAGGCACTTCGCCCATGTTTGCCTTTTTCTGTAACCTGCCGCAATATGTAAAAGAGCCTTATAAGCGCTTTATAGAAAACAAACTGCGCGAAAACTTTAACTTTTCGGGTGTACCGATACAAATATTTTTCAGGCAGAAATAGCAAACCACATAAGCAACATACAAAACAGCAAAGGCGCCGGGTAATTACCGGCGCCTTTGCTGTTTTATTCAATAAAGTAATTCACAAAATGATGTTTAAACTCATAGTAAAATAAAAAGTTAACAAACGTATAAATATCAGAAAATCAGGTATAAATACTTGCTTATTATTCAAATTAAGAATACTACATTTGTGTATTCTACAGTATAACCTACAAAATCTATTAACATGAATTAACTAAACATTACCTCCTAACACTCCTCCCTCCAATGAAAACATTTTTCCTCCTGTTATTGGCGCTCACAGCCGGGCGTGCAATGGCGCAATCTAAACTGGCCGCTCGCCTGCCCGGCGGCGATTTACGGGGCAGCAATTCACACCAGGTTGTTTTCTCGTACCGGGCCGGCCTGTCCATGAACCATGATACTGTTACTTACCTGCGCGATACCCTGATGGGCAAACGCATTTTTAGTTTAGTGCAATTGGGCAGCGGCGAAATCAGACGGGTTCCCAATGCCTCTATCCGTTTTGTAAGTCCTGTAAAAGGCAATAACCAGCCGGTAGATTTTAAAACGCTGGCGAAAGCTCAGTAAAATTTTTTTTGCGGTGGCAGGCCTCCAACTGCCACCGCTTGCATTATAGCCCTGTCTAATATCTATCAAATCATACCACAACTTTTCGGTGCCCGCATTTTACCATGCACCACCTGCAACCAGCCAGGTGTTCACGTTCACGTGTCGTGAACGCTCGTGAACACTTTTTATGACGTTTAAGTAAGTATAATTTAACCGGTGAAAATTGAATTTTCATTTAAATAACTGATTTTAGCAACATAAGTAAAAATCAACAATTTTACTCATAGTTAAACCTGATGAGCGTGAACGCTCGTGAACAGGCGTGAACACCCGTGAACGTTCATGAACACCCGAGTCAGTGAACAAGTGTGAACCCATGTGCAAGCATTGCAACTACAGTTAAACGGTGAGGTAAAGCACTGCTTCATAGACTGGGTTAAAAGAAGCAAATTGTGCATTAATAAATCTGTTAAACGACCGTAACATTTACTACATGCCCGTATCTAAACCGGCACAACAGCAGCTGAATTTGCTGGATTTAGATGGCAGATTTTGATACGATATATAACCTTTATGCCCCGCAAGTATTCCGGGTATGTTTAGGGTATACCAATGATGCCGACCAGGCTAAAGACCTGTTGCAGGAAACCTTTATCTCGGTTTGGAAAAACCTGCACAGCTTTCGCCATCAATCACAAATGAGCACCTGGATTTTTCGTATTGCCACCAATCATTGCCTGCGTGCACTGGAAGTGGCCAAACGCATGCCACCGGCTGAGATGCCCCTGCACCTGGCTGATGTAAGGGAAGAATCGCCCGAGGACAAACTAAACTTTTTGTACCAATGTATTGCCGAACTGCCGGAAACTGACCGCATCATCATCTCCCTTGAGCTGGAGGGCTTGCCACAGGCCGAGATAGCTGAAATTGTAGGATTAAGCAGTGGTAACGTGCGTATTAAAATTCACAGGATTAAAGAGAAGCTGGCACTAAAATTTAAAGCAAATGGACAATTTAAATGATTTGAAAGCCATTTGGCACACCGCAAAAACAAACAGCCTGCCCAGTTCAACTGAGATGTACCGGCTTATCAGGCGCTTTCGTTCTCAGAAACTGCGCAACAAATGGATGATTATTATAGCGGCCTGCCTGCTGTCTTTACTTATGCTTGTTATATTGCTTGTAACGCCGTTTAAACTTGTAACTACTTATACAGGCGGGGCCATGATTATAGCTGGTGGTATGTGGCTGGCCGTAACCAATATCAGATCGCTCGGGCGCTTTTACCGGCTGGATGATTGCAGTAACGCAGATTTTTTAGCTTTCATAGCGCAAACACGCCAAAATCAACTTCGCTATTATAAGAGAACAATGGTAGTTATTGTGTTGCTGTGCTCAATAGGCTGGATGTTGTACATGTACGAGCCGCTGCATCAGCACACTTGGTGGTTTTATGTGGTTTATGCTGTTATGCTAACCTACCTGGCTGTATTGTGGTTTGTGGTACGCCCCCGTGCATTTAAAAAAGATGAACAAAAGCTGGATGCTACCAAAGCGCAACTCGAAAGAATATTGAATCAACTCAAATATTAATGAAACACTACCCCGCATCAAAACCAGCCTTATGGTACCTGATTACAGGTTTATTGCTTACTACTTTAACGCCGGTTATAAACCGCTATTATCCTCTGCCTGATAGCATGAGAGGCTTCATTACAGGTCTGGGTTTGGCTATTGAAATGATTGCTATTGTTAAACTTCAGCGAAGCAGGCAAAAGCAGCATATTTGCCAAATTTAAATCAGATACCTGGCCTGCAACTTGGAATTTTTTAGATTCTTATTAAATTTATAGCTTATCACAATTAAAACCAACCTGATATGTTCGGTTTATTTAAAAAGAAAAGTAAGCAGGCAGAAAAGCTATCGCATGCAGATTACAATGTAATTTTCAATAACCCGGTTGTTGAAGATATACCGGTAGAGGTTTTAAACATTGGCAACCTTACGGTACCATCAGGAAAGATTGTGGTGTGCGATCCGCTGGTAACACCCGATATGCCGCCCCTGAGCAGAACCGTAAAGCCAGGGAAATACCCTGTCAAAATCTACATTGCCAAAACAAAAGATTCGGGCGACAGATACGCTATTGCTAAATTAGAGTTTAGCACCCAGACGGCTGACAAATGGGTGCTGGCTACACGCGATGGAGAAGACGTTTTGGAATTAAAAGAGGAAAGCGATTTCTTTGGTTTCCCGGTGGATGCAGGCTTGGGCAGCTTTTTTGATGAGCAGGCAGGAATAGCTTATAACAAGTTTGCTGATGAGTTTATTAAGCAGCACCCTGATGCCAACATGTATGACGATTTCTTTGAAGCAGAATTCGAAAAAAGCTCAACAGGCCCCAATGACCCGGGCAACTGGGTGAATTTTCAAATTCCTGATACCGACCTTAACATTACCATGTTTCAATCAGGCTACGGCGACGGCGTGTATCCGGCTTATTGGGGCCTGACAAAAAACAATGAGGTTGTTTCCCTGGTGATCGACTTCTTTGTACTGCTGTTACCCGACGACCAAGCTTAAAAAGCTGCAAAATCTGGCTACCTTATGCTTAGTTATTTAATTTGTTTTCTTTCATCCACCCTTCTAATACTGTTACCTGCGTGGCATGTGCTTTCAGCCAGGCGGCGGCAGTAGCATCTGTTCCCTGCCTTATGTAGCGTGCAAAGGCCGCCATATGTTCCGTTTGCGCCAATTGGGCATACCTCGCAGCCAACGCTTTGAAAAAAGCATCCTGCCGGGCTTGCTTTGGTGCAAGCTGGCCTGCGCCTGCAAAAATGGCCTGTAACTGGGCACTCAACTGGTCGGCAGCAGTAATGTATCGGCGGGTAGCCATAGCTGCAACCGATTGTGTAATTACCCGGTTTAAAGCCAAGGTACTGGCATCAGGCCGGGGGCGGGCTACGCCAGGCTCAGGTTTTAAGTCGCCACCCTGCAAAATGCCTTGCAGGTTACCATATACTTCGTTGCTTTTGGTACCGTTGGGCTGCAAGGCCAAATAGCTGCAAAAGCCCAGTAGTGCCGGTAAGCGTTTATCCTGATGAAAAGTTACCAAGCCGTACAGCCTGAACGCATCAGCCTGCCCGGCATCAAGCCGCAGGGCTTTAATGGCACTTTGTTCTGCCTGTGCATACTGGTGGTTACGAAAATAAGCCAGCCCTAAGCCATAGTGCATGGCATAGCTTGCCGAATCCAGCTGAATACCTTCCTGATAACTTTCTATAGCCTTTTTAGCTTGTTTGGATTGATCATAGATACCAGCCATCAAACCATAAGCGCTGCTACGCACCCCGGCCGAAGCAGTTGACTGTATCACTTTCTGCAAATACGGTAAGGCCTCCTGCCCTTTACCTGCGGCGTTTAATGAAAAGGCCAACTGGTAATTAGCCGTAGCATTGTTGGGTTCCAACTGCAAAGCAGCTTTATATTTATTTATCGCCTCTGCATAATTATGGGCATTGCTAAGTTCTGTACCTTCTTTAACCAATGAACGGGCATCCTGTGCGCATGCATGTTGCGTAAATGCAAGCGTTGTAATGATTATAATAATGTAGTGAAGTTTTTTCATTACGCTTTAAATAAAACCGAAAAGTAACTAATTCCCGGTACTAATATGGGTTTAACACCAGATTGCGGTGCAGGTTTAACAGTTGTTGTAAAGGTTTTTATTCACACCGGTGTCAAGTTACCATGCATATCATTTTTGTACCGGCTTTAGCATGGTTGTTGTTCCTCAGTTAAACTTATATCATATACTTATTTCAGCTATGGAAAATACAACTCAACCGGTTTGGTTTATTACCGGCTGCTCTACCGGCTTTGGCCGAGAGCTGGTAAAACTCATTTTGCAGAAAGGTTACAACGCCGTAATTACTGCACGTGATACCACTAAGATACAAGATTTGGCAGATGGCTATACTGATAATGCCCTGGTACTGGCTTTAGATGTAACCGACAAAGCACAAGTTGCTTCAGCAGTTGCACAGGCGCAGCAAAAATTTGGCAAAATAGATGTACTGGTCAACAACGCCGGTTATGGCTATTTTACCAGTATTGAAGAAGGGGAGGAAGAAAAAATCAGGGCACAGTTTGAAACCAACTTTTTCGGGTTGGTGAGTTTAACCCAGGCTGTTTTGCCGGTCATGCGCGAAAAGCGCTCGGGCACCATTGTCAATTTTTCTTCAATAGGTGGCTTGCGGGCTTTTACAGCTACCGGCTTTTACCATGCTACCAAATTTGCGGTTGAGGGCTTATCAGAGTCCTTATCACAGGAAGTAGCGCCACTGGGTATTAAAGTACTAGTGGTTGAACCTGGGCCATTCCGTACCGACTGGGCCGGCCGGTCTACCAGCCGCACCGAAACGCAATTAGACGATTATAAAGAAACTGTAGGCAAACGCATGAACGCCAGCCTGGAAGGCAGCGGCAAGCAGGTAGGCGACCCGGTACGCGGCAGCCAGGCCATTATTGATGCAGTAGAGCAAGGTACGCCACATTTGCGCCTGTTACTCGGAGAAATGGCATATAATATGGCTATTGAAAAGAACAATATGCTAAAGGATAATTTTGAAGCTTGGAAAGATTTGACATTCAGCGCCGATTTTCCGGAGAATGAGCGGTAGTTTCAATAAACAACTATCAAACTTGCCATTTCGACCGTAAGGAGAAATCTTCTCCGCCAAGCCAGTCTGCTGCAGTGCTATCACTCGAAGAAAATTTCTCCTTACGGTCGAAATGATATAAGATATGATGTATAGTCAGGTATTATTTTCTATATCTTAATCACCTTACCCGCTTTTGGATACATCCCCTTCACCGATTCGCCAACCCGCTTAATGAACAAATAATTGGCCGAACCACCAATGACGGCGCCTACTACCGGCACCAATCGCTCGGCAGTTTTGGAGCCAATGTTAACCATCAATTTTTCGGCTACCTCTTCCATTACTTTTTTGCTTACGGTCATGCCGGCATCTACCTTGAGCGAAGACGCTACAATTTTAAAGAAGTCTTCAAACGAAACCTTGTAGGCACCCGTGTGGTAGTAAGATACAGCCATGGTTACCCTGAACTGCTGCGTAATCAAATTGATCATATCCAGCGGCACACCCACGGCCATGGTGGCCACGCCGCCGGTACCTGTAAGTAAGCCCGAACCGGCAGCCAGCAGGGCACACTGGTTAATAAATTTATCCAACCCCAATTGGTCAACTCCCTTTTTGATGCCCAATTGGTCAATTCGCTTAAATATCTGCTCAAAGCCGCCTTTGGCCAGTTCATTAAACTTGTCTTTAAATTTATTTTTAACAGGTTTTAGGTTAATGGAAGGTAATTTAAATGTATACATAGCTTTCTGTAATGCAGACATATTGCGATTATTATGCCACAAATAATATTTAAGAGTACGCGCTTATTATTTATTGCTTTATAGTTAATTGCGAAGTAGGTTTATTTAGCTCAGCTCATTATTATCATCTGCATTCAAGGCACTTTTTGTAAATTATACTTCAAAGCCTATCTGCTTTTGTTATCAAGTATTAACCACTACCTTTACAGCCGTTTACACCTACCCGTAAAAGAACATGATATTAGCCGAACAACTGAAAATTGCTACTGATACCAACCACCAGCAACTGGAAAAACAACTGGTGCTGCGCATGAAGGCCATACGCACCGTACCCGAATACATTAACCTGCTGCAATTATTCTATACTTACTTTGGTGGACTGGAAGATACCATCAAAAACCACATAGGCACCTCGCATCTGCGCGATTACAGTGAGCGCCGTAAAACTGATGCCTTGGCCGAAGATATTACAGCGCTGGGCGGCACTATACAGCCTAAAGCCAGCGCTGCCGATTTACCCCTGCTGCAAAACTACCTGCAGGCATTTGGCGCATTATATGTAATTGAGGGATCTACCCTAGGCGGACAAATCATCAGCAAAATGATAGCAAAGCAGCTACAGTTACCTGAAGGCAATGGCTTATCATTTTTCAACGGTTATGGCGAAACCTCAGGAGAGATGTGGGATAGGTTCAAAACTGCGCTGAACGCACAGGCGCAGCACCCTGCCGATGAAGCTGAAGTAATATCGGCAGCCAATGAAACTTTTGTAAAATTTAAGCAGTGGATAGAAAAGAATAGCTGATGAAAAGCTTAAATTGCTGTTGAAAATTTAATTAGTATTTAATTATTTATTTTATTTATTAGCTTTGTATGAATGCTGATAAAGCGTGGTAATGATCCTATGAATACCCCTACCAATAAAAAAGTTGTAATTTTTGACGACGACGAGGATATCCTATCCATTTGCTCATATATATTAGAAGAACAAGGCTGGGAGGTGCACACCTTTACTGATTGTAATCATATTACTGAAAAGGTATCTGAAATTAACCCGGATGTGATTTTGATGGACAATTGGATTCCGGATTCGGGCGGCATTGTGGCTACTCAAACCTTAAAGAAGGATGAGAACCTGCGCGATATACCGGTAGTTTATTTCTCAGCTAATAGTGACATCCAGCTTCTGGCCGATCATGCTGGTGCCGAAACCTACCTGGCCAAGCCATTTGATTTAGAAGATTTAGAGCGCGTAATTAATGAAGTGATGGTAAAAAGCTAACCAAGGCTACACTATTCACCGGCATCAAAATAATAACATAACAAAAAAGCCTTAGCTATAATAGCTAAGGCTTTTTTGTTGCAGCATTGCTGCTTATTCATTAGGGCCACCGAAACCGCCACCTCCCGGAGGGCCTCCGCCACCAGGGCCGCCAAAGCCGCCACGATCACCGCCCGGGCCTCTTCTGCGCTCGCCTCCTTGTTGCATTGGCGAGCGGCCGGCAAACTTTTGCAGGCGCAGGGTAAAAGTTAACAGGTAATAACGGCTCAAACGGTTAACCACCTGAAAGGTGTTCGAGGTAGAACCCGGCGTAAATGATACCCCTTTATTTTGATTAAAAATATCGAATGCTGATGCCCGTATAGTAGCAATATTGTTTTTCAAAAAACGACGTTCTACATAAGCATTTAAAATGTTAGGATTAGGCACTACAAGTGCATCGCCATAGCCATAATTTACGTTACGGGTAAAGTCATAGCTTACAGTCCAGTTCTTCCATAAATAATTTTTGCCGTTCACACCAAAAGCTAATGTACGGGTATGATTACCAATGGAGTTTAATGATTCAATGCTGTTGTTTACGTTGTAAATATTATAATTAGCAAATACGCGGGTATCAATCACATCTGTAATATCAGTTCTGAAACTGGCACCCGGGGTAACATTGAATGTTTTGGCTACGTTACGTTGTTGATTATAATTATTATTAGCATCCACATCGGTAATAAAGGCTACGTTATTGGTATAAGAGGCACTACCGGTAAGATACAAAGTGTACCTTCTCTCCATCCAGGGTTTGGCATAGGTAACAAAGCCACGGGCTGTATAGTACCCATCAGCATTTGTATACTGTGTTAAACGGGTATTCTGGTATCTGGCCAAATCCGGGTTGTTAGCCAATACGGCTGAACTAAAAGCACGTGGAAAGTTAACTAAGGTAGATACTACCTGATTGTTGGTTTGACTAAATGAAATATTACTGAAGAACACGTTGCCGGTTTGAATGCTGAACTTGTTATACCGGATAGACACATTATTGGTATAAGAAGGCTTTAAGTTAGGATTACCCTGTACCGGGAACTGGGCATTAGAAAAATCAACCACCGGCTGCAATTGAGAAAATGATGGCTGATTACTGGTACCATCATAATTAAAGCTTAATGAATTGCTTCGGGCAAAATTATAAACAAAGCGTGCAGTTGGCGCAAAGTTAACGGTAGTAGTACGAATGCGACCTACACCAGCCGCTGCTGCTGTAGCTGAGTAACCATCCAGCGTAGCGGGCAACACGCCCACCCCTAACACATAATTGTATTTAGTTTGAATGCCCCGCAAATTTAAGCCAATACGGTTGGTAGTAAAGGTATAATGATAATCGTTACTCAAATTGTTAACCAAAAACGGATACTGATTATCTAAGCCCAATGAGTATGATTCTTTATTAGTTGACGTATACGAATGGTTATACGCATAATTTAGTTCCAGATATGTGGTTTTAGCAATAGGCTCGCTGTAAGATAAGTTACCACCTACACTGCTGGTGCGGCTACTGTTATACACCAATAGGTTAGGAGGCACACTTAAAGAGTTAACCAAATAAGTATACCGGGCTTGTTGCGACTGTTCGCTGCCCCCTGTATTACCTGTTAAATTTAAGCTGAAATTACGACCTCGTTTAGCAAAGCGGTGGTTATACAAAGCTGTTAACCCTACACTTGGTGAATTGGAGTTGGCATAAGTATTAGAAAAATAACGCAGCTGCGTATTGTATAACATTGAAGCTGTATCCAGCCGGGTATTATTAACCGAGTCAAACGAAGTGGTTATGGACTTTGAATAACTAAATGTGGGTGTAATTTTTAAATAATTCAGTGTATCAGGCCGCCATTCCATATTCCAGGTTAAGCGATGATTGATAGAGTTATCATTACTAATGCTGGCTTGGTTATTCACGCCCGGGTTAGTTTGGCTCAACAATGTTTGCACCGAGTAACTATTCGTATAAGATGAATTATCAGCAAAGCTGTAGCTACCGTAAACAGTCCACTTACCCCATTGGTCTCTGAAGTTTGTACCGATAGAGCCGGCACGGTTAATACCATCTTGGGTAGTAGCCAAACCACTGTTAAAGTTGCCGCCACCACCACGTGCTGCGTTACCACGACCGCCGCCACCGCCGCCGCCATTGCCAAAGTTACCACCTGCACCCCGCCCGCCGCCGCCAAAGCCGCCACCGGCCTGCCCGAACGAAAAAGTATTGGCGTTGGTATTGTTTAAACTGCCCAATACCGCAATTTGCTGATCGCCTTTAAAGGTAAACAAGCTTCCATTCACCAAATAACGGTTGTTGTTATCGGCAGGAGCAGGTTGGCCATCATAACCATCACCTGCAGTCAACTGACCGAAATAGCCTTTATTTTTATCCTTACGGATGGTAATATTCAATATTTTATTGGGTTCGCCGGTACGTATACCGGTTAAATTAGCCTGGTCACCATAGTCATCTACAATTTGCATGTTCTCTACAATGTCGGCCGGCAAGTTTTTGGTAATGGTTTGCACATCGCCACCAAACACATCTTTACCATTTACACGCACCTTAGTAATGCTTTGGCCTTGTGCAGATACGTTGCCATTGGCATCCACATCTACTCCGGGTAGCTTCTTCAGCAAGTCTTCTACCGGGGCACCTTCCCGCACTTTATAGGCACTGGCATTGTATTGTACCGTGTCCTCTTTAACTACAATGGGCGTAGCTTTGGCCGTAATGGTAACTGTATTTAATTGTTTTGACTCGGCTTGCAACACAATATTGCCCAGCTCTGAAGCTTTACCATCATTAGCCGCATTAAAACGCTTGCGTACCGTTTGGTAACCAAATGAACGGATAAGCAGCACCAGTTTGGTACCTTTTACCGCCGGGAAAATAAAGCGGCCGTCGCCATTGGCAGCCGTGGCTACACTGTCGCCAGCCTCTGAGGTAAGTACAATGGTACTGCCAGGCAGGGTTTGTTTGGTACTGTCAACCACAGTACCTAATACCGGCCGCCCTTTTTGTGCGTAAGTGATTGCCGAAAGGCAAACCAGGGAAAGGAAAAGTAAAAATCGCTTCATCATAAACTTTGCAGAACTATATAATATTTCAGTAATACATTATCGGACTACAAAAGTTCAATTTGTTTAGTTAATACCCTAATAATCATACTATTGTTACACTATAACAAAAAAAGCCGGCAATTGCCGGCTCCTTCATTAACTATTATACTGCTTTTTTAATTTATGCTTAAGTATTGTGCCATCTGGGCAGCACTTTGTAAATTTATACCCGGATGCGCGGCCTGTAATTTTACAGCAGTGGTACCACTCATCACTACCACTTTAAAATCAAGCCCCGATTCGGTAAAATTAGATTTCAAGTTGATATAACCCACGCCATAACTGGATAAGGTTAAAGTACGGTCTGCCTCGTTGTAAGGCAGGGCATACCACGAGGTGCCGCCGCTTACCTTGAAATACACCAGTACCACACCATTATCTACAATATCCTGGGTAATGGCCGGAATGGCTAAAGTAGTATAACCGGTTAAGGTTACCGTTTTACCCGACAACAGGTAAGTAGCTACGTTATTAGTACCGTCTTTGCCGTCTTTCCCTGCAGCGCCTGTGGCACCTGTAGCTCCGGTTGCACCCGTTGCACCTGTAGCCCCGGTGGCACCTGTATCTCCCTTATCGCCTTTTGCACCCGGCGCTCCGGCTGCCCCTGCAGCACCAGCAGCTCCTGTTGGCCCGGCCGGGCCTGTTGCACCCTGAGGTCCTGCGGGCCCGGTTGCACCTGTAGCACCAGTGGCGCCGGTTTCACCCTTCTCGCCCTGCGGACCCGGATCGCCTTTCTTTTTACAGGCAGAAATGCTTAAAGTTAAAGCCAGCAGGCTTATAAAAAATAGGTAAATAGATCTTCTCATATAGGTCACAAATATTAGTCTGTGGTACTCTATACGGTATATCCTGCATTTGGTTTCAGGACGTTTAAGGCATAAAAGTGCCATCGGCACCGATAGAGCCAGCCGTTAACTCAAACTCAAAATTTTTGTTTTACAGCTTTTTGCAAAAAGTTATAAACAATGTTTATAAAAATTTCGTTGAGATATGAAAACTTTAACTCATGAACAATACAGGCATTTCTTTACACTCAAAAGTGCATCATTGGATGGATGCCATCGGGTTTCAGTTAAATTCATCAGATTTAAATAAAAAAAATAATGTGACCACCAATCATTATTTTTTCGAGACGTTCAATTTTTTGGAAAAGGCAAAAAATGATGAACCAGCCAAAAGCCGTTTTACCTGCTTTGATGCCTATGGCGAGCAAATTAAAATAAAATCGCTGCTGGATTTACAGGTAGCCTTTTTTGATAATATAAGCCAGTTGAAGTAATTCAGCCTGCCTGTTACATAAGTTTTAAAAGCAGCGCCTGATGATACCTTAGTACCGGCTTTTCAAAATTATTTAGGGGATGAAATCTATGAATGGTCTGTTGCAACCGCAGAAGTAGCCACTGCTTCGTAAGAATTAGCGCAGTTTGAACAGTACTACCGCAATTTGCAGCAGAATGTTGCCATATACGCCCGCCAATACATCGTCCATCATTACACCGGTACCAGCAGGCAGATTTTCCATTTTGCGGATGCCGAGGGGCTTTACCATATCAAAAAAGCGGAAGAGGATAAAAGCGGCTATCATCAAATCCAGCCGCTGAGGTAAAAAAAGCAGGGTAACCAGCATACCTGCTACCTCATCAATCACTACCCGGTAACTGTCTTTACCCCAGTCTGGCTCTACCTGGTTACCTACGTAAATACCAATTAAAGTAACAACGATGGTAATGAGCAAAAATATCCAAGGGTTTTGGCCTGCACCTGTTTGCCACAACGGATACACCAGCAGGCAGGTAACAGCGGCAGCAATGGTACCACCGCCTTTAATATAGCCAATGCCACCCCAAGAGGCAATTAATTTGTTCATCAGAAGTAATTAGTGCAGGTTAACTTTTATCTAAAACGTCCTCAGCCCTCTCGGCTACTACTGCACGTTTTCTCGGAAAGTTGAATAACAATGAACTCAGCACCGGCAGTACAAATATGGCTACAGTAAATACTGATACGAAGATATCAGCCTTTTCGCCTTCCAGGGCTTCAGCAATAGGCGTACCCGGATAAAAATGAGTGTATAAAGAAGCGGCCAATTTAGTACCCAATAAGCCAATCACAACAAAGGCAACAGTTTCCAAAAAACTGAACTTCTCCAGCAATTTAACAAAGGCCTGAGCTACAAAACGCATGGCCAGTATACCGATAAATACCCCGGTATAAATTAAAAAGATATGATCAGTAAAGGCCACGGCGGCAAATACGTTATCAATAGAAAATGCCAAATCCATTACCTCAACCAAAGCTACAGTAGCCCAAAAATTACCTACCAAACCTACGGTTGATTTGTACAGCCAGTTGCCGCCCTTATCTACTGATTCCTCTTCTTCGCCCTCATTGGCCTTGCCTTTAAAATAATCAAAAGCCAGGTAAATGAGGTATAAACCACCCAAAGGTTTCAGCCACCACACTTTTACTAAAAACGAAGCCAGCAGCAAACAGGCGCCACGCAATACATAAGCGCCAATGATGCCATAGCGCAAAGCACGGCTGCGTTCTTTTTGCGGCAAATCCATCACCATGGTGGCCAGCACTGCGGCATTATCTACCGAAAGCAAGCTTTCAATTACAATAAGGTTAAGGATAATCAGCAGGGCGGCTTTAATATCTGAGCCTAAAAGTTGGTGTACAAAATCCATACAGGTAAAGGTAATATTAAGATTTGGTTTAGATGATATCTGTGTTCAGCATTGCTTTCAGGATGTTTGCCTGTGCATCCACATCGGCAATACTTTGCAGAAAGTTCATGTCATTTAATTTTTTATGGTTCTCAATCAGCAGTTGTTTAATTTCAGGACTTAAGGTTGATTTCACCAAATTAATACTGTTTTGCAGCTGAGTGTTTTTATTGTTCAGTTCCTGAATCAAGTTTTCCTTTTGTGAAGCCCCGCTGTTGTTTTCTAAATTATTGAGTTTATCAATATCAAAAAACAAGAACAGGCCCTGTGCTAAAAAGAAAATGAAGAAGCGGTCGGTACCACTCAGCTGATAAATTTCGGCAACAGTATCGCCATAACGTACCCCCTCATAAAATGAAGTCCGGAATTCGTATTTACACAACGTACCCATCAGTTTGCGCTGAATAACGGCATAGGCATTCTGGTAAATCTCGTTAGGCGCATACTTCATCCATTCCACCATCGCCTCGGGCGGCACCTCGCGATAAAAATCGGCCGCAAAACGTGCGCTGAAACCGTTAATGTTTTTTGCGAAAGGGTACTCGGCCGAGTCATTAGACAATGCCTCGTACAACTTGCGCAGCGAGTTATTCACCTTCAGCGCCTGCCGTTGCTGCTCCAATTGGAATGTTTGACGGCTAAGGCCTGAGCTCTGCAACTGGTCTATCAAATCTTTATTGATCTGCATCTCTTCCAGCAGCAGGCTAATGCTTTGCTCATTGTTGCGCTTTATTTTGCGGAGCAGTTCTACCAGCGTTTGGGTAAACTGCAGGTGGAACAGCTCCAGCTTATTGATATCCAGTTCGGGGTTATTCTCAAACAACTGGTGAATGATCTGACTACGCAGATATATTTTATAAATGATCTCATCGCCGAAAAATACAGCAAGCAGTTGCAGCTTGCTGATGATTCGCCTCGAGTCATTTAATATCGCCGTACGGGTTTCATCCATTCGGCAAAATTAGCCAACATTCGTTACATTTTTGCGCAGCTCGGTTTCTAATTTCTGTAGCTCGCCGTTTAGTACTTTGCGGTTTTGCGTACCTTCTTCGTGAATGCGTTTCACCTCGCTCAATGTTTCAATTAATGATTGTGTGGTGCGTTTCAGCGTATCAATAGAAACTACAGTTTTCTCATTTTCACGGGCTACATCAATACTGTTCTGCTTCAGCAAATCGGCATTTTTTTGCAAAATGGTGTTGGTAGCGTCCGATACCTTTTTCTGCATCTCCACATTGGCCTTCTGACGGTTAAGCGCCACGGCAATAGTGAGCTGGTTCTTCCAAACCGGTATGGTGGTAGAAATAATAGACTGTGCTTTTTCGGCTATAGAGGTATTGTTGTTCTGTACCACGCGTATTTGCGCTAAAGATTGCATCATGATGAAGCGCACCACCTTCATATCGGCCAGGCGCTTATCCAGGCGGTTCACAAAATCGCGCATGTCGGCAATCTCGTAGTCGTTGTAATCCTGCGGACGGCCTTCCATGGCGGCCAGCTGTATGCTGAGTTCGTTGAATTTTAACTGTCCGGCAATAATCAGCTCCTCCATTTGCTTAATATACTGCACATTGCTATCGAACATGGTTTGCAGCGAGCTGTTATCTTTAATAGAGTTCAAACGGCCGGCTTTTATTTTATTGGTGATCTTGTCGATGTTATTCACCACTAAATCATATTTGGCAAACAGTTTTTCTACATCAAGCACTACGCCACGCAGAAAAGGGATTTTCATCAAAAAGCCTTTCAAGCCTTTCGGGTTCAATTCATCTACATCAATATAGTTCAGTTCGGTCAGCAAGTCGGTAATCAGGCCGCCTACTTCGCCGGAGTTGTAAGTACGCACCGAGCTCAAAAACTGGTTGCTGTACTTCTCCATGGAGTTTTGTACCTCTACGCCATAATTCAACACCGCATCGGCATTGCCTGGTTTGAGGTCTTTGCTTAGCTGGGCATATTTGGCTTCATCTTCCGGCTTAATCAAAGCCATATTTACATTGCCGTCTTTATCCAACTTTAGCTGTGAGGGGTTGCCAGAGGGCAGGTTATCACCAGCCGGCATTTCGGGCATTTCTATGGTTGGGGTATCCATTGTGATTGTGTTTTAAGAATTACCGGATATAAATCAATTACACACCCGGCAAATAGGTAATACAATTATAAATACTGTTGCGCTACCGTTTGTACGGTTTGCTTCAGGTCGCGGTCTCTGGTCGGCTCGCCAATGGCATTGAATTTCCATTCGCCGTTCTTTTTATAGAAAACGCCCATCACCATAGATACGTGGCCCGCAAAACCGGCACCGTGAGCAATGTCATACTTGGCAAATACTTCGTTTACGCGTTTTGGTGTACCTTCATAGATACGGATGGAGGCAAAAGGAATTTTGCCAAAATCGTGCCCACGGAAACTGTTCAGCACAAAGGCTACATACTCGGTAGAAGGGCTCAGCATGGAAAAATCTAAAGTAATTACCTCGTTATCCTGGCCATCATCACCACCCATATCACCAGTTAAATCATCTCCGCTGTGCTTTACCGCGCCGTTTTTTGATTTTAGGTGGCCGAAGTACACCACTTCTTCCAGCTTTTTATTGGCATCGAACAAGGCGCAACTGCCATCCAGGTCAACGGCCTCTTTGCGTGAGCCGATGCCGAATAAGCCTTTGTGCTCAATAGCACCCCAGTTAATGCCTACACATACATTTTGCAGCGAGGTACCATTACTTTTTTGCAGGTTAATGCGCTGCCCTTTTTGCAGATTGATTGCCATATCGGTTTAGTTGTATTTGTTTAAATAATCTTGCAGGCCGCCCTTCATGCCGGCACCTACAGCTTCAAATTTCCACTCGTTGTTGCGTTTGTAAATACGGCCGAACTCGACTGCAGTCTCAATAGAAAAATCTTCTTCCAGCTCGTATTTTAATAATTCGGCATTGGTACCTGCATCAAAAATGCGCACAAAAGAGTTACGCACCTGCCCAAAGTTCTGGCGGCGGCTCTCAGCTTCATGAATAGTTACCACAATGCAGATCTCGGTAGCGCGCGGGTCAATCTTTGATAAGTCTACCTTAATCTGCTCATCGTCGCCATCACCGGCGCCGGTTAGGTTATCGCCGGTATGTTCTACCGCGCCATCTGGTGATTTAGCGTTATTGTAAAACACAAAATATTCATCGGCCAGTATTTTTTTGTTATCGCCCATAATAAATACAGAAGCATCCAGATCGAATGCTGCGCCCGTTACCGAACTGTTGGTATCCCAGCCCAGGCCGATAACGAACTTGGGTGCGTTAATAGCTTCGCGCTGGCCTTTTTGCAAGTTAATTGCCATGTGATGTTATTTTTTGATTGGTAAATAAGTGGTTCTTGATATAAATTAAATTGGCCTCGTAACTTTCCATTAAATGATAGCCGTTACCTATAGCCATATGATATAACTGCCGGATGAAGGCATCGGTTTGATCCTGAATGAATAATCTGAAGCTGCCGTGCTCATAATTGAGAATATACTTCACCAGCCGGGTATTGATACGAAAATCCTGACCATTAATGATACGATCGAGGTCAAAGATGGATTTTACCTCATAATAGTTCAGTGTATTCTCAATATTGGGGTGGATATTTGAATCGGCCAGCTCGGCGAAATACAGCATGTACATGGTATTGTTCAAACCATATTCGGCAGCCATTTTACGGATCATGCGCTCATGGCTGCCTGTAATTTTAATATCGTCCAGAAACAGCAGGGTTTTGCCCTCTAAAAAAGCTTTATCAATATGAAAAGAATCATTACCGATGAGGCGCATGCGTTCCTCGGCGTTTAATTCACCGTAATCTTCTTTGTAGGTAATGGTACGGTGTACTTTGGTTTCCTGTACCGTAGGCAAACCATTCTCGGCCAGATAATGGTTCAACCGGTAAACAAAATGGTCTTTCATGGCAAAGGTAGCCGTGGGGATAAACGAGTAGGGGCTGGAGATTACCACCAACTGCTCACAGATGGGGTTTGATTTTAGGTATTCAATAAAACCATCAGCCAGGGTTTCGCCAAAATGCTGCGCTGCCACACCATCGCCAAATTTAAAACGGCTGTACAAACCCGGGCTAAATCCAAATTCTGCAGGGCTATATATTTTGTGTAATGAGTAGGTAGCGGCCATTAGCTAAGCAAACAAGTGATACATTGGTTATTGGAATTGATGAGCCGGCTTTGTATGCCAGCCTTCAATGCGCCCTCAATATCTGCATTTTTATTATCACCTACATGGATTATATTCGCAGGCAAGGCTTTTTTATTGCACTGCGCTGCCCCCTGCAGCAGCATCTCAAAAAATTTGGGGTTAGGTTTCGACAGGCCGACTTCATCCGAATACAATTGAAAATTTAAGTAAGGCGCAATATCTAATTGCTGCAATACCTGCCTCAGTATTTCGCCCCTGATGAAGCCGGTATTACTGAGCAGGCTTAGCGTACAATCTTCCTGCTGCTTTAATTGGCTAAGCACATCCCTGGTTTGAGCGCAATAGATTACCGGCATATAATTAAAAAACAGTGCATCCATGTCTGCACCTATCTGCACCATATCTACCTCATGCATGGGCAATTGATAATCATTCATGATGCTCAGTACCATCAGATACATTTCATCCGAATCTACATTTTTGCCGGTTTTTTCGTTAATGGCATTCACCATTATATCTACCTGCCTGAAGATGGCCGCAATCTCTTCGATGCTTTTGCGTGCATAGTTATAATGCTGAAGAAAGTAAGCCACCCGCTGCTGCTTAAACGCCGGGTTAGAGCGAATCAGCGTCAACCAGAGATCAAATGAATAATGATAGTAGGCCGACATTTACTTAATGATCTCCCCTTTAAAATATTTACTTAAAAAGAAGGCCAGATCCTCGCGGTAACCCACGCCCGAAGCTTCAAATTTCCACTGCCCGTTGCGTTTGTACAGGCGGCCAAACTCTACGCCGGTTTCAATGGAAAAATCTTCGCCCAGTTCATACTTAGCAATCTCCTGCCCATTGCTTTCATCCACCAGGCGGATGTACGAATCGCGCACCTGACCGTAGTTTTGGCGGCGCAATATGGCTTCATGAATGGTAACTACAAACAGAATTTCAGTAATGCGGTCATCTACCTTGCTTAAATCAACCGTAATGGTTTCATCATCGCCGCCATCGCTGTTGCCGCCAGTGGGGTCGTCGCCCGAGTGGTGCAGAGCACCATCAGGCGAGTCGGTATTACCATAGAATACAAAGAATTCCTCTTTGGGAATAAGCCTGTCGGCATTAATCATAAATGCCGAGGCATCAAGGTCAAAAGCGTAGCCGGTGCCCTCATTGGGGTTCCAGCCCAGGCCGACGCTGATTTTGGACAAGCCGATATCAATACGCTGTCCTTTTTGCAAATTTATAGCCATAGGTTTGCTATATGTAGTGAATTATAAACACCTGTTAGATGCACCTGCTGCCCGAATATTACAATACAGGTTCATATATTTTCAGCCTGGGTGCATCTGTTTAATGGAGGGTAAGATAAGCATATTCGAAAACTAACCCTATGCAGCTTTAAATTATATTAAGCTGTTACAGTATATCGTTTGGGGGGGGGCAGCAATAAAAAGGCGCTATAAAGCTGTGTAACAATTAAATACTTATATAGTCATATCCCTGTAACAGCATTTACTGGCACCATACTTGTAACACTTTGTATAATTAACATCAAAACACTACTACTATGAGTTTATTAAAATACGTGGCCATTGGCGCCGCAGTAGCCTATGGCGTAAAGTACCTAACCAAAAAAGATGAAAACGGCCGTGCATTAATTGACGACCTGAAGGATAAAGCACCGGAATATATGGACAAACTGAAAACCACCGGCGAGAAATACTTTAATGATATTGCTGATAAGGTAAAAGAAAAAGCCTCCGGCTACCAGGAACAAGCCACTGTATAATATAAATAAGCCCCGGCCAAAACCGGGGCCTATTCGTTAAACCAGCTTTTTAAAAGGATTGGATGGATTATTTCATTTAATTCAATTATTTTGCATCAGGATTTCAACCATCCCTTATCCTGAGCATAATTGTGATTACCCGAACCTTATTTAAGCTGTTGTTTTGGCTGTGCGCTGTTTTTTCTTTCCAACTGGCCGCAGCACAGGCACCCAATATTTCTTATCCTTCTCCGCAGGTTTATACCATTAATCAAAGCATAAATCCTGTGCTACCCGTTAATAGCGGCGGAGCTGTAACTGGTACCAGTGCAAGTACAGTAATAGCCTTAACCTTTAACATGTATACGCATGTATTTACCGTAGACGGTGCAGGGAACATTTATGTTGCAGACCCCTTTAGTAATACAATTGAAGTACATAAAGTAGATGGCAGTACATCTACTATAAAGGTTGGCGTTTTGCATCCTTATGCTATGGCGGTTGATAGAGGAGGAAAGTATTTATACTCTATTGACTACCTTGATCTGAGCATCTGGAAAACTGATTTAATGACGGGCACCGCAAGTAAATTTTCGAGTGAAACCTCGAACGATATAGCCGTAGATGCCAGTGGTAATATTTATTTAATTCAGCAAACAGGCATTGTAAAGCTGTTGCCCGATGGTAGTAACAAAACCACTATTTCTCCTGCCTTTAAATACTATGGTGGTGCACACCTTGCTGTAAATGCTGCTGGCACATTGGTGTATTGGACGAATGCGATAACCAATGAGGTATTCCAACTTAATACGCTTACCCATGTTGTAACCACCATAGCGGTTAGCACTCCGCTTTACCAAATGTATGCATCTATATGTACTGATGATGAAGGCAATCTTTATGGCATTAATACTGATGCATCTGTAGAGAAGTTTGATGCGCTAACCTTAAGCAAAACAACTTTGTTAGCTACCCGATATGGCAAAACTAAGGGAACAGGCCCTTTCGCTAACAACTTTGTACCATTAAGGGGAATAAATTTAGCGTTGGATAACAGTGGAAATATTTATCTGCTGGATGCTGATAATAACATTCCACAAATTGAAAAAATAAGTAATCTTAAATATAGCATTGACAAGCCTCTGCCAGCCGGACTGGTATTTGATACCGAAACCGGGCAAATTAGTGGTACGCCTACAACCGGTTCTGCTGCCGCCACCTATACCATTACAGCCTATAATGCTTCCGGTAACAGTATAACTACGTTTAGCCTCGAAGTAAAAGATCCGTTAGCTGCAAGTCCGCCTAAAATCAGCTATCCAACTCCTAATGTGTACTCAGTTAACCAGGCTATAGTACAGTTAGTACCTGTTAATACCGGTGGCTTACCCACAGCAACTACCTCTTTAACCACATTGATTAATAATTTGAACTACTCCACCGCCATTGCCACAGATGCCTCGGGTAATGTTTATATTAACAGTTCTACAAAAAAGGCTATCGAAATAATTGCACCAAACGGTAGTAGATCTTCTTTAAATATTTCCGTTTCATATCCTTATAAATTGGCTGTAGACCGGGCAGGTAAATATTTATATGGAGTGGATTACCTTACGTCCAACCTATGGAAAATAGATATTGCTACAGGTTCGGCTGTAAATATAGGCAGTGGCAATAATTACCTTAACGTAACTACTGATGCCGCTGGTAACGTATATGCACTACAAAAGCAGGGAATTGAAAAAATTACGCCAAATGGGCAAATCACAACTATTAATTTACATTCATTTAGTTTTATTCCGGGTATTGCAGTAAATGCGGCAGGAACAACATTGTATTATACCGAACCTGCATCAACTAAAATTTATCAGGTTGATGTAGCTACCGGGCAAATTAGTTCTTTCAGCATCAACCTACCAAACTTTGGAACTTACACAGCGCTGACTGCCGCCAATGATGGTAGTTTATATTTTGCTGCAAATGGACAATTTTTATTATATAAATATGATATTTCAACTGGTACGTTAACTAAATCAGCATCTAACACACCCGGCGATGCTGTAGATTTAGAAACCGATAATAACGGAAATGTTTATATGCTGAACGCCACTACTTACAACCAGTCAGTTGAAAAAGTATCAGGAAGTAAGTATACCATAGATAAACCGCTACCGGCAGGGCTGGTATTTGATCCAGCAACCGGAATTATCAGTGGTACGCCCACAGTTGCATCGCCTGCTACAAATTATACCGTAACGGCATATAACTCGTTTGGCAGTAGTTCAGCCATTGTTAATATCAAGGTAAATGCCGCACTTCAACCATCCATCATCAACTTTCCGCCCCCGACTACCGCTACTATGGATTTGAATGGCGCGCTTCAAACCGACGCCACCAGTACCAACAATGAAACGCCTATTACGTACACCAGCAGCAACCCGGATGTTGCCTATGTAGGCAATGACGGTAATGTATATGTAATTGATATAGGCTATACCACCATTACAGCCTATCAAAAAGGTAATGATAACTATTTACCGGCAACCCCTGTACCACAGTTTTATACCTTCAAACTATTTCAGGTAATTGATTTTCCTGCTATTGCAACTAAGTCAACCTGCGATGTTAGCTTTTCGGCCAATGCACTCAGCAACAGCGACGTAATTCCGCTTACTTATACCAGCAGCAACCCTGCGGTGGCCACGGTTTCTGCAACAGGGCAGATTACTATATTAGCGCCAGGAACAGTAACTATTACAGCCAATCAGGATGAAGGCCCTTTATATATAAAAGCACAGCCGGTATCCAGAACATTTACAGTAGTTCCGCTGATTACCCCATCACTAACTATCACTCCAACTACGTACGATAAATGCCAGGGCGAAAACTTACTGTTTACCGCAAACCCGGTAAATGCAGGCACCAAACCTACTTACCAGTGGAGTGTAAACGGCATTAATGCCGGAAGCAACCAGGCTACATTTAACAGCAGTACGCTAAAAACAGGTGATGTGGTTACATGTATAGTTACCAATAATGATGGTTGCAAGCCTGTAGCATCGGCAGTTTCCAATACTGCAACGGTTACAATAAACCCCAACATTTCAATAACGGCATCTATCAGTTCATCAACAACAGGCGCGGTATTATCCGGTGTGCCTGTTACCTTTACAGCTGCTATTACCCCGGCAACGGGGCCACAGTTATATTACAACTGGCAGGTAAACGGTATCAGCACCGGGGGCAACAGCCCGACGTTTACCAGCAGTACTTTGGCAGATAAAGATGTAGTAAGCTGTACCATCACCGCAACCGGTAAATGTGTAATTACCCCAAGTGTGAATACCAATACCATTATGGTACACATCAATACACAGCGCATTGCCGAGATTGTGATCCCCAACACATTTACGCCTAACGGAGATGGGGTAAACGATGTATGGAACATTCCGGGTTTACTGGCCTATAATGATTGCAACATGACTATATACAACCGCTACGGCGAAGCGGTACATCAATCTATCGGCTACCGCCAGCCTTGGGATGGTACCAAAAATGGCAGCCAGGTACCAACAGGCGTATATTATTATATAATTAACTTCAGAAATAGTAGCGCTGTTCTGTCGGGTTCAATTACTGTATTAAGATAAAAAGTGAGCAAGGATTACTTGCTCACTTTCCTGAAATCATAAGGCATCATATCCACAAAGTCGGCTACCTTTACCCGCAGGCCGGTTACGGTATTGTTCTGCACATAAAAGGGCAGGATGGCTTTACCAAAAGCCGGATCAGAAAACACGGTATAAAAGCGGTTTCCGCCCAGTGATTGCATCCGGGCCGACATTTTAGGGTGATGCTCGAAGCGCATAATTAAATCATTGCTTTCGCCTCGGGCAACGGTTACGTTGCCATAAATTTCATTATAGTAAGTGCCGGTATAATCGTTTAGGCTTTTTTCGGTGCGCAGGTTCAGTGCTACTGAATCGCGCAGCTTACGATCGCGCTGCTGCTCGGCCAAATTATAAGCACGGGTTTGCGAGGCCGAACGGTCGGCATAGCCATGGTAAGGCAGCTTTAGGTAAGCGTCAATAATTTCGCGGTTGAGCGAGGAAATCAAATCATTTTGGTCGCTGTTGGTTAAAATCACAATACCCAGTTTCAGGCTGGGCACCAGCGTAACCGAAGATACAAAACCGTTAACGCCACCGGTATGCAATACCAGCCGGTGATCGTGATACTGCTCCAAAAACCAACCCAAGCCGTACAGTTCAAATTCGCCGGTTTCGGCCTGGCCTACTATAGCCTGCGGTTGACGGGTAGCTTCAATGGCAGTAGCAGGTATCACCTGTTTAGCGCCCACTTTGCCTTCGTTTAATAGCGCCAGCATCCACTTGCTCATATCAGCTGCCGATGAGCCAATACTGCCTGCAGGTGCTATGTTATCAATTTGTGCATAAGGGATAGCCGTTAAGCGGTTATCAACAATGGTATGAGCCGCCGAACGGTTCAGTGCCTTTCCAAAATCCGCCGATAGAGCCAGCGAGTTGGTCATCCCCAGCGGGGCAAAAAACTTTTCTTTAATATAAGCTTCCCAAGGCTGGCCGGTTATTTGGGCTAAAGCTTCGCCTGCTGTTAAAAAAGCCGCGTTGGTATAGCCCCATTTGCTGCGGAAAGGATAAACCGGCTTGATTTTACCCAGCGTAGTTATCACCTGCTGCCGGCTAAGGTTACTGTTGTAAAAAGCAAAATCACCCTGAAAGGTTTCAAAACCCAGGCGGTGGCAAAGCAAGTCGCGTAAGGTAGCACCGCTATTGGCTAAGGGGTCATACAGTTTAAAATCGGGCAGATATTTGGTTACCCGGTCGTTCAGGTTAATTTTATTCTCGGCTTGCAAAGTGGCAAGGGCCGTAGCAGTAAAAGCTTTAGTGTTACTGCCAATCATGAACAAGGTATTGTTGTCCACCTTGGCATTCAAGCCCAGCTCCTTGATGCCGTAGCCGCGTATGAGCACAATTTTATTGTCTTTTACTATACCTACTGCTGCACCCGGTATGCGCCAGTTGGTGAGGGCGCGGTTTACGTAGCTGTCCAAACTATCGCGCAAAAACTTATCGCGATTGATGCGCTGGGCATGTAACAATATGGGGGCGAAGCAGCAAAAAAATAAAAAGTATAGTTTTTTCATTACAGAGACAATAAATTTACCATCGTAAACACCAAAGGTTAACGAAAAAGCAATCGCTACATTACGTAACAACCTCAACTTAATTATTGATTATATGAATAAGAAATTTTACAAGCCTTTGTTGGGCGCAGTACTGCTGGCCGGCTTTCTGGGCTTCAGTAAGCCTGCTGCCGCGCAGTTTGGGCGGGGCACCCAATGGGCCAAAGACGGCTATCAGTATTACCGCACCCAGGGCGGCGAAATTGTAGAGCTTGACAGCCGCGATGCCTCTAAAAAAACAGTTCTGGCTACACAAGCCATGTTAACGCCTGCAGGCAAGCCGGCATTGCAGGTGCGCCGCTTCACTTTATCTGATGACGGGCAGAAAATTTTATTAAATACCAATACCAAAAAAGTATGGCGCTATGATACCCGCGGCGATTACTGGGTATTGGATTTAAAAACCAAAACCCTGAAGCAACTGGGCGCTGGCAAACCCGAATCTTCGCTGATGTTTGCCAAGTTTTCGCCAGACGGCGCTAAGGTAGCTTATGTAAGCGAACATAATATTTATGTGGAAGATTTGGCCAGCAGCGTAATCACTCCTTTAACTACCGATGGCACACTAAAGCTGATTAACGGCACCTTTGACTGGGCTTATGAGGAAGAGTTTGACTGTCGCGACGGCTTCCGCTGGTCGCCGGATGGGCATGCCATTGCTTACTGGCAAATTGATGCCAGCAAGATTCCGAACTATCTGATGCTGAACACCACCGACAAGCACTATCCGTTTGTAGTACCGGTTGAATATCCTACTGCTGGCGAAGATCCCAGCTCGGCACGTATTGGTGTGGTGAACGTAAACGGTGGCCCAACCCGCTGGCTGCAGGTACCCGGCGACCCGGTGCAGCATTACATCCCGCGCATGCAATGGGCCGATAACTCTAACGAAGTGATTTTAGAGCAGCTAAACCGCGCGCAAAACGAGGCGAAAGTGTTCATGTGCAATGTATCAAACGGTACTACCCGCGTCATCCATCAGGAAGATGATAAGGCCTGGGTAGACGTACGCGATGAGTCGGGCTGGCAGTGGATTGACAAGAGCCGTAAGTTTATATGGCTGAGCGAAAAAGATGGCTGGAAACATGTTTATACCATAGACCGCGATGGCAAAGAAAAACTATTGACGCCCGGCAAGTATGATGTGATCAACCTGAGCCTGGTAGACGAAGCTGATGGTTTAATTTATTTTATTGCTTCGCCAGATAATGCTACACAAAAATACTTGTACCGTGTAAAACTGACTGGCGGCAAGCCAGAACGGGTATCACCTGCCGACCAGCCAGGCACGCATGGTTATGAGATTTCGCCCAATGGCAGAATTGCGCTGCATACCTTTTCTAACAACTACACCCGCCCGCAGAGCGAAGTAATCAGTTTGCCCGAACACCAGCACCTGAGCGGTAGTACAGTAGCAGTGGATGCTGCCGCACCTCACCGGGTAGAGTTCTTTAAAGTAACTACTACCGATGGCGTAGAAATGGACGGCTGGATGGTAAAACCTACCAATTTCGACCCGAATAAAAAATACCCCCTTGTATTTACTGTATATGGCGAACCGGCCTCACAAACTGTTACCGATACTTATGGTATTGGCTTTAACCGCCTGTATAATGGCAGCATGGCTGATGATGGTTATATTTATGCCTCATTGGATAACCGTGGCGCACCTGCCCCCAAAGGCCGTGAATGGCGTAAAGCGATTTACCGGAATATCGGTATCATCAACATACGTGACCAGGCATTAGGTGCCCGCGAGATGATTAAAAAATATGCTTTTATTGATACCAGCCGCATTGCCGTGCATGGCTGGAGCGGCGGCGGTTCATCTACCTTGAACCTGATGTTCCAATATCCGGAGATTTATAAAACCGGTATCTCGGTAGCCGCTGTGGGCTGGCAATTAACTTATGATAATATTTACCAGGAGCGTTATATGGGTGTGCCTACTACCGAAGAAGGCCGCGCCTACTTTGTAAAAGGCTCGCCGGTTACGTATGCCAAAAACCTGAGAGGCAATTTGCTGTATATTCATGGCACGGGTGATGACAATGTGCATTATCAAAATGCCGAATTGTTAATTAACGAACTGGTAAAATATAATAAGCAGTTCCAACTGATGTCATACCCCAACCGTACGCACAGCATCTCCGAAGGTGAAGGTACTAACGCACACCTGCGGGGCTTGTTTACTCAATACTTAAAAGAACATTGCGCACCGGGAGGGAGATAAGACTGAAGGTTATATTCATTTAAAATCATCTCCATTGCGTCATTGCGAGGTACGAAGCAATCCTCGACTTACAAAGCCGTTATATGAAGTCGCTTGCAGAGAAATTGCTTCGTACCTCGCAATGACGTAGTGAAGAAGTTGCAAGGCCCTTTTAGCAGTAATAAAACAAAAGAGCCGCTCCCTTCCGAGGCGGCTCTTTCAATTATAAAAGTTTAAGTTTGAGGGTTAAAATGGTAAATCGTCTTCGCCATTACTGCTAAACGTTTGCTCTACCTCTTCCTCCGCCTTGTAGCCCTGGCGTTGGCCGCCTTCAGCTTCAAAATCACTTTTCCGGCCCAACATGGTAAAGTTTTCAGCCACTATTTCGGTGGTATACTTTTTAATACCGCCTTTATCTTCAAATGAACGGGTTCTGAGCTTGCCCTCAATGTATACCAGTTTGCCTTTTTGCAAAAATTTGGCGGCTACATCGGCCAAACCACGCCACATTACAATGTTATGCCACTCGGTTTGCTCTACCTTGCGGCCATCTTTGTTAAAACTTTCGGAGGTAGCCAGCGGAAAGCTCGCTACAGATACGCCGCCTTCCAGGTGACGCACTTCTGGGTCTTTCCCTAAATGACCCACTAAAATTACTTTATTAATACCAGACATATTAGTTTAAATCGAGAACAGGGAGTTGTTTTTTAAATTTAAAAATTTAGTTAAAAATATAAAAATGATTTTAGGAAGAGGTAAATTTTTTAAATTTTCTACTTCTGTGAAAAACCAGTTTTGTTCTAATTGAATTGGAGGATCAGCTAATTGTACAAATCTAACGTCGAGACGCTGGTGGGTAAGTACATGGGTTTGATTGCCAAACACTTCTTTAATGGAATTGTCGGTACCAAAAAATTGCTGTGCTTCAGCCTGTTCTATTAATATATACGGAGATACCGGCGATAATGTTTCGATCAGCGGCAAATCATACATGTTGGCCCATATATCTTTATCATTTCGCTTGTTTAGTAAAATGCGCTCACCGTCGGTATATAAAAAATACGTAAAAAAGCGCTCCCTCACTTTTGTCTTTTTTAATTTTACCGGCAGTTGCGCTACGGCGTTATGTAAAAAAGCCTGGCATCCCTGCCTTACCGGGCAAGTACCACAAGCCGGGCTTTTAGGCTTGCACAGCATGGCACCAAACTCCATCATGGCCTGGTTATGCAAACCGGGTTCGGTTTGGTTCAACACTTCATCGGCCAGCTTTTTAAAAGTTTTGATGCCTTCGGTACTGTTTATGGGGGTATCCACACCAAAATAGCGTGCCAATACGCGGTACACGTTACCATCAACTACGGCTTTGGCTTCGTTAGCTGCAAAAGAAGATATGGCTGCAGCCGTATATTCACCAATGCCTTTCAGGCGTATCAGTTCCTCAAACGAAGTAGGAAAAACACCGCCATGCTCAGCCATTACCTGCCTGGCAGTAACCAGCATGTTGCGCCCACGCGAGTAATAACCCAGGCCCTGCCACAGCTTTAATATTTCATCTTCGCTTGCTGCGGCAAAATCAGCAACGGTGGGGTAAGTTTCTGCAAAACGCTTATAATAAGGCATTCCCTGCTCTACGCGGGTTTGCTGCAATATAATTTCCGACAGCCAGATCAGGTACGCATCGGTGGTGTGCCGCCAGGGTAAATCACGCTTGTTTTGCTGGTACCAGCTCACTATCTCATCAGCAAAATTCATTATATAAAAATACTAAAAATGTTAGGATTTACCTAATTGTAAGCCAAAAGTTTATAAAGTTTATGTCAACATCAGTGCCGTATGTTAAAAAAAACGTTGTTTTATTTTTCTCTTTCCGTTTTTACCTATACTTTTGCAACCCCAAAACAGTTAAGTATTTACAATAAAAATTAATCGAAAAAAGATATGACCAAGGCGGAAATAATTGCTGAAATCTCATCTAAAACAGGCATAGAGAAAGTGGATGTGCAGGAAACTGTTGAGGCGTTTTTCAAGGTAGTAAAAACCTCAATGGTAGAAGGCGAGAACGTATACGTAAGAGGTTTCGGAAGTTTTGTAGTTAAAAAAAGAGCGAAAAAGACCGCCCGTAATATTTCTAAAAATACAGCGATCATTATCCCTGAGCACTTTGTGCCCAGCTTTAAACCGGCTAAAACCTTTGTTGAGAAAGTAAAAACCGGCAACAAAAAAGCAAAAAAATAATTTAAAACACCCGCATTATGAATAAGAAACAAATAGCTGTAGTTGGCATCGTTGCATTAATGATGGGCTATTTGTATTTGCAGCCGGTAAAAGGGCTGATTAAGCCTAAAGAGGGCCGTTCAAGCGCAGGCCAGGTTACCGAGGCTGCCCCGGTGGCCAATGTAACGGTAGATATGGTTTCGGCAGCGGCCAAGGCGGCTGTTACCCCAAACCTGGCTACGCAGATTGCCACGCTTGAAACCCAGTTGAAAACTGCCAAAGGCGATGCCAAACAAAAAGTGCAACGCCAGTTGGCCAAAGCTTGGGATGATGTAAATCAACCCGCTCCTGCAGCTTTCTATTACCAACAGTTGGCTAAAGACCAAAACCAGTTTGAAGACTGGCTGACTGCCGGCACCCGCTTTAACGATGCTTATAAGTTTACGCAGGATACCACCATGCAGCCTGCCTTTGTAGCTAATGCCGCTGCAGCTTTTCAGCAGGCATTGAAGCAGAAGCCCGAAAGCCTAGATGCACAAACCGGACTGGGTATTGCCGATGTTAACGGCGCTGCCGCCAGCCCGATGGAAGGTATTGGCTTACTGCGTGGTGTGGTGGAAAAAGACCCCAACAACTGGAATGCAAATTTGGCTTTAGGCCAATTTGCCATGAAATCGGGCCAGTATGATAAGGCTGTGGGCCGCTTCAAAACCATGATAGCGCAAAAGCCCGATGCTAAAAAATCAATACTGGAACCGTACTTTTACCTGGCCGAAAGCTACAAACAGCTGGGCCAGAAACAGGAAGCAATTGCGGCCTACCAAAAATGTAAAGAATTAATGCCTGACCCAACCTTTGGGAAACGTATTGACGATTTTATAAACGAATTAAAAAATTAACTCACTTAAAAATTTAAAAAATTATGCCAAGCGGAAAAAAACGTAAAAGACATAAAATGGCTACTCACAAACGCAAAAAACGTTTAAGAAAAAACCGTCATAAGAAAAAATAAGCCGGCCCGCCGGTAAACCCATTGTTTGCTTAACGGCAGGCAATGGGTTATATTTTTTACTTATTCTTTTCTTTTTATTGAGGCAGCCGGGAGGGTTGCCTTACAAAATGGAGTAGCAGTTGATAAAAGAATTAATTATCGATTCATCCCCAAATGGGGCTACTATTGCTTTATTGCAGGATAAGCAACTCGTTGAACTTCATAAAGAGCAGGTTTCCAATAATTATACCGTTGGGGATATTTACATGGGCAAGGTTAAAAAAATCATGCCCGGTCTTAATGCTGCCTTTATTGACGTAGGCTACGAGAAGGATGCTTTTTTGCATTATTTAGACCTGGGGCCACAGGTGCAAAGCTTGCTGAAATTAACCAAGCAGGTGCGTACCGGCGGTTACCAGTCAAAACTGCTGGACAAATTTAAGCTGGAGGCGGACATTAACAAATCGGGCAAAATTGCCGAGGTGTTAACCAAGGGACAGTTGATTCCGGTGCAGATTGCCAAGGAACCCATATCAACCAAGGGACCGCGTTTAAGCTCTGATTTGTCAATTGCAGGGCGTTATGTGGTACTGGTACCATTCTCGGAAACTATTTCTATCTCAAAAAAGATAAAAAGTAATACCGAGCGTACCCGTTTGCGCAAAATTATTGAAAGCATTAAGCCAGAGCACTTTGGTGTTATTGTTCGTACCGTATCAGAAGGCAAGGGCGTAACCGAAATGCAAAAGGACTTGCTGGATCTGATTGCCAAATGGGAAACCTTTATGACCAAGCTGCCGGCTACCGATCCGTCTAAGAAAATACTAGGCGAGATTGACCGTACATCTACCTTACTGCGCGATATTCTAAACCCTGATTTTCAACACATTTATGTGAATGATAACGGGATATTCGAGGAAGTAAAATCCTACGTGCATGAAATATCGCCCGATTTGGAAAACATTGTTCGGCTGCACAAACACCGTGAGCCCATATTTGAGCATTACGGTATCGAAAAGCAAATTAAATCGGCTTTTGGTAAAACTGTAAATCTGCCCGGCGGCGCTTATCTGGTAATTGAGCATACCGAGGCTTTGCACGTTATTGATGTTAACAGCGGTAACCGCACAGCCAATAAGGAAAATCAGGAAGAGAACGCCCTGATGGTAAACAAAGAGGCGGCACGTGAAATTGCCCGCCAGCTGCGCCTGCGCGATATGGGCGGTATTGTGGTAGTTGATTTTATTGACATGCACAAGCCGCAAAACCGCAAGGAACTGTTTGACTGGCTGCGCGAAGAAATGGCGCATGACCGGGCCAAGCATACCATATTGCCGCCCAGCAAGTTCGGTTTGGTGCAAATTACCCGCCAGCGGGTGCGCCCCGAAATGAACATTGTAACCAGCGAAGTTTGCCCTACCTGCCATGGTACCGGTACCATCCGTCCGACTATATTACTGATGGATGATATCGAGAATAATTTTAACTATATCCTGGTAGAGCAGAACGAGAAAAAAATTACGCTTTGTGTTCACCCGTATATTGAAGCCTATATTAAAAAAGGGTTGATGAGCCAGCAAGTACGCTGGTACTTCAAATACAACCAGTGGATCAAGGTGAAAAGCAATCCGTCTTACCAGATGACGGAGTTCCATTTCTTTAATTCGAAAGAAGAAGAAATAAAGCTCTGATGTGCAGATGTGTTGATATGCATATGTGCAAATGATAATAACAGCAATAGTAGGATAGCACCAGGTGCGGTCTGAATCATTAGAAAAGAAACGATTACAAATTACAAAAAGCTGATGTTTGGCAAGCCCGAACATCAGCTTTTTTATTTATATTTATATGAGTATTCTTCTTTTGTCATTGCGAGGAACGAAGCAATCTTGTCGTAAATATTTTGAATAGGCATAGTTACGAGATTGCTTCGTTCCTCGCAATGACAAAACTTAATTTGCACATCAAATACATTGGCTAAAACTAAAACATCATATTTCTGCCAGCATTGCGGCTTCGAGTCGCCCAAATGGCTGGGCAAATGCCCGGCCTGCCAGCAATGGAACACCTTTGTTGAAGAGGTGATAGAAAAGCCCAACGCTGCTATACCTGATTGGAAAGCGACCGGCTCGGGCTCAACTTCTATGCAGCGTGCCAACAAGGCGGTGCAGGTAGCTAATATTCAATACAGCGAAGAGCACCGCATTATTACACCCGACCAGGAACTGAACCGGGTATTGGGCGGCGGTATTGTATCAGGCTCGCTGGTGCTCATTGGCGGCGAGCCGGGCATCGGTAAATCTACCCTGATGCTGCAGGTGGCCCTGAGTATGCCGAATATGAAGGTACTGTATATTTCGGGTGAGGAAAGCGACCGGCAGATTAAAATGCGTGCCGAGCGATTAACACCTTACCTGAAAGGTAAAGGCATTAATGGGCAGGAGTGCTTTATCCTGACGGAAACTTCTACCCAAAATATTTTTAAGCAAATTGAGGTCATCCAACCCGATTTGGTGGTGGTGGATTCGATTCAAACGCTGTATTCGTCACACATTGAATCTACACCAGGCAGCGTATCACAAGTGCGCGAGTGTACGGCCGAATTGCTGCGCTTCGCCAAGGAAAGCTCTACCCCGGTATTCCTCATCGGCCACATTACCAAAGATGGCTCTATTGCGGGGCCTAAAATTCTGGAGCACATGGTAGATACCGTACTACAGTTTGAGGGCGACCAGCACCATGTATACCGCATACTGCGCGCCAACAAAAACCGCTTTGGGTCAGCCTCAGAGTTGGGTATTTACGAAATGCTGGGCGCCGGTTTGCGCGAAGTATCCAATCCATCCGAAATTTTATTATCGCAGCGGGATGAAGCCTTAAGCGGGGTAACTATCAGCGCCACGTTAGAAGGACTTAGACCTATGCTAATTGAAACGCAGGCGCTGGTGAGCACTTCCGCATACGGTACGCCCCAACGTTCGGCTACGGGCTTCGATACGCGCCGTATGAACATGTTGCTGGCCGTGCTTGAAAAGCGTTGTGGCTTCAGGCTATCCAGTCAGGATGTATTCCTGAACATTACCGGTGGTATTAAGGTAGAAGACCCAGCAATTGATTTGGGCTTAGCAGTGGCTATTGTGTCTTCACACGAGGATATTCCTATCCCATCCAAAACCTGCTTTGCAGGTGAATTGGGCCTATCGGGTGAGATACGTGCCGTAAACCGCATTGAGCAACGCATTGCCGAGGCACAAAAGCTGGGCTTTGAGCAAATATTTATTTCTAAATACAATCTGCCTTCTGGTAAAAAAGATAAAGCACAGATGGATTTATCCCGCTTCAGTATTGAAATTAAAACGGTAGGGCGTATTGAAGAAGTGTTTGGGTTGCTGTTCGGGTAAGTAACAGATAACCTCCTTGCCATGTTGAACGTCAGCGCAATACCTGTATTATCAAACGCCACTGTCATCCTGAGCACCGTCGAAGGGTGGTTGCAAAAGCCGCTCCGATGAACGACTCTACATAACAGCATTGACTCACTTGCATATATTGACGTGCAAGTGAGTCTTTCTGTATAACTTGGCACCGTATTGATATTTCTATAAAAATTCTGTAACAAAACTTTTAATTTGCGCCTGATAAACCTTTAATCATTACACACCATCTAATACCTTAAAACCCAACATGAAAAAATTATTTTTAATGCTGGCATTGATAGCCGGCTTAGGCTTTGCGGCCAATGCACAAACTAAAACACCGTTAACGCCACAGCAAAAGGCTGATCGTGCCACTAAGAGCCTGAAAAAGCAATTGAACTTAACCGATGAGCAGGCTAAAAAGATAGATGCCATTTATGTAACCCGCGCTACTGAACTGGATAGCCTAAAAGCACAGGCAGGCCATAAAGGCAACGGTAAAAAGAAAAAGGCAATTGCCGAAGATACGCAGGCGCAGATCAACGCCGTGCTTACCCCCACCCAACAACAGCAGTTTGCCCAGATAAAAGAAATGAAAAAGCAAAAAATGCAGGCCAACCGCAAAATGAAAAAGGATAGCACTGCCAACATGAAATAAATTAAAAAGCCTGTTATTGATTTGATAACAGGCTTTTTAATTTAACGGGAACATTGTTTCAGCTTTCAATACCTAAGCCGGGTGCATCACTCAATATATATTTACCATCCTGAAAGTGTGGTATTGTAAAAGGATTATTACTGGTTAGAAAAGGACCATCCAGGTCGGCCCAGTCACATTGCGGTGCCAGGGCTGCCGCGGCCAGTGTGGCGCAACTGGTTTCACTCATGCAGCCAATCAGCACTTTTAAATCCAATTGGCGGGCTTTATCAATCATTTGTTTGGCTTCATGCATCCCGGCCGATTTCATCAATTTTACATTAATGCCATGATAAACACCAGCCGCTTTTGCTACATCGGCCAGGCGCTGTACGGCTTCATCACCAATAATAGGGATAGGGCTACGGGCTGTTAACCAGGCATTGCCCTCTGTATCTGTTTTTAACATGGGCTGCTCAATCAGTTGAACGCCCTGCTCCTGCAGCCAATAAATCAAGTCGAGGCTGGCAAAGCGATCGGTCCAGCCCTGGTTGGCATCTACGTAAAGGGGCACATCGGTGAGGCTGCGTATGGTGGTAATCAGTTGCTTATCGTTATCGCTGCCCAGCTTTACTTTTATTACTTTAAAACCTTCGGCCTCCTTCACTTTTTGCGTCAGCACTTCGGGGGTATCTATACCCAGGGTAATGCTGCTCACCGGCATTTGAGTCGGGTTACTGCCTAATAGCTGCCAGCAGGGCTGCTGCGCGAGCTTACCTTCCAAATCGTGCAGGGCAATATCAGTAGCCGCTTTAATGGCAGGGTTACCGGTACCTATGCTGTCCAGATAGTTGATAATCTCTGCATAATTGAATGGATAGCGAAACTGACCAATATCCACCAATTGCAAAAACTTTGTTGCGGTTTCTATACTTTCGCCCATGTAAGGCACCATAGAGGCTTCGCCATAACCGGTATATCCCTCGTGTTCCAATTGCAGCAACATGAGCGGGGTTGAGGTGCGCGAAAATTTAGCTATGGTAAAGCGGTGCTTTAATTGCAGCTCGAAGGCCTGATACGTCAGTTTCATGTTAAAAATCAAAGCTAAAAATTAATCGGCTAAAAGCTGTGTATCTTTGCAGCCCATGTCGGCACAACTTTACTCACCGTTCGAGCATTTTAACTTTAGCAACCGCAATTGCTTTTTAACCGGGCAGCCTTTAAATTCTGAAGAAGAAAAAGTACAGGTATTTCCGGCTTGGCTAATGGCACGCCATCAACTGGAAGATAAAGCCTTTAAACTGCTGGATGAAAGCTACACCAGCTATAAAGATTTGAAAATACCTTGTGCTGCCCAGGTAAACAACCAGTACCTGGAGCCACTGGAAAATGAGGTGGCCGATGCTTTTGAACAAGGCTATGAAGCGGTAAAGCAGTTAGAGGAACTCAAATTATTTCAATGGGCCGGAAAGTTATTGTACGGCATTATATTTAACGAAATGCAGGCCGGTATACGCCAGCAACATGCATTGGGCGAAGGCTTCCATCTATCGCAGGCGCTGCGGCACAAATTCAGCCATTTGCACTTAATGTTGCAAACGCTGAATTTACCAATTCAGTTTGAAGGTTTTAAGCCTTACAGCGTAGCGCTGTTTAAAGTAAACAATGCCGAAAATGAGTTCAGTTATCGTGATGAAATTAATACGCTGACCTTTTCTATTCGGGTAAAAGATTTTGGATTGATTATCTGCCTGCAGGATAACGGCGCTAACCGCTTTTACCACCGCGAATTATTAAAGCAGCTGGAAGAGCAGATATTGCATCCTATTCAGTTTGAGGAAGTGTGCGCCCGCTTTTTTTACTCTGCTTATTTGTTTAACCGGTTGCCTGAATACGAAATACTGCATTTGCCCGATGTAATTGACATTGAAGCCATGCCACTGCGTAGCCATCACCAAAAGCCGCCTTTTGACGACTGGCAGGAAAAAACCTACGGCCAGGTACTGGAAAGCTTCTGGAAAAAATGGGGTTTCATTTTGTTTGAAATTATCAAGAATCCCGAAAAGCCAATGAGTTTTTTGTTTGATGCGGAAGGAAGGTTGGTAAATGGGAAAGAGATAGAGCTGCCTTTGTAACAGCATGTTCAACCAAAATTTGTCATTGCGAGGAACGAAGCAATCTCGTAACTGTGCAGTTCAAAATATTTACGACGAAATTGCTTCGTTCCTCGCAATGACAGTGATATAATGCCTATCTATTTAAAACTGATAGATGCCTGTCGGCATTACACACATTTGCAGTGGTACATCAAATTCGTGTAAATCCTCGATTGCCTCCACCGGTTCAAAAAACGATAAGCCTACCAGGCGTACATCTGGCCGGCAGTGGCCGATGAAACGATCATAAAATCCTTTGCCGTAGCCTACGCGGTACCCCCGGCGGTCAACGGCCAGCAGGGGGACAATAATTAAATCAATTAGTGAATTATCTACCAAATTACCATCTGCAGGCTCCGTAAGGCCAAAGTTATTTACAGCCAATTGCAGGTGCTCATTATCGGCATAACTTTGCATGGTGTAATTTGCAAAATCAGCTTTGGGGAAAACTAAGGTGATATGCGGATGATGAGCTTTGAGCCAATTGCGAATAAGAAAAGTATCAGGCTCTTTGCGCTCTAAAGCTGGCAAGAAAAGATGAATGCAGCGGATACTGTTGAAATTCAACTGCTGAAACTGCTGTAATAATAGTGCATTTAACTCCGCATATGCGGCTACCGACAGTTGCTGCCGTTTACCGAAATATAATTGACGGAGTTGTTTTTTGGTCACGGGCGAAAATGTGTTAAACAAAAATGCTGAACGCCAATAAAGCACCTGTATCATAAAATACCACTGTCATCCTGAGCCTCGTTGAAGGGTGGTTGCACAAATTGCTCCGATGAACAACTCTGCACCTATGCTTCAAGTGCCTCAGCATGACAGTGGTATTTTATGATACAGGTGCTTCGCCGTCGCTCAGCATGTAAGTAGGTATCTTTAAAAGCCAATTAAGCCTTTACACGCTCTACGTAAGCGCCGGTTTCGGTATCTACTTTTACCCGGTCGCCAATGTTGATGAACAGAGGCACTTTAATTTCGGCACCGGTTTCAACAGTAGCATTTTTAAGGGCGTTGGTTGAGGTATTACCTGCTACGGCCGGCTCGGTGTAAGTAATTTCCAGTTCGGCTGAGGCCGGGGCTTTGCCCATAATGGGCTCGCCGCTTTCAAAAGCTACAATTACGTTAGCACCTTCTTTTAAAAACTTAACGCCGTTACCGAATAAAAATTTAGGTACGTTATACTGGTCATAAGTGGTGTTGTCCATAATTACCAAATCGTTACCATCCTCGTACAGGTATTGGTAATCGTTGGTTTCTACACGGGCAATGTTTACTTCCTCATCGGTACGGAAACGGTACTCTACCAATTTACCGGTTTTAACGTTGCGCATACGCGCCTGATAAAATGCACGCAGGTTACCCGGCGTACGGTGTATAAATTCTTCTACCTGAACCAGCTCGCCATTGAACCGCAGGATATTTCCATTCTTTACTTCTGATGCTTTAGCCATAAAAATTGATTCGAGGGTGCAAACTTAGGCACTTCGGGGCAAACAAACAAGCTGTTAAGCACTTAGCGCGTAACCCGCTGTGGTTTATATTGGGTAATATGCAGCTGGTGCCGGCAAAAGCTATATTCATGCTCCTGATTGGAGCCTACCAGTGTAAGGCGGCCGGCCGAGAACTGGGTCACCAGTTGGTGATACCAATCTACCCCCTGGTTATCCAGGTTTGAGGTAGGCTCATCGAGTACCAGCAGAGGGGTATCAGCACAAAAAGCCAGGGCCAGCTTTAAGCGCTGCTTCATACCCGATGAAAAATAGCGCACGGCTTTGTGCCGGCTGCTGTGCAGCCCCAGTAATTCGATGATTTGTTTTTTAGTGATCTCCGGTCGGATGGTTTTAAACTGAAAATGGAAATCAATCATTTCAGTTAAGGTAAATTCTTCCAGTACCTCGAGGTAAGGTGCTGCAATACTTAGGTGTTGGTAAACAGCCTCTACTGGCAATGGCGCTTGATTGAGCGTATAGGCAATTGCACCTTCTGATGGCGACAAGCTGCCATTGAGCACCTGCAGCAATGTAGATTTGCCCGAACCGTTCGGCCCCAAGATGGCATAGCTCTCGCCAGATTGAAACTGGTAATCCACCCCCCTGAAAATCCATTCGCGGTTATACCGCCGGCCGGTGTTTTGAAGGGATATGGTGAGGTGGGTCATTGGGTTATTAGTTCATTGGTTCATTAGTTCATTTGGTAATTAGTTACAGTAAATGCTTAATGAACTAATTACCCAATGAACAAATGAACCATTTAATTACTGCCAAAGCCTTTCATTATACCGCGTTGCGAGCCTTGTACGAAGTTGAGGATCTCGTCGCGCACTTCGGTGGGCTTAAAATCGGTTTCAATGATATTCATGGCCTTGGTTACGTTGTTGTTCTTTACGAACAGCGTACGGTAGATATCCTGAATCTCGTTGATCTTTTCATCAGAAAAGCCACGACGGCGCAAACCTACCGAATTGATACCGGCATAAGACAGCGGCTCGCGTGCAGCTTTGATATAAGGCGGCACATCTTTACGCACCAGTGAACCACCGGTAATAAAGGCATGTGAACCTACCTTACAAAACTGATGAATAGCCACCATACCTGCCAGCACTACATAGTCGCCTACAGTAATGTGACCAGCTAAAGTTGTATTGTTGGAAAATATGCAGTAATCACCCACAAAGCAATCGTGCGCTACGTGGCAGTAAGCCATAATCAGGCAGTTGCGCCCAATTTCGGTTTTCCAGCGGTCGCTGGTACCCCGGTTAATGGTTACGCATTCGCGGATGGTGGTATTATCACCAATAATAGTAACTGTATTTTCGCCTTTATACTTCAAATCCTGCGGAATAGCGGAAATCACAGCGCCCGGAAAAATGCGGCAGTTCTTACCTATGCGCGCGCCTTCCATAATGGTTACGTTAGAGCCAATCCAGGTACCCTCGCCAATCTCTACGTTTTTGTGTATGGTCACAAACGGCTCAATCACTACAGTATCGGCTATTTTAGCTTGCGGATGAATATAGGCTAATGGCTGGATCATGCTTCTTTCTCTTTGTATTTTACAATTTGTGCCATCAGCTCGGCTTCAACTACTATTTTTTCGCCTACCATACCAATACCCTTCATTTGGGCAATACCACGGCGAATTGGCGCTACTAAATCGCAGCGGAAAATCAGTGTATCGCCGGGCAGTACTTTATCCTTAAACCGTGCGTTTTCAATTTTAAGGAATAGGGTTAGGTAATTTTCAGGATCAGGCACCGTATTCAACACCAAAATGCCGCCGGTTTGGGCCATAGCTTCAATCTGCAGCACACCCGGCATTACCGGCGCACCCGGAAAATGGCCGCTAAAGAAAGGCTCATTCATGGTTACCCCTTTAAGGCCTACCACATGCGTTTTAGTCAGTTCTAAAATTTTATCTACCAACAGCATGGGCGGGCGGTGCGGCAAAATATTCATAATCTGCACCGTGTCATACACCGGTTTGGCATTAGGGTCGTATACCTTAATGTGTTTACGGCTGCGCTCTTTTTTAATGAGTGCCTTAATTTTTTTGGCAAAGGCTACGTTAGCAGCATGGCCGGGGCGGGCGGCCATAATGTGGCCGCGCAGCGGAACGCCCACCAACGCCAAATCGCCAATCATATCCAGCAGTTTGTGGCGTGCCGGCTCGTTTTGGTGGCGCAGCTCAATATTATTTAAAATACCCTGAGGGGCTACCTGTATCTCCTCACGGTTAAACATTTTGGCCAGATGGGCTAATTCTTCCTCATCCACCTCTTTATCAACCACCACAATGGCATTGTTCAGGTCGCCGCCTTTAATCAGGTTATGCTTCATCAGCATTTCCAGTTCGTGCAAAAAGCAGAAAGTACGTGATGAGGCGATTTCTTTTTCAAACTCGCTTAATGTAGAAATACTGGCATGCTGTGTACCCAGTACGGCCGAGTTATAGTCTACCATACAGGTAAAGCGGTAGTCATCCAGTGGCATAGCTACCATTTCTACTTTACGGTCGGGCTCGGTGTAATGTATGTTGTAGGGAATGTGATAGTATTCGCGATCGGCCTCCTGCTCTGTAAAGCCGGTTTTGGCTAAAGCCGTTACAAACGGCATCGAACTACCATCCATAATAGGTGTTTCGGGACCGTCCATATCAATCAGCACATTATCAAGCTCCAACCCTACCAGAGAGGCCAATACGTGTTCTACCGTACTTACGCTGGCACCATTTTGGGTAATGGTGGTACCGCGCGAGGTATCAGTTACATTGTCTACATCAGCATCAATAATGGGCTGCCCTTCCAAATCTATCCTCCTGAACTTAAACCCGTGGTTTTCAGGAGCAGGATTAAAAGTCATAGTTACACGTTCGCCCGTGTGTAACCCTGTGCCCGATACCGATACCGGCGCTTTAATAGTTCTCTGTTTTACGTTCATCCTACTTCAAGTTGATGGCCAAACCGCTTATATGCTTTCGGGGTGGCTGCGTAGTTCTGTTATAATTTTTTCTAATTCTCTGATTTTCTTTTCCAAATCCGGCAGGCGGTCATGCACAACGCTTGATCGCAAAAAATTTTGGTAAGGTTGTACCGGTGTACCGCCCCATTTTTTGTTGGGCTCTTTAATAGAGCTGTTAACGCCGGTTTGAGCCTGCATTTGGGTACCATCGGCAATGGTAAGGTGGCCTACAATACCTACCTGACCGCCAATAATACAACTGCTGCCTACTGTAGAGCTTCCGGCAATGCCGGTTTGTGCTGCAATTACGGTATTATGCCCAATGGTAACGTTATGCGCTACTTGTATCAGGTTATCCAGCTTTACGCCCCGGTGAATTAAGGTAGAGCCCATGGTGGCACGGTCAATAGTGCTATTGGCACCAATTTCTACATCATCTTCAATTACCACATTACCAATTTGTGCTATTTTGGTGTAGCTGCCATCAGGCTTGGGCGCAAACCCAAAACCATCGCTGCCAATAACTGCGCCGGCGTGTACAGTGATGTTGCTGCCCAGCACGCAATCAAAATAAATTTTTACGCCGGCAAACAAGGTCACATTATCCCCTATCTCTACATTATCGCCAATGTATACGTTGGGGTAAATTTTGCAATTGTTACCAATTTTTACATCAGGGCCAATGTAGCTGAAGGCGCCAATGTAGGGCGTAGTGCCAATTTTGGCCGAAGGATGAATATAATGCGGCTCCTCTGTTCCTTTTTTATCCAGCTTTATCGAATTATATTTTTCCAGCAATATAGAAAAGGCGCTGTAGGCATTGTCTACACGTATCAAAGTGGTGCTTACCGGCTCGGTAAGTACCAGATCGCGGTTTACAATAACGGCCGAAGCCTGTGTAGTATATAAGTATTGTTCGTATTTAGGATTAGAAAGGAAAGACAATGCACCAGCCGTGGCCTCTTCTATTTTAGCCAATTGACTGATGACCGCCGCAGCATCTCCATCAACAGTTCCGTTCAGCAACAAGCTTATCTCCTGGGCAGTAAATTGCATCGGGCAAATTTAAAGGTTAAAAATTAAGCAGCAAATTATAAACATTAGCCTCAATACGTTTTAAACCAAGTCTTTGGTATAGCAAAGTATATATTTTTCTACGGTGCGGGCCAGTGCTTCCAAATTTGAATTATCGCTGGCTACCGTAATATCCGTAATGGTACGGTCTTTCATAAGTATACCTATTTTAGCATCGTTCACCTTGTAAGCATTATTGCTGATGACGTCGGTAAACACAAAATATTCCACTTCTTCTTCGTTAACGCCATATTTTTTCATGGCTCTGCGGCGCAGTTCTTCTACCAGCACATCATTGGGTGGTGTGTTACTAATATCCACATGGTATAAACAGCGTTGTATAAAATTGCGGCACAACATAGCCAGCACCTTGTCATCACTGCTCATCCATACCTTAACGGCTGCCATGATATCCGTATCATCAAGGCAGGTAAAGGTTTCGATGTGGTGATCTTCATGCTCGAACATCTCTTTTGAGATGTTTTGTGCCAAAAAGTGCTTTAACGCAGGTGTAGCAAAAAGATCCTTACCCTTAAGCGATAGCATACGTGCCCGCTTTAGTATTTTGCCCAGCAACTGTTCGCCCGAGGTGACGGTTTTATGCAGGTATACCTGCCAGTACATCAGGCGGCGGGCTACCAAAAACTTTTCGATAGAATAAATACCTTTTGCTTCCACCACCACATTATCATCTACCACGTTCAACATTTTAATAATGCGCTCGGAGCTGATGACACCTTCTGATACGCCGGTGTAAAAGCTATCGCGGTTAAGGTAATCCAGCCGGTCCATATCCAGCTGGCTCGATACCAACTGGTGCAGGTATTTTTTAGGGTAGGAGTCGTTAAAAATCTGGATGGCCATGGTAAGTTTACCTTCAAAGCGCTGGTTTAGCTTATCCATCAGCAATACTGAAATATCTTCGTGCGATATGCCCTGCACGATGTGGGTTTCCAGTGCATGAGAAAAAGGGCCATGGCCAATATCATGCAGTAAAATGGCAACCTGTACAGCCTCCTCTTCTTCAAGGGTAATATCCAGGCCTTTATCACACAGTGTTTGTATGGCCAATCCCATCAGGTACATGGCACCCAGGGCATGATGAAAGCGGGTATGCAATGCACCAGGGTACACCAGGTGTGTCATGCCCAGCTGCTTGATATACCTTAAACGCTGAAAGTAGGGGTGCTCAATTAAATCAAACACCAAATCGGTAGGTACAGTGATGAAACCGTAAACCGGGTCATTAATAATTTTCTTCTTGTTCAAGTGTGCCTGTAAGTACTTTGCAAAAATGTTAAATTAAAGCAAACCCTGCACTATTATAGTGTTAATAAATGTTAACAGCCTTATTATTTTTACAACAATTGGATGGATATACAGTTATAACCGAACATATTTGCGCTACTTATGCAGGAAACCAACATACTCTGGGCCGATGACGAGATCGACTTACTACGCCCTCATATATTATTTTTAAACGAAAAAGGTTACAAGGTTACTACAGTAACCAATGGCACCGATGCAGTGGATACTTTTAAAGGCGGTTATTTCGACCTGGTGTTTCTGGACGAGAATATGCCCGGCCTTACCGGCCTGGAAACGCTGATGGAAATTAAAAACATTAACGGCGATATTCCGGTAGTGCTGATCACTAAGAATGAGGAAGAGCCCATGATGGAAGATGCCATTGGTTCACGCATTGATGATTACCTGATTAAGCCGGTAAACCCCAAGCAGATACTGCTCACCATTAAAAAGCTTACTGAAAACAAGCGACTGGTTACCGAGCGCACTACGATGGCTTACCAGCAGGATTTCCGTAACCTGGGCATGACCCTGAACGAAAACCTGAGCCACCAGGAATGGGTGGATGTTTATAAAAAACTAACTTACTGGGAACTGGAACTGGAACGCCTGGAAGATGCTGGCATGCATGAGATATTAACCCTGCAAAAAGCAGAGGCTAATACCCAGTTTTGTAAGTTTGTGGAGCGTAATTACATTGACTGGTTGAAGAACCCAGATCAGGCACCTACGTTTTCGCACCAATTGTTTAAAAAGAAGGTGTTCCCCAAACTGGAGAGCGGCCCGGTATTTTTCATCTTAATTGATAACCTGCGGTACGACCAATTCCGGATTATTAATTCTATCATTACCGAATACTTTAGGCTGGAAGAGGAAGATACCTACTACAGTATTTTGCCTACCGCTACCCAATACGCCCGTAACGCCATATTTGCCGGCATGATGCCTATTGATATGGAAAAACGTTTCCCGGGCCTATGGCAAAATGATGAGGATGAAGGCGGCAAAAACCTGCATGAAGAAACCTTTTTGGGCGACCAGATTAAGCGTACACTGCGCAAAGAGTGTAAGTACTCCTACCATAAAATTTTAAATATCGACGAAGGCCGGGCATTGAATGACTCCATCAATAACCTGATGCAGAACGAACTTAATGTGGTAGTATACAACTTTGTGGATATGCTATCGCATGCCCGTACCGATATGCAGATGATACGCGAACTGGCCAGTGATGATGCCGCTTACCGCTCCCTTACCCTGTCTTGGTTTGAGCACTCACCTTTGCTGGATTTGCTGAAATTTTTGGCGCAAAAACAGGCACGGGTGATTATAACTACTGACCACGGCACCATTAAAGTAAAAAACCCAAGCAAAATCATCGGTGACCGTAATACGAATACCAACCTGCGCTATAAGCAGGGTAAAAACTTAAATTTTACCGCTAAAGAAGTATTCCATGTGCGCAATCCGGCCGATGCCATGCTGCCCCGCCTGCACGTAAGCTCCAGCTTTGTGTTTGCTAAGGAAGACAGCTACTTTGTGTACCCTAACAATTACAACCACTTTGTGAATTTCTATAATGAAACTTTCCAGCATGGGGGTATTTCGTTAGAGGAGATGATTGTGCCGATCGCTACTTACGGGCCGAAGTAGGATTTAGCATAAAGTAATTCGATTAATTTTGTGTTCTACAATACGTCATTGCGAGGAACGAAGCAATCTCTTTATGTTTAATTATAAAATGTTACAGAAAGATTGCTTCGTTTCTCGCAATGACGTGATGAAAAGATACTATAATAAAAACCTGTGCAAGTTATAATTGAATCCATAAACGATCTCTCCCAGGCCGCTAATATGGTCCTCACGCAAGCCGGCCAGCAAAAAGTTTTTCTTTTTTACGGCGAAATGGGTGCCGGTAAAACTACATTAATCAAAGAACTGTGCCGCCAGTTGGGCGTGCAGGAGCAGGCCAGCAGCCCTACTTTCTCCATTGTAAATGAATACCAGGGCCGGGAAAGAAAAGTATATCACTTTGATTTTTATCGTTTGAAAAATCAAACGGAGGCACTGGATATGGGTTACGAAGAGTATTTTTATTCGGGCGATTACTGCTTTGTGGAATGGCCGGAAAAAATAGCCGATTTGCTGCCTGAACATTATACCCGCATCAGCCTTACTGTAGATGCGCAGCAGGTAAGGCATTTGGGTATAGAAAACACTTAAATTTCATCCAGGCCGGATTTTTTATGTAACTTCATCATCCGGAAAACAGATACAGCGACATGAGCTCAGGGTTATATAGTGGATTTTCAGATGTTGCCAGGCAGGCCATGATGCAGCCGCAGGAGTCAATGCTGGCCGTGCAAACCAAAAAGAATAGTTTACAGATTGGCATCCCCCGCGAAATTTCTTTTCAGGAGAACCGGATTGCCTTAACCCCACTTTCGGTTGCACTGCTGGTCAACAATGGCCACGAGGTGGTATTGGAAACCAACGCTGGCCAGGCCGCTAACTTCTCTGACCAGGATTACAGCGAACAGGGCGCCCGCATTGTGTACGACAGCAAATCTGTGTACGAGTCTGATATTGTACTAAAAGTAGCGCCGCCTACGCTGCCTGAGATTGAATTGATGAAGCCGGGACAGATATTGATATCTACTTTGCAAATGTCGACCCTGAAAGCCGAAACACTGCAAGCCCTGCTGGCCAAGCGCATTACCGCACTATCTTATGAGCACCTGCGCGATGAAGGCAACGTACTTACCGTAATACGTGCCATGAGCGAAATTGTAGGTGCAACCTCTGTGTTGATAGCCGCCGAATACCTCAGCAATGTATTTAATGGCAAAGGCTTGATGCTGGGCGGCGTAACCGGTGTGCCTCCTACCGAAATTGTGATATTAGGTGCCGGAACCGTAGGCGAACTGGCGGCCCGTACCGCCCTGGCATTGGGTGCTGAAGTAAAAGTATTTGACCCCTCCATTTATAAGCTGCGCCGCCTGCAAAGCAGCATCGGTAACCGGGTATTTACCTCGGTAATGCAGCCTATTGTGTTAGAGAAGGCCATTACCACCTGCGATGTAGTGATAGGTGCCATGCGCGCCGAAGATGGCCGCAGCCCCTGTATTGTAACCGAGGAAACTGTAAGCCACATGAAGCCCAATTCGGTGATTATAGATGTAAGTATTGACCAGGGCGGCTGCTTTGAAACCTCACGTGTAACCAACCATGCCCAGCCCGTGTTCCGCAAGTATGATGTAATTCATTATTGTGTACCCAATATTGCATCGCGCGTGGCACGTACGGCTACATATGCATTAACCAATATATTTACCCCTATTTTGCTGGATATTGGCGAAAAGGGCGGTATTGGTAATGTGATATGGCAAAAGGCAGGTGTGCGTAATGCAGTATACATTTACAACGGTCACCTCACCAACAAACACCTGGGCGAGCGTTTTAACCTGCCTTGTAAAGATCTGGACTTACTGGTAGTTTCGGCCAGATAGTAATTTCCATGATTTTATAATACGTTGCGCCGGTACCGAACTTATCAACGGCATGTTTTTTGCAATTTGTAAAACTTTAGATTTAAGCTTCTTGTAATACACAAGGCGCAGGCATTACAACAACTCGCAGTTGTATTGCATTTAAACGTTTTACATCCTATGAAAAAATATTTCAGCAAAGCCTATCTTAAAGAATTGTGGAGAGTTTTGAAAACCACATTTTCCAATTTTTCTGATGATAACGGCTTAAAAATGAGCGCCTCCCTTGCTTATTATACTATATTTTCCATCGCTCCATTATTAATTCTGATTATCTCGCTGGCCGGTTTATTTTTCGGACATGAGGCAGCTACCAATAGCTTATATCCACAAATTGCCCGTTATGTAGGTTCCGGCGCTGCTGCTCAAATTCAGGATGTAATTAAAAATCTGCAATTTTCGGGCAAAACCGGCTTTGCGCTTATTTCGGGCATTGTTACCCTGCTTATTGGTGCCAGCAGTTTATTTCTGGAGATTCAGGATTCGCTGAATATCATCTGGCGGGTAAAACCCAAGCCTAAACGGGGCTGGGTAAAAATATTAACCAACCGCTTTTTATCATTTTCTATTATTGGTGGCCTGGGCTTTCTGCTAATGGCTTCGCTGCTGGTCAACTTTGTAATTCATGCCATTAGTGACAGGTTACAGCGCTTTTTACCTGATGTTACCCTTTGGATATTTAGTGCTATTAATCTGGCGGTTTCTTTCTTAGTAATCGCGGTTCTTTTCGGTACAATATTTAAGGTGCTTCCCGATGCAAAAATTAAATGGAAGGATGTGCGCTCTGGTGCATTTTTTACCGCACTGCTCTTTTTATTAGGTCAGTATCTAATCAGTTTATATTTGCAATACTCGGCCCAGGGTTCGGCTTATGGTGCAGCCGGATCCATTATTGTATTGCTGGTGTGGGTTTACTATACAGCAGCCATCTTATACATTGGCGCAGAGTTTACCCAGGTATATGCCGAGGCCAATGGCAGCCATATTGAGCCGGCGCCTTATGCAGTACATATTAAGCAAGAAGAAGTAGAAGAAACGGTAGCTAAGTTACCGCCGCAAAACCCGGAACTGCACGGCAGTATCAAAGCTGCGGTTGAAAAGGAGGAATAATAAACGGCTTACAGCATCCGCTTACATTTCATTATTAAACCGGTTTTATCATACACCTCTAAATCGCCGTTTTTGCTGAACGAAAAAATTTCGTGCGTAGGCTCAGTACTGATGAACTGCTGACCGCTTTGCTTTAATTCAGTGGCTGAAGGTGAAAGTGGCGGATTATCATCAATATTCAGCTTTTTGCCGGTGAAGGTGATTACTTGCAGATAGGTTTTCTTATCCAGGCGTACCAGTTGATAAGCAATTTGCTGTCCTTGCTCGCTTTTAATGGCTTCATCCAGCCAAACGCCAATCAGTTTTGTTTTGGGTGCAGTGGCCTGGGCTGTTTTGGTTGCCGTTGCACCTGAATCGGCCGCTGGTTTGTTAGCCGGGGCAGATTGTGAGCAGGAAAATAATGCACCTGATAACAGGCAGGCAACAGGAATATATAGCTTTTTCATGGCAGGGCTGAATTATGTAAATCTTCAGGCCTCAAAGGTATAAAGTTGAATTGAAATATTGGTTGCGTAACCATTCATGTATTCTTTGTTCATTCAGTTTTGCTGCATCATATCAATTGATTTTTATTACAAATGATATACAGGTATCGAGATTGCCTGCAATATAAGTTTCTGATACCCGGAAAAACTCCTTATTTTCACACTCGCCGAATTTTATACACAATTCAGATGACACTTAGGGTTCCCCTGCATGCTCAATTCAGCCGGTTAAGGTTTATATCCCCTGCTGCATTTATAAGTGTTATCTTCCTGCTGCTTTCTTTTACTTTCGGAAAAGCAGCAACTTTACAGTCCCCAGTTACTAACAACACCTTATTTGAAAGTATTAAACGCTTACCAGCCGGGCAGCGCATAGAGGCCGCTAACCGTATTTACAAAAATAACTGCCGCAAGCAGGATACGGTAACTGCAATGCAGACGCTAACAGCGCTTACACAATTGGCGCGTAAACTTAAAGACCGGCCACTGGAATGTGCCGTATTCGATATGCGGGCTGACTATTACTCAGTGAACTGGGGCTTCAACAAGCGCAGCACATCGTATTACCGTCAGGCGGTTCACTTTGCCCACGAGCATCACCTGGATAAAGAAGTTGCCATTTACCTGCACCGCCAGGCTTTGTATTATTTTGTTTATAGCAAGTACAGCACAGCTGCCGATTATTTTTTGCAGGCCAATGAGCGGTTTCGCAAATATGGTTTAAACCGCTTTCCGCAAATGGGGATCTATTTTATGCAGGAGGCCAACTTGTATTTCAGTATTGAAGACTGGGCCAATGCCAGAACACTATTGCAAACCGCTTTAAAGTATGAGTTGCCTTCTGGCCGGCACCGTATGGGTATCATGAATACGCTGGGCTTAATTTACCGCAATACGCAGCAATACCCCAAAGCCATCAGTTATTTTAGCAAGGCCCTGCATATAGCTAAACTACAGCACGACAGCATATGGATTGCCATTACTTCGGGTAATATTGGTTCCATTTATTTTTTAACACATCAGTACCGAAAGGCGCTGCCTTTAATTACTACCGATTATATCGAATCGTTCCGGTTTGGCGAAAACCGCAACGCCGTCGCGGCTTTATTGCGCCTGGTTAAAATCAACCTCGACAGCGGAAGTCTGTCATCGGCCCAGGTACAGCTCGTTAAGGCTGCTGCTATATTGCATCAATTAAAAAACGAGGCTCTGAAACTTAAAGTTAACTATTACAGTTTGGAGGCCCAGGCCAACGAGCAATCCGGCAATTTGCAGCAGGCTTTATACTATCATAAAATATTTGAACTGGCTAACGATAGCCTGACACGACGCGATAATATTGCGGCTGTTGAACGTGTGCGTTTAAATTACGAAATGGAAAGAAGTGCCATGCAGCTGAACCAGGTAAAAAACGATGCTGCCAACAGCGCGTTTAAACGCAACGCCATCATTGTTTTATTACTACTGATTGTAGTCATCAGCTTTTTGGTTTATCATCAGCAGCGGCTCGAAGCCAACCGGAACAAAGAATTATTTAAAGCAGAAAAACAGAATGCTGAAGCAGAGCGCGCCAATGCTGCAGTGGCCTTAGCCAACTATACCCAAAGCCTGAAAGAAAAAAACCGGTTAATTGATGAATTTCAGGTAGAAGTAGACCGCTTGCAGTTACAGCACGATAACCACTACGGAGCCCTGCAGTTAGCACAATTGATGCAGGTGCACCTGATGACCGATGAGAGCTGGGAAGAGTTTAAGCGGATATTTTCGGGCGTGCACCGCACTTTCTTTTACAATCTGCGTAAACAGTTTCCGCACCTTACTGCAACCGATACTCGCCTGATGGCGCTGATTAAACTCAACCTTAACGGCCGCGAGATGGCCGGTATGCTGGGCATTACACCAGATGGCGTAAAAAAAGCACGCCAGCGCCTGCGCAAAAAAATAAACATCAATAATGATGAAGAGTTGAGCAATTTACTGGCTACCCTGTAAGCTCTTGTATATTTGTCCCCAATTTATCCTGCGCCTTCATTATTAATACTCATACAAGGCGTGTACTGAGTAAAAAAAGGACTTTTGCCTGCTTTTGTCCCCTTTTTGTCCCCTGTCATTATTAGTGTTTAAGCAATGTAACCCGTTACTTTTGCGTACTAATTAAATTTAAGCTATTAATTAAACTTTTGCGAAAATAACCGCATGCAACTTATACACCATTACCAATGGCTTATGGAAAGCAGAAAAAAATGTCCTAAATGTAATAAAGGCGTATTAGATGAGCGTACCCGCCGGGGGGCCTTTGTACGTACCTTTTTGTTTTGGTTGCCCATTAAACGCTACCGGTGCAGCGTTTGCTATCAAAAATCATATGTGTGGGGTTCTGTATATAAACAGCCCGAAGAACTTAGCTCCTAACCTTATCCAACGCTTGTACACTGGCAGAAAGCGCCATGTTTATGGGCTTTCGCCGGGTTAAGACTGAGTGAAATACAGTTTATACTAAAAGCGCCTTGATGACTTCAAGGCGCTTTTAGTATGATATCATAAGCATCTATATTAGGCAACTATAAGCCAAACTCCTTACTTGTTTCTGTAATATGCGCCAGGTGATGGTTGCCATGCCAGGCATATAAAGCCAACATGTGTTTTAGCGATACTTTTTTGCCCGATTCGGGATGCAAATAAGCCTTCTCCCACTCGGGCTCGGTAAAGCTTTCAAACAGGGTAGTGAGGTGCTGGTGCAAACCCTCCAGCAGTTTTAATGATGATTCTACCGGCAGGCGGTAATCGGCCAGCAGCGCCCAGTCGGCTTGGTAATAAGGCTTAATGGTGGGCGTATCTTCGGTAAGTGCCAGCTTAATACGGCATAGGGCATTCATGTGGCTGTCGGCCAAGTGGTGCACTACCTGCTTCAACGTCCAGCCGCCGGTGCGGTACGGGGTATTTTGCTGTGCATCGGTAAGCTTAATTACTGCATTGCGCAGTTTACCAGGCAAGGTTTTAATGTCATGTATATAATGCAGCAAGTCCTCACGGGTGTAAGAGGCCGGTGGCTGAAATTTTCCAATCGGGTACCGTAATTGTTCTTCAGTTTTCATGTGGAGTCAAAAATGTAAAATCTTAAAAATTCATTGCCGGATGCTTCTTGTGAAAATCAGTAGCATCCTGATATAATTTAGCAGCCTGCAGCATCTTCCCTTCACCAAACAACTGCCCCATAAAGGTGATGCTGGTAGGCCGGCCCTGGGCATTAAAGCCATTGGGCAGTACCAAGCAAGGGTTACCGGTTAGGTTGGTTAACACCAGGTTTGATGTCCAGGTAGGGGCAATGTACAAATCAAGCCCCTTTAATTTTTCATACCATTGCTGTATCAACAGGGTACGGGCACGGTTAGCCTGTATATACTCAGTGGCGGGTATAAATTGGCTGGAACGGAATGTATTGGGCCATGCCGATCTGTTTTGCAGCACCATCTGGTCTTCTTTATGTGTAAATAACAATTCCTGAAAAGCCGCCCCTGCCTCTGCGCTTAAAATGAACCGCAAAGCCCCTATCGGGAACTGCGGGTACTCAATAGGCACTAATTCTGCACCTAACTCTTTCAATTTATTCAGGGTAAGCGAATCACTGGTGTGCGTATCTGATCTACGATCGAAATCGTTTTTTATATAACCAATTTTGTAGCCTTTCAGGCTTTTAACTGTACCATCGTAGTTAAATGGTGCAGCAATAGTGCTCAGGTCATTAGCATCGGTGCCTTGTATGGCGTTAAACACAATGGCATCATCCTCTACGCTGCGGGCAATAGGGCCCAGTTTATCCATACTCCAGCTCAGCGCCATAGCCCCGTATTTACTTACCCGCCCAAAGGAAGGTCGCAGGCCGGTATCGCCGCACTCGGTAGAAGGCGACACAATAGAACCCAAAGTTTCGGAGCCGATAGCGAAAGGCACACAGCCGGCGCTCACGGCTGAAGCCGAGCCGGCCGACGAACCGCTGGAGCCCCGGCTGATGTCCCAAGGGTTACGGGTTTTACCACCAAACCATACATCGCCTTGCGCCAGTTCGCCTAAAGTGGTTTTGGCAACCAGTATAGCGCCGGCATTTTCAAGTTTTGTAATTACAGTAGCGGTAACATCTAATTGCTGGTTTTGGTAAGGTACAGCACCAAAAGTGGTTTTGTACTCCCTTTGAGCCAGTAAATCTTTAGCCCCGAAAGGAATACCATGCAGTACGCCACGGTAATGCCCTGCTTTAATTTCAGCATCCGCCTCGGCTGCTTTTTTTAAGGCATGTGCTTCAGTAATTGTAATTACGTTAAGCAACTTGGGCTGATACTGCTTTAAACGGGCAATGAAAAATTTAGTAAGTTCAACCGAACTGATTTGCCTGGTGCGTATCAGTTCGGCCAGTTGAGTAATGGTATAAAAAGCCAGCTCGTTGCGGTTAGCCGGTAACTGCACCTTAACAGCCTTGCTTAACTTGAAGCCGTTTTTAACATCAGGGTTGGTAAAGCCTACAGGCACCGGATTAAAGTTGAGTGCCGGTACTACACTATTAGGCATTTTTATCTGGCGCAGGGCAGAATAGCTATTCATGTTTTGATTAGCATTTAATACGGCCGAGTCAAGTTGTGTCGAATTAAAACTAAAGCCAATTACATGCTGAGCCTCGCGCAGATTGCCGGCATTAATCAGCAGCACTTCGTCAAAGCGATGACTAACAAATGCACCAAAGATGAAGCTCAGACCGCTGATAGCGCCTATGGTTAAATACTTTTTAGTAGAAATTTTCATGTATACGCAAAAGGTTTGCCCTAATTTAGCGTTTTAAGCTTGTTTTATTCCGCACATGTTAAAATATATCCTGTTTATCCTCATCATTTTTACAAAAATTGCCGTTTTTGCCCAAACTATTAAAACAGATGTGGTGGTCATCGGCGGAACGTACAGCGGAACGGCGGCAGCTTTACAATGTGCCCGCAGCAAAGTAAAAACCGTATTAATTGAATCGGGTAATTATTTAGGTGTTCCTGCTTGGGGTAATTTTGCAATTAATGAGAACACAACATTAGCATCCGGTATTTGGGGCGAGTTCCGAAAAAAAGTAACCGCTTATTATAGTAAAACAAAAGGGTATGACACCACGGCTGCTGCACCTTTAAAATTAACTGCAGATGTTGCCAATACCGTACTACGGCAACTAACTGATACCGTAAAAAATCTGACCATACATTTTAATACTTCATGGACGGCGATTAAAAGAAACAGCGATTACTGGAATGTAAGCATAACTACTAACGGCCATACCGAAACTGTTAAAGCGCGGGTATTGATTGATGCTACGCCCAACAGCGAAGCGGCCATTAAAGCCGGTGCTGTATTTACCACAGATGCTGACCACCCGGATAGTACCGGCCGCCAGTTAATTGGTTGTGTACATGCTGGTGTAGATGATGTATACACCCCTTATATCAATAACAAATTGTACCGCACCGCTATTGCCGTAAATGATGGCCGCCTGAGCAACGGTAAACCGCTGCCGGCATTTGCACTACCACTTGGTGCAGTAGTGGCCAAAAGTGTAGAAAATGTACTGGTTGCCGGGCCGCATGTATCGGCTGCTTATGCTATTAACCGCGCGCTTGATAATGCTTCGGCACAGTTGATATTAGGGCAGGGCGTAGGTACCATTGCTGCTTTCTGTGCTTTTTACGAAACCACTACCCGCAATCTTAATGTGCGCAGCATACAAGGCGAACTACTGGATTTTAAGGGTTACCTGCTGCCATTTAGTGATATTGAAGCTACTGACCCCGACCGCCGGTCCATTCACCAGGTAAGCGCCACCGGCCTGTTGCAAGGCATGTTGGGGGCACCAAACAAAGCCAATGAAATGCTTTTTGAGCCCGACACCCCGGTGAAAACAACAGAAATTAAACCTGTACTGATGGAACTGTATACCCGCTCTTTTTTGTGGTTTAATAAAGTAAAGCCGGGTGAGCAATTTACAATAGGTAATATGTTATCGCTGATGAGCGAGTTTACACTAACCGACCCAAAGGTGATGGAAAGCCGTATACAGCGGCAATGGCAACTGGCTTATCATTTTAAAACCCCTTTTGCTATAAACCGCCCTATTACCCGCCGCGAGTTTGCGGTATTGGCTAATCAGTATTTAAACCCTTTTGCCCGCAGGGTAGATTTAGCAGGCAACATGACTAATTAATAACAGATGTGCTTCCCTTTACCTAGGATGCTCCCCTCATAATTGAAGAAAAAGAACGTTAACTGAAAGGTGCTATCCTTTTTACATTAAACTTTAAAAAACAGCACCTTTTGTTTTTATTTGCATATAGCTATGTGGAAAGCAAGAGTATGGATTTGTGTACTGTGTGTAATGGCGGCCTTTACGGCCCGTGCCCAGCAAACAGACAGTTTGCGGAGAATTGACAGTTTACAACAGGTAGTTGCCCGGCTACGGGCCGATAGCATCAGGCGAGCCGATAGCGTGAAGATCGATACCAATATACTCAACCGCTACCGCATTGCTCCACGCCCCAATTCTTTACCCCTGCGCCTGCGCCCCGTACAAATTGAACCGCAAAAAATTCCGGTTACGTTGCTGGATTACAAGATTAGTTACTGGCGTAAGTATGCCACTATCGGTATCAACTTCAACCAATCGGTATTTAGTGATAACTGGGCCGGTGGTGGTGTAAACTCCTTGGCTATTGGTGGAAATATTGATTACCGGGTAGAGTATAACAAAGCGCCTTTGAATTATACCTCCGAACTGATTTTACAGTATGGCCAATCGCGCAATGCAGGCCAGCAGCTGCGAAAAACCACCGACCGTATTTTTTGGGATAATAAGTTAGCTACCCAGCTGTCTAAAAGTTGGTTTTTCTTCGGCTCGCTCAACTTTCAGTCGCAGTTTGCTAAAGGTTATCAATACCTGGATGCCAATAATGTGGAACTGAATCCCCCCTTGCTGATCTCGCGTTTTATGTCGCCGGGCTATTTAACCGAGTCCATCGGTTTTGAGTATAAGCCTACCAAATACTTTGATTTGCGCCTGGGTACAGGTACTGCCCGGCAAACCTTTGTGCTGGATACCAACATTGCCCGTAACCTGCCGGGCAACTATGGCGTAACACCAGGCCACACGTTTAAAAACGAACTCGCCTTTCAGGTAGTGGCCCTGTTTGATAAAGACATTGCCCAAAACCTGCACCTCAATACCCGCTACCAGTTATTTATTCCTTACGGGCGCTCATTGCAAAATATAGATCACCGCTTGGATTTAACGCTGGCCGCAAAAGTAAACCGCTGGGTACAGGTAACTATTACCGGTACGGGTATTTATGACCGCGATGCCTCTACCAAATTGCAGGGCAATGAAAACCTGAATTTTGGGGTATTGTATAAATTCCCGTAAAACAAGCAAATGATTGCAGCCGCATTGTTTTTACCAATCAGTTATTGAGATTGAAGAGATTGGTTAATATCTTCTTTATGCTGTAGTGTATATGAAAGTGCTACTTTAACAAACTCATTTAAAGTAATATTTCGCACAGCGGCAAACAAAGCGGCTTCTTTGTGAAGTGTAGCAGGCACACGCACATTAAAAGTACCTTTATAAGTTTTTTCGGGCGTTTTGCCTAAATCGGCGCAGGTTTCTAAATAATCTTCAACGGCTTCTGCAAAGGCTTTTTTTAAGTCGCCAACAGATTCTCCCTCAAAGCTTATTAAATCGTTGATTCCTAATATTTTTCCAAAAAACACCTCATCATCGGCGCTAAAGTGCACCGATGCATAATAATCTTTATATTGAATAACGTCTGTCAAATTAAATCAGCCCCCTGGCTTTTAAATGTTCTATAACCTCTCGGAGTGCATACTGTTTAACAATCGAGCCCGGATGAGGTTTATGTAAGCTAATAATGTTGTTATTTTGATCCGAAAATTTTCTTCGGGATCCTCCGGTTTTGCCACCGGTGAGTTCTTTGTACCCATAATGGGTAAGTATTTTAACTAATTCGTCCCAAGTAAAATCTTTAGGAACCGATAAAAGTCTGTTTCTTAGTTTCTCGTGCTGCGACATTTTTGCCGGTTGTTTCTTGTGCAGGGATACATCTGCTATTTTTCATAATAAAGCTCCTCCTTAGTTTAATAATATTGTAAAAAGGGGAATGAGGGTAAAGCAACCTTTATATAAGTTACTATAATAATACAAATATAATTAAGAACATCAATATAAGCAACTGAAATTTAGTTGCAAGTCAAAGATTATATAAACAATAAATAGACTTGCTTATGTATTAATTCATTTGCTTACAAAAGCTTAACTTTGTGTCCTTTTGAAAAAGATCAGAATTTAAAAACTCATGTTTGAAAATCTTTCCGATAAATTAGACCGGGCGTTTAAAGTCCTGAAGGGACAGGGCAGCATTACAGAAATCAACGTGGCCGAAACCATGAAGGAAATCCGTAAAGCCTTATTAGATGCCGACGTTAACTATAAAACCGCTAAAGCATTTACTGACGAAGTGCGCCAGAAAGCGCTGGGCGAAAACGTACTCACCACCATTTCTCCGGGTCAGTTACTTACCAAGATTATGAATGATGAACTGACCGCCTTGATGGGTGGCAGTACATCAGAATTAAATTTTCCGGCCACGCCAACCGTTATCCTGATTGCAGGTTTGAACGGTGCGGGTAAAACTACCTTTACCGGCAAGCTGGCTAACTTTCTAAAAACGCAGAAAAACAAAAAGCCTTTACTGGTAGCCGATGACGTGTACCGCCCTGCGGCGATTGACCAGCTGGAAGTATTGGGCGGCCAGATTGGCATACCCGTATATGCCAACCGCGAAAGCAACGACCCGGTAGCCATTGCCCGTGAAGGTGTGGCCTTAGCAAAGCAAAACGGCCATAATGTAGTCATCATTGACACCGCCGGCCGTTTAGCGGTAGATGAAGCCATGATGCAGGAAGTTGAGCGCATTAAAGCGGCTGTAAACCCGCACGAAATTTTATTTGTAGTAGATGCCATGACAGGCCAGGATGCGGTGAACACCGCCAAGGTCTTTAACGATCGTTTGGATTTTACCGGAGCTGTACTAACCAAGCTGGATGGTGATACCCGTGGTGGTGCGGCGCTGTCTATCAAATCAGTAGTAAACAAGCCAATTAAGTTCATCGGTACCGGCGAAAAGATGGAAGCGCTGGATGTGTTCCACCCCGACCGTATGGCTTCGCGTATATTGGGCATGGGCGACGTGGTATCACTGGTAGAACGTGCCCAGCAGCAGTTTGACGAGAAGCAGGCTGCCGAACTTCAAAAGAAAATACGCAAAAATAAATTCGACTTCAACGATTTTTACAGCCAGATACAGCAGATCAAAAAAATGGGTAACATGAAGGATCTGATGGGCATGATACCCGGTGTAGGCAAAATGATGAAGGATGTAGAGATAGATGATAATGCTTTTAAAGCTATCGAGGCCATTATTCAATCTATGACGCCGCAGGAAAAAGAAAATCCGGACATTATTAACCAAAGCCGCCGTAACCGTATTGCCAAAGGCTCGGGTACCGAACTGGCCGAAGTTAACCGCCTGATTAAGCAGTTTGACGATATGCGCAAGGTAATGAAACAAATGAGCAACCCCGCCGCCATGGCCAACATGATGCGCCGCATGCCGAAGATGTAAGCCGTTGCACAATTAGTAGTAATTATATACATTAAAGCCGTTTTAAATTCATATTTAAAACGGCTTTAACATTTATACATGAAATTAATCCATTACATATGCGGTATGGTTGGCTTGCTGCCAGTATCAGGTGCAATATCGCAAGCCCAGGTTCCAAACTCCGCCATCAATGTACAGCACTACAAATTCGCTTTACAGTTAAACGATGCCAGTAATAATATTCAGGGGCAGGCTGCTGTTACTGTTCAGTTTATTAAACCGGCGCAGTCGTTCAGTCTCAACCTGGTTAAGAGAAGCCAAACCGGTAAAGGCATGTTGGTGAGTTCGGTTAAAGAAGCCGGCAAAATTGTAAAATTTAAGCAGGATAGTGATGCGCTGACTATCTATACCCCTGTCCAGTCAGGGCAACATACGTACACCATCAATTACAATGGCATACCGGCCGATGGGTTAATTATCTCCACCAACAAATATGGCCACCGTACTTTCTTCGGCGATAACTGGCCCAACCGGGCGCATAACTGGTTGCCCTGTGTGGATGATCCGGCCGATAAAGCCTCAGTAGAATTTGTAGTAACCGCCCCGGCACACTACCAGGTAATTGCCAACGGATTGAAAAAGCAGGAAAAGCTATTACCTAACCAAATGAAATTAACCCACTGGGCCGAAGTTGCCGATTTGCCCACCAAAGTGATGGTTATTGGTGTAGCTAATTTTGCAGTGGAACAATCGGGTAAACCCGACGATATCCCGGTATACAGTTATGTATTTCCGGAAAACAGGGAGGCCGGATTTAAATCTTACAAAATAGCAGCAAACATACTGCCTTTCTTTATTCAGCAAATAGGGCCATTTGCTTACCAAAAGCTGGCCAACGTGCAATCAAAAACCATTTTTGGCGGTATGGAAAATGCCGGTGCTATATTTTATTTCGAGGAATCGGTAAACCAAAAGAAAGGCGTGGAAGACCTGATTGCCCACGAAACTGCCCACCAGTGGTTTGGCGATGCCATAAGCGAAAAAGACTGGCACCATGTATGGTTGAGCGAAGGTTTTGCCACTTACATGACCAATTACTACCTGGAGCGCAAATACGGGGCCGACAGCCTGCAAAGGCGCATGGCTCAGCAACGCAGCAAAGTACAGGCTTTCGAAATGGAAAACTTAACTCCGGTGGTAGATACCACTGTGCACAATAACTATATGCAGCTTTTAAATGCCAACAGTTATGAAAAAGGCAGCTGGGTGTTGCACATGCTGCGCCGCCGCATAGGCGATGCAGCTTTTTGGCAGGGCATACGTACTTACTATGCCAAATACAAAGGCCGCAATGCCAATACCGATGATTTCCGGTTGGTAATGGAGCAGGCCAGCCATCAAAGTTTACAGCCATTCTTTCAGCAGTGGCTGCTAACAGCGGGCATGCCCGATCTGGCCATTAACTGGCGCTATGACCAAAGCAAGCAAACCGTTGCTCTCACCATCATCCAACAACAGCAACACTTGTTTGAACTTCCGTTGGAGGTAAAAATCAACCACCATGTGTATACGGTAAATGTAATAGGTAAAGAAACCCGGGTTCAATTACCTGCAGGAGCCAGTAACCCGTTAATTGTAATTGACCCTAAAGTAACCCTATTATCAAAATTTAATGTTGTTGAAAACAAGAATTAAAAGCTAAAAATATTTTTCTTTACGCTGAACAAAATATTATATTGCATCGTTAAACTTAATATCAGCGCGGCTGACAAGGTACCAAGTATAAACATTTAAACACTTAAGCCATGATTAACTCATATCAATCCATTTACGTAATGGTGCACCGGTGGATATTCAAAAACTTTGGCCAGGGTAAATTACCGCAAGCCAAATCGCTGTTTAATGTAAGCTTTCTGCTTATTTTGGTTTTAACTTATGTGTTGATGGGTTTACAATTTATGGTAAGCTCGCACTTGGTACATATTACAGCCGAAATAGCTTTGTATATGACATTGGGCACCGTATTTTTTATGCTGCTGAACTACCTGGTGCTGCTGAACAATAAATGGCTGAAAAGCCTGAATGACCGCATGGCTGTGTTAAGCCGACATAATAAAAACATATGGTCGGTAGTGCTGCTATTGAATGTAATTATTGTTTGTGTATTCTCTGTGGCCATGCTGGTGAGATAAACGCATTATTCAAAAATAGTATTTTACTTATACGCCATTGCCTTAAACAGCAATGGCGTTTTCATTTTAACAGGATAGCGAGGTAATTGCAGGATTTAATTTCCGCTTACCAGCACATCAAAAAAACTCCCTATCTTAACCGCATTATCTAAAAATCTAAATCTTTTGTTAGTTAAAACGTTTGGCAGTGCGGTTTACGGGGTGCAGGCCAGTACCATTACAGTTGAAGTTAATATTACTTCGGGTACCAATTATTTTATTGTGGGCTTGCCCGATAATGCGGTTAAAGAAAGCTATTTCCGTATTGATTCGGCCCTAAAAAACTGCGGTTACCACATGCCCCGCCAGCGCCTGGTGGTTAATATGGCCCCAGCCGATATCCGCAAAGAAGGTTCGGCTTATGATCTTACTATTGCTACCGGCATTCTGGCCGCTTCCAGCCAGATAGAGACAGAGAAATTAGACAAATATTTAATTATGGGCGAACTGGCCTTGGATGGCGAATTGCGGCCCATTAAAGGTGCCCTTCCAATTGCCATACAGGCACGTAAAGAAGGTTATAAGGGTTTTATCCTGCCTAAACAAAACGCCCGTGAGGCCGCCATTGTAAATGAGCTGGAAGTGTACGGCGTTGAGAACCTGAAAGAGGTAGTTGACTTTTTCAACAGTGAAGGCCAGTTGAAGCCTACCATAGTGAATACCCGCGAAGAGTTTTACGACAGCCTGTGCAACTATGATACCGACTTCAGTGATGTAAAAGGGCAGGAAAACATCAAACGCGCTTTAGAAATTGCTGCTGCAGGTGGGCATAATGTAATATTAATTGGTCCGCCGGGCGCCGGCAAAACCATGCTGGCGCGGCGCTTACCTTCTATTTTGCCGCCATTAACCCTGCACGAGGCTTTAGAAACCACCAAAATACACTCGGTAGCCGGTAAAATGGCAGCTGCAGATGCGCTGGTAACAATAAGGCCTTTCCGCTCACCGCACCATACCATTTCTGATGTGGCTCTTGTAGGTGGAGGCGGCAACCCGCAGCCCGGCGAGATTTCTTTGGCCCATAACGGCGTACTGTTTTTAGATGAGTTGCCCGAATTTAAACGTACTGTACTTGAAGTAATGCGCCAGCCGCTGGAAGAACGCCGCATTACCATCTCACGGGCGCGGATGACGGTAGAGTACCCTTCCAGCTTTATGCTGATTGCCAGCATGAACCCTTGCCCCTGTGGCTACTATAATCACCCGGAAAAGGAGTGCATTTGTCCTCCCGGAACGGTACAAAAGTATCTGAGTAAAATATCAGGCCCTTTATTAGACCGTATTGATTTGCATGTGGAGGTAACGCCGGTGAATTTTAGCGAACTATCTTCCGAGCGGGTTTCTGAAAAAAGCGACGACATCCGCGAGCGGGTCATCAAAGCACGCGAAATACAGGTGGAGCGCTTTGGCAATAAGCCAGATTTACATGCCAACGCCCAAATGAGTTCTAAAATGGTGCGCGAAGTTTGCCAGATTGATGCCGCCGGACAAACCCTGCTTAAAAAAGCTATGGAAAAGCTGGGCCTCTCCGCCCGTGCTTATGACCGTATTTTAAAGGTGGCCCGCACCATTGCTGATTTAGCCGGCAGCAATGATATTGAGTTGGCACACTTAGCCGAGGCCATACACTTCAGAAGCCTGGATCGCGAAGGCTGGGCGGGTTAAAATTCAATATTAAATCCATCGAAGTATATCATAAAAAAGCCGCTCAAACAAAACAGGAGCGGCTTTTAAATTGTAATGGCAGGCATAGCTTAGTCATTATCATCTACACCACTTTTGCCGCTTCTTAGCTTATCTTTGTCACCCAGGTCCATATTCATTTGCTCATCATTACCATTGTAGCCAATCATGGTATCTTCGGGTGCAATCTGGTAGCTATCACTTTCCTGGTGGTTTTCGCTTACTGCATTGGTGGTACCTGCATACCCGGTATTGTTCTGCGTTTTCGGGTCGGGCTGATTTACATTTACACCGCCAATATCATTATCATATTGGGGCTGGTTGCCTTCGGGCTTTTGCTGATTTTCTTGTTGATTTGCCATAACAGTTAATCTTAAGATACTATGAATTTAGTTAACATAATTAACAAATAGTTAATTAATTGGTTTTGATATAATATCCCTGCTGTTAACCAACATTAGTGTAAGTAGCGTAACTTCTCCTGAAATTGCCTGGGATTTATGATATTATATTTATATCAAAAAGTATAGTACAATTACTGAAGATCAACTTGTGCATTTGCACACCAACATATATTGAGTTTATAATCTAACGTTAAATATCGCACATTATAGTATAAAAACGTAACCATTAGTTTATCAGCTTTTTAACTGTAAACAAATTATAATTATAAGTGCTTTTTAAACCACCTTTACTCTTTATTGTAGTATATGATTCACTAACTTTAAAGTCTTTTTATAAATCAATTATCCCTTGGCTTCCTTTATTTACATAAAAAAATACGAGCAAATAAGAAAGTTTCTGTTTCCTGTTTTTTTACTTGTTGCTATCACCTTATTTAAATTTGCTTTTAATTCAGAGTTGGGTAACAGAACACCATTTTTACTATATACAACTGTAATTATTGGTACTACATGGTATTCTGGTTGGGTTGCCGGACTGATTATGGGTTTTGTATGTACGGCCGCTATGGACTACTTTTTTTTGGAACCGTATTTTTCATTTGTTTTTAAACCCCGGCTTACAACCCAAATGATCATTTTTTCATTACAGAACCTCCTGATATCAGCAATGGGATATTTCATGACCCGTGCATTGAGAAAATGTGAGGCTTCTGAAAATAAATTTAGATTGCTTGTTGAACAAGCATGCGAACTGTTGGTATTAAGGGATATTAGTGGCCAGGCAACTTATGTTAGCCCAAGGGTAACAGCCATATTTGGCTACACTACTGATGAGTATCTGGCTACCCGGGTGGACAAACTATTTACTAAAAACTCATTTATAAATTATCAAAACTGCCTGGCACACCTTCTTAATGAGCCCGGCGCCAAAGAAGTTTTAAAACTTGAATTTATCCGTAAAGATGGTACCCAAGGTTGGTTAGAGGTTGATTTATTTAACTATTTGAATGAATCTGGCATTAATGCATTGGTTTCGCATTGCAGAGATATTACTTCGCGGGTAAGCCTTGAAAACCAAAAAGCTGGATTTATTGGCGTTGCCAGTCATGAACTTAGAACACCTCTTACCTCCGTAAAGGCATACCTGCAGATTTTGGAAGTCAGGGCGTTGAAAGCTGGTGACTCTTTTTTTTCTGAAGCCTTGCGTAAAGTAAACAATCAGGTTAAAAAGATGACCGATATGGTCAACGGCTTCCTTAATCTTTCTAGGCTGGAATCGGGTATGCTGGAGCTGAACAAGGAAACATTTGATTTAACTGGCTTAGTAGAGGAGGCGCTGGAAGAATGCAAACTGGTAATGCCCAACCGTCAAATAGCGTTTACCTCAGCAACTGAAGCCAAGGTATTTGCTGATAAAGAAAAAACCCTGTCGGTTATTACTAACTTACTTAACAATGCGGCAAAGTACTCCAAAATAGAAAAGCCAATAACTATAAGCATCTCGGTAAATTCAGGGCAGGCGCAATTAAGCGTTCAAGATCAAGGCATAGGTGTAAGGTTGGAAGATAAATCTCAAATCTTTAACCGGTATTACCGGGTACATAACGAACAAACCAAGGTAGTATCTGGTTTCGGGATAGGACTTTTCCTATGCGCCGAAATCATTAGGTTGCATGGCGGGGAGATAGGATTAGAAAGTGAATACGAAAAAGGATCAACCTTTTATTTCAGGTTACCATTAGCCGTTGTTGAACAACCGGTAACGCTTAAATAACCTGTAATTAAAGTCCATCACTTACTTTGATTCCGGCATGCATAATAATTGCGTATCCCGATAGCTACCTGCATAGAGTAATCGGTACGGGTAAAGCTTCTTCCCTGCTGAACTATTTTTCCGGTACCTGCAGGAACAGTGCTGAAATATTCACCAAAATCATCATCAGAATAATTATTGATATTGCCCAGCTTTCCAAAGCTTGCAACTATACCACTCATGTCATTAGCGGCACGGCCATGACAGGAAATGCAGGATGATCCAGGATTATCAACAGGCCCATTAAGGCGCCCTCCCAAGCCCAGGTGGCGTATGTATAAAGCACCGGGCTCTTTCTCACCTGCTGGTTCTATAATTTTTTCGTTAATATAGCATTCACGCAAATGGTTGTTTATAAAAGCCCCTTTTGTGCGCATTGCATCTTTTATAGCCGAATCATCCCCCCAGGAAAGCCCTACTGGTACCAACCTGTCCCATATGGTGCTTCCGCTGCTGTAACCGTTATACATAAATGTACCAAAAACCCAGCCGGTTCTTTCAGCACGATGATCCTTTACAGCTATATCTATTTGCAAAAGCCTTACCGACCGGTTCACTCGCTTTAATTCCGGATCACTTATTTTTAACGGATTTTTGGGGTAAATATTTGCTATCCATTCAAGGCTTCCTTTCATAAAAGGCAATTGCTGTGTTGTTCCATCGGTAAATAGCAGTTTGAACGCCACTGTTCCTTCCGGAAAATCAGAAAGTTCCGGCTTAGGGTTCGGGCCCGAACGCCATACTTTATTTAACGTATAACCTCCGCGCTCATTATAAAACCCGATAGCCCACGTTTCCAGGTCTGTGCTTTGGTGGGCATGTAATTCATAAGCCGGCGTAAAACGCTCACGTGTTAAGCCATGTACAAACTCACGTCCGTTACCTATGTACTTTCCCCCTTTACTATACTTACCATCATCATGCAGCCAGGGTGCATGGTACCATTTTCGGTACTTATTGCGCTGCACTTCAAAATCAACCTCCTTGTTACCTTCTAAACAATAGTTTAATACTGTTTTCATGTATTTTTCGGGGTGAACTTTGAAATCAATTTTTTCCCAATTAAAAGCTTCTTCCTGGTTATAGGTATCAGGGTAATCCTGCGCTAATTTAAACGGGTGAGGATAATTCGCCGAGGGAGGATATACAGCATTGTAGCTCGGAAAAGTAACCGCAAGCTGCTGTGGACATTTATAAGGCAAAAAAGATGAAGATAAAACTGCCAGCAAAATAGCTGATATAACAAATAACTTTTTCAAAACAGCTTAATTGAATCACCAAATATAAACTGCAACAAGTTTATTTCCGCTGTACAGATTTATTATTCATTTATAACATTAAAGCTAAAGGTTAGCAAAAGTTAAACATTGAAAGTACAAAGCATAAATGGTGCAACCTCTATATCAGGCTACCTATGTAAGGCATCAGTTAAACAACTGCCTGAACTCGAGCGGCGACATTTCAGTTTTTGCCTTAAACAGTTTACTGAATGAGGGTAAATGTTCAAAGCCCAATTGGTAAGCAATCTCACTTACCGATAACTGCGTAGTAGATAACTTTTCTTTAGCTTTTTCAATTAGCTTTTCGTGAATGTGCTGCTGCGTATTTTGCCCGGTAAGTACTTTAAGCAAGCTGCTGAGATACTTGGCTGACAAGTTTAAAGACTGAGCTACAGCGCTTACTGTAGGTAAACCCTTTTTAATCAAATCATCATTATTTAAATAATCATTCAACCACCGCTCTAAACGTTCCAGTATTTGATGGTTTGCTTTTTCGCGGGTAATAAATTGCCGGTGATAAAAACGGTCGGCGTATTTAAGTAAAGTTTCCAGATGCGAGATAATGATGCTTTTGGTGAATTTATCCATGTTCAACCGGCTTTCCTGCTGTATACGGTTTACTATATCCACCCATATCACCTCTTCCTTTTCTGATAGAAACAGAGCTTCGTTTACCGAGTAATCCCAAAAATCATATTGCTTAATAGTACTGGCCAGGGTCGTATTCCATAAAAAGTCAGGATGAATGAGCAACATCCACCCTGATTGTTTGACTTGTACGGTATTTGGAGCAATGGCTAAACTCAGCACCTGGCCGGGAGCTACAAATGATAATATGCCTTCATCATAATCGTACGTCTGTTGCCCGTATTTGAGCTTGATTTCATCAGCATTCACTATATTTTTTAATGCGATACAATAAAAATCATAACACCAGGCTGCTGGCTCGGCCAATTGCAAACTTTCAGCGTTTTTCACTTCAAACACACTAATTAAAGGATGCTCAGGCTTAGGCAGCTGCCTGAACTGCAAAAACTCGCTGATGGTTTTAAAACGCTTCAATGGAGATTAATCTTCTTTTCTTATTTCCAATACAATTTTACCACGCACGTGTTTGGTTTCGCTTTCGCGGTGGGCCGCTGCAACTTCAGCTAAAGGGTACACTTTGCTGATCACTGCTTTTACCCGGCCTGCGTTGATGAGCCGCGTGGTTCCCTCCAATGAGGAGGTGTAAGTAGTTACATTTCCTCCCCCCACTAAAGTACCGGTGGCTTTCTTTTTGGCGAGTGCATTCAAAAACTCTTGTTCCAGGGGCTGATCCAGGTGGGTACATACATAGATGCCGCCCTCTTTAATCACATCTACCGATTTAAACCTGATGCTGCTATCGCGCACCGGTGAGGCATTAAAAATCAAATCCACATCACTCAGCAGCTCTTCAAATTTCTGATGGTTGTAGTCAATTACCTCATCAGCGCCCAAATATTTCAAAAACTCAAAGTTATAGGCTGATGCGGTACCAATTACATAGGCCCCCATAGCTTTGGCAAACTGCACCGCTAAATTACCCACGCCACCTGCTGCACCATGTATCAGCACCCGCTGCCCTGGCTGTACTTTGCCCAAATCTACAATACCATTCCAGGCAATTAAGGCACAAGAGGGCAATGCCCCGGCCTCGTTAAACGTAATATGCGGCATCATTGAGAACTGGCTGGCTTTAGCCGCAATACACTCAGCATAACTGCCATCGCCCGGAAAGTTAGGCACGCCATAAATCCGGTCGCCTTTTTTAAATGATGTCACTTCGCTTCCGGTTTCCTCTACTACGCCTGCGGCATCCAGGCCCAAACCCAGCGGCAATTTAAGGTAGGCACGCAAGGCCTCGTTGCCCCCCTGGCGGATGATATAATCGGCAGGGTTAACACTGGTGGCATACATTTTTACTAAAATTTCATCGGGTGCTGGTGTTGGGCATGCTAATTCTTCCAGCTGCATTACTTCCGGTCCGCCAAATTCATTCACTCTTACTGCTTTCATGGTACTTTATTCTTGATACACAAAAGTGATAAAGAGTTTATATCAACATTTAGCCGAATGGCGCTTTGGTTTAGCCAAAAAGCCAGAACATCTTATCTGGCTTAGATGGCTATGAGAAAGTTTATTGTTTATTACCTTAAACGGCGTAGTACAAGTATCAGGCAGCTAACCGACAGTTAATACGTTATCTTTTTAAGTGCCTTAGGAAATATAAAGCAACTTAAAAGTTCAGATGGCTTCTATTTTAAAAACTTGTAGAATGCAATCAGCTGGTGCAGCTGTTGTTATAACTGGCATGAGTGTATTTGTTCCAAAGCTTATGCGAAGGTTAACATACTTTAGACTGAGGCGACCTGCAATATACCGGCTCGCCTCAGTCTATAAAAATTTAAAAGCCCCTGTTGACTGTTGTCCAGGCTTGATTAGTAGTTACACCAAAACCAATAGATGGTACACCATCAAATAATTTGCCGCTGAGCACGGTGCGCATATTTTGCTTAGCGGTAACATTATCAATGTTTTTACCTGCTATACGGTTGCCTGCTGCATCATAAGCCGTAAGTATCACCGAAAATGGGTAGTAATAGTTCATGGTATAAGTAGTGAGTTGCAAGCCTGTTTCCCCTATCATTGCTGCCGGAACTTTCACTTTATATTTAGGCGTTAATGCAAATGCGTTAGCATTTAGAGGTCTGCTACCATTCCATTGCGGCACATAATTAATTGAAGCAATATCATAAATAATGTCTGCTTCAACAGTTGCAGCATTGGCAGGTACAGCATCAGTAACATTAATCTGCAACTGGGCCACGCCACGTTCTAATGTTACCTGCTGTGCTGCCGGAGCAACGCCCGGCACTTTAAAAGTAAGCTTTTTCACAAAAACATCTTTCCAGGGGGCCATGTTTGAGGCTACTGTATTTGAATCAGCAGCATAAACAAAATCATCCAGTGAATCAAAAGAAGGATCGCCTATATAGGCTCTGCTTTTTATCAAACCTTTTTTACCGGCTACCAGGTATACCGTGTAAGTGCCGGCTGGTACACTGTCCCTGATGGTGCCAAAGTCCGCCATATCAGAAGTTTGAGTTAATGAGCGGGTGTTGCGATAGCCGTTGTTTATGGTGTAATACAGCACATCAATGGTGTCTTTTAAGGCAGCTATGGCATTAGTTTTTACCGCAGGCTGGTTAGTTGATTCTGTACGTATGCCGAGCGTTGTCATATTTTGTGAAAAAGATGCCAGCGAAAGGGTAAACGGATACAATTTAGTATCGGCGCCTGTATTATCAGGCTTATCGCCCGAATGATCTTTTTTACACGAAAAGCACAGCAAACATAAAAGAGCTGCGGTATAGTAGGTAATATTTTTCATGGATACCTGAATTACGATTGGAAATGGTTAAGGATAGATAAGATAATATACTGTTTAAAAATTGATAGTGGAGGCAGTACCGCCCAGTGGCTGTGTATTTACAGTAAAGCCACCTGTATTGCCACTACCTTTAAACAAGTAACCCGAGAGCACTGTCTTTTTACCTCCCTGCACGCTTACTGCAGGTACAAGGGCTTTATACAGGCTCGCATTCCTGCTATCGTAAGCGGTAATGTATACATCAGCAGTGATGTTACCCGGTAAATTATCATTTAAAAACTGGTATGGCATCGCATGTTTGGCCACGGTAATGGAGTCCATGTTGTTGTAATTGTTAGGCACAGTAAAACTCAAATTGCCCGGAAAACGATAAATTTCGTTATAAACAAATGCAATGCTGATTTTGGTTACGCTGGCGGGTATGGCATCCTGTATATTCACCTGCAGTTGCCCGCCAATGCGATCAAGCGTAAGCTGCTGCTGCTGGTTTTGATTACCTACCTGTAAATCATATTGTTTAAAGTAAGTGTGCCCCCAGTCATCAAACTTTGGGTTATTAAATACAATGTAATGGTTGGATAACAGCACAGGTGAAAAGTTGGCATAATTAACCACATTGAGCTCGTTACTTAACGATCCGGCAAAAAACACGGTGTACTTTCCAGTAGTCAGGCTATCGGTTACACTACCAAAACCGGCATCGCCAGCATGTTGTAGCAACCGGTGCACCAGCTTGTTGTTACTGTCAAATACCAGGTAATACAGCAGGTTTAAGTTTTGCCGTAAAGAATCTGCACTGCTGGTAGCGGCCAGTTTGATACGGTTGGGCGAGGCATTAATTGGACTAATATTTTGGCTAAAACCGGATACATTAAACGATACGGGATAACGAGTTCCGGTACTTTGTGAGCTGTTGTCATCAATAGTGGCATGATGCTCTTTCTTACAGGCAAACAAACATAAGCCGCACAAAGTCAGAATAAGTAAAGATGTTTTTTTCATATGAAAGGCTTTAGGTTTATTTAAGAAATCCTTGAGCTTTAGTTAGGAAGTAATAATTGAGATATAAACATCAATTTAATCTGTAAGTTTTCTTAAAAAGAAACATGATTTAACTTCAATGGTAACATTTATATTACAACAATTAACCTTTTATATCTCATGTATTGGCAGCTTCTTCCTTCTGTCATCTATTCATAATCTTTTTATTATTACGGAACGAATATTCCAAAATGGATATACATTGGAACGTTCATTCCTAAATAACACAGAACATGAAAAAATTAGCAAACAAAGTAGCATTAGTAACCGGAGCCTCAAAAGGTATTGGTGCAGGTATTGCCAAAAGTTTAGCTGCCGAAGGTGCAGCAGTTATCGTAAACTATGCATCAGCCAAGGCAGGAGCTGAGAAAGTAGCAGATGAAATTACAGCCGCCGGTGGTAAAGCCGTAGCAGTACAAGCCGATGTTTCTAAAGCGGCCGACGTAGAGCGCCTGTTTACCGAAGCCGAGGCTGCATTTGGCCCCCTGGATATTTTAGTTAATAATGCCGGCGTTTACGAATTTGGCGCTATTGAAGCTATTACTGAAGAGCATTACCACCGCCAGTTTAATACCAATGTATTGGGCCTGTTACTGGTAACCCAGGGCGCTGTTAAAAGCTTTGGCGAACGTGGGGGCAGCATTATCAATATCAGTTCAACGGTATCGCGTATTACGCCGCCGCAAAGTTCGGTATATACGGCTACCAAAGCTTCGGTAGACGCCATTACTCAGGTACTGTCAAAAGAACTGGGCCCGAAAAAGATCCGTGTCAATGCCATTAATCCGGGCATGGTAGAAACGGAGGGCACACATACCGCAGGCTTTATTGGCGGCGATTTGCAAAAACAGATGGAACCGCAGGTACCGCTGGGGCGCATTGGCCAGCCGGAAGATATTGCGCCGATTGCCGTATTCCTAGCTTCCGAAGACTCAGGCTGGCTCACCGGCGAGGTATTGATTGCCAGCGGCGGTATGCGATAAACCCCGAAAATCCATTAAAATAATTGGTAGCTTTGTGTTGAGTAATCAGCATAAAGCTTTTGCTTTTTTATGGCCAGAACGAAAGATTTTGATGAGCAGGAAGTACTGAAAAAGGCCATGTGTCTGTTTTGGGACAAGGGCTATAACGGCACCTCGATGCAGGAACTGGTAGACGGCCTGGGCATTAGCCGCTCGAGTTTGTATGATACCTTTGGCGATAAGCACCAGCTGTACCTGAAAGCGCTGGAAGCTTACCAGCAGGGCTATGGCAACCAATTGTGTACCCTGATTAGCCAGGTACCCTCAGCCAAAGCCGCCATTAGAGGTATACTCGACCTAGTGGTGGGCGAATTGCTGAACGACCAAAATCGCCGCGGCTGCTTTGTAGTGAATGCCGGCATTGAACTGGCTGCCCACGATGCTAAAGTAAATGCGCTGGTTTGCGAGAACGAGCTGCAACTGGAAAGTGCCTTTTTAAAAGTACTGCGCCAGGGGCAGGAGAGCGGCGAAATCCCCCCCGCCAAAGATGCCCAAGCTTTGGCCCGTTTTCTGAACAATACAGTAAAAGGCATGCAGGTTTCAGTAAAATCAACCACCGACAAAAGCTTTTTTGAGGATGTGGTGCGGGTGGTGCTTACGGTGTTGGATTAGAAAGGATGTACTTGCTGAATTTGCCTGATAAGCGTACAACAAGGCAGAAATCAAAACTTTCAATGTATCCTAATGTTGGTTTGGTGTCACTACCACAACTATATGAAACCATTTTACGCACGTTACATCGCCCTATGCTTTTCCCTTTTGTTATTAATAAGCTTGGGCTGCAAAAAGAAGGCGAAAGACAACCCGGCCCCCAACCCTGAACCGGCACCGCAGAAGATGATTAAGCTTACCTACGAGGTAACCAGTTCTGTACCGGCCTTAACCTCTCCGGGCCATAACCAGTTAATGTTTACCGGCACCGAAGGCGGCTACCTGTTTGACACTTATACCGGCAGCACCTGGAAGAAAGACCTCACCATCCCCGACAATGGCACCAGCTCCATTAACTTGCATGTGGATATGGTACTGGATGGAGACAAAGCCACTTCTACCGGCAAAATTTACATTAATGATGAGTTAAAGGCAACTGCCAACAGCACCGCGCCCTATTACTCAAACGGCCATACGCAGGTGTTACTTGATGTGAAGTACCGATAATATTACTTAGTTACTTTATTAAGTTAGCTTAAAATAAAGCATTTTAGATTTATTTTAAGCTAAGTTTTTAGTTGGGGAATATTTAATGTTTTAATTAAAATAAGCATTTAAAATGCTGACTATAAAAAATACAATTAACTCAAATAAAAGTAAATGGTGAAAATAATCTAATAAAAAATTAAACCTATATATTGATTTATAGTCTGATTAATAATAACCTATCATCCTATGAAACCTATTAAGATTTTTTTCATTGTATTGAGCTTATTGTTGGGTAAAAGTATTTACGCACAGCAAACTTTAAAGACCTCCAATACTATCCAAGATGCTATAGCGAACAAAAGGTTTGTATTTATAGCTAATGCTGTACAAGAGCCAGGTACGCCCCGTGCAATTCTTAGCAGCAGTTTTTATTCTGTCTTTAAGATAGACAGCAATAGTGTAATATCAAATTTGTATTACCCTTCCAGTCATTGGGAAGGCGCGGGCCCTATCTTACCTAATTATGGCTTTTTAACATATAACTCTACTTATAATAAGTACAAGGTAAAAATAAAGAAGAATGGATCTACTCAACTGCTTTTAAGCCCTCAAAGTAAGTACAATATTCGTAGCATAGAGCTTAATGTGGCTAACAACGGCTCTGCAAATATGTATATCACTTTCACCAATATGCATCCGGTAACTTATTATGGAGATATTACTTCTTTAGAAGCCAGTGAAGATATTTACACCAATACGCCTTATTCCAGACCCATATTCAAAGGGGATGCTATTAAGCAGTAATTACATTCAGCTATCCTTCAGCTTTTAATTATTTACGCAGCTAACCGCACCAAACACCCCACTTTTGAAAGCTATCTGCCCGAACTGATGAGTTACCTGCACTACCTCAGCCCGCAACAGGTGCAGGAGCAATTGGTAAAATATGGCAATTACAAAGGCATTAAGGCGTAAGCGGACAAAAAAAAGGTCTTGGTTTACACCAAACATCATAGAGCCCGTTAACGTTGATGTTGTATTTACCACACCTGCCAATGAAAAATATACTGCTGTTTTGTGCTATGGTAATGATGGGCTATGCGTGCCAGGCGCAGCCCGATGCACGGGTAAACCTGGATTTGGAAAAGCTTACTTTTAAGGAGAACCCTAAAACGCTGATTCAGAGCCGCAGGCGCTCTGCCGACCGCCTGGAGCCCCTGAGTACCTTGCCTGCCTATTCTGTTTATGATACCAAAGGTTATACCTTCGGGCCGGTGAAGCTGGATGGCGAGAGCCAAACCCAGTTTATCCTCAACTCGGTAGAAGAGAAAAAAATAGTGGGGCTGGTGATTTGGTTTGATACTGAGGCTTCCTCAAAAGCCATCAATACCTACATTTTTAATAAACACCGGGCGAAACCTGTGGTGCTGGAAAAACAAATTCAGGAACGCGACCGGCAGAACAAACCTTACCTTACCGGTTCTGCCTACCTGTGGCGCAATGTACGACCCGGCGTATCCATGATTTTGTCTAAAGACTATGGTACGGTAGTGAATGGCCGGAGGGTTGAAAAAGCTCAGCTGATATTTATCGATAATAGCGTAAAAGGCTCGTACCAGGGCAGCTACAAAACAGTGCTCGACCGGATGATTGCCACCTACACCACGAAGCACGACCACGATTAATACTGCTTTTGAAAAGCACTGAATCATACGTTTTAACATTTAGAGCCACGAATGATGAAAAGAAGGACCGTATTCATATTTGCAGGTTTACTATGGCTTTGTACAGCTATAGCTACGGGCGCTTTTGGCCAGACACAAAAGCCATTTCCTTACCGGCTTACCAAGGCTGATATACCTCAGGGCTTTACCTTGGCGGGCCCTTTTAGTAAGGCAGACAAGCAACTGAGCCTGAGTGCCAACCAGGGGATAGTGACCGATAAAAAACTGATAGGCTTAGGCCTGTACGAAAACGTAGATACCCGCCAAATCAACCGGGTATTTGTAGCCTCCTATATCCCATCCAAACATGCCGAGAACGGCCTTATTGTTTTTATTGTAGAATACAAGAACCAAGCGGCCCGTATAAGGGAGCAGGCCAAACTGCCACATAATGCCGAAGGGTACTACCTGGTGAAAGACAATTACCTGTTTAGCATTGGTGCCGATGCCAACGATTACCCCAAACAGGTAAGGCAACTGGTGAATAAGTTGAAGGCACGCTGGCACCTCACCAGTAGCAATTGAAATTTAAATATTGAAGCCTGTATTCACCTTTAAACAGTGAAGGCGGCGATAAAATATGTGAAAAGGCAAGTAAGTTAGAAGATTACTTGCCTTTTGGGTCTAAGTTACACTGTGCTGAACTTAGGCCATTTAAGGAGGGGTTATCTTTAACAATTAATTTGCTTTTCTTCTGTTGTATCTGCTTCCACTCAAGCGCCAAAGCTTGAATAGAAGTAGACAGTATTTCGGTACTAAAAACTTTTATATCATTTATTTTGAATCACTATATACGATGCTCTCAGCAAGATCATAAATGAATATAGTATTTGGCTGTTTACGCCGTTGAGCCTCGAATACCGACATAATGCTGGCCACTACTTCTGAGGGTGGATTACGCGTTGCCTGATCTGGTATGCAATCAAACTTTTGGTTATCGACCGTCAGGCAAAAAACCACAGGCCGCTGCTTTAAATTGAGTTTATCGGAAAACCGGTAACTTAATAAAAACCTAAAGCTGCCATACATATCTTTTGAAGCATCATTCAATAATTCATATCCTGTGATAACATTGTGCTGATTAGTCTTGATTTTTACTACAGCATAGTTCCAATGACAATCGTTTCTAACTGATTCAGGGGTTTTGTATTTAGACCTTACATAGGCCATTACTTCATTAACGCCAGGTTTGACATTTTGAATCAGTAATCCCAATAAAGACAATCCCCAAATGATTATAAATTTCATAATTCAAATTTTTAGTGAAGCCCTGTACCCAAATTCGCTGCACACAAGTAAGCTAGAGCCTTACCGCATTTAGTGTCTAAATTACGATGTGTTAAAATTAGACCAATGTATGGAAGGTTATCACCTAAATACTTATTATTACATTGTGATAGATATATGTATTAAAATATACTTATATTTATAAAAGGAAAGTCATTATACGATTTAAATCTAATAATGATTTTTTAATTAATAATAAATATACCTAAGCCTTTTTATGAATAAATACCGATATCCGTCGTTGAACCTTACCCGACGGATACCCAATTATCATCACTACCACGATAACACATTGATACCACAAAAAGGTGGAACAATTGATTTAAATGCACCAGCACATGGAACTTATGGTGAATTGCTATTTGATGAAAGATGGCGTTCAAAACGCGCTGAAATTCTAATTAGAGATAAACACCACTGCGTGATATGCGGAAATACTGAAGAATTACAAGTTCATCATAGGCAATATCACTACATAAAAAGCCAAAATCAGTTCAAGCCGCCGTGGGACTATGTTAATGAATTATTGATTACACTTTGCAAAAGCTGTCATCATAGAGGACATAACAGATTCAAAGTACCAACCTTGTCAATATAATTATGGGAATCTTTGACCTTTTTAACCGCCGTGCAGTACAACTGAACACAGTTGAAGCTATGGACACTCATAATCAGGAAAAACCTTTGCCTGAAATAGAAGAACGAATTTTTATTGAACATGCCCCCCAAACGGATCAAAGACAAATTAGTAAAGAACAAATAATACTCCCTAAACCACCAATGGAAACACAAACTAGTACAGATAACAACATTGCATTGCTTTATCATTTTTTGGATCGCAATCATGAAGCTAAAGGTTATGATGATGCCTTATTAAATCCGGACACTACTCATTTGCAACAAAACTTAGAGGCGTTAAAAAATGAATTAGTCCGTACAATTAATAAAGTTAAAACCTTTTATGAAGATTTTATTCAAGAAACTGAATATCATATATTAAGTAGAGGTCGAAGTGGTATGGTAGATATTGTTGAAGAATTAGAAATGAAAAAGAGAATTGCGCTTGGCCACATGGAAAAGGTAAAAGAGATAGAAGACAACGTTGAAAAGAATGAGGGAGATTGTAAAGGGATAATAATAAGCTATACCAGAGGTTTTAAAAATGGATTAGCAGCAATTTCGCACCATAATATCTTAACAAGGAAATTTTAGTCATGAAATGGTGGATTAAATTTGGCTGCTTTTTAACAGGTTACAATTACAACATCATAGCGGCCTCAAGTGAAGTATCTGTTAAAGCATTAAAAAGATATACTTCGGCAATGATGATAGTTTGTGTCATGTGGTCTTTTATTGGGTTTGTATTTACTAAAAGATATCTTAGTGGAGAACTTTGGGGTTCTGTAATTGGTGCATTAATTCTATGTTTCATAATCATTCAAATTGAAAGGCAAATTATACTCTCAACAAGCACAAATAAGAGTATGTATAACTTTAGAATATTGATTGCCATAGTAATGGCTTTGATTGGATCTATCATCATAGACCAAATTATATTTCAAAAAGATATTGAATTAGGAAAACTTGAAACTTTGAATGCAAAGGTAGATAAGATACTTCCAAGCAAGGAAAAGGAGATAAAAACTCAAATTGTACAGCTTCAAGAATCATTACTTGCACATGAAAATGAAAGGAAAAAGTTAACCGATGATATTACTCTGCACCCTGTTATAAAATCAGTCAGTTCACAAAGCAATATACAACCAGTTGTAACCACGAGCCAAGATTCTACGAAGGCAACAAGGCAGTCTATTAATGTTGTTAAAACAAATACCGTGTCTGTCAATTCAATACCCAACCCAAATATTGCTTTAATAGCTCCTATTGATAAACAAATAAGTGACTTAAGAACTGATAAAGCGACAAAAGAAGCATCATTAATAAAATTAAGAACTGATTTAGAAAAAGAAATAAAAGACAAAACTGGCTTTTTGGATGAATTAATAGTTATGGTTAATTTAATTAAAAGCTCTTGGGTTGCATTGATAGTATGGCTTTTGTGGTTAACTTTCTTAATAGGTATAGAACTATTTGTTATGTTTAGTAAGAAAAATGATGAACAAAACATAAACGACTACGATCTCACAATTCGGCATCATATGGCATTACAGAAAAGAAAATTAGCTCTAATGTATCAAGCTATAGAGACTTCTTCTATACATTGACACCCATACACTGGCGCGAGTTTACAACTTGTGCCTTTTTTATGCACCAACCCGCTGCTCCACTAACCTTAATAACGCTTGCTTCTTCAAAGCTTCCAATTTCGATACCCCAAGCCTCCAAATTGTATAACCCCTAAAAACCACTGACATCAACATGCCACTGCTGCGTGGTGCTGCGGGTGCTGCGCACTGCTTCAGGGTGCTGCGCCTGCTGCGTAGTGCTGCACCTGCTGCATCCGCTGCGCGCAGCACCCACGCAGCACCGCTTAAATGATACCAAAAAAGGCCCGGCAGTACGCCGGGCCTTTGCTGTTTGAGTTAATTAAAAAATTATTGTTTTGGGTTGCCGTCGGCATCCAGCTCCACAATGGGGTAACCCAATTTTTGCAGGCCGGGTAGCACGCGGGCTTTGTCGCCTACTACCAAAATCACCATGTTATCGGGGTTCAGGTATTTGGCGGCCAGCTGGTTAATTTCGCCGGGGGTAATGTTGGCCAAAATCTTGCCCTGCTCATCGGCATAGGTAGGCGCCAAACCATACTCCAGCATGCGCGATAAAAACGCTGCTTTCTGGGCATTGGTTTCGTAGCGGCGGGCATCGCTCTGGCTGATGGAGGTTTGGGTAAACTTCAGTTCGTCAGGGGTAATGCCGGTAGCGCGGTAGTTACGTATTTCCTTCATAAACTCCACCACTGAGCTATCGGTAGCCGTAGCCAGCACACCTGCCGAGGCGGTAAAATCGCCACCGTATTTACCAGATGAGAAGCCGGAACGGGCACCATAGGTCCAGCCGCGTTTTTCGCGCAGGTTAAGGTTAATATGGCTGTTGAACGCGCCGCCTAAAATATAGTTGGCAATGCCCAGCTTGTAATATTCGCCGGTGGCATCATAGTTCAGGTTATCCAGGTAACCAATGCGTATTTCAGATTGTGCCGCTCCGGGTACATCCACCAAATACAGGGTGGTTTTGTCAAACTGCTTGCCGGCAGCCGGGGTTGGTATGTTCACCTTCTTGGCAGGCCAGCTGTTCAGGAAGGCTAAACTGCCACGGGCCGTACCCTGGTTCACATCGCCCACCACCACAATTTTAGTTACCGATGGCGAGAAGTTGTTGTTATAATAATCCTCTACATCCTGCAGGGTAATACCGGCTACAGTTTGCTCGGTACCGGTAGTGGCATAAGTGCGCACGTTATCAGTTCCGTACAGTATTTTGTTGTATACGGTAGTAGCCACACCTGCAGGCTGGGTTTTAGCCTGTTTCAGGCCCTCAATGGTTTGCTTCTTGATACGGTCTAAAGCATCCTGTGTAAACTTAGGGTGCAGTAAACGCTCTTGCAGCAAAGCCATGGTAGCGTTCAGGTTTTTGGTTAATGATGATACGCTCACCACCATTTGCTCGGCACCGGCATATATGCTGATATCGCTGCCCAGCTTATCCAGCTCAGAGGTAAACTGCTCGGCGGTGTACTTCTGGGTGTCCTCATTCATCATGCGGGCCACAATACCGGCCAAACCAGCTTTTGATGGGTTGTTCACCGCATACAAACCGCCGCCCTCAATGGTCATATTCATGGCCACAGTTGGGATTTCATTATTTTGTGTACCTAAAATCTTAATGCCGTTAGGCGTAGTAGCCGACCATATCGCCGGAACCTTGATAGACGGATTGGCACCCACACCTGGCCGTTTCGAGCGGTCGAAGTTGTCCTTTGGTTTTTTGTAGGTTAAACCTGCATAACCATAATCAGGCGCTTTGTAACCAGCGGTGTTAATGGTATAGTTGTCGGCAGCTACAGGCTGTACGGTACCGCCTTTAGGCAATACGCTTAATATAACAGCCGGCTTACCTTTAATGTACTTGTTGTACACGCGCATTACGTCTTCTTTGGTCACAGCGCGGATGTCGGCCAGTTCGCGGCCAATCTGGTTGGGCTCGCCGGTTAAATACTGCGCTTGCGCCAGTTCTGATACCTTGCCGCTTACACTGGCTAAGCCATTAATATAGTTGGCTTCAGCGCTGGCTTTAAAGCGGGTTAATGCATCATCGGTAACACCGGTTTTCTCAAACTCAGCGAATGATTCATCTACCATTTTCTTGGCATCAGCTAACGTCTGGCCCGGGAAAGGTACCACAAAAATACCGATCTCACCCGCCAGCTCAGTGTTCGATGAATTCATGGAAGCCTGCGCCGCTTTACGGGTTTTTACAAAGTTTTTGTAAAAAATGGAGTTACGCCCCTGGCCGATAATTTCCGCCAGTGCATCCAGCGCCGACATATCCTTATCATAAGTTTTCACACCCGGATAGGTGATAGACAGCAAAGGCAATTTAGCGTAGTTATCAGTATAAGACACATAACGGTCGGCGGATAAAGTAGGCGCCGGGAAGTAAGCTTTCTTCACCTCCGGTCCGCGTGGAATGCTGCCAAAATACTTGGTTACCCAGGCTAAGGTTTGCTTAGGATTCAAATCGCCGCCGATGGTAATGGTCGCGTTGTTAGGGCCGTACCAGCGCAAAAAGAAGTTCTTCAGGTCGTTTACACCTACTTTATTCAACTCCTCAATATAACCGATAGTCAGCCAAGAATACGGGTGCCCATAAGGATACAAATTTTTAGAAGTATATTCTGAAGCTAAACCATAAGGGCGGTTATCATAATTTTGGCCGCGCTCGTTCTTTACAGTAGCACGCTGCACTTCAAACTTTTGCTGAGTTACAGCATCCAGCAAAAAGCCCATCCGGTCTGATTCCAGCCACAGCATTTTTTCCAGCTGGTTGGCAGGCACAGTTTCGTAATAATTGGTACGGTCGCGGTTAGTAGAACCGTTCAGGGTACCACCGGCTTCTGTGATGATTTTAAAGTGATCGCCGTTGGCCACGTGGTCTGAGCCCTGGAACATCATGTGCTCAAAGAAGTGGGCAAAGCCCGATTTACCGATTTCCTCGCGTGCCGAACCTACGTGGTAGGTCACATCCACGTGTACCAGGGGGTCAGAATGGTCTTCAGCCAAAATTACGGTCAGTCCGTTGGGCAGTAAATAGCGTTCGAAGGGGATCACCAGCTCGCTGCCCTTACGGGTAACTTTTTCTACCAGCTTGGGCTGCATGGTAGTTTGCGCAGTAGCAGTAACCGCCATGAATGCCATGGCCGATGCCCACAATGCTGTTTTTAAAGATTTAGTCATTATCGTTGCAGATTTATTCGAAACTAAAATTTTGTTGGATTTGAATTAAAGGAATAATATTAGGAGTTTTTACGGGTATGCAGAATAGTAGCAGCTATTGTAACCAATTTGTGACAATCAATTGCATCCGTATTAAAACCAGTCTGCGCAGCACAAGTTATAATTACTATTTTGAGTTATCTGCCATATTGAATATGAAAAAATCTGTACTCCTGTATCTGCTGCTTTTATTGATTTATATAAAGCCTGGCATGGCCCAGCAAAGCAGCAGCCGCATTGAGGTAACAGATTTAACCCGCATTAAACAGATAGGAGGTGTTGCCCTTTCGCACGATGGCAGCAAGGCTGCATTCACCGTTACTACCATTGTGCCCGATAAGCGAAATACCAAAGAATATGCCTATCTCACCCAGATATGGATTATCGCTACTGATGGCCATAGTGAACCCTATTTACTTACCGATAGCGCCGGCAGCCAACCCATATGGTCGAAGGATGATCAATCCATTGTGTTTGTAAGCCTGGTAAAAGGCAAAGGGCAGCTGTTTACCATTCCGGCTGCCGGAGGCGGCAAACCGGTACAATTAACCCGTGCAAAATATGGCGCCTCGCAGCCCCAATTTTCGCCGGATGGAAAGCAGTTGTTGTTTACTACTTTGCTGTCATTACAAGAATTGGAGCAAGATAGCCTGTTTAATCCTTCGCACCGTGTGCCTGCCTGGGCAAGTGAAAAACCGGGCTACACGCAATTTTCCGTTACACTAGGTATCAAGCCAGATGCTAATGGCAACATGGATGCCATACGCAGCTATTTAGCGCAAAACGAAACCGACCGTAAAGCCAAAGTATTTAACCGGCTCAATTTTGAGGGAGAAGCCAGCACCGAACCTGAGTTTTTCTTTACCGAATATATGCTGATGGATGCCGGAGGTAATACGACGGCCCGCCCGGTTACCTGGGGTTTTGCCAACTACAGCAGCGCCCGCTTTATGCCAGATGGCCACAGCATCGTACTCACGGCTACAGACAGCACTACTAACCCCGACCGGGCTTTACAATCCTCTATCTATACCGTACCTGTTAACGGCGGCACATTGCAGCCTTTGCTGCGGGTGCCGGGCCGCATGCTAAGCAATGCTTCGGTATCGCCTTCGGGCAGGTATATGGCATATACTTCGGGTAAGAGCACGGCAATTGATATACCCGAGGTGCACATTTATGATGCACAGCAACCCGCCAAAGTGTTGACCATACCTATTGATCGCTCGGCAGGCAATTTTGCCTGGTCGGCCAATGGCGAATATTTGTATTTTACAGCGCAATCTAATGGCGGTATTCCAATTTATCGGGTAAGCCTCAGCAATTTGAAACCTCAGCCCTTGGGCAATTTCGAAGCTGGCATAAGCAGTTTGGCGGTAGGTGCTACTCAACTGATCTATGTCAAAACAGAGGTTGCTAATCCCTATGAACTTTATACCAGTAATTTAGATAATAAAGCATCCCAACGCATTACGGAATTGAATTACGAGTGGCTGAAGGATAAGCAACTCAGCTTCCCTGTAAAGAAATACTATACCAACAGCAAAGGTTTAAAGGTAGAATACTGGGTAATGAAACCCACTGATTTTGAGGCTGGCAAAAAGTACCCGGTAATGCTACAGATACACGGTGGCCCCACGGCCATGTGGGGGCCGGGCGAAGCCAGCATGTGGCACGAATACCAGTTTTTTTGCGCCCATGGTTATGGTGTAGTGTATTCCAATCCACGCGGCTCGGGTGGCTATGGGCTTAATTTTTTGAAAGCCAACTATCGCGACTGGGGCACCGGCCCGGCCGAAGATGTACTGGCTGCCTTGGATGGTACTTTGGCCGAGGGCTGGGGCGACAGAACTAAAACTGTTGCCACCGGCGGCTCTTATGCCGGGTACCTTACCGCATGGCTGGCCGGACATACCAAGCGCTTCACCGCCATATCATCACAGCGCGGGGTGTATGATTTAACTACCTTTTTTGGCGAAGGCAATTCCTGGCGCCTGGTTCCTATGTATTTTGGCGGCTACCCATGGGAGGCGGCCGTGAAACCGATTTTGGCAAGAGAATCGCCGTTTACTTATGTAAACTATATTACCACCCCTTATTTAATACTGCATGGCGAAACTGATTTACGCACCGGCATTGTACAGGGCGAAATGATGTATAAAGCGCTTAAAGTTCTGAACCGCCCGGTGGAGTATGTTCAGCATCCCGGCGGCACCCACGAGCTTTCCCGCTCGGGCAACGTACGCCAGCGCATTGACCAGATGCTGCGCATTTATGAGTTTTTTGGCAGATATATTAAAAATGAATGATATTATATGGTGAGTAATAGCATAGTAATTACACTTCAGTAACATCAGCATTATCCTGCATCACTTACTAAGGCAACTTCACTTTATACAGTTTAAAAGGATATACTACCCTGTCTTCTCCCTGATTGTACTTAGGTGTGCGGTTAATCTGCGAATCGGTTATATACAAGTAGCCATCGCTGCCAATACCAAATGAGTCGGGCCAGCTCAGGCGGTCGTCTTGTACCAATACTTTAACCTCACCTTTAGGTGTTACATATTTGATAGATTTATCCGGCGAACTGCTTTGATAAATATTTCCCTTGTTATCGGCAATCATACCATGAGATACGCCGGGGGCGGCTACCTGCTCTACATGGCTTTCCAATTGTACTGTATTCAAAGCTGCATCAGCTAAATACTTTGTAGCAATGCGGTACAATTTGGTTTGATTAATGGCCCTAAAGTAAAAGTATTGATCATCATGTGTTAAAGCTATGCCGTTTACATTGGAACTAAAAGGTTTACCATCCTTGTCTACCACATCGCGGTTATCCAGGTGTAGTTTAAAATCGAGGTCGGCCTTGGTGAACTGGCTTTGGGTAAGTACCATGCGGCTTTTGCCAGTCTTTAAATCGAGCACCACTACCGAACTGGTTTTGGGTTCGGATAAATAAGCCATTTGATGCTGATTATCTACACGTACATCGTTTAAGGCAATTTGAGCGCGCGGCAGATCTTCAAACCGGTAAATGCGCTCAACTTTGTTGGTTGCTAAGTTAATCTTGAGCAGTTTCACACCTGGCGGGATGGTTTCCTTCTCACCCGGATTGGAAGGATCTAACACCCACAAGTAGTTGTGGCGATCGGCGTATAAGGCCTGCACATTCATTAAATGGTGCTGGGCATCCAGTTCATTATGTGTATTCCATTCGGCATTAGGGTAAGGGCGTGTTTTTCCTTTTACCAGTTCGGTCAGGCCGTACCGATAAGGCTCACGGAAAGGGAAGGTAACAAATACGCGCCCCTTGGGAGTAACCGCCAAGCCAATAGGCTGGTAATGCCCGAATTCGGCCACTTCAATCAACTGAGCCGACTGACGGTTTTGTGCTGAGGTGCTCATAATTAAGGTAACAAATAATAAGCCTGACAAAAAGAGTGCTTTCATGATGCCGTTGTTAATTCAACTGCTTAATGAACAGGGGAAAGGCGGAGAGGTTTACGCTATTTTACCCCCTTTACGTCATTGTGATGTACGAAGCAATCTTTATACACTTGATTAAGACACAACGCAGAAAGCTTGCTTCGTACCTCGCAATGACGGGAATATATTACAAAACAATAAGGCGGTTAGTAGAACACTAACCGCCTTATTCAAATATGTTAAAAGCTTGCTTATTCGGCCAGCACCGCTACAATTTGCTCGGCCGTTAGCTTCTCCTGTGTGCCGGTTAGCATGTTTTTAAATGTAAGCAGGCCGCTTTGCATTTCATCGCTGCCAATGACAATGGTAAACGGAATTTGCTTGCTGTTGGCATAATCCAACTGCTTTTTAATTTTGGCTCCGGCCGGGTACAGTTCAGTGCTTACCTGCTGGCTGCGCAGTTGCTGCATTACCGGCAGGGCAAAGTGCTCGCCTTCTTTATCGAAACAGCAAATCAATACTTGTGTGGTTTGGCTGGTGGCTTCAGGGAATAGGTTCAATTCTTCCAGCACATCATAAATACGATCGGCGCCAAAGGAGATGCCGGCACCGGTTAAGCCCTTGAGGCCGAACATGCCGGTTAAATCATCGTAACGGCCGCCGCCGCCAATACTTCCCATTTTCACTTCATTGGTTTTTACTTCAAAGATGGCGCCAGTATAGTAATTTAAGCCACGGGCCAAAGTAATATCCAGTTCAACGGTAGCGCGTTGCAGTTTAAAATATTTCAGGTAATCAAATACCGTTTCCAGTTCTGCTATGCCTTTCAGACCGGTTTCTGATGCGGACAGTACGGTTTTTAATTCGGCTATTTTTTCTTCGGTGGTACCTTGCAGCAGGATAACCGGCTCAAGGCGTTCAATATCTTCCTGGGTAAAGCCACGTTCCAGTAATTCTTTACTTACCCCTTCTAAACCAATTTTGTCCAGTTTATCTATGGCTACCGTCATGTCCACAATCAGTTCCGGCTTGCCGATAATTTCGGCGATGCCGGCTAATATTTTGCGGTTGTTGATTTTTATGCTGAAATCTTTGAGCCCTAATTTACTTAAAGCTTCATCATAAATCAGGATAAACTCGGCTTCGTTTAATAAGGAATCAGAACCTACCACATCGGCATCACACTGGTAAAACTCGCGGTAGCGGCCTTTTTGCGGCCGGTCGGCCCGCCATACAGGTTGTACCTGGAAGCGTTTGAACGGAAAAGTAATTTCGTTTTGGTGCTGTACTACATAGCGTGCAAAGGGAACAGTTAAGTCGTAGCGCAGGGCTTTTTCTGAAATATCAGCCGTTAAGCTCAAAGAGTTACGGTCTATCAGTTTTTGTTCATTAGCTTTAGCCAAATAGTCGCCGCTATTCAAAATTTTAAATATCAGGCGGTCACCTTCTTCGCCATATTTACCCATTAATGTATTTGAGTTCTCCATCGAAGGCGTTTCGATTTGCTGATAGCCGTATTTGCGGAAAACAGTTTTAATGGTGTCGAAAATATGATTGCGTTTGGCCATTTCGGCGGGCGAAAAATCGCGCGTGCCTTTAGGTACAGAAGGTTTCACAGATGCCATTCGGCAAAGGTAAAAAAAAGCGCTATATCGGCAGTGCAGCACTGTGGTAAAACAGCGGCAAAATACCGGTATAACGCTTAATGAAAATAGGATTTATAATTGGTTAGCAAGTTTCAAATCGGCCCGGGGGGGACTCTGCCGCAGATGAAACTTTTGTAATATTCTATAATTTTTATTTAACCTGCAAATTTACTTATTAACATTTATTTAATGTTTAAACAACAGTTTAACTGATATCTAACACCACGTCATTGCGAGGAACGAAGCAATCTCTATAAGCCTGGTTAGAACTGAGCCTGAGAGATTGCTTCGTTCATCGCAATGACGTGATGGATTACATGAGATTTCTTTAATGAACTTTAATTGACTTCTTACTACCTTTGCCTTTGTGATGAAACGCGCTGCCATATTACTCATGACTTTGCTGTACCTCGGTACAGCTATGGGTATTGGCCTTAACTTTCATTACTGCTTCGGCCGGGTGGCGTCTGTTAAACTTTACGAAAGCAAACCGGATTGTAAGCTGATTAAACGCAATGAACTGCCCGACTGCTGCAAAAGCAAACAACTTACTGTTAAAGTAAAAGACAGCCACGAGTTTACCAAAGCTGGATATTCGGCTATTGTAATGGCAGTAGTTAAACCTGCCACCAGGTATGCCGATTTAAAACCGGCTTTAAGCAGCCGGCAATTACAGGTACCGGTGTATCGCGGCCCGCCCGGTGTGCCGGCGAGTGCCTGTCCGGTTTTTATAAAAAACTGCAATTTCCGTATTTGATTCTTTCCATGTTATGCAGCTGGGATCTCAGCTTGCATTGATATAAGGCTATATCCTTAGCCTAATTTAAGTTCAATTTTCTTTTTAAGAATGCTTTTGCCGAGCGAGACATGCTTTGTCTGCCGGTTAATGCACTACACCTATTTTAACATGAAAAAATACTTTTTAATACTATTGGCAATACTAATAACTGCCAGGGTTCAAGCGCAGCATCAACACCATATGGATATGCAGCCTGCAAATAAAGCTGATACTACCCAACCTGTTAAACGTACAGCTGCCGACAGCGCCATGCACAAGCGCATGATAATGCAGGATAAGAATACAATGCCGGGCGCACCTATGAACCACGACCACAGCCAAATGCAAATGCAAGGGCACAGCATGATGAGCAGCCAGTTCTCGCTCGATTTACCCATGAGTCGCGACGGTTCGGGCTCATCGTGGATGCCAGATACTACGCCTGTTTATGCGTACATGATTCATGGTAAAAAGTGGATGAGCATGGTGCACGGCAATATTGTGCCCCGCTATACTAATCAGGATTTGTTTAACAAAACTGCAGGCCGTGGCGGTAACCAGGTAGACGCGCCCAACTGGCTGATGTTTATGACCCAGCGCAAAGTGGGCAAAAACGGATTATTCTCAGTGAATACCATGTTCTCTTTTGATCCTTTTTTGGTTGGCTTGGGCGGTTACCCTCTGCTGTATCAAACCGGCGAATCGTACAAGGGACAAAAGCTGGTAGACCAGCAGCACCCGCACGATTTATTTTCGCAGCTTACCGTAAATTATGCCCAGCGCATTGCGCCTCAAACCGACGTATATGCCTCGTTCGGTTATCCCGGAGAGCCGGCTTTGGGCCCACCGGTGTTTATGCACCGCCTTTCGGCTTATAATAACCCTGATGCGCCGCTAAGCCATCATTATGCCGATGCTACGCATATTACTTTCGGGGTGGCTACATTGGGCTTCAGGTACCGTAATTTTAAATTAGAAGGCTCCGCTTTTAAAGGTCGCGAACCGGATGAAGAGCGATATGGTTTTGACAAAATCGGGTTCGACTCTTACTCGGTGCGCTTATCCTACAACCCTTCGGCCGAGTGGGCTTTGCAGGCCTCTAACGGGTGGATACGCAGCCCCGAAGATTTAGATACCCACGATAATGTAGATCGTTTCACCGCATCAGCCATCCATACTAAATGGTTAACTACCGACAGTTATATTGCCACCACACTGGTATACGGGCAAAACCACCATACCGAACATGGCAAAACACAACCTGCCGTGTTGCTGGAAAGCAACTTACAATTGCCCAAAACCGCTGTTTACGGCCGCTACGAGTTTGTGCAAAAAGATGCCGAAGAACTGGATATTTTGAACCTGTACCCGGTTAACCCCAACCTGAACATTAATGCATTTACACTAGGCGCTAACCGCATTTTAACTACAGTAAAAAATACCGACCTGCGCCTGGGTATACAGGCTACGGTTAACCTTTCGCCAGTACAGATACGCAATTTATACAGTACTGTACCAATAGGCTTTGAAGTATACCTGCGCATTAACCCTTCATTGATGAAGATGAGTATTCGTAAGCAAAGCCATCAGCATATGCCGAGCATGGTGATGTAATGCCTAAAAAAGAAACCCGCCTTGCATAAGCAAGGCGGGTTATTATTAAATTTATAATTGGTTTATTTTTTCTTCTGTCAACTCAGTAATTGTAGCAGTATTGGCCTGTGCCACTATGGTAATGCGCACCGCGATAATCTCTGTTTTGTACCGGCGGATATTTTGCTCATCCGTAAAAGCAGTGGTTTGTATTTTACCTTCCAAATGAATGGTTTGGCCCTTTTTAAGGTGCAAATCGGCCACGCTTTTAATTGGTGCCTTAATCAGATGAATTTCAAGGTGCTCAATTATTGCTCCGTTTTTGCCTATATCCTCCTGGGTAGTTAAGGGAAAACATAGTAACTCCATTCCGGGGTTGCTTTTATGCCACCTGGGCTCCTTGCTAATTACCCCTAATAAAAACACTTTGTTTACTCCACAATTATTCAACATCTCTCAGCAAATATTTAAAGTGATATATAATTCAATCAGGCTATTAACCGGGTAAGGGTATGGGTTAAATCATTTAAATCGAAAGGTTTAGGGATAAAGGCATTGCAGTTGTAAGTGCCTAATGATTGCAACACCCGGGGGTATGCAGAAATAATAACGACAGGCAAATTACAGGTAGCCTCATTCTTTTTTATCTGACTACATAATTCGCCACCATTAATGCCGTTTAACAGGTAATCAATCATCAATAAATCCGGCTGGTGATGCTGTACTGCAGATAGGATATCATCAGCATCCATTGCGGTTACTACTTCAAAACCTTCGTAGTTCAAAGCCTCCTGTAGCACATCGAGTATATCCTCGTCATTATCAATAATCAAAATTTTCCTTGGCATACTTTGCAACATTTATCTTTTGGCAACTATAATTTATAGTTAAATTATAATTATTTTAAGATTAAACCTTTTGGTTGTAAAAATAATTCGGAAATTTTTGTGCAACTGCGTATAAATACGGTATCTATACGGATATAAATACGTATATTATACTATTAATTAAACGTACTGTCTTTTAAACCAATATTATAGATTAATATTATTAATCTTTAGTTTATGATACCATTGCGTATAGCAAAGCGGATGAGAGCCGCAGTATTGGGCATATCCGTTTTCTCAAGCATGCTTTTACGATAACCTTCAATAGTACGTTTACTGGTATACAGCCGCTCGGCAATATCTTGGTTGGTAAGCCCCTGTGCAATCAATTCGAGTGTTTCCAGTTCGCGTTCCGAAAAATCAATATGGGCTCCTATTTCATGCAGGGTACTGATTTCGGGCAAGTGTATCAGGCGATCTAAAAAGCGCAGCGACAATTCGGAACACAGATAGCGTTCATTGGCATGAATGTGCTGTATGGCAAATATCATTTCATCAGCCCTGATGCTTTTAAGCAAATAGCAGGAGGCGCCCGAACGAAAAGCTTTGATTACATACTTTTCATTATCCAGCATGCTGAGTACAATTACTTTAACCTGGGGGTAAGTGGCTTTAATTTCAGTAATTAAATCGAGGCCGCTTATGCCGGGCATATTAATATCGGTAAACAATATATCGGGTATCAGCCCGCTATTCAGCAAAGCCAGGGCTTCTTGTCCGTTCACAGCTTCGCCAATTACCTGAACAAAACCCGACTTTTCAAGTAATGATCTGATGCCATTGCGTACCACATTGTGGTCTTCTGTAAGAACAATTTTTATCATAGAGTGCCTACTTTACAATAGTGTTTGGTATAACAATATTCAATATTAATTTTTAAAATAAAAAGGCGATTAATCTAAGCAATTAATCGCCTTTTGTATCGGCTTGGCAAGGCGTATCAGCATATCACCCTATAAACGCAATTAAAAGCCAATGGTTTAACAAGCATCGAAATTACACACCTCCTTAACCAAGTGCCTTTACCGCTACTTTTCCAATGGTAAGCCCCTGTACCAAAATAGAAAAAACCACTACCATGTAAGTCATCAGCACAAATTCATCCCGGTACATATTGCTGCTTAAAGATAAGGCCAGCGCTACTGAAATGCCTCCCCGCAAACCACCCCAGGTAAGTATAGTAACCGCATTTTTTTCAAATTTTATTTTATACCGCAACAGCGTTACAGGCACCAGTACAGAAAGCCACCTGGCCAGCAGCACCAAACCAATAACAATAAAACCAATAATGAGTACCAGGGTGTTAATTTTAATCACCAGCATTTCGAAACCTACCAGCAGAAACAAAATGGCATTCAAAATCTCATCTATCAGTTCCCAAAACTTATCTAAGTAATCCTGCGTTTGGGCCGACATGATTTCGTGTTTAATTTTATTGCCGGTAATGATCCCTGCTACCACCATAGCCAGCGGGCCCGATACATGCAGCCAGTTGGCCAGAGCATATCCACCTGCTACTATAGCCAGTGTAACCAACACCTCTACCTTGTAGTCATCAATGCCTTTGAGCAGCAGGTAGCCGATGTAGCCCAGTAAACCGCCAAACAACAAACCGCCTACGGCTTCCTGTAAAAAAAGTTTACCAATGCTCCAAACATCAGCGTGGCCGGTGCCTGAGGCAGCTATTTCTGTGATGGTAATGAAAATTACCACGGCAATGCCATCGTTAAATAATGACTCTCCCTGAATTTTGATTTCAAGGCTGGCCGGCATTTTGGCCTGTTTTAATATACCGATAACGGCAATAGGATCGGTAGGCGAAATAAGTGCGCCAAACAGCAAACAATAAATAAATGGAACAGGATGACCTATCCACTGAAACAGGTAGGTAACCATAAAGCCTACCAAAAATGTAGATAGCAGCGTACCCATAGTGGCCAGCAGCATTACGGGCCACAATTCTTTTTTTAATGCGGATGCTTTAATATGAATAGAACCGGCAAACAGCAGAAAGCTAAGCATAAAGTTCATCAGCACTTCGTGAAAATCAAGCGACTTGATTAATTGCACCACTTTCTCGAAAATAAAAAATTGGGCCGTACCTAACGTAACCAATAATATTGATGACAGCAGCGACAGCACCATAATGCCTATAGTAGGCGGCCACTTAATTAAACGGTGATTGATGTAAGAAAACAGGGCAGTAACTACCAGAATAATGGTAAAAATTTCTTGTACGTCCATAAAAGCATAGGCGTTTACCGGCAGAAAGGTAAGAAAAGTTGAAATAAACCCACGCCAAAACCTGCTTTTGCAACAAGCAGCAGGTACATAAGTTTTACTGTTGCCCCTGGATAGTAAAGCTGCTATAATCTGCATTAGCACTTTAAACTGGGTGCTGCCAGCATTACTCCAACTATTTTACTAATGCAGCCAGGTAGCCCGATTGGTATCTGAAATTTTCGGTATTTAGTTTACAAAAAGTGATGCTGTTACGGCTCATTTTGCAAATGAGGCCGGCGGTTTTTAAGGCATTGAGATGGCGTTCTATTACCTGCGGACTTAAAGGAAGACTGTCAAACCTGGTGCTGGGCACCCAATCTTCCTGCTTTAATAAGGTACGGATAATACTGATACGGGCAGGTAAAGCCAGCGCCCTGGTAAAATTAGCCAGTTCTACATCCTGCAAATCAAATTTAGCTTTTGTTTGGCCCATCAATTCTTCCCTGATTTTATATTCACTATTTGCTTATAGATGTTAAGTATAACACCTTTATCCTTATGCAAATACTATAAAACTTTAAGGTATAGAAAGGCAGGACAACAGGTAGTACTTAACTATTGTGCAATAATGTAAAAATTGGGTTGCCTTATTGTAAATGGAGTATTATGCTTTTGTTAACTTGCCAATGATGCCTTTACTCAGGCCGACTGAACCGGAGCCAGGCCCAGTAAGGTAGTAAATTCAGCAGCCCCCTGGTTCCAGTTATTCCAGTTAATTTCATATAATGAGCGTTTGCCATCAAAGGCTACAGTAATTAACCCGGCAATTTGTAATTCTTTTAAATGACGTGATACCGTAGGCTGGGCCAGGGGTAGCACATCAACAATTTCTCCGCAGGTAAAGCCAGGATGACTGGCCAGCAGTCGCATAATGGTAATGCGGGCAGGATGCGACAAGGCCTTTGCCGTGTCAGACAACCGCTGGTCTGCAGCGGTAAACTCAGACTTTTTATGTTTTGCCATGCTTATTTCTTAAGCAAATGTAAACCGATTGAAAGAAATTAATTTGCCGACAGCGCAATTCTAATCAAAATCTAATTCCGGGGCTTATGTTAAATTAAGTTAACTAAACCCCACAAATGCATTATATTAAATATGCGATTTGATAATCTCATCTTAATTTTTGCTTAACAAGGGGCCAATAGCTTTGCGGTGATTAAACGCTATGCTTCAACTCAGATCCCTTTCCCTCATTGTAATTGTTCTATTATCCGGCCTTACTGCCTTTGCTCAGCAAGCCGGAAAAATTGCCGGAAAAATAACCGATCGCAAATCTGGAGAACCGCTCATTGGTGCATCTATTTTGGTAGTGGGTACTACTAAGGGTACAGCTACCAACGTAAATGGCGAATATACGTTAACTGGTATAAGTGCCGGTACACATGCCGTACTGGTACGTTATGTAGGTTATCAAAACAAGCAAATCTCAGATATACAGGTAAAAGCCGGCAATGCCACCTCGCTGAACATTACTTTAGACCAGGCATCATCACAGCAACTGAAAGAAGTAACCGTAAAGGCTACTTATCGCCAGGAGTCCGTAAATTCGCTTTACGCGCAACAAAAAAATAATGCGGCTATTACTGATGGTATCACCTCCGAAGCCATAAAACGCTCGCCTGATAAGAATACATCTGAAGTGTTGCGCCGTGTAAGCGGTGCCACCGTGCAGGATAACAAATTTGTGGTGGTGCGCGGTTTAAGTGACCGTTATAATACGGCCTCTTTAGATAATACGCCGCTGCCAAGCACCGAGCCTAATCGCAAAGCTTTCTCGTTTGATATTGTACCGGCCAACCTGATTGATAACCTGATTATAAGTAAAACGGCTACGCCTAACCTGCCTGGTGATTTTGCCGGCGGCGCCGTACAGATTGTAACGCGCGATATCCCTGAAGAAAATTTTATAAGCATTAATGCTGGCTTGGGTTATAACACCAACACCACTTTTAAAAACTTCCAAAGCGGCTACCGCAATTTTACTGATTATCTGGGTTTTGATAACGGTTCGAGGCAGTTACCTAAAAACTTCCCGTCAACCGCTGAAGCCGCCAGTGGCGCTTTTACTCAAGAGCGTAATAACGCGGTTCTTCGCTCACTCAATCCTAATTTTAGTGTATATAATTACAAAGCCTTACCGAATCAAAATTATCAAATCTCGTTTGGTCGCGTAAAAGAGATTGGCAAAAACGGTAACCGCCTGGGTGCTATTTTTGCGCTCACTTATCGTAATACCTTTCAAATCATACCTGATTTAAAAATCAATTATTATGAATTTGATTTCAATGATACCAAGTACCGGTTTTCTACCAATTTGGGTGCATTAGCTAACATTGCTTACACTTATGGTAAGAATAAAATTACTTGGAAAAATATTTATAACCGCAGTTTTGACGACCAGTACCTATACCGTACCGGCTATAACGGGCAAACCCAAAACCCGGATAACCGTTTTACTGCGTTTGACTTAATTCAAAAAAGTTTATTTAAAACCACCCTACAGGGCGACCATGGTTTAGGTGATGATAATTCTAAACTGACCTGGATAGCCAGCTACAGTAACATCACCAACAATCAGCCCGATCAGCGTAAAACCAATTATGCACAAATTAATGGTGTGTATCTGGCCGATAACACTACTGTAGGTAAACAAAATGCCCGTTTTTTTTCTGACCTAAATGAAAACATTGGCGCAGCCCAACTTGACTACACCAAGCCTGTAACCTTGTTTAATCAAAAAGCTACTTTCAAAGCCGGCCTGGCATCACAATACCGCTATCGCACGTTTGATCCCCGCTTTATCGGTGCAGAGCTGAATGTGTTTGCCGACAATGCCGACCAGGTAAGGCAATATCCACTTAGTCAATTATTTAATAGGAACCTGATTAATGCAAACTATTACAATTTCAGAGAAATTACAACTACTAAAGACCCTTACACTGCTCATACCTTAACAAATGCAGCCTATGCTATGCTGGATAATAAGTTTAGTGAGAAGCTCCGTTTGGTTTGGGGCTTACGTGTAGAAAAATTTGATTTAGGTTTACAAACTAAAGATCCAAGTTTGGCAGAAACCAAACTGGATAATTTAGACTTTTTGCCATCGGCCAATTTAACATATAGTGTAACGCCAAAAGCTAACCTCAGGTTATCTTACTCCCGCACTGTTGCACGCCCTGAATTAAGAGAGTTGGCACCATTTGCTTATTATGATTTTGAACTGCTGGCCAATATTACCGGTAGCACTACCTTGAAACGGACACAAATTCATAACCTGGATTTACGGTACGAATTCTACCCGTCGGCAGGGCAAATTATATCAGTATCTGCTTTTTATAAAAACTTCAAAAACCCCATCGAGTCTATCATTGATGATAAAAACTCAACGCCTGATTACACCTATTTCAATTCTGAAAAAGCCAACAACTATGGTGTTGAGTTTGAGTTGCGAAAAACGCTTGATTTCTTAAGTGCTAACCTTAAAAATACTACGCTGTATACCAATGTAGCCCTAATAAAATCGGTAGTAACTGATAGCCGCTTAACATTGATTGAACAAACTAATAAACGCCCGATGGTAGGGCAAGCACCTTATGTAATTAACGCTGGCCTGTTACAAACTGCTTATAACAACAAACTAAATTTTAACCTGCTGTACAATCGCGTCGGCCCACGCATTTTCAAAGCCCGCGGCTATGTGTTCCCTGCCGTTTATGAAAATTCAAGAAATGTGGTTGATCTACAAATAGGCTACCGGGTGCAAAAAGGCAAAGGTGAATTCAAACTGAATGGCAGCGACCTTTTCAATCAAAACACAACTTTCTATTTCAAAAATAGCACCAACCAATATGAAATAGGCACCAGCCGCAGCCGGGGCAATATTATCAGCCAATACAAGCTGGGCCAAACCTTCACAATTTCATACGCCTATACCTTTTAAAACAGCGCAACCTTAAAATTAAATAAAACAGAAAACAACATTACCCCAATTAACACACATGAAAAAGCATTCACTTGTACTCTTATTAGGCACAGCCCTGCTGTTCTCAGCCTGTAGCAAAAACAGCGTTGATAATGGCGGTACCGTACCTCCAACAACCGGAACCGGCACTAATTCTAACGTAGTAGAGGTTACCGGCGACATTAAAACCAATACTACCTGGACAGCCGGTAAAATTTATTACCTGAAAGGCTTTGTGTACGTAACTAGCGGCGCAACGTTAACCATTGAGCCGGGTACCATTATTAAAGGCGATAAAGCTACCAAAGGCACACTGGTTATTACCCGCGGTTCAAAAATCAATGCTGTTGGTACAGTAGATAAACCTATCGTATTTACCTCTAACGTAGCAGCCGGCGGCCGTTCAAGTGGCGACTGGGGCGGTGTTATCCTGCTGGGTAAAGCGCCTATTAATCCATCAGGTGGCGTAGCTACCATTGAAGGTGGTTTGATTCCTACCAACGGCGGCGATGCAGCTACCTATATTCAATACGGTGGTACTGATGCCAATGATAACTCTGGTGTTATGAAATATGTACGTATTGAGTACGCAGGTATTCCGTTTTCACCAGATAACGAGATTAACGGTTTAACTATGGGCGGTGTAGGTGCCGGTACCACTTTAGATTATATTGAAGTTTACCGCTCAGGCGATGACTCTTATGAGTGGTTTGGTGGTACAGTTACAGCCAAGCACTTATTATCTATCGGTGCAGTGGATGATGACTTTGATACCGACTTTGGTTTTTCTGGTAAAGTACAGTTTGGTTTAGCACAACGTGCACAGGTAGTAGCCGACTTCTCAGGCTCTAACGGTTTCGAATCTGACAACGATGCTTCGGGTTCAAACAATACGCCACAAACCAGCGCTATGTTCTCAAACATGACGATTGTTGGCCCGATGCTGGACAAAAACTTAACTGATAACAATACCAGCAACATCAATGCGAACTTCCAGCATGCGGCTCAAATTCGCCGTAACTCTGCTATCAGCATCAGCAACTCTTTGTTAACCAACTACACTGAAGGTGTTTATATTGATGACGGTACTGTAGCTACTGCAGGCGCTACTTCAACCAACTTTAATGCCGGCCGCCTGGTATTTGCAGGCAATATCATTTACGGTTCTAACGTAAAGGGTAATGAAGTAAAAGGTCAGAATAAATCTTTATTTGAGGCTACATTGCGTGCCAATAACGTATTTGATGCTACCAAATCAGTTACCGCCTTATTGAATGATCCTTTAAAATATGGCTTGGATTTCAAAGCATCTGGTAATGCCAATGCAGGTACCCCTAACTTTACTTTAAAAGCAGGTTCAGTAGCTGCTACAGGCGCTGCGTTTACCGGTAAGTATGCCGATTCTTTCTTCGAGAAAGTAGATTATAAAGGCGCTTTCGGTACCACCGACTGGTCTTCTGGCTGGGCCACTTATGACCCTCAGAACCTACCTTATACTACACCTGGTGCAGTAAAATAAGCGTTATATCAATCATCATAAAAAAGCAGGGCTGGTATATACCAGCCCTGCTTTTTTATGAAAACATATGTAAGTTATGCACGACCAAGGCATTGCCCCCTATACAGAGCCTGCATCATTAGCATAAACCGTAACCAAATCAATTACACATATTGCATCATCAGTTCTTCGGCAATGGCTTCCAGTTCTACATAGCTTAAATCGCCGGTATTCTTGTTTTCCCATGATTTTTGATCGAAGCTTATCGTTCCGGCAGCTTTATCATTTTCGGTTAACACAAATGTACCGGTCAGTTCCCCGTTTTTAACTTGCACATTGGCATCAGGGGTAGCTGTTATTTTGCGTGTACCGATGTTGAGGTTGAATGAAGATGGGTTCATAATTTTTAATGATTAATGTTCCCCAAACTGGAGATATTATAGCATAACACTACAACAGACTTAATGTTGAACTTTTTAGCGCAGATATGCAATTGCAGCACCTGTTATTTAACATGCAGTTAATATAGGGTACCTACTTTTGATGCACATGCTAAAGCGTCTGTTATGAAATTTTCTTTGGTTCAACTTTTATCCTTTTCTTTAATTGCTGGTTCAGTTGTAAACGGTTCTGAAGCCGTAATGGCACAGGAAACGGCCTCTACCGAAACCGTATTAAATACGCCCGGACCTGCAGCCACAGTAGCGCCCGGCGACTTTTCTATTGCCGTGCTGCCCGACACCCAATACTATCTGGCGCAAGCACAACTGGGCGGCACCTTTGATATGTTTAAGGCGCAGATTGAATGGATACAGAAAAACCAAAAGAAAGAGAATATAGCTTACGTAGCACACATGGGCGACATTACCGAACATGGCGATAACCCGGTTACCGCCCGCTCAGAATGGTACTTAGCAAAAACAGCGCTTTACGGGCTGGAAAACCCGGTGAGCATCCCTTACGGCTTAACGGTAGGCAATCATGATCAGTTTCCGTCACAATACCCGGTAAAGGGTACCACTAACTTTTATAACCAGTATTTTGGCATAAAACATTTTGAAGGCCGCCCGTATTATGGTGGCCATTACGGCACCAATAATGATAGCCATTATGATGTATTTACCGCCGGAGGCATTGATTTTTTGGTACTGTTCTTAGAGTTTGATGCACATAACGAAGACCAGGCCAATATGTACAGCTGGGCCAATGAGGTACTGAAAAAAAATGCTTCGCGCAAGGCTATTGTAGTCAGCCACTCTATACTGCATTTTAATCCGGTTAAGGGCACAAATACCCCGCAAGCTCCGTTTAACGCCGAAGGCAAAGCAATTTACGAAGCTTTAAAAAATAACCCGAACCTGTTTATGATGCTGTGCGGACACGTAGGCGATAACGGCGAAGGCTACCGCACCGATGTATACAACGGCCATACCATTAAAACTTTTCTGAACGATTACCAAAGCCGCCCTAACGGCGGCCACGGCTTAATGCGCCTGTACAAATTTTCGGTAAAAAAGAATGAGCTTAGTGTAAGAACATTCTCTCCCTATTTTAAAGAAGAGGAAACTGATGGCGACAGTCAATTTACCGTGCCATTGTTCGACAAGCAATAAGCAGGAATAAAGCTACAGAAAGCAATCTCATTCATTTATGACGACCATAGCCTCATATGCCATCTCCAACGTTTGAACAGCTACTTCATGAGCATCTGATTTTAAATCGGTACCGGAAATTTTAACCGGCCAGGCATTTTGAAGTTGCCATTGCATAAGGGGTTCACCGGTTGCATCCAATAATTTGATAGTAACGGTGTATCGCTTAATGTTATTTAATGATAGTTCACTATGCCGCTCCCAAAACGTAGCATCACTCACAAATATACCACGTTTAAGGGTGATGTTGCCAACCTGTGCAATGCCTGGCGGTTTGATGTTTGAGAACACCGCTTTGTTGCCTGGCTGGTATTCAACAGGCGGCTGTGCTACATCCAATCCGGATACTTCCTGAAAAGTGGCATTTCCTACTTCCGTTCCGAAATCAACTTCAAACCCGAATTGAGGCATCGGCCAGGCTTCATTTTTTATGTTGCTATCGTTTGTTGGTGTACTCATATGATATAATCAGGCTAAATGTATTTTTTTTAACCGGTTACAGCCATTTGCTGCTGAAAGGTGATAACAATAAACTCTGCCGGCCGCATAACCGCCACTTTAACCGTTACATTCATATAGCCGTTTAACACATCATCAGCCGTCATGGTACTGCCCAGTCCGCAATCAACCGAAAAGGCGTCACTTGGGGATGCACCTTGCAGTCCGCCAGCTTTCCATATAGTGGTCAGGAAACTGTTGATCATTGATTTAACAGCCTCCCATGTATTTTTCACATTGGGTTGAAATACATAAGCGTTTGCAGCCATTTTACAAGATTGTTCCAGCATGGTTATGGTTCGCCTTACCGGCAAATAACGCCAATCTTCACTATTACCGTCCAGCGTGCGTGCGCCCCAAACCAATATACCTGAGCCATTGAATGAGCGAATGGCATTAATTGACTTGCCTGTAAGTGCATCTACATTCAACTTTTCCTGTTGTGCATCATTAAGTTGAATGGGTAAAGAAACCACACCTACAATTGAAGTGTTGGCCGGTGCCTGCCACACACCAACCATTGTATCTGTTTTTGCCATAACGCCGGCCATACCTCCGCTGGGCGGCATTATATTGGCATCAGCCAAAACAGCTTCAATAATTGCTTTATAGGCTGCATTGGCGTTTATCAGAGCTTGATGATGAAGTGCGGTGGCTGAGCTATCGCCATCTGATTGTTGAATATCATTAAGTATAGTGGTAGTGACTGCATCTGCCTGAGCGGGCGGATTGATAATAGTGGCTAATTGCTGTATATTGCCACCAAACAAGTTGGTATAATCAATATCAGTCATCTGCATCAGGGTAGTGCCTACAAATGGGTAATAAGCAGTACCATAGTTTAACCCTTCAACACCTGTACCCTGCCTGAAGGTATTAATATCATTCATAAAAGTAGCCGGGTCAGGCCTTTTGCTGCCTATAATATCAAATACACTTATGGCAGTTTGCACCTGGCTGCATTGCAATAACATTTCCTGCATCAGGGTGCTGTTATCGGCTACAGACAACAATGTAGCTTCGGGGCAAATGTACATCGTAGGCTCCTCCTCATTTTTTAGCAGGGCTAAACCGGCTTGCAAATCAGTAAGCAATACGTTTGAATTAACTAACCTGCCATCACCGTTAATAGTTTTGCCCGAAGCCGGTCCATAAGTGCCAACAGAAACAATATAGGCTTTGCCACCGCCATTTTGATAAAACAAGCGTACACTGTTATACAGGTAATAAATGGTATCAGGGTCAGGTAAACAGGCGTAATCAGTATGATTTATCCGTATGGTGCCGCTACCTTCATTATTTTGTTGAGGCACCGCATAATATTGTGGGCGGTATTGCTTTGCAGATAGATCGGGGTAGCAAAAGATTGCCTGAAAATCAGCAAATGAAGTAATGAGTGTAGGAATATGGCTGTATGATTTTCCTTCATACATGGCCTGCGGGGTATAGCCGATGAATGCCGGAATAGCGGTTTCCACCTGTACCACAGTGTTAGGAAAACTATTTACTTCTTGAATGTATACGCCCGGAGTATTGATGTTGGATAAGTTCATTGAGGTGGTTGAATAACTTTTTAAATATCACAAAAATACAGCAATAAAAAAGCGCCTCCGGCAATGCCGGAAGCGCTTACTTAATCAACAACATCCAAATCAGAGATTGGAATATTTTACTACGGGTGCAATTCAGTGATAGTCACTTGTGGTGCAAGTGCCTTGTGTACTTTTTCTACCAGCAGCGTTTTAGCCAGGGTAAAACCAGCAGTTTGCTTAATATTTAGTGATGATGCGCCTACCTTAACAGTATACTTACCGGCATCGGCTACCCAGGAAGATGCATCGGTATCAAAGGAAGCCAGTTCTTTGGCTGTTAATGTAAAGCTTAATGTTTGCGACTGGCCGGGTTGTAAGGTATGGGTTTTAGCAAAGCCTTTTAGTTCTTCTGTGGGTTTATCCAGCTTGCCTTTAGGTGCACTTAAGTACAGTTCGGCTACTTCTTTACCGGCTACTTTACCAGTGTTGGTAATAGTTACTGTAGCGGTTAAACTTCCGCTAAAGGCAGAAGAACTTAGCTTAACCGGGCTATAACTAAAAGTGGTGTATGATAAGCCATACCCAAACTCATAAGCAGGCTTCACCTTAAAGGTGTTGTAATAACGGTAACCTACATATATGCCTTCATCATAAGTAACTTCGGCCGGGATAGCTTTCATGCCCAGCATGCCGGTAGTTGCCTTTTCAGGAAACTCTTTACCCGGAAAGGTTTTGGCCGAAGGCACATCTGCATAAGCTGCCGGGAAAGTAGTAGCCAGTTTGCCCGAAGGGTTGACTTTGCCACTCAGTATATCGGCCATGGCATTACCGCCTTCCAAGCCGGGTTGCCAGGCTAACAGAATGGCATCAGGCCCGTTGCGCCAAGGTGTTACGTTAATTACACCGCCGATATTAAGTACCACAATTACTTTTTTGTGCTGGGCATGGTATGCATCAGTTACTGTTTTAATCATTTCCAGCTCAGTAGGCGTCAGGTCATAATCGCCTTCTACTTTACGGTCGCGGCCTTCGCCTGCATTGCGGCCAATAGCAATAATCGCTACGTCAGTAGACGATGCTTTTTTAGTAATCATTTCCTTATCCAGCGCATATTCCGGTGTAGGTGGCGATGGATTCATGAATTCCGCAAAGAAGCTTTTTTTCGGGTGCTTCAGGGTATAATCAGCCAAATATGTGCTATAGGCGCCTTTTACTTCATTATCTATAGTATATCCTGCATTATTTAGCCCTTGTACCAATGAAACTTTGTAAGCCTTGTTCACATCACCGCTGCCTGTACCGCCTGCAATCAATTCATAACCGTTAATACCGAATACTGCTACGTTACGCATAGCTTGCTTTAACGGCAAAGCCTGACCTTGATTTTTCAATAAAATCATGCCTTCGGTAGCTGCGGCTCGGGCTACCTGCGCATCCTTTTTCAGGTCGGGTTGGTCTGAATATTTATAACCTTTAAATGAAGGTGATTGCAAAATGATATTTAATATGCCTGCTACCTGCTCATCCAAAACTTGTTCAGAAAGCTGGCCGTCTTTTACAGCATCAATAATCTGTTTGCTTTGCGCAGGCGTACCTGGCATCAGCAAGTTGTTGCCGGCCTGCATTTGCGCGGCAGCATTTTTTCCGCCAAACCAGTCGGTCATTACAAAACCTTTAAAACCCCAGTCTTTACGCAAAATGGTAGTCAGCAAGTCATTACTCTCCGATGCATAAGTGCCGTTTATCAGATTATAAGAGCTCATCACCGTCCAGGGTTGAGACTGCTTTACGGCAATTTCAAAGCCTCTTAAATATATTTCGCGTAATGTTCTTTCGCTTGCAATGGTATTTACGGTATTGCGGTTGGTTTCCTGGTTGTTGGCGGCAAAGTGCTTGATAGAGGTACCGATGCCGTTTGCTTCCAGTCCGTTTACCATGGCGGCCGTCATACGACCGGCAATCAGCGGATCTTCAGAATAGTACTCAAAATTACGGCCACCCAGCGGGTTACGGTGGATGTTTAGCGCAGGCGCCAGTATAATATCAATGCCATACTCCTTCACTTCATGCCCGAAAGCCATACCTACTTGTTTTACCACTGTGGTATCCCAGGTTGAAGCCAGCAGGGTAGCCACCGGCCAGGCGGTAGCGTAATAGGTTTTGCCCGGATTGCCTTTGCGTACCGAATCAATACGTACGCCAGCAGGCCCGTCTGAGGTAACCAGCGAAGGGATGCCCAGACGCTGAATAGCGTGCGTGGTACCCGCAGCACCGGGTACGCGATCCTGCGTTTGACCTACACCTGTACCATTACTGGCCATACCTGGCATATTGAAGCCGGCGCCCACCACCAGCTGTACTTTTTCCTCTAAAGTCATGGCTTTTATTACCTCTTTAACCGGGGCTTTGCCCAGTTGAGGCACCTTATTTTGTGCCGCTGCTGAAAAGCCCGAGAGCAATAAAGCCGCACTTATAACGCCGCAATGTAAACGTTTGAGTTGCATGAAAAAATGATTTTAAGTTTATTATTGAGTTATTTTGACTCAATAATAAACTTTATTTTGCATAATCACCAAGTTTATTTTTTCTTTACCAAATGGGCGAAAAAATATCCTTTACCGAACTTTTGCTTAACGCACAGCATTACTTTCTGCCATCGGTATCGGTTGACAACGTGATTTTTGGCTTTCATGATAATGAATTGAAAGTACTGCTGCTGCAAAAGCGCGAAGGCAGTAAATGGGGATTACCGGGTGGCTACGTTTTTAAAGAAGAAAATGTGGAAGATGCTGCTGTGAGGGTTTTAAAAGACCGTACCCAGCTCGAGGACTTATTTTTGCAGCAATTTCATATTTTTGGTGACACCGCCCGTACCAAAATTGAATTCATTCAGGAAACTTTTGACGGATATGATTTCGATCTGTCTGCAAATAGCTGGCTGATGCAGCGCTTTATCTCGGTAGGATATTATGCCTTGGTAGAATACGAACGGGTGAGCCCTCAACCCGATGAACTTTCGGAACGCTGCGAATGGCATAACCTGAACGATTTACCCGGTTTAATATTTGATCACCGGCAAATTGTAGAAAAAGCTTTGCAGGCCATGCGGCTGCAACTCAACTATCAGCCTATTGGCTATAACCTGCTGCCCAAAGAGTTTACTTTAAAAAACCTGCAGGTGATTTATGAAACAATTTTGGGCCGTAAGCTGGACCGCGGTAACTTTAACCGTAAAATTTTAGCTTATGGGGTACTGGAAAAAAAGGACAAACTCTACTCCGGCGCAGCACACAAGGCCCCTTACCTGTACTCTTTTAATAAAGAAAAATACTTTGAAGCCTTAAAGAATGGATTAGAGCAGAACTTTTAAGATAGATTCTTTTACAAACTATAATGTCATTCTGAGTGACACGGTCGGGTTTACACCTTAAAACGCTTCGTTCAAATTCAAGAAGAAACCTTTATTGCCATATTTCCCAAAAGCATAATCCAAGGCCAGGTTGGTGCGGGTGGCCTTATTGAACAATACCCGTAAACCTGCCCCATAACCGGGTTGAAAAACCTGGAATATTTTAGTGCCCTGCAAATCATTAGCCGTTTGCATGTTGGCAAAAGCAACCCCGCTTAAAAACTTGTTTTTGGTAATCGGGAAGCGAAATTCGGCTTCGGTATCATTGTATTGTGTTCCTTTGAAGTATTGTGCTGTATAGCCTCTGCCGCTTCTGAAACTGCCGTCTCTGGCTGTACCCGGCAATTCCAGGTAAGGTATAGCTCCGCTAACGAGGTAAGAACCCCAGTTCCAAAAGGCCAGTACCGTTTCAGGTCTGGATTTAGATAGGCTAAAGTATTTCCGGAAATCGGTAGTGAATTGCATAGCATTTCTGGTGCTGCCAATCCAGGTTTGATTAAGGCGTATGCCAGCATCAAAATAAATACCTTTATAAGGCCTGTTGGGGTTATCACGCGTGATATACTCCACATTAAATAAAAAGCCGTTAGCTGAATAATGATCGCCCGGAAAGTCATATTTACGATTATAAACGCCTGAAGGCGTAGCGCTGGTCGAGTCGCTTTTATCCATATTCCGCCTGATATCAAACGATAGTCCGCCACCTACAAATAAGCCCTTAGAAACCTCCTTGTATACTTTCTCCCTGAAATTGTAGTAGTTGGAATGGATGGCATAACCTTTATGCGCAGGGTTGGCCAATATAACGTCAGCTGTGCTGCCTTCAGCCCGGCCACGGCCTATACCATAACCGAAATCGGGAGTTACGGTCTTAGCAGCCACAAGGCTTCCCTGAAAATTCCAACGGTTGCCCGGCGTGAATATATTATGATTCAGATAAAAATAAATGATGCCTTTAGTAGTGATAGATGCTGAAGTAGCGCCAACGGATAACAGGGTATTGGGATCATTACCTAATCTTCGGGCACCAACAGCTTTAATGCCTATCTGAAACCCAATGGTAGGGTTAGCCGAAATGTTGGGCACTACTGTAATGCCCGAGCCTTGTTTTGTAACATCAGCTTTACGGCCGGGGTGAAGCAGATTACGTATTAAATCGCCTACATCGTATTGACTACTGAGATTTTGCGATGCATTGTTACGCTGCCCGCTCTTTATTTGTAATGAATCTTTTTTTAAAGAATCTACCGGTGGGGCCACTTGGGCATAGCTAACCTTATGTATCGCCGTTAACCCTGTCAGCAATACAAGCATCCATAAGTGTATTTTTTTTAAATGACAGCAATTAGGCATAATAGCAGGTATGCATGATGGATAACTGAGAGGTAAACTACCGTGTCAATTAAAAGTTTTGACATTATGAGTATTACTCACTATGGTGTTTCGTGAACATTTGTCACAGAATTGCATTTCATACATATGGATAAAATTGCATTAGTGGTTGGAGCCAGTGGCATTACTGGCAGTAACCTAGCGGAAAAATTGATTGAAAAAGGCTGGACAACTTACGGTTTAGCCCGTAACCCCAATACTGATATTAAAAATTTGCAACCTATTGCTGCGGACTTGTTAAATGCTGAAAGCTTACAGCAAGCGCTTGAAAACATTAAACCCACTCATGTTTTTATCACCAGCTGGATGCGGAACGAAACAGAAGCTGAAAATATTCGTGTGAACAGCCTGATGGTGCGCAACCTGCTGAATGCATTATCGCCGCAAAAAAGTGTACAGCATGTAGCCTTGGTAACCGGGTTAAAACACTACTTAGGGCCTTTTGAAGCTTATGCAAAGGCAGGCACATTACCCGAAACACCAGTACGTGAGGAACACCCACGGTTGGATATTGAAAATTTTTATTATGCACAAGAGGATGAAGTATATGCCGCCGCCAAACGTGATGGTTTTACCTGGAGCATTCACCGGCCGCATACTGTAATTGGTAAAGCCGTTGGCAATGCCATGAATATGGGTACTACCTTAGCCGTGTATGCAAGTATATGTAAGGAGACCGGCAGATCTTTTCAGTTTCCCGGCTCTGAGGCACAATGGAATGGTTTATCAGATGTCACCGATGCTCGTATACTGGCCGAGCAGCTCATTTGGGCATCCACTACTGATGCTGCCAAAAACCAGGCTTTCAATATCACTAATGGTGAGGTGTTCAGGTGGAAGTGGCTATGGCAAAAACTGGCCGACTGGTTTGAAATAGAAGCTGCCGGATTTGATGGTACCATTCATCCTTTGGAAGCAGAACTGGCCGGTGATGGCGAATTATGGAAAAGCATGGCTGTAAAATACCAGCTTAAAGAATCCGATTTTAACCGCCTGGCTTCTGCCTGGCATACGGATTTAGATTTAGGCCGCCCTATAGAAGTAATGACAGATATGTCTAAAAGCCGCAAAATGGGTTTCACGCTTTACCAGGATACACGCGAATCATTTTTCAGCTTGTTTGAACAATTAAAGGCAGAACATCTTATTCCTTAAATAAAATATAGACTTTTATTTTCCATGCAGCTTAATGCCACCATTGGGGATTAAGCTGCATGGAGATAATGTATTATAAATAATTGACGTACCGCTCTTCAAAACTACCATCGGCATACAAGTCAATTAAGCCATAACCGGGTGCTGTTTCACGGCGGTTGCCGTTCCACCAGGCACCACTTACCGCGCCGTTACACAGGTAGGTTACATTATTGTATACTAATTTTTCGCGTAAGTGGATATGGCCGCTTAAACAGAGCTTCACATTAGGGTGCCGGTAAAACAGGCTGATGATTTTTGCGGTATCGGTATGCATATCGCCGCCCAGCATCACCCATTTATTTACAACGTTATCCTCTATCAAATTGGTGGCGGTAAGAATTGGAATGTGTGATAATACCAGTACCGGCATATTTGCATTGGTTTGCTTCAGCTCGTTTTCCAGCCAGGCAAACTGCTCGTCGCCCAGTTTACCAATATACCATGTGCCGTCTACATCCAGATGCACGCTATCCAGCACAATAAACTTCCAGCCATTTTGGGTAAAGCTATAATACGGGTTGCTCAGTTTCAGCTGGTTCATAGCATACTGCTTGCCATAAGTGGGTTGCCCCTTGCTGTTTTCATACCACCAGATATCGTGGTTGCCCAGGCAGTAACGTACCGGCAAGCTGCATTCGGTTTGCATAGTGTGGTGTACCAGTTGCCACTGCTGGCTAATAGCGCTGAGGTTTTCTTTATTCATATCGAATACCACATCGCCGCCGTTTAAAATGAAATCTACTTTAGGTTGCTGGCTTTGCAGGTGGTGCAGGCACTTTGCAAATTTGGCCGGCGCATTCAATTCGTTTTTCAAATGCACATCGGTGATGTGTGCAATGCGCATTACCGGTTTTTTAGCCGTTGCAGGAATGGCTTGAGCGAGCGACGGCAGCAATAAAGCACCGCCTAAGTTTTTTAATGCCGAGCGTCTTTTCATACCATGATGAGATGAATTATAAAAATAATAAGGATTTAAACAAACAGCGCATCAGGCCTGATTTTATATCAACCTGATGCGCTGTTAATGATTGCAGTTAAATATACTTGGTGCGTTAATAGCCCGGATTTTGTGTAAGCTGCGTATTCAAACCCACTTCGGCAGCCGGCAGCGGAAATAACAGCCTGTAATCAGTTACAATGCGCCCGTCAGCAGGCAGGTAACTGAACTGCGATTTAAGTTTTGCACCGGCAGCATTAAGTGTGCTGATAGCAGTTCCGGTACGTACCAAATCATGCCAGCGTTTGTTTTCAAAGGCCAGTTCCACACGTCGTTCGTGCAATATGGTGTTACGCATAGTCGCCTGGTCGGCTCCTGCAGCTGCAGGCAGGCCAGCGCGGGTGCGCACCGTATTCAGCGCCGTCAACGGTGATTTGCCTTGTTCATTCTGTGCTTCGGCCAGCAACAGCAGTGCCTCTGAGTAACGATAAATAGGCATATTATCGCCAGAGCCGGTAATTGCCGTCAGTGGAGCATGCAGGTATTTTTTAATATACGGCACAGCCACTTTCCCGGTAGGCGGCGTAGTGTAACCCACAGCGCTTTTTACTGCCGAAAAGGTAAATAAATCACTGGCATTGTAAGTGCCCTCAGCAATACCAATAGAGGCATCCAGCCGCTTATCATTCGCCTCGTATGTACTAATCAGATCCGGCGTTGGAGTATTTAATCCAGCCATACCACTATTATTGATGGCTATACCGGTTAACAATGCGGTACTGGTGCTGCGGGGCAAAAAGTAAGCGGTGAGTACATTAGGCGTACTACCAGTGGCTGTGCCATCCAGATACTGCACCTCAAAAATAGATTCCTTGCTGTTTTTGTTGGCCGGAGAAAATGCGGTGCCATAATCAGCATTCAGGGCGTAGCCCATGGCCGGCAGCGTGTTCAGCAAGGTTTCAGCATCGGCCCAGCGTTTTAGGGTTACATATACATCGGCCAGCAATACCGTAGCCGAACCTTTGGTGGCTTCGCCGGTTTGCGGAAATTTTGCAGGGGCCGCCAGCTCATTAACAGCATCGGTTGCATCGGCAATAATTTGTTTATACACCTCATTGGCCGATGAGCGGGGCAAAAATGCAGCATCGGGGGTGGTTACCTCATTCAGGAACAACGGAACGCCGCCAAATAACCTTACCAGTTTAAAGTACGCGAAGGCCCTTAAAAATTTGCATTGCCCATCGTAACTGTTTACCGATGCCGCAGGTATGCCCGAAGCATTTTTTAAGCGCGAAATCACAATGTTTGCCCTTGATATAATTTGATACAGGTATTGCCACTCGGCTGCAGTATAAGTGTTGGTCGGAGAATCTTTGAAGTCGGAAATATTCTCACGGTTTACAAATGCTGTTCCGCGGTTGGATAATGCCGATTGGTAAAAGGTATTATCCGAGCGCATTTCCGAGAAATAGAAATCATTCACCATCAGGTCGCGCAATGGGGCATACGCCGCAATAACGGCCTGCTTAAACTGGGCATCGTTCAGGAAATAATTTTTATCCGTGTATTGGCCTTTAGGCGAAAGATCTAGAAAGCTTTTTTTGCATGAAGTTGCCGTTAGGGTTAACAGTGCAAAACAAAAATATATCTTTTTCATATAAATTGGCTGATAGTAAAATACCGTTATTTAAAGGTGGCTGTCAGGCCGAAAGAATAGGTGCGGGGTATAGGATAGGCGTTTTCATCTACCTTAATACCGAGCGTGGCATCTTGCCCCGAAAAATTAATTTCGGGGTTCATACCGCTATAGCCGGTAAGTACCAGGGACTGCTGTACCGAGGCATAGAAGCGCAAGTTTTTCAGAAGATATTTGTCTTTTAAACCCACAGTATAACCCAGCGATATGTTTTTAACTGTAAAGTACGAGGCGTTCTCCAACCACTGACTGTTCACGTTACGCCCCAAAACGGTGGTGCCCGCTTTGGTGCGCGGATAAATACCCGAGCCGGGATTATCTACAGAGCGCCAACGGTCGGCAGCGGCAGCCAGCGGTACACGCGAGCCATCCAGATTGGTTTGGTAAGCCCATTTAGCCGCATTCAGGATTTGACCACCTACCGAGAAGGCTGTACTGATGCTGAGATCAAACTTTTTATAGGTAAAATAGTTGCTGAACCCGCCGGTGAACGTAGGCGTAGGATCGCCAATGAAAGTACGGTCATTTACATCATCAATTACGCCATCGCCGTTTATATCGGCTACTTTAATAGTACCAATATCAGATATGCCAGTGGGAGATGTGACTGTAGCCTGATACTTGGCCGAGTTGGCCAGATCAGCAGCATCTTTATACAAACCCAAAAACTCAAAGCCATAAAACTCGCCGAGGTGATGCCCTACCTGATTGCGGAAGTAATCTGAGGATACCGTATTGTTACGGCGTATATAGTCCGGATCAACCAGTGCTTTTATAATGTTGCGGTCAAACGACATATTGAAGCTGCTGTTCCATTTGAAGTTACTGTTGGAAATATTTATGGTATTGATACTGATCTCATGCCCCCAGAAAGCCAGTTTAGCTACATTGTTTAAAACTGAAGGGTAACCTGAAGACACAGGTAGCGGCTGGTTTTGAATCAGGCCATCAGTAATCTTATGATAATAATCGTAAGTAATATTGATGCGATTATTAAGAATAGTTAAGTCAATACCAATGTCTAACTGCTTGCTGCGCTCCCAGCGCAGATTACGGTTGCCCAGGTTATTGAAGGTAGTGCCTTGCGTAATTACATTATTAAGGTCATAATAGTAATTGGAGGTGGTTGACTGTGCTGTGTAATTGCTAAAAAAGTTATTTCCGGTAAGGCCATATCCAGCTCTTATTTTGAAAAAGTTAATCAGCTTAAACCGTTCCATAAAGGCTTCATCGCTTACTACCCAGCCGGCAGATACTGCTGGGAAAGTACCGAATTTGCGATCTGCACCAAATCTTGACGAGCCATCGTTACGGAAAGACGCTTGTAGTAAATAACGGTCTTTGTAACTATAGTTAATACGTCCTATGGCCGAGAGCAGCGCATAAGCCGTATAATTACTGTTGCCGGTAACGCTGGTGGCAGCAGTTAAATAAGTGATGTCATCATTCGGGAAGCCCAAGCCGGTCAGGGTATTATTTTCCTGAGTGAACTTCTGTATTGAATATCCCCCTAAAACTTCAAGACGGTGATCATTATTAAAAGTCTTGTTATAAGTTAAATAGGCTTCGGCTGTATAAGAACCGTTATCAACAGCACTGCTGGTACCGGTAGGATTATTGGCGGTCGAACTCACCACACCCGACTGATAGTAATGGCGTATCTCGTTGGCTTTATCAACACCAGTATTGATCTTTAGTTGCAAGCCTTTTAAAAACTCATAGTTTAAATAGGCGTTGCCTAAAATGCGTGTAGTTTTATAATCATCATTGGTTAAATTAAACTGGGCCAGCGGATTGATGTAGGCTACCATGCCCGGTGAGTAAGTATCGCGGTTGTAGCTGCCATCGGCATTATAAGGCGATTTTAGCGGACTGGCCTCAAAGATGCGCTCGAATAAACCGCCTACACCATCGGTGTTTAAGCGGTTATTATGATCAAGCCGGTAGCTTGGCGCCAGGCTGAAACCAACTTTAATCTTATTACTGGCCAGGGTTAAATCTTTATTTAACCTGCCGGTGAATAAACGAGTACCGGTGTTAATAAGCACCCCCTGCTGCTCCTGGTATCCAAAAACTGCTGTGGATGACGATTTTTCGGTGGCCGATTGCACTGTTAGGTCATAATTTTGAATTGGTGCAGTACGTGTAAGCAGTTTATACCAGTTGGTGCCTTCGCCATACTGTGAAGGGTCAAGATACTCGGCTGGCGTTTGTGTGGCCGGGTTTTCGTAACGGCGGATGTCCTGAAAACGCTCGTTCATGAACGTGGCGTATTGTTGGGCATTCATTACTTTGGGCACCCTGTTACCCGGTAGCTTCTGCACACCATAGTTAGCGTTAAACTCAATTTTTGAATCGCCGGCTTTGGCATGCTTAGTCGTAATCAGGATAACGCCGTTGGCCGCCCTTGAACCATACAGCGCCGTTGCCGAAGCATCTTTAAGTACGCTGAAACTTTCAATTTCGGCAGGGTTAATGTTATTGATGCTCCCGGTAATAGGCAAGCCATCCACTACAAATAACGGCTGATTATCTGAATAGAACGAAGCTGAACCCCGGATACGGAAATCGACACCCCGCCCTGGCTGCCCGCTGCTTTGCACTACCGATACACCGGCCACTTTACCCTGCAATTGCTGTGCAAACTGCTGCACCGGCATATCCTGCAAAGGGGCAGTATCCAGTGTAGCTACCGAGCCGGTAATTTCCCTGCGGCGCTGGCGGCCATAACTTACTGTTACTTCTTGCAGCTGGCTGCCTGTACCTGCGCCCAGTTGCAAATCTACTACCGTTTCGGCTCCGGCAGTTACTTTAACATCTTTTACCTCTTTAGGTAAGTAACCAATAAAGCTGGCCGTAACGGTATATGTTCCGGGCTGTACCCGTAATGTATAAGTGCCGCTGGCGCTGGCCACTGTACCTGTGGTGGTACCTTTAATGGCAATGGTAGCACCAGGCAACGGCCCGGTATTATCTGATACCAGGCCCCTGATGGTTCCGGTACTTTGCTGTGCATTTACCCGTTGCAAGATCAAAAAAAGCAAACAGCAATTGAACAAATACTTACCCCATAATTTAATTGTGTAGAATTTCTGCATAGATACCAAGATTAATGTAGTTACGCTGCAAAACAGGAAAATGACGGGTGAGGAGCGTTTTGCAATTGCTGGCAAACGTCGGTTTATGGTGTGTAATAAAAATTAAACCAACGTTAACTTTTTGATAAATGGGATAGGAAAACCTGCACTAAAGTTCACACAGAATTAATATTTTGAACTGGTTACAACTAAAATGAATAAAACTGCGATTTTCTGGTCAATCCTCAATATCAACATATTGAATGATATTAAAAATCTGCTTATGTCACTGAAAATTAAATATCATACTACCTTAACTTTAAGCGTAAACCGCCTCCACTACTTAACTATAAGATAATATTAATTGAATAATTGCATGGTTGGCAACTTGTAATTTTACCCACAGCCTATGTTATCTACTTAATTCATGCCTGCACGCCTGCTTATTATTCTGTGGCTATTAACGTTGTTAAAAGCACTTGTGTATGACATATATTTTAAGAATTACCTCAGCGCCATTTAACAAAACCCTATACTATTCAATGAAAAACAATTACCTAAATCAGGCTCACAGCCTGCACACTCACAAAAGCTGCGATTTTAATTTATTGCGCTTAAAGCCTTTAGTCGCCGCTTGCCTGGCGGCTACCCTGTTGTTTTCGGCATGTAAAAAAGATCTCCCGGTTAATGCCAGTTCATCTGCTGAACTTACCCAGCCCCGTGCGGTAACAGATGCATCGAAAATCAGGGTGTTATCTTTTAACGTGAGGCATAACGAAGACTCTGACCCGCAAACCATCGGCGAACGGCAGGGTAACATTCGGCAGATTATAGTAGATAACAATCCTGATATCTTCGGGATGCAGGAGTTTACTGATAATGCTTTCGAAAACTGGTTTATATCGCAAATGGGTACCTTAGGCTATAGTGTATATTATGATGAAACCGCCGGTAAAGGATCGCCTAAAGTAATTTTTTACAAAACCAGCCGCTTCACACTACAAAGCAGCGGTACTATTGTGCTGGGGCCTACCAATACCGGTACCTGGGCTATTCTGCTGGATAAAACTACTTCGCAGCGGTATTTTGTAAGTAACATCCACTGGCAGTTTGATTCAGCATCTGTGCGGATGCAAAATTCACAAAACCTGGTGGCTGCTGTAAACCAATTTAATACTGAAGATTTGCCTGAAATTATATTTGGCGATTTTAATGCCAAGCCTGGCACCGATGAGGTGAACAACCTGAAAAGCAGCCTGGATGTAGTGGATGCACTGGGCGATACTGACGGTGACTTCACTTTTCATGGCTGGGATGCTACCGGCAGTGCTAAAATTGATTGGATAATGAGCAGCCGCAGTATGGCTTTCACCTCGTCAAAAGTAATTACTACCAGTTATAACGGCTATTGGCCTTCTGACCACTGGCCTGTAATGGCCGATTTTGTGCCTGCCATTTTTGGCGGCCCGCATGCCGACGTCAACGGTAAAAGCGCCAATGCTGGCACTAAATTCTATTTTGCTGATATTAATGGCGATGGTAAGGATGACAAAGTATACTGGAACCCTACTTATGACAATGGCCGCCCGCAGGTGTTTTTGTCTAACGGCACTGGCACTTTTGCTTCACCAGCCGTGGCGCATACGGCAGGCGCTTCTACAGTGAGCACTACACGCTATTATTATGCCGATGTAAACGGCGATGGTAAGGCCGATGAAATTAAGTGGGATCCTACCCTTAACTCGGGCCATACGCGCGTTTACCTGGCCACCTCGGGCGGTAATTTTAGCTCAACCGTAGTAGATAACCCTGAAGGTACCAGCGCCGGTACCACCACCCTGTACAATTTTGCTGATGTGAACGGTGATGGCAAAGCAGATAAAGTTTATTGGAACGCTACTTTTGACTCGGGCCATACGCGCGTTTACCTGGCTACTTCAGGCGGTAATTTCAGTTCTACAGTGATTTCCAACACCGAAGGTGCCAGTACTACTGCTGGTACTATTTATTATTATGCTGATGTGAACGGCGACGGTCGTGCCGACAAAATTTACTGGCACTCTGATTTAAATTCGGGCAAGGCCATGGTGTACCTGGCCGACGGCGACGGTACCTTTACGGCTTCATCCAGCTTCAGCAACTCGGGCGCCTCCAGTGGTACCCCGGCTACATCGTTTTACTTTGCTGATGTGGATGGCGATGGGCGTGCCGATAAAATTTACTGGAATCCCAATAACTATATTGGTAAGGTAAAGGTATATTTTTCAAGCACCGCCAATGAGTTTAATGGCCCGGTATATTCGTTGCGGGGCACCTCGCAAAGCGCCGATACCGATTTCTTTTTTGCTGATATTAATGGCGACGGCAAAGCCGATCAAAACCGCTGGAACTATGCCGAGAATAGCGGCGAACTGCGGAATTATTTTGCCAAGTAAGGAAAAAGATAATAGAATGATTTAAGGAAGCCGGTAATGCTATCATTACCGGCTTTTGAATGTAAAAACCGGTAATTAAAGGCAGTATTGCCCTCTTTACTTGTCGCTTTTGCCCCTCACGTAATTTTGCCCGATTGCTAATTTTGAAATATCAAACCACACTTAAAATACATTACATGGAAACCACCGATTTAAGCCCGATCACTATTGAAACAACCGTAAACGCTTCAGTAGAAACAGCATGGAAAGTATTTAATGAGCCTGAGCACATCAAACAGTGGGCCTTTGCTTCAGACGACTGGCATGTGCCCCATTCTGAAAATGATTTGCGCGTTGGCGGCAAACTCAAAACCACCATGGCCGCTAAAGACGGCAGTTTTAGTTTTGATTTTGAAGGTACTTATACCAAGATTGAGCCCCAGCACATTATTGAATATGTACTTGGCGACGGCAGAACCATAAAAGTAATATTTGAGCCTGCAGGCGATAACACTACCAAGGTTACCGAAACCTTTGACCCTGAAACCACCCACCCCCGAGAAATGCAGCAAGGCGGCTGGCAGGCAATATTGGATAATTATAAAAAGCAAGTTGAAACTTCGGCATAAAATCTCTTACAAGTTATTGCTACTTTAAAGTGGTGTAATATCTCTTAGTTTCACATTAATTCTCTTTTAAATAAAAAAGCAAGTTTTAAGGAGCAGTAAAACAACAGATACATACATCGACCCAAAAGCGCAGAAAGCAAAGTGTAAAGCTATGTCTACTCCGCTTTATAAGCAGGCAAAACAGGGGGTATTTACTGCAATTTAATAATTACATAACATCATGCTGATGTTATCATTAAATGCGCAAAGTTCTTTTGCTTAAAATTCTGCGCATTTAATGAAAAGATTTTTACCCCTGTTAATTTTATCACTATTGTGCCTTTATACCCTTGCTTTTGCAGGTGGTATAGTTAAAGGTTTGGTGACTGACCAAAGAAGCAACGAGCCGCTTCCCGGCGCTGTAGTTACGCTTAAAAACAAACAAACCGGAAAAAAAACATCCACTGGTGTAGGTTTAGACGGTACCTATACCTTTCGTAATGTAGCTGAAGGTTCTTACGAGATTGAAGCAAAATATATAGGGTACAAAGATGAGGAAAAGCACATCAATGTAACCAATAATGTAATAACTACAATTAACCTATCGCTGCAAAACAAGCAAACCGACCTTACTGAAGTCAAGATAACAAGCGGCCGCAACGGTGGCACCGACCAAGCCACCCGCCGATTGGTGCAGCGTTCAGACCAGGTATTGAATGCCGTTTCATCCAAAAGCATTGAGGTATCGCCCGATATTACCATTGCCAACGTTACCCAGCGCATCTCCGGTTTATCAGTAGAGCGAAGTAACAATGGCGAGGCGCAATATGCCATTATCCGTGGTATGCCGCAACGTTACCAGTATACGCTGATTGATGGTATCAAAATTCCCAGCCCGAGCAATACCAACCGCTATGTACCGCTGGACATCTTTCCGGCTGATATTGTAGACCGCCTGGAAGTATACAAATCACTTACGCCTAATATGGAAGGGGATGCTATTGGCGGTGCTATTAACCTGGCACTTAAGGAAGCACCGGATGATTTCACCCTCCGTCTGAATGTGGGAACGGGTTATGCAGAAAACTTTTTCAATGGCAGCTTTACCAAGTTTGACCACAGCGCGAGCCTAAGCCAGTCGCCCCGCATTAAAAACGGGTCTAATTATCTGGCCAGCATGAGCGATTTTCCAAATAATCCTTATTACTACTCTAAAAAGGATGTGCCACTGGCTACTATTTTGGGTTTAAGTATTGGCGGCCGCAGCCGTAACAAAAAGCTGGGTGGTATGCTGGCCGGAAGCTACCAAAACACTTACCGCCACACGGATGGTGTATTTTTTGATACACAAGTAAATCTGATTACAAATGCCCCCGATGCACAGAATTTTGAATTACGCAACTACAGTATACAACAGCAGCGATCGGCTTTGATTGGCAAGCTCGATTACCGGTTTAGCTCATGGAACAAAATCAACTTGAATGCCTCGTTGATTAATCTGAACCAAAACGAATACCGCTCGGTATCTGATACCAGTTTCATAGGCCGTACCGCTGTTGGCAATGGCCGCGTTAATGAAACTTACCGCAGCGACCGCACGGTGCAAACTATTTATAACACCAACCTGCAAGGCGATCATCGCCTCACTGAAAATTTCAAAATCAACTGGACTGTATTGTATTCCAAAGCCATTTTTAATGAGCCGGACCGCGCCAGTTTGAATTTGAATACAGGCTTAATTATTCAGCCCAATGGTTCAGTGGTACAAAACCCATTAACCTTTGATGCCTTGTCCTCCCAAACCCGCATTTTCAGTCATAATACTGATCAGGACAAAACGGGTTATTTGAACTTTATTTACAGTCCCGAGGTATTGGGCACCCGGTTGGAGCTAAGTGCAGGCGGTATGTACCGCGATAAAGACCGCCATAGTGATTACGACCAATATGACCTGCGCTTGGATGGTAATACTGCCCAAACGTTTGATGGCAACATCAACAATAACAGCTTTTATGTATTTACGCCACAAGGGCGGGCCAATGATGCTCTAAATTATAATTTTCAGGAAAAGATAGCGGCAGGGTATGGCCAATTTAAATTTATCCTTGGTAAACTACAAACCGTTGGTGGTGTACGCTATGAACATACCAAGCAAGCTTATCAAACCAACACGGCAGAAACTGTGGATGGCAAAAACGGCTCTAACCAGTATTATGACTTCCTGCCCAGCCTAAGCTTTAAGTACATGCTGAACGATAAGCAGAATCTGCGCCTATCTTATTACTCAGCTATCAGCCGTCCCAACTTTTACGAAATTGTGCCTCATACCTCTGGCGACCCGGATGCCGATTACAAAGAGGTAGGCAATCCCTACTTAAAACGCACCACGGCAGAGAACTTTGATTTGCGCTATGAACTATTCCCTAAAGGTTTAGATGAATTGCTGGTAGGTGTATTTTATAAAAGCATTGATAACCCGGTAGAAAACGCTTTAGTGCGCCAAACCAGCAGCGCCGGCGGCACCAGTACCAACCTGGTACTGCAACCACAAAATTTTGGTTTAGCACATAACTATGGCTTTGAACTCGAGTTTGTAAAGTATGTGCACAACTTTGGGGTACGGGCAAATTATACCTACACCAATTCTAAAATCACTACCACAAAGCTGTATAATTATCGTAACGATGCCGGTGTGGTTACTAACCGTTTAGAGCAGCAAAGCCGCCCATTGCAGGGGCAGTCTAAAAATATCGGCAATTTCTCCCTGTTGTATAAGGAAAATAAAATTGGCTTGGATGCACAGTTATCATTAGTGTATACCGGTTCGCGTATCAATTTGGTATCAGGCTACCTGGATAATGATGTGTGGCAAAAAGGATTTACCACACTTGATTTCTCAACCGAGAAGCGCCTGTTCAAGCATGTTTACGGATACCTTAAAGCCACCAATCTGTTAAATACACCTTATGAGTTGGAGCTCCACCGCCCCTATCCGGCAGGTTTAGCTATACCGCCACAGTATACGCAGGGCAGCAATGCCTTCATCCGCCGCGATACTTACAACCGCTACTATTTACTGGGTCTACGTTACCGATTATAATTCGTTATCAAGATGAAATTAATAAAATTACTTTTATTCTCATTAAGTGGCCTGCTGCTGCTTAATGGCTGCCATAAGGCCGAAGATTTAAATATTTCAAAGGGCTTAGTACAGGTAAGCAGCCCAATTACTTCAGATACGCTGAAAGGGACAATTAAAGGCACCTTGTTAAGCGGCAAGACCTATTATTTCACATCAGATATTACCGTTAATGATGGTGATACCCTTCAAATGCAAAGCGGCGTAAGGCTGATTGCTATTGGCGACGGTAAAACTTATCAAACCAGCCCTGAAATTATCGTACATGGTACGTTTATCAGCCTGGGCACCAAGGAAGCGCCTAACTACATTACCGTGGGCAACGCTGTGGATTTGCATAACCAGGCTACCAATGGCAGCTATACTAACGTTTTTAACGGGTATTGGGGAGGCATTGTCTGTTCCCCATCCACCGGTGGTAATGGCGGTGATGTTATTATCAAATGGACGCATCTTGAATTTGCAGGCGGCCCATCGGGCCCGAATAATGATGCAGCTATTTACGCTCAGGGCGATCCCCGTTACATCATCTATTTCGGTAATATAAAAAAGAACTTTGTGCTGGAGGACTCATGGGTATTTGGCAGTAAAGATGATGCCATCCGCGTAGTAGGCGGCAAAATCAATATTATGCGTAATACTTTTGAACTGTGCGGACAGGCGGGAGGCGAGTTCTTTAATATGAAGAGCGGCACCACAGGTGATATTGCTTATAATATGATGATTGGTGCAGCCACCAATGCCATCAAGGCTTCAGATTCTGGCAGTTCTGGTGTACAATGTAATGTAAACATGTATAATAACACCATTGTAAACTGTGGCTTCAGGCAAACCAAATCCGGGCGCGGCGGCTCTATTAATTACGAAAAAGCAGCGCGTGGTTTAGTGTATAACAATCTAATATTGAACTGCCGGTTTGGAATACGCCTGGTGAACGATGCCGATTTACAGAATATATCCTATAACAATCAATTGTATTACGGAAACTCACAGGCTATTGTAACTCAATTCTTAGCGGGTGATGGCAAAGCAGCATTTCAGTCAAACGATATTCATGGCACTACACCACAGCAAAATAATCCTTTGTTTTATAGCTACGACCTTAACCAGTTTAATTACACTTCAAATCCCGGCCCGCTAAGCGCTTCGGTTCAGCCAGCGTATTTGGTAATGGTGGGTAATGCTAATTTCCGCCTGCAGCCTTCCTCCCTGGGAGTGGGTAAAGGCAAAACAGACTTCAAGCCATTATCTTTAGTGACTTCTACCGGTAAATTGGTTGCTGTGGTTGATTTGCCAGGGAAAGATTTGGGAGCCTACCAAACCGATGGTACAGGTAATCAACATTAATAATTTTATGTTTTTATAATTAGAATTTTGCAGGATAGCCCGGCTATCCTGCATTTTTATATCCAGATATTTTTTGAATGAAAAAGTTTTTTCTACTGCTTAACCTGGCTTTATCAGGAGTAACACTATCTGTAAAAGCACAGCATTGTAAAGGCGATTTTTTAGGCACTAAAACTTTGTATGAAGCGCCCTCGCCGGAACAAGGCAACATTCCGCCAGGATATCAGCCGGTATTTATAAACTATGTTGGACGGCATGGTGCCAGGCATCTGACCAAGCCACCTGAATCAGCTGATATTTACAAACTGATCAATCAGGCTGATAGCGAAAGATTGCTTACAAAAAATGGTGAAATGCTGAAGCAAATGCTGGCTAACCTTCAAAAGGTGGAAAAGGGTAATGTCAAAAACATTTCAGCAGAAGGCAAGGCGGAATTACAGGGAATTGCTGCCCGTATGTATCATGAAAATACAAGAGTTTTTGCCGAACAACCGCATATACAGGTAAGTTATAGTAAAGAAGTGCGCACGAAACAAAGCGCCGAGGCATTTGTAAGTGGCCTGCCAAAACCTTTAGGTGCTGATGTGGAGCAACAGGGCATCAATGATACAGCCCTGCGCTTTTATGATTTATCACCGGCCTACCTTAATTTTGAGCAGGCCGGATCCTGGATGCCCCAGTTGGCTGCTTTAAAAGCACAGCTCAAGTTAAATGAAATCAATCATGCCATTACTGCACGCCTATTTAAGGCGGATTTTTTGAGCCGGATGAATAATGAAGTCCAGGAAAATTTTGTGTCGGATTTATTTGGCTTTGCTACTATTACCCACTCCCTTAAAGCAGAAATACAAAATGCCGGTTATCAACCTGCCGATTTAGATTTTGAACTTTTCTTTACATGTACTGAGCTGGAAAAATTAGCCAAAATTGATGCTGCGGAAGATTTTCTAAAGAAGGGCCCCGGAACTGATGCTATGGGTATCCAGGTGAAGATTGCCGTTCCTTTATTGGTTGACTTTGTAAAAAGTACAGATGATTTTCTGAAGCAAGGTAAAATAAGCGCCAGGCTACGCTTTGGCCACGCTGAAACCATCTCACCCTTTGCTACATTAATGAATTTGAGTATAGCCAATAGTATTACTAATCATATATCGCAGTTTGACAGGAATTGGAAGGTAAATCAGGTTATTCCTTTGAGTGCAAATATTCAGTGGATTTTATACAAAAATACCAAAGGCAACCTTTTGGTAAAGGTACTGTTGAATGAAAAGCCTGCGCTTATAACCGGCCTGAAAACACATTACCGCTTTTATTATAACTGGGAAGATATGCGAAATTTTTACCTGAACAGATTACGGCAAGCCGGCGCATCTTTAAACGCTCATATGAGTAGCTATCTGCAAACGGTGCTATAAGCTGGAATAATGAACAGAAGCTATATCAATTTGAAGGATTTATGAGAAAATGAGATATTTTTTCAAAAGAACAAAAATGGCGAAATGGTAAGATTTATCAATTTTGGCAACTAACTCATACATTACCATTTTTATTGCAAATAAACAGGAACAAGCCGGAACTCCTTCTGGCTTGTTCCTGTTTAGTACCCCCGACGAGAATCGAACTCATATCTAAAGTTTAGGAAACTTCTATTCTATCCGTTGAACTACAGGGGCAGGATATGGCACAAATATACAGAGATGTGCAGATATGCTGGTGTGCAAATGTGCAGTTTTTATCTTCTTTCCCTGCACACCTGCATATTAAAAACGGTTACCGCACTACCGAGCCGTTATGCATAGCATCAATGGGTGACACAAAGCTCAGTTTGCCTTCTGCATTTTCGGCCATCAAAATCATCCCCTGCGACAGGATACCTTTAATCTCACGAGGCTCCAGGTTAACCAAGATGCTTACCTGCCTGCCAATAATGGCTTCGGGCTCGTAGTGCTCGGCAATGCCCGATACTACGGTGCGCTGGTCAATACCGGTATCAATAGTCAGCTTCAGCAGCTTTTTGGTTTTGGCTACTTTTTCGGCAGTCAGGATGGTGCCGGTGCGGATGTCCATGGCGGCAAACTGCTCGTAGTTAATGTTTTCTTTGGCTGGTGTGGCTATCGGGGTACTTTCCTGCATGGTGGGCGTTGCTTGTTGTTTTTTGGCTTGTAATTTCTGTATCTGCTTTTCGATGACCTCATCTTCTATTTTTTCAAACAGCAACGAGGCGGGGTTCAACTGGTGCCCGTTGGCAAAACTCACTTCTTCATCAAAGTGGACGGTGCTACGCTCCCAGTTCAGCATGTTGAAAATCTTTTGCGTGGTGTCCGGTAAAAATGGCTGGAAGGCAGTAGCCAAATGACCAATCAATACCAAACAGTTATGCAATGCAGTTTTAGCCTGCTCCGGGTTGGTTTTAATCGTTTTCCAGGGCTCCTGCTCAGTTAAATAGCGGTTACCCAGGCGGGCCATTTCCATAGCCGTTTGTTGCGCCTGGCGAAATTTATAGCCTTCAAAACTTTTTTCAAGCTCATCGTACAGGTGTCCTACTTCAGTAAATAGTGCTGCATCGGTCAGTACCAGTTTATCGGTATCAGTTTCCACCTTACCGTCGTAAAATTTGTGCATCAGTATCATTACCCTGTTCACAAAGTTGCCCAAAATGGCTACCAGCTCGTTATTTACACGGGCCTCGTAATCTTTCCAGGTAAACTCGCTGTCGCTGGTTTCGGGAGCAATGGCAGTTAAATAATAGCGCAATTCATCAATGCGGGTCGGAAAATCCTCCAGGTATTCATGCATCTCAATGCTCCAGCCCCTGCTGGTCGACATTTTGTCGCCCTCCAGATTCATGAACTCATTAGCCGGCACATTTTGCGGTAAAATAAACTCGCCCTGCGCCTTCAGCATCACCGGGAACACAATGCAATGGAATACAATATTATCCTTACCAATAAAATGCACCAGTTTGGTGTCCTGGCTTTTCCAGTAAGGCTCCCAATCCTTGTTATTATTGATACCCCACTGGCGGGTAGCTGATATATAGCCGATAGGCGCATCAAACCAAACGTAGAGTACTTTGCCATCGGCACCTGCTACCGGTACTTTAATACCCCAGTCTAAATCGCGGGTTACAGCGCGGGGATGCAGACCGCCGTCAATCCAGCTTTTGCACTGGCCGTACACGTTGGTTTTCCAGTCGCCGGCATGGCCTTCTAAAATCCATTCTTTTAAAAACCCCTCGTACTGATCTAAGGGTAAATACCAGTGCTTGGTAGGGCGCTTTACGGGCTTGTTACCGCTTAGGGTAGAGCGTGGGTCAATGAGTTCATCTGGGCTCAATGAAGTGCCGCAGCGCTCGCACTGGTCGCCATAGGCATTCTCGTTGCCGCAATTAGGGCAGGTGCCTACAATATAGCGGTCGGCCAGAAAGGCGCCGGCTTCTTCATCATAATACTGCTCCGATTCCTGCTCGGCAAATATGCCTTTATCGTTCAGGTTGGTAAAAAACTCCTGAGCGGTTTCGTGGTGTAACGGTGAACTGGTACGATGATAAATATCAAAAGAGATATTCAGTTTATCGAAACAATATTTAATCAGTTCGTGGTACTTATCAATGATAGCTTGCGGAGTAGTTCCCTCCTTCATGGCCTGATTGGCAATGGCGGTACCATGTTCATCAGACCCGCATACAAATACCACATCGCGGCGTTTAAGGCGCAGGTAGCGGGCATATAAATCGGCCGGAATATAAGCGCCGGCCAGGTGGCCGATATGTTTGGGGCCATTGGCATAAGGCAATGCCGCTGTAATGGTATATCGTTTATAATTTTGTGCTTCCACTATGTTGAGTTAATTTAACAGCCCACAAAGATATTCAAATATGAGCACAACGCCCCCTTACTTAAAAAAAGGCGATAAGGTAGCTATTACCTGCCCGGCCAAAAAGCTGCCCAAGCCTATGGATGATGCTATTGCACTATTACAAAGCTGGGAACTGGAAGTGGTATTGGGCGATACCATCAACGCCTCGTGGAACCAGTTTGCCGGCGATGATGCCCTGCGCGCTGCAGACATGCAGCGTTTTGTGAATGATGACAGCATTAAAGCCGTATTTGCTGCCCGTGGCGGCTATGGCACCGTGCGGATGATTGACCAGGTAGATTTCTCCCGATTAGCTAATCATCCTAAATGGTTCATTGGCTTTAGTGATATCACTGTGTTGCACGCCCACTTGCATACCAACCACCAGCTGCAAACCCTGCATGGGCAAATGCCGGTGAATATTACCGAAGGTTCTGCGGCTTCGCTGGAAACCTTGAGGCGGGCCTTGTTCGGCGAGGAAGTTAATTACAGTTTTGCCCCGCATGTGTTAAACCGGCCGGGGAAGGTACAGGCTGAAGTGATTGGTGGTAATTTAGCCATGCTGATATCGATACTGGGTTCTGTATCTGATTATAGTTATGACGGCAAGATTCTGTTTATTGAAGATGTAGGCGAATATCTGTATTCGGTTGACCGTATGTTGCGTGCCTTGAAACGCGCCGGCAAGCTGGCTAAACTGGCCGGTTTAATGGTAGGAGGATTTACCGAATTAAAGGATAATGACATTCCTTTTGGTGAAACCGTGCCCGAAATGGTAATGAACGTAGTACACGAGTATATCTATCCGGTTTGCTTTGATTTCCCGGCCGGCCATATTCCGGATAATCAGGCGTTAATTTTTGGGCGGGAGCTGCTGCTTAATGTAAGTGAGCGACAGGTAACCGGTAGTTACTTGTAACAAATACAGGTTGATTTGAAGCAGTGCATAATGGTATAGCTGATGGTTAATGAACGAGGTTAAATATCCTCTGCAATGATCAATCGCGAGGCCGAAAACCGTAGCTGAATCCTGCCATCATCAGGTACCAGCCAGGCATTGCCTGATTGCAATAACAGGTTCTTGCGGTTTAAATCAACCGGCGGATTGAAGATGTAAAGATGTGTTTTGGCAGGCAGCCACTTCTCGAAGCCAGATTTAACCGCGTAGGCTTTCTGTTGCATACAGTAAATCACCAGGTTAATGGATTCCCAGTAGGTTTCGTAAACCTGCGGTTCAAACTCATGGGTAATAAGGTTCACTGCCGGGTAGCCTTTTTCAATCAGGAAATTTAAACCCGCTTTCAAAAAATCATCAGGTGCAGCCGTGATGATTTGTAATCCGGGTTGTGCAGGGGGCGTGTCTGCATTATCAGTCAGCAAATAATCTATGTGTATATCTGCAGCTAATAAGTCATCAGCTACCGGAGCCGCTGCAATCAGCGTAGGGCTCCATTCTAATAATTGCCCTAAGTGTTCGGTATCAAAACCGGTTAAGCTTAAAATCAACAGCGCAGGCTCTTGCTTTTCGCGTACAATATGGTGTGATGACATGGCTTCAAATTTAATTAAATGGAGCTGCCCTTGCAGATAAATCCCATATTTGCATTGAAGCCATGACTGTACCCAAACCCACCTATACATTTGCCTTGCTGGTACATACCTGCGACAGGTACCGGTTCTTGTATCCTGGCTTTAATTTCAGTTTTAACCAATACTGGGATTTTTCTGTTCCCTGCCAATATTACTTTGCCACCGAAACACTGAATGTGCAATTACAGGGTTTCCAAACTATCCAATCCGGCAAAGGCGAATGGGCCGACCGCCTGGCCTATTTGCTGCGCGAGGTGATTGAAGAGGATTATGTGATCTACTTTCAGGAGGATATGTGGCTGAATAAACCCGTGAACGGACGCTTTTTTAATGAGCTGTTCAAAACAGCAGCTGCACAGCAGTGGCAGCAAGTAAAATTAAGCAGTTCTGATGCTTATGTTACGCAAACCACTCCTTATACTTTGCAAGGTTTCCAGGTAGGGTTATTAGATAATGAAAAATCAGGCTTTCTCATGTCGCACCAGGTAACGCTTTGGAAGCGTGAATTTTTGTTACAGCAACTGCACAAGGGCGAGCACCCTTGGCGTAACGAGCGCAAGGGCACCAAACGGTTAAAAAAGCTTAACCCCAAAATCTACCAGATTGATTATTTTGCCGAGAATGGTCAGCCGGAAAATAATACCAACCCACAGGCTACAGGGCGCAGCGAATACCAAACGGTTTCGATGAACAGTATGCTGAGCGCCAATGTATTGCCTTATATAAAAGCGTTTAGCCAGGGCAATGCTGAACAGCAGGCCTATGCGCAGCAATTACAGCATCATTATGACCATCAACTCACGCACGACGAGCTGCCTAAACCACGGAAAGAAGATTTTTTTAAAAAGCTAAAAAACTGGTGGAAGGCCTGACTCCGTGTACCTTTGTAAATAGACGTTATATTTTAATCAACTTTCCTTTACTCAACACCTTACCATTCTGGCTAATGGTATAAATATAATTACCCGGAATAAGGTTAAGCGGCACTGTATTTTGCAATTCGCTGAAAGTTTTTTCAAGCTTGAGCTGCCCCGTCACATCATAAAATTTAATAGCATAACTATTGCCTTCCCCACTCAGAACGGTAATCTGGCTACCTGCAGGATTAGGATACACTGTAAATTGCCCGGCCTGAAGTAATACTGCACTTGCCGGTTCTGAATAAATAACTGCTCCGTTAGCTGAAGTAAGCATAGCCCGGTAATATTGCAGGCCTTTTACCGGATTACTGTCCGTAAACTGATAGGTGAGTGTCTGATTATTTACCTCTGTAATTCCAATAGAAGTATACGTATTAGCAAAGGTGAGCTTTTGCCAGGTGATAGATTTTAAATTTAGTACCGAACCTACCTGCAAATTCAATTCTATTGTATTAGCCGGGGTAACATTGGCCAGTAAAGTTTTGATATAACACCCCACACCTTGTGCAGTAGCATCTATTGTATAACTTCTTAATCCTTCAAAGCCGCTGCCCAAAGCACTAACCGCATAATAGGCTGACGTTTGCATTGCAGGCGGTATCAGCAATGTGGTATCTGTAGCAGTGCTCAGTTTTTGAAGTACATTATTTTTTAAAGAATATATAGTATAACCAATAGCACCGGGTTGCGGGTTCCAGTGTAATAGTGTGCCGTCAGTACAATTGTAGCCTATGTTCAGCGTGAGCGGCTTAGATAATGTAAATTCCGTACTTGTATAGTTCTGCCCATTAACAGTCATTCGTACCATAGCTTTCGTAAATACATTTGGAGCTGCCCATAGGTAAAAACTATTATCGAGTTTTGAATTGCCCAACACTGCCCAGGTGGTTCCATGATCATAGCTTATACTGAGCTGGCCGACGGTTCCTGCCGGATAAGAACTTTGCCAGCGCAGGTAGTTTTCCGCATCTGCGAAAAGCAGGTTTGCGCCCGCGGGATCGGTCCATTCAAAGTGGTTGGCAACAATGGTTTGGTAAGCCACATAAAAAGCTTGTGCACCACTATTCACCTGTTTACCTTTTACCTGTATCATATAGGTTCCGGCTGCAGGGTTATTCAATGTAACCTGTTCAGTGTTATTTAGTGAATCGCGGCCGCGTACCGCTGTTCTGTTTAGTGAATCGGCAGATGGATAAGTGCTTAAAGTCCAAGGCAAATAGATGGCACCATTGGGCGTAATTACAGTCAAATCCAAATCATTAACCAAAGCCACGGGTACATTCAGGGCTGCGGCTACATCATTCCAGGCTAATAATACTTTGAGTTTACTGCAATTGCCCGGCACAGTAATTTGAAAGCCGGCTTGCTGCCCATTGGTTAAGCTACCACTTTTAAAGCGCCCATCTAACAGGGTACGCAAAGCTTCCAATCCATTCAATTGTCCGTAGCCGGTTTTAAAATCTACTTCAGGGTTGCCTAAATCATCGGCAGAGTTAATAAGTATACTTTTAATTAAAGCAGATGAAGGCATTTTGCCATACTGCTTCTTGTAAGCCTGCTGCAGCAAAGCTACTGTGCCCGAAGTTAAAGCGGCTGCACCGGAGGTACCATCCTCGCCATCGGTTACCAATTCGGGCTTTACCCGGCCATCATACGCCGGTCCGTTAGAGCTTAATGCTTCTGGTACACTGGTACGGCCGGTTCCGCCTACTACCAACACGTTTTTGGCTTGCTTAAAGGTGCCTGATAAATTGGCGCGGTTGCTTATCCCGTTATATATACCTGTGGTGGGCGTAGTGGTACCAATATTACCTGCCGAGAACACGTGCATTAACGTATCGGCATCATGTATCTGTTGGTCATAAGCCACCGCCTCAATGCCATAGTAATTCTCAATGCCTGTGCCATACGAGTGATTTTGCACACTGATGTGATATTGATTAAACACAGGCGTGCTATCGGGCAACAACCGGGCAAAAGTAGAAGACGTAAAACGTACCGCAGGCGCAGCGCCCAGCGATTGTATAAAGGTATTGCCATTGCCCCCAATTAATGTGGCCATAATGGTAGCATGACCCGATGTAGTGTTTGAAGCCTGAAAAGAAGTAAAAGACCGCCCCAGTAAATCCAAATCTTCATCATAACGGTCTTCTTTTACCGCTACATTGATGCCGGTGCCCAACAAATCAGGATAATGATCCCTAATGGCCGAAATGCGGTTGACCCCTAAATCCAAATCACTGATTACTAATTCTTCGTGAGCTATGCGCACAGGAGAGGCAAACTGTACAAAAGGCTGTGCCAGCAACCCGGGCAGTTGTTGCAAATTTACTTTTAAGACGGCACCATTATGCTGATGCCCGATTACTGTTCCGTAGGTATTCAGGCTGTTCAAAACAGCATCAGTTACTGTCGTTGTAACCAGCTCAACCTGAATTGTGGATTTAGGATGCTGCTGATATTGCTGAGCCAGGTTGTCGGCCGCTTTCCATAAGCTATTAGCCGGGCTCACCTCAGCAATCATATCATCAGGTTGCAAAGCCATAGCTGAAGACACCACATAGTAATTATAAGCTACCCGTTTATGCACCTTTACATTTTTTAACGCTGCCCTATCGGGATGGCGGAGCCTGACCAGATAATACCGGGTGGTATCAGTTAATAATATTTGATGATTTGGCTGCTTACTATAAAGTTCGGTAAGTCTGCGCTCGCTTACAGGTTGCTGCGCACGCAATTGATTAACGCTTAAGCTGAAAAGCAGCACAAAACAGGTAAATAGTTTAATCATGAATTGCAGGCAGATAACAATAAAGGGGAGTTTGATCAACTCCCCTTTGCGTAAAACTACGATTTCAAATTACAAAATAAATAATTCGGATTGGCTTAGTACAGGTAATTAAGCGCAACTTTATCGTTAGTATTAAAGGTACGGTCGGTACCGTTAGAACAAGCCAGCATAAATGACCCGGCATCAGCGGCAGATGGTGTACCCGGAATCTGGATAGCGCCTATACCGGCTGAACCTTCGTTGGTGGCAGTACCGCCGCAGCTGTAAGCACGATTGAAGTAATCAGTATGGCGGAAACCTATACAATGCCCCATTTCGTGCTGCAGCACCGAAGTAATGTAACCCTGGTTGGGGTTGCTGCCATAAGCTGAGGCATTGGTATTCATTTTAATCTGGTTAAAAGGATTACCCGATGAAGTTGGAAAACCTGATGAGCCTAAAGTGATGTAACCACCGCTTGGCCCTTCGTTAAAGCCTACAATTTGCACCTGGCCGCCGCTGCTTACGCGCTGAAATTTAATTTGCAGGTTAAGTGCATTGTAGCGCGAAATCATGGCATCGGTAGCGGTAGAGTATACCGTTGGCAGGTTAGAAACTGATACGGTAATGGTGCGCGGCAGGTTTTTTACCAGGTTGGTGGTACGGTATTGTTCCGATTCGGCAATGCGCAGAGTTGGACTGGTGCTGGTTTCGCTCAAATTGGCATCAGTAAGCACAATATCGCCTTCCACCAGGTAACCGCCATCTACTTTACGGGCCTGGTCGGTGCTGAAACCTAAATTGGAAATACTTTTTAATGTAGCTGCCGAAATTTCACTCTGGCTGTTCACTGCAGTTACATCGCTGCTTTTTTTACAGGCAAACAAAGCAGTAGCCACCAGCAGTGAAGCCACGCCGGTTTTGAGTAGCATTTTTTTCTTCATAATAGAAAGTTTTAGTTAAATAAAACAGTAAAAAATAATTGTTTGATGATGTTAAGCTGGCCAGCTTACTGAATTGTACGGCGTATGTAAACGTTTAGTTACACAGTTTTTTAATTATTCGGCAAACCCCAAACACAGAAAAAACTAAAAACCTGCAAAATCTATCTTAAATGTAGTTTTTGAGGCAAAAAAATATTTTTAATAATTTTTTAACCTGCTTTATCGTCCCTTGGGTTCAGTTGAAACGGCGAATCATTTACCCCTTATTAGCACCTTGTATATCGAGCCATTTGTATTATATTGCCTTACCAATTCAACCACCATGATTAAGTTTTCCCCTCTTTTTTTGTTAGCCTCAGGTTTACTTTGCGGTGCTGCAGGCCTGGCGAATATCAATGCTCCCGCTGCCGGTGAGATTGTTACAGTTCGCAATCCGGGCGGGCAATTACTGAAATATTCTTCGTCTTCAGGTATCCGCATTCTGCATCAGGGAAAACTGTCATTTAAAGACTTAAACAAAAACGGCAAACTTGACTCCTACGAAGACTGGCGGCTGCCAGCTGATGTTAGAGCTAAAGATTTGGCAGGCAAACTGTCTTTGCAGCAAATTGCAGGCTTAATGCTGTACAGCCGCCATCAACCTGTGCCTGCAGCACCCGCCGGTCCTTTTGCGGGCACTTACAACGGTAAAACATTTAAAGAAAGCGGCGCCAAGGCATCTGATTTGTCTGACCAGCAAAGGGAATTTTTAACCAAAGATAATGTACGCCATGTGCTGGTTACTTCGGTAGAAAGTCCGGCTATTGCGGCCGAGTGGAACAATAACATGCAGGCGCTGGCCGAAGGTACCGGCATGGGTATACCGGTAAATACCAGTTCTGATCCGCGGCATGGCACGGTAGCCTTTGCCGAATTTAATGCCGGTGCAGGCGGACAAATTTCCATGTGGCCGGGTTCATTGGGAATGGCGGCTACGTTTAACCCGGCTGTGGTTGAGCAGTTTGGCCATATTGCTGCAGCCGAATACCGGGCACTGGGTATTGCCACCGCACTGTCGCCGCAGGTAGATATTGCCTCCGACCCACGCTGGAACCGCGTAAGCGGTACTTTTGGCGAAGACCCGCTGCTGGCTACCGACATGGGCCGCGCCTACATTGATGGTTTTCAAACCTCGGCTGGCAGCCAGGAAATTGCAGGTGGCTGGGGCTACACCAGTGTAAACGCTATGGTAAAACATTGGCCCAGCGGCGGCTCGGGCGAAGCCGGACGCGATGCCCATTATGGTTATGGAAAGTATGCTGTTTATCCCGGTAAACTTTTTAACAAAAACATGATGCCTTTTACTGAAGGCGCTTTTAGACTGAAAGGCAAAACCGGTATGGCAGCCGCAGTAATGCCTTATTATACCATCTCTTACGGGCAGGATACCAAATACGGCGAAAACGTAGGCAACAACTACAACAAATACATTATCACTGATTTGCTGCGTAACAAATATCATTACGATGGTGTGGTATGTACCGACTGGCTGGTTACTGCTGATGAAACTTCGGTAAACACCTTCCTCACCGGTAAGTCTTGGGGTGTAGAAAAACTGACTGTTGCTCAAAGGCACTACAAAGCATTAATGGCCGGAGTTGACCAGTTTGGCGGTAATAATGAAGCAGCTCCACTAATTGAAGCTTACAATATTGGCGCTAAAGAGCATGGCGAACTGTTTATGCGCAAGCGCTTCGAGCAATCGGCGGTACGGTTGCTTAAAAATATTTTCAGAACCGGGTTATTCGAAAATCCTTATCTCAATCCGCAAGTTTCACAGACCACCGTAGGCAAGCCGGAATTTATGAAGGCAGGTTACGAGGCGCAGCTGAAATCTATTGTGATGCTGAAAAACCAAAACCATGTATTACCGCTGCAAAGGCAAAAAACGGTTTACGTACCCAAGCAGTACACTCCGGCCGGCGTTAATTTTTTAGGTATACCTATGCCGGAAAAACTGGAATACCCTGTGAACATCAACCTGGTTAAAAAATACTTCAGAGTAACCGATAACCCTGATGAAGCTGATTACGGATTGGTATTCATTAACAGTCCGGCCAGTAGCGGTTACAGCAATGACGATGTAAAGCAGGGCGGCACCGGCTATGTACCCATCACCCTGCAGTACAAACTTTACACCGCTACAGATGCCCGTACCACCAGTATTGCCGGTGGCGACCCGCTCGAAACTTTTACCAACCGCAGCTATAAAGGCAAAAGCGCTACGGCCACCAATACCACTGATTTGAATATGGTGACTGATACATACGCCCAAATGAAGGGCAAACCGGTTATTGTATCAGTACTGCTGAATAACCCGATGGTGTTTTCGGAGTTTGAAAACAAAGCCAACGGCATACTCGCTCACTTCGGTGTGCAAGATCAGGCGCTGCTGGATATTATTACCGGTGCACGCGAACCCTCTGCTTTGTTGCCTATGCAAATGCCGGCCGATATGAAAACCGTAGAAAAACAGGATGAAGATGTACCGCTGGATATGAAATGCTATAAAGACAGCGAGGGCCATACCTACAATTTTGGCTACGGCTTAAACTGGAAGGGTGTGATTAGAGATGCACGTACAGCTAAATATGTAAAAAAGTAAATTGATGCGTTAATTCTATTTGTCTACCATTTTAACCTGAAATATTTCCATGCCCTTTTTTACTATACTGTTTTGTATTGCACTGTTAGTGTTATTGGTGAGCTGGCTTAAGGTTAATCCCTTTCTGGCTTTCTTATTGGCTTCAATTGCTGCGGGCTTGCTGCTGGGCATCCCGATAGCCAAAGTAACCACATCAGTGCAAAAGGGCTTGGGTGATACACTGGGGCAACTGGCCATTATTGTATGCCTGGGTGCCATGCTGGGTAAACTGATTGCGGCAAGCGGCGCGGCGCAAAAAATTGCCGAAGTGTTGATTGGTATTACCGGTGAAAAATATATTCAGTGGGGATTGATGGCTACCGGCTTTATTACCGGGCTGACTTTATTCTATGGAATTGGCTTTGTGTTAGTAGTACCTCTAATTTTTTCAGTTACCTACAAGTATAAACTACCGGCGGTATATACCGGCCTGCCTATGGTAACGGCCTTGTCAGTCACACACGGCTTTTTGCCGCCGCACCCCTCGCCGGTAGCACTTATCGGGCAGTTTCATGCCGATATCGGGCGTACTTTGGTTTACGGACTCATTATTGCCATACCTACCATTATACTGGCCGGGCCGGTGTTTGCTTCTACGCTCAAAGGTATTACAGCGCAGCCGCTGGCGGCTTTCCGTCCGCAAGAGATTCCTGCCGAGAAGCTTCCCGGCGCTTTCAGCAGTTTTATGGCCGCCCTGCTGCCGGTACTGCTTATCATGCTGAATACGCTTTACAACCAGTTCCATCAGCCTGATGATAGTTCGCTTACTAAGTTCATTTCATTTTTTGGTGATGGCTCTATTGTAATGCTGATTGCATTAATTGTGGCCACCATTACATTAGGCATCAGGCAGGGTAAAACCATGCTGCAAATCAACACCATTTATGCCGATGCAGTAAAAGATATTGCCCTGGTGCTGCTCATTATTGCCGGGGCCGGTGCATTTAAGCAAGTACTAACCGATAGCGGCATCAGCGATACCATTGCCGAAGGATTGAAGCATTTGCCTGTGCATCCGCTGGTGGCCGGCTGGTTAATTGCTGCAGTGATTCGTATTTGCTTAGGCTCAAGCACGGTGGCTGGATTAACGGCTGCCGGCATGGTTACCTCATTGACTGTACAGCAACACACTGACCCTAACCTGATGGTACTGGCCATTGGCGCCGGCAGTTTGGCCTTTTCCCATTTTAACGACAGCGGCTTCTGGCTATTTAAAGAATATTTTAACCTCAGCATCAAAGATACACTCCGTTCCTGGTCCATGATGGAATCCATCGTTGCCTTTGCCGGATTGGCAGGAGTAATGCTGATTAATGCCTTTATTTAGTTTGGCAACAAGCATATGTATTTATGTATTGTGAACGCCTATAAGCGTTCATAAACACTTCTTACAGCGAATGCTGACAGAATAAGAAAGGTATAATTACGTATTGTCATTGCGAGCGATAGCGTGGCAACCGCTTGCTATACAGAGGCGCAGCTGCCCCCGTGCGATTGCCACGCTATCGCTCGCAATGACAGTTTAATGTACTATTTAGCTTTGTATTTCCTTACGTTTAGGCCGAAACTAAAAAGGATAAAGTAAACAGTTATTTTGATTGCTCAGCCGGAATAAACTCTTTCAGCACTGCATCCCTGATTAAATCTGGCGGCAGCAAGCCTTGTGACAGGACAAAATCATGGAAGCGCAGGGCATTAAACTTATTGCTTAAAGCCTGCTCAGTTGCCTTACGCAGGGCAATCATTTTGGTGTAACCATAAAAATAGCTGTTGGCCTGGCCAGGGGCACGCAGGGTATAACGCTCCACTTCCTGCTGGGCCATAGCCGTAGATTGTACTACATCTTTAGTCAGCACCTCCATGGCTTGTTGCTGGGTAATTTTACCGGCCTGTAGTTCCGGGTCTAAAAAGGCGCGGGCAGCACGCAGCAGGCGGTAGTCTAATGATACCAGCTGGCCTTCCAACGGCATATATGGCAACACTATGGATTCTGAATACAAGCCCCAGCCTTCGGCATTGGTAGAGTTAAAAGCATATAGCGAGCGAGCTTTTGATACACCTTCTTCTACCATTTTATCAAACTGCAGCTCATGCCCCGGGCGCGCTTCATGGGCAATAATGGTCCAGGAGGCAGCATCGAATGTAAAATCGTCGTATTGATTAGCTTTCTTTTCGCCGGGCGCAGGTGGCATGTTCAGCGGTAGTACAAATACTCCGCGCTGGCCGGTGTTGTTCAAAAAAGGTGGTGGCACCATATGCGGCGCCGGTGTTTGAGCCGTTTCGGCAGCCGTAGCCAAGCGGATAATGGCCGGCCGGGCAGGCAAAGTGACCAATTGGTGCTGGCGGATAATCTCTTCAATATCTTTTAAATGCCGCTCATACAGTGGGATGATTGAATCGCCATGTACCTGCGCTTTCTTCAACTCGTGCATCACATCGCGGTAATCACTCGAGCGCAGGTGTCGTTGCTGTGCTATTTGCGCGGCAATGGGTTGCATCTGGTTCTGAATGTCGGTAAAAGCGGCATGGGCCATTTTGGCTAATTCAGCAGGCGGCATTTCAATACCATAACCTTCCAGAGCCAAAGCATATTCAGCCGGCGGCAACCTGAAATCGGTACGGGCTTTGGGCAGCACCTGGGCACGTGTCCACTGGTCGTAGGCATCTACCTGCTTTTTTAGTTGTGCATAGGGCTGTTCCCAGCCGGTGAGTTTGAATTTTTCGCATAGTTCAGCAATGCCTTCTATAATACTGGCATTGCGTGACAGGGCTACTTCCATTTCCTGACGGGATGGATAAATAACATTTGGCTTAATCATTTGGGCAATCACCCGTTCCTGTAAAATAGCGGCAAGCGGACGATAGCCTTTTTCCATCCCGGCATATTTACGCATGCGGATGATGGCCGCTTTTCGGCGAGCTTCGGGTGTTTGGTCATCCAGCAAGATTTCAAGCCCGCCATAGATAATCTCAGCCGCATTCAAAAACGGCACTTCATGCTGTAAGTTATAATCCTGCTGGCGGAAACCCAGGTTCAGGTGGTCAATCAGAATATGCAGATCCTGCGCTACCTGTGCATCTTTTTCGGTAGTTAACGCTGTTTTATAACGGGCTGCTAAAGTCTCTTCATCTTTGCGCTCGGCCAGTTGAGTAGCCAAAGTAGGCACCGAAATCTGAGTGTCGTATTCGGCCAGCCCCTGAGATGAACCATATTCAGGCGAGTATTTTTTATCCAAATCAATCAACAACTGGGTATAACGGTCTGATTTGGCTACCCAAGCTTTGCTGCTTTGTGCCGGCTGAGCCTTTACTTTTATGGGTATGCAACCTATTCCTGCTACGGCAGCTAAAACTGATAATGATAGAAACTTATTCATGTACACTGGAATGTTTACTATTTTAGATACTGTAAATGTATCATTGTAACAGTTACAGGGCAAATAAATATTGGAACGGTAATTGTCTAACCTTATATATCACTAAAACAATAACGTTATGGCAACTACCAAGAAAAGCACCTGCTGGTCAGGCTACGAAAAAAAGGGAACCAAAGAGAAAAACGGTAAAACTGTACCGAATTGTGTAAAGTCATCTTCTAAAAAGAAAGACTAATAATGATAACGCCCTAACAGGGCAAACAACAAAACCCCGGCAAGTTGCTCTTGCCGGGGTTTTGTTGTTTTAAACCTTTGAGTATTGCCATACTAAATCCATATCAATTATGCTCAGGGTGCATTTACGCCAATGACTGAAAATTTTACCTAATTTTGCCTCCTTATTACTTTAGATGAAAACTTATTTCAGGCTGCTTTCTTTTGCTAAACCCATCGAGAAGTTTGCCATCCCTTATGTAATTGCCACCTTGTTTTCGGTAGTATTTAACACGCTCAATCTGGCTTTACTCATACCTTTGTTAGAAACTCTGTTTGAAGACTCGGCTGTTAATCAGGCCAAAATACAGGCGGTTATCAGAGGCGGCGCACCAGCTATTACCAATCTTTCGGCTTTCTTCACCTATTATGTAGATGTATTTATTACCCGCTACGGTACCTGGGGTGCCTTACAATTTGCCTGCGGGGTTATTATTGCTTCTGTAGTGTTGGCCAATGTGTTCCGTTACCTGTCTCAGCGCATTATGGAAAATTTGCGTGCACATACGCTGCTCAACCTGCGCCGTGCCGTGTTTGATAATGTGATGGATTTGCATATGGGCTATTTTAACAACGAGCGCAAAGGCGATATCATTTCTAAAATAGCTTCTGATGTGCAGGTAGTACAGTTTTCGGTTACCGGCACATTGCAGGTCATATTTAAAGAGCCTTTACAGCTGATTGTATTTTTGGCTTTCCTGCTGTTTATTTCGCCTAAACTTACCTTATTCTCTTTGCTGGTGATCCCGGTTTCAGGCTTTTTGATTTCGCGCATTGTGCGCAAGCTAAAAGCGCAGGCCGTGGCTTCACAGCAAAGCTACGGACGTATGATCAGCTATCTGGATGAAGCTTTGGGCGGCATTAAAATTATTAAAGCTTTTAACGCTACCAACTATACCAAGCAGCGCTTTGATAATGAGAACCAAGAGTATACCAGAATTGTAAAAGCTATGGCGCGCCGTCAGCAAATGGCCTCGCCGGTATCAGAAGCATTGGGCGTAAGTATGGTAGCCGGCATTGTGTTGTATGGCGGTTATCTGGTGATTAACCACCAGTCCAGTCTATCGCCGGCAGCGTTTATTGGTTATGTGGCCATGTTTTCGCAGCTGATGCGCCCGGTAAAGTCCATTTCCGATTCGTTTAGCAGCATTCACTCCGGCATTGCCGCCGGCGAGCGGGTGCTGGAGCTGATTGACGTAAAACCGCAGATTAATGATGCCCCTGCTGCTACGGCTTTAAATGGTTTTGAAAATGACTTGACGTTTAAGAACGTTAGCTTTGCTTACGGAGAGAAGGAAGTACTTCGTAATATTAATTTCACCATTAAAAAAGGGCAAACGGTAGCTTTGGTAGGCCCATCGGGTGGTGGTAAAACTACACTGATGGATTTAATCCCGAGATTTATTGAACCTAAGTCGGGTGAGATTTTGGTAGATGGGCACAACATTAACCAGGTAACCGCACAATCGTTACGGGCACTCATGGGTATTGTGAACCAGGAATCCATCTTGTTCAACGATACCATTTATAACAACATCGCCTTTGGCCGTCCCGGCGCTACGCCACAAGAGGTAGAAGCGGCTGCCCGCATTGCCAATGCGCATAATTTTATCGAGCAATCAGAAGAGGGCTATCAAACCAATACCGGCGACCGCGGCACCAAGCTTTCGGGCGGGCAGAAGCAGCGTATCAGCATTGCCAGGGCCGTACTGAGCAACCCGCCGATCATGCTACTGGATGAAGCCACCTCGGCGCTAGATACCGAATCGGAAAAATTAGTGCAGGATGCGTTAAATAACCTGATGAAAAACCGCACTTCACTCATCATTGCTCACCGGTTGAGTACCATCCAAAATGCGGATGTAATCATCGTGCTGGAAAGCGGCCGCATTGTAGAACAGGGCACCCACCAGGAACTGATGCAAGCCGGCGGCTTGTACCGCAAACTGATAGATATGCAAACGTTTGCAGAGGAATAGGAGAGAATCAAGAGTCAAGAAACAAGACTTTCGATAAACGAGAAAGGACAAAAGATTTAGGTGTACATCCTTTGTCTTTTGTCCTTTCTCTTTTAGCCTTAGGCTTTAAAACTTAAAGCCTAAGCCGAATTGCCAAACTGAGTTGCGGTAGTTAGGATAGCCATCGGTTGAACCGTTGGCATCATTTGCCTGCAAATCAATAGTGTAACGGGCACGTAATTCTACGTTAGGGTTTACATCTACGCTTAAACCAATTACGCCATCTACAAAGCTTTTATCGCCGTTGTAATTGTAGCGCTCTTCATATGTAGGTGTAAAGCCGTTGTAGTAAGTGTTACGGGTAGACAGCAGGAAAGAAAATTGCGGACCTACCAACACATTAAAAGCCGGGGCCAGTTTAAATTTGGCCAGTACAGGCACATCAATAAAATTGGCACGTTGTGCAAAACTGCCATAATTGGTGTTGGCACGATAACCTTTTTGTGAGTATAACACTTCGGGTGCTATAGAGAACGGATACACCACAGGCACATCGAATATGATACCGGCATTGAAGCCCACTTTGCTGCGAGTATTAAAATCATCATAATCATCGCTCACAATATCGGCAATGTTAACGCCACCGGTTAAACCGATACGCGGCCTGTAAAAATCATCCGAACGGCGCTGCTCACGGTGCGATGGTATCGGACGGCGGTAGCGCGGCCGCGGGCGATAGTACTGGGCATCGGCTGCTGTAATGCCTGCCATGAGCAGGACTATAGCCATAAATAAAAATTTTTTCATACTGATTCTTCTTTTTTGAATTACAGTATAGATATGGGCAAAGTGGATTGGTTTATTCAGGAAGAAAATATTTTTCTGCAGTATTTCTTTGTCATTGCGAGGAACGAAGCAATCCCGTTGTATACAGAGCGGAGAAACACCGCTACGGGATTGCTTCGTTCCTCGCAATGACAAAAGGGTTATTTTACAAATAAGGCACCAATTGTTCCAGCGCCATGCCACGCGAGCCCTTGATTAGTATAGTGGCATTGGTAAATGTTTTTTGCTGCAATGCAGCAATGGCGTCTTCGGCAGTTTGGTAAAATACGGCGTTATGCTGCGGTAACAGGCGGCAAAATTCTTTACCCACAAAAATACGGTCGGTTACCCGAGCCTCCAGCGCTTTTTGCAGGATGAACTGGTGCTCAGCGGCAGCTTCGTCACCCATTTCAAACATATCACCCAAAATCAGCACTTTGCGGCCGGCCTGTAGTTGACTCAGGTTATCAATAGCCACGGCCATGCTGCTGGGGTTGGCATTATAATAATCGCAGATTAATGTATTTGTTGCGGTTCTTACAATCTGCGAGCGGTTGTTACCCGGTGCATAAGTACTAACACCGATATTAATTTCTTTCGCATCCAGCCCGAAATGGGTGCCAATAGCAATAGCAGCCAAAATATTATCCAGATTATAAGCACCGGTAAGTTGAGATTCAACTATGTGCGTTTCCTGTGTTTGATTGTTCGTCCAGCTAAGCTTTAGGTAAGGTGCATTTTCAGTAAGTTGTCCGCTGATAAAGTTTTCTGTTTGGCCGCTGCCGTAAAAGTAAGTTTGATTTAAACTACGGTCGGCCTGCATTTTCATCAAATCTGAGCTGTTACTATTTACAAAGGCAATGCCGTTGGCAGCTTTCAGGTAATAATACAGCTCACCTTTGCCTTTCTTTACGCCCTCTATACCGCCAAAACCCTCCAAATGGGCGCGGCCTATATTGGTAATTAAACCATGGGTAGGCTGTGCAATACTGCACAGCAGTTCAATTTCTTTCTGATGATTAGCTCCCATCTCTATCACCGCAATTTCGTGCTTATAATTCAGCGCCAGTATAGTTAAAGGCACGCCAATATGGTTGTTTAAATTGCCCTGTGTAGCATGCGTTACAAAACGTTGTGATAACACCGCATTAATTAATTCTTTGGTAGTGGTTTTCCCATTAGAACCCGTTAAGCCAATTACGGGAATTTTCAATTGGCTGCGGTGATACCGGGCTAAATCCTGCAAAGTGGATAGCACATCGTCTACCACAATACATTGGTTACTGGTATCGTATTCTGCATTATCGATAATTGTATATACAGCACCAGCTTCTATAGCCTGGGCAGCAAAGGTATTAGCATCAAATTTTTCGCCTTTTAAAGCAAAGAAGAGGCTGCCCGGCGCAATCTTGCGGGTATCGGTACTAATTACAGGATGAGCCAGATATAGCTCGTACAATTGCTCAATCGTCATAACTGGTAACAAATTTGCTAATTATTCAGTTCGGTTCAGCCAGCTTACTACAGCTTTTATTTCGGTGTAAGAATACTCTTCGCCCAGCACCTCTTTTAAAGGCGCCAGGCGCTGGGCACCATAGCTTTGTATTGCATCTTCAATGGCGGACATTTTATGGGCAGGCACCAGCTCAGTTACCTTTAAATCGCCGGTTTGCACAAATGAACATAAATGCCCCTCAATAGTCATGGGCGAATAACCGCGTTCGTGTGCAATCTCGGCCACCGTTAAACCTGATTTAAACAGGTTCAAGCTTTCCAGCTGGCTGCTGCCTGCTTTGCTGCCCGGCGCTTTTGGCTTGCGCTCACGCTTGGTAGCTTTGTGCTTCATTTGTGAACTTAAGCCGTGCTTCTCGGCATAGGCAACAATTACAGGTAAAAATTGATGCCCGTAACGCTCCAGCTTTACATCGCCGAACCCTGAAATATGCTTTAATTCTTGTGGTGTTTGCGGCAGATAGGTAGCCATTTCCAGTAAGGCTGCATCCGACAGGATGATATAAGCCGGTACGTTCTCCTGCTCGGCAATCGTCCAGCGGATGGCTTTTAGCTGCTGCAGCAGTTCGGCCTCATAAGGTAAGGCTTTTACCTCATGCTGCTCTTCAACCTCCTGCTCAATTAATTGTACCGTTTCCTGGCCTTTTAACACGGCGGCACTTTTGGCGGTTAGCTTTAAAGTAGGGTACTGGTCATCGGTGGGTTGCAGATAGCCCAGCTGCACCAGCTCGCGCAGGTAACGCTGCCAGTCGGCCTTGCTGATGTCGGCACCTATGCCATACGTTTTTAACTGCTTGTGCTCCTCCCTTATCTTTTCACTTTGCGAACCTCGCAAAAAGTCGATGACATAGCCGCTGCCAAAACGCTCCTGTAAGCGTGCCACAGCCGATAAGGCCTTTTGGGCGATAACCGTACCATCGAACCGTTTAAATTCAGTGAGGCATACATCGCATGAGCCGCAATGGTCAGGAAACTCCTCGTTGAAATAATGCATCAAGTATTGGCGGCGGCAGGTATGCAGCTGGCAATAATTTACCATATCGTCCAACTTTTTCAGCATCACCCGGCTTTGCTCCTCGTTGCCCTCTACTTTGGCAAAACTTTGCAGTTTAAAAGCATCGCCCGGCGAGAAGAATAATAGTGCCTCCGAAGGCAAGCCATCACGCCCCGCACGACCGGTTTCCTGATAATAGCCTTCAATGTTTTTAGGTAAATCCATATGCACCACATAGCGCACGTTAGATTTATTGATGCCCATACCAAACGCAATGGTAGCCACCATAATTTTCACCTCATCGCGCAAAAACATTTCCTGGTTGCGGGCCTTCGTTTCATGGTCTAATCCGGCATGGTAAGCCTCTGCCTTATAGCCTTCGGCCTGTAGCTGTTTGGCTAAATCAACTGTTGAATTTCGCGATAAGCAATAAATGATACCTGAATCCTCCCGGCGCTCATCTAAAAATGCCAGCAACTTTTGATAGCTATTTTTTTTAGGTACTACTTTATAACTGATGTTGGGCCGGTTAAAAGACGAAACGAATTGGGCAGGCTGATGCAAGGCCAGCTTTTCAATAATATCCTGCTGAGTTAACTGATCGGCTGTGGCTGTTAGGGCAATTACAGGCGTTTTAGGAAACTCCGTTTTCAGGTTAGCCAGCATCAGGTACTCGGGCCTGAAATCGTGGCCCCAGTGCGATATACAGTGCGCTTCATCTATAGCAACCAAGCTTACCTGCAAGCTTTTTAAAAAGCCCACCAAAGCGCTGCCATTGCTGAACAGGCGCTCAGGGGCGAGGTATAGCAATTTGATCTGACCGGCTTTCAACCGGTTCATTACTTCCTGCTGTTCGCCGGGGTTTTGTGATGAATTGAGGTAAGCCGCCGGGATGCCGTTTACATTAAGGGCATCTACCTGATCCTTCATCAGTGCAATCAGCGGCGAAATTACGATGGTTAAGCCATTAAATAATACAGCCGGAAGCTGGTAGCACAGTGACTTGCCGCCGCCGGTGGGCATCAGGGCTACGGCATCGCCGCCTTTAAGTAAATGATATATAATGGCTTCCTGCTGGTGCCGGAAGCTGCTGTAACCAAAATATTTTTGCAGTGCCTGTAAGGGTGTCATATCCAAAATCAACCTTTAAGATACGATTTTTGGGCGAGGTGTACAAGGAAAATATACTGGTGTTTTTGCCCAAATTGTAATTGATGGAATTTGGGAATGGGCGGAACAGTAAATCAAATTTCATCGTGAACGGTGTGGTACCGACATTTAATAACATGGCTATCCAAAATATAAATTAACCTTAATACAAAAATGAACCCAGCCTTCAGTCACCACGTCATTTCGAGAAATAGCTTTGAGATTAAAGTCTACCGTTCCAATCATTATTTAAATAATAAGCAACTCCTGTAATATTTGCGGGGTGAGGTATATATTCAATACCGTTGTATAAGCCCGACGACTGGCCAATGGCCACATGATAATACGTAGCCGGCCCCTGATCTTTTACATTGGAAGCGCTATCAGACAAAGGTTGGGCACATACCATACTACTTAAAAAAGTAATATAGCTATACACCATAGGTGGGCACTTTTGCTCATAAGGTAAAGAGGTATAATTGGTTAGCTAAATTTGGTGTTAATTAATAATAAAACCCAATTTATTTTTGTAAAATATTCAATACCAATAGTCTATTAATTTTATAGATTATCTATTTTTGTTGTAACCTGTTTAAACATAAACTCGGGTTACCAATTTATTCAGTTAAATATTGCAAGCTGGTTCACCCGTATCAGCTTCAATACACTTGTATTTACAATTATAAAATATACTATTATGCAGCCTATTGCTATATTTCATGAGCATCCGGATTGGTTTAAGCCGCTGTTTGCCGAGCTTGAAAAAAGAGGATTGCCCTATGTTTCTATCAATCCTACACAGCACCGCTTTGCTATTGAAGAAGCCAAGCCAGAGTTCTCCTTATTTTTTAACCGCATGAGCCCGTCTGCTTATCTGCGCGATGGTATACAGGGCACTTTTCATACTTTAAATTACCTCAAACACTTGGAGAACCATGGCATCAGGGTAATTAACGGCTATAAAGCTTTTACCTACGAGACTTCGAAGGCGCTACAAATGATGCTGATGCAGCAGTTGGGCATTAAGTACCCTAAATCGCACGTGGTTAACCATGTGTCACAAATTGAGGCGGCTACTGAGGGATTGCGTTTCCCTATTGTAGTAAAAGCCAATATTGGTGGCAGTGGTGCCGGCATTGAAAAATTTAACTCGGTTGAAGAAATTCGCGAGGCCATTGCGAATAACCAGATTGACTTTGGGGTAGACCATACTGCTTTGGTTCAGGAATTCGTTCCGGCGCGCGGCGGTTATATTACCCGTGTAGAAACTTTGGGTGGTAAATATTTATATGCCATCAGGGTGTACACCACCGGCGAAAGTTTTAACCTGTGCCCTGCTGATATTTGCCAAACTACAGCCGGACAGGATTTGGTGCGCAATGCCTGCGCCCTGGATGCCCCCAAAAATGGCCTGAAGGTAGAAGCTTATACGCCGCCTGCCGAGGTGATTGCCAACATTGAAACCCTGGTACAGCAAAGCGGTATTGATGTAGGCGGCATTGAGTATATGGTAGATGACCGCGATGGCGAAATTTATTATTACGATGTAAATGCCCTATCCAACTTTGTGGCTGATGCCGTAAATGTGATCGGCTTCAATCCGCACGAGCGTTTGGTAGCATTTTTAGAGCAGCAGTTGGTGCAGGAAACTGCGGAGGTATAACCTTTCCCAACCCTCTACAATGGAGAGGGCTTTAACACATTATTTAAAAATTTTAATAAAAAAACAACATTCCCTCCCCTTTGGGGAGGGTTTAGGGAGGGGTTTATGAACTACGGATATTGGATGCCGGTTTTTGGCGGATGGCTGCGTAATGTGGATGATGAAAATATGCAGCCCACCTGGGAATATACCAAAAAACTGGCCATCAGAAGCGAAGAGATAGGGTTTGATTTGGCGCTGATTGCCGAATTATACTTAAACGATATTAAAGGTGAACAAGCGCCATCGCTGGATGCCTGGTCTACCGCTGCGGCGCTGGCTGCCGTTACCCATAAGCAGGAACTGATGGTAGCAGTACGCCCTACTTTCCATAATCCGGCGCAACTGGCCAAACAGGCTGCCAATATTGACCACATCAGCAACGGACGTATTTCATTAAATGTGGTATCCTCATGGTGGAAGGACGAGGCTGAAAAGTATGGGATACAGTTTGAGCAGCACGATGACCGCTACGCCCGTACCCGCGAATGGCTGGAAGTGGTTGATAACGTATGGAAGCAGGACAACTTTAGCTTTGAGGGCAAATATTACAAGGTAAAAGATAATATTTTGCAGCCTAAACCGGTATCAAAGCCAAGGCCTAAAATTTATGCCGGCGGTGAATCTGAAGCCGCTAAAGATCTGATTTCTTCTACCTGTGATGGTTACGTAATGCACGGCGACTCGCCCGATATGATTGGCCGCCGTATTGCTGACCTGCAAGAACGCCGCGATAAAGAAGGCCTGCCACCCATGACGTATGGTGTGGCTGCTTATAGCATCATCCGTAACCATGAGCAGGAAGTAAAGCAGGAACTGGATCGTATTACTAATGTAAAAGCAGGCAGCTCAGGATATAAAAATTACCAGCAATGGTTATTGGGCACGCAGTTAGAACAGCAGGTATCCTTACAGGATTACTCCGTATCGAACCGCGGATTGCGTAGTGGCCTTACCGGCACCCCATGGAAGGTACAAGACCGTATAGCCGAGTTTGAAAAGGTGGGCGTAAACTTCTTTTTGCTGCAATGCAGTCCGCAGTTAGAGGAAATGGAGCGTTTTGCCGAGCACATTATTCAGGCTGGTATAAGTGCTTAACAACGTTTACATCAACATTTAAAGCAAAAGGCTTTAGATTTGCCATAAAGCATTTTGCTTTAAATAAACATTGTGGCCTGCTAAGTGTCGCTCCAGCATACACACCCATTTTATGAGACTCATTAAATATTTAGCCTATGCTTTTTTGGCTTTATTTACGGCCGAAAGCGCAAGCGCCCAACCGTTTCACCGCAGGCATCACCACCGCTATACCAAACATCATTACCGCCAGCACCGGCATAACCGGATGTAAAATAGCTTAAAAGCAAAAAAGGCTGCCTTAATGTATAAGGCAGCCTTTCTTTTGAAAACTTAATATGATTACAGCTTACGTTTTACTTCTACGTTTTCGTAAGCTTCCACAATGTCGCCTACTTCAATGTTGTTGAAGTTTTGAATGTTCAAACCACACTCGTAACCCGCATTTACTTCTTTTACGTCGTCTTTGTAACGTTTCAATGAAGCCAGTTCGCCGGTGTAAACCACTACGCCATCCCGAATAATGCGGATGCTGCTGTTACGGGTAATTTTGCCATCCAGCACCATACAACCTGCAATGGTACCCACTTTGCTGATTTTAAAGGTTTCGCGGATTTCCACGTTGGCCACAATCTTCTCTTCGAACACCGGTGCCAGCATGCCTTCCATCGCTGCTTTAATTTCATTAATTGCATCGTAGATGATGGAATACAGGCGGATATCAATCTGCTCCTGCTCGGCCAGTTTACGTGCACTGGTTGACGGGCGTACCTGGAAACCAATGATAATCGCATCTGATGCCGAAGCCAGCAATACGTCTGATTCGGAAATCTGACCTACTGCTTTCGAAATCACATTTACCTGTATCTGGTCGGTTGACAGTTTCAATAATGAATCCGACAGCGCTTCAATAGAACCATCCACGTCACCTTTTACAATGATGTTCAGTTCCTTAAAGTTACCAATAGCCAAACGACGGCCAATTTCATCAAGCGTGATGTGTTTCTGCGTACGCAGGCCTTGCTCACGTTGTAATTGTAAACGTTTGTTGGCAATATCACGGGCTTCTACCTCGGTTTCGGTTACGTTAAAGCGGTCACCTGCGGTTGGTGCGCCCTGCATACCCAACACTTGTACCGGTGCCGACGGGCCTGCCGAATTCACACGCTGGCCGCGCTCGTTGGTTAACGCCTTTACACGACCGCTATATGAACCGGCCAAAATAGGATCGCCTACACGCAGTGTACCTGCCTGTACCAGTACTGTGGTTACAATACCACGCCCTTTATCAAGGGCAGCTTCAATTACTGTACCTACAGCACGTTTGTTAGGATTAGCAGTCAGCTCTAATAAATCGGCTTCCAGTAATATCTTTTCTAACAGTAATTCTACATTTAAGCCTGATTTTGCTGAAATTTCCTGAGTTTGGTATTTACCCCCCCACTCTTCCACCAAAATGTTCATACCTGCTAATTGCTCACGCACTTTATCAGGGTTAGCGCCGGGCTTATCAATTTTATTGAAGGCAAAAATGATAGGGGCACCGGCAGCCTGCGCGTGGTTAATAGCCTCGCGGGTTTGTGGCATCACGCTATCATCAGCCGCAATTACGATGATGACAATATCGGTTACCTGGGCACCACGTGCACGCATGGCGGTAAACGCCTCGTGACCCGGTGTATCCAGGAAGGTAATTTTACGATCTCCGCCTACCTGTACTTCATAAGCGCCAATGTGCTGGGTAATACCACCCGCCTCACCGGCAATTACGTTGGTTTTGCGGATAAAATCGAGCAATGAAGTTTTACCATGGTCAACGTGACCCATAATGGTTACAATAGGAGAGCGCGGAATCAAATCTTCCGGTGCATCTTCTTCTTCCAGGTTAACTTCTTCGTCCTCTGGTTTTACAAAATCAACGGCATAGCCAAACTCATCGGCCACAATGGTCAGGGTTTCGGCATCCAAACGCTGGTTAATGGATACGAACATACCCAAACTCATACAAGTTGAGATAATTTGGGTTACTGATACATCCATCAATGAAGCCAGCTCGTTGGCAGTTACAAACTCGGTTACCTTCAGTACCCGTGATTGTGCTTCCTGCTCCAGTGCTGCTTCCTCGGCCGATGCAGCTACATCATCGCGTTTTTGACGGCGGAATTTAGCCCGCTGCGCAAATTTGCCCGATTTACCGGCACCGCTTAAGCGAGCCAGTGTAGCTTTAATCTGGTCTTGTATTTCTTTTTCTGTAGGCTCTTCTTTAGGACCGGTGTTTTGCGGTGCGCCGGCATTACGGTTCCTGAAATCAGGACGGCCGCCCTGCTGCGGGCCGCGGTTAAAGCCACCCTGGCGGTTGCCGCCACCCTGGTTAGGACCACCCGGGCGATTGAAACCACCGCCTTGCTGACCGCTACCCTGGCGATTGAAACCACCACCTTGCTGGCCACCTTGGCCTTGTTGCTGGCCGGGCTGGTTATTATTGTTACCCTGCTGGTTGTTACCCGGCGGGTTATCTTTACGCTTACGCTTGCGCTTATGGTCGGCGTTTGATGAAGACGCTACCGGGCCACCGCCACGGCGGCCATTATCTACCGGCAACTGTATTTTACCAATTACGTGCGGGCCGCTCAAACGCTCGGCTCTCGCCCTGATTACCTCATTCTCACCGTTTCCGCTTCCCGGCTCAGAAGCTGGGGTTGGTGCCGTGGCCGCAGGTGTTTCTGCTACAGGAGCTGCCGGAGCAGGCGCTGGCTTAGGCGCTTCTGCCACCGGTGGCTGAGCGGCAGGCTTTGGTGCCTCCGGCGCAGCTTTGGCAGGCTCAGGCTGGCTTGGTGCAGGAACTTCTGCTTTAGGCGCAACCGGGGCTGGTGCCGGTTCAGCTTTCGGCTGAGGTGCCGGAGCTGCAGGCTCAGGTGTTGGCACCGGAGCCAGTGTTTCTGCCTTTGGTGCAGCAGCTGCAGGCTGGCTTGGCGCAGGGGTTTCCTGGCGTGGCTGCTCAGCCGGCTTTGGCCGGGCATTCAGGTTATTCAAATCAATTTTGCCTACTACTTTAACACCAGGCAAGCCATCAGGTTTAACTTCAGGTGCCTCGGTAGGCTTAGGCTTATCGGCAGAAGAACTACCGGTATTCTTGATCAGAATTTCCCTGTTCTCGAAATCGCGTGAGCGGGGCTCCTGCGGCTTCTCAGGGGCTTGGCCAGGCTCATCCCTGCGGATTTTCCCGATATTGATTTGCTTGGCCTTTTCTTTTTCGTCTTTATCAGCAGCAAACTCTTTTAACAATGCGGAGTACATTTCACCATCCAGCTTGGCCATTGGTTGTTTTTCTACCTTGTAGCCTTTTTTAGCCAGAAAGTCGACAATGGTACCCATACCAATGTTCAGCTCTTTTACTGCCTTAATTAATTTTATGCTTTTGTCTTCTGACATTTAATAGATTTTCTTTCTCTTGCTTAAGAATATACGCAAATTTACTACTTTTAATTGGCATATTCAGATTATTCAAACTCTGCTTGCAGAATTGATAATACTTCTTTTACAGTTTCTTCTTCCAAATCTGTACGCTTCACCAGTTCGCCGGGGGTTAAGGCCAGCACTGATTTTGCGGTATCCAGGCCAATGCGTTTAAACTCATCAATAATCCAGCCATCAATTTCATCTGAGAATTCTTCGATGTCCACATCCTCCTCCTGCTCGTCGGCTTCGCGGTACACATCAATCTCGTATCCGCTCAGTTTACCGGCCAGTTTAATGTTGTGACCGCCACGGCCAATGGCCAATGATACCTGATCGGGCTTTAAATAAACTGCTGCCGTATGGCGCTCATCATCCAGTTTAATGGAAGTAATTTTAGCAGGCGATAAAGCACGCTGAATGTACAGCTGTGTATTATTGGTGTAATTGATAACGTCAATGTTCTCGTTCTTCAACTCCCGAACGATGCCATGGATGCGTGAACCTTTCATCCCCACACAGGCACCTACAGGGTCAATACGATCATCGTATGACTCTACAGCCACTTTTGCTCTTTCGCCCGGTTCGCGTACAATTTTTTTAATGGTAATTAAGCCATCAAAAATCTCGGGCACTTCCAATTCAAACAAACGCTGTAAAAACTCGGGTGCAGTACGCGAGATGATGATTTTAGGATTACTGTTCATCATATCCACTTTATATACCACCGCTTTCACGCTGTCGCCTTTTTTGAAGTAGTCTGCCGGGATCTGCTCAGTTTTAGGTAACAATAACTCGTTGCCTTCATCATCCAGCACCAGGGTTTCTTTTTTCCAAACCTGGTATACCTCGCCGGTTACAATCTCACCTACGCGGTCTTTATATTTTTTAAAGATTTCGTCTTTTTCCAGTTCCAGAATTTTAGATACCAGCGTTTGGCGGGCGGCCAGGATAGCGCGGCGGCCAAAGCTTTCTAAAGTAATCTGCTCTACAAACTCATCGCCTACTTCCAGGTCTTCATCATATTTGTGGGCCTCGGCCAGTTCAATCTCCAGGTCGTCATCTTCCGAAAAACCATCTTCCATTACGGTACGGGTGCGCCAAATTTCCAAGTCACCGTTATCGGTATTTACAATTACGTCGCAATTTTCGTCGGTACCGTACTTCTTTCTGATCATGCTTCTGAAAACGTCTTCCAGCACGCTCATCATGGTAGGGCGGTCAATGTTCTTAAAGTCTTTAAATTCCTGAAAGGAATCAATCAAATTAATATTGCTCATTTCACTTAAATGATATTAAAACTTTGGTTTCTGCTATATCGCTCATCGGGATGGTGGTTTCAACCAGTTCAGCCTTCTTCCCTTTGGGTTTAATTTTTTCTTCTATCGTGATGCTCTCATCGCCGGCCAGCTTCAGTTCACCTTCGGCTTTGGTACCGTCTGCTTTTTTTACGGCTACCTGGCGGCCAATGTTTTTAATGTACTGGCGGGTGAGTTTCAGCGGCGTATCAATACCCGGCGATGACACCTCCAGCGTATAGGCATGTTCAATTGTGTTTTCCTCTTCCAGGTGAAAGCCTACATGACGGCTTATTTGCGCACAAATATCAATACCTGCACCCTGATCGCCATCTACTAAAATCACCAGCTTAGTACCGCCCTGCAATTTGATATCTACAATAAACAGGTCGGGGCGGTCGGCTATTTTTTCTTCTACCAGTTGTTTAACCCGTTGTTCAACGTTCATCCGTCTCTCCCGATTTTTTTCAAAACTAAAAAGAGGGGACACAGGTCCCCTCTTTTATTCAGTGCAAATATAAGAATTAATATTTGATTTTCAAGTGTTTTTAAGTTAGAAGCAACACTTTTCATTACTTCTACTCCAGTATTTTACGGCCTGTGATACTTATTCTGGTTAGTGGTATCGTTTTCTACATGTCCGCTGGGGTTGGCATTGCCATTACTGGTGGAGTCTCTACCGCGGTTTTTGTTGCCGTTGTAAGAGGTATCAGCCGTAGTGGCATGATTAACGCCGCCTGCGCTTGAGCCGGCTACTGCATTCATGGTATCAGTGGTACCATGCAGGGTTTTATTAGAGTTATCGCCGTTGCCGGTACATGCAGTTAACGAGGCGGCTATAAAAGCGGCACCTGCTATATAGGTTAATGTTTTCATCGGTATAGTATTTACAAGCTTTAACACAAGGGCGAAAGTGAATGTTTTGGGCATTTGGGGCCAGGCTAAGCCCTTATGCTAAATTTGAGTATTTTTGCGCCATACGGCGGATGTTTTTAGCTGCCGCTGCCCCCTCATGACACAAAACTATATCAACAATAAAACCTGGTTCTGGCTGTTTGTTTCACTTTTGGTGCCTTACATCTACGGCTTGTTTGTGCCACTCATGAATGAGGATGCCTCGCACCATGCCGATATTGCCATGCACATGTACCTCAACCATGATTACGTGCGCCTGATTGACCGTGGCATGAATTACCTGGACAAACCCCATCTGCATTTCTGGCTGGCGGCTTTATCTTACAATATATTCGGTGTCAATACTATCGCTTATAAGCTGCCCTCCTTGCTGCTTACCATTTTGGGCTTTTATTCCACCTTCCGCTTAGGCAAACTGCTGTACAACCAGCAAACCGGTTTACTGGCGGCGCTGATGTATGCCAGTGCACAGGCGCAGTTTTTGGCCAATAATGATGTGCGCATGGATGCTATACTCACTGCCAGTATTGTGTTTGCCACCTGGCAACTGGTAGAAGCCGCTTACTTTACACGCTGGTATAATTATGTGCTGGCAGCGCTGGGTTTGGCCATGGCTTTTACTACCAAGGGCATGATTGGCTTTGTAATGCCTTGTGTGGCCCTGTTTTTTTTACTGCTATATCAGCGCAACTGGAAACGGATGTTCGACTGGCGCTGGCTGGTGGTTTTATTGTTGTGGGCCGTATTTATTTCGCCCTGTGTGTACTGCTACTATTTGCAATACGACTTACACCCCGAGGCCATGGCGCGGGGCATGAATCATATTTCGGGCGTGAGGTTTATCCTGTGGTCGCAAAACTTTGAGCGGTTGGAAGGCTCTAAATGGGGCAAAGGGCATAAAGATTATTTCTTTTTCTTCCACACTGCATTGTGGGCATTTTTGCCTTGGTGCCTGCTTACTTATGTGGCCTTTTTTACCAAAATTGGCTTTTTTATCAAAACCCGGTTTGCCCGTATTAAAGGTGCGGAATTATTAACTGTTGGTACTATCATTATTATCTTCGCCATCATCTCTTCATCGGGCTACCAGCTGCCGCATTACTTAAATATCCTGTTCCCGTTCTTTGCCCTGCTTACCGCCGGGCAGGTGATGTACGTACAGGAACACCGTCAGGAACGCACATTACGCAGCTACCTGTATGTGCAGTATTTTGTGGCGGCCGTTATATTTATTATTGTGGCGGTGGTTGATGCATGGTGCTTTCCGGTTCATTCGCCTATAGTTGCTCTATTATCCCTGTTGTTTTTAGGCGCTGCATTTTACGTGGTGTTTAAAGAGCGCAGTTTACTGGTGCGGATGGTGGCAGCATCAACTTTTATAATAGCCATGGCCAATGTACTGCTCAATGGTAATGCCTACCCGCAACTGCTTAATTACCAGGCAGGCGTAGGGCTGGCACAGGTAGCCAACCGCAACCACATTCCCCGAAACGAACTGTACAATTACTATTTCCATAGCACCACCTTTGATTTTTATACCCGCAACCTGGCACCCACGCTTGTAAACGAAGATATTACCCGCAAACTGAACCAGGGCGAAACCGTATGGCTGCTCACCAGCGAGGTAGGCAAAGCCGGCTTGTTGCGCGATGGCTTCAAGATAGCCACCGCCTACCGCGACCTCGACTACGGTATCACCCGCCTGACCCCCAAATTTTTAAACCCGGCCACGCGTTATAAGGTAGTGGAGTGGAATTATTTGATCAAGGTGAGCAAGTAAGAGGAAGGCGCTTTATTACCGCACTTGCTTGGAACTGCTACCCGCAAGCTGAAAGCTTGCTGCATTTGGGGTCTTAAGTTACGTTGCACTAAACTTACACTAGTGGTAGGGGCCAGTATAAACTGATTACTCAGGTCAGGGATTTTTATTTTCCTTTAGCCATTGCTTTTCCTCATTGGCAACTTTTTCATCTATAGGATAATCAGCAAAATCTTTTATTATTTGAATACACTCCTCTGCTAGTTGATTGTCTGGTTTAGCAAATCTTAAAATAATATGAGCAACCCATAAAGGAATGTAATATTGACTTTCCATAAAAAAGGTTGCAAATTCATCTATTTTTCCTTGTTTAAAATATTCTAGCCCAATTTCAACCATTCTAATATATTCATCTTTATCATAGTCTAAAGGGTTTCCTGGTGTAACTCTCAAGCTATAATTGATTTTGGCTTGCCAAAGAAATTGATCGCCGATTTTTTGCATTTTATTTACTAATCAATTTTTAACAACTTTGGTACTAACAGATGAGCTTGTTGTTGGAATTGGATCCACAACTCCTTCTCTAACACCCTCCGCTGGTGCGAGTTTGCAACTCGTACCATTTTGTAAATTAATAATAAGGACGGACTATACTTATGCGGTCACAAGTTGCAAACTCGCGCCAGCTCAGGGGGCCGCTCAAGATGACAAGTGGATGAGCGCCTGACAATGGTTTGTGATTACACTGACATGTTCATGCCAGTGTTCACGGCCCGGCAACCCAAGTGTTCATGAACGTTCACGGGTGTTCACGTCTGTTCACGAGCGTTCACGCACATTGCTGTTAACTATAAGCAAAACCAACTATTCATCCATATTGGCCTGAATATTACTATCTTATATCAATATTTAATTTACACCAGTTAAGTTTCACTTACTTAAACGTCATAAAAGTGTTCACAGGTGTTCACGACACGTGAACGTGAACACTTGCCGGTTATCCGGTTAAATAAAGGCGTTAAATAACGATACTTTTGTTCATGCAAAAAAGCTTTGAAATGATCCGCCAGCCCCGCCAGTTTTTAATTTCATTAACTGAGCAACTCTCTTTGGCACAATTAAACCAGGTGCCTGCCGGCTTTAACAATAACATCATCTGGAATTTAGGCCACATTATAGCTGCACAGCAAAAGATTTGCTACTGGCGCGTAGGATTACCTATACGTGTGAGTGATACTTTTTTTGGTTTATATACATCAGACACCAAACCCGAACGGCCTGTAACCCCGGCAGAGTTAAATGAGATTAAAGAGTCGATGATATCTACTGTTGATCAACTTGAAAAAGATTACGCCAACGGCATTTTTGCTGATTATACACCATGGACTACCCGTTACGGCGTTGCAATTAACAGCATTGAGGATGCAATAAGCTTCTTGCCTTTCCATGAAGGGCTGCATTTAGGATATATACAGGCATTGAAAAGGGTAGTTGGATAGGATGTAAGTCCGGCGATATTTTCTCAAAAATCCACTTCCAACTTTCAGTAAACTACCCCACCTTTGCAGTCCTGAAAATTGCAGACAATGACTGATCATTATATTAAAATAGCGCAGGAGCTTGCCGTATCATCAAAGCAAGTAACTGCCACTGTAAACTTATTGGATGAAGGTGCTACCGTGCCCTTCATCTCCCGTTACCGTAAAGAACTTACCGGAAGCCTGGATGAAGTGCAGATTGCCGCCATCCGCGACCGTATGCAGCAACTGCGCGACCTGGATAAGCGCCGCGAAGCCATCTTGAAATCATTGACCGACATGGGCAAACTAACGCCCGAACTGGAAAAACAACTGCATGAAGCAGAAACCATGCTGGTGCTGGAAGACTTGTATCTGCCGTATCGCCCTAAACGTAAAACCCGCGCCACTACCGCACGCGATAAAGGCTTACAGCCGCTTGCCGATTTGATCCTGACCCAAAACAAGGTAGATTTACAGGCTGAAGCCGACAAATATATAGATGCTGAAAAAGGCGTAACCACTCCCGAAGAAGCCCTATCAGGCGCCCGCGACATTATAGCGGAAACCATCAGCGAGAATGCCGAAATCCGTACCCAGCTGCGCGAACTGTTTACCCAAAAAGGCGAATTTGTATCGAAGGTAGCGCCGGGTAAAGAGGAAAGCGGCATTAAATACAAAGATTATTTCGACTGGACGGAACCGGTGAAAAGCGCACCTTCGCACCGGGTACTGGCCATGCGCCGCGGCGAGAAAGAAGAAATTTTATACCTGGATATTGTACCGCCCGAGGATGAGGCGATGGTTTTAATTGACCGTGCTTTTGTAACGGCCAATAACACTTCATCAGACCAGATACGTTTGGCTATTGCCGATGGCTACAAACGCCTGCTCAAACCTTCGATAGAAACCGAGGTACGCTTGCTGACTAAAAAAGCGGCAGATGAAGAGGCCATTCGGGTATTTGCCGAAAATGCCCGTCAGTTATTACTGGCTGCACCGCTGGGGCAGCGCCGCGTAATGGCCATTGATCCGGGCTTCCGTACCGGCTGTAAAGTGGTATGTTTGGATGAGCAGGGTAAATTGCTGGAAAATACCACCATTTATCCGCATACCGGTGCCGGGCAGGCACGTGAGGCCGAGAAAACGGTTAAGCATCTGGCCGAAACGTATAAAATTGAAGCCATTGCTATCGGCAACGGTACCGCCGGGCGCGAAACCGAGCAATTTGTACGCAATTTGAATTTAGCGGGCACTACTATTGTAATGGTGAACGAGAGTGGCGCATCTATCTATTCCGCATCAGAAGTGGCACGCGAAGAATTTCCGGACAAGGATATAACCGTACGCGGAGCAGTATCTATCGGTCGCAGGTTGATGGACCCACTGGCAGAGCTGGTAAAAATTGACCCTAAATCTATCGGCGTTGGCCAGTACCAGCACGATGTGGATCAGAATAAACTGCAAACCTCGCTGGATGATACCGTTGTTAGCGCTGTAAATGCGGTAGGCGTGGAGTTGAATACTGCCAGCAAACAGATTTTAGCCTATGTATCGGGCCTGGGGCCGCAACTGGCACAAAACATTGTAGACTACCGTAACCAGAACGGTGCCTTTAAACGTCGTGAGCAATTGAAGAAAGTAGCCCGCCTGGGCGATAAAGCCTATGAGCAGGCAGCCGGCTTTTTACGTATACGTGGTGGTGAAAACCTGCTGGATGCAAGCGGCGTGCACCCTGAGCGCTATGCCCTGGTAGAGCGTATAGCTAAAGATGCCGGCCATACCTTAACCGAATTGATGCAGAATGAAAAGCTGCGCAAGGCCATCCCGCTGCAAAAGTATGTAACCGGTAATGTAGGCTTGCCTACCCTGAATGATATTATGGCCGAGCTGGCCAAACCCGGCCGCGACCCGCGTGAGCAGTTCGAGGCTTTCAGTTTTACTGAAGGCGTTAATGCCATTACAGATTTAAAAGTGGGAATGAAGCTGCCCGGCATCGTAACCAATATTACCAATTTTGGTGCCTTTGTTGATATTGGCGTACACCAGGATGGCCTGGTGCACCTGAGCCAGATTACCAACCGCTACATCAAAGACCCGAATGAGGTATTAAAAGTACACCAGCATGTAGAGGTAACAGTAACCGAGGTAGATGCCAACCGTAAGCGTATTTCATTATCTATGAAAGAGGCTGCAGCAGAGGCAGACAAAAAGCAAGGCACAAAAAAGCCAGCGCAACCCATGCAACGGAACCATACAGGCAGCAACCGGAATCAAACCCAGAAGCAACCCGAAATGGACATGCAGGCCAAGCTGGCAGCCCTGAAAGCAAAGTTTAAGTAATTGTTTAGTCCGTTAGTGTAATCTGACGTTTAATACTTTCTTCTAAAGAGATAAATGTTTCTGTACGTTGTATGCCTGGTACACTCTGTATGCGCTCGTTTAACACCTCGCGCAAATGGCTTGTATCATGGCATACAATTTTTGCAAAGATGCTCCAGCTGCCGGTGGTGTAGTATAACTCGGTAATCTCTTTTATATCCTTTAATGCTGCCACGGCATCATTATATTGCGAGCCTTTTTCGAGATATATACCCAAAAAGGCAGTAATATCAAAGCCCAGCTTCTGTGCGTCAACTTCGAGGCTTGCACCTTTAATGATGCCCATCTCCTCCAGCTTTTTCATTCTCACGTGTATGGTGCCGCCCGATACAATTAAATCTTTTGCAATCTCCGTATAGGGGGTGGTTGCGTTCTTCATCAGGATAGACAAAATCTGTATATCCAGATTATCAATTTCTAAATTATGGGCTTTCTTGTGAGGCATAAATTTTGATTTGTTTACTTAAGTACAAGTTTAATTAAAAATCAAATAAAAATAAAAATATTTTATTGAAATATTTGCAAGAAATTGATAAGTGCTTTACATTTGTATCAAGCAACAACAAAAAAGATGCTTCGTTCTTAAGACAAAACAATGTTGGGTGGTGAAATTTTTGGCAGACACACCTCCTTGTCCCGGTGGCGGAGAACAATAGGAAATCCTGAAAAGGACTAACTACTCTGTGAAGGTTCGAATCCTTCCCCAACAGCTCTTCTCATAATTTAGGTTTATAATTGGTTAGTAAAAGTCCCCCTGCCCATCAGGGGGCTTTGCTTTTTATAAGGGTTTTGTGATCGAACCTTATAATGATAACATCATTATAAGTAAGACCTCCCTACCAACCACTTACCAATAAACCTTTTGCTACATTTATCCCACACTTCTGATAACGATTATACGCTGTTACAGCACTGTTTCTGACACTATCATTATTACCTTTGTTTATATAATCTGTAATAGCATCATGTAAGGTATAAGCTTCGGGGCACATTAGGTTAGTAGTCCATAGCAATGGGTTGATGCCGGCTTTGCGGGCATAGTAGCCAAAATATTTTTTGCTGTAACAAGCCAATACAATGCAATTGCGGGTGCGCCCATCAGTGCTCTGGTATTCATCATTCAATTCGAAATCCATCAGGCCGTTATGCCCAATGTATGCTAGCAAATTGGCATTACCATAAATGCCTAAAGTATGCTTGGTAACTTTAAGGGTGTCTTTAATTTTTCCAGTACTGCTGTTTAAAAAACTGATGATACAATTTTTGATGTACCGTCCGTCGTAAGCATCAGCCACCAGATAAAATTTTTGTTTACGATGCTTAAATATAGCTCGCTCCAAAACCTGACCTCCTGATTTTTGAGTGCTCACGAACTGCCAGTCTTTACTATGTTTAAAATAAGTATAAACACCATATCCATTGCCCCAGTATAAATTAGTTTCAGGGTTTTGCCCGTTACCTATTTTTGTGGGCACCGGTACAATGCCTTGGTATTTATTATCGCATAAGGCAACTAATACATGTATGGTTTTATAAGCAGTATCAAAAGGTAAGATGTGATTTGAGTTATTTATCACTGATGCTTTCTGCTTATGATTTGCAGGTGTGCATCTATAGCCGACCAGCATTATGCACACCAACCAAACAGCATTCTTAAGTAAATTCATTTTTAATCAGGTATATTGATGAGTGCCTCTTTAAAAATCAAATAAGTATATTCAGGTTGTAGCTTTTGGTCTGCTTCGGCTTTGTTGTTGGTAAACGAAATTATACCGGTGTCAAAATGCCAGGTGCCTAAATAAACCAAAGTATTGCCTGCTGCGCTAAAAGTAAAGCGGTGTAAGTCTTCACGCTTAATCAGTCCGCTGTCAAGCTTGTTTTTTACGTTCACATCAATATCTATATTCTTAAATACCGGCGAATTAAATCCTTGAGTATTACCATACCAGGTAGCCTTGCTGTAATAATAATTCAGAATTTCATAATTACCCAAGGGGATATGATAGCAGAACAGGCGCATTTTAGCACCACCTAATTTTGATTTTACCTGAAAGCAGTAGATGGCATGTGTATCCAGATTCCTGATAAAGATATATTGCTGGTAACCGCTCTTCCAATAACTAAGCTTCTGAACAAAATTTCCATAAATAATAGCCTCATCGGCTTGAAGTTTTGCGCCTGTTCCCGCACTTTCAAGTTCAGTTATATTTTGGCTGTACACATTTATGGTACAAAAAGCAATAAAGCAGAAAATTATAATACGCTTTAACATGATAAAAGCAGGATGGTTAAGGTTTAAATTTATTATCAGAACACAAAAAAGCCTGCATTAAGCAGGCTTTTAAATTATAGATGGTTTTAATAATTTACTTTTTAATATACATTACCTCTTTTACCGCCTTAATCACACGCTCAGGGTTAGGCAAATATTCCTGAATCAGGGTTGGAGCGTATGGAAGCGGAACGTCGCCGCCGGTAATGCGCAGGATAGGTGCATCCAGGTAATCAAAAGCATCTTTTTGCACTTTGAAAGCTACCTCAGTAGAGATCGAAGCCAAAGGCCAGCTCTCTTCTACAAAAATCATGCGGTTGGTTTTCTTCACCGATTCAATTACAGTAGCGTAGTCAATAGGGCGTACGGTGCGCAAATCAATCACCTCGGCATGAATGCCTTCTTTTTCCAATTCGGCAGCGGCAGCATTAACCACCTTCATAATTTTACCGAAACCTACTAAAGTTACATCGGTACCTTCTTTGGTTACTTTGGCTTTACCCAGCTCAATATAATATTCGCCTTCAGGCACTTCACCTTTATCGCCGTACATCAGCTCCGATTCCATGAAAATTACCGGATCCGGATCCAGGATAGATTGCTTTAACAAACCTTTAGCATCGGCCGGGTTTGATGGCACTACTACTTTTAAGCCGGGACAGTTGGCATACCAGTTTTCAAAACACTGGCTATGCTGCGAGCTCAGCATACCGGCATTACCGGTAGGGCCACGGAATACCGCCGGCACCGAGAACTGGCCACCGCTCATTGACATCATTTTGGCTGCACCGTTAATAATCTGGTCAATGGCCACCAACGAGAAGTTAAAGGTCATGAACTCAATGATTGGGCGCAGGCCGTTCATGGCTGAACCGATACCTATACCGGCAAAACCCAGTTCAGAGATCGGCGTATCAATTACCCGTTTGGCACCAAATTCATCCAGCATACCCTGACTTACTTTATAAGCGCCGTTATATTCAGCAACTTCTTCACCCATCAGGTATATTTTCTCATCCTTGCGCATCTCCTCGCTCATAGCTTCACGAAGCGCTTCTCTGAACTGTATTTCTCTCATTATCTAATTAAAAAATGAAAATTTTTGCACGCAAATATAGGTAATGGAATGCGAAAAACAACCCGCACCGCGTACCCTGCAACTTTTTTACATTAATAATGATAAATAATTAAACTTCAGTACAATTTCGCCTCAACAAAATGCACAAAGCAGGGAGGCTCATATGCGGTTTGCACTTAGAGAGCAGCGTAATTTTATGCCGGAAGGTATAAGCTGGTTAAAAAGCTGGTTCGATGATGGCGCAATTTTTTGTTAGGATTAATCATCTGTACCCGGCACATGATTTCGATTTGAAATATATTTTCTACTTTTATTGGCTCCTAACTTATTGCAATGTATTGTGCTCCTGATTTAAACCGGATTTCTGCTTTTACTGTTAAACGGCGTTTAAAGCCAATAGTTACACTACAAGCGCTTAATTTAAATTTTGCTTTTAAAACTGCCGTATTTATACTACTGGTGCTGGCCGGTTCGGCAGCACAGGCGCAGTACAATACCATGCGCATGAATTTTGATGGTAACTCATCACAATCCGGCTTCGGGCTCACTGGCGGGGTAAACATTGATGTACCCATGCACAACCTGAAAGAGATATACAAGGCCTCACCATCGGGCGAGGTAGGTTTACAATATTACTATAACAACTGGGTGTTTGGCCTTCATGGCAGTTACCGCGTGTTGCAACCCAAGCAAAGCACATTTTATGAGGCAGATCAATATGGTACTGTATATAGCGCTACCAGCTTTGGCAGCTATGTAAGCTATGGCTTTTACCTGAGCGCAATGTACCAGTTCCCCATTAACCCCAAGGTGCGTTTGGTAGCCGGTATCAACTCAGGTAATTACTTTAGCAGCTATAAATTCATCTCGCTGGATGCAGTATCAGGCGCTACCTTTTCTGGCAGCGCTTCTGAACCCCAGGGTTATATTGCCCCTAAACTGGGTTTAAGCTTCCGACTAACCGAAGATGTGAGCCTGGGCGTACATACCCAATACAATGTATTCGGAAATTATAGCTATAGTTACAACAGCCGTGAAGGTGCTTCAGAGTCGGGCACTATCTATACCTCTTGGGCAAGCGGGGTATCGTTGAGTTACCGCTTTCCGTAATCTATAGGGATTGCTTGTATCTGGCTATATATTAACAAGGCGTCCAAAGCTCTATTTTAACCAGTTTGTCTTTTACAAAAAAGAATATGTATTTGCCATCCCCTTTTGCAGGCAATAAATTTATCGCTTTAACAATAATATTGGGGTTGTGATGTGTAAATCGCAATAAATCTTCCGGGCTTTCTCCTGCCTTTGATGTAGTAAATTCTTTAATTCCGGAAAGCTTCATAAATTCCTGAATAGAGGTATTGGCCGAGAGGAAGTGCCCTTTAAAAGTTAATTGGTAATTACTTTCTGGAGTAAAAAATATATCTTCCGCCTGATAACCTTCTTTTTCATTACCTATCCAGTTTAAATTGGCGTATTGTAGTAAATAATAGGGGTGTCCCTGGTCTTCAGAAAAAAAGCCACAATCATAATGGGGCCTGTATATTTTTTGAGGTTTGCCGAATGATTTTACAATAGATGATTTGTTTGCGGCAAGAGGGATACCCTTGATTTTCATGAACGGGTATGTGCTGTTGCCGGTTTGAGCGGTGGCATGATGTAGACTAATGATACCTACAGCACATAGCAGGATAAAGCGTTTCATTGTAGTGATTAAGATTAACGCAAACATATAAGATAGAAACAAAAAAGCGGGCCTAAACCCGCTTTTTTGTTTGAGAACTTATTTTTTCCGTTCACCCTTCATTTTAGAAGCAATGAGTACCGCCTGGTAAGCGTTCACCACACCGCCGGTTTTGCTGAGGGTGGTAAAGTCAACATTAGGCGTACCTTCTTTAGCGCCGGGTTTTACTACCATAGTGCCGGTTAAAGGTTTGGCCGACTGCAAAATGGCCTGTTTTAACTGGCGTGCGCTCAGGTCAGGATAATACTCCAACAGCAAAGCCGCAACACCTGCAGTAACCGGCGAGGCAAAGCTGGTGCCGTCGGCGGTATTAAACTCCGCATCTTTATCTACCGAGGTTACTTTTACGCCCGGAGCAAATACATCTACATTCTTTTTGCCGTAGTTGCTGAAGCTGGCCGCCAGTTTGGTATCTCGGCGGGGGCCTGATGCGCCTACACATATCACATTATCCAGGTTAGTAACCGAGCCATCAACAAAAGTATCGTTGGGGTACTGTGGCTTGGCATCTACGTCCTGATTATCATTACCAGCAGCTTGTACCAGCAACACATCATGGTCGGCAGCATATTTAAAAGCTTCATCTACCCATTCTTTATGTGGCGATATCTTTTTGCCAAAACTCATGTTCACTATTTTGGCGCCATTATCAACGGCATACCGAATAGCATTGGCAATGTCTTTATCATATTCATCGCCGTTAGGTACAGCCTTAATGGCCATAATGCGCACATTATCAGCTACGCCGTTTACACCATAGTTATTATTGCGAACCGCACCAATGAGGCCGGCTACACCGGTACCATGCGAAGCATCTTCAAACTTGAGCAGGTTATTACCATAAGGTTTGCCGTCCCTTACATCAGGGTTATCGCCTACAATACGCTGGCGGGCAGTAAGGTCGGGGGTAATGTCGTTGTTCAGTTTGGTAATGTACTCACTTAGCTCTTTCAATACCTTGGCGTTATTGGTACTGCCGCCTTCTTCCTGAAAAATCATGTTCCATACATTTTTGCTTTGTGCAATGGTATCATTGGTGCTTTTCAGGCGGTTTAAATCATTCTTGGTAAAAGTACCATCAGGCCCTAAGTTCAAACCTTTTTTTACGAAGCCGCTGGTAATCATCAGTGCATTCATCACTGGGGTTAAATTCTGTATTTCGGCCGATGATTTAGCAATGGTTGAATCGCGGGTGGCTTTTACCTTTAGCCAGTAAGCATACTCTTTTTCCTGCCCGGCAGGGGCGCTGGTGGCAGTGCCGTATTTGCTTTGCAGTTTAGCATATTCACGTACCTCTTCGGTAGTTTCGGTAAAGTCGCATTTGCCGCCTGGGCCACCTAAAAAGTCCCAGCCATGTATATCATCTACGTAACCGTTACCGTCATCATCTTTACCATTACCCGGTATTTCTTTGGTATTTATCCATAATACGGGTTTCAGGTCTTTTTGGGCAGTGTCAATACCGCTGTCAATCGTAGCTACCAGTACCGGCTTACTCTTTTTACCTTTTAGAGCCATATAAGCCTGATTTAAGCTGATGCCGTAAAAGCCATCAGTTTTTAAATCCATGGTATGCCAGTTTTTAGGTGGATCGGGCAGGGTAGCGGGAGCAGTTTGTGCGGCAGCTTGCTGAAAATTAAACAGGGCGGCTGCAGCCATTCCTGTTAAGCAACAATAAAATTTGTTCATTAGTTATAAGCGCGTAATAAATATGAAAGTACAGTTTATAATTCAAATTGTATGCCCTGTGCCAGTGGCAACCGGGTAGAATAATTAATGGTATTGGTTTGCCGGCGCATGTATACTTTCCAGGCATCAGAGCCCGACTCGCGGCCTCCGCCAGTTTCTTTCTCGCCGCCAAACGCACCGCCAATTTCTGCTCCGGAGGTACCGATATTCACGTTGGCAATTCCGCAATCAGAACCCCGGGCTGATAAAAATTGTTCTGCCTCGCGCAAATTTTGCGTCATGATTGCAGACGACAAGCCCTGCGGTACACCATTTTGCATGGCAATGGCCTGATCTAAGTTTTGGTACTTCATCAGGTATAAGATGGGCGCGAAGGTTTCGTGCTGTACAATGGCATAATGATTTTCGGCCTCAGCAATACAAGGCTTCACATAACAGCCCGATGCATAGGCCTCGCCGGTTAATACGCCGCCTTCTACTATAAAGCGGCAGCCTTGCGCTTTGGCATCTTCAATGGCTTGCAGGTAAGTATTCACCGCGTCATGGTCAATGAGCGGCCCCATGTGGTTGGCCTCATCCAAGGGGTTACCTATTTTCAATTGCTCATAAGCATTAATGAGTTTCTGCTTAAAGTTTTCATAAATACTTTCGTGAATAATGAGCCTGCGGGTGGTAGTACAGCGCTGCCCGGCAGTGCCTACCGCGCCAAACACTGCACCAATCAGCGCCATATCTAAGTCGGCATTTTCGGTAATAATAATGGCATTGTTGCCGCCTAGTTCCAACAAACTTTTACCCAGGCGGGCGCCTACAGCCGCCGCTACAGCTTTACCCATGCGGGTAGAACCGGTAGCCGACAGCAAAGCAATGCGGCCATCCCGTGCCATCAGTTCACCAACGGCGCGGTCGCCTACAATCAGGTTTGATACACCTTCGGGCACTTCATTACGCTCAAATACCTGCTGCACAATGTGCTGGCAGGCCCAGGCGGTAAGCGGTGTTTTTTCCGAAGGTTTCCATATACATACGTTACCGCAAATCCAGGCCAGCATGGCATTCCAACTCCATACTGCTACCGGAAAGTTGAAAGCTGAGATAATACCTACCACACCCAAAGGATGATACTGGTCATACATGCGGTGCTCGGGCCGCTCCGAGTGCAGGGTAGCGCCGTTGAGCTGGCGGCTCAGGCCGGTGGCGAAATCGCAGATGTCAATCATCTCCTGTACCTCGCCCCAGCCTTCCTGTAGGCTTTTGCCCATTTCGTAAGACACCAGTTTACCCAGCGCCTCTTTATGCTCGCGCAGGGCAAGGCCAATCTGGCGTACTACTTCGCCACGCTTGGGCGCAGGCCATTGCCGCCATTGCAGAGACGCCTGTTCGGCTACAGGCATAATGGTGTTATAATCGGCTGAGCCGGCCATGCAAACTGTAGCAATGGCTTGCCCGTTAACCGGGGAAAGAATGGTTTTAATTTGATCAGTATCAGCACGCCCATGTGTAGCGCCGGTACTGTGCGCAGGGTTGAGATCAGCAATTTGAAGCTGTTGAAGAACAGGGCGGATGTCGAAATTCATAGTGTGGTGTTAATAAGGCAAATGTAAAATTTTGCACACACAAAATTTGTTGTCACAAGTGCTGTTTAAGTAACGTCTTGCTTTTGGTTTAATTATCAGTAAGTTAAGGCGTGTGTGGAAAAAGGCGGCTGTTTTGTTAAAAACTTAAACGCCCTGGGGCTGCTTATAAAGGTACTTAGTGTTTGGTATACTACGGTAATTGTTGTATATTGATATAAATTCTGAAATAGAGGTTGAATGGAAGAAGATGATTTTGACTATGGCTTTACCGAAGACCCGAAGTTTTCAGTAGAGCGCTACGAGGAGATGATCCGCAATCATGATCAGTATTTTTTTGATGCATCGGCATTTGAAAACATTATTGATTATTATATTGAAAAGAACGATGCGGTACGTGCATTACAGGTAGTAGAGTATGCCCGCAACCAGCATCCTTATGCAGCCGTGTTTTTAATTAAACAGGCACAATTGCTGGTGGTAACCAACCGGGTGTCTGAAGCGTTTGCAGCCTTAGATAAAGCTGCCCTTTTGGAGGCTTCGGATGCCGATATTTATATCATTCGCGGCAACCTGTACGAAAGTATGGAGCGCTATAGCGAGGCACTGGAGAATTATGAAAAAGCGCTCGGCATGGCCGAAGATACCGACGATATCCTGCTGCATATGGCTTATGTATACCAGAACATGGGCGACTACCATGCTGCTATAGACTGCCTGAAGAAGTGCCTGAAGCAGAACATGGAAAACCAGGATGCCCTGTACGAACTGGCTTTTTGCTACGATGTGCTGGACAACCAGGAGGAAAGCATACAGTTTTATCAGCAATATATTGATACCGAACCTTACAGCTATGCCGCCTGGTATAATTTAGGTAATGCTTACACCAAAATGAGCCTGTTTGAAAAGGCCATTGATGCCTATGATTATGCTATTTTAATTAAGGATAACTTTGCATCAGCCTACTTTAATAAAGGCAATGCTTTAGTAAACCTCGAGAAATATGCAGAAGCTATAGAAGTGTACCGCCAAACCTTCGAATACGAACAGCCCAATGCTGATACTTATTGTGCCATTGGCGAGTGCTACGAAAAATTGGAGCAAATGGATGAAGCCCGCTCGTTTTACAAAAAATCGGTACGGATGGATTCTAAACTGGCTGATGCCTGGTTTGGCATTGGGGTAACGCTTGATTTTGAAGAGCGTTATTTTGAGGCATTGCATTTTTATCGCAAAGCGCTGGATTTGGATATTGCCAATGCCGATTACTGGTTTGCCATTGCCGATGCCGAGTACAAGCTGGGCCACATGGATGAAGCCGAAAAAGCTTACGAAAAAGTGGTGGAATTGAACCCGCTGGATATGGATGCCTGGCTGGATTATTCTTCTATTTTGTATGAGCAGGACCGGCTGACAGATGCCATTGAGGTGATGGCACAAGCCATCAAGAACAACCCAGATACAGCTGAGCTGTACTACCGCATGGTGGCCTACCTGTTTGCCAAAGGCGATTATAACGAGGCTTTAACCAATCTGGAGCAGGCCTTAACTGCCGACCCGGAGAAGCATTATATCTTGTTTGACTACCTGCCGCAATTGCAAAAGAATAAGATTATCCTGGATATTATTAACCGGTACACCCGATAAAAATCATAGATCAATAAAAAAGCCCGTGCAAATTGTACGGGCTTTTTTATTGAGCCGTTAATACCTATCCCTATTTCTCTAAAAAGACTACTGCTTTTTCCATCCAGTCATCCTTGTCAGACAAATAATACTGAGGCTTGATGCCGGTATTATCTATTCCCTCACCATGAATTACGCGGTTACTGCGTGAGGAAGAATATCTCAAAATATAAGGCATACATGAAAAGGGCACTTCCAGTACGTTAGAATAGTCTAATGTACCAGAAGTGTTTTTACCCATCAGCGTTACTTTTGTGCTCTGCCGCGCAAAAAGCAAAAATTCTTCAGTGCTGCTGGCGCAATTTCCATCGATCAGAATAACTATTTTAGAGGGCTCAGATAATTTTTCATAATTCGATAATATGGCATCATAGGTTTTATTAACCCATTTACCTTTATTGGCTTCAAGCAACTAAATGGTTTTTTGAATGGAAGCCTTATTCTCTGCAGACATCTCATCATCCTCCAGGTATCGCTTCCACCCTTTAATGTTTTCAGGAGTTGCCCATATACTTGTGCCTCGATAACGCACAGGAGAAGTGTACATATAAGGCATTAAAGGACGGTAAACATAATCGGCTCCCCCACCATTTCCACGAAGATCGAGTACCAGATTAGGCATACGGTTTAAATTTTCCTTGTTGGCTAACAATAGAGAATCGACATTTTTGGCATTGTAAGTACCAAAGCTGGCCACTTTGATATATAAGGTTTTATCAGTCAGTTTTTTGGCATCAACCAGTTTACTGTTATAAGCAGATCTGTTAGGAGTGGTGCCCTCACGATGCCAGTCACCCGAAATCGCATCTTTTCTGAAAGAAAAGCTTTCCAGCTTGGGCATACCATTCAGCATATACAATACGCCCTTACCTAAACTATCAGTTTCCATTTTGGCCTCAAACTTTATCATGCCTTTTTTCCATCCGGGCAAGTTCGAATTCACAATTATACCAATGTAGTCATGCAGCAGTGTTTGATCTTTAATTACTGCTATTTTGTATCTGGCCGGATCATGAAAATCATAAATCCCTTCAAACGTGGTGGATTTTCTTAATTGTGAAATTTTCTCATCCGATATAGGAATAATCTGTCGCTGACTGATGTATGCCGAATCGAGTTTATTCGCATCAAACGTAGCCCTTACAGATACATGATGATCTTTAAAAGCCGAGAGAAAACGGTAAATAATCATTAAACACTCCTCGTTACCATATGGTGCCTTTGCCAGGGCCAAATAACTTTTTACCAATTGGTTATACTTTGCCTTGGTTATTATGGCCTGCTTGTCTTCAAAACCGGCATAATTTCTTTCCATGTACGATTTAATATAGCCAAATTCTGTTTCACAATTACAATGCTGGGCAAATGCACATGTACTGAATAAACTAATTATCCATACGGTAAAAAGAAATCTTTTCATGGTGATAAGTATAAGATTGTTAAATGCTAAAAATAACATATTTAATGCAGGCAAATGATGCGAATAGCAATATTAAAAATATAAGTCTAAAATTAAATTCCCATCTTTGTAATATTAAAACTTTTGGTTATAGGCTATAACATATTGTTTTTATGCTGAATTATTCGCTTTCTCAAATTCCCGACCGTTCTCAAAAACCGCGTACCAACGGCTTAACTATGGCTATGGATAAAGGCTTAAGCCTGCGCCAGGCCGAAGACTTTATTGAAGTTTCGGGCATTCATACCGATTTGGTGAAACTGGGTTGGGCTACTTCTTATGTAACACCCAATTTAAGCGACAAACTCAAGTTATACAAAGACGCCGGTTTGCCTGCTTACTTTGGCGGCACCTTGTTCGAGGCTTTTATTATCCGCAACCAGTTTGATGATTATTGCCGCCTGCTTGATAAATACCAGATGGAATATGCCGAAGTTTCAGACGGCTCTATTACTATTCCGCATGAAGAAAAATGCGAATACATCCGTAAACTCAGCCAGCAGGTAACGGTAGTGTCAGAGGTAGGCTCTAAAGATGTGCAAAAAATATTTGCGCCTTATAAATGGATACAGCTGATTAAAGCCGAAATGGAAGCCGGCTCGTGGAAGGTGATTGCCGAAGCACGCGAAAGTGGCAACGTCGGCATCTATCGCGATTCGGGCGAAGTAAGGCAGGGTTTGGTTGATGAGATATTAACTCAAATTCAGCAGGATACCATTATTTGGGAGGCACCGCAGAAAGCGCAGCAGGTTTGGTTTATTAAATTACTGGGCACCAACGTTAATTTAGGTAACATTGCCCCGTTTGACTTGATTCCGCTGGAAACTTTGCGCCTGGGCTTGCGCAGCGATACATTTGACCATTTCTTAAATCAATAGTACCCGTTGGCTGTTTAAATTGGAATAAGTAACATTGCGTTTCAATTCATCAGCATGAAAAAATACGGGCTAATTGGCCATCCGCTTTCGCACTCATTTTCAAAAAAGTACTTTACCGAAAAGTTTGAGGAAGAGCATATTCATAATGCATCCTACGAACTTTATCCTTTAGCCAGTATTGACCAGCTTGACGGATTACTGAAAAGCGAACCTCAACTATGCGGACTGAATGTAACCGTACCGCACAAGGTTTCAGTATTGCCCATGCTGGATTCAATGAGTGAATACGCCAGGGAGATTGGGGCGGTAAACTGCATACGCATTTCGCAAATCAGCCCTGTTACCGCTGCTTTTTCGGGCGAGGTAGGTATTGAAGGCAAAGAGTACATGCTGGAAGGCTTTAACACCGATGCGTATGGCTTTGAAATGTCATTAAAGCCCCTACTGAAAGCACAGCATACCAGCGCCTTGATTTTAGGTGACGGTGGTGCCGCACGTGCAGTGAAGTATATTTTAAGCACCTTAAACATCAGCTATAAATCGGTTACCCGCAAAAAGGCCGACCATCATATCACATTTGATGAACTGACTCCTGAGCATATCGCCAGTCACTTGCTCATTATTAATACCACGCCATTGGGTACTGCACCCAATATTGATGAATGCCCCACTATACCTTATGAGGAACTGACCGAAAATCACCTGTTGTATGATATGGTGTACAACCCCGAGCAAACGTTATTTTTGAAAAAAGGGGCTGAGCAGGGCGCTGTTACTAAAAATGGTTATGAAATGCTGATATTGCAGGCCGAAAAATCATGGGAAATCTGGAACTCCAACGAAAAGCACCCCTAACAGGCATTTTACCTGTTCTGCTGCTGGCTTTAAGCTGCTTGCTGCTGGCCGCTTGTGGGGGCAATAATGATTATTCGCCTAAGCCGCGCGGCTATTTCCGAGTAGTATTCCCGCAGCATAGTTACCAGGCTTACAACTCAGATTGCCCTTATACATTTAATTATCCCAGCTATGCTATTATTGAGCCGGATAAAGATGCCCGTGCCAAGCCCTGCTTTATTAATATGCAGTTTCCGCAATTTAATGCTACCCTGCACTTAACGTATGAAACGATAACTTCTAAAGCCCAGTTTGACAAGTTGATTGAATATGCCCACAAATTTGCATTTAAACATACAGTTAAAGCTACAGGTATTGATGAAGGCGTAATTCATTACCCTGAGCGCAAAATATACGGCATTTACTATACCATTGATGGCAATACCGCTTCTTCGGCCCAGTTTTATCTTACTGACAGTACCCGGCATTACCTGCGCGGCGCTTTATACTTCAACAGCGAACCCAAACTGGATTCCATCCAGCCCGTGCTTGATTTTGTGAAAAAGGATATGGCAGTAATGATTAAAAGCTTTAAGTGGAAAGCCCCCTAACCCTCTAAAGGGGGAACAGAAGCTTTCCTCAAATCTTTATTGTTCATTCCTGTTAAAATAAACTTCTATTCCCCCTTTAGGGGGTTAGGGGGCATTTACTACCTTTGTTTATGGCTCAGCTACAAATCTTTCCCAATAATCCGTATCAGGAAAATACTTACCTTGTTTATGATGAAAGCGGCGAATGCGCTATTATCGATCCGGGTATGTATACTGCTGCGGAACAAAATGCAGTAGTTAATTTTATTAATGAGCATCAGTTGAAGCCGGCGTTATTATTGAATACGCACTGCCATATTGACCATGTGCTGGGCAACTTATTTGTACATCAGCAATACGGCTTGCTCCCTCAATTTAATGAAGGAGAATTACCTTTACTGGAAGCAGTGCCGGCCTGGGCGCAGCAAAGCGGCCTTCGGTATGAGTTATCACCCTTGCCGGAAACTTATCTGCCGGAAACCGGCACCATACAATTTGGCAATACTACCCTACAGCTCATTTTTGCACCCGGCCATTCGCCGGCACATTTATGTTTTTACAACGTGCAAGACGGCTGGGTAGTAGGCGGCGATGTACTGTTCAGAAACAGTGTAGGCCGCACCGATTTGCCCGGTGGTAATCATCAGCAACTTATTAGCAACATTAAAGAAAAGCTGTTTGTACTGCCCGATGAAACTATAATTTATCCGGGCCATGGCCCCGAAACCACTATTGCTTACGAAAAAGAATATAACCCGTTTTTTTAGTATCTTACTATCTATTTAAAGCTCAATTGTTTTGAACACCTCCATGTATATAGCCCGGCGGTATCTTTTTTCGAGTAAAAAGATGCATGCCATAAATATCATTTCCGGCATTTCAATGGTGGGTGTACTGATTGGCAGCGCTGCCTTAATTATTATCCTGTCGGTTTTTAACGGATTTGAAACGGTGATTTTATCACTTTACAACAACTTTACACCCGAATTGAAAATTGAGCCCAAAGTGGGTAAAACGTTTAATCCGAACACGGCCTACTTTAACGAACTAAAGAAAGACCCGCATTTGTTTTCTTGTACACAGGTGCTGCAGGAGAAAGCCCTGATCAGGTACGGAAACCGGCAGTTTATTGGTATGGTTAAAGGTGTAAGTGACGATTTTCTGAAAAATCCGCAGCTGGACAGCACCATTGTACAGGGATCATTCACACTTAATACCAATGGGCATCAGTATGCGGTAATCGGCACTACGGTGCAGTCCAGTTTGGGGGTAAACATCAATGACCAGTTAACGCAGTTGCAGGTGTTTTCGCCCAACCGAAAAAGCAGCGGCACCAGCATTAACCCGGCCGATGATTTTGTAATTGGCTATATTGATCCCTCGGGCATATTTTCTGTGCAGCAGGATTTTGATAACTTGATGGTAACCCCAATTGCCTTTGCCCGCAACCTGCTGGATGAGCAAAACCAGGTGTCTTCGCTGGAGTTAAATTACAAAAAAGGCACACGACTGTCGGCTATACAAAAAGACATTGAGGCGCATATCGGCAAGCAGTTTACAGTGAAAAACCGCTATGAGCAAAATACGCTGCTGTACAAAATACTGCATTCCGAGAAATGGGCCGTATTTTTAATTCTCACCTTTGTATTAATTATTGCCATATTCAATATCATTGGTTCACTTACCATGCTGGTAATTGATAAACGTAAGGATATTGCCATACTGAGCAGTCTGGGGGCAGGGCGTGGGCTCATTCAGCGTATTTTCTTTTTTGAGGGTATGTTGATCTCCATGGTGGGCTGCCTGGCAGGTATGCTGCTAGGGCTTGCTTTTTGTTTATTGCAACAGCATTTCGGCTTTATTAAAATGGGCGGCAGCCTGATGGTGGTAGATGCCTACCCAGTTGATGTAAAAGCTACCGACTTTGCCTTGGTCCTGCTCACGGTAACTGTAATTGCTGCGCTGGCATCAGGCATCAGTGCGCGTTTAAGTGTGAAAGGATTAGACGATATTAAACAAGAATTATAAATTTGTTGGCTATGCAGTTCAGATTTTTTCGGGCGATTGTTGTATTTATAGCGGTAAGCATTTGCTGCTCTTGTAACCTGGATGGAAATAAAGCGGCTCAGCCAAAGGTATATAAGGGTTTATACAGCTTTGGCCCCGAAGTAAAATCATTTAAAGATTGCGAAACCGGCCACGAATACTGGGTAACCGACAAATCGAATAAACTGGAGCTGGAATACGCCAACATGAACTTTGAAAAGCCTTATGAACCCGTATATGTTGAGGTGCAGGGCGATAAAGAAGCATCAGGCAAGGAAGGTATTGGCTCAGAATATGACAGCACTTTGGTAGTGCGCCGGCTGGTAAAAATCACCAAAGAGATACCACAGGAATGTAATTAAAGCCTTCCCTCTTTTTATTCACCTTTATATTTATCTGCAGCAGAAACTCATCTGCCTGCATTACGTTAATTAACTATTATGGAATCAAAACGTCAGCAAAAATTTGCCGGTGTAATACAGCAGGATTTAGCTGCTATTTTTCAGCGGGAAGGAATGAACTTTTTGCCTAATACTTTGGTGACTATTACCAAAGTAAGGGTAACCCCCGATTTGGCTATTGCCCGCGTATTTTTAAGCTTCTTTAACAATACCAATACACAGCAGGCATTGCAAACCGTAAAAACACATGCTTCAGAAATCCGCTACAAGCTGGGCGCACGCATTAAAGATCAAGTAAGGGTTATCCCCCAACTGGAGTTTTTTGTGGATGACACCAATGAGTATGTAGAGCGCATGGACAAGATTTTCGATAAAATCAGTAAAGAAGATCAGCAAAACAATGCTGAGTCCTGAATACCCGCTTCATGAGCAACTGGCCGCTTACCTGCAACAGCACCCTGAGGCTGTAGGTAAAGTGGTAGATTTTAACCAGGACACCGACCGCTTGTTACAGTTTGACTTTACTGCGGCCAACACCGAACTCAGCGCTGATGATGTGGCCGATACGCCTAAGTTTAGTGCCTGGGTAAATGAAAAATTGCAAGCCGGCGGTTACCGGTATGGGATTGGGGGGTACATGGAACACCGCACCCTTTATGCACGTAGTGCGCATTTTAATACCGAAAGCGAACCGCGCCGCCTGCACCTGGGTGTTGACATATGGGCGCCAGCCGGAACTCCGGTGTACTCTCCGCTACAAGGACAGGTGCATAGCTTTCAGGATAATAACCATTTTGGCGATTACGGGCCGACCATCGTCTTACAGCATAAACTGAACGACTTAACCTTATACAGCTTATACGGACACTTGAACCGGGAAAGCATGATTAACTTGTATGAGGGTATGCCTGTAGCTGTAAACCAGCAAATAGCTGCTTTCGGCACCGAAGAAGAAAACGGTGGCTGGCCGCCGCATTTGCACTTTCAGCTGATGTTTGATATGCAGGGCTACAAAGGCGACTACCCCGGTGTATGCCGTTACTCTGAGCAGGGTGTCTATCAGCGTAACATCCCTGATCCTGAATTGATTTTACAATTTAAAGCCGCAACTATACGTTAAGTTAATTGTTAATTAAAGCCATTAACTTAACGTATGTTCTACAAAAAATTACTAAGCAGCATTGCTTACCTCATACTCCCAATGTGTGCCTTTGCGCAGCCTCAGTTCAAAGGCGGTAGCAGCGCATTGGATGCTTATCTTACCAAAAATATTATTTACCCCGAATACTCAAGGCAAAACTGCATTGCCGGCGTAGTGCAGGTAGCTTTTAAGCTGGATAAAGCCGGCAAAATATATGACGCCAATGTACAACAAGGTTTGGGCATTGATTTAGATGATGAAGCCCTGCGTGTAGTAAAAATGACTTCTAATAAATGGGATCTGCCAGCCGGCTATGAGGGTAACACCACACTGGTACTACCCGTACGGTTTACGCCCGATTACTCCAGGTGCGCCCTCAATTCAAATCAAGTCAATCAATCCACTGCCATTAATAATTACCTGGCCCGGCAGGAACTGCAAAATGCGGTAACCAACTATTACAAAAACAAATACCTGGGCAAAGCCGACACCACCAAGCAACCTGAAATTGACCGGTTGAAAAAGCAATTAGGTTTCGATGATGATTTTATTACCGATGTGTTACAGCAAGCCGAAGAAAAGCAGCGCCAAGGCGATAGCGAAGGCGCCTGCGAAACCTGGCAATTCATCCGCAACATTGGCAGTAACAGGGCCGATGATATGATTGCAAAGTATTGTAAGAAGTAGTGGTTGGGTTTGTTATGTGGTGCTATCCGCTTGATGGTCTTGTGCTTAATGTTCGTTGTTGTTCTTTTGTCTTGATACAAAAGAACCAAAAAATCAAGTACAGCCCGCTTAGGCTTTTTGCCGCACGGGGCCTGCCCTGCAAAGCCGGTCAACACCACAGGCTGTTTAGTGTTTGCGTATGTGCGGCTTGTACTGTGTTTTGTGGCAGTGCAAACACTAAAAGGCCTCTCTCCATCACACAAAGCCATCAGTGCTGCCCGCCTTTCACCCAAAGCTGAGGGGCTGACGAAGGGAAGGAAGAGAATCAAGAGCAAAGAAACAGGGATTATGAAGGAACAAGCAGCACACATCAACATCACGTCATTGCGAGGAACGAAGCAATCTCTCTGTATCATGCTTAAACGGTGTATAGAGATTGCTTCGTTCCTCGCAATGACGTGCTTGAGGGAGGGAATGCATCCTCACCCAGGCGCGGTGGGCTGGCAGAAACCGCCCGGGCCATGCGGTGGCCTTGTGCGGGTGAAGGATTGTTTCTGCCTTGATTTTTTGTTACTTTTTGATCAAGCAAAAAGTAAACTAACATTCATTAAAGCACAGAACCATCCAGCGTATAACTGCACAAACAAAAAAGGAGCAAGAAAAATCTTGCTCCTTTTACTTATTAAAATCAATAACAATTATTGACCACCATTTTGGCGGGCTTCCTGTTTCAACTGGTCATTAGCAATAATAGCCAGCTCTACACGGCGGTTTTGTGAACGGCCGGCTTCGGTATTGTTGTCAGCAATAGGTTCAGTTTCACCTTCACCTTTGGTAGTTAAGCGCGAGCCGCTTACACCGTAACCGGTTAAATAAGCCTTCACAGCTGCCGCACGGCGTACTGATAAATCCTGGTTATGAGCTGTAGTACCGGTATTATCGGTATGTCCAACAATCAGGATATTAGTTTGCGGGTTGTTATTCAATGAAGTAGCCAGGTTTTGCAAATTAGATTTGGCATCCGGTTTTAAATCGGTTTTATCTACGTCAAACAAAATGCCTGAATCAAATTTCACCACAATACCTTCGCCTTCGCGCTCTACAGTAGCACCGGGTACGCTTTGTTTAATCTCAGCAGCCTGGCGGTCCATCTTACGGCCAATGAAAGCACCTGCGGTACCACCTACAGCACCACCAATAATAGCGCCCAAAGCAGTATTACCAGCAGCTTTACCAATAACTGCACCCAGAGTACCACCACCTACACCACCAATGGCAGCGCCTTTTTGTGTTTTAGTAAATGAGTTACAACCGGTATTAGCAAAGCTTGATACGACTATGGCTACACCTGCAATGGCAGAGGTAAGTTTTAAATTTTTCATAATATTTTAAATATAGATGTGCTTGGTTTGTAACAAAGCTGATGCCAAACCGGGTCAACCGAAATCGGATATACTTAAAAAGCACTGACTATCAATTATTTAAGCACTATCTGATAACACTACGCAAATAATCAAAGTAAAGAATTTGTTTTAAGAAACTGGTGCCGGAAACATTCAGAATGTAGGCTTGGCTATACTTATCGCCTTTATAATGTAGGAGCGTTGCATCATTTATATGTAATTACTTATACTTGTTTTTATAAACAGGCCTTAAACATCAAAACTTAAACCGATATATGCCTGTTCAACTTCTTGTTCAATAGTCACATTTAACTATCAAAAATTCATAAACAATGGGCTTTAAAGACGAGCTACGTAACTTATTTGTTGATGAAAGCCAGATACCGGAAAAGTTCCGGATTGAGGAAATTCATCAGCGGGAGTATCTGAGCAATGGCGAGATGATTCCGTGGAATGGTGAGGTAAGCGAGGTGTATTCACCCATCTGCATTCCTACCGCCGAAGGACTGAAGCGCAAGCTGATTGGCAGCTACCCGCTTGGCACCGAAAAAGAAGCCATGGAGGCACTGGATGCAGCAATGGCTGCTTATGATAACGGCCGTGGCGAATGGCCTACCATGAGTGTAGACGGCCGCATTAAGTGTATGCAAAAGTTTGTATACAAAATGAGCGAACAGCGCGAGCTGATTGTAAAACTCATTATGTGGGAAATCGGTAAATCCTACACCGACTCGGCTAAAGAATTTGACCGTACCGTTGATTACATTAACGCTACCATTGATGCCCTGAAAGAAATTGACCGTGAGTCATCACGTTTTGAGATGGAAGAAGGTGTAGTTGCCCAAATCCGTCGCTCGCCGCTGGGTGTAGTGCTGTGTATGGGTCCGTTCAACTACCCGCTGAACGAAACTTTTACCACTTTGATTCCGGCCATCATTATGGGCAATACCGTATTATTTAAACCACCAAAGCATGGTACCTTATTACATTACCCGTTATTGAAAGCTTTTCAGGAAGCATTTCCGAAAGGGGTGGTAAATACCATTTATGGCCGTGGTGCCAATGTAACCCCCGGACTAATGGCTACCGGTAAAATTAATGTACTGGCATTTATTGGCTCCAGCAAGGTGGCCAATGATTTGAAAAAACGTCATCCAAAAATTAACCGCCTGCGTGCGGTATTAAGTCTGGACGCCAAGAATGCCGCCGTAGTCACCAAACATGCCGACCTTAAACTGGCGGTAAGTGAGTGTATTCTGGGTTCGCTGTCATACAATGGGCAGCGTTGTACAGCCATTAAAGTAATTTTTGTGCAGAAGGATGTAGCCGATGAGTTTGTAAAGCAGCTGAGCGAAGCCGTGAGCGCCCTGAAACCCGGCCTGCCCTGGACGGAAAAGGTAAACATTACCCCGGTAGCCGAGCCTAACAAGCCCGATTACCTGAAAGAGTGTATTGATGATGCCATAGCCCACGGCGCTCAGATTATGAACGAACATGGCGGCGATACTGTAGAGTCATTTGTATTCCCGGCCGTGATGTACCCAGTAAACAACCAGATGAAGCTCTATATGGAAGAGCAGTTTGGCCCGGTAATTCCGGTGATTCCGTTCGAGAGCATTGAGGAGCCGATTCAATATCAAATTGATTCGCCGCATGGTATGCAGGTAAGTATCTTTAGTAATGATGCCAAGGAGATTGGTGAACTGATTGATCCTTACGTGAACCTGGTAAGCCGTGTGAACATCAATGCCCAATGCCAGCGCGGCCCGGATAACTTCCCGTTCACCGGCCGTAAAGACAGCGCCGAGGGTACCCTGTCGGTACATGATGCCCTGCGTTCATTCTCTATCCGCTCACTGGTAGCTACCAAACTTAACGATACCAACAAGCAACTGCTCAACGAAATTGTGAACGACCATGATTCCAGCTTTTTAAGCACGAATTATATTTTCTAAATATAATTGTGCATATAAAAGAAAAGCGGCTACTTTATCAGTAGCCGCTTTTCTTTTATATCAAATGCACAAATTAACCAACATTTAACTTGTCATTGCGAGCGATAGCGTGGCAACCGCACGGAAGTATCTGCGCCTCTGTATAGCAAGCGATTGCCACGCTATCGCTCGCAATGACAAAGTCTGTTGACTTAAGCTATTGCTGTCAAAAACGCCTGCACCCGGGCCAAAGTTTCTTCTTTGCCCAGCAGTGCAGCAATATCATACACATGCGGGCCGAATTTGCCACCTACCAGCATAATGCGGAAAGGCAGCATCACATCGCCGGGCTTAAAGCCTTTTTCGGCCATCAGTGCTTTAAAGGCTTCTTCTAAACTGGCAGCATTCCAATTGCCTAAACTTGCATAAACATTGGTTAACAAATTAAAGAAATCAGTTTTACCTTCGGTCCATTTCGGCTTTACCGCGTTTAAATCATATTCAGCCGGGCGCTCAAAAAAGAAGGAAGCCTGGCTCCAGAAATCATTGATGAATACCAGTCGTTCCTGAACCAGTGGCAGTACCTGCTTTACGTAGTTTTCTTTAAATTCAATATCTTTTTCATCCAGCAACGCCTCAATTTCCGGTAATAAAGCCTCCATTGGCAAACGCTTCAGCCATTCGGCATTATACCATTTGGCTTTTTCAAAGTCGAACTTTGCGCCGGCTTTACTTACACGGTCGATAGAGAATTTCTCAATTAATTCTTCTATGGTAAAAATTTCCTGGTCAGTACCATCATTCCAGCCCAGCATGGCCAGCAGGTTTACAAAAGCTTCGGGTAAAAAGCCCAATTCGCGAAAACCAGGTGTAGTTTCCGTAGTTTTAGCATCAAACCAGTTCATGGCATATACCGGGAAGCCCAAACGAGCGCCGTCGCGCTTGCTGAGTTTGCCATGCCCATCGGGCTTTAATATCAAAGGCAAATGTGCCCATTGCGGCATTTGCGCCTTCCAGCCCAAATATTCCCACAATAACAAATGCACCGGTGCAGAAGGCAACCATTCTTCGCCGCGGAAGGCGTGCGAAATCTGCATCAGGTAATCATCCACCACTACGGCCAGGTGATAAGTAGGCATACCGTCGGCTTTTAACAGCACTTTATCATCCACCAGGTTGGTGTCAAAACTTACATCGCCGCGTATCATATCGGTAAAGCTTACGGTTTCGTCTACCGGCATTTTAATACGGATGACATGCGGCGTACCAGCATCCAGTAGTTGATTCACTTCGGCCTCGCTTAGTGTAAGCGAGTTGCGCATATCGTAACGCTGGTTGTGGCCGTATTGAAAATTGGGTTCCTCTTTGCGCTTTTGCTCCAGTTCGGCAGGGGTATCAAAAGCATAGTAGGCGTTTCCTTGCGCTACCAGCTTTTCGGCATATTCGCGGTACAGGCTTTTGCGTTCGCTTTGGCGGTATGGTGCAAATGGGCCGCCTGTTAACGGGCTTTCATCTGGTATAAGGCCGCACCATTGCAGGCACTCAAATATATAATCTTCCGCGCCCTCAACATAGCGGTTCTGGTCGGTATCTTCAATACGCAGTATAAACTTACCGTTGTGCCTGCGGGCAAAAAGGTAATTGAACAACACGGTACGCACACCACCCAGGTGCAAACCACCGGTAGGGCTGGGCGCAAACCTTACTCTTACTGAATTGTCTGGCATCATGGGGCCAAAGATACAGCCCCACAGTGCCCCCTACAACACAGGGGCTAATTTAATTGGTTTTAAATGAGACCGAAATGAGAAAAGCGGGCAGCAACTCATTTGATTTTGCAGATGCATACAACAATCCGCGCTAATTTGCGTAATTTGAATGGCTTATGAATCCGTATCAACAGAACAAGCGCTGGAAATATATCCTGCTGGCTTTTGCCATCGTGATTGCCAGCGGCTCCCTTTTATATACCAAATACCTGGTGAAAAACATCAGCCGGTCTGAGCGTACCCGCGCTCAGCTATGGGCGCTTACCATGAGCCAGGTATTATCCTCAGATGATAACGATTACCTCAACTTCGTTTTTGCGGTGCGCGATAGCCTAACCGTACCTGCTATTATTACCGATTATAAAGGCGATATCATCAACACTCGTGGTTTAGACTCTACCAAGACTTTCATTAAAATTACCGATGAGATACTGGAACCGGGCCAGAAACCCAAAAATTACGATCCGGAATATTTTAAATCGGAACTGGAGCTGATGAAATCGCAGCACGAGCCGATAAAAATCCGTACCGGGTTTGGCTTTGCCAAAGGGTACTGGCTGGTATACTATAAAGATTCATTACTGCTTACCCAGCTTAGGGTATTCCCTTATATACAGCTTACGGTAATCGCTATTTTTTTACTGGCGGCTTATACGGCATTTAGCTCCTCCCGAAAATCCGAACAGAACCAAGTTTGGGTAGGGCTGGCTAAAGAGACGGCTCACCAGTTAGGTACGCCTATATCATCGTTAATGGCATGGATTGAGCTGTTGAAGGACAAATTTAATGCTGAGAACGACCCGCTGATGCTGGAGATGGAAAATGATGTAAAACGGCTGGAAGTAGTAGCCGACCGTTTTTCCAAAATAGGTTCTAAACCGGTGTTGGAACCTCATCAGGTATATGCAGTGGTTGAAGATTTTATTAATTATTTTAAAGTGAGGGTGAGTGATAAGATCAGCTTTGAGCTTACCGGCAATCAAAACCTGAAAGCCGGCCTCAATGTACCGCTGTTTGACTGGGTGATTGAAAACTTATTAAAAAATGCGGTAAACGCTATCGAAGGTAAAGCTGGCAGCATCAGTGTAGAAGTGGGCTCCAACAAAACTCAAAACCTTATTTATATTGATGTAACCGATACCGGCAAGGGCATCCCCCGTTCAAAATTTGATACCGTATTCAGGCCGGGTTATACTACCCGTAAGCGCGGATGGGGCCTGGGCCTGTCTCTTACCAAGCGGATGGTTGAGAACTACCACAACGGGCAGATTTTTGTAAAAGAATCGGAGTTGGGTAAAGGCACTACTTTCCGTATTGTGCTTAACAATGTTACCCGCCCGGTAAAAAACAAGCCAAAAAAAGCCGCAAGCATAGCTTAACGGCTTTTATCAATATTTGTAATATTAATTACCATCCCACCTGAAACGGTGCCATCTTTCTACATTGGCCGGTGTAATAGAAACAGTCATAATAAATTCTGAATCTATGGGTTTGTCATTGAATTTACTGGGCAGCCAGTTGATTTTAAATTGACCATTATCTATCACCAATTTGCCTTCCTCTGTTTTACCATTTGAAGTAGGGTAAGATATGGTATAATGAGCGTTACCTTCTGCATTCACATGGGCAACAACTTTAGTTTCCAGCTCACTGTTTACGTTATCGTACAACAAATATACTTTGCTGCTTATCAGAGCCTTTAATTCATCAATTGAGCATAAAGGGATAGGAATACTGGCTCCTTTCTTTACAGCTTCATCATCGCTCAGTATATTCACGGCAATGTCTTTAAAGCTGTCGTTGTTGATGTACGTTATCTTCTTCTGGCTATAATTGTAACGTAAAGCGGGCTCGTATTTATCATTAAAAAAAGTCCAGGTGCCCACAGGGTTATTATCCTTGTAGTAACCATTCATCCATAACTCTTTATTTTCGCGGTTATTTACTACGTAGGTTCCATCTTTTGTTTTACCATCAGCAGCTACTTCATATACCAGTTGCGAACCATCCGGAAGATTTACTTTTTTGCTCTTAGCCGATTGTGCGCTTACTGAGGATACCGCTGCGGTAAGCATTATTGCACCAATTAATAATTTTTTCATAATAAGGCATTTACATATAATCAAATATAGCAACTACACCCTTAATGTAAGTATGCAGTTGCTATATTTTAATTATATTAATACACCTGCTCTTGCGCTGCTATAACTTGTTTTTGGGCTACATACTCTTTTTTCTCAATCAGGTAAGAAATAAACAAACCCAACCCGCCAAACACCGCAATCAGTGCAAAATAAATAGCCGCATTATCGTGTTCAGAATTACCGAACACCAAACGGTCCAGCATAAAAGCTATAAACAGTCCCAAACCGGCACCAATCATCAGTAAGCCCCACTTCAGGGTTTGATAAGGTGCAGCCTGCGGCCGGTAACGGCGTGGATCCATACCGCGCTCAATCATGGCCATACTTTCGCGGTTACGCAGGTAACCTAAGCCAAATAACATGGCAAAAAATGTAATTACTATAATTCCGAATACTCCTGGGCCTCCCATAACTATAAAATTTAAATGTTGTGTATATTGTTGGTTAATTGCACCACCGTGGTACAATTAACAGCTATGACTACAGCTTTTTTAAGCAGGTTACACCCCATTTAATTTTTTTTAAATTGTAAATCAAAAAGAGATGAGGCACATAACATTATAGTGTTTATGCAAAGTTTATTTACGATAGTTTTTAATGAAGACCCGAATAATAAAACATCATAATAATTCTATTTACCTGTAACCTCAACCGAAATAACGTAGTCATATCTTGCAGTTGAACAAATGCAAAGTAAGCTGACCGATATTGAACTGATACAACAGGTGCTGGATGGCGATCAGGCGGCTTACGCCCTGCTGGTAAAACGCCACCAACGCTTTGTGTTTACGCTGGCTATGCGCTTTGTAAAAACTCGTGAGGATGCTGAAGAGGTAGCACAAGATACTTTTGTAAAGGCCTACCGGGCTTTAAGCTCTTTTCAGCAGCAATCAAAATTCAGTACCTGGCTGTACAGCGTGGTGTATACGACCGCCATGACGTTTTTACGTAAGAAAAAGCTTGATACTACTTCGATTGATAACGAAGACACATATATTCAACTGGAAAACAGCAACAGCAGCCTGGAAAATAACCAGGCCGAACGCCGGTCGCAATCTTACTATGTAAACCAGGCTATCGGCCAGTTGTTACCCGATGATGCCGCCATTATAACCCTGTTTTACAACAGTGAGCAAACGTTGGAGGAAATTGGTGCAGCACTGGGTATGGAGCCTAATACAATTAAGGTTAAACTATTCAGGGCGAGGCAGCGTTTGAAAGATAAGCTGCAGCTCTTATTAAAACACGAAGTAAACGAACTGCTATGAATACCATAGAAGAACGCATTTGGAACTATATAGATGGCAACTGCACTCCAGAGGAGCAGCAGGCCATCAGCTTATTAATTGAGCAGGATGAAGCCTGGCGCAGTAAATACCAGGAACTGATACTGTTTAATGTCGAACTACAGAGCCTCGAGTTTGAGGAACCGCCAATGGCTTTCACTTACAATGTAATGGAAAACATCCGCACGCAGGAAGCACGCCAACCTTTAAAGGCTGCCATTAACCCCAATATCATTAAGTTTTTGGCTGGGTTATTCTTTGTGTGCATTGCCGCTTTATTACTTCCGACGCTGGCAAGTATCAAATGGACAAGCGATTTTTCATTTAGCCAATGGTTTAGTTCTATTCAGTTACCTGCTGTAAAAAATATATTTAATGCCCCGGTAATGAAAGCTTTCATCTTTTTTGATGTACTGGCAGGTTTAGCGTTATTTGACGGTTATCTGCGTAAGCGAAACTCTACCAAACAGGTATGATTTGACTCAAATTGTGTATAAAATTATACACAAGTGTTAGCAAAAGTGTATACTTTTCATCGTTGCCTGCCAGCTGAAAGAACTTGAATTTATGACAATATTTCAAAAACGGCATTTCTGATAGCTGAGAGAGTTTTTTAAAAAAATTAACTTTTGTTACAATTTTGGTATGGCAATTGAGTTAAAATAATCGAACTGGTAAACTTACCAGTTTAATTGTGATAAGGTTTAGGTTGAAAGTCGTTCGGAGCAAGTCCGAACGGCTTTTTATTTTTTAGACACATTTGCATTACATTCAAGCCTCATATTCTTATCCTACAACTCATCGCATTTTAACTATCTTCGTGCGGATAAACTTATTCCTGCATGAAAAAATTATTTACTTATTGTATCGCTTTGCTTTGCCTGGCTGCCACATTGGGTGTACAGGCACAAGGCTTTAAATCTCCGCAAGCCAGTTCAGGTCAAACCATCGTTCAGGATTTTGGCTTGGGTAAAGTTACAGTTGCTTATTCGCGCCCGAATGTGAAAGGCCGCAAAGTATTTGCTGATTTGGCTCCTTACGGCCAGGTATGGCGTACCGGCGCCAACTCGGCTACTGTTATTACATTTACCGATGAGGTTTCACTTGCCGGTAACAAGGTAGCGCCGGGCGAGTATGGCTTGTTTACTATTCCGAATAAAGATGAATGGACCATCATTTTAAATAAGAATGCCAAACAATGGGGCGCTTATACTTATAAAGAGGCAGACGATGTATTGCGCTTTAAAGTAAAAGCCACTAAACTGAAACAAATAGCAGAAACCTTTACCATTCAGTTTGCCGACGTACTGCCTACTACCTGCCAACTGCAACTCATGTGGGCAAATACCGTAGTAAGTATACCCATGACTACTGAAATAAATACCCGCATAGTAGCCAGTATTGAAGAAGCTATGAAAGGTGAAAAGAAGCCTTACTTTCAGGCTGCCCAGTATTATTATGAAAACGGCCAGGATTTAAATAAAGCCTTAAGCTGGATTAATGAGGCAGATAAGGCAAATGCTAAAAGCCCGATGATGAAACTATGGAAAGCCCGCATCCAACTTAAAATGGGGGATAAAGCAGGCGCCGCCGCTACCGCCCGGGAAGGCGCCCGTTTGGCCAAAGAAAGTAACAACGATGAGTACTTCCGCTTAAACGAAGCTGTAGTGAAACAAGTGAAATAAAATCATTTTGATAACTAACATCAAACACCCGGCTCAACAGCTGGGTGTTTGTGTTTACGGAGCAGATGTAATATCCAAGCGAATACCACTACGGCTATACAGCCAATGGCATTAAACCATAAATAGGCTACCAGGTTCAACCAACCGCATACAATTACTATTACTTCGGCCAATAGGGCGGCCGTAAATACCTGGTTGGCACGGATGCGTTTACAGTAAAAAGCCACTACAAAAACACCCAGTATTACGCCATAAATATACGAGCCCAGTTGGTTAACCGCCTCCAGTAAATTTCCCAGCCGACCTGCATATAAGGCCATTACAATGCATACCACGCCCCAAAACAAAGTTGCCAGGCGTGAAGCAGCCAGGTATTGCTTATCGGTGGCTTCTTTATTCACCATACGCTTATATACATCTATCACGGTAGCAGAGGCCAGCGAGTTTAAGGCGCTTGCTGTAGAACCCATAGAGGCCAGAAACACAATGGCGATGAGTAAACCGATGAGTCCGCGTGGCAGATAATGGATCACAAAATTGAGAAAGATATAATTGGTATCATCCGTATCGGCGGTTTTGCTGGCTTGTTTGATTAGGGCAACGCCTTGTTTGCGTACGGTATCCGCCAAAACGTTTACTGCTTTTAGCTGCTGTTGCGCCCGATTGATTTGGGCTGGGTTATCTTGCTTCAGCGCAACTACCAATTGATGCGCTGCCTGCTGCTTTTGCGCCGATAAACCGGCATATTGCTTTTCCAGTTGCTGGTATTGCGCGCCGCCTGCACTGTGCCTTACCTCATTAACCGCATAACTGTTAAAGAACAAGGGAGCCGGCTTAAACTGGTAAAAAGAGAATACCAATATACCAATCAGCAGAATAAGAAACTGCATAGGTATCTTAATCAATCCGTTCATAATTAAACCCATGCGGCTCTGGCCTACCGAGCTGCCGGTAAGGTAGCGGCCTACCTGGCTCTGGTCGGTGCCGAAGTAAGACAATTGCAGGAAGAAGCCACCAATCAACCCGCTCCATACATTGTAGCGGCTGGCGGGGTCAAAATGCCAGTCGATAACGTTCATGCGCCCCATTTTTCCGGCAATTTGCAAGGCGTTAATAAAGCCCACATTGGCAGGTAACAGCTGCACTACCACCACGCCCGCCATAAATATACCTGCGAAAATAATGCTCATTTGCAGCAACTGGGTATAAGATACGGCCTTGGTACCCCCGTAAACCGTGTATAAAATCACCAGTGTACCAATAAACACCGTAGTGACTACAATATTAAGGTTAAGTATAACCGATAAGATAGCCGAAGGTGCATAAATGGTAATACCGGTAGATAGGCCCCGCTGCACCAGAAACAAAAAGGCCGTTAACACCCGCGTTTTCAGGTCGAAGCGCTGCTCCAGGTACTCGTAGGCGGTATAAACTTTAAGGCGGTGAAAGATGGGCACAAAGGTGATGCACAGCACAATCATGGCTAGGGGAAGGCCGAAATAAAACTGTACAAAGCGCATCCCGTCATCAAAGGCCTGGCCCGGGGCCGACAGAAACGTAATGGCACTGGCCTGTGTAGCCATTACCGACAGGCCGATGGTATACCAGGGCAACGAGCGGTTACCCATTAAATATTGGCTGGTATTTGTACTGCGCCCACTCTTCCATAAGCCATAGCCAATTACGGTAAGCAGGGTAGCGGCTAATACAATCCAGTCGGTAAGGCTCATTTAAGGGTTTGTGTGATGAGCCAAAATACAAAAATTAAAAAAACCAGCCATACGGCAACAATACCGTAAAACTGGTTCCAGCTTTTTATAAATGAAGGAAGATCAGGTTGGTCTTTAGACCTCCTCACGGCCTCTCACCAGTAATTTAATAAATAATGCTGCGGTTAATAAGCCCAGTATACCGCCAACAGGTATCCATACAAAGCCATGGTTAATAATAGCACCTGTAAACAAGCCACTAACAAGAGCTACAATATAAAAAATGGCATCCTGGCTTTTATCTTCTTTATGTTCCATAGTAATATCCGATCTGTTTTTTTAACTCTCCGCAAAAGTAGTGCATCATTCATCGAAATGCAATACAGCGTAAAGCTTAATATTAAATTACTTATCTCTTTTAACCACCAGAGTCTATAGTGGTTTGAGCAGATGAACATTAAGGTGTTGCACAAGTGTTACGCGCAACAGAGTGAAACAACTGCAACATTATGCAACAGGTGAAACACCCGCAACAGTGGCATCAACTTGTCAGTACTTGTAAAATAAACAGAGAGTTCAGATATGGGTTATGACAATTAAAAGCTTGCAGTTGGCTTTATGATTATATTTAGGGCTTAAAAGCATTGGGCATGAAGCAGCTGTTCACTTTATTACTCACTTTGGTTTCATTTTGCGGATTCTCACAAAACCGGTTGCCGGTGGTGCGTTCAACCACTAATCAGGCCCAAATATATGAGCCGTACGGCGCTGTATCAGCCTGGGGCATTAACCCGAAAATAAAGCTGGACATTCATTCTACCGGTAAACTGAGCAGGCCAGCCGTTGTAAAGTTTAAAACGGATATCGACTCCATCAGCTTTAAAATAGCGCCAGGGAAGTACAAAGATTTTATTGTGTTGCTCAACGGCACAGATTCCTGTCTTACCCGCATACAAAGTACTGAAATAAAAGACTTCAGTAAGCTCCCTGTTGCTGTTCGTGATACCGTTCCTTTTTTCATCAATCAGTTTAATACCAATTACCTGCCGATTGTATTAAACGGGACCGATTCTTTACTCCTTAATTTTGACAGCGGTGCCACCGAAATTTGTATCACTAATGATGGCTTAAAGCAGAAGGTAAAATCGCAGCCTAAACTTTATAGCACCGAATACAACATACAGGTGGGAAACAAAATTTTTAAAAGCAAACTCTACGATATCACCATAGCTGGCAACGGAGTGGATGGCCTGCTGGGCTGGAACTTGTTTGATGGCCTGATTGTAGAACTGGATTATGACCATAACCGAATGATTGTCCATTCGCAAATGCCAAAGCAAGTATTGCACAACAGCGGGTACGAAAAATTTAACCTTACCTTTATCAAAAACAAGCCCTTTATTGAAAGTGCCATTTCACAAAGCGGCACTACACAAAAAAGCCTGTTCTTTTTTGATCTGGGCTATCAACGGGCGGTAATGCTTGATCATGATGCACTCGCAGCGTCACAGTTTCCGGCCGGAAAAATGCAGGTTATTAAGCGGGTAATTATGCACGGTACGAAAGGTAACGAGATCCCTGTTATCACTTCTAACCTTGAAGTGTTAAAAATCGGAAAATTTGTATTGAAAAACGTTCCGGCTCAGGTAATGACACAAGGCAAACCTATGCCGGGCGTTAACGTTCATTATTTGGGGAGCGATGTGTTAAAGCGATTCAATACAGTGCTGGATTTTCAGAAAAACGTAATCTACCTTAAGCCTAATCATTGGTATACTACCAAATTTGCAGATGCTCCTGCTGTTTAAGATTTAAGTAAATTAGGAGTCAAATTATTAGTTAATATCACCCCTATCATTTCAAAAGTATTGAACACCCAACAGGGCAACTAAGCACCGTAACTTTTTAAAAAAATGCCTATTTATGCAAGGAACATACGCCTACAGCTAAACCGAAAAGTTATTTTCTAAACAATTTAAGAATAATAGTTATTAGTATTAACAGGTTTCTGTAACATTCCATAAACATTTCATCCGGTTGGCTTATGTCAGCAATTCCCCCCAAAATGTTGACTGATCAGCAATATCGCCAGTTGTTTCATCAGCTCGGGCAGGGCTTCCATGTTATTCAGCTGCTGTATGATGCTGACGCTCAACCTGTAGATTATCGCCTGATTGAAGCCAACGCGGCCTTTGAGCGGCAAACCGGCCTGCACAATACAAATGGTAAGTTAGTGAGTGAAGTGGTGCCCGGCATTGAGCCTTACTGGCTGGCCGCTTACCACCAGGTAGCAAAAACCGGCCAGCCCTGCCGTATGGAGAGTTATAACGCCTTCACCAACTGTTATTATGCAGTACATGCATCGCGCCTGGGTAAGGCAAAGGAAAATTTAGTAGCTGTGTTTTTTGAAAACGTTACCGATTGCAGAATCAATGAGCAACGGCAAACTTTTCTGCTACAGCTTACCGATGCGCTTCGCCCTTTAGGCAACCCATTGGCCATTGAACAGGAAGCCTGCCGCCTGCTTGGCGAACACTTGGAAGCCGACCATACCTATTATGCGGAGATTGATGTAGCCAGAGATTACGGCGTGATAAAAAACGACCATGTGCGTAATGGCGAACCTCTTTTTGTGGGCGAATACCGGGTATCAGATCTGGGCTTCGTGATACCCCTTTACCAGCGTGGCGAGCCTGTTATTGTAGATAATGTATTTACCTCGCCCATCATCCCTGATGCCGACCGCGCTGCAACTGCTGCATTGCACATGGCATGGATTGCCGTACCAGTGGTGAAGGATGGCTTGCTGGTGGGCGCGTTTTGTGCAGCCATGCGCAGCGCGCGTACTTGGGCAGGGTGGGAAACGCAACTGGTGGCTGAAACTGCCGAGCGTGTATGGGCGGCTATTGACCGGGCCAAGGCCGATGAAGCACTGCGCCTGAACGAGCAGCGCTTCCGCTCCTTTATAGCGGCCAGTTCGAACCTGATGTACCGTATGAGCGCCGATTGGAAACAAATGGTTAACCTTACCAGTAAAGAGCATTTAAAGAACACTCTGGAGCCGATTGATAACTGGATAGATACCTATATACCCCGCAAAGCGCAGGCAACAGTTTGGGCCACAATTAATAAAGCCATTGAGCTGAAGCAAACTTTTGACCTGGAACATCAGGTATATATGGCCTATGGTACCATTGGCTGGGTACACTCGAAGGCTATCCCAATTTTAAATGAGCAGGGAGACATTACAGAGTGGATTGGCGCAGGCAATGATATTACAGCCCGTAAAAAGGCCGAGGCACAGTTACAGGAATTTAAGAATAGTTTAGAGGAAGAAGTGCGCGTACGTACTGCCGAACTCAAAGAAAGCGAACAATTACTTCAGGGTACACTGGATAGCTCGCCTAACATGATACAGGTTTTTAAAGCTGTACGAAATGATGAAGGGCAGATTATTGATTTTATCTGGATTTTAAATAATTACACTTCGTCATATTTGTATGGCGATGTAATGCATAAAAACTTGCTGGAAACCAACCCAGGTGTAATTACGGAAGGTATATTTAAAAGTTTTGTAGATGTAACCGAAAGCGGCATCCCGCAGCGTTATATCAAACATTATGTACATGAGCAGTTTGATGGCTGGTTCCATCAGTCGGTGGTTAAACTGGATGATGGGGTGGCTACCAGCACGGCCGACATTTCAGAGATGAAACAGGCAGAAGCAGACCGCCTTAAAGACCTGCTGCTGCTACAACAATCAGAAGAACTGGCGCGCATCGGCAGTTGGGATTATAATTTACAAACCGGCGTTCTAACATGGTCCGACGGGATGTACCGCCTTTTTGAATTGGAAAAGGAAGCAGGGATAAAACCTGAAATTTATTCGCAATATGCAACACAAGCCAGCCGGCCAGCAGCCGAACGCCTGGTAAAATACCTGAAAAGCGGCGAAAAAGCATTTGAAGAAGCGCTTGAATTAGAAATAAGCGGCCACATCAAAGTATTGCACATCAAAGCCTCTGTTACCAGAGATGAATCCGGCTACCATCATCGGGTACTGGGGGTGGATATGGATATCACTGCAATGCGCCGGGCCGAAGAAAAGCTGCAACAGTTAAAAGCCGAGCAGCAAATGGAAGTTTTTCGTGAAACGCTCAACGCCCAGGAGGAAGAAAGGCGGCGCATGTCTGAAAGCCTGCATAACGGGCTGGGGCAGCTTCTGTATGGCATCAAAATCAGTATGAATAACATTGACCGGCAGGAAGCCATCAGCCATCCTGAACGGTTTAATAAAGCAAAGGCTTATACCGAAAGTCTGATGATGGATGCCATTAAAGAAAGCCGGCGTATCTCGCACGAACTGATGCCCTCCACACTGGAGGAGTTCGGCCTGCGATCGGCCATTGATGATATTTGCCAGCAGCTGAGCGATGATACCATATTTAATTGTTATTACAAGGGGCTGTACCGCCGGCTGCCCAGGTACCTTGAACTGGCCATATACCGCACCACGCAGGAACTGATGCTCAACGTAGTAAAGCATGCAGAAGCCAGCAACGTAAATATCACCATTACCGCAACCAAAACAACAGTAACTATTGAAGTAAACGATGACGGTAAAGGAATGCCAGAAAACCCATCCCAAAAAACAGGCATTGGCCTGTCCTCCATCCGTAATAAAATTAAATTGCTGAATGGCAAGGTCGATATCCAGTCTGAAGCAGGAAAAGGCACACGCATCAGAGTAATCATTCCGAACCAGCAAATCTGAGCACTGATCAACTTCAAACGGTTTATATAGTAAAGGCCCGGCGTATACCGGGACTTTTACTGTTTACTTTAGGCCTTGGAGCTTATAACTTCAGTTTAATGCCGCCGTTAATCACAAAGCCATCCAGCGGCGCGTAAATATCGCGAAAGGTTGGGTTAGTGATACTACCGGTATAAATGGTATCAAATTTAGTTTGCCGGGTATCAGTGAGGTTTTCAAAGTTGATGAATATTGAAAATCGTTCCCATAACTTTTCTGCCATCAAACCTGCCGTCCAGTAGGCCTTGCCTATGGCACCGTCATTTAATTGCTGCCTGCTAAAGTAATAGGCTTCGGCACCTATCTTCCACTGATCTTCTATCTCATACATCAGCACGTTATTCAGGCGGTGGCGCGATACCAGCGGATAAGTGCTGAAAACATTGCCTGTATGCTGTTTCACATCAGCCAGTGTATAGCCTATGTACAGCTTAAAATCTTGGTAAGTAAACTTCACATTAGTTTCTGTACCCTTGGCATGGATATCGCCACTGGGCTGCTGGTATTGAAAATTACCATCGGGCAATGCCCTGAGCAGAATAGGGCTTTGTATGTAAGTGTAAAAAAACAATTGATTAATGCTTAAGCCCAATTGCCCGTCAAACAAGCTTCCACGGTAATTCATATCATAGTTAGCCCCGTAGGAACGCTCGGCTTTGGTGTTGTTGACATCAATCGGCAACACATTTCTGAATTGTATGCGCTCAGCATCCTCAGTAAAAACAGTGGGCGCTTTATACCCCAGGCCGCCACCCAGGCGGGTTGAAAAATGGGTGTTGATTTTCCATAAGCCCGAAACCCTTGGCAGCAGGAAGAAACCGTACTTGTTATGATAGTCGCCCCTGAAGCCTGATTCTATGCTTACACCACTGCCTGCATTTAAGGTATTCTGTACAAAAGCACCTATGGTATTGTAGGTGTAGCTGCGTAATGGAAAGTTGTTGTTAGGGTCTTCGCCAAAATGGTCGGTTAGCAGGTTAAAGCCGGCAACCCAATCAGCACGCTTTCCGTTGCGTGTATAATTGGCCTCAGTGTAAGTAGATAACTGTACACCCGAAAACCGGTATTGAGGAAGCGTAATCACCCTGTCGAAATAACTTACGCTATTTTTGATAGTGAAGGTCTGGCTGCTGTCAAGCTGATGGATTAATTGTAACTGTGAGCTATAACGGCCGGTTTTATTTTCCTCAAAATAAGAATGCGCTGCACTGCCATTACCTTTAATATAATGCAAATCGCCGCCTATGCGGTTTTCAATGGTACTGTTAATACCGGCCATTAACATGGTACGCTCATTAAAATAAAAGTACAATTTGGGGTTGAGTGTAAAGCGGTTGAACTTAGGAATGGCCGTCAAATCAATATCCGCAGGGTCGTAAGGGCTGCCATGGTTATAGGCGGCATAAATAGTGATACCCAGCTTTTTAAATCTTTCGGCATAAAACCCGCTGGCATCAAGTCCCAGGGCTGAAGTGCCGTTGAGCATAAAATTGAGCTGGCGTTCATTTGTTGGCGTTTTGGATACCAGGTTCACTAACCCGGCAATAGCCCCGCCGCCATACAGGGTAGAAGCTGAGCCTTTGATAACTTCCACCTGCTTTAAATCCAGCGGGGCAATTTGCAATAAGCCCAAGCCACCTGAAAAGCCGGAGTATAGCGGAAAGCCATCGCGGATGATCTGTGTATATTTACCATCCAGCCCCTGTATACGGATACTGGCATTGGCGCTGGTAGCCGACGTTTGCTGGGTTTGTATACCTGTACTTTCAGCCAGCAGCATCCGGATGTCGCCGGGTTTCATGTTGCCCTTTTCTTCCAGTTCCTCTCCTGAGATGACCTCTATTCGTGTGGGGATACTGGCAATAGTGCGGCGGCTACGGGTGGCCGATACTCGTACTTCTGTCAGTTCTTCCCCATCTTCCTGCTTACGGCTTAAGTAAATTATTACCGGCGCTGTTGATGTTAGTGGAAAGGTTAAAGTATCTGTATGGGAAATGTAGCCTACATATCTAAATTGAATTACCTGCCTGCCATCAGGTACAGTTTTAAGTATGAGTAAACCGCTGGTATCGGCAACGGCACCTTGTGTAGTACCCTGCAATAATGCGGTAGCACCAATTAAAGGTTGCCGGGTAGAGTTGTCTTTAACTATGGCCTTAAATGTGTGTTGTGCATGGGCCATAACGGCACAGCACAGTGCTGCCATGAGCACGTATATAAATTTCATTTGATTTTGAATTGAAGTTAATACCTGTAAGCCGGGCTTTTATTAAAAGCTTAAAGTGCAAGCTTAACCCAGCTGTGGCGGTTGCCAGATAGCTTGGGCCAACTTAAACAATTCAAAAGAGTGATACGACGGATAACTGCGCGGCAGAGGTTCTTCTATGATTTCAAGCGTATAGTTTATCGGATGCATAAGGGTGAACCCTGTGCACGAGCCGCACGAAAAGAAAGGAGAGCAGCCGCCACAGTCTTTTTGCTGTGGCAGCTTAGATTTTTTTACTGAAAACGATACCCGCTGCCCATCACAACTATCATCTGCGCAACACGGTTTTACCGACAGCAGCAGGATGAAGGAAAGGAAGAACAAACAGAGTAGCTTCACGGGGCAAATATATGGGTTTATTATTTCGGCTTGCTCAGCAAGTTTACAAACAACCGGTAAGCACCCGGCACACCGGCCGGTAACTCTCTGAAAAAGGCCAGCGAGGTATATACAAAGCGACCTTTACCGTAATTTGCGCTAATGAGTGAGCCCTTATTGGGCGCTTCGTTGGCATCATTCATGGCCAGTGGCGCCTGGTACTCGGGTGCAATATCGGTTACAAAGTATAGGCCCCGCTCTTGTATCCAGCCGTTAAAATCAGCCTGGGTAATTTTATTCGGATAGTTGAGCAGCGGGCTTTGCGGCTCCAGTACGGTTACTTTGGCATTTTCATTGGTTACCCGCTCGTTTACCACACGGAAGGGGTAAGGCCCAATCGGGTTTACCTTCAACCCGGCAAAATTGTTGTACTGCACCACCAGGTTACCTCCGTTCTTTACATAAGCCATCAGTTTGGGCTGCTCATAAGGCAACCGGTCCAGTACGTTATAGGCCCTTACGCCAGTTACAATGGCATCATAGCTGGAGAGGTCAGCATTCATTACTTCATTATCCGTAAGCAGGTGCACCTCGTAACCTACCTGCTGCAAGGCTTCGGGCATCAAATCGCCGGCACCGGGCAGGTAACCAATTTTTTTACCCACAGTTTTTAAATCGAGGTTCACCAATTTAGCCTGCGCAAAGGGGAACAGTGTAATATTGGGTACATGCTCGTACTGTATGCGCTGAAAACCCAATGGGTAGGCTTTTCCGTTAACCGAAACTACTGCCTGCACCTGGGCTACATTGGCTGTAGCATTAGCCGGTGTAACTGTAAAGGTTTCTGTCCACTCGGCACCCTTTGCTTTATCCGCAAACGCAATACTGGCCGGACTGATTTTCCAGCCATTTAACGGCTTCAGGGCTACAGTACCTGAAGCGTTGGCAGTAAAGCTTTTTAGCTTCAACTGTATTTTTTGCGGTTGCCGGGTGCTAAAAATGTACACCTTATTCTCAATGTTGGCTGTTACCGGTGGTGCAATTTCTACCGGCTGGTAAAGTTCGCCACGCGCCGGGTCTACCGATTTATATACCAGGCGGCGCTCATAACGGATGGGTTTGCCATCTATTACAAATTCAAAAGCTGCTTTAGGCAAATCCGGGTTTTCGGGGTTGCCCACTTTCAGGTCATCATTAATGGTATACATGCCTATGCCATGCGGTCCTTCAAGCCAGTAGGGCTGAGTAATCTTTTCGGCAGTTGTAGTGCTTTCAAAGTTCTGCAGTTCATTATCAGGCAGCAGGCGGCCACCATTAAAGGTTTGTCCGTTTACGCTGCTTACTTTAATGTTGCCACCAAAACGGCTGATGATTTGTGAACGCACCTGCATTTGGTCGCCTACGGCATAAGTGGGCTCAGTTACATAGCTTTCAAACCAAAGGCCGGCACATTCGGCTATCAGGTTGTTCAATTCATCAGTTTTTTGCGTGCGCCAGTATACATCGCCTACCTTACTGATGCGATCGGATAGTTTTACCAATGCCGATACCGATTTCTCGGGGTGGTCTTCATCAAAGTTTTTGCTGATGATATCAATATTGGTACTAATGGCATCACCGTCTTTTACGCGGCTCCAGGTGGTGTTTACTTCATCGAGCAGGCTGGTTTGCGGGGCATCGCCCAAAATGGTTTTGAAATACTCCAATGCCTGCCCACGCTGGCGGGCACTGCCAAAGCCCTGTGTACGGTGGTTAGAACGGCTTTCGGCTGCAATTTCGCCATAGCCTTTGCCTAACAATGGGTTGTAACCGCCTACATCTATCTTAAACTGGCTGGCTGAGGTGGTATTGGTATTACCAAAGTTAAAGGTATTCCACAGCAGGCGTTTGGCCTGCCAGGGCTTTACGTATTTCAACTGTTCCGGAAAACGGTTAGGATCGGCCGCGGCACTGAAAGCTTCCTGCGCCAGTATGGCCGAGGTGGTGTGGTGGCCGTGGCCGCCTTCGCCCGTGGTAGGAAAACGGCAAATCATCACATCGGGCCTGAATTTGCGGATCACCCATACCACATCGCCCAATATTTTTTCTTTATCCCAAATACTTAAGGTTTCCTGCGGGTTCTTAGAGAAACCAAAATCATTGGCCCGGGTAAAAAACTGTTCCGCACCATCCATACGGCGTGCAGCCAATAGTTCCTGCGTGCGGATGAGCCCTAATAATTCGCCCTGTTCGTTTCCAATAAGGTTCTGGCCGCCATCGCCGCGGGTGAGGGCCAGGTAGCCGGTGCGGTAATGTTTCTCTTGTGCCAAGTAGGCCAGCAGGCGTGTATTTTCATCATCAGGATGGGCTGCAATATAAAGTACGCTACCCAAAGTGTTCAGCTTTTTAAGCTGTTGCTTTTTGGTAGCTACATCGGCCGGCGGTGCAGTTTGCGCCTTTACTACAAGGGTACAGGTAAGTAATATAATATATAGGCTGATGTATCGCATAGCTCAAATATTTTTTGCTAAAAATTAAACAAAACAGGTAAACATTTCAATTCAAAAGTGCTTATAATATTTATAAGTAATAGCTGCATCTGCTCATATTTTGGCAACATTTATCTCCAAATTGTCATAAACTGTCAAACAAATATAGAAACAATATACTTAATCAATCGTTTGATTAACTTTGTGCACTGAAAATAATGGACAAAGAAAAGACAGATAAAAAGGATCATATCCTTGATGTAGCCGAGCGGGTGTTTTCAGAGCTGGGTTATGATGGTGCTTCTACACGTACCATCTCGAGCGAGGCTGGTGTAAACATGGCCATGCTGAACTATTATTTTGGCTCAAAAGAGGGTTTGTTCTTAGCCATTTTTGAGCGCCGTATCTCTGTATTTCAAAATTTACTTCAAAATATAGGAAGTGATGACAAGCTCAGTTCCTGGCAAAAGGTTGAATATTATGTTGAAGCCTATGTAGACAGGGTATTTACCAACAGTTGCTTTCAAAGATTGCTGTATCAGGAAATGGCCATCCTTAAACGCGGGGAGTTATCAGATAAGTTGAATCATATTATTATGAATAATGTAATTGAACTCAGGAAGATATTACAGGAAGGCATTGACCGTAATGAATTTAAAAAAGATGCTGATACCGATTTGCTGATTGCAACTATACACGGCGTTAAAAATTTTATTATGAACACCAGTGGCGTTTCTTCGTTGATGCTGGGGTTTGATATTCAAAACCCCGACATTATGGAAAACAACCTGAAACCCCGTTTAAAAACCTACATGAAAAATTTGTTAAAAGCATATTTAGTTAACTGAAAATGACAACCCCTTTGAATAAACAACACCCTTACCCAATTAAGCACCCATTGCAAAAACTGGGTCGCTGGGGCCTGATGGCTGCCCTGCCGGCGCTATTCAGTTTCCAGGCAGCCACAGCACAAGACCGGCCTATCACTTTAGATGAAGCTATTAAATTAGGCCTGCAAAACAGTAAAACACTGCGCCTGTCACAATCACGTATCGATCAGGCTGTAAACCAGTACAACCAGGCTAAAGATTTGGTGTTACCTACCGGCAGCGCCAGTTTTGCTTACAGCCGGGCGCAAATTCCGGCCAATAAGTTAACCGTTGGTGAGCAAAGCCTGGCTTTGCCTAAAAGCGCTAATGCCAACCTGGGCACCGTTTCGGCCGAAGAAGTAATTTATGGTGGCGGCCGTTACCGTTATGCCAAAGAGTCGACCGACTTGCTGGTACAGGTGGCCCGACTGGATGCTGACCGCGATAAAGACCAGATTGCTATTGATATTGTAAACGAATATTATAACCTGTACAAGGTACTGCAAAACAAAAAAGTAGTACAGGCCAATTTAAATGCAGTTGATCAGCAAATTCATCAGGCTCAGCGCCTGTTCGATCAGGGTTTGGTAACCAAGAATGATGTATTGCGTTTTCAATTACAACGCTCAAACATCGAACTGAATGGTATCGACCTGGAAAACAACCGCAAGATTATTAATTTCAACCTCGATGTGTTATTGGGTTTGCCTGAAAGCACCCAACTGAATATTACCCAGGTGGTAGATACCGAGCGCCCGATTTCACCATTGAGCAGCTATCTGGACACTGCGCTGGCTACCCGCCAGGAGCTGACATCGCTTGATTTGCGCGGCCGTGCAGCTGATATCAACATCAAAAATGTACGCGCTAACCAGCTGCCAACTTTGGCTGCTACCGCTGCTGCTTATTATCTGGACATATCAGCTAACCCATTCCCTACCAAGGGGAATTTTGTTACTCCGATCACCGCAGGCCTGGCCCTGTCATGGAACTTTGGCTCATTGTGGAACAACAAGAATAAAGTAGCTCAAGCCCGCATTGAGCGCGACCAGATTAGTATTAACCGGGATGTTACTTTAGATAATATCAAAAACGAAGTGAACCGCAGCTACCAGAATTATGTTGCTGCTGTTGACCGCGTACACCTGCTGCAGGCGTCTATTGCGCAGGCTAATGAAAACAACCGTATTACGGCTTCAAGGTACGCCAACAGCACTGCCTCTGCTACCGATCGTGCTGATGCTGAAACGCTGGTATACCAGGCACAAACCAACCTCGAACTGGCAAAAGCCGATGTAGGTATGGCTTACTACAACTTATTAAAATCAACCGGAAAACTTAACAAACAATAATTGAAATTACTACCATGGCACAGGAACAAACTATACAAGAACAAGAACCTAAAAAGAAAAATAAAGTAGTCCCGATTATACTGGCAATCGTATTGATTGTAGGTATCATTTTCGGGGTGAAAGAATGGCTGTATTACAGCAAGCACGAGGATACCGATGATGCCCAGATTGATGGCGACATCAGCCCAGTAGTAGCCCGTGTAGGCGGATATGTAGACAGTATTTATTTTGAAGATAACCAACACGTGAGCAAAGGCCAGCAACTGGTTAAAATTGATGACCGTGATTATAAAGTAAAATTAGAGCAGGCCCGCGCCGCACAACAAGGTGCAGCAGGTAGCGTAGGTGTAGGCGAATCGCAGATTTATACGAATGCAGCCAACGCCGCTAACGCCCGCGCCAACATCGTATCGCAACAGGCTAAACTGGAAAGAGCACGCAAAGATTTTGCCCGCTATGCCAACCTGATTCAGGATGGTTCTATTACCCGCCAGCAGTATGACCAGGCTAAATCTGATCTGGAAGTAGCCCAGGCCAATGTACGTGCCGCACAAGACCAATACAAAGCAGCACAAGAACAAGTAGGTGCCACACGCAACCAGTTAAAAGTAACCAACACCGGTGTATCACAGCGCCAGGCTGATGTTGATTTTGCCAAATTGCAATTATCATACACCAACGTAATGGCTCCTGCCAGCGGTGTTACTTCTAAAAAGAGTATTCAGGTTGGTCAATTGGTGCAAGCCGGCCAAACGCTGTTCTCTATTGTAAATGATAACAGCTTATACATTACCGCTAACTTTAAAGAAACCCAGCTGGATAAAATCCGTAACGGCCAGAAGGTAGAAGTTGAAGTAGATGCTTACCCGGAATTGAAATTGGATGGTACAGTGTACAACTTCTCTCCGGCCACAGGCGCTAAATTCTCTTTACTGCCACCGGATAATGCTACCGGTAACTTTGTGAAAGTAGTACAGCGTGTACCGGTAAAAATTAAAATCAATGCCAGCAAAGAGACCATGGATAAACTGCGTCCGGGCATGAGTGTAAATGTTTCTGTAGTTATTAAAGACTAAATTAGATCATGGCTGAAACCGGCTTTAAAAAGTGGATCATTACCATTACGGTAATTACAGCCTCCCTACTGGAGCTGATTGATACCACGATTGTAAACGTTTCGCTGCCTACCATACAGGGTAATCTGGGTGCCACGCTTGAGGATGTGGCCTGGATTACCACCGGTTATGCGGTAGCCAACGTAATTATCCTGCCCATGTCGGGCTGGCTGGGTAGCGTATTCGGCCGTAAAAACTATTTTCTTACTTCTATTATTGTATTTACCATCGCCTCATTCCTGTGCGGTAATGCCACCAGCTTAACCGAGCTGATTATGTTCCGTATTTTACAGGGTATGGCGGGTGGGGGCCTCATTTCCACTTCTCAGGCCATCCTGCTGGAAACCTGGCCGCGTGAGCAGGTAGGTACCGCTACGGCGTTGTTTGGTTTAGGTGCGGTAGTAGGTCCAACTGTAGGCCCAACTATTGGTGGTTACATTACTGATAGCCAGCTTTCATGGCCCTGGATATTTTATGTGAATATCCCGGTAGGTATTTTGGCAGCGATATTTACTTATATTTATGTAAGGCCCACACCTAAAACCGGTAAGGGGCAACCCGTAGACTGGTGGGGTATAGCCCTGTTGGCTATTGCAGTAGGCAGTTTACAAACCATATTGGAAAAAGGTGAGTCGGAAGACTGGTTTGCCAAAACTTATATCATTGTATTAACCATAACTGCCGTTATAGGTGTATTACTGTTCATCTGGCGAGAGCTGACTACCAGCCACCCTATTGTAAACTTCAGCATTATGCGCTACCGCAGTTTCTCGGTGGGGATGTTTACTTCGTTCATTCTGGGATTTGGCTTGTATGGGTCGGTGTTTGTGTTTCCGATATTCTGTCAGAGCTTGCTCAACTTCTCGGCGGCTCAAACAGGCCTTTTATTGCTACCCGGCGGTTTGTTTACCATTGCCATGATGCCTTTTGTAGGTAAAATGCTGAATAATGGTGTGCCTGCACAGTTTATGGCTACGGTAGGTATGTTTTTATTCTTTGTGTTTACCCATATGCTGAGCAAGTCTACACTGGCTACCGGACAGGGTGATTTCTTTTGGCCGCTGGCTATCCGGGGCGTAGGTATGGCGCTGTTATTCGTGCCACTCACTACGTTAGCTATTGCCGATTTGAAAGGCCCAGAAATTGGCCAGGGTACCGGTTTAAATAACATGATGCGCCAGTTGGGCGGTTCATTCGGTATTGCGGCTTTAACTACCATCATCCATATTCGCCAAGGTGTACACCGTAATAATTTGCTGGTGAATATCAACCAGTACAACCCTACCTTCAATCAGCGCCTGCAAGGTATGATTGCCAATGGTATAGCGCATGGCCGCAGCATAAGCGATGCTACCCGCCTGGCTTATGCACAGATGGAAGGTGTAATCAGCCGTCAGAGTATTTTGCTTACTTATGATGATGCCTATTGGCTAACCGGCTTGGTGATGTTGTTTTCCATACCATTGCTGTATTTGCAGCCTTTCCGCAAAGCAGTGGCTATGCCTGCTGATGCCCACTAAAGTTAATCTATATATATCTGAAAGGCCCTTTCTACGGAGAGGGCCTTTTTTGTTTCGTGATGAAGTTGAGATGAAATAATAAAAGCCGCCCTCTACAAGGCGGCTTTACCCAAAAAAATTAACAATTAAAAACGTTTAGTACTTACCCTACTTGACTATTAATTTCTTTGTAAAACAAAAAAGTATAATTGGCCTAACAGGTTGTTTAATCTTCCCTATAAAATTAGTAGGAATTTTCCCGAAAAGAGAAATTGCTATAAGTAATGGTTTAATTGTAACTATATTATTACAAAATAAGCACTAATAAGTACTTAAAAAATGATTTTTCCGGTGGCGGTTACTAATGAGGCAATGCGTACAGCATCAAAAATGCGCTCTTCGGTGGTGCCCAGTTTAATCAATGAATCTTCGTGTGCGTTTACGCACATTTCGCAGCCGTTTACGGCAGAGATAGCCAAGCTCATCAGCTCAAAAAATTCTTTGCCGGTAACCGGTTTCATCATAATCTGCATGCGGATGCGTGCCGGAATCTGGGTATACTTCTCCTTCTGCGTAAAGTGGCGGAAACGGTAAAATACATTGTTTGATGCCAGTAAAGAAGCACAGGCTGCGGCTTCAGCTATATCAGCTGCGGTAGCGCCCTGTTGCTCGGCATAGGCCGTAAAAAATTGGGTTAAGGGGCCGTTGTTATTGTTGATGGCAGTAGTTAAACCCAATAAGGCACATTCTTTAGTGCTTAATTGCTCAGATGTGAGTGTGCTGGTAAAATTCAATTTCAAATCGCGCAGATAACGTGATTCACCTTTTTCCAGCAAAGTTAAACTGTCGGTACGATAGCCGGCATCAACGCCGATGCTTTGTAATATTTCCTGTATAATTTCGGTGCTTTCGCTCATGGTAGTAGTATTATAATTTAAATTGTCATTGCGAGGTACGAAGCAATCTCATCGTATACAGGGCGAAGAAGCACAGCTACGGGATTGCTTCGTTCCTCGCAATGACAAACTTTAGTATAGACAAAAAAAGGTCTCCGCCTTTATCAGTGCGGAGACCTTGTTATGCAAATTAATTATACAGTTAAAGTTTCCTGGCCTTTTTCCCAGTTGCAAGGGCAAAGCTCGTCGGTTTGTAAACCGTCAAGTACGCGCAATACTTCTTTAACGTTACGGCCTACGTTCAGGTCATTTACACATACCCAACGTACCATGCCCTGAGGATCGATGATGAAGGTAGCACGGTAAGCTACTTTTTCATTTGGCTCCAATATACCTAAATCTTCAGCCAATGATTTTGAAGTATCAGCCAGCATCGGAAATTTCAAGTCGCGCAGGTCATCATGGTTTCTTCTCCAGGCAGCGTGTACAAATTCAGAGTCGGTTGAAGCACCGATCAAACGGGCATCACGGTCACGGAACTCGCCAAAGCTCTTATTAAACTCTGCAATCTCGGTAGGGCAAACAAAAGTAAAGTCTTTTGGCCACCAGAAAATTACGGTCCAAACGTTATCCTCGTTTACTAAGTAATCAGAAGTTAAGGTTTCAAACTCTTTACCTTTTTCAATGCTTACGCAAGCGGTTTTGCTGAACGATGGAAATTTTTCTCCTACAGATATCATATAGATGGTTATTTAAATATTTTGTGTCAAAGATACACTTTCTTGCTGGCCTTAATCATTGAAATATTCGATGCCATATAGGCGAAATCTATATTATAAGCTAAATGTTATTGCCCTTGTTGATGAAACAATTTTACAACTTGTTGATTTTCATTTTCAAATGGAAAGCATTGACAACTTTAACGATCTGCGCCAGCATTATAAACCCGAAAAGGTGAATGTATTGTTCATTGCCGATGCACCGGCGGCAGGCAGCCGCTTTTTTTATCGAAAAAATTCAGAGTTGTTTAAAGCGGTTAAAGCAGCATTTACCCAGGTGTTTGGTGAGTTTGCAGACAAAGATGAGTTTTTAGACTTTTACAAGGCTTTTGGCTGCTATCTGGACAACATCTGCCTGGTGCCGGTTAAACACCTTTCGCCCAAAGAGCAGAATGAAGAACGCCGGCGCGGTATTCCCTACTTAGCCGAACGCATAGCCGAGATGCAGCCCCGGCTGATCATCATCACCATGAAAGCCATTGAAAAGTATGCGCTCGAAGCCATCAGCCAATCCAAAGCCGAAAGCATTGAGAAAATAGCCTCCATCCCTTTTCCGTTGGGTAGCATGACGAACTTTAACAACAGCATCAGCGGTATGGTAAGTGCCATGCGCTCGGTGGAGTGGTGAGTACCCCCTAACCCCCTGAAGGGGGAATTGAAGATTACTTACAATTATAATATTACCCACACCTTACCACCCCGTCATTGCTTCGTACCTCGCAATGGCGGGGTGGAGATTTATAGTTACCTTGATTTCTGTTCCCCCTTCAGGGGGTTAGGGGGCGCTACTTCAGCGTTGTCTCAAACAAGTGATATATCCGCTTATACTCATCCGCCCAACTGCTGGGGGTGGTAAAGCCGTGGTCTTCTACCGGATAAGGGGCCAGGCTCCAGTTGTCTTTATGCAGTTCGATGAGTTTTTGGGTGAGGCGCACAATGTCTTGAAAGTTTACGTTTTGATCGACCATGCCATGGCACATCAGCAAGTTGCCTTTCAGGCCGTTGGCAAAATAGATGGGGGAACTCTGGCGGTAGGCTTTTTCATCGTTGTAAGGTTCGTTCAAAATATTGTCGGTATACCCATGGTTATAATGTGCCCAATCGGTAACCGAGCGCAGGGCCGCGCCTGAAGCAAATACATCGGGCTGCGTAAACAGGGCCATCAGCGTCATAAAACCACCGTAAGAGCCGCCATACATGCCCACATGTTTAGGATCGATGTTATATTTTTCAACCAAATATTTTACACCGTCTACCTGGTCGTCCAAATCTTTGCCACCCATGTGCCGGTAGATGCCGGTACGCCAGTTGCGGCCATAACCCGAACTACCCGTATAATCAATATCAATTACCGTATAGCCATTGTCGGCCAGCATATTGTTAAACATGTATTCGTGAAAATAACTGCTCCACCAATAATGTACATTTTGCAGGTAGCCGGCTCCGTGTACGAATACGACTGCGGGGCGTGTAGCCGCCGGATTTTTGGCCGGGTAAACCCGGGCATATACGGTGTTGCCAAAGCGGTTTTTGAAGGTGACCATTTCCGGATCTCGCCAGGCGTACGATTTAAACTCCGGGGTAATAGAGTTGGTTACCTGCATAGCCTTCGCCCCAACCTTATTGGGCTGCAAGTACAGCTCCCATGGTTTATTGCTATAGGAATACCGGATAGCCAGCCATCTTTCATCGGGCGACAATGATACTTCGTTGCCGCCCTTCATGCTGGTAATTTGCACAGGAGTACCACCAGTAACCGGCATACGGTAAAACTCAGTGATACCCGGGTGCTCTTTGTTGGCTGTAAAATAAAAAGTCTTTTTATTGTTTGATAAATCCAAGCTTTGTACCTCCCAATTACCGCTGGTGAGTTGCTTTTTGGTACCGCTGGTTACATCGGCCACATAAATGTGTGAATAGCCGCTGGCTTCGCTCTGGAAATAAAAATGGGTATTATCCAGCCAGCCTACTGTGCCGCCCGAGTAGCTGCCGCCGCCAATGCCGGGGCCGCCAATCCAGGCTTCATCACGCTGGCGGTCAATCAAACTTAATTTACCAGTGTTGGCATCCAACTTCATTATCCAGCGGTCTTTATTATCCTGGGCATTAATTACTACCACGGCGTTTTTGGCATCTTCACTCCAGTATGGGCCGTTAATGGTTACTCTACGGTCTTCATTGCGGCGGGTGCGCTCTTCCAGTTGTTTGGGGTAATCTTTTACATAATCGGGTAAATCTTTAATACCCGGAATATCAGTAGTAGCAATGGCATACACTGTATCACGTTCACGGTCGAACACAAAGCTTTGCGAGGTAGATTGCGGCGCACCTACTTTGGTGCGGTTATTAATATCTTCGGTGTATCCTGAAGCCGTTACATAGTTGGGCACAATGGTAGCTTTAGCACCCTCGGCCTGCTTAATGAGGCGATAAGTAATATATCGCTGGTTGGGGCTTAATTGCACATAACTCAGTGATTGCTCACCTATCGGGATTTCCTTTAACCGTTTTGGCTGCAAAGCCTTGCGGTCGGCTGCCTCTTCTTTGTCTGTTTTTTCTTTATCACGGATGACCTCAAACAGTTCTGTTTGCTGATTTTTCAGCCATTGAGCCTGAGGGTCGGTACTATTGCCTTGGCGCATGGTTACACTTCCCTGCGCGGCTGCACCTCCCCGGCGGCCGGCAGCAAAAGCAGGCGTTGCTGCACCCACTGATGAGCGGCTGAAGTTGGTTAATTGCGTTAGCAAGCCCGATTTCATATTTAACAAATACAGGTTATCTGCCCGCATAAACAGGATGCCGCTTTCATCTGCCACGAAAGCCGCATTACTTTCACGATCGGTGGTTGAGGTAAGCTGAGTAGTTTTACCAGCTTTCAGGTCATACAAAAAAATATCGCCATTGCTCTCGAAAAGTTTGGCGGTGTGTTTACGGTTCCAGGTACCATTGGGCGAACTCATTTGCCTGCGCTCATCCATACTCATTTTTTGCGGGCGCAGGTTACCTGTGGTAATACTGTATAGGGCATCCTGGTCGGCTTTATCAGAGTTCCAGGTAAAATATATCTTTTTGCTGTCGTCGCTCCAGCGAATGCGGTCGGGCGAGGTACCCATCCATTTGGGATCGCGCATAATTTTTTCTACCGTAAGCGGGCCTAAAGTTTGAGCCTGGGTACCGGTTACAGCACCAGTTAATAATAATAAAGTCAGTATTTTTTTCATATCCGGATGGAACAACGCTGGTAAATCAGGCTGCAATTTAATAAGTTGCAGCAGATTACACCGTACCACTAACTCAATTGTTACCTTATGCACTTATACGGCAACGGTTTTACACTTCGCCCCTGGACCATTAACGATGCCCCGGCCATGCAGCGGCATGCCGACAACGCTAACGTTTATGACTTTCTGTTAGACCGCTTCCCCAAGCCTTATACGCTGAATGATGCTATTGCCTTCATTAATAGCCGGACCAACATTGCGGGTTTACACCTGGCTATCGAAGTAAATGGCGAGGCTATTGGTGCATTGGGTGTAGAACTACGCAGCGATGTGTACCGCAAAACACCGCTACTGGGCTACTGGCTCAGTGAAGCACACTGGGGTAAAGGCATCATGCCCGAGGCCGTAAAATTGATTACCCAACATGCATTTGATACGCTGAATATTATTTGTATACAAGCGTGCGTACTTAGTAAAAATCCTAAATCGATGCGGGTGCTGGAAAAAGCCGGGTATGAAAAGCAGGGAATTTTGCGGCAATCAGTAATTAAAAATGAGGAGGTGTTTGATGAGCACGTATACGCGGCTTACAAAATCCGGTAAGTAAATTATATTTGAATAAAAGCCACATTATACCTTGTTAAACCTTACTTATGAAAAAGTCTTACCTGTTTCTTTTACTATTGTGCAGTATCAAACTCATCAGCTTTGCCCAAACTTACAAACCGGGCCGACCGGTAATGCCGCCTGAGCAAATTACCAGTAACCTGCAAAACTGGCGATTTTATGAAAGCCATTACCTGAATCTGAATGATGATTTTGTAGGGCTTACGCCGCAGTCGGCCATTATCACCAAAACCAAAGCTTTAAAAATGCTGATGACCGGGAACTATTACCCGGTAAAATTAACCACTAAAGATGCATGCTCTTATTATAAGCTCTATAAGTTTGATGCAAAAGCATTAAACGGCTTTAAAAGCATTGTAAAGGACTTGGCCAGAACAGAATACGACCACTACAGCAAAACCAATAAGGTGATGCCTGCATTCCGTTTTACTGATATCAACGGCAACTTATATACCAATGCCAATACCAAAGGGAAGATCTTGGTATTAAAAACATGGTTTATCCGTTGTGGTGCTTGCATTCAGGAGTTTGATGAAGTAAACGAAATAGCCAGCCAGTATAAAACCCGAAAAGATATCCTGTTCATCAGCCTTGCGCTCGATTCAAAAAAAGATTTGCAACAATTCCTAAAAAGTCATTCCTTAAATTATGCGGTGGTGCCAAACCAGGAATCTTACATTATGCATCAACTTGGGCTTAATTTGTTTCCAACACATATGATCATCAATAAAAGAGGGGTAATTGTTGCTGTTGATACTTATGTTACTCCTATTGCCGGCGCACTAAAAAGAGAGGTGGCGTTATAACACATGTTTAATATGCTCACCTATGCTTGTAACATCAAAACAAATAATTTGAACCTTAACTTTTTATAAACTGTAGCCAAGCCCAAAATCTTCGCCTGGTTAAATAAGCAGGATTAGCTTCGTAATGATAAGCCTCGCGCTCAAATACAATATTCAGGTATGCTGTGTTATGGTCTCGGTATTTGTAACGGTTGATAAGATAATTAAACAAATAAAGCAGGTAAAATGGAATAATCAATAATTCCTGCGCCTGCTTCATGTGGATGGTTTCGTGGCGGATAAGTACTTGATCGGTTTTCATGGAGGCTTTCTGTACCACAATAAACGGATAAACAGCCATGCCGCTCACTTTCAGAAAAGGCCATACAGCTACCGGGTATTTCATTTAGATGCTGTAGTTATTTGTGGCAAGGGCTGCACCTGTACACCGTGCGGATTGCGCTGGTAACGCATCAGGTTACCTTTAATGTATTTGATAAACTCATAATCAGAAGCCACCGTTACCATGTAGTAACTGGGCCTGAAACGCTGCATAAATTGGGTGAGATTGGGTTCTGTTAAACCGGTAATCTGCGCTACAAATGGTTTATTGAAGCGATAGTCAATTACATCCTGCCGGTAATCCTGGTCTATCAGTTTACGCAGGTGGGTGGCATTGCGACCGCTGCGGCTCAACATGTTCCAGATGGCATCGATACTGATACCGGCACCCACGCCTGGGCCTACGCTCAACAAATCATGATTAGCCAGTGACCCATAAGCTTTACTGTTTTCTTCCTTGGCTTTAGCTAAACGCTGGGTCGGGCTCAGCAGCGAGTCTTTTATAGTCACCTGCTTCAACATAATGGCTTTGGGTTTCAGGTAAACGGCCATATCGGTGCTCACCGGCACTTTTAAAGTATCGGAGAAATAACCTTGCCTGTTGAATACCAATACATCGCCCGGCCGGGCTGTAATGGTGAACTCTGCTTTTAAATTATTGTAAATTACCTTGCCATTGCGGGTATTGGTAACACTTACCTTAGCAATGCGCTCCTGCGTGCTTTTATCAGCCACCACACCCGATACCGTTCTTTCCTGGCAGAAAGCGGATAGGGTGAAAGCAGATAAAATCAAGAGCAGCAGAAACTTCATTATCAGGCAAATTTAATTTAGAACAGGGTGATGCCGGATAGTTTAACTTATTTTAACATCCTTATTTAACCACCACCAGTTGCTGACCAATTTTTACCGTATTATCACTCATTTGGTTCAGCGTTTTTAACTCATCAACAGTGATACCAAAACGCCTGGAAATAGAATAAAGTGTATCACCCTGCTGCACACGGTACAGGCGGTTGGCAGGGGTACTGCTGATGATGGAGTCTTTTACAGCTTTGCCAATATTTTGGTTGATTTCAGTTAGTACCCGGTCTTCGCGCCTAATTTTTTGCATTTCGCCTTCAGGCCGGTCATACTGGTCGAGGTTATATTTTTTGATGGTATTAATCAGTAATTCGGGATACTTGGGATTGGTGGCATAGCCTGCAGCTTTGAGCCCATAAGCCCAGCTTTCATAATCGTTTTTATCCAGCTCGAACAGCGCTGCGTAGCGTTTACGCTTTAAAAAGTTAGAATGATCACGAAACGAATCTTCAGGGTTGTCATACACCCGGAAACAATCGTTCTCCTGATCATCATTTTTGTAATAGCTCCGGCCTTTCCAATCTGCAGTACATTTAATGCCGAAATGGTTGTTGGCTACCTTAGCCAAACTACCATTACCAAAACCCGATTCGAACAGCCCCTGCGCCAGTGTAATACTGGCTGGTATGCCGTACAGGTTCATTTCTTGTATGGCCACACTTTTAAAACGCTGTATGTAAGAAGCTGCTGTATAAGGAACAAAGTTTTTGATGGCCTCACTGCGTTCGCGCTCCAGTTGCTCATTACTGTTATGCGCCTGCCTTTTGGTAATACCGGCTACATTTTTATGTGATGAACAGGAGTAACAAAGCAGTGCACATAAAGCCAGGCAGGGGGCAATCCGTTTAATCATTCAGTTTAATTTACAGGGCTAACACTGTTTCAAACTTACTAAACTGCTGGCAGATAAAAAAAGTATGTGCTTGTTATGTATGCCTCACCTATGCAGACAATAATTTGGTCATAGCATAAGCGCAGATATCTCCATGCGGTTGCCTGCTAACGCTCGCAATGACAAAAAAGAATCCTTAATGTTGAATACCTGATTAGCGGCTGCTTTCTTTTACTTTAGTAGAGTCCGGACTTTCGTCATACGCATGCAGGCCATATTTATTAATGAGGCCCAGCACTTGCGAACCCCATAAATGGCTGCTGGCATAACCGCTGCGCTGAATGCCATGTACCCAATTCTTGTAATCATAGTGGGTAAGGCTTTCCGAAAGGTGGCTAAATTGCTTACGCTCAGTCATGATGCGGGCAAAATCCTGGAAAGAATCTACTACAGAATTGTATTGTTTATAGGATGAGTGTATCTTTTTATGACCGGCCGAAACTTGGCTGCGGCCTTTCATACCAAAATGATTGTTCAAATTTCGAGCAACAGAGCTGTTTCCATTAGCAGATTCGTGCATGGCAATAGCTAAAATGATACTTGCCGGAACACCGCTCTCATGCATAATGCGAATGGCATTATCTTTGAACTTCTGAATGTAGGATTGTGAAGAGTTCTGAGCCGAAGCAGCAAAAGAGCTTAAAAAAAGAACTGCAATCAGTAAGAGTTTTTTCATAATTTATAGTTTTCTGATAACCAGAAGGCCGTCTCGAACAGGCAGAATGAATTTTTCTACCCGAGGGTCAACAGTTATCTGGCTATTTAGTTTTCTAAAAGTTTCGGTTTGGGCATCATTTTCTGGCCCATACACCTTTCCCTTCCACAAAACGTTATCAATTATTACTACACCGCCTGGTTTTGTTTTTTGTATAACTGCCTGATAATAAGCTAAATTACTTTTTTTATCGGCGTCGATAAATGCAAGATCAAAATAATTATCCGAAAATCCAAATATAATTTCAGCCGCGTTGCCAATGTGCAGGCTGATTTTATCAGTTAATCCGGCCAGTTGAAAGTTGTTGAACAATCGGTTTTCCAGCTCGGGTTTTACCTCTACGGTATCAATTTTACCGCCTTCAACTAAGCCTTCCGCCAGGCAAATGGTAGCATATCCGGTAAAGGTACCTATCTCTAAAATATGCTTTGGCCTTACCAGCTTACTCAGCATACTCAGCACCCGCCCCTGGTAGTGCCCCGACAGCATATGCGGCTGCAATACCTGTACATGAGTATCACGATTAATTTTTTGCAAAGCTTCAGGTTCCGGATCGCAATGTGCATCCAAGTATTGCTGCAAGGCTGGGTCTAAGATTTCCATAGTAGGGCAAAGGTAGGATATTTGGCGGTTTAGTGTTTTGTGGTGCTATCCGCTGGTTGAGTTTGTGCTTTATTGAATGTTATTGTTCTTTTGTCTTGATACAAAAGAACCAAAAAATCAAGTACAGCCCGCCTTTCGTCCAAAGCTGAGGGGCTGACACAGACGGAAGAGAATCAAGAGCTAAGAAGCAGAAAACAAAAGTTAAGAAGAAACAAGCAGCGTACACCTATCACCATCACGTCATTGCGAGGTACGAAGCAATCTTTCAACGCCCGACTAAGACAAGGTGCATAGAGATTGCTTCGTACCTCGCAATGACGCGGGGGTGTTAAGCATTCTGTTCATTCTCAAATCCTGTAAATTCTGATTCAAGCAATTGTCACAACTGCACACCCATACCCTCAACCTGTGACCTTGGCTTTTTCGGCCACCACTACCGGCCGCCCACGCATAGTGCCTACAAAGAAAAAGACGCAGCCACGAGTTTTCTTTTGGTTACTTTTCTTTTGCGGAAAAAGAAAAGTAGCATCCACTGCCTTTCATAACGGGCGACCCAACCTAACGAAGAAATACCAGAAACATCTAAAGTAATAAATTCTACTACCGCATTTTAAACTCATTATGCATTTTTGCCGTTATAGTATCCGTATGAAGAAAATCCTGTTTTCCATTTTTGCTGTCATCACGTTAACTGCCCATGCCCAGGTTGAAAAAGCCGAAATCAACGAGTTATTATTTAAACAAGGTGGTTTACTCTATACCCATGCAGACTATGGCGTTAGTATAGGTGTGGTGAAAGGCAATAAAACATTTTATATCACCACTGGCAAAAGGGCTGGCTCCAAAAAAGCTATTGATCAAAATACCCTGTTTGAGGTAGGATCGGTAACCAAAACCTTTACCGGATTATTGCTGGCGCAGCAAATAGCCGGCAAGCACATCAGCGCCAACGCCTATATGGATGCTTACCTGCCTCCGCATTTTAATTTGGCGCCCAAATTACAGCACCAGGTAAAACTTACTGATCTGGCTTCGCACCAGTCGGGCTTGCCTAATTTGAGCAATGATGAATATATTAATGATTTATTTAAGCAAAACCCATCGCAACCTTTTAGTCTGGTTAACCCTGGTTATATTTATCAGGTACTGAAACGCACTAAAGAATTAGACGGACATCATGATTATCACTATAATAATTATGCTTATGCTCTGTTGGGTTTACTGCTGCAAAATGCTACGCACCAAAGCTATGAGCAACTGCTCAAAAGTCAGCTGATTCGTCCGCTGGGTTTGAAACAAACTTATTTGGGCACATATGGCAGCGGCAACATTGCCGGGCGTTTTACTACCAAAGGTGAATCAAAACCGGCTATGATATTAAATACTGTTGCAGCGGCTGGTGGCCTGCGCTCCAACGCGGCTGATATGCTGAAATATGTACAAGCACAATTAAATCCGCCAGCCAGTTTGAAACAAGCAATTAACCTGTCGCACAAACGCTACTACAGTGATAATAAGCATGTAGTTGGGTTGGGTTGGGAAATTTATCCGCATTACCTGGAAAAGAGCGGCGATACTTTTGGTAATTCCGCACTGCTGCGTTTCAGTACCCGGAATAAAGTGGGTATTGTGATATTATCAGACCATCAGGACGCACAATTACTGGAAGACATTGCTGATGCAGTGTTTGCTGAAATAGAGAAATAAATGATCATTACAAAAATGCCTTCTTTTCCAGCCACAATTGCAGTAAAATAGTAGCCGATACCGTATCTACCAAAGCCTTGTTATTACGGCGTTCCGACTTTTTGATACCGCTTTGCAGTATAGCTGCCGATGCCATTTTTGAGGTAAATCGCTCATCCATCATTTCGATTTCAATGCCCGGGAAATTCTTTTTCAGCAGGCCCGCAAAGCCCTTTACATGCTGAAAAGATTGCGAAGGGGTACCGTCCATTTGTTTAGGCTCGCCTACCACAAAGCGCTCTACCTGCTCAGTTTGCAAATACTTTTTCAGGTAATCTATAATCTGGTTGGGGTGTACGGTGTCCAGGCTACCGGCAATCATCTGTAGCGGATCAGTTACTGCTATACCAATACGCTTGGTACCATAATCAAAAGCCATTACCCGCATGTAGAGAGATTTGAGATGTTAGATATGAAATTTGAGAACCTATTTGCGCAAAGATACAGCTAAAAGCCGGTGAGATGCCTCTAAATTTATAGTTACCTATTACATTTTTCTTCTCTCAAATCTCATATCTAACATCTCAAATCTGATTTACATCTCACATCTAATTCCTATCTTGCCCCAATGCAGTTTAAGGATATAGTGGGCCAGCAGGCCACCAAGCAACGTTTACTGGCTACGGTGAAAGAAAACAGGGTAAGCCATGCCCAATTGTTTTTAGGCCCTGAAGGATCGGGCAGCTTACCGCTGGCCGTAGCTTATGCGCAATATCTAAGCTGTGAGGATAAGCAACCTCAGGACTCATGCGGGGTATGTGCTTCCTGCCGTAAATATCAGAAGTTGGTACACCCCGATCTGCACTTTTCATATCCGTTTTTTGCCAAGCACAAGGATGATACCGCCCTTTCATTTATTGAGCAGTGGCGTGAAGCTTTAACCGCACATCCTTACCTGAGTATGGATATCTGGCGCAGTTACCTGGAGGCCGATAATAAGCAGGCCAACATTAACATCGCCGAGTGCCACCAGATTATTAAAAAACTAAGTTTAAAGCCATTCGAATCCGAATACAAAATTTTGATTCTGTGGCTTCCAGAGTATTTGGATAAAGAAGGCAATACGTTGTTAAAGCTGATTGAAGAGCCGCAGCCCAATACTCTATTTCTACTGGTTGCCCAAAATCAGGATCAGATACTGAACACAATTTTATCGCGTACGCAGCTGGTTAAAATACCGGCACTTGGCTACGAGGAAGTAAAAGAAGAACTGATTAAGCACGGGCATACAGAAGCAGCCGCTGCCGAGGCAGCTTACTTAAGCAATGGTAATTTAACCGAAGCCCTGCAACTGTTAAAACAGCAGGATGGCAAAGGCTACCATCTGCCTTTTTTAAACTGGCTGCGCGATTGTGTAAGTAACAAAGTGCCCAATGTAATGAGCAACTTTGTAGAGCCTATTGCCAAAGCCGGCCGCGAAAACCAGAAAAACTTTTTGCGCTATGGCATCAGTTACCTGCGCGAGTGTTGCCTGCTGCTGGCCGGGGCCGAAGAGCTGGTACACCTGCCGCCTGCCGAATTAGAGACGGCAAAAAAAATGGTAAATTTTATTACCTTGCCCATGGCAGAGGCTATATGTGCCGAGTTGGAAAAAGCGCACTACCATATTGAGCGCAATGCCAACCCTAAAATTTTATTTTTAGATGTATCTTTGCAGATTGTTAAGATATTACATTTTAAAATGCTCCCGCAAGGGACTCAATATATATAACCAATTATGGGATGTGGAAGTTGCTCAACCGGGGGCGGATGCGCACCGGCTGGCTGCAAAAGTAATGGGGCTTGCCTCACCAACGGATGCAGTAAATTAGATGTTTACGACTGGCTGTCGCACATGGACATGCCGGCAAATTATAAGCCGTTTCAAATTATCGAAGTTAAATTTAAAGGTTCGCGTAAGGATTTCTATGTGAACCAGGATAATATTTACCTCGAAAACGGCGAACTGGTAGTAGTAGAAACCACTTCGGGCGGGTATGATGTAGGCCACGTATCGCTCACCGGCGAACTGGTGCGCATGCAAATGACCAAGCGCCGCGTAAAGGAAAACGATGTCACCAAAAAAATCTACCGCCGTGCCACCCAGGCCGATGTAGACAAGTGGAAAGCCGCCAAAGACCTGGAATGGGAAACCATGCACAAGGCGCGTACCCTGGCACTGAACCTCAATTTGTCGATGAAAATAAGCGACGTAGATTACCAGGGCGATAAAACCAAAGCTACCTTTTATTATACCGCTGAAGGTCGGGTCGATTTTCGCGAACTGATCAAGAAGATGGCTGAGGCTTTCCGTATTCGTATCGAAATGCGGCAGATTGGCATGCGCCAGGAGGCCAGCCGTTTAGGTGGTATTGGCTCCTGCGGACGCGAGCTATGCTGCTCTACCTGGCTTACCGATTTCAAAACGGTGTCTACTGCGGCAGCGCGCTATCAAAATTTATCGCTCAATACGCTTAAACTGGCCGGCCAATGCGGTAAATTGAAGTGCTGCCTCAATTACGAGCTGGATACTTACATGGATGCTTTAAAACACATCCCCGATAACGTACACATGTTGCGTACCGAGCAAGGTGACGCTCGCCTGCAAAAAACAGACATTTTTAAGCGCCTCATGTGGTTTAGCATGCCCGGTGCCGAAAACTGGATTGTATTGCCGGTAAGCCGCGTAAAAGAAATACAAAAGCTGAATAAGGAAGGTGTGATACCAGCTGAGTTGAGCGATGAGGTAATAGAAAAAGATGAGCCGGTAAAAGTGCTTGATTACGAGAACGTGGTAGGGCAGGACAGCTTAACCCGTTTGGATGAACGCAGCAACCGTAACAACAATAGAAAGAAGAAGAACAAAAAGCCAAACAATCAACAGCCACAAGGCGAGCGCAAGCCAGATAACCGTAACCAGCAGGCCAAACAGCCGCAGGTACAAAAGGTGGTAATTGAAGAAACCATTAAAACGGTAACTGTTGAGGTAACCAAAGCCGAGGGTGGCCAAACGCCGGCAAATCCGGCCAAAAAGAATAACCGTCGCCATCACCGCAACCGTAACCAAAACAGGCAAAACCCTAATAACCAACAGCAAGGTAACCGGAATGAAGGCGGCGCTTAGATATGGCTTACGGCTTTCGGCCTGCGTTGTTATGTTAGTGTTAGTGCGCTGTACTGATCCGCGTGCGGTATTGGACCAGAATGCGCGTATTGATAACCGCAACTGGGCTTATGTAAATAAAATTAAATACGACGTTAGCATTGAGGATACCACGTCGGCTTACAACCTGTATTTGAACCTGCGGGTAACGGCCGATTATAAGTATTCCAACCTGTTTGCCCTCATCAGCGAAGGCAAGGCAGGCGCTGCCAAAATGCATACCACCCGTTACGAATTTAAGCTGGCCAACCCTGACGGCGAATGGCTGGGCAAGGGCAGCGGAAACTTATACAGCTATCAGATTCCGTTTAAAACCGGTTTTCATTTCCCCGGCAGGGGCGTTTACCATTTTGAGATAGAGCAGAACATGCGTAATAACCCGCTTAGGGAAGTAAGTGATGTAGGTTTGAGGGTGGAGAAGGCTACGGAATAAAAAAGCGAATAAAAACTTGATTAAAAGGCAGCGTTTAACAAACCCTGCCTTTTTAAGTTTTATTGGGTAAACTTGTTAGTACAAAAAAGATATATTAAAATTTTAAGTCAGTTACAATTGTCCAACTCATCGCAATATCACAAATTTAATATAAAACAATATGACAATTGAGGAAGAAAAATACCACTTATCAACTAAAGTATATAGGCAGTTGGCAAAAAAGGTAACTGAAAATCTAAGATTTTTATATCTAGATATTGATCTTATAGAAGGTAATATGCTGATTACAGCATTTTACAGGACAGCGCCAAATGAGATTGAGTTGGAACTATTAGATGATATCGCAACTAACAGTAATGCACCGATCGCAAACTTTTATGTAGATTATACCTACAAATTAATGAGCGAGCATAATGAAAATGAAGTTCACGATTTTTTGATATTCGCCTTTTATGATGAATCAGAAGATACGCTTAATTAATAATACACACTTTCAAAAGAAACCCCTGCTCAGCAATTCTGTTAAATTTATATAATGTTTTGATATGAAAAAGCTGATTTTATCCATCATAGCAGGCGGTGCATTGTTTATTGCTGCATGTAACGGCACTAACCAAACCGGCGGTGCAGCGCAAGACTCAAGTCAGAGCAATGGTAACTCCGGCCCTGCTGATACTTTAAAAGCTTTGGGGCAAGGTACGCCAGCCAGTACCTCAACAGGAGGTTCTGATATGTCGAGTAACGGAAAAGGTGTGAGTAGCCCTACTGTTGACAGTACAAAACACTAAGCACCTACATAAAATTTAGCAATCTTCATAAATTACTTCCTACATTTGCTAATATTATTATCAAATGGGGATGATTGCGATTATAGTTGCGGTAGTAATTTTAGCCATAGCGGTGGTTTTGTTTATCAAAAAGCCGCAGGCAACCGTTGGTGTTATCAGTGCCGAAGAGTTTGAAAGCTTAAAGGTAGCTAACGAACAGCTGAAAATAAGTCTGGCTATTGCCGAAGAAAAATGCCGTGGGCTGGTTACCGAAAAAGACAATATTGTAACCCTGTTACAGCAGGATATTGAAAAGCTGAACGGCGAACTGGTAGACGAGCGCCTGGAACTGGCCGAAGCCAACCGCAACCTGCAACGTGCACAATCATTTAATGAGGCCCAGCAGCAAAAATTTACCGAGCAAAAAGAAGAGCTGGCTCAAACTCGCCTGCACTTGCAACGTGAGTTTGAAAACGTGGCCGAGAAGCTCCTGAAAGAGAAATCGCGCGAATTTACGGATGTCAATAAAACCCATCTGGATCATATCCTTACCCCACTAAAAGAAAACATCAAAGCTTTTGAAGAAAAGGTAGACAAGGTGTATAATATGGAGGCTGCCGAACGCAATACCTTGAAAGGGGTAATTACGCAGCTGATGGAGTTGAACAACCAGATCAGTAACGAGGCTAAGAACTTAACTACAGCCCTGAAAGGTGATAATAAGAAACAGGGCAACTGGGGCGAGTTTATCCTGGAAAAAGTATTGGAGCGCTCCGGTTTGGTGAAAGACCGGGAGTACCGTTTGCAGGCCAATTACCAGTCGCACGATGGTAACCGTTACTTCCCGGATGCAGTAATTGATTTGCCAGATAATAAGCACCTCATTATTGACTCTAAAGTATCACTTATTGCTTATGACCGCCTGGTGAACTGCGAAAGCGAGGAGGAACGTAAATTGCATGCCAAAGCACACGTGGAGTCATTGCGCGGGCATGTGCACAACCTGTCGGCCAAAAATTATCATGACTTAAAGCAAATTAACTCGCCCGATTTTGTGTTGTTGTTTGTACCCATAGAGTCCTCCTTTAGTTTTGCGGTACAGATAGATGCCGACCTGTTTAACGATGCCTGGGACAAGCGGGTAGTAATTGTAAGTCCATCCACCTTACTGGCCACCCTGCGCACCATTGCCAGCATGTGGAAGCAGGAACGCCAGAACCGCAACGTAATGGAAATTGCCCGCCTCAGCGGCGAGATGTACGATAAGTTTGTTGGCTTCTTGGGCGATATGGACAGCCTGAGCAAAAACCTGAGAACCAGTCAGGATGCCTTTGATCGCGCCATGAACAAGCTCTCGGAAGGCCGGGGTAACCTTACCATTACCGCAGAAAAAGTGAAGAAGTTAGGGGCGAAGGCAAATAAGCAGATTGAGCAGCGGTATATTAGTGATGCGGTTGATGATAATCAATTACAATAATTATATATTTACGGTAACAGCCAATGGGTTCTGAATTTACAGCACTCCAATCGTTAACCTGAATATGAAACCACTTCTTAACAAAGTAATTCCTGCGTGTTTACTCGCCGTATCTGCTTTATTGGCCACCTCTTGCCAGCAAACAACTGCCTCTCACAACACCCTCACCGCTGAAGAGCAAAAAGATGGCTGGCAACTTTTGTTCGATGGAAAAACCATGCACAACTGGCACATTTACAACAAAGGCGATACCGCATCGGCCTGGAAGGTGAGTAACGGCGAATTGTGGTGCGATTCGAAAATTAAAAATATCCATGCCGATCTGGTATCAGATTCGGTATATAAAAACTTCGATTTAGCATACGAGTGGAAGATTGCCAAAGCCGGTAATAGCGGCGTGATGATAGATGTGCAGGAAGATAAAAAGCACGGTGCCACCTTTGTAACCGGCCCCGAGATGCAATTGGAAGATGATGAAAACTCGCCTGTGCACAAAGGTCATCTTACACAAATGGCGGGTAGTATATTTAATGTAATACCCACCAATGAGTCGGCTAAACCTAAGCCTTTCGGGCAGTGGAATACCGGGCGCATTACACAGCAAAATGGCAAAGTAACCATCTATTTAAATGGTAAAGTAACCGCCACGGCAGATTTAAACAGTGAAGACTGGAAGAAAGCCATACAACAAGGAAAAATGCAGGTTTACCCCGACTTTGGAAAGACCACAGAAGGCAAAATAGCTTTACAAGACCATTTGGATGCTACCTATTTCAGGGATATTAAAATCAAAAAACTGTAGGTTTATATGGATTACAGCAATCATTAATTAAGTAGCAACCTGATTAATGATTGCTGATTAAAAATAAACCGCCCACGCCAAGCAGATAAACAAGCAAAACCAGTATAGAATCTATACCCATATTTAAAAATTGCCGTTTTGGCCTGAAGATCATGCCACAAATGTAGATGATAGTCAGCAGCATGGCCAGACAGGTAAGGTAGATATCGGAATGCTGTGCCTGCGGCAACGGAGCTTTTCCTGATACCAATGAGGCCACCAGAAAAAGTACCGGTAAAAACGCATTGCCGCCAAAAATATCGCTCATGGCCAGTTTGTAGTCACCTAATTTTACAGAAGCCAATCCGGTAGAAATTTCGGGCAGTGAGGTGGCCAGGGCAAGCACTGTGGCGCCAAACACTACCCCGCCCATATGTATTTTACCGGCAATAGCATCACCGCTTACTTCTAACGCTACGCCTGCAACAAGTGTAATCAGTGCGCAACCTAAAAACAGCATTACTACTTTTGCAGTGCTCTGGTTTTTTGCCTGCTGCCCGGTTTTATCCTGAGCATGGCCTTTTGGTTCGGCCTGACTATCAGGTGCATGCCCCTGCTCTGTCCACGGTAAACCTTTACCGGCTTTATTTACCAGCCATAAACTAATCATCCAGCAAACCACTATTAACATACTTGCCGGCTCAACACGCAAAAATATGAACGATGCCGGCATCTGGTGCCCGATAACTACCAATGATAAAATGGCAATGACAGATAATGCCTCTAAAATAAGCGGAATGGAAGCGGCCTTATAAGTTAAATTAAATGCTTTACCTGTTCCAAATACATCCAATATTACCAGTACCACTGTTTGTATCGCTATCCCACCCAGAATGTTACCGATGGCAATACTTAGATCGCCTTTTAATGCAGCACTTACTGTAATAGCAATTTCGGGCAAATTGGTAACCACAGCCAGTATAATAGCTCCACCCAATGCTTCGCCGATATTAAAGCGTGTGGAGAGGATATCCGTAGTGTTGGATAATTTGATACCTGCAAGCCATATGGCCGCAGCAGCCAACACAAAAATGAGCAATAATACAGGCAATGATAGCATAGATAAATCCATACCTGCTAAACATACATCAGCAGATATAGATTTATCTATTTTAGCTTACGCTTTAAATGCATTCCAGCCCTGTGCTTTCAGCTCATGTACACTGCCACCTTTAGAGATCAAATTACAGCCGGCTGAAGCCTCAGTAATGTAACCAATGATACTGATGTCTACATCGTGCTTAATCCTGTCGTAGTCGGCCTGTTTAACGGTAAACAGCAGCTCATAATCTTCGCCGCCACTCAGGGCACATATGGTAGGATCGAGGTTAAATTCGCGGGCAGTCTCGTAAGTCATAGGGTCAACCGGTATTTTTTCTTCATACAAGTTGCAGCCCTTATTGCTCTGTCGGCAAATATGCAGCACTTCTGAGGCCAAACCGTCGGATACATCAATCATCGAGGTTGGCTTTACATTCAGGTCTTTCAGCAGTTGTACAATGTCCTGCCGCGCTTCAGGCTTCAACTGGCGTTCTACAATGTAATCTTTGCCTTCCAAATCAGGCTGAATGTTCGGGTTTTCCAGGTAAATCAGTTTCTCGCGTTCCAGCAATTGCAGGCCCACATAAGCACCGCCCAAGTCGCCTGAAACACAAATCAAATCACCCTCTTCGGCACCATTACGGTAGGTAATCGCCGATTCATCAGCATAACCCAGCACAGTTACACTAATCACCAGGCCCTGTTTCGATGAACTGGTATCGCCGCCAATTAAATCTACTTTATATTTTTCGCAGGCCAGGTAAATGCCTTCATACAATTCTTCAATAGCTTCTAAGGTGTATTTACTGGATAGGCCGATGGAAACAGTAATCTGCGCCGGGGTGGCATTCATGGCGCAAATATCGCTCAGGTTTACCTGCACGGCTTTGTAGCCCAGGTGTTTCAATGGGGTATAAGCTAAATCAAAATGAATGCCTTCCAGCAGCATATCGGTACTTACCAGTACTTTTTTACCAGTATAATCCAATACGGCCGCATCATCACCTATGCCTTTTTGCGTGCCGGGATGATGCAATTTTACATTTTTGGTGAGGTGCTCAATCAGGCCGAACTCGCCTAATTGTGATATATGGGTGGTTTCTTTATTGTCAAACATGCTCATAGCGTAGTACCGTTTAGGGTAACAAAGGTACAAAAGCAGTTTTAAATGCGGTTACACGGAATACGCACAGACTTAACTTATAATTGATTAAAGATTAATCTTTCCCTAACCTGCGGGCTCAACTTCCATTCGGATTATTGCGTAATAAGGTATTGATTTTCAATACTTCATTCATACCCCATCAAACAACAATACTCATGATGAAAATTAAACATTTACTTTCTTTAACGGTGGTTTCCGCACTGCTGTTTTCTTCCTGTAAAAAGGATGTGCAGGGCATAGATGAGCCTGTAGCAGAAACTACCACCACACCAAGGGCGGTAACCCAAACTTTTAGCGAAGGTTTTGAATCGGCTACCAAAACATCTTATGCTGCAGCATCAGTAACCTTACCTTCTGGCAGCTGGACGCTGGATGACGCCTTGATTGGCAATAGCAGTTCGGATGCCAAAAGCGGCAGCCAGTCGGTACGTATGCGCAATACCGGTACCCTGAGTATGAATTTTGATGTGAGCACAGGCGCTTCTACCGTAACCATTAAACACGCCCTGTATGGCAGCGATGGCAGTTCACAATGGCAATTATGGGTATCGGCAAACAGTGGCAGCAGCTATACTCAGGTAGGCAGCACTATTACCACCAGCAGTACTGCATTGCAAACCGCTATATTTACAGTGAACCAAAGTGGCAGCCTGCGCTTTCAGGTGCGCAAAACTTCGGGCGGTACCAACCGCATTAACCTGGATGATGTTGTGGTGACCAGCTATGATTCAGGAACAGGAACCGGCGGAGGTACAGGTACTGCAACTGATAACTCAAACCTGCTATTGGGTAACCCCAGCAATGCACAAAATAGTGTAATGTTTCCTGCCAATTACTTAAAAGATCAAACTTACTTCATTGAATCTTACAACCGCGATCAGGGTAAACCTAATTGGGTAAGCTGGTACTTAGGCAGCACTTCATTAGGTGCAACTGACCGCACGGATGCCTTCCGTAACGATGCTACCTTGCCATCAGGATGGTACCAGGTGCAAAGTACCAGCTACTCAGGTTCAGGGTTCGACCGCGGCCACAACTGCCCTTCGGCCGACCGTACCACGACTACTGATGCCAACCGGGCTACCTTTTTAATGGACAACATGATGCCGCAGGCCCCTAACAACAACCAGCAAACCTGGGCCAACCTCGAAAACTATACCCGCTCATTGGTGAGTGCAGGTAACGAGTGTTATGTCATTTGTGGCTCTTATGGTTCAGGCGGTACAGGTGCTAATGGCTTTGCCACCACTATTGATAACGGCAATGTTACCGTACCGGCCCGCACCTGGAAGGTAGTTGTGGTAATACCTAACGGCAACAACGATTTAGGCCGCATTACCAGCAGCACCCGGGTGATTGCTGTAGATATGCCCAACACCAACTCTATCAGCACTAACTGGAACACTTACATTACTACGGTGGATGCCATTGAAGCAGCTACAGGGCTGGATATCATGTCAAATGTGGCCACCAGTATCCAATCTATACTCGAAGCTAAGAAAGATGGTGGCTCATCAGTTTAACTTGTTATTTTACTTGCAGTTACAAAATTTGTCATATTTGTAATACAAATAAGCTGTGTTAACATTAATTTAACACAGCTTTTGCATTTTTGCAGCTTAATTAATTTATATGAAATTTAGATTTTTACTTTTCGTTGGAATTGCTTTAGCAGTTACCAGTTGTAAAAAAGACAGAAACATGGATGGCGGCGGCCCTGACCCGGTATTGCCTGTTGCACCAAAGCCTTTTACCATCACTGAAGATTTTGAAAGCGGAGTTAAAACCAGCTATGATGCTGACAATGTTACTTTAGCTACAGGTTCATGGAACTTGGACGGTGCTTTATTGGGTACCGATAAAAGTGATGTAAAGAACGGAAGACAGGATGTACGCATACAGGGTACCAATGGTAATACCAAACGAAATGGTATTTTAAGCATGAATTTCAATATTAAGCATGTAACATCCGTTTCTGTTAAATCGGCACTTACCAATTTTGCTGATAAGCAAAAGCCAGGGCCAAATGTAACAACGCTTTTAAAAGGGTATTGGGAATTGCAATCATCAAAAGATGGCGGCAAGACTTATACTAAAGTTGGTGCAACGGTTAACCCTACAGATACAGCTACCCTGGCAACTACCACTTTTATGATTACTGATACTGCCGCTCAGCGTTTTCGTATTGTTAACACTTCTGATTTAAATGGCAGCAACAGAGTGAGAATCAGTATTGATGATATTACTTTTAATGGTATGGGCGATGCCGGTGTAATTGTAGGCACACCTGATACCAACCCTGTTGATACAACAGCTACAAGTACAGCTACTGCTCCTCGTGGTGTTACTGTAGGCGCTGATGCGCCTCCGGCAAGCGGCGATAACAATAACTTATTATTCGGTAACCCTTCAGGCGCTAATAACGCATTGTTAGACAATTATCTATTAAACCAAGGGTACTATACTGAAAGCTACAGTTCATCTCGCGGTACACCTAACTGGGTAAGCTGGCACCTAGATGCCACCAATACCACCAATGCCACCGGTCGTTTAGATAATTTTGCCGGTTTCAACGGTTTACCCTCATCTATGTACGTAGTACAAAGCAACAGCTATTCAGGTACAGGATTCGACCGCGGCCATAACTGCCCTTCAGCCGATCGTACCAGTTCAGCTAATGCTAACGCCGCTACTTTCCTGATGACAAACATGATTCCGCAGGCACCACAAAATAACCAGCAAACCTGGAATAACCTGGAAGGTTATTTACGTAACCAGGTAGGTGCAGGCAACGAGGTTTACATCATTATGGGTAGCTATGGTACTGGTGGTGTGGGCAGCAAGAGCACAGCTACAGTAACTACTATTGATAATGGCCACGTAACTGTACCAAGCAATGTTTGGAAAGTAGCCGTAATTATTCCGAATGGTAATGGCGATTTATTACGCGTAACCAATAACACCCGTGTAATTGCAGTGAATACACCAAACGTAAACAGCATTAACACCGACTGGACCAAATACATTGTAAGCGTACGCGATATTGAAAAAGCCACCGGTTACAACCTGCTTTCCAGCCTGCCACAAAGCGTTCAGGATGCGATTGAGGTAAAAGTAGATGCAGGAATTTAATTTTTTGATGTGTAGATATGCAGGTGTGCGTATGTGCAGATGCTAATAAAAGGGGATTGATGTTGATCATCAATCCCCTTTTTTACATTTCTAAAATCTTGTCATTGCGAGCGACAGCGTAGCAATCGCACAGAGGCATCTTCGCCCCGCATAGCAAGCGATTGTAACATCGTTCCTCCTCGCAATGACAATAGCTTATAAATAATAGAAAAGCCGCTCTTGAAGCGGCTTTTCTATTACGCTAATAAAGATTTATCTGCACATACGCGCATATCTGAACATCAATCTTACAATCCCAGTTGCGCTGAAATCTCCAGCATCCGTTCAATCGGCTTTACAGCTCTCGCAATAATATCAGCTGGCAAGGTAATTTCAGGCTGTTCATTTTTAAGGCATAAATAAAGCTTCTCCAGCGTATTTCTTTTCATGTGGGGACAATCATTGCACGCACAAGTATTATTCGGTGGAGCCGGTATAAACACCTTCTCTGGGTTATCTTTCTGCATTTGGTGCAGGATGCCCGATTCAGTAGCCACAATAAACTCTTTATCTGGGTGTGAAGTAGCATATTTCAGAATACCTGTGGTTGAGCCGATATAATCGGCCATCTGTAATATCGTTTCCTCACACTCCGGGTGAGCCAGCAGCTTAGCGCCGGGATGACGTTCTTTGAGTTTGGTAATCTTCTCACGCGAAAAGATCTCATGTACCATGCAGGCACCATTCCATAACACCAAATCGCGGCCTGTTTTCTTGGCAACATAAGCCCCCAAATTACGGTCGGGCCCGAAGATGATCTTTTGGTCAGGCGGCAGGCTTTCTACAATCTGCACAGCGTTGCTGCTGGTACATACAATATCGCTTAGCGCTTTCAGTTCTGCAGTGCAGTTTACATAGGTAATTACCAAATGATCGGGGTACTGCTCTTTAAACTTTTTAAACAGGTGCGGCGGGCAGCTGTCGGCCAGTGAGCAGCCGGCTTTAATATCGGGCAGCAATACTTTCTTGGCAGGGGAGAGAATCTTGGCCGTCTCTGCCATAAAGTGTACACCGGCAAATACAATGATATTCGCATCCGTTTTAGCGGCCTGTTGCGATAAGCCCAGGCTGTCGCCTATGTAATCGGCAATATCCTGTATGTCGCCCTCCTGGTAATAGTGCGCCAGTATCACGGCGTTCTTTTCTTTTTTCAGCCGTTCTATCTCATCGTACAAGTCCAGCGTAGGGTCGATGTATTCGTCCGCGTATCCTTTAATGTCAATTTCTTCAGCAACCGTCATTGTTCACAACCTAATAAATACAAGTATTATAATTAATATATATTCTTATTGTTTGTTAAGGTGTTGGTATGGGGTAAAACTCAAGCGTTAATTCCTTTGCATTTTGAGTTATCACCATTTTATCCACAGGTTATTCTATACTGCACAGAATTAAGTTATTGATTTACAGTATATCCACGTTCTCCACATGTTATTAACAAACAAAAAATGTGAAATAAATCTTCTTACTGAAAATGTGGATTGTGCTGTGAATTACATTTAAAAATCAGGAGCAACTTACACTTGTGTTCAGTAAAATGTAGAGTTATCCACATTTGCACAAACTTTTCACTTTTTACTTACGCAAAATTAACATCTTTTGAAGCGGTTATTCACATATCTGCTACTTTTACACATTTTATAGAATTACGATGACGAAAAATGTGGATTTCCTGGTGATCGGATCAGGTATCGCCGGGCTCAGTTTTGCCCTTAAGGCCGCCAAGCATGGTAAGGTTCTGATAGTTACAAAGGCCAGCGCCGATGAATCAAACACGAAGTATGCTCAGGGCGGTGTGGCCGTAGTTGTGGATAAACAAGAGGATTCGTTTGAAAAGCATATTCAGGATACGCTGATTGCCGGCGACGGGTTGTGCGATAAGGAAGTGGTAGAAATTGTAGTCACTGAAGGTCCGGAACGCATCCGCGAAATTATTGACTATGGTACCAACTTCGACAAAACGAATGAAGGCATGTATGACCTGGCTAAAGAGGGCGGCCACTCCGAATACCGGGTACTGCATTATAAAGACATTACCGGTTTTGAAATGGAACGTGCCCTGCTGGAGCAGATTCATCAGAACCCCAATATTGAAGTGCTTACCCATCACTTTGCCGTCGACTTAATTACGCAGCATCACCTGGGGCAGTATGTAGATAAGTCGACACCCGACATTACCTGCTATGGTATTTATGCTTTCAACACAGAAACACAGCAGGTAGATAAATTTTTATCAAAGGTAACCGTAATGGCCTCTGGTGGTGCCGGGCATATTTATGCCACTACTACCAACCCGGTAATTGCTACCGGCGATGGTGTGGCCATGGTGTACCGTGCTAAAGGCCGTGTGCGTAATATGGAGTTTATACAGTTCCATCCCACAGCCTTGTATAATCCCGGTGAGTATCCGTCTTTCTTAATTTCGGAAGCCGTACGTGGTTTTGGGGGAATACTGAAGCGCACTAATGGCGAAGAATTTATGCAAGAGTACGACGAGCGCAAATCATTAGCCCCGCGTGATATCGTAGCCCGTGCCATTGATGCCGAGATTAAAAAATCGGGCGAAGATTATGTGTACCTGGATGTACGTCACCGCAGCAAGGCAGATATCTTAGCCCACTTCCCGAATATTTATGCCAAGTGCCTGGACATTGGTATTGACATGACTAAGGATATGATTCCCGTATCGCCTGCCTGCCATTATATGTGCGGCGGTATTATGGTAGATCATGCCGGCAGATCTTCAATTTTAAATTTGTATGCCTGCGGCGAATGTTCATCTACAGGTTTGCATGGTGCTAACCGTTTGGCTTCCAATTCATTATTAGAAGCCTTGGTATTTGCCCACCGTATTTATGAAAATGCGGTACAACAATTTGGAAATCAGACTATTCCTGACCAGATACCGGATTGGGACGAAAAAGGGGTGCAGCTCTCCAACGAGGATGTGCTGGTGACCCACAATATCCGCGAGATGCAAAAGCTGATGAATGATTATGTCGGCATTGTCCGGTCCGATTTTCGCTTGGAGCGTGCTATGCGCCGGCTGCGTTTACTTTATGAAGAGACAGAGGAGTTTTATAAGCGCACCAAGCTATCCGTCAAATTATGCGAGCTGCGTAATTTGATACAAGTATCTTATATTGTGGTAAAGTCGGCCATGCTGCGTAAAGAGAGCCGGGGACTGCATTATACTACAGATTACCCAGAACATGCGGCTGAAGCGGTAGATACGGTGTTGAAGTAAATGAGCGGAAAACGGGGTTCGAACCCGCGGCCTTCAGTTTGGGAAACTGATGCTCTACCAGCTGAGCTATTTCCGCTTAAGTATTCAAACATAAAGAAATTTAATTAATCAATTAATAATTTTGTCATTGCGAGGAACGAAGCAATCTTGTAGTTATTCTTCTTAACAATTTATACGACGAGATTGCTTCGTTCCTCGCAATGACAGAATTTTACCACATCTGCATATTTGCACATTAATTCATCAACTCACTATGCCGCTCATCCTGCCTGTAAAAGACAAAACACCTACCTGGGGTAACGATTGTTTTATTGCTGAAAACTGCACTATTGTAGGTGATGTTACCTTGGGTAACCAATGCTCGGTTTGGTTTAATGCCGTGGTGAGGGGTGATGTACATTACATTAGGGTAGGGGATAAGACCAATATTCAGGATGGGGCAGTAATACATGCCACTTATCAGAAAGCACCAACCACTATTGGCAGCAATGTAAACATTGGGCATAATGCTATTGTACATGGTTGTACGGTGAAAAATAATGTACTAATTGGCATGGGCGCTATTGTGATGGATCATGCCGTGGTAGAAGAATATGTCATTATCGGTGCTGGTTCGGTAGTGCTCGAAAATACCGTATGCGAATCGGGCTACCTGTATGCCGGTACGCCTGCCAAAAAAATAAAGCCGCTTACTGACGAGCAGAAGCAGCTTTTAGATCGTTTACCGAATAATTATGTAATGTATTCCGGCTGGTTCACTACGGCGTAATTATTTCTTTCGGAATAGCTACAGTTTCCTCCTGTTCCCAGTTGGGTCGCAGGGTAATTTCTTTGGTATCCGTCCAGATGCTTTCGGGATAAACTTTTTGCTTTACATTACCACTATCCCAGCGGCCGTTACCATTGTTATCATAAATTACTTTTACCCGGTATTTGGTAGCAAAGTAATCTTTATATACCAATGATGTATTCTTTTTTATTATATCTGAACGGTAGACATTTTGCTTCGGATCGGTTAATTGCACAATGTAAGATTTAGTGCTATCCGGTACCGTTACTTTTACGGTGAGGGTACCATAATTTTCAGGCTTGTCCACGGTGAAGCGCTTGAGCTGGCGTTTGTTTTTATCACCATATATATCGGTGAATGCATCTTCCAATAAAGTTAACTCATAGCGTACATCTTGTTTCCACCGATACTTTAATAATAATCTTTTAGGGTTGGCAGCATCTTTCTGAATAGTAAAACCGCTTACCTGCGCAGAGTCTTCAGTGAGCTGAATACGCGATTGGTCGAAACTTTCAATCGGGATGTTAGCCGTCATTTGAAGATCGGTATTAGGTTTTAGGTGGTTATCTACATTGATGTTGTAGCCAAAGCCTAAATTGCGCGTGAAACTTTCTTTACGCCCTTTTCTGAGGTATACTGTATCTAATAGTTTGTTTTGATCAACTACTGATACACTAATGGAGTCAAAATCCATATTGCGCATGTAAACCAATGCTGTATCCCGGTTTTTTGTAAAATCAACCAGTTTTTGCCGGTCAAAATCGGGCGGATAGTTTACTTTCACATCAGGTGTTACCAGGCTTTTATTAAAACTAAAAAATAGGGCGCCTTCAGGGGTAACATGCTTATCTACAACCCTGAATTTTTCGGGTATCTGCCTGAAAAGTTTCAGCTGCACGTTACTGGTATCGCCGGTAAGATGAATAGGTCTTTTTAAGAAAGCAATCAGCTCAGCATCGTTATTATATACTTTATCGGGCGTGGCTTCTTTCAAAGCATAAATACGGTAATCGCCATCATGTAGGTTATTTAAAGAAAAGTTACCGGCAGAGTCGGTAGTAGTAAAAATGTAAGGTTTCTTTTTACCAAAGAATGCGGTATCCTGATCCAGGGGAAATAACATGACTGTAGCATCCTTTTCCTTTTCACCAGTTTGGGTATTACTCACCGAACCTGATACACTCAAAGAGTCGATGTGCGGACCGGTAGAAAACACATAGGTAAAATTTTTAAGGATGTTGCCCTCATGGTTATCAGCAATCGCTTTGCCGAAGTTGATAACGTAGGTAGTGTTCTTAAGCAGCGAGTCGCGCAGGTTAATTACCAAACTCTTGTCTTTAATTTTATATTCAGGCTGTTTTTCTTGTGCCGGGCTAATACTGATTTCCTGATATTGGTTGGCCAGTTTAAAATACTCGTCAAACTCAAGCGTAATTTGTTGAGCTTTAAAATTACGCGTCATGTTATCTGGTGTTGCCTGCAATAATTTAGGTGGAGCAAAATCTTTGGGTCCGCCCTGAGGGCGTTGTATACTTGCACACGAAAAAATGAAGAGCAAAACAACAAAAAGGACAGAAATTTTTGCAAAAAACAAGCACTTTGAATTTAAAGCCATTTTTAAGCGTTATAAGCGATTTTTTAGGTTTAATGAAGATTGTACTCAAAAATCAAAAATAAAGGCTTTAAAGAAAAATTTACTTAAAGCATTTATTTAATATGTGAATGCTTTGATTTACAGCATCTTATGTGTTTATCGTGCTACATGCACCATCAACACAGAAATATCAGAAGGTGAAACACCCGAAATGCGAGAGGCCTGACCCAAAGTGCGCGGTTTAATTCTCATTAATTTTTCTCGGGCTTCTTTTGACAAAGAAACTAACTGATGATAATTAAAGTCGGGATTAATTTCCCGGTCTTCCATTTTCTTCATCTTTTCTACGATCTCCATTTCTTTATCAAAATAACTCTCGTATTTGATTTTTATTTCAGCCTGCTCTACAGTTTCCTGATCATATTTTGATAAGAGCTGGTTTAGTTCAGCATCAGCTTTCTGCAAATCCTCAAAACTTACCTGCGGGCGACTGAGCAAATTAAACAGCTTGGTATTTTGATTTAAAGGACTCGTTTCAAGTTCCTCTAATAAAGTATTTACTTTAGAAGGTTCAATTGATTTTGCTTTGGTAAATTTTACAATCTCATCAGAGTTTGCCACTTTCCTTTTTACTTTTTCCAATCGCTCATCGCTAATCAAGCCTAACTCATGACCTTTAGGGCTTAACCGGATATCCGCATTATCTTGACGAAGCAACAGGCGATGCTCTGCTCTAGAGGTGAACATTCGGTAAGGCTCTTCTGTACCTTTAGTAATCAAGTCATCAATTAATACACCAATGTAAGATTCAGAACGTTTCAAAATCAGTTCATGCTGATCATGTACTTTTTGATGAGCGTTGATGCCAGCTATTAAACCTTGAGATGCCGCCTCTTCATAACCTGTAGTTCCATTTATTTGACCAGCAAAGAAAAGGTTACTGATTAATTTAGTTTCCAGTGTTAAGCTCAATTGGGTAGGAGGGAAGTAATCATATTCAATAGCATAGCCAGGCCTGAACATTTTAGCATTCTCGAATCCTGGTATCAAGCGCAGCGCTTTAAATTGTACATCCTCGGGTAGTGAAGTAGAGAAGCCGTTTACATAAATTTCTACAGTATTCCATCCCTCAGGTTCAACAAAAATCTGGTGCCGGTCACGTTCGGCAAACCTGTTAATCTTATCTTCAATAGAAGGGCAGTAGCGCGGCCCTAAACCTTTTATGCGGCCGGTAAACATAGGTGATTTTTCGAAGCCTTCTTTCAAAGTTTCATGTACCTGCCCATTTGTATAGGTAATCCAGCAGCAACGTTGTTCAGTTGGTAATGGTACATCGGTATAAGAAAAGCGGCCACGTTGTTCATCACCCCATTGCTCTTCCATTACCGAATAATTTAAAGTTCGGCCGTCTACGCGTGGTGGGGTACCCGTTTTCATTCGTCCGGCTTCAAAGCCTAATTCTACCAGTTGTTCAGTTAGACCATGGGCAGCCTTTTCACCTGTGCGCCCACCGCCGAAGCGTTTTTCGCCTATGTGAATAATTCCATTTAGGAAAGTGCCATTGGTAAGTACGACGGCGTCACTTTCAATCTCAACACCCATGGCTGTTTTTACACCGCAAGCTTTACCATTCTTAACCAGTAATCCTACCACGGTATCTTGCCATATATCGAGGTTTGGTATACTCTCTAATGTTATGCGCCACTCTTCTGCAAAGCGCATCCGATCGTTTTGAGTACGTGGGCTCCACATTGCCGGCCCTTTTGAGCGGTTCAGCATCCTGAACTGAATGGTTGTCTTATCAGCTATAATGCCTGAATATCCTCCCAGGGCATCAACTTCCCGAACAATTTGTCCTTTAGCCACACCACCCATTGCCGGGTTGCAACTCATCTGTGCAATTGTTCCCATATTCATGGTAATCAACAGTACAGATGAACCCATATTAGCGGCAGCAGCAGCAGCTTCGCAGCCTGCATGGCCTGCGCCAGCCACTATTACATTGTATTTATTGAACATGTTTTTTGTGTATGTTCCACGTGGAACGTCTTATAAGTCCTTATTTGATGTTCCACGTGGAACTTTAATTAGTGATGATAACGCAACCAAAGCCCATATACTTTCTAATAAAACGAAAGGATAGAACTTGATTAAATACGATGAAAAGCCACATAAACTGGCTCCAACAAAGTTACATAGCGCATAAAACTTACTATCTGATGATATCTTTTTATACAAGTTTAAAAGGAAACCAATCAATAATATGATAACGCCTAAAGAGGCAATAATATCTGAAGTACTCATAATTTTAAGCTTCGCTAAGTTCAGTTAATTCCATCCAGCGCATACTTTTTTTGTCTAAAGCAGCAGTTAATGATTCTATTTGTTTAGACAGATTCGATATTTTCTCATAGTCACCATTACCCGAATTTAGTTCTGATGTTAATTGCTTAACTTGATTTTCTAATGCTGCAATTTCTGTTTCAAGCGTTTCCAACTCCTTTGTTTCTTTAAAGCTTAATTTGCTCTTTTTAGCCGTAAGGGGGGCAGGTGCCGGTTGCTTTACTATACTGGCACCTTGTTTTTCCGCTATTTTCTTATATTCAATTTCATCTTTGTAAGACGAGTAATTACCGTTGTATAAAGTGACCTGACCTGTGCCCTCCATAATAAATAATTGATCCGTTAAGCGGTCAAGTAAGTATCTGTCATGCGAAACCAGCATCAGTACACCATTGTAGGAAAGTAAGAACTCCTCTAATACGTTTAGCGTATCAATATCCAAGTCATTGGTCGGCTCATCTAAAATTAAAAAGTTTGGGTTTTTAATCAGGATGCTCATGAGTTGCAGGCGCTTTTTTTCACCTCCACTCAAATTAGCCACCATGCCATGCTGTTTAGCAGGAGGGAAGAGGAACTGGGTGAGCAGCTGGGAAGCAGAAATTTGTTTTCCGTCAGCCATAGTGATGTACTCAGCCACATTTTTAACCACTTCTATCACACGTTCGTTGGGGGAAAAGTTCATACCTGCTTGATGAAAATATCCCATTACGGTAGTTTCTCCTTTAATTACTTCCCCTTTATCCGGCTGTATAGCACTCGTAATAAGGTTGAGCAAAGTTGATTTGCCACTACCATTTTTACCGGCTAAACCTATACGGTCGCCTTTTTTAAAAACATAATTGAAGTCATCAATAATATGTTTATGATCAAAAGACTTCGCTATATGATGTAGCTCTAAAATTTTATTTCCCTGGCGAGCAGTTTTTATGCTTAACTCCACCTTGGCATTGGGGCCGGCATTTTTAGTCTTTTCTTCCAGATCATAAAAAGCATTAATGCGAGCCTGAGATTTGGTTCCGCGTGCTTGGGGCTGACGACGCATCCATTCCAGTTCTTTTTTTAACAAATTTGAATTGCGTTGAAACTGTACATCGAGTGTAGCCTGGCGCTCTGCTTTTTTCTCTAAGAAGTATCCATAGTTGCCTTGATAAGAGAATACCTTGCCTCGGTCCAATTCAATAATTTCGTTACATACATTATCCAGAAAGTAACGGTCATGCGTTACCATCAGGATGGTTTTACTGCCTTCGGTCAGTAATTTTTCCAGCCATTCAATCGTATCAATATCCAGGTGGTTAGTGGGCTCATCCAATACATACACATCAGGCTCAGCGATTAATAACTTAGCTAATGATAGACGCTTTTTTTGCCCACCAGATAATGTGCTGATCTTCTGCTGTAAATCATGCACATCCAACCTACCCAAAATATTTTTTATCTGGTATTCATATTCCCAGGCATTAGTAGCGCTTAACTGTTCCATTACCTTATCAATGGCTTTCTGATTATCTGGCTCATGGGTCAATAACTCTTCATACCGCCGTATAAGTTGTTGCTGTTCATTATCAGCGCTAAAAATGAAATCGCTAATAGTAGCCTCTTTATCAAATTTCGGATCTTGATCCAGGTAGCCAATCTGTACATCTTTACTATGTACCACTTTACCTTCCATAGGTAAAAACTGTTCAGACAGTAACTTCAGTAAGGTAGACTTCCCTGCACCATTAACGCCTACCAGCGCCACCCTGCGGCCACGGTTGATACCAACAGTAAGGTTTCGAAAAAGCCAATGGTCATGAAAAGAATGACCTAAATTTTCAGCAGATAAATAAGTACTCACGCTAATTGTTTTATATGATCAGAAGGGTGGATGTATATCCCTTCTTTATGTTGTAATGATTGTTTGAACATGGCCATGGCAACCACATTCGCTTTAATACTTCTATACTTTTTTAATTTGCCGATTAATAATGGGTCAATAACCTTCATCATCATTGCAGCCATTCGTTCTGCAAATCTAAATTCATTACGCTGCCCTGTTAGTAGCGAGGGCTGGTAAATATGCAGACAAGTTAAATTCAATTTCTCAATGGCCTGTTCAATTTCACCTTTAAGCTTATTATAAAAGTTGCCAGATTGAGCGTTAGCACCAATGGCAGATATAAAGTGAAATTGAGTGATATGATTAGCCAGTGATATATTTGCTAAAGCTAAAGGATATTCAAAATCTACTTTACGATAGTCAGATAAACGTGGTGTTTTTTTGCGGGTAGAACCCAGACAGCAGAACAAAGCATGACCATGCAATAAAGCAGCCTGTTGGTGCAAACTATCAAAATTAATAACCACTTGTACCAATTTGGCATGACTGATTGGTAGTTCCTTTCTTACCAAAGCAACCACTTGATCATACACCGGTTGTTCGAGCAAAATTTTGAGTAATGACGATCCTACCAGTCCGCTTGCTCCAGCTATAATTGCTTTGTATGCCATTCACTCCTAATAATTTACAAAAATAAGAAAAGTAACAGGAGATTAACTTATTTAAGATGGGTATGACGCAAATATTGCTTTTAAAGACAACTTTTTTTGTCTGGTGATATTGAGCAAAGATTTAGCATATTTCAAACGCTTCTATAGCCAGAGTGTAAACAAAAAGTGACAAAATTAAGTTGAATAACTATATCGCTTCAACAACCGGCATCATACATCTCCAGTTTAATGGTGCCCTAGCTTACTGTTGATTGCAGCTGTTTAACCAATTTTAATTTTTATTAGCTATATGGCAGAGCAGATTATAGAAGAACCTTCGTGGAAACGTTGGATAGAAGGTGTAGGTGACCAGAGTATATTTTTTGGGCGCTTTGTGCGAAACATATTTTCAGGCGGATTTGAATGGTCTGAATTTATCAGGCAATGCTACGAAATTGGTTACCGCTCTTTCATGCTGGTAGGCATTACGTCGTTCATTATGGGCCTGGTACTCATTTTGCAGTTAAGGCCTACGCTGGTTTCTTTCGGAGCAGAAAGTATGTTGCCACATACCCTGTCTGTTTCTGTAATACGCGAGATAGGTCCGGTTATTACAGCTATCATCTGCGCCGGTAAAATTGCATCTAGCATAGGAGCCGAATTAGGCAGCATGAAAGTAACAGAGCAGATTGATGCAATGGAAGTATCTGGCGCTAATCCTGTGCAATACTTGGTGGTTACACGCATACTGGCTACTACACTCATGATTCCGTTACTGGCTATGATAGGTGACTTTATCTCCCTAGTGGGTGGTTATATCGCTTTAAACATCACCGACAACATAAGCTTTCCATTGTATCTAAATAAATGTATTTCTGCGCTTGATTTTACCGATTACATGCCGGCTTTAATTAAAACCTTCTTTTTTGGTTTGGCTATTGGATTTGTAGGGTGTTACAAAGGTTATAACTCCAACAGGGGTACGGAGAGTGTAGGCTTAGCGGCAAATTCGGCTGTAGTAACTGCATCCTTATGGATTTTCTTTATTGACATGCTGGTTGTACAAATTTCCAACATCTTGTTTTACTAAAATGGAAAGCGTGAATACATCAGTTGAGCAGAACGTAGCAACACCTGATTCATTACATGAGAACGTAATTGAGATCAAGCACCTTAAAAAGTCCTTTGGCAAAAAAGAAGTATTAAAAGATATTAATCTTACAGTTAAAAGAGGAGAGAACCTGGTGGTATTAGGCCGTTCGGGTCAGGGCAAGTCAGTGACCATTCAATGTTTGGTAGGTATGCTGATGCCGGATGGAGGGTCAATAAAAGTGTTTGGGAAAGAGGTGCCCGAATTAAACGATGTTGAATTAAAAGAACTGCGCTCAAAAATAGGCTTCCTGTTTCAGGGGGCTGCGCTGTATGATTCTATGCCGGTAAAAGAGAATCTGGAATTTCCCTTAACCCGCGTATTAAAAATAAAGGATCAGGCTGAAATTGACCAGCGTGTAAAGGAAGTATTGGAAAGTGTAGGGTTACCAGATGCTGCAGCCAAAATCCCTTCAGATTTATCGGGCGGTATGCGTAAACGCATTGGCCTGGCACGTACCTTAATTGTTAACCCGGAGATCATGTTGTATGATGAACCTACAACCGGATTAGATCCCATCACTTCACGCGAAATCAGTGAGCTTATACTGCAAATGCAGAAAAAATATAAAACCACTTCAATCATTATTACCCACGATATGGATTGCGCTAAAGTAACTGCCGACCGTGTAGTAGTAATGAGAGATGGTGAGTATGTAGCTGAAGGAACTTTTGAAGAGCTGCAACAATCAAACGATGAATTTGTAAAATCCTTTTTCCTTGATATCAAATGAAAGCAACATCCGGACAAAAAATAAGAATAGGCATTTTTGTAATTGCTGGTTTACTTATCCTGTTTTTAGGGATATTTTTAATTGGTAACCAAAAAAGTATGTTCACATCTACATTTAGGGTATACGGAATATTTAAAAATGTAAACGGGCTAATGGTAGGTAATAATGTACGGTTTGCCGGTATAAACATTGGTGTAGTAGAAAGCATAAATATTGTTACCGATAGCACAGTAAGGGTGGACTTAACTATAAATAACAACGTTAAAAAATTCATTAAGCAGGATGCTAAAGTGGCCATTGGCAGCGACGGTTTAATGGGGGATAAGCTGGTTACCATTAGCCCAGGAGCTGGCAGCACGAAGGTTGTAAATGATGGTCAGCACCTTGTAGCTGTTAACCCGGTAGATGTAGATAAAATTATTGCCCGTATTACCAAGGTTGCGGATAATGCAGCCGATTTATCAGAAAGCTTGTCGGGGATATTTAAAAAGGTGAACACCGGAAAGGGCACTTTGGGCCGTTTAATAAGTAATGATAAAATGGCCAGAGATTTAGAAACTACCGTAGCTTCAGCTAAAACTACCGTCAGAAACGTAAACACCAGTACACAAACATTGAATGAGGATTTAAAAGCAGCACAACATAATTTCTTATTACGCGGCTTTTTTAAGAAGAAACGCAAAGCAGAGAAGGCACGTCGTGACTCTATCGAAAAGGCCCGTAAAGAGGCTGAAAAGGCGGCTAAAAAGAAAGATTAACATAAGTGTGGTAGGAATTAGCTTAAAACAAAAGAGGCGCTTACAAGCGCCTCTTTTGTTTTGTATACCATAAAATTACAACTGACTTGTAATTGCTGGGTCTAATGGTTTTGTTTGCGAGCGGTAACGGTGAACCAATTTACCATTTTCGTCAATTAAAAACTTTTCAAAGTTCCATTTAATTTCACCGGTAAAATCAGGATTAGGGGCGCTGGTTAAATATTTGAATAACGGACTGATGTCATCGCCTTTTACGCTTACTTTTTCGCTTAAAGGGAAAGTTACGCCGTAATTCTTTTCGCAAAAAGTTTTAATCTCTGCATTTAGTCCGGGCTCCTGGCCGCCAAAGTTATTGGCAGGGAAGCCAACTACCACTACTTTGCCTTTGTACTTATCTGCAAGCTCCTGTAATTCCTTGTACTGTGGTGTAAAACCGCATTTTGAGGCTGTGTTAACAATTAGTAGCTTCTTACCTTTATATTTTGAAAGGTCAAATGCTTTGCCATCAATATTTTTTAATTTGAAATCATATACTGAGCTGGGCGCAGTAAAGAGCAGGGCAAAAAATAAAGCTAAGATTTTCATTATCAGTGTGATTTAATTGATGCTGTAAAAATAAAGGAAAGATATCTAAACGAAAGTTCTTTTCGTCAGGTAAAAGTCTTCTTTTTGGGTCATTAATGTTTTATCAGCCGGAGTTTTATCCTTATAGCCCAGCAAGTGCAGAGTACCATGTATAATTACACGGTGCATTTCTGTAGCGGCGTCAACATCAAACTTTTGTGCATTTTCTGCTATACGCTCGGCTGAGATAAAAATGTCTCCTGTAAGGTAGCTTTCGCGCTCCGAATTGTCAAAAGTAATAATGTCGGTATAAGTATTATGATTAAGGTATTGCTGATTGATGGTTAACAGATAAGCGTCTGAACAGAAAATAAAATTCAGTTCATCCAGTTTAAAGCCTTCAGCAATAATAGTGTCCTTAATCCACTGTTTTACTTTTAATTTCTGCTTTAAATTGTAGGCAATATCTTCTTCAAAAAAATGAATAGCCGGCATTAAATTTTAAAATGAAGTTCCACTTCGTTACCCAAAGCGTTAAATATGCACTGGTCGGCCAGATGCTTAACAATAAATACACCGCGCCCTGTCAGCTTCTCCAGATTTTCTTCAGCAGTAGGGTCGGGTAAATTAATATAATCAAAGCCTTCACCTTCATCGGTAACCGTCCATACAATGCGCTTGGCATCTACTTCGGCATTTACAATTACTTTTTTATCGGGATTGAGTTTATTTCCGTGTACAATAGCATTGGTCACCACTTCGTTCAGGCAGGTCATCATGTTAGCAAAAGTATCTTCACTTACATTGTGCTTGTCTGCTATATCTTCAATTAAAGCCTCCAGTTGCGTAATGCTGTCGCGCTTGGAAGGGAGTTGTAATGTATATAATTCGGTAATTGGGATATTCGCTTCTTGCATGTTATTGTGCATTTAATTGATCGAAATAAAGTTTAACACGTTGTTTAAAGTACAAATTCAGTGCCGGAGGTACGGTTTGCAGCAGCTCCGTTTGTTTAGTACGCTGTTGCTGATAATTTTGCAGCGCTTTGATGTAGCCCGGCGGAAAGCTTTTCCCTGCTGTACTTTCCCGCTGTTTATCTTGTTCACGCTGCTGTTCTGCCTTCTCAGCTTCCAGCAAACGACTATGAATTTGTTGCTGACGTATTAACGATTCATTTGTAATATTCTTGTTTACGATATCATTTTCTGTTTGTTCCATTGCCCGGGCTATTTTGTTGAGCTCGCTGGCACCCGCACTCCCCGGATTGGTTTCTTCATTACTGTATTTTTCAAGCGCCTGCCGTATCATTTGCTGTTGCCTGGCCATGCGGGCCAGTTGTTCACTGGTACTGCTCTGGGCACTTTTCCCCTGATTGCCTTGTTGCTGCAATTGCTCGCGCATACGCTGCATATTTTGGTTCAATTGCTGCTGCTGCTGCGATAGCTGCGATAATGAACCTTGCTTTTTACCACTACCCGGCTTTGAATTCTTCATCATGCGCTGCAACTGGTTCATTACTTCACTTAGCATCAGCGCCAGGTTATTCATACTGGTCATGGCATATTGCTGGTGGCGGTTCACCTCAGGTGTGCGCCGCTCATCCATCAAGGTAAGCGCACTAGCAATATGCTCATTAATACTTTTTATTTCCTGGTTTACTGCGGCCTGTATTTGTGGCACCCGCGTGCTTAAAGCATATAAAGTATCTTCAGCCGTTTTCAGGTTGTCCTTAATATCTTTTTGCCGTTGGGCCAAAGATACATAAGATGCATCATTTGAGCTGATACTGCGCAGGCGTTGCATTAATTTTTCTTGTTCAAATGAACTATTGACCAAATTTTTAACTAATTCGCGCAGTTGCTGTAAATTTAACTGATTTTGCTGTTCTTCGCTTTCCTGCTCCTGTTGCTTCATCTGGCTGGCCATTTGCTGCATTTGCTGTGCGGCTTGCTGCTGGGCTTGCTGTGCACTCTTATGATTATTTTTTTGCAGTTGCGCAGCACTTATCTCCATCTGCTGCTCTACCTGTTTACTTTGCGGCTCGGGGTTTTTGAAATTGGTTTTTTGATCCAGTTGCTCATTGGTTTTATCCAAGTCGGCCAGGCTTTTTTTCAACTCATTAAATTTTTGTTGTAGCTGCTGCTGTTCTTGTTGTAACTGCTGGGTACTGGCCATCTTTTCACCTGTTTTCTGCGCCAATTGCTGTTGCTGTTGCGCCAGTTGGTTAAGCTGATTAATGTTTTGATTCAGTTTCTGATCGAAATCCAGTTTTTTATACAACTCCAACATCCGGTTCAAATCTTTTTTAACCGACTGATTGTCCGACTGCATTTCTGATAGTTCGTTGCGCGTGGCTTCTTTTTGGTTTTGCTGCAGTAAGTTTTCTAACTGCTTCAGCATCTCCTGTGTTTTAGGATCAGCCATTTGGTTCATCAGCTGCTCCATTTCTTTTTGTTTAGCCGTAAGATCGGCATCTTGCTGCTGATTTTCCTGGCGGTTGTAGGCGTTTTTTTTATTTTCCTGCTGAATGTCTTTAATCAAATCGTTCAGTTCTTTACGCTTTTGCATCAGGTTTTCCAGTTGCTTCTTCTCGTCGTAAGAAAGAGAGGATTTGTTGAACAGAGATTGGTTCAATTGTTGGGTTTCCCGTTCTAACTGGCTTGCCAGTTTAATGGCCGACTGCATCTTTTGTTTTACTGCCTGGCTTCCTGCATTCAGCTGTTTATCCAGTTGCTGCATATCCGGAACTTGTAAGGTAAACTCTTGTGAACGCACTTTTTTAGGCCCGTTAACACCATCATTGTCGGCTACTTCAAAATAATAAGAAACAGTACTGCCTGGCTTAGCCGGTATATCTGCTGTATTTAAATAATAGAAAAAGCTGCTTTGGTTTTTGGTTAAGTCTGCTTTAACAGTTTTTCTAATTACTGTTTTTTGCTGCGGATGATCAGGATTATTGATTACACCAAAAAAATTGAGGGAAGAGAAGCCATAATCATCACGTATCTTGCCATTAAAATATAATGCCTTTGTACTTATGGAGTCTTTTATTTGCACTACCGCAATTTCGGGCGCCTGGTCTGCTATCACATGAATATTATAAGCAACGCTATCTCTCCGAAGGGCTATGTTGCTTACCGGTATTATGGTATAATGTGTATTATGTAAAATGCTTTTGGCATACTCAAAATAACTATTGCCTGCTGGCTTGGCAAAGGCATTTACGCCATTCAAACTAAACTGCACACCGGCGGCGTTTTTAGTACTCAACTGCCAGGTTACTGCGGTACCTGCCGGAATGTTCAGCTCGCCTGTATTAGCTAATACTTCGTTCTTTTTATGCAGGTAAGCCGGATAGCGGAGCTGCACATTAAAGTGTAATAAAGAAGGTTTATACACCACCTTAATTTCGTAAGGGGCCGATAGGTAACCATTGGCTGAAAGCCGGAATACTATGCGCTGCTGCACATTGGTAAACAAGTAATTAAAGCGGCTGATGTTTTCTTTAGTTAACTTGAACGAACGGTCTGCCATTTCTATGTACACCTCATTGGGCAAACGGCTGCCTTTGAGTTTAACATCTAACTTTAAATCTTCGCCTTGGACTACGGTCAGGCTGTGGTTCTGCACTTCAAATTCAAAAGGGGCAACCGGTGCAAAATATTCATTATGCCTGATAATCCGTCGTGTGCTTTCAGTAAGTATAGACGGTGCAATAGCAGCTATAATTAAAATAATAAGCAGCGGATATATCACCCATTTTAAGAATCTGCGGTTGGTTTTAAAATTAATGGCCGACGGAAAGCTTACTGGCCTTAACACTTCAATTTTCTGATTAATGCTGGCTTCAATAATCTGGCGGTGCTGTATATCCTGTTCGGCCAGTTGTTTCAACTGTAGTGTATTCAGCAATTTGTCCTTTACATCAGTGAAGTGCAGGCCAATAATTTCGGCAGCTTGCTCATGAGATAACGTTTTTCCTAAGCGCAGGTAAGCAATTAGGGGAGGTGCTACCAGCCAAAGGAGCAAAAATGAATTGAGTACTATAAAAAAGTAAAACAGCAACGTGCGTAAGCCAGTATTAAAATTACCAAAATATTCACATAAAGCAATGATCAAAAAGGCGCTGCACATGCCGGCGGCTAAAAAAATTAATCCGCGCAGTAAGCGGTTCAATTCATACCTGCGGATGAAAGCATTAATTTGATGAATAAGAAAATTGTAATTGCTGGTTACCGCCATGCTTAACAACTAATGTACAGAATGCTACAAAATTTACAGCATTTGAAAGTGATTAGTTAACGAAAAATGCAGTCGTTACGGTATACATGCGGCGCTTGAATAAAAGCTTGCCATTATATAATCTCAGCTTACTCTGGTTTTAAACAAGTAGGCTGTTACTTTAAGGCAAATTTTGCAGCTAATTATTAAAGCGATATATTTGCACCCCCGGTATATACCACTCGGGATGTAGCGTAGCCCGGTATCGCGCCAGCATGGGGTGCTGGAGGTCGTAGGTTCAAATCCTGCCATCCCGACTTAAGAATCTCATACAAAGCATATTCAGAAAGCATTTAAGGCTAACTGGTTATGCTTTTTTTGTTTAGTACCGATGTGTACATTATTGTCCAAAAAGGTTATCTTCCTTTATAAAAGGAAGAAAAAGTAAGGTCAGTTTGGATAATGAGTTTAGTTGGTAAGTGTTATCTTGGCTGTGACCTAATATTAACACATGGGTATACAAGAGCAAGTTACACAAGCAGCATTGCAGGAGCTGGAAACCCAAAGCTGGGGAGCAACAGAGCAATACCTGCAAATATACGAGGTGGTTAAAGCTGAAGGGAAACCAGTTATCGCAAGAATAGACATGGAGGAGCCAAAAGGCTTAGCTATCGTTTACTTTTCCATGGTAGGCGAAAGGCTTTACTTAGCCATAGGAGTAGATACGCAGCCGGAAGTTGCCATCAGGTACATTAATACAGAGAGTTATAATAAAGTTTATCTAAGGGCTAGCTCAGAAACATTAACCGCAGCGCAAATTCAAGTGTTGTCTACACTTCAGGCAAGTGAAAGTTTTAACAAGGGAGAACTCAGAAAATCAGGTAAAGTTACATACACCTATAGCTGCGCCAACTATGAGCCTAATCCGGAGCCAGATGCGTTCGAAGATAAGTTAATGAAGCTACTGGACTACCTGGAGCAGGACAACGCAGGCGTTGCGGCATTAGTAATGCAGGCAGATGCTTATATACAGGTAGATCAGGACATACACTACGGTAATGGACTGATTGGAGGACCTTACCTAAGCAAGGAGGTAATTAGGCGCATGAGCGGGTTAAATCTGGGGATCGAATTTAGCCAGTACGCCACAGGAAAACCTTTTGTGTAAGTAAACAGTTATTGATGCTACGCTACAAGAATACTATCTTAGCCTAAACCCAATGTTAAGTAATATGCATATCAGAAGACGTCTACTCATCATTCTTACGGCTGCTTTTTTGTTACTCAGCTTACTATCTGCTTTTGGCTATGCTAACAGCCTGGTCAGCTACAAATATGAGGTTCAAGACACGGTGGTGGATAGCAAACCTTTAAATCAGCATCAAGAGGATATTCTCAATAATATTACGGTGAGTAAAACTGAGGCTATCACATTTGGTGTAATGTGTGGGCTCATGATATTATTGATGACAGTAGAGCCAACATTTAAAGGGCGCATAAGCTATAAGTAAAATAAAACTAAGATGACCGGAGAGCGGCTATCTACATTTAAAGCAAAGGTAGGCCACCGTCTGGATACGCTTAAAGGAACTACGGCATAAACACAGCCCTACACACCTCCTTAAATTTATTCTGTTCTTCCTTTGCTTAATCCAGCCCTTGCCTGAGTGTTGGCTTCAAAAATAGCTAATCACTTAAGCAGTAAACGCTGTTGAGGAACCACGCTAAGTTTGTAACTTCGCATACATGTTTACCTCTTTGTTTACTCCTATAAAGTACAGAGAGCTATATAAGTGCTTTAATTAGCCCAATTATCAATAAAACAGACAGTAGGCTGCTCTCATGGGGTGCAGGAGGTCGTAGGTTCAAATCCTGCCATCCCGGCTATCTTACAGTTGTAACAGTAAAAAGCCTTTGAATTTAAAGTTCAAAGGCTTTTTACTTATTACCTTATAATCAATCGCCCGGTTACCTTGCGATGGTCGGTTTCAATGCGATAAATATAAACTCCTGATTTTAGATCAAGATTTAGCACCTGGTTATTGGCTACATTGTTTTGAATAAACACTTTATGTCCCAATATATCAAACATCTCAATATGTGCGGTGCCGTTAAAGTTACCGTTAATGTAAGTCACATTATCAGCCGGATTAGGGTATAAAATAGCATCAAGCGGGTCATTTTCATTGAAAGCAAAAGGAGAATTGTCTACCATAATGCGCATGGCAATATCAACCGCAAAAGGAGGAGAGGTAATGGTTTGGTCTCCGTAGGGTAAGTCGGCCGATGAAATAATTGAGTTATCAGCCGGGTTAATCCAATAAACTTTACCCGGCCTGAAAAGCCGGTATTTAAAGCTGGTGGTTACCTGGCTATCATGTGTATCATAATGATGGAAGTAACCCATAATCACTTTATTTGAGCGCAGGCCATAACCTCTTACCTGGTACGAATTGATGGGTTTGATTAAAGCAAATTTTACATCCGCATCTGCCAGGGCTGAAAAATCGTGCAATGCCCTGATATAACCGCGTTCTTCGGGCCCCAAATAGATGTTGGCAGATTTAGGATGCTCGTAACTTTTACTGGCGGAGGTGTTCCAGAATACCAGAACTGCTTCTGCAAAAAATGAGGTCCAGGTGCGGATGCGCATACGTAAGGCCGAGAGCGGGTCCCAGTTGGCAACAGAATTACCTTGCTCGCCGAACAATATGGGTTTGTTGAAAAGTTTGAGTGGGTTAATACGATCAAAGGTTACCTGGTCACTTTCCAGTTCAGGCTCCCGCTGGTACCAATGCTGGGCTACAATATCAATAGAAGGGTTCTTAGGCTGCTCATCGCTTACAGATATCAACCTTTTATAGGGGTCAATAGAGCGTATGTAAGCGGGGATAACACTCAAATAATATTCTGATGCCGATGCTTCGTTAAAAAGCTCCCAGATGTCTACGTAGGCACCGTAGCGGGCAACCATGTAATTAATGTAGCGTTTTATTGCCGCTTCCTCTAAAGGAGTACTGCCATCAATATTGTTAAACACAGGCGGCCCGAAAAAGGTAAGCCATATGCGAATATTATGATCACGCAACGAGCGAACCAAAGTGTCGCCATATTTTCCTTCGTTTAAATTATAGGTATTGCCATTGGGATTGATATCGTTCCACGTCCTGAAAGAGCAATTATCCGTAGTCCACCTGAATAGGTTGAAACGCGCACCTTCGTTGCCATAGGCATCCATATATGTTTTTAAATCTGTAAGTCGCCCGTAATAAGTCGGCGGATTCATTTTTTCGCCATCAAATCCAAAATCATCCAGAGGGGTACCGTTTTGATTAAAATCTGATATACAATCTTCAAAAGCAAGTCCGTTAAACAGCGTACCATCTTCATAAACCAGCCTGAACGGGTTGGTAGGATGTCGCCGCAGATAACCTTTTGTAGATGAAGTTATGCAATCGAAGTTACCGGTAGCGGTGTACGTTCCGCCGGGAGCCTTAAATTCAATGGCATAATTCCATTTACCGGTTTGAGGAGGAGCAAAGCGGACTTTCCAGGTATTGATATCATAATAGAAGCCATTTACCGTTATGTTTTGCGGCCCGCTGAATACCGCATTAATAGTAACTGCTTCCCAATTATTGGGGTAAGTTTGAGGATGATGAATGGTAAGCTCAATTACATTAAAACGGCCAACCGAGGCCGAATCGGCAGTTACTGTAATTTGAGCCTTACAGGGCAAAAAAGGTAGTGCAAAAAAGAGGAGTACTGCCAGCGCAAGGTTTTTCATGGGATGATGGTTCGCTGTTGATTGATTTACAGCGGGTAGATTAGTTTTAATTTCTTTTATACTCTACCAGCAAAGTATATTGGCTATAAAAATAAACTAACCTATCAAAATTGCGCTATACTTAATAAAATTGTTGCTAAAAACTTACCGGGCAGTTTTCAACCGTAATACATCATCCTAAAGTTAGTAGGCTTAAGGTTGTAATTGAATGTTACTTACAAAAGGGTTGGTCTTAATCATATCCCTGTCTAACGGTTTTCCGTTAACCTTAATGTTTTTAAAATATACACCTTCTACTTTGTTTTGATCGCCTGCACCTACAATATCTATATTAAGCGGGTTGCCTGTAGCCGTAATGTTACTGAATGTTACCTGCCTGATATGCCCTGCGGCTCTATCATGAGATTCATACTGGGTTTTGCCTATCCATAAGTTAATAAACAAGTGTGCCTCCTCCAACCGGATGTGGTTAAAAGTAATATTGCTGATGGTGGATGCATCGGTATGAAATACGCGCAGGCACCAGGCCCGGCTGTAATCATGTATAATATCGCAGTTGCTGAATAATACGTCAGATACATCGTGCCGTAGCTCGGCACCCAAGCTTAAGGCATTGGCCAGCTGGTTCCAAAGCACACAATTTTTTACCACAATATGGTCTGACGGGCCTTCTCCCAGTTCCGTCTTAATCACAATCAAATCATCATTTGTTCTGACGAAACATTTATCTACCGTTACATTATGACTGTTGCAAATGTCTATGCCATCGGTATTAGCTCTGTATCCTAATATTTTGATGTTGCTTATATTTACGTTGGTACACTGCCTTAGAGGCACTGTCCAACCGGCAGAATTAACCAGGATTACACCATTCATTTGCACATCGGTACCATGAACGTAAATAAAATTGCCGGCATGGGTAGGCAGGGCGCTGCCATCAATAATGCCGTGCCCATAAAATTTGATATGATTACCCCTTAGCTCAAATACCGGAGCATAGTTTTTTAGCCCGGAAGGCTCAATACCAAAAGGTGCTTTAGGGTCAACAACCGCCTGTATCACGGCGCCAGGCGCAATGTAAACGGTTTTATTATCGCCAATCACCATATGGCTCACCTTATGAATACCCGGGCCAAAATAAATTATATTGGGATCTTTACTTGAAGGTACACGCGTTTCAATGGGGTTAACAAATACATGCAACGATTTTACTACCTCCCCGTTAATTTCAATAGTAAGATTTTGAGGTTTTGATACTTTGAACGAAACGGTATGCCTGCCCAGCACAGGCCTGATGCCGGCTGATGAAGGCAGAATTTTTGCACTCCGTACGTTCTGATTAACGGTAACAGTTATTGTAGCAGTGCCTTGAAGGTCGAAATAAGTGAAAGCTGCTTCATCAAAATATTGTTCGGAATGCAATAGATCATCTACAGCTTTAAACCGCCTTACTGCATTGCCTGCAGCAACTTTAGCTAAGTAAACAGATAAGGGTTTGGTATCAACACTTACTTTAAAGGCACTGCTTAATACTGCGCCTTTAGGTGCCGGATAAGTTTTTAAAATTTTATTTGTTGCCGCATTACAGGTAAAGGCCAGTAAAGATATAAATCCCGCCAGTAAACAATTTTTATAACCTAAAGAGATGAGTACACGCATATATTTACAATTAAAACCACATTAACAGCTAAACAGCACATTAGCTAACCAACGTTATTTACTGGTGTTTTAATTAATAACGGTAAAAAATGGCAAGTAACGTTTTAAATATTGGTGTATACCGCTTCTAATTGTTTAATTGTCTTCCTGATATCGTGTTTTGATTTCACATATTCAGCCGCCGCCCGTCCTATTTTAAGGCGCAGTTCAGGTTGGGTAATCAGCGCCTCGAGTTTTTCAACAAACTCATCGACAGTAAGGCAGGAGAAACCATTTTCGTTATTTTGAATCACATCGGTATTGCCGTCAACCCTGGTAACAACGCAGGGTTTTTCCAATAGCATGGCTTCCAATAGTGAGAAGGGCAAGCCTTCAAAAACAGAAGTCATTACATAAATATCGGCCTCCTGAAGAAACCGGATACTGGTTTGAGGATCGCCCCAGCTTTCGAATTTTATTTTTTCGGTTAAGTTGTGCTCTTCCAGATAAGCATTGATTTCATCCGCCAAATGATCGTGTATGCCTGCACCTAAAACAGAAAATTCAACATTAGGATACTTTTTCAGCAGGATATTAGCTACTTCTAAAAACAGCATATGGTTTTTCTGTAGCGTAAGCCTTCCAATCATCCTGATTTTTATGTTTCCGCCTACAGGTCGCGCCGGCTTTAAATCAACAGGTACAGCATTTAAAATTACGTTTACCTTGTTTTTATTGTGCCCCAATTCATATACAGCACGGTTGGCTTCAGAGTAGGATATGGCCAAAAGTAAATCTGTCCACTTTTTGGCCATGGTTTCCAGCCCGAAAAAAACCATTCGCTTCATACCGGTGAATGAGAGGTATGAAAATGCGTGAGGAGTATATATAACTTTAGTGCCTGTAAACTTTGCTGCTATTCTTCCCAAAAAGCCACCTTTGGCGCTATGGGCATGTATAATATCCGGCTTTTCTTTCCTGATGGCTTTGATTAGGTTCAACAATACACCGGCATTTTTTACAGGATTATTGCCCCGTTCTAACTCAGCATAATAGTAAGGGATGCGGAGGTTTTGGCAGAACTCTTCAAATATCTTATCAGGCGGGGCAACCACCACAAATTCAAAAGCATCTTTATCCATGTATTCAAATACATGAGCCATATAGGTTTTTACTCCACCTGTAGAAAGGCCGGTATGTAAAATCTTTTTCTTAATCACTGTATTGCTTTATTAACTGGTACACCTGCCTGGCGCTTTTATGCCAGTTATATTTAGCCGCCTGCGCTAACCCTTTGTTCTTTAGTTCGGCTAACTTCCCTTCATTATTAATCAACTCGTCAATAGCGGCGGCAATGCTGCTGTCATCGGCCGGGTTAAAATAGGCGCAGGCATCTTCCAGCACTTCCGGGATAGAAGAAGTGTGTGAGGCGGCTACAGGGCAACCCATCAGCATGGCTTCTAAGGGCGGTATACCAAATCCTTCGTAAAATGAAGGGAATACAAACAAAGAAGCATTACCATACAGATATTTGAGTTCGGCATCAGAAACATAGCCTAAATAATTGATGGCTTTACTGCGCGAAGATTGCTTTAAAGCGCCTATCACACCGCCTGCAATTACCATTTGGTATTTTCGGAAATCAATTTGATTAAGCGCGCGGCTCAATCCCTCAAAGTTTTTATTGGCGCCGAGGCTGCTTACTGCCAGGCAATAGGGCTTCAACTGCTCAATTTTTTCAATAAAATCGCTGCCTGGCTCGTTGAAACGCCTGATATGGTTGGCGGCATTGTAAACCACTGAGGTATTTTCGGCCTTAAAACCGCAATGTTCAATCAGTTCTTTCTTCGAAAAATTTGAAACCGTGATCATGTGCCTGGAAATTTTGGCCAGCAGGGGTATGGCAAAGTTGTACCAGAGGCGAAAGCCGGATGAGAAGTACCCCGGATTTACGTTAAAGGAAGCATCATGCACAATTACCATCTGTTTGGTTTTAAACAGGGTTGAAATGGTACCCATGCTAAGCAATAGACTGCCAAACGTGTATAACGGAAGTTCAAATTGTTCCCAAAGGTTACCGGTAAAAAAGCCTTTCTTTAGTAGCTTAATATGCTTAAGCTGAATAGGATTAATAATTTCTCCGGAATAGATCAGGAAAAAAGAGTATTGCTGTAAATCAATTTCACCGGTATCAATCAGTTCATCCAGCGCGGTGACCAACTCATAGGCCGTACGCTGAACGCCTGTTAGCGAACGGGTTAAAAACCGTCCATTTAAAAAAACATTTTTCATTTTAATAACCTCGAGCGTATGATCGCCCTTTTACTTCCACCTGAACCTGTATAAATAAAACAAACTTACAATAGTAGGCGGAATGCTATAAATACTGAGCTGCGTAAAATTAACCAGCAACCCGAACACTGTTCCGAAGGCAATCAGCACGACTGTTCTGATGATTATGGATTCATATTTCCTGAACAAATTTTTCGTTATCCTGATAAACAAGCCGGTAAAAATGCCGGTAAACAAAGAAAACAGGATGACGCCCACCCATTCAAACGAAACATAGCCCCACATAGGCAAAGGCAGGCGTAAGCCGCCCGATCCTATGTCATTGATATCTTTGCCAGGATTAACAGTAACAAGTGTAAATACGGCAGGGTTCCATTTATAGTGGCCGGGTATCAGGCCGCCATACATCGTTCGGCCATACGTCCATTGCGGGCTTTCCTCAAAAAAACTTAGAAAGTCTAACTGGTCGGGTACGTCGGGCGTGCCCGCAGTAATAATCTGCCAGATATTTTTTTCGCCGGTGTATTCCCTGATTCCTACCAGGTAATAAAAGAACGAACTAAGCACGAATACACCAATAAGTACCACCATTAGTATGGCAAAATGCCATCGGCTTTTAAACGACATGATAATGGCGAAAGCAATCATCACCCCGGTAAATGCCCCGCTTCTGGCTAATGACATGGCCATCAATACCAATGCTGAAACAATATACAGCAGCAGCATTTTATGCCTGAATCGGTACCATATGATACAGGCAATAGGCATAATAGTAGACAGAATAAAGAAAGAGGCACGGTATAAAGAGGCCACCCGGCTGTAAGGTGCCTGGTATTGCCCTCTGAATAGTTTAGCTGAAATAGGATCCTCAGCAAACATGGGTATAAAACCCATAACTGCATAGCTGATAATTAAGCCGATAACGCCGGCCATCATCATATTAGTGGTAATATTAGTTACTCTTTTTTCATAGGCTTCAACACCCATCACATCAAAAGAAAAACGTGTTGTTAAACCCTGACCTAATATATAGCCTAAAAACATACCTGCCAGGAATGCAACTGTACCTAAAACTAATATTTGCGTATATAGGTGTACAATATCGGCAGGATAATAATCTTGTATGTACAAGATCATGGTGGGTACTACTATAGATACAAAGGCACCGCCAACAGATAAATGCTGTAATGCATTATATCTGCTGGGCCATAATATATAGCCACCCAAGGTTAAAACAAGCAGGGTTGAACAAATTAAAAAGCTTTCCATAAACGTACTGGTGCCGGGCTTGTGTGTACTGTTACCTGGCCTTATTGTATAATTGCATTATACTTGCTTATCATCGTTTGGATATTAAATTTATCATCAGCTTTTTTACGGGCTTCGGTTCTGACGGCGGTTAATGAATGGTAACGGTTAATTACATCATTCAATTGTGCTTTTAAGGCATCACCCTTATCTACTTTAAACAAAAAACCATCTTTTTGATCTGTAATGATTTCGGGCGTGCCACCGGTATCAGAGGCCACAACAACTTTTTCAAACGCCATTGCTTCGTATATAGTGGTACCTAATGACTCGCTGCGGTGTTCATTGCTGTTGTTAATTACAATATCACAACCGTTGTAAAAGGTAGTCATATCTTTAATAAAACCTTTATGAATAATAGCACTATTATTTCCAATGGTGGCTTTTATTTTGCTTTCATATTCAGGTGTATTGATGGCGTAGCTTCCGGCAAGAATAAGCCTGATATCCGGGTGTTCTTCAATTAGCTGGTTAAATACTTCAATCAGCTCCAGCTGGCCTTTATCGGGGTTAATACTGGCTGCTATACCTATGAGTAAATGATGCCCTGCTAAACCTAGTTCACTGCGAAAAGCTGCTCTAACCAATGCATCAGCTTTAAAAAGATTCATATCCAAGCCATTGTATAATACAAGGGCTTTTGGGCTACTGTGGTGTTTTCGCTTAACTGCCTCTGAAACTACCAGTGTGGTATCATAAAGCTTGCAGCATAAGGAGGATTGAATACTGTCTATTTTAGAAAAGTACTTAAGGTCATGGTCACTCCAATACCATTTTACCTTTTTAAAAAAGAAGCGCGAATACAGTACCAACGGTAGCATGTAGGCTGCCGGTACCATGGTGTTGGCATGTACAGTATGTATGTTGTGCTTTTTAAGATATTTGTAAACCTGATAAGAAATGGAAAAGTAATTGGTTAATGCCCGCACAATAAATTTAAATGCACTGGTACTGCTGCGGTTTAACTTTTTTAATTGATTTATTTTGGTAATGTGATAAGGCTTTTTGGCTTCAATCAGTGCATCAGCAAAGTCGCCGGGAGAAATAAACAGATGTGCATTTACCTTATCGGTATTATAAGACATCATCCGTTCAATTACAATTTCAGCACCCTGGGCTTTGGCTCCACCGAATACATATAGCACCTGCTTCTTTTCTTTCATTAGCATAGTTCTTTCTCGGCTTTACGTACGGCTTCTGCAAAGTAATCGCCCTTTATCACTTTCGCCCTGAGGGTCATTACATTGTTTCTCATGGTAGTATACAAAGTATCATCAATGGTTAATACGTCCAGGTCATATAGTGAATCGACCAGTATGCCAATATTGTGCTGTTTAATATAAGCACCTATGGCCGAATTTGCAGGTGCAATTACCGGTAAACCGGCCGCTATATACAATGAGCATTTGTGAGGATTATTATACATCAGGTAATTGCCCAATATCTCATCACATACATCAATATGATTGCCATCCCATATCAAACCAAAACTGCCTTGCAGCATTTCTGGTATTTTATCGGGGCTGTATTCGCCTTTCCAGCTCAAATTTACATTTTCTGCGGCTTTTTCCTGATTAAAGTTGGGGCCATACACATTAAACCGCTTGGTATTTAATTTGCCCAAATTATAAATGAAGGTACTTTTACTCAGGTTGCCTGCAAATGCAATAGCATCGGCCGGGCCGGCAGATTTACTCACTTCGAAACCATCAGACAGATAGTCAAACAACTCCAGTGATATCATGGGCCGGCTAACGCCATGTTGCTGTAACCAATTGCGCATTGCAGGGTTGTGTACAATGAGAATATCATACCAGTTCAGGTTTTCTATTTCGGTATGAATTAAGGCCTGATCTTTGCCCCCGGTGCGCAGTGATTCTAAATCGTGTACAACGCAAAAAAACTTTACGCCTTTTAACCGTGCAACTTTAATAAAGCGCTTAAATACGTTGTTGATGCTAAGCAGCGGGTACTGAATACCTACCACCGACCCTTTTTTAACAGAAAAAAAGAAGGTAAGCAGTTCTTTTAACAGCAGGCAGTAATATTTTAGCTTTTGCTTATTGTCGCCTACCGTGAATGTATAATCCTGATAACCCAGAGCTGAAAAAATGCGGTTACAATCTATTACGGCTTTACTGGCGGCAGAGTTGGCATCAATATTTTTAAACCGGATGCAAAATTGATATTTCATTTTACGGTATCAATTTGAGGATTAAAGAAGATAGAGCGCCATGCTGAATTACACAAAACACCAATAAATTTTAAACGATGATCTTTCCGTATGGTACAAAGCTTAAATGAAGTATAGGTTACTTTAATGATAAGCCAAAAGATGAAATACAAAAAGCCTTTATTCTTTTTTACCATAAAAAACTCATTACGAAAGCCATAATTATGTTTCCATAAATTGGGTACGGTATCGCGGTAAAAATCGGGAAAGTAATTGATGCCTGTTTTGTGCAGTACAATACTGTTTGAGCAGTACAAGCCTAAATAGCCGGCTGTTGTAATGCGCTTGGTGTATTCCTGATCATCACCCCAGATAAAAAATTCCTTATAAGGCAGTCCAACTTCTCTTACAGCCTCCGCATTAATCAGCAATGAAACGAAAGAAGTGGTTTCAACCAGTAATAGGCCCTGATCATCGTATACGTTGAAGGGAATGGTTTTATTAAATGAAGGTTTAATGGCCGGCAAGTTCATTAAATGCGGATTGCCATCTTTCCAAACGCTTTTGCTACCAATGAATCCTACAGGTTCTGTTATAGGCAATAGCGCATCAACCAGCATTTCCAGAGAGTTTTCACGGCAAATGCTATCGTCATCCATCACCCAAATCCAATCGGCATTAAGTGATAACGCTTTTTTAATGCCTGTATAAAAGCCACCCGAGCCGCCTAAGTTCGCTTGTTTAATTACAATAAGGCCTTGTTGCTCGTCTAACCATTGCTGGGTACCATCTGTACTGGCATTGTCTACTACAACGATGTCTGTTAAAGGGTAGGTTTGCTGTTTTATTGCTGCTATTGCTTCTTGCAATAATACAAGCCGGTTATTTGTAACAACAACGGCTACTATATTAATCATGTAAAGTCAGTATTTAATTGCCCATAAAAATGTGCATTCAAAAATAAACGGTTAAAACGCAAAACTTTTATGGCAAGCACGGGCTAAAATAATCAAAACACAAATTGCCGTAAGCGATTTAAAGCTGAAATTAAAAAACGTTTATGCTGCCAAACACATAAACAAGGCAAATGTTTTAAAATTTGTAAGTGTTATTTCGATACTTAAAACGGATTAAGTTATAAAATCGTCTCTTCCATCATAATTTTATCAATCTTAGGATTGAAAAAAAGCGATTTCCAAGCCGAGTCGCACAATACGCGGATAAACATTAACTGATGGTCTTTGCGGATACGGCACAGCTTAAAAGAGGTGTAACCTATTTTTGCAAATAGCCAAAAGAAGTAATACGTAAAGCCATAATACTTCTTTTTCAGAAAAAACTCATTACGGAAACCGTAATTGTGTTTCCACAGATTGGGAACGGTATCGCGGTAAAAATCAGGGCAATAGTTAATGGCAGTTTTGTGCACCACAACACTATCTTTACAATAGAGGCCTAAATACCCGGCTTTGGTAATGCGCTGCGTATATTCCAAATCATCGCTCCAGAAGAAAAACTCTTTATAGGGCAAACCTACCTTTCTTATGGCTTCGGTATTAATCAGGATAGACACCCATGAGTTAGATTCTATAACGAATAATCCATCGGCATCATACTTATTGAAAGGCATACGCTCATTAAAGCTGGGCTTTATGGCCGGTAAATTCATGTAATGCGGTTTCCCGTCCGTCCAGATGCACTTGCTGCCAATAAAGCCAATCGGCTCGTCGGTAACCGTTGTTTTTTCGGCCAGTTTTTGCAATGCATTTTCATTGGCAATAGTATCATCATCCATTACCCAAAGCCAGTCGCTGTGATAGGTAACCGCTTTTTTTAAACCAGTGTAAAAGCCGCCCGAAGCTCCACAGTTATCTTTAATGTGTTCAATAATAATTCCGTCTTGCTCATTAAGCCAATCGGCAGTACCATCGGTACTGCCATTATTGACCACAATAAGATGCTTAACAGGGTAAGACTGATTTTTTACAGCGGCTACAGCTTCTTTTAAAAGGCTCAGTCGGTTGTAAGTAACGATAACGGCTACTATACTTTGCATAAGCTACAAGTGTTAATTAAATGGAAACACTGCTAAAATGATCGGCTACCTTTTTAAGGGCAGAGCCTATAATCTGATGCATATCATAATACCGGTACTCGGCAAGGCGGCCACCAAAGATGACATTGCTTTCCTGGTCGGCCAGTTCGCTGTACTGCTTGAACACAGCTGTATTTTTAGCATCGTTTATAGGGTAGTAAGGTTCCTTTTCAGTCGTCCACTCTTCAGGATATTCTTTAGTAACTACTGTTTTGGGTTGTGTACCGAATTCAAAGTGCTTATGCTCAATAATGCGGGTGTAAGGCACTTCTCGTTCAGTATAGTTAACTACTGCATTGCCCTGGTGGTTTTCCTTGTCGAGCACTTCATGCTCAAACCTCACACTGCGGTATTCCAGCTGGCCAAACTGGTAGTTGTAAAACTGATCAATTTTGCCGGTAAACACAATCTGATCTGCTTGAGCATTCCAGCTTTCGCGATCCTCAAAATAATCAACGCCAAGTTTTACTTCTATGCCCTCAAGCAGGCCTTCTATAAGTTTATTATAGCCCCCGATAGGGATACCCTGATACTTGTCACTAAAGTAGTTATTGTCATAAGTGAAACGCACTGGTAGGCGTTTGATGATAAAGGCCGGAAGTTCAGTAGCCGAGCGGCCCCATTGCTTTTCAGTATAGCCTTTAATCAGTTTCTCATAAATATCCGTACCGATTAAAGAAAGTGCCTGTTCTTCCAAATTTGAAGGCTCGCCAATGTTCAGCTGCTCAATTTGCGATTGTATTTTGGCTTTGGCTTCATCAGGCGTTTTTACCTTCCACAACTGATAAAAGGTGTTCATGTTGAAGGGCAGGTTGTACAACTCGTTTTCATATATAGCTACAGGGCTATTTGTATAACGATTAAACTCTACAAAAGAGTTTACATAATCCCATATGGCTTTATCATTGGTGTGAAAAATGTGAGCGCCGTACTCATGCACATTAATGCCCTCTACATTTTTACAATATACATTGCCGCCTGCATGGCTGCGTTTGTCGATAATCAAACAGGTTTTTCCGCGTTTTTTGGCTTCGTGGGCAAAAACAGAGCCGAACAGCCCACTCCCTACAATGAGATAGTCATAATTTTTTTGATTTTGCATTTTGCGTTTAGATAGATGTATACCGTATATTTTATAGTATCAGTCGTTTAAAATTAAAGTCTGCTTTTACTTATTTAAATGCATATTTCGTGTTGGATTTATATCATAAAGCGTCCTGTAAACAGGCCGGTATTTGCTTTAAAACCAATCCGAAATATTAATTTAATGAGTAAATATGTTGCGCACAAGTACAGAAATAGCGTAGTTGTTTCCTAACAATCTGTGAATCAATTATCTCAGATTATTGTTAAAGGATGATGCCCGGTTTAAAATTCCTAATGATTTGTAGCTTGTTCTATTTGTGACAAAAACACAGCCAGAAGCCGCAATCTTACTATCTGATTTATTTATAATCAGATCAACTTTAACAGGTTGCTCATCCCATACTAAATGTTAGGGATTCATGTTACTTATTGAGAACAGGTTTAGTAGACCAAAAGTTTTCCGCATAAAAATTTTGCACCTCTTTTTTTACAGGGACATTGCCCAGCGTTTTTCTAAGTGTTAAAAATTTAAAAGCGCCCAGCATCATATAGTAGCCACTTTTTAAACCTTCACGTTTTATAAATTTCAGGTTGTTGACCAATACCCTGAAAATGTATTTCCACCTGTTGTGGCCAAAATGCTTATAAACAATAGCCATTTCGTTGCGGGTAGCATAAATGCGCTGCCGCTTTACAGAGCGGTTAATGTTACTGGTACGGTGTACCACTACACCTTTATCGAAAAATACTATATCATACCCTGCATTGAGGCACCTGATGCCATATTCAAATTCATGGGTGTAAACGTATATCCAGTCGGCAAATCCGCCTATGTGGTGGTATAGCTCAGTTCTGATTAAAGCACCGCATCCAATAAAGCCTACAATGCGTTCTTCGTTTTTCCAAGCCTTTTCAGGGTCTAAGTGCGGGTCTCCTTTAAAATCCTGGTCAACAATGTTGTAGGCAAGTATACCTGCCTTCTCATTGTTTTCAAGGTAATTTACGCCCTCGGCTAATCCATGTTCAATGCAGCTGTCATCATCCAATACCAGTATGTATTTTGATTTTACAACTTTAAACCCTTCATTCCAACCTGCAATGCCATTGTTTTTTGGTTTTGTAATAAGTGTAATATCCGGATGCTGTGCGCTGATTTGCTCAGAGGTATCATCCGCAGATGCATTGTCGACAACAATGATTTCAAGAGGAAAGGGAAGGGTAGGCCTTAGCGCCTTTAGCTTTTCAACTGTAATCAGCACCTCGTTGCGCCTGTTATATGATAAAATGACTGCTGATACCATTGGTAGCTATGACAAGGAATAACAATTACACTAACAACCCAATTTTAATTATGGTTTAGCGTACTTAAGTATTCCTGTTTCTCTTAATTGACGTTTAAATAAACGGCCGTTTTTTAAAATAAAGTTCTTTAATGAGAAGCCGACCGGTTTGCTTCCCTTAAAAGGAGTAAGGTTTAAATACTTTTTGTACAAGTAATTATATGGATGAGTATCAACATAATACCAAGGTTTAGAATAACTGGCATAATGTACAATTACCGGGGTAACCGGCAATTTTCTGATAAGGTGAATGGCATTAAAAGTACTATCGAACCTATACCAGTTATTGGCAAAGCACATGTTTAGTACATCCTGATCTACCCACTCCAGGTGTTTGGAGTACTGATTCACTATAGAAAAAAACCTTTGGGTTAGATTTTCTTCTCTCCATTTTTTCAGGTTAACCAGTATAACACCGGCATTAAAATAGCTTTTGTTCGGAAACCCAAGCTGATTTAAGCGCTCGGCATTATCAGCTACAGAGGCCTCACTTGCCGCACAAATGTAATGCTGCGAAATATCAATATCGGCTAAGGGTTTGAGTGATCCGGTAATAATCAGGTCCGAATCCAAAAATAATCCTTCGTTGATGTGTTCCGGCACTAAATCTGCAAGCAGCAGGCGGTAATAAGTGGATTTTGGATAATGCTCGGTTAACCTGAACTTTGAAAAATCAACATCCCCAACCGGAATAAAGTTCAGATCAACATTGTACTTCTCTTTGATAAAGCGAATGGTGATGTCCAGAACAGACATGTCTTCTATATCATGAAGCACATAAATATTTATATCCAAATCTTTATTATTCTCCAGCAAAGACGTTGCTGCAACAGTAAAATGCTGCACATACCTTTTGTCGATAGCAAAGAATATATTAAACTTTTTTTTCATTTACTATAATGGGCTCGCAAACTTAATATGGTTCAGTATTAACGCTTTTTGAAGGGTTTGGTAATGAACCCCAACACTGGGTGGGTATTCATGTAATTGTCGGTAAAGAACTTTTGTGTTTGCTTTGATACCGGTGTATAAGACAGGGTGTGCCTGAATTTCATGAATTCTATAAATCCTAATATATCGTAGTAAGCACTCACAAAATCACCCGATTTTGCACGTTTAATGTTGTTAAACAGCATGGTGAAAATATACTTCCATCTCTGGTTAGAAAAATATTTATATACAATGCCCATATCATTACGGGTACCAAAGGTTCTGGCCCTGCGCTGCGATCTATTAATTGAACTGGCCCGGTGATTAATGCTGCTATGTTTAAAGTACTTAACCTTATAGCCAGCCTCTATACACCTAATGCCGTATTCCCATTCGTGGCCATATACAATCATCCACTCATTAAACCCGCCAATTTTTTCGTATACCTCTTTTTTAATTAATGCGCCGCAACCAAAAAAGCCTAATATCTCCTGTTCGTGCTGCCAGGGCTGGCCATTTTGCCACAACCAGGTATCGGTAAGATAAGGGCCAGACGTTACATTCAAAGCCAATATCCCGGTATCCGGGTGTTGCTCCATATAATTAACAGCTTCTGCAATGCCCGATTCGGGGTGACTGTCATCATCCAGTACAAGCATATATTTATATTTCGCAACAGCAAAGCCAGCATTCCATCCGGCAATGCCTTTGTTTTTATCTATCCGAACTAAGTTAATATCGGGGTGTAGCTGTTTGATTTGCGTCGAAGTATCATCTACAGACTCATTGTCAACCACAATAATTTCTAAGGGAAAGGGCAGGGTAGTAGAAAATTTTTTTAGCTCTGATACTGTTTTTAATACTTCCGCACACCTGTTATAAGCTAATACTACTGCTGAAACCATTATTTAGATAATTATTTTAATACTCTTTATAATTAATTACTCCTGAAAGCAAGCGCCTTATTGATAATCAATTGTTTGAAATTTAATACGTATATGTTCTTTACAAAGAACCAGGTGTAAAGCGCGTAAAAAGCAGCGCAGCTCAGAATGATGATAATTTCTTTGATATTAAAATTTACATTCAAGCTGTTCCTTATCAGGTACGCTATAGGGAAAAATGCTATCACACCAAGGGTACATTGTATAAAAATCTTGCTGTCGAACCTGATGGTAATAAATTTGCGCACAAAGTAGTAGCAAAAAAATGTAACTACACATTCTGTTAACAGGCTGGTTACAGCAGCGCCTGTATATGAAAACACAGGTATAAGGCAAAGGTTAAGCACCAGGCTGGTAACCATGCCTATAATAACCGCTCTGAGCAAATATTGTTCCTTTCCGATAGGGGTTAAAATCTGGAACCCGCAAATGTTGTTTAACCCCACCAGCATAATTACAGGAGACAGGATTTGTACTGCCCCAACAGCGCCCGAAAATTTAGGCCCTGCAAAGTTATGTACCAAAAATGATGAGCTTATATATAGGCCTGCAGCAATAGGAATGCCAAGCAGGCATATAAACGAAAAGGACTTATCAATGAGTGATTGCACCCTTTCGGTATCCTGATCTCTGAATGCCTGGCTTACCTGGGGTATAATTACGGTACTAATGGCAACAATAACAGCAAATGGAAGTTTAACAATGCGTATGGCAGTTGAATAAATACCCACTGCCGACTCGTTTTTAATAAAACCCAGAATCATATTATCCATCAGCAAGTAAACGCTCACGGCCAGGTTGGAGCCCAAGATAACCGCCAGGGGTTTTAAGTGCTCTTTAAAATTGAAGGAAGTAAATTTGAGCTTAACATGCTTTTTGAGAAAAAACATGTTGAGTATACTGGTAATAACAAAGCCGCTGGCTGATATACCATAATAAATAACCGGGTTAGAACCTGGCTTTAAAAACACAAACAAAAATATAACCGAAAGCACCCTGACAATGAGTGCACGTGTGGTGATATAAGAAAACTGCTCTATGCCTTGGTAAAGCCATTCTATCATGAACACATTAGCCATCAGGATGACAATCCCTACCAGCACAATATCAAGGTGCACCCGCAAGGCTGGGAGCGTAAAGGCGCACGCAAGATAAATAATTGAAAATATACAGGTTGATACAAAGTGTATAGACAGTATCTCGTTGAATATTTTTGATAGCTCTTCAGGGTTGTTCTTCCGTTTTGCTATTTCGCGTACGCCGTACAAGGGTATGCCAAGCGCCGAAAACAAAAGGAAGTACTGCGTGAAACTATCAATAAAATTCACCGACCCTATACCCTGCGGCCCTAATACCCGAGAAGAGTAGGGAAAAGTAATCAGTGGAAAAATGAACTGACTTATTGATAATAAAGAATTATAAAACAGGTTTTTCTTTATCATAACAAATCAAAAGAAGAATGATGAAACACTATAATCAGAACTTGATTTTTGTATATACCCGGTTCATCAGATACTGATCTACAGGGCCAAATGAAAAATGGAATACAACGCCTTGGGTAGTTACCGGAATAATCATGCCCTTTTGCTGGCTGTAATTGAATACCTCGCGCTCTTCAAAGCCTAACTGGCCCTGGTGTGCTTCTGAAAGTATATCGGCAATGAGGGCAAACTTATTATCATTATGGCGGGGCGGACGGTTGCGTTTAATAAATGCGGCTATTTTTTGCAGTCGCGCCTGCTTTTTTAGAACGTGCTGAAAATCACCCTGTACAAACCAGCCACCCATATCCTCCCAAAACTTGTGCGAAAACACAATAGCGCCTATTGAGTACCGGTGAGGGCAGATAAGATCTTGAAATTGGCCGTTCTGGTTTTTGATAAAGGTTTCGGCTGTTTTATCTAAATCCAGGCAGTGGTTCCACAAAAACTCATTTACTTCTTTGTCCTGGTATACGGCCACATCCATACATTCCTGTTTAAGCGGCGTATTCGGAAAACGGGCCTTAAACTCTTCGGTAAGGTTCATGATTTCCATAAAAGGTACCCAGCCGAAACCATTAATCGGTATAGTTACCGAGCCAAAGCTCATGTTGTTATGGTTGCGCTCATAAACGCCTACAAAAGCATCCGTCCAGTTTTCGGTTACCAGTATATCATCATCTATTTTGATATAGAAATCAGCTTTAAGCTTACCGATAACCTCGTTTTGTATAACCGCCAACTGATTGTAAGTGGTAGCGTATACGTTAATGAACGGGTACATGTACTTATACATGTTGATAATTTTCCTGTTGGCATCGGTGGAATAATTATCTAATATCCATAAGTCAAATTTCGACCAATCTGTATACTTCATCAGGCGCATTAGCACCTTTTCCAGTAAAGTTGGGCGGTCTTTGGTAATTAATAAAATTGGAATTTTTTTCATTTTTGCTCTGCTACGCACTCACTAATATATTTTCCCCGCATTACGCAATCATCCGTCCAGTAATATTTCCATTGGGCAAACCGGCCGGCCAAAATAATACTACCCAAAGGTTGTACTTCCTTGGTATCCCAATCAGTCATGGGTTCCAGTTCATCTGCTTCACGTTGCAAGCCATGCGCTTGCAGCCATCCATAAACCTCTTCCTGTGCTGCTATACGCTCATTATCAAAAATTACGTTGGCCCAATCAATCCATTTAGAATGATAGCTTTCAATACTATCTTCGGCTTTAATTAAACCCATAACAATCAGCTCTTGCAATACAGCAGCTTCAATACTTTTGGCATCGGTATTGAGCGGGTGATAGTCTGAAAAGTATACTTCTACCTGTATACCGCATTTGCCTTCAATGCCGTTTTTAGGGGCCAGTAAATCGGTAAAATTAATACGGGTAGAGTATAAGTCTTCATCGTACACATAAATCCAGTGGTTATCTACCGTTGGGGCATGGTTAGCCACTACATTTACAATCAGTACCTGAGAGCATTTGAGTTTACGTGCACTTTGCTTAATAATTTCTGGCGCATCGCTGTTCAATATTAAAACGGGCAGTGGAATGGTGCTGATCAAGTTTTTATACCTGGTGGTTTCGCCATCTTCAAACTGCAGCTCTTTGTTTTCGAATGAAACGTATTTGAGCTTTTTGTTATAGCTGATATTTTCAATAGCCTGCTCAACAGATTTAATATAAGAATAAAAGCCGCCTTGCTCGGGGTAACGTACTTTACTGATATAGTGCGTTTGCTTTTCAAGTGGGCCCTTTGCGCTCTCTACCATATCGGTAATCTCCGGAAAATAAATGCGCTTGCCAATCCAGTCGGTAGTAAGGTTTACAGGTGCTGTGGTCCAATATTTTTTGGTATAAGCTTCCGGAAAGTTATGCGCAAAGGTTTTACCAAAGGCATAATCAATCCATTCCTGGTAATTAGACGGATTATAATCAGCCGGTAGCTCTTCGCGTATGGCAATTACATCATTCACGCAGTTACTGCGCAGAGGCTCCGGCACTGCATACATGTTGGATTGCGCCGGGTGCATAATCCAGTTATTTTTATAATAATTGGTAGGCTTGGTAGGGTATTCTAAATATTGCTGATTAACATTATCAGCAAAATAGTTTTTTACATACTCATACTTGGTAAATGATACGTGCGGACCTTCATCCCATACAAATCCATCCACAGTTTCGCTATGGATGTGGCCGCCGCCGTGCGCTTTGGCCTCATATAATTTGAAAGAAATCCCTTTTTTCTGAAAATGATCGGCTATGCTTAATCCGCTTAGCCCGGCACCAAGTATGGTATACATTATATATTATAAGTATGAGTGATGTAATTTTTAATTGCTTCTTTCCAGTGCGGCATCTGATTGATGTTGCGTAACCTAAGGTACATATTGTCCAGGCATTCGTTATCGGGCATAGCGGCCCGGCGCGGAAATGCCTTTGAATCTACTGCCTCCACCTGTGCTGGCAGGTTAAACAGTTTAACAATTTCGGCCACATAATCATATCTTGATGCGCAGCCTTCGTTTACTACGTTGAAAGTGCCTAAGTACCCGCCCTGTAGCAATGTTATGAGCTGTTTGGCCAAATCAAGTGTATAGGTGGGCGAACCTACTTTATCAAAAGCACTTTTAAGCAGTGTTGAATTTATGGCCTCTTTACGCCGGGCTTCCACAAAATTTTTGCGGTGCTGCGTAGTGCCGCCAAACAACCATCCCGGGCGAATAATCAGGAAATCTTTATTATGTTCTTTAACCCGCTTTTCACCTTCCAGTTTGGTGTAGTGGTGGTAATTTAAAGGCTGCGTTTCATCCAGTTCGGTATAAGGTGTGGTTTTGCCGTTGCCATATACGCCACAGCTACTAATGTAAACAATGCGTGCGTTGACTTGTGCTGCTACCTGCGCCAAATTTTGCGAACCGATTACATTGGTGGTAATTGCAGCCGCATTGTCATCCTCGCACAAGTCTACATTAGTCATGGCGGCTGAATGGATAACTACTTCAGGCCGGAAATCCAATACTTTTTGCTTCACGTTGGCAAGGTTGCCCAGTTCAATATTGGCAGAATTAAACCCCAATACTTCGTGGCCTTCCTGCTGCAACACGTTCAGAATATCTGATCCCAATATGCCTGAAGCGCCGGTTAAAAATACTTTCATAAATTAAAATGTCCAGGTAAACGGAATCTTTTCATCACCCGGCTCCAGCCTGATACTCTCTGCAGGATCATGCTGTATGCTGGCTACGTTAAGAATGATGCTTTCCTCGCCATCCGCTGCAACACCCGAAAAGCCAAACCAGATGCCCGGGTTAATAACCAAGCGGCCATAATTGGCGTCCGAAACGGTAAGCTCTGCTATTTTGCCTTCGCTGGTACTACCAGAGCGGTCATCATAAAACACGAACCGCACCGCACCTTTAGGAACGAAAAGGTTGCATATCATGCGTGAGTGCTTTTTCCAAGCTTTAGGATCTTGACTTTTAGCGGTTGAAAAGTAGCATTCGCCAAAGGCGGGCAGGTGCTCATCCAAGCCTTTAACGGCATGCATTACACTGCCCCCTGTGGTGCGGATGGGTGTGAGCGGATAAAAATATACGCCTTCTATTATTTCAGTGCCCATGGTAAACCTTTTTGCTTGGCCACGTCAATGTACTGGTTAATCTGTTTCATGGTAAAGTCCAGCATGTTTTCAGGGTGCTGTTGGTAATAAAACTTATACCAGTCAGAAGTAAAGGCAGCTGTTTCTTTGAAATTAAGCGTTGGGTTCCATTGCTGATCAAACAAAGCTTTATCAATATTCAGCTTCAATAAGCCCGATTCAGGGAAATTAGAAGGTTCTACCTGTAAAATATCTGTATTGTTGGGGTCCCAGTTTATAGCCAGTTCTTTCAGCAAGTCCAATACGGTATAGTTTTGGTCGGTTGGCGGGCCGAAGTTGTAAGCTTCGCCATTAATGTCAACTTTACCCGGCTCGGCCAGTAACTGCCCGGTGCGCAGGTAGCCGCTTAGAGGCTCCAGTACGTGCTGCCACGGACGAGTAGCATCAGGGCTTCTGATCACTACCTTTTGGTCATCGGCCCAGGCTCTGAAACAATCAGGCACAATGCGGGCATTGGCCCAGTCGCCGCCACCAATTACGTTACCGGCGCGAACAGATGACATTTTTACGCGGTTATCCTTTTTAAAATAAGAATGGAAATAAGTTTTGATCATCAGTTCGGCTGCGCCCTTCGATGCTGAATATGGATCTTTGCCACCTAAATGATCAGTTTCTTTATATCCCCATACCCACTCTACGTTATCATAGCACTTATCACTGGTAATCATTACGGCTATGCAAGGGAAATCAGACAAGCGCAGGGCTTCTAATATATTGGCCGTACCGATAATATTGGTAGTAAATGTATCAATCGGGTCTTCAAAAGCTTTTTTAACAATAGGCTGAGCCGCCAGGTGAAATAGAAAATCAGGCTTTATATCGCTGATGATTTCTTTCATTTTTTCCAGATCGCGAATGTCGGCGATGTAGGAATGCATTTGACTTTCAATGCTGGCTACATCAAATAATGAAGGGTCTTCATAAATTTCATTCGAGATGCCGTATACATCGGCCCCCATTAATTTTAACCATAAGCTTAACCAGCCACCTTTAAAGCCGGTATGCCCTGTAACTAATACTTTTTTTCCTGCGTAGATGTTGTTGAACATATTTAATTTTTTACCAGTTGATTTACCAGGTTTTCCATTTTGCGTTACCAGAAGCCCAGTCAGCCTCCAACTCTTGTTTATCTCTCAAGGTGTCCATCGGTTTCCAGAAACCATGATGTTTGTAGGTGTCCATCTGACCTTCTTTTGCAATGTTTTCCATTGGCTCGCGCTCCCATGTAGTCAGGTCGCCTTCAATGTAATCGAACACCTCTGGTTGGCAAACAAAAAAACCTCCGTTGATCCATGAACCATCGCCTTTAGGTTTTTCCATAAAAGAGTGTACTTCATTGTTCTCGCCAATGTTTAAAGCGCCAAAGCGGCCTGATGGCTGAACTGAAGTTACAGTACATAACCTGCCGTTCTCTTTATGAAATTTAACCAGTTCAGTAATGTTTACATCGCTTACGCCATCACCATAGGTAAGCATGAAGGGTTCGTTACCAATATGCTGCTGTACTCGTTTAATGCGGCCACCTGTTAATGAATCTACCCCGGTATCAACCAGTGTAATTTTCCAGGGTTCAGCTTGTGAGTCCAGTACTTTTAATGAGTTATCAGAAAGATCAATAGTTACATCAGATTTGTGAAGGAAGTAGTTGGCAAAGTATTCTTTAATTAAATAACCTTTATAGCCTAAGCAAACCACAAAATCGTTATACCCGTGAGAGGAGTAGATTTTCATAATGTGCCATAAAATGGGCATGCCACCTACTTCAACCATAGGTTTAGGTCTTAAAGTGGTTTCTTCGGAAAGACGTGTTCCAAGGCCACCTGCTAAGAGTACAACTTTCATTTGTTTTTTATTAGTGTATAGGATAATGTGTTGCTATCATATGCTGCTGTTAGCAGCTGCGCCTGTTCGGCTTATAAGTTAATTAAGGCTATAACCAGTTGCATAGCCGGTATATTAGCTCATTAAATTTTTATACAATTTGTATACAACCAGCATAATAATGCTCAGCATAGCGCCGATCAGCATTCCGGTTAACGCTGCTTTTAATTTGCCTACGCCTTCTTTTGCTAACGGCAGTACGGGGCTGTCAATAATCTGCACTATGGGTGTAGCTGTTTGCAATGAACTGCGGGCTATAGTTAAGTTCTTAACTACTTCTGCATAAATAGCTGAACTGGTTTGTACATCAATTTGTTTGCGTTGAACTGGTACCCGGAGAACTTGCAGTGCCGGGTTCGGATTCGGATTATAGTCTGCCGCTGCAGCAGTACCGCTTAACGAGGCATTGAGTACACGGCGCAAACTATCGGCCTGGTGCTGCAGCAGGTTAACAGCCTGCATAGAGCCTTTGGTTTTGGTTTGAATGTAAAAGGCATTTACAGTGTTTACAATACTTTCGGTAAAAGCTTTTGCAAACAGTTCATCAGGTGCTTTAACCTTAACGCTTACCAAACTCAGCTTTTTGTCTACCTTGCTTACGGTTAACAAATTTTTATTGATATCGTTTACAATATTGGTTATAATACTGTCATGCTGCCGCGTGAACTGCTCTTTGGGAATATCAAAGCGGAGGTTTTTTAATTTAGGATTATTTTCCCAGCCTTTGCGCATCTTTTTCATGTCAAGATAGCGATCAACTAATAGTTCTGGTTTCCCGTTAAAGTTTGCTTTTGACAATAACGTGGATTCTACCATCAGCCTGGACTGATACAGCTGCGTAATATTATCTCCCTGAAATAAACTGCCACTACTGCCGCCTACATCAAAACCGAATGCCGAGGCTAGTGCTGCATAAGAGCCTAGGGCGCCCCCGCCGCGGTTACTGCCATCATCCATTACAAACGTGCATTCGGAAGTGTAAACCGGTTTTTTATAAAAAGCGTAAGCTATACCAAGTGCACCGCCAATTATTACTGCCATTAAAATAACCCACCATTTCGAACGCACGTACTTAACTCCGCGCCCGGTTTTCAGCACTAATGCCTTAACGGTAACCTCGTCAGGATCCAGAGTCTTTGAAGTATCTGTATAGGATTGCATTTATTTATTTAAACTGATAATACCTAATATAATCGCACCCAGTGAAGCCACGCCTGTAGTTAAGCCTAAAATTTCTTGTGTAGAAATACCTCTTTTTACCGGCTTGCGAGGAACATAAATTTCGCTTCCGGCCCTTACGGAAGGATAAACGCGGAAGAACAGGAACTTGTGGGTTGCTTTAACGGTTCCGTTAGGATAAACTACGTAAGACCTTCTTTCCAGTGCGTAAGGAGAAAATCCGCCGGCATTAGAAATATAGCTCTTGAATGATTTGCCATTACTGTATACTACCGCACTTGGGTATAATACCTCGCCGTTAACTTTTACAATCTGCTGCTCTTTAGGAACACGTATCAGGTCATTAGACTCCAGCAGCAAGTCTGCCTTTGAGCCGGGGTTCTCTAATATCTTTTCCAGGTTGATACCTACATAGTTATTGCGGAAATCGCTGGTGCTGTCGCGGTTAATTTGTTTAAGACGGTTCAATTGGGCATTGCGCTCACGGCTGATGGCGCCGGTATCGGCCCGGGCAGGGTCAATGCCTAAGATAGCCGTATTTTCGCGGCGTAGTGTTCCGCCCGATACGTCGGCCAGTGCTGTAAGGCCACCTGCACGCTTAATAATGTCCGAAATCTTCTCGTCCTTCTTCTCAATTGTATAAACACCAGGATATAATACTTCACCTTCTACCTTTACTATGCGCTGTGACTCGTAACCTGGCAAGGTATACACAGAAACAATATCAAAAGGGCGTAACACGAAGTTGCCTTGTTCGGGCGTGAGCTGGCGGTTAACGTTTATGGTAAACACCTGGGCAACACGGGCATTTTTAGAACGCGGATCGCTGTCAGTAACACGGCGTGCTACTTCAATGCGAACAGTGCTGGCACCATCCCTGAAACCTCCGGCTTTTAATATCAAATCTTCAACACGCAGGCTATCTGAGTAAGGGTAATTACCCGGGCTGCGCACTTCGCCGTTGATGCTTACCAGATACTGGCTGCGCAGATCAAAAATAGACGAGATGTTAATTACATCTTCGCGTTGCAACGGAATATCATTCACTTTACTGATAACATCTTTAACATTAAAAGCTATGGTTTCTGTAGTGTTATCAGGTTTTAAGCGTGTTATTGTTCCGCGGTTCATAAAAGCATCTTCTCGCAGGCCTGCAGCATTGGTGATCAATTGAGAAAGCGTTAGCCCTTTGCTCAACTCAAATTCGCCCGGTCTGAATACGGCGCCATTAAGCGTTACCCGGTTTTCGTAGCGGTCAAGTATAGCATCTACAGTATAAGCATCGCCCCGCAACGGGATGTAGCTCTTAAAATCACTCTCAAAAATATCACTGATGCGGCGCTGCTGGTCATTTACTTGCGATACGCGGATGCGTGCGGTATAGGCACGGTCGGTAAAGCCACCGGCAAAGTCAATTACGTTTTGCAATGTTTCGCCGGGCACAACTTCAAAATAAGCCGGAATTTTAACCTGCCCTTTTATAGATACGCGGTTACGATAAGTAGGCACATAGATAATATCCTGATCTCTTAAACCAATGTTATTTCTTTGATCGCCTTTTACCAGAAAATCATAAATATCAAGCGTTCTGATGATGCGGTTATTCCTGATTACCTGTATTTGACGAAAGGTACCGTTGCTGCTGGGGCCGCCCGCTGCCGAAAGGGCATTAAACACCGTAGCTAATGAAGGTATGGTAAAGGTACCTGGCTTTACTACCTGCCCCGTAATAATCACTTTAATGCTGCGGATATCACCTAAGGTTACCTGTACACTGGTGCCCCGGCCGATAGCATAATTATTGGCAGCCAATTTACCTTTAATGGCTGAGGTGGCCTGTTCCACCGTTTTGCCGGCTACATTAAGTACGCCTACACCCGGAATGTTAATATTGCCCTCGGGCGAAACATTCAATTTCCAGTTTACCAATGAGTTGCCGTATACATTAATATTTAATTGATCATCGGGCCCCAAAACATAATTCACCGGAGTAGCCAACCTTAAATTCGGTTCAAATTTTAAATCTCGGCCCGAAAACAAATTGGCACCAAAAATAGGCAGCTGCGATGTAAGTGAAGATGCAGACGAAACGGTATCAGCAGTTACAGGCTGGTTTACTTTTCGGCTGGTAACAACGTCTTCTGTATCGGTAGCAGTGCGCTGATTTCCCAGTGCGGCCATACGGGTTGACAGTTTGGTGGCTTCAGATGCCGGTAAACCGCGCTGGCGTGCCTGGCTGATCACCTGATCATTAGTAAGGCCGCTGCTGTGTGCCTGCTGCAATGCATCGGCAATTTGTTTATCAGAGAGCTGGTCGACATTAAGGGTTGACAGGTTACCACTGCTGATGAGTTGTGCCGAAGCGGGTTGTACAGTTGTTAAGAAAGATGCTAACGCTATACACGCTATACGAAGTACGGTTTTATTCATAGTATGAAATAGATGCTAAAGCATTTATTAATATGGTAAATTCAGTAGGTAAATTTTTAAAGAATTTACGGTAGACGTTTGTTAAGGCGTACAAATATACTCTTTTATGTTAATGACAAATTTTGCCACATGGTAATGAAGGTATAATATGGATCGGCATATAAGCAGTAAAGAGTACTAATAAATATACAGGTTAAACACAGAGCCGGAAGTTTTGTTTAATTATTTGAACAACATGTATAGTTTTAAAGTCAATTGATGAGAAAATATAAACATGAAAAAAAATTTAAAAATTTTTTACGAATTGCTCTAAGTCGTTGTAGAGCGTCCTGAAGTGTATTTAACAATTAAATATATTATGTTTTAGTTAAATGTTATGAGAGTTCAAGAAGAGGTGATTATTGGATTTATATTTGCATATGGGGTTAGTAAAACAAATTTGTAAAACAAATTAGGTTTTTTTGTAATTATAGAATTTACGTTTAATCTCATATAAACATCTGCTAATGCCCTATCGCTACTCAAAATATCTTCCTGGTTTTACTTTTTTGTGCGATATAATACTGCTCAACATTGCGCTGTACAATCCTATTTATATAGCGCTTAACAATTATAATATTAGCAGCGCCGGGCCGCAGTTCATACTGTTGGTTAATGTGGTGTGGGTTGTATTAGCGCCTATTGCCAATACTTATAAAATACCAAGGCCGCTGCAACTTAAAAACTACCTGAACAAGTTTTTTCAAAACATCCTTTACCACTTACTTATCGTATTCAGCTGTATTTATTTTTTAGATATTTATCGCATCCCTGCCGAAAAGCTGTTTATTACCTATACTATATTCATCCTGCTTGTTATTTTTCAGCGTCTTTGCCTTTCCCTGTTTTTGGATTACATCCGCAGGAATGGGTACAATGCACGCAACATTATTATATTGGGCGAAGAAAACATTGCAGCGAGATTGGCCGAGCATTTCGTTAATCACCGTGAGTATGGCTATGATTTAATTGACACCAGCTTGGGTGACAATTGTGCATCCCTGTCTGAAGAAGATTTAACTGAGCAACTGCTGGCCAAAAAGCCCTATGAGATTTTTATCTGTTACAAAAATATGGATGAAAGCCTGCTGAACTTCTTAGTGCAGTTTGGTGAAACGTATAAAGTTAAAATCAAGGTAGTATCAGACTTAATGCTTACGCATACATTTGCGGCTAAGCTTATAAATTATGATAATCTGCCCGTATTACAACTGCAGTCTAACCATGCGGTTGACAGAAAGATCAGGTTATTAAAGCGCGGTTTTGATGTGGCATTTTCATCTACCTTAATGATGGCAGGTGCACCGGTGTTTGCAGGCCTTTGGTTAATTACCAAAGTAACTTCAAAAGGACCTGCTTTTTACACACAGGAAAGGGTAGGCTTAAACGGTAAACCTTTTAAGATTATCAAGTTTCGCAGCATGTACGTGGATGCCGAAAAGGCCGGCCCGCAACTGGCTCGCGATGGAGATCCGCGTATAACCAAATGGGGTAAGGTAATGCGTAAAACGCGTTTAGATGAGTTGCCTCAGTTTTGGAATGTGCTGCGCGGCGATATGTCTATAGTAGGTCCGCGCCCTGAGCGCCGCCACTTTATTGAGCAAATCACCGAGAAAAGCCCGAACTACAAACACTTGTTAAAAATAAAGCCGGGTATTACCTCAATAGGCCAGGTTCAATACGGCTATGCCGAGAACGTAGACCAAATGTGTGACCGCATGCACTACGATTTGCAGTACCTGCAAAACATTACGCTGAACTCCGATTTAAACATCATTTTTAAAACAGTGAAAGTGATGATACAGGGAAAAGGAAAATAACAATAAAGGCCGGTATTTACCGGCCTTTATTGTTATGTAAATTTAAACTGTAATCTCACCTTTAAAAACCTGTAATGCCGGGCCTTCTAAGAAGATATTTGTATATCGCTCCCCATCATAATGAAACTTGATGTTAAGGTTGCCTCCCAATACTTTAACAGGAGTACTGATGTTACCGGTTTTGCCTTCGTGCCGGGCCATGGCTAATGCTACTGCAGTAACACCGGTGCCGCAGGCATAAGTTTCATCTTCAACGCCGCGCTCGTAAGTGCGAACAAAGTAGCCTTGCTCTGCAGGTTCTACAAAATTGATATTAATGCCTTTGGCCTGATAGGTAGCGTTGTTGCGGATAGCTCTGCCATCATTATACACGTCCTTCTCAGCCAGTGCCTCGGTAAGTTGCACATAATGTGGTGAGCCGGTATTCAATACATAGGCATCGGCATCTCTGCTGATTTCTGCTACATCAATCATTTGTAAACTTACCCAATCGCCCAATCCGGAAATTTTGGCATAGTGTGGCCCGTCAACTGCCAGAAAGGTGGTTTCGGTGCCAATTACCTTCAAAAAATGCGCAAAAGCTACTATACAGCGGCCTCCGTTGCCACACATACTGCTGGGCTGACCATCTGAATTGTAATATACCATTTCAAAATCATAGCCTTCCTTATCCTGTAAAAACATTATTCCGTCGCCACCTATGCCAAAACGGCGGTCGCATAAATGGGCAATTAACTCTGGTTGGCGATGATTGATTATATTTTGACGGTTATCTATCAGGATAAAGTCATTACCTGCACCCTGATACTTATAAAATTGCAAATTCATTTGAAATTCGGTATATTGTATATAATTAAAAGCGGCAAAAACATCACTTTTTATAGCGGGTTTTGCTGCAAAGCTAAGTTTAACATTTTTTAACAAAAATGCACATAACTTATTGTTGCTGCCATCGTCTATATGGTATTAAATTTGACCACCAGTAATAACAAACAAGTAAATTATTAATTATTGATATGAGAAAAGTTGGTTTAACGTTATTAACTGCCTTTGTTGGCGGGGCAATGGCGCTGGGCACATACAAGGTTTTCGAAAAAAAGGAAGCCGATAATATGAGCTTTGAGGATCGCCAGAAAGTTTATTTTGCCAGCAATCACCTCCCGGAAGTAAAATCATCTGCCGGTGATGTTGATTTTACCCAAGCTGCAGCTGCGGTTACCCCGGCTGTGGTATATATTCGTACTACTTACAATCCTTCAGCGCAAGGCGGTAGCAGCAGCGGCCGCGATCCGTTTGAAGATTTGTTTGGAGATATGTTCGGCCAGCGTATGCGCCCTCAGCAGCGCACACCGCAACGTGCTTCAGGCTCGGGTGTAATTATTTCAACCGATGGTTTTATTGTAACCAATAACCACGTAGTTGAAAAAGCCAGCGATATTGATGTAACGCTGAATGACCACCGCCATTTTAAAGGTAAAGTAATTGGCACCGACCCCAATACCGATTTGGCCCTGATTAAAATTACCGCATCAAATCTGCCTATTGTTAAATTAGGTAACTCTGATGATGTGCGTGTAGGTGAATGGGTATTGGCCGTAGGTAATCCTTTTAATTTAACCTCTACCGTAACTGCAGGTATTGTGAGTGCTAAAGGCCGTGGTATTGGTATTATTGGCCGCAGCGATGAAGAGGATTCAAATCCTTTTGGCCGTACGCAAAATGCACCTCGCGTAAACCGTGGTATCGAGTCATTTATTCAAACTGATGCCGCTATTAACCCTGGTAACAGTGGTGGTGCACTGGTGAATACCCGCGGCGAGCTGATTGGTATTAACTCTGCTATTGCTTCGCACACCGGTTCATACGAAGGTTATGGTTTTGCCATCCCTATTAACCTGGCTAAAAAAGTGTTGAATGATATTGAGCGCTTCGGATCGGTTAAACGCGGTTATGTAGGTGTGAGCTTTAGCGATTTGAGCGACCCTGACCAGGCTGCTGCCGTTAAAAGCGACAGAACCGTAGGTTTGTATGTAAATGATGTAATTGCAGGCAGCGGAGCTGCACAGGCCGGTTTAAAACCAGGCGACGTAATTACTAAAGTTGAAGGTAATACCGTTAATGAGTCATCAGACCTGCAAGAGCGTGTGGCTCGTTTGCAACCCGGCGATAAAATTAAACTAACCTACGTACGTGGCGGTGATGAGCGCACTGTAGATGTAACCCTGCATGCTGATGCCGGTACAGCTACCCGTACAGCGGCGGTATCAAAATCGGCCGAAGAGCTGTACAATAAACTTGGGGCAAGCTTCCAGCCGCTGAGCCAGGCGCAAAAAGCTAAATATCATATCACCTCTGGTGTAGTGGTAGCCCAGGTACGCGATGGCGGTTTCTTCTCTGATACTGAAATTCCGGTAGGTACGGTGATTACCAGCATCAACAGGCAACCTATTGGTGGGGTAGCTGATATTGATAAAGCCATTACCAACCTGCGCAACGGCCAGATTATAATAGCCGGCTATTATCCTGACGGCACCCGTTTCAGCAGCACTTTTGATGTAAGATAAGCTCAAAAGTAATAAGTAAATAAAAAGCCCCGGTTGTTACAACCGGGGCTTTTTATTTTAGAATAATGTATAGAGTTGATGACTATTCTGAAGCCATAGTATCGGTATCTTCCTTAGGTATAAATTTACCGTCTATCCAGTTGAGCGGTACTTTGCATTGCAGTAAAGCACGTATTACTTCTGAAGATACAATCAGCGCCAGCTCGGGCTTTTCGAAGCGGATACAGGTTTCATACAAGGCTTCGGTTACTTCAAGCGTTTTCTGAAAATCGCCTTTGCTGAGTTGTTTTAAATGATACTCGCCGGATGTGTATTTGTCTGAAATTTTAATGCTGGCTTCTGTTTGTTGCAACACTTTACAGATGTCGGTATGCATATATAAGTGAACCGGGTCATCGGTATCAATCATATCAAACAGGGTATTTTCTATTTTTTTTACAAATCTTTCTTCAGAATTATTTTTTTGAACTTTCCTTTTAATAGACATCTTTGAGTTCTAATTAAAAGTAAAGATATAAAAAGTCTACACACAAACTATATCGTATTCATAGTTTGTATATATGATGTAACTATTCATATAAACTTAGCCTGCTGCGCAATTGGCGCATATCTTCTTGCATAGCCTGTACGCGCTCAAGCAAATGGCTAATGGCTTCAAGGCCGGCCACGTTGATATCCAGCTCCTGGTGCAGCCTGATCATGCGCTCCAGCCGGGGCAGTTCACTTTCGGCAATCATGTGAGTTTTATCAATAGTAGTAATCTGCACCAGGCCAGCTTCGGTTAGAGCATCCACAAAAGTGTATTCAACATGATGATAGCCGCAAAACTCCTGTATGGTGATATATTGTCCGTTTTCCATAACTTTAATCGGTTAGCTAAGATTTTGCAATTGTTTAAATAACTCTTTTTGTGCTTCGGTAAGGTTAGTAGGTAACTGTACTTCATAAGTTAAATACAAATCACCAAACTCATCAGCCTTTTTATATACCGGGAAGCCCTTGCCCTTTAATTTAACTTTGGTGTTGTTCTGCGTTTCGGGTTTCACTTTCAGTTTTACTTGTCCGGTTAGCGTATCAACTGTAATTTCTCCACCCAATACGGCAGTATACAAGTCTAACTGAATGGTTTGGTACAAGTCATTCCCAATGCGTTTAAATAGGGTATCTTCTGCAATATTGAACGTAATATATAGATCACCAGCGGGGCCGCCATTTGCACCGGGGCTACCATGGCCGGCTATTTTTATGGTTTGGCCATTCTCAACACCGGCGGGTATGGTAATACGTATGTTTTTGCCGTTAACGGCGAGGGTTTTTTTATGCGTTTCGGCAGCCTCCTGTAAAGTAAGGCGCAGTTCTGCATTAAAATCTTGCCCACGGTAACGGGCTTGCTGACGGCTGCGGCCACTACCACCCATACCGCCAAACATGGACTGAAAAAAATCAGAAAAATCGCCGCCTTCACCACCGAAAGATTCGAAATTAAAGCCGCCTTCGGGCCCGCCGCCCTGGTAACCGCTATACTGGCGGCTTTGCTGCTGTTGTGCCTGTTCATAAGCTTCGCCATGCTGCCAGTTCTCACCATACTGGTCATATTTCTTGCGTTTTTCCGGGTCGCTTAATACCTCGTTGGCCTCATTGATTTGCTGAAACTTTTTGTTGGCCTCGGCATCATTGGGGTTTAAATCGGGATGATACTTACGGGCCAGCTTACGGTAGGCATTTTTAATGTCTTTGTCTGACGCTGTTTTGTCGATACCTAATATTTGGTAGTAATCTATAAAAGCCATGTTTTTTAAAAATCACCTTGTTGGATACAGGAAGAACAACCCAAAGCAGCGGATGGTTGTAAAAAAGTAGTGATGAAAGATAAAAAGTGTTGATAATAATGTTTTTAGTCCAAACCCGTACCCTTATATCCTGTTTACCAATAGGAATAAAATTAAGCTGATAATTAAAAAATATAAACTATATGCCTGATCAAGAACAACCTCCGGTATCAGAACTCTATAAGGTAACACGGGCGCAGATAGAGCATTACGATAATGCCATCAACAGCCGTGTAATCTGGTTGTCTATCGGGCAATCCTTCTTCTTTAACGTGTATGCTATGCTGGTCACGGCTAAGGCACCTACGCCAGAGTTGATGAACAAGCAAAAGATGCTGGCCCTTATCTTTCCGATAGCGGCACTCATTGTAGCGGTTTTTACTTTTGTGGATGTACTGGCCGGGTTAATGTACCTGCGCAAACTGCGTTTAAATTATAAAGAGCATACCAACGGCAGCTCGGGTGAGCAGCCTTACCCCATGATTAACGGAAACAAGTTTGACCGCAGCTTTCAACGGGTATCACCAGTGGTTATTTCATTGGTGTTTATTTTAACCTGGGCTTACCTGCTGTTATATGATCATAAGATGCTTTAGGCTTATGATAGTGAAATGCCTGGCATTGTAATATTTAATCAGGTTGTGCGCTAATATACTTTTGTATAATGATGCACAACCTGTTTTTTTTGATGCTTTAATTATAACTATTCTCTGATATACTCGCAAGAATATAAGAGATGACTAATTATCTGACATATAGGTCTTCTAAAATTCTAAGTCATTATGATACATAACCCAATAAAGTAGGTACTTGATTGGCAGTCGTATTTAGCGGACCTAATAAAAATTAGGAAAAAATTAATGAGCGTAAATAATTAAACGGTTTATATCGCTACCCAAATTGCATCTAAAAACCAAGCTTTACTATCAGTAAAGCTTGCCAGTGCTTTGAAGCCGGCTTGGTTACCCAATGCTTCTGTTTGCGGCAGGCTATACTTCTGCGAGACTTCCATGAAAACGTATTCGTCTTTTTCAAACTTGATGGTATGCTCGCCAACATGCACCTCCTGTTGCTGTAAGCTAATCAGGTAGCTGTTACAGGACCCCGTGCCCGGATCATAGGTAGGGTAATGGGCAAATTGGTTAAGATCAAAGTCGGCATGCAGCTCACGGTTCATGCGGGTAAGCAAGTTCAGGTTGAATTGCCGGGTAATGCCCTGCTGGTCATTATAGGCAGCTAAAACTACTTCAGGGTTTTTCTTTAAGTCAACTCCAATCAGCACCCTGTCGCCCGGAGAAAGATGGGCGCGCAATTCACGGCAAAAAGCCTCAGCCTCCTGTACCGGCATGTTACCGATATTAGAGCCTAAAAATAATACCACTTTACGCCGGTTGGACAATTGCGCCGCTTTTTTAAGCATATCAAAATAATCACCGTTCAATCCGGTAATTTTTAAGTTAGGCAATGCTGCTGGTAATGCCGCTTGCAGATAAGTAATGGTATTAGCCGAAATATCGATAGGCAGATAAGTAAACTGTGCTCGTTTTTCCAGCAGGTAATGCAGCAAATAAGTAGATTTTGTGGCATCACCGGCTCCCAGTTCAATCAAATCAAAAGGGCTGCCGTCGGCCATCATCGCTTCGCACAGTTCGGCGGTTTGCTGTGTGAAAATCTCCAGTTCGCAGTTGGTAGGATAATATTCCGGGCAATTCATAATCTGCTGAAACAGCTTGTCGCCGGCAGTATCATAGAAGTATTTGGATTGTAAATGCTTGGGCGAAGATTGCAGGCCGCTGATTACATCGTGGTAAAAAGTTGTGTCTTGCACGGTATTAGTCAAGGTATCGGTAACAGTATTCATAAGTAGCAGATAAGTATGTTATAATTAACGGGCCAGCCGGATACCGGTGAATTGCCAGCGTAAATACGGGTGAAAAAAATTACGGTAAGTAATACGGCTATGGCTGGGCGGCGTTACTTCTGATGCACCGCGCAGCACCTTTTGGTTCACCATAAATTTACCGTTGTACTCGCCAATAGCGCCGGGCGCTTTACTGAAGCCCGGATAGGGCAGGTAAGCGCTTTCTGTCCATTCCCAGCATTTGCCCCAGCTAAACTGAGTGGCAGCCGCTTCCCATTCAAACTCGGTAGGCAGGCGCATGCCTTTCCAAGAAGCGTAGGCATAAGCTTCGTAATAACTGATGTGCTGTACCGGCTCATCTGAATTAAGCGCTTGCAAGCCTGCATAAGTGTACACATGCCATTGCCCGTCTATAAGATGCCAGTATAACGGTGCGGTAACTGTGTTCTTGTTCACCCAATCCCAAGCCTCAGCATGCCAATGCCTGAAATCCTGGTAACCTCCGGAATTGATAAACTCCTGATATTCGGCATTGGTGACCAAGCTGCGGCTAATCTCGTAATGGTTAAGGTACACCTTATGGCGGTTCAGTTCATTATCAAAGAAAAAGCCCTCGCCTTGAAAACCAATTTCGTATATGCCTTCTGGTATGCTTATAAAACCTTCTTCCTGCACTGCTTTAGGTGAAGTGTAATCATGCCGGTAAGCAGGGAAAAGCGGGTTGTGGCCAAGGATATACTTGATATCTGTCATTAACAATTCCTGGTGCTGCTCCTCGTGGTTTAAGCCTAAAGTAAAAAGCTCCTGCAACTGAGGTGTCAGTTCTTCGCATAACAGGCTGGCTATGGCATGGTCTACATATTCGCGGTATTGATACACTTCAATTACTGTAGGCCGGCTCAAATTACCGCGGTCGGTACGGATTACCCGGGCGCCTACGGTTTCGTAATAACTATTAAACACATAGTTGTATTCGGGATTGTATTCCTGATAGCCCATTAAGTAAGGCTTCAGTATAAAAGTTTCAAAAAACCAGGTAGTATGCCCGATGTGCCATTTGGGCGGACTTACATCCACTACCGGCTGTACTACATAATCTTCGGTTTGCAGAGGGGCGCATATGGTTTCGGTACGCTTGCGTACCGTTTGGTAGCGTTCAAGTAAAGTCATTTCGGGTTCTTATCTAAAAACTGTTTCAAATCTGAAATTGTTTTGATGCCCAGCGCATTTGCCTGCTGCCTGCGCATCATTAAAGCATACGAATTATTGAAGCCAATAGGTTTTAACCAAGCAATATGATATTGACTGGCAAAGGCCGCTTTAACATACTGATACGTTTTGTCTTTATCATGCGTTAGAGCGCTTACTGTTTGAGTATCGGGCTGCAAAAGCACCAGTAAACCGGTGCCGGTATATTCGGGGTAAAAATCAACCTGTTTATTGGTGAGCGCATCAAAGCATATTTTGGTGCCGCCCAAGCCGGTCTTAGTCGCTACATTGTAAGAGGTATAACCCCTGATCAGCATACTGTATATATTGGCCAGAATGTACTGTTCGCCAAAAATTTTAGAACCAATACGCACGGTGCCGGTATTACCATTGCGGCTGGGCTGATATAGGTGATGAGCTACCAAAAACTCTTTAGCCACCCGTTCCGGCGATTGGTGCAGGTAATCAGTACGGTAGTTCATTTCTGTCATGGCCGAATCGGTGATAAGGCCAGCCAATAAGTTCAGCGTTTTCTCCAATTCCGGAAAGCGCTTCAATGCTTCTTCGTTTACAATGGGGGCGGCGTAATAAGGAGGGAAGATGCTTTTATCATCTTGCAGAACGGTTAGCTGGTAAGCTTTCAAACGCCCGTCGGTGGAATAGCCACTGATGACATCCAATTGCTTTTCATAAGCGGCTTTGTACATCACCGCATCATTAATTACAATGGTGTGGATATTGAGATGATATTTATTGTGCAGCCCCAAATCGCCATCTTGCCGGCCCATAAATTCGGGGGTAAAACCTGCAATTAATTTACTGCCATAGGCCGAAGGAACCAAATAAAAGACGGATAGGAGTATGGTAATTAAAGTGAAGGCATACAGCCCTGGTTTCAGTTTTTTAAAATTCAGCTTTTGTAATCGCGATAGCAAAAAATCAAACAACACGGCCAGGCAGGCAGCAGGGATGGCACCAGCCAAAATCATGTTGCTGTTGTTAAGCGATATTCCGCCAAAAATAAACTCACCCAGGCCGCCGGCTGCAATGTAAGAGGCTAATGTAGCAACGCCCACATTAATTACAGTAGCAGTACGGATACCAGCCAGTATTATCGGCATGGCTAAGGGTAATTCTATTTTGGTGAGCACTTGCCCGGGCGTCATTCCCATAGCCATAGCTGCTTCTTTTACGGCACTATCAATGCCGGTAATGCCGGTATAGGTATTGCGAATGATAGGTAGCAGGGCATAAAGAAACAAGGCAACAATAGCCGGTTTGGCGCCAATACCCAATAGCGGAATCATGAAGCCTAAAAGGGCAATGCTTGGTATGGTTTGCAGTACACCGGCTGTACCCAGTACTGTTCCGGAAAGTTTTCGTCGCCGTGCGATAAGAATACCTAATGGTAGCCCAATTACTATGGCGAACAGCAACGAAATAAAGGTAAGCCCGATGTGCTCCAGTGTTTGTACCGCCAGCTTATCACGTTCCTGGTACATAAACTGCCATAAGTTTTGTGAGGGTTCGTTCATGCGGTGAACCGGGTTTGATATTCGCGAAATGCCGACATTAATAATTCGCTGTTTAAAAGTTTGCTGGCTTCGGGCTCTTGTGCGTTTTTACAAACAGTAGCCTGTGAATGAGACTTCATCATTTCCAAGGCATTCCATATACTTTCGCTTATGGTTAACCTCGGTGGTTCGTGATTTGCAGCGTAGGGCAGGTACGGCCATAAATCTTTTAAACGGATTGTTTTCAGTTCCAGCTGCAACCGCTGGCCCTGCAAAAAATCTTTTACAAAAGTCGACGCAGGCTTGAACAGTAACTCGGCCGGGGTGCCGCTTTGTATAATGCGCCCCTTGTCCATCAGGCATATGCGATCGGCTAGTTCAAAAGCTTCCTGCACATCATGGGTTACCATGACTATGGTTTTGCGCTTTAACTCGTCCAACTGTTTAAATTCCTGCTGAATTTTAGCACGGGTAATGTTATCCAAAGCACCAAAAGGCTCGTCCATCAGCAATACCGGTGCATCAGCCATCAGTGCCCTTGCCAAACCTATCCGCTGCTGTTGCCCGCCGCTCAGTTGGTTGGGGTATTGTGGCAGATGATCGGTTGATAGATGCAATTTTTCCAGCAATTCATTCGTACGGTTTCTGATGCGCTTTTCATCCCACTTTAACAACCGGGGTACGATGGCAATATTTTCGGCTACGGTATAATGCGGAAATAAGCCATTGTTTTGCATTGCATACCCTATGTTGCGGCGCAGTTGCTCGGGCGGCTGGCTGGCAATGTTCTGGCCATTGATGGTAATGGTGCCGTTGTCGGGTTCAACCAGTCGGTTCAACATTTTTAGCGTAGTAGTTTTGCCGCAGCCGCTGGTACCCAGCAAAATCAGATTTTCCTGTTCGGCCACTTCAAAGCTGATACAATTTACCGCTTTAGTGCTGCCATAGGTTTTAGTAAGCTGTTCTGCTTTAATCATGTAAAAATGCAAGGTGGCTACGCAACAGGTACTTTTGCATAGTAATTACGGGTGGCATAAATAGAGATGCCGCCTGTAATTATAAAATTAAGAGAATATTATGCTCAATCCTCAATTTGCATAAATAAATTATTCAGCGATTCGGTATAAGTAGGGTGAGCAAACACACAATACCGGATGCGGTCATAAGTGATGCCGCCCTCCATGGCCATTTGCAATACCGACATAATTTCGCCCCCTTCTTCGCCTAATATAGCTACACCCAAAATTTGCTTACTATCGGCATCTACTACGGCTTTCATCAGGCCACGCGTATCACCCACCTCTATTGCACGTGCTACGCGTTTCATAGGAAGGCTGGCCACTTTAATGTTGAGGCCCTGTTTGCGAGCCTCTGTTTCGGTGATGCCTACACGACCCAGCTGCGGATCGGTAAACATGCAGTAGGGAACAGGGCGGCCTTCAGTGGATAAATCACTGCCTTCTAATAAGTTGCGGTATACAATAGTATAATCATTATAAGCAATATGGGTAAACGCCGGGCCGCCTTTTATGTCACCCAGCGCATAAATGCCCGGAATGTTGGTTTCCAGTTTTCCGTTTACTTTAATATACCCTTTATCATCGGTATTTACCCCGGTGGCCTGTAAATTAAGGGCTTTGGTTTGTGGCTCCCGGCCGGCGGCAATGAGTACGTGCGAGCAGGTGATTTGCCTTATTTCATTTTTAACGTTTACATAAGCCGTAATACTGCCGTCGGGAGATTTTTCAAACTTCTGGGTTTGGGCTTCAGTATAAATTTCCATTTCCTCTGCTTCGAGTAGCGTGTGTATTTCAGCAGCTATATCCTCATCTTCTTTGGCCATAATGCGCGGACCCCGTTCCAATAAAGTAATCCGGCTACCAAAGCGACGGAACATCTGACTGAATTCTAAACCAATATAATTACCGCCAATAACTAAAATATGTTCAGGCACAGTTTCTAAATCTAAGATCGTAGTAGAAGTCAGATAATCAATCTGATCCAAACCCTCAATATCAGGAATGATGGTTTTAGCCCCTGCATTAATAAAAATCAATTCGGCCTGTAGCTGCAGTTCACCGCCCGTATTCAGTTTAACCTGTATGGTTTTGGGCCCGGTGAAAGTCGCCTCCCCAAAAATCAGGCTTAAATTTTCGGTTTGTTCCAAGTCTTCCTGGTTACCACTACGCGAATGTTCTACAATATCATCCTTGCGCTTTTTAATGGCGGGCATATCTATCCGGTAGCCGCTCACCGATACACCTAGCTCTACAGAGTGCTGCGCTTCATATACCGCTTTGGCCGAGGCTACCATAGCTTTGGTAGGCGTGCAGCCATCATTCACACAAGTACCGCCTACCAGGCGTTTTTCAATAATTGCCGTCTTTTTACCTGCCTTTGCCAATTTGCGGGCCAGCGGATTGCCGGCCTGGCCCGAGCCGATAATAATGGCATCAAATATTTGATTACTCACTTACCTGAACTCCTTTCCAAAAAGCAACGTAATCTTTAATCTGTGCAGCTGCATTTTTTGGGGCAGGATAATACCAAGCCGCATCTTTATTCTGCTTGCCATCCACATTAACAGTATAATACGAAGCTTCACCCTTCCAAGGGCAGGTGCTATGGGTAGAGGAGGGGGTTAACAAATGGTGATGCACACTATCGGGCGGAAAATAATGATTGTTTTCAATAACAATAGTTTGGTCACTTTCGGCTATGATTTGGTTGTTCCAAACGGCTTTCATGCAAGTTGAGTTTAAGGAGCGGAAAAGTTAATTTAAAATAAATGTATGTGTGATGATTTTGTTTGAGCAGTAGTATACAAGTTCAATCCTAATACGAATAAACGGTAATAAAAAATTTCAATTAAATTTTTGCAGGTTTAAAGAAAGTTCTATTTTTGCAGTCCCGAAGCAAAAGGCATATCTGTTGCTGATTGTACATGGTGAAGGGCCCGTTCGTCTAGGGGTTAGGACGCAAGATTTTCATTCTTGAAACAGGGGTTCGATTCCCCTACGGGCTACTAAAAAGCGCAATTCTTCTCATAGGAATTGCGCTTTTTGCGTTTAAGGAGTCGCTATAGGGTGAAAGTTATAAGGGGGCACATCGGTGCTCAATACAACTATATGAAACAACCTTTTGAGATTTTTGACGAAGTTTCATTATTCATTTACGGCAAAATTGGGCTTCTATAGGAACCGTTAAAACAGTAACGGAAAGGAGCACTTTAGCCACTATAGTATCTTTTCTGGTTGTTATATTTAGATGATCTACGGTAAGGTATAAAATATAGTTCTATCACTATTTTGGCTAAAGGCTATCGCCACTTTTTCTTTATAACTATTGCCAATTAGTATCTCAAACGTTCCAATAAAGATTCGGTTACCTTCTATGTAATCTACCTTTTCCTGGTTGATAATGAAGGAACGGTGTACTCTTAAAAAATGCTTTTTGGAAAGTTGTTCTTCCAAGGCGGTAAAGCTGATATTAGGCTTTATCGTTTCCTTAAAAAGCACAATCTTAGAGTAATTACCACTCGCCTCTGCAAAAAGTATTTCATCACTCCGAAGCTGATAGAGCTTGTTCTCAGCTTTAATAAGGATATGAGATGGGTTTACTTGCGTTGGAATTAATGATACAGCCGTGTGCATGTTAGCTTTATCAACCGCCTTAATGAACCTTTCCAATGGGAATGGCTTCACTAAGTAATCGCATGCAGCCATTTCAAAGGCAGTCACTGCATGTTCTGTATAAGCTGTAGTAAAAATTACCTGTGGCATATAGTTTAACGTTTTTAGCAAACTAATGCCGTCCAGCACCGGCATATCAATATCCAAAAAAAGCAGATCAACTTTTTTATTAGCCATTACTTCCCTGGCCGAAAGCGCATTGCCACAAACGGCAATAATTTCCAGGTTGGATAAATAGCTGCAATAAGTCACCAATAGATCCCTTGCCACAGGTTCGTCATCTACAATAATACAGGTTAGCTTATTCAAAACGATTTTCCAATATTAATTCCACTTCAAAGTTTTTATTCCTCTCACCATATTTTAGGGAGTATGCCTTGGGATAGAGTAAGTCCAACCGCTGAATGGTAGCAGGTAAACCAAACCCAGATTGATTTGCTGTATCAGTACTGTGTTCCAGGCAATTTGCTAAACTATTGCATACAGTAAAATAGATGTTCTCTGGAGTTGTCCAAAGTTTAATAGTTATCTCCACTGTTTCAGACAGGCTATTTCTGGCGTGTTTAAAAGCATTTTCGATAAACGTAATTCAGCAACAATGGCGCTATTCTGATATGGCTGCCTGAATTGGAAATTTTAATTTCCAGTTTCAATCTGTCCATCATCCGTACACGTTGTAAGGCGATATAATTTGATAGATAAGCGATTTCTTCATCTAACAATACCAGCGTTAAATTACTGCTATACACATTATACTGGAGCAGGCCTGATAATTGAAGTAGCAAATCAGGCACTTGCTGCGGTGCGTTAATAGATAAGCCGTAGAGCGTGTTAAGTATATTAAATAAAAAATGAGGGCTTAATTTCTCTGTAAGTTGTTTGATTTCTGCATTTTTCTGGTATTCCAGTGCCTGTGCTTCACTGAGTTGTTGCCTGACCAAAATACGTAAGATAGAAATTAAACTTCCTATGAGTATGCTTACAATAACCAGTAACGGTGTTATAACCACAAGGGATGAAATATTGGCTCCATCATGGTATCCCAGCAAATAATACATTCCAGCAATGCCAATGCCAGATAGCAAGCATATTGCTAACACACCGAAAAGAACGAATAGCCACCATCGGCTTATAATAATAAATTGCTGAACAAGCCAGCGGCCTGTGTAAATGGAACTGATAAGCAGCACGTAAACGAGCCCCGCTCTTGGTGAAACAGTTCGGTAATGCCTGCTTTGTAAGGTGATGGCTGCAGTTATCAAAAATAAACCGATAAGAAACCAAAAATGCAGCCAGCCACCTTTTACAAAAAACAACCTGGATATAACTTTTATACCATCCACAATCCGAATATCTTAATTTATATCACCAAGTGGTAATTTACTTGTACGAACAATGCCGATAACTATTCAAACAGCTTTAAAAGGATGACTAAAGTATTGGTATAACAAGTTAACCTGTCTGTATTGCAAGAACCAGCGTATGGCCTCATGTTTAGTACGCCTGCCTGAATTGTTTGAATTTTAAGCATGAATCATTTCCAAAAACGTCTTTTAATTTTTCTGATTGCAATATTAGGTTACTTCAATTGTGTTGCACAACCACCTAAGAAAATTGCTAACCTCCATCAGTTAACAGATTCTATTACTGCCTTAGTGAAGCAATATCATATTCCTGGCTTAATGGTAGGGATAACAACAAAGAATGCTGACCTGTATTCCGGTACTTTCGGCTATGCTGATGTAATAAAAAAGCGACTGGTTGATCAAGCTACGCTATTCCGGATGGGATCTATCACTAAATCATTGATTGCCGTTGCCATACTTGAGCTTGTTGAACAGGGATGATTAAGGTTAAACGACCGATTGAAACAACTTGCCCCGGAAGTGCCTTTCCAAAATCCTTGGGAGATAACCAATCCAATCCGGATGCAGGATTTATTGGAGCAAACCACTGGCTTCGATGATTTTAAGCTGGGTAACATGTATAGTTTAGAGCGCCGGGCATACACTGCAAAAGAAATGATGATGCGGCAAGCATCCTCTATGGTTTCGAGGTGGCGGCCTGGTGAGCGTTACACCTATTGTAATGTAAACTATGTTATTCTGGGTTATATCATCGCAAAGCTGACCGGACAGGAATATGATCGTTTTCTGACCCAGCGCGTACTGCGCCCGCTCGGAATGACGCATTCTAATTTTAACTTATATTCAATGACCCGGTATGATGCTAAGGAGTATCAACTTTTATCCTCTGGCAGTATTCAGGCAGTTCCATCAGTTACGTTGTTAATGGGCGCTGCGGGTTCTTTATGGTCAAACTCGGCAGATATGTTGAAGTTCGTTCGGTTTTGTTTAAAAAGCGGCGATCCGCTACTTACTTCATCCAGTATAACACGTATGGAGACGCCTGAAGTTGCGTTGGCTGCCAGAGCTGGTTTAAAAAGCGGTTATGCCTTAGGGAATGAAGACTTTGGTTTATTTCGTGGCCATGATGGAATGTTGGGTACGTTCAGATCTTGTTACCGTTATAATCGTGCTTTGGGTATAGGTTTTGTCATTGCTTCTAATGGAGGAGGAATTAGTAGGATTGAAGATTTATTAACCAGTTATTTACCAGTCAGGATGCCTGCTAAGGCGTTGAAAACAATGCCGGTTGAAGTAAAGGACATGGAATCATACGAAGGATATTATCAAGCCAAAGATTCCCGGTTCAAACCATTATCATTCTTGGATTTATTTATGGTGGTGCACATTAAAAGGCATCAAAGGCATTTGTATTTCAATATTTTAGGTAAAGAGAAGTTGATAATGCAAGCTTCGTCAAGATTGTTCGTACAACTTGGATCAACCCAACCAACAATTGCATTTACTAAAAATCAGGAGGGTAAAAGAGTGTTAATCATCAACAAGCATTACTGTGAAGAAGTACCAGCTTTTGTCGCTTTTGCCAAGATACTAACCATCTTAATTTCGATAATATTAGCTATCGTATCCGTCTTTGTTGGTTTATATGCGCTCGGAAAAGGAGTGCTTAGGAAGTATAGTAAAGAGAAAGTATGGGTGTTTGTACTTCCTATGCTAAGTACTTTATGTTTGCTGTGGGGCGGTTGGTGCTTTAATGAGGTCAATCAGAACAATTACTTGTTGTATCAGTTCAGCACCGTTACATTGCGTTCAATATCTATAGCCATAAGCTTTAGTTTGAGCCCTGTATTAGCTGTTCTTGCTATTTTTTGGTTGGCAAAGTTCCAGTATACGGTAAAAAATCTATACCTCAGAATTTATCTGATTGTAACACTGTTTGGCCTTTTCCTGTTAAACATCCTGCTTGCCAAATATGGATGGATTGGTTTATGTACTTGGATTTTATAGCTGACCTATGCTTAAATTTTCATGCTTAGCCCCATAGCGTTATCAAAAAGTGCGATTTATATCGCATAAATTGCACTTCTTCTATTTAAGATGCTTGCTGCCGAGATTCGTTATTAATATTAACTGCTCAAACCGGGTAAGCCTTTGTGCGTTATTAAGATAGCATTTTTGCTGATACGCTATTTTAACACACTTATGCATAGGATTGTACCCAAAGACTTGATGTTGCCGGTAATTTTTGCTTCTGCGCCTTTACCGCAATCAAATTTACAAGTATGCACTATTGTGCCGGTACGTAATGAGGCAGAAAGCCTTTGGGAAACTTTAGAAGCCTTGCGCCTGCAAACGGATGAGCATAAGCATCCAGTGAGGCCCTATACTTATGAGGTACTGGTGCTGATTAATAACTGCACTGATCACTCTTACGAAATAGCCAAGCGCTATCAGCAGGCGTATCCTGAATTTCAATTGCACATCGACCACATACAGTTACCCCAACCCTTAGCCAATATTGGCACCGTGCGCCGTATGCTGATGGATGAAGCCTACAGCCGCCTGCACCGGGCCGGAAACAAGAACGGCATCATTGCTTCAACCGATGGCGATACGCTGGTAGATAGCCAGTGGATATACCATATTATGGAAGAAATTGCCCAGGGCAGCGATGCTGTAGGCGGACGGATACTCACACAAAACCACGTAGGTGCAGCACGGCGCAGTCACCTGCGCGATGTTACCTACCGTTGCCTGCTGGCCCAAGCCGAAGCACTGATTGATCCCCTGTCTCATGACCCTATGCCACGCCATTTTCAATATTTCGGGGCCAGCCTTGCGGTTACCTGCGCTATGTATGAGCAGGCAGGCCGCCTGCCGCAGGTATCTTGTTTGGAGGATATGGCTTTTCATCAGGCATTGCAGCAGCAGGATGCCCGTATACGCAAAAGTTTTAAAGTTAAAGCCTATACTTCGGCCCGGTTAGATGGGCGGGTAAGCATCGGCCTTTCAGAGCAATTACGTAAATGGACCAGCGAGCAGGATGCCAACATACAGCAAACGGTAGAGCCGGTTGAATACTCGTTGCTTTTGTTAAATGTTAAAAGCAGCCTGCGCCGCTGCTGGCTGCAGGTGCAGCAACAGGGGGCAGCAGACAAGCAACCTATAAATATCATAGCACAAAAAACCTTGTGGACAAAAAAGGCTTTACTGCATGAAATGATGAATGCCCGGTATTTTGGGCAGTTGTGGCATAAAGTAGAGCAGGCGCTGCAACAACATTACAGCAAGCAGTACAATTACGGGCAGCTTATTGAAACCGCCATTACACAATTAAGAACCCTGATAGCAAGTAAAACGATTACTGGCGCTCCAGCAGTTCCATACGGTAATTGGGTTCACGGCGCTGAAGCAGCAGCTTAAAGGGCTGGCCGGCTCCGGTCAATTTTAAAAAAGATTCATGCACCTCGTCACCCGTGAGCGGGTAGTCATGCACGTAGGGTGTCCAGTGTACCAGCATCAATTGTCCGCCCGGTTTCAGGTGGCTGATGATTTGCTGCTGCAGGCGCTCCAAATCAGGCATAGACAGGTAATAGCCCACTTCAGACATCATCACCAAATCAAACTCCTGCTCCGGAAACTCGTTAGGCACCGTCATTTTTTGCAAGGTTACCTGCGGTTTATCCTGCAGGCGCTGCCTGGCTTTTACCAGCGGCGCTTCGGCCACATCAACCGATAGCAGTTTCTCGCATTTATCAGCCAGCATACGGCTCAATACCCCAATAGAACAACCTATCTCAAAGGCATTTTCATATTTTTCCCTGGGTAAGGCATTTACTGTAGCGGTATACTTTTCGCGCTCATAATCACTGGTTTCAAAATTCCAGGGATCATCGTGGGCATGATATACTTCGTTAAAATAATTTTCCGGTAATGATTGGTCAGCTTGTGGCATTTGTTCTGGTTAACTTAATGTTCAGTGCGTTCTACAAATATTTCCTGGCCAGTATTAAAGTGTGCCAGCACTTCTGGTGATAATATGAACCCTTCCGGATCATCGTCAATCATCCGGGTAGTTTGCGACAGATGCGCCCTGATGGCTTCCTGCTTGCGCTGGTTGACCGGTGTAATGTCAGCCTTCCATACTTTCGTCTCGCCGGGTTTTGGCAAATCATCATCAGCAGCGCGTTCCCACAGCCAAACCAGATATTCCAGCCGGCGATAAATAGCGCCGGTTTGCCCAATGGCATGGTTTACCATTTGCCAGGTAGCCCGGTGGTCGGGATGTGGGTCGCGCTGCCAGGGCGTAACAATGGTGTGCGGTTGCACGCTCAGCAGCACTTGCTGTACTGCATTTGCCGCCTGAATAAACCCTGGTTGATCTGTAGCAGGTAAACTGCCGTCTTGCAGGCGTAAAAACGTGACTTGCAGCTCATCTACACCTAAAATTTTTAATGCAGCGATCGCTTCCTTTTCCCGCAATTGCATTAATTCATAAGCCGGGTAGGTTTTAGAATTAGGGTGGGACAGGCTGCCATCGGTAGTAAACACCACATGTACGGGTATATACAGTTCGCGGAGCAGGGCAATCAGTCCACCGCAGCCCAGTGATTCATCATCCTGGTGCGGTGCTACAATCAGGGTTGTGCCCAACTGCATTAAATTTTCGGCGTTTAGCAATTGCGCCTCTTCATACCACAGCCCGCTCATGCCCACAATTGATTGGTTTGTGGCTGGGTTAATACATATTCACCTATGGCTGCCTTAGCTGCATCGGGTGCAGGCTGGCGCAGGTAAGTGGTTAAATCGCGGTGGATGCGCTCCAGGGCATCAGGTTTCATTAATCCGCGTGAACCTACCGAACGCTCGGCTAACTGCATGGCGCGCAGGCAAAGATCTTCAATTACGGTACGGGTCATGTTGGCGTAGGCCAGTATTTTGTCGTTGGTTTCGGGTTGGGTCAGCCATTCGTCGGTTTTTTGCCCGGCCTGGTTAAGCCATAGGTTACCGGTTTCAGTAAGATAGGCCAGTTCGGCCATCCGGGTGCGCTGAAAAGCATCATCGGTACGCCCCATGCCTTGTAAAAAGCGGTGGGTTTCCTGCAGTATGGCTTCGGCAGCGCCCAATTGCACAGCCGCGAAGCGGATAGCGCCGCCGCCAAAATAGGGTTGCTGGTAATAAGCATCGGGTGGCCCCAAGAGGTCATCCTCGGTGAGGATGATGCCGCTAAAATCCATCCGGTAACTTACGGATGAACGCATGCCCAGCGGTTTCCAAAAGGAAGCGTCGGCCTTAATGGCTTGCACCCTTTCGGTAGGAATGATGCACATTTGCCAGCCTTTTTTAGTGGGCGATACCCATTCGCCGGTAATGAGCGGGCGTTGGATATGCTCCGCCCCCGAACAAAAGGTTTTAGCCCCTTCCAACTGGTAACGGCCATTGCCCAGATCATGGATGCGTATACCGCCTGCTGCCTGGGTGTTCCATACGCCGAAGAGTTTTTGATGCAGGTTGGCATCGGCATACCAGCTTTCCTGCTGCTCGGCAGAGGCAAACAAATGAATTAAGTATAGGGCGTTGATGTGACCCTCATAAATACGGCCTACCGGCAGGCTTGCTTTTCCTGCTTCTTTGAGTAGCTGAAGCAGCGCAGCAGTGTGCGGCTGATGAAAATCGAGCGGGTGGCCGGGCAGTACCACTTGTAACAAACCGGCATCGTGCAGCAATTCAAACTCTTGTTCGGGGAAGGTGCCGGCTTCGTCAGTAGCAGCCGAAAGGCGGGCAATATGTAAAAACGTTTCCTCCCGCAAAAGCGGCGGAGCCAGGGTAGAAGCAATCATAATGGAAGGCGATAGTAACGCTATTAGAAAGCTACAAAGCAGGACTTTTGTTTTTTGCACCAGCAAGAATATGGCTGAAAAACACTGATGTTGCTTACAAGAATGCATTTTAATATCCTGCTCTTATTTAATTGCAACAGTTATAATTATCTTAGCACAATAACATGGGTATAAACGATTATTAAATCGTGCTGCTCACCGGTTTCAACCTGCTTTAACCTGAATAATGATTTCTTCTTTGAACAACCAGCCGGCTACCAAGCCGCATTACATGATACTGGATGGCCTGCGCGGTGTGGCTGCCCTTACAGTAGTCATCTTTCACATTTTGGAAACCCATTCCACCAGTCACCTCGATTTGATGATTAATCACGGCTACCTGGCGGTTGATTTCTTTTTCCTGCTCTCGGGTTTTGTGATCGGCTATGCGTATGACGATCGCTGGAACCAGCTGACCGTTGGCGGCTTTTTTAAGCGGCGGCTTGCCCGGCTGCAGCCCATGGTAGTGATGGGGATGCTGGTAGGGGCGGCCCTGTTTTACTTTCAAGGCTCGGTGGCCTTTCCGGGTATACTGCAGGTGCCGGTGTGGCAACTGCTGCTGGTGATGCTGGTAGGCTTTACCCTGTTCCCCTTGCCGGTATCGGCCGATATCAGGGGCTGGCACGAGATGCACCCGCTGGATGGACCGGGATGGTCGTTGTTTTACGAGTATGTGGCCAATATACTGTATGCGCTGGTGGTACGCCGGTTCTCGAAAACGGCACTGTCAGTTTTGGTACTCATTTCTGGTGCGGCGCTCATTCACTATACCGTAACTGCGCCAACCGGCGATGTAGTGGGCGGATGGTCGTTGGATGCCGAGGGTATACGCACCGGTTTAACCCGGCTAATGTTCCCGTTTTTTGCAGGCTTGCTGCTTTCGCGCACGGTAAAATTAACAGCTATACCTAATGCCTTTGCCTGGTGCAGTTTGTTGCTGCTGGTCGCACTGGCCATGCCACGCATTGGCGGGGCTGAACACTTATGGGCTAATGGGCTGTACGAGGCATTAACCATTATCCTGGTGTTCCCGCTGATTGTGTATCTGGGTGCCAGCGGACAGGTTAAGGGCAAGGCAGCTACCAAAGTGTGTCGCTTTTTGGGTGATATTTCTTACCCCATATACATTACCCATTACAGCTTTATTTATGTATATACCGCCTGGGTAAGCAACCACCCGAACCTGCACTGGCAGCAATACCTGCCCTATGGTGTGCTCACTTTTGTGGTGGCCGTACTGCTGGCCTACGCCTGCCTGAAATGGTACGATGAGCCGGTACGGAAATGGCTGCGGAAGAAGATGGCGGTGTAAGGCAGTAGGAGAGGTACTGCATGCTACGAATGCTGAAGTAGAGCATTGCAAAACACCTGCAGCAGTGGTATAAATATGTCAGTGGTTTTCGGGTAGATGAAATCTACTGGCATATTGCTTCGAAGTTGGAAACTTCGAAGAGCGGGGTAACTTAGAGCAACCATACAACAAGGTTTCAGCTTGCTGGTAATATCAATATTTCCTGCCTGCGGTTGGTGTTATCACCAACCACCATATGAGCATAGGCTCAAGCGACGGGGCGCATCAATGATAGGTTGCAACGTAGCATAGCCGGAAACAGCGTTTGGGTACGCGCAGTGCAAGTAGCGGTTGGTACTCATACCAACCACAGGCATATAATGGCCTGTTCACACAGCGTTCACGGAGGTGTTCATGAACGTTCACGGGTGTTCACGCCTGTTCACGGTTTTGCCATGAACACTTTGTGCTTCAAAGAAATGTTTTGACAATAGGCTTAAAATCAAAGATTTATAGCTATTGTGTCGAAAGTAGGTTAACTATTAATGCAGTAGCATAAATATGTCAGTGTTCACAAGTGTTCACGACACGTGAACGTGAACACCCGCCGCCATTGCACTGCTAAGCGCTTGCAAATTGTACCAAATTCACATTACCTTTCCTTTGCCATTACGGCCACCGCCTGTAAAAACCAGGCAGCGTGGGGGAGCCATTGTTCCGTCCAGCGCCATTCGTTGCCGGCGGCTTCGGTTTTAAAGGCAATGCCGCTGCCGTCGGGGTGGCCATCGCCGCCGGTAATGCCGTTGCTAATACCGCCCCGCTGCGAGCCGTGGCCATAATTGGAACTCATGTAAGGCACATTCTTTTGCCCGAAGCCATACAGCATGCACATATCATACGGGTTACTGCCCAATATCCAATCCAGCTGCCGGGCGGCGTAAGCGGCTATATCAGGCCGTACACCCCAGGGCTGCCGGGCATCGGGGTACACCAACCTGCCGCCTGTAATGGCTGCCGCCGCCAGTGAGGCCAGGCGGGCATCCTCACCCTGCCACCACCAGCCGGTCTCATTCTCGTGCGGAATGAAAAAGCCGTTTTGTATCTGGTTGTGGTACCTGAAGGTTTGCCGGGCATACATAAAAGGGTTGCTTACTTCCTGTGTAACGCGCAGGTTATAATCAATTGCCTTTTTAATGGTGGCTAAAGCGGAGTTTCTATAGCGGGTGTCTTTCTCTAATTCCAGGTATCGGCATAACGCCACAACAGGCATGCCTGCATCGGCTGCATGCCAGAAGGGGCGGCTGCCATCATCGGCCACAAAATAGCCTTGCGGTACCAGTCGGCGGGTTAAATTAGCGGCACGTTTGCGGGCTTGCTGCTGGTATTGCGCCTCGTGGGTGGTGTTCCATAATTCGGTGGCAGCCATCAGGGCGCAGTAATCGTCAATAATGTTTTCTCTGCCGTCATCATCGTATTCTTTATTATGCACCAACAGATGGGCAAAAGCGCGTTTAGCGCCGGTCAGGTACTGAGCTTGTGTATACTCGCCATGCTGCGGCCAGCGGGCGGCGCGGGCCAGCGCGGCAATGGCCATGCCGCCCCCTTCGCGAAAAGCCGCTTGGTACTGGTTGGTAGTTTTACTATCGGCCAGCAGCCCCACTATGCGGCGGGCTTCGGGGTCTTTTTTAAAATAGCTGAACACGATCATGTAAAAATAGTCCTCTTTGGAGAGCGAGCGCAGCAGGTAGTCGGCTCCATATAGTGCCTCGTTGTCTATTGAATCTTTCACACCCGTTTCGGTAAGCATTTTAGGCATGGATTCAGCGGCATTCAGCATTGTCCAGGTGACCAATGGTATTTGCTGCGGCGATACAAAGTTGGCATATGCTAAATGCGAAAAATATTTACTTACATCGCCCGAAGCATCGCACCAGCCGCCGTGCAAATCAACCCGCTGGTTGCTGCCGTACAGCAGCAGGTGGCGGTCGGCCTCCAGTTCTTGCGGCGTATTAGCCCGCTGGTTATGGTAATAATGAATGATAGAAGGGAGGGTAAGCTTAGCTAAGGCATTGTTGTCAATCTGAAAAGCAGCGGATGACTTGACGGCCACGTTGTTTTGAACCAAAGTGACCACATATTTACCCGGATTGGTAACCGGAGAAAAGTTGGCCTGGTAATAAAATTTGCCGGGTGCCCAGTCGGTAATTTGTTGCGGGCCGGTAAGCGAACCAGTATAGATTATTTGATGGCGCGGATCATCTGACTTTACTATGAAGGCGATACCTGCCTGTAGTGGGCTATTGGTGCTAATAACTGCTATTTTGGGGCCCTGCGCTTCAAAAGCAACCTGATTGAGGTGAATGACAATGCTATCGGGTTGCGCCATAGCCAGTTTGCACATGATAAACAGCGCATAAAAGAGTAGTAAGGGTTTCATTGGAGGGAAAAATTAATGGTGATACGCTGCCCAAAATATAGCGTTACGAAATAAAGTGGTGTAGGCCGTGTTTTGGAATAAAGCAGGAGAATGCCCCATAAAAATATATACATTACGGGATTTCATTTGAGGGTTGCTCCAAATCACCGGATGATCACCCATTTTAATATCCGAATCGGGCTGGTAGGTACTTTCATCTACATGCGCCAACACCTGTGCATTTGGCCGCGGGTTGGCATCGTAAGTATACCATTCATCCTGTTGGATAATAAACGAAGCAGGTACGCCCTTCATCACTGGGTGGCTGCTGTTTTCAACTATTACCTTAGCCGAAGCAAAATCGGCAATATAATTTTTGAAACGAATGCTGCCCATAAACCGGTAAAACCAGGGCCACAAGGCAAAGCCATCAAACTCGCCCAATAAACTGGCATGGTGGAAACCAATCCATCCGCCATCACCCTGTTCCATGTAGTGCTGAAAAGCCAGTTCGGCCGTTTTACCCCAGCCATATGGCGGGTAATCCAGTTGAATAAAGAGCTGGTATTGGTTAAGAATGGAATCGGTAAGCTGGTTGGGCCGCTGGATGTAATCTATTGTAAAGTTGCTGTCGGCCGCCAGGCGGTTGAGCCAAATGCGGGCTGCCCGGGAGTAAGCCACATGATGGCCGCCGTTTTCGTATAAGGCCAGCACCCTAAAACGCGGTTTCGGTGCCTTCATTTCTATAATTGCAGCGTTACTGGTAAGCGCAGTAGTAATGCTTAAGATGAACAGCGTACAGTAATAAGCTATTTTTTTCATGGGCAGCACTTCGGGATTTGTTTACAGGAATACTTTAAAAGTAATGAAATAAAATATTCGCTTGAAGAAAATTTACGACATCGTTTGCACTCAATCCGGATAATTAGTATATTTGCACGCTGTTAAACAAAAAACAAAAGGTTAGCTTTGCATCTTTAATTTTGTTAGCCAGGCATGGCCCGTTCGTCTAGGGGTTAGGACGCAAGATTTTCATTCTTGAAACAGGGGTTCGATTCCCCTACGGGCTACTGAGTCTATTTTAAACCCTTGTAAGTGAGTAACTTGCAAGGGTTTTTTGTTTTATCATGCGAGCGTAATTGCGAACACATTTTGATTTATTTAGGTAGATTGCAGATCTTATCTAATCAACGTAATGTAACCAGATAAAGGCTTCTCTTCATGCTGTAACTGGATTAAGTAATAATATGTACCTGCAGGTACATCTGCGCCTTTGTATTTGCCATCCCATGGATGTGAATATCCAATAGATTGAAATAATAAAACTCCCCAACGGTTGAAAATTTGAATATGTGCTTCAGGGTAATCTTCAATATGCTCAATATTCCACAAATCATTGAGTCCGTCGCCATTTGGGGTAAATGTATTGTAAATCAAAACAGGTTGAAGTACATGCACCGTTATACTTGCATTTTCGTTACAAGTACCATTTGAGGCAATCAATGTATAAGTTGTAGTTGTTGTTGGAGAGGCTAAAGGGGTTTCAATATCACTTCTATCCAGCCCCAACTGAGGTAACCATTGAAAATTTAGTTTTGAACCCGAATATTGGGGTTGTAAGTGTATACCTGTCCCTCTCCTAATGGTGATTGAATTTTTAGAGAATGACAGTTGCGGAGGAGCTACAACGGTAATATATCGCATCGCTGAATCTGTGCAGCCATTTGCTGTAATAAAATGATAAGTAATTTCATGCTTTCCCAAGCCTGCAGCATTAGGAGAAAAAAGATTATCTTTTATTATACCTTTTCCAGTGTAGCTGTTTGTTCCGGTTAGGCCACTGGTTTCATTGCCGGCCGTTAACGTAAAAGGGGCTGCATTAATACAAACGCTATTTATATCATTTAAAATAATTTGGGGAGCAGGCATTAAAGTAACTGTTTTCGAAATTTCATCTAAACATATGTTGCCACTATAAGCTAATAATTTAACAGTTACTTGCTTGCTTCCCGATAATTGATAAAATTTAGGGTAAGTATGATAGTAAAGTTGGTTGCTGCTAAGCTCTGTTATTTCAACTTTCTCTTCAGGGTGATTGGTAGCATCGAAGTACCACTCCAGCTTTGTGATTTTTCCGGCATCAAGCACCCTGGATAAATCTTTGAATGTTACCTCGCGTCCGCTACAGATGATATTACCATTCAAAACCTCAAAATCAGCCTTTGGGGTAACCCCGTTAACCATAATAGTTTTTTGTATGGTGCTGTCACAGCCGTTAGGTGTAGTTACCGTAAGTGTAACTTTAAAAGATTTTGCCTCGCTATATTTATGTGTAGGGTTTTTAAGTGTAGAAGTGTTTGGGTTGTTGATGGTTGATTTGTTATCGCCAAAGTTCCAAAAATACAAGAGTGCCGATTGGGAGCCTTCAGGGGAGGTTGAAAGATTGGTAAATGAAGTATAAGCATCTGTTAAGCAAGCAGCTGAGGATGAAAAATCAGGTTGGGGTTTGGCCGATATATTAAGTGTTTTTGTAACAATCGGACTATTACACCCCAAGTTATTTTGCATCGTCATCGTTACCTGGTAAACACCTGGTGTTTTATAAATATGTATAATAGGGGTATTGTTATAAACAGTCACAGAATCATTATCACCGAAGTTCCAGTTCCATGATCTGGCTTTATAATGATACGTTTGACTATTATCTAAAAACTCAATTTTTTTTTCCGCACAGTTGGGTTGTGTAAAAGTAAAATCAGGCATCACCCGTTGATGGATTTGAACAGTATCTTGCTTAAACGACTGGCACCCGGTTGAGCTGGTTGCAGTTAGCGTTACTACATAAACTCCAGTATCAGTATACGTATGGGTGGGATGCTGCAAAGCAGAGGTTTGCTGATCAAGAGCAGCTTTTGAATCGCCAAAATCCCACATCCAGCCAATAACAGGATGAATATTGTCTTTACTTAAATCGGTAAACTTTACAGTTGAGCTGCAAGTATTGTGCTGTTTGCTAAAAGCAACTTGGGGAGGTGCAATTACTTTGAATGATCCGGTGATTTTCTGGTTGCCGGTGCTGCAATTATTATAATTGGCGGCATAGCTTGCTTGTATCAGTATTTGATGATTGCCCGCATTTTGATAAGCCTTTGTTTTAGAAAGTAAGTATTCATACGTTGTTTTGCCATTTAAAGCTGTTTGAACAGCTTGCGGACTTTCCTGAATAATGGGCGCCTCGTTCTTATCCATCTGCCATATAATTTTAGGCGATAAATAAGGTAAGGTGAGCTTAAAGTGATAGTCATCTTCAATACAGGCAGAATCGATAACTTGCTGTGTTTGATTACTGATAACATTTAACGATTGGCTGGCTGCCAAGTTGGTGCCGGCCGAATATGCATAAGATTCTACGTCACCAAATCCATAAGCGGTTGCATTAAAACCAGAATCTGCAGTAAGGGTAAAAACATGGGTAGGGTAAGCCTTTAAATCTAATTGCAGGTAGGAGTAACCTGAGCTTCCGGCCACAGAAGTAAAGGGTTTTGCAGGAGGCATGTTATTAATTCTGAAGCTGGCAACAGCAGTTGACTTCATTAACACATTGATGTATTGCTCGGTTATATTTTCTCGGTTTGAAGAGTAGACGGTGGTATTACTTATTCTGTATTCAAGCGGATTGAGCAATACCATATCGGGATCACTATATCCGGCATCCGGCGAATTGTTAGAAGCGCTACAGTTTTGTGTAAGCGCATATTGAGCTACAGTTACAGGCTTGTTGGCTGTGATGATACTGGCTATATCAATAGGGCTGCTGGTATAATATTGCCCTGCATTAAGTTTGGCTACCTGGGTTCCATTTACAGTCAATAAAGTTTGATCATCTTTAGCCAGCACTCTCACTATCTGCCCTTTTGTTCTAACAGGTGCCTGTTTGCCGGAGCTTATCATGCTAAAGGGAATAATGCCATATTCGGTTCCCCAATCCTCTGTAGGATAGCATTGCTGAAACAGCGGATCAAGGGAAGTTGGCGTACAATTGTTGGCAGTAATTTTTACGCCCGTTGAACCTGAGAACATAGCAAAGCGGTTACATCCTGATTCTTGTACATTTACTGCAACTGATACACCGGTTAAATCCTCATCAGATAAATATTCATATACATCGTTTACCTGCGGCAGTAGAACACCGCCCGGAATAAGGTCATTGCCGTTTTTTTTAAAAAAAACTTTAGTATTAGGTTCAGATGCTATAACAGTAATATAATTTTTACCCTCATTACTGTATTGCGGATAATTCATGCTAAAGTATTGCTGGCCCAGTGCTTCTTTAGGAAGAATCAGGCTGGCAGCTGAGCGTTTACCTGCAAAAATGTGTGCATATACCACAACTTCTGGCTGCCCTGGATCAACTACAATATGAATTGCCCGGTTATGTAAAATTTTTCCTGCATCCGAAGCATCAATATAAGAAGCAGAATAGGGTATGGGTATTTCAGTTACATTATTGGAGTTAACGGTGAATTTTTGTGAAAAAGAGCCTGCTGATATGGTACCGGATGAAGCTTGAGTGCTAGTTATAAATACACTGATTTTAGCTAAAAGCGGGTTAAACGCTTTATCGAAATCTGGTTCGTGAGTTGGAAAGACGGCCCAAAACTCGTTTCCTTTATTAGAAACATTTTGTGCTGAGGCCAATAAAGGGGAGCCGAGTAGGATGATTAATACAAAAATAAATCGTACAAATAATGTATATGAAGCTAGAGCAGCTCTTTTTAAAAAGAAGTGCATCGGTTTTGATGGCAAAGTTTAGGACAATTTAGGCTAAAATATGATAAAATATTTAAACTTTATAAGAAATGAAATCGGAATTGTTTACTCCGCATCGGATTGTTTTTTTTAATATCTATTTTTTTTGAATTTATGATTTGAAATAGTTAAAAAAATATATTTTTGAAAAGCAGAAACTCGAATCTAATTGATCAGAGCTTCTTTTAACTCAACCTTAACTTATACACAATGAATCCTAATTATATCTTGGCATCGCCGATTACTTAAGCCCTCAAACACCAACAGCGGCATTTCAACTTAATATTGCAATATGTTGCTTTAATTAGCAGCAGATGAATTTAGCCTAACATACCTTATAACACTTCTCTTTCTCAAATGAGAAAAATACCTTATTTGCTTATTGATGCAGGCTATGGCTGTAAAAAAAGCATTAAACATTTTTTATTTACGGGGTTATTGTGTACATGCAGTTACTGGTTGGCAGCGCAAGATAAAGGAGGTTTCAACACAGATACTTTAAAGCCCGGTTACAATTCAAAGAAGGTATTTATTGATACCGCAGCAATGCCGGCATCTTTAAGCGGGATGGTGAATCAAATTCAATTGCAAAACAAATTGGATAATCTTAATCCCCAGAATCTTCTTAATAATTATAAGTCAACTATAACTAATCAATTTAACCAAGCTAAAAGCTCGCTGTTAGGTAAAGTGCCAAAATTTAAGGCGCAAGCATTTTCCGCAAATATATTATTAGAAGAAAAGGTACAATATCAGCCTACTTATATTGTACCGACTGTTGATGTGGGCAGGAAATGGGTAAATGTTGTAAATATAGGTGCCAATTTACAAGTATGGGGTTTACCCCTTCAATTCAATTACTCTACAAGTAAGAATTTCATCAACCGGTTGTCGCCATACAGCAGCTACGGTGACCTATTCAAAATAGATTTCGATTATAAACAGTTTGTAAATTCGTTCAGCAGTGATTTACAAAAGTATGTTGATCTTAGTAAAGATGCCTTTGCAGGTTTAAGTTTAACTGCTTATACGCAAAAAATGGCTCTTGAACAAATTAACAACAGGCAACAAAGCCTTGTGCAATCTGCATCCAGCCAGGTACTGGTAAGCTATTTAAAAAATCCTGAAAATGTACAACATTTATTAACGGCTAATAAGAAGCAAATAGAAGAAAGGCTACAAAATGTCTTAAAGGCTACACCATACTCGAACATACTGCATGATGCGCTTAATGATAAATTCTTGCAACAAAGCATTACAAGTGGTTTAATTGATAAATACCAGTTGCCTATTGCGCAACTTAGGGCTGTAAGCATAGCAAAAAGCGAATCACTCAATCAATATCTGGGTAGCAAGAGCAATCTGGCAGAATTAGCAAACCTGTCTGAACAGGAAAGAATAGCAAAGTTACGCCAGGTTTTTTATAAGGGGTTAACGGACTCTTTAAACCTACAAGCGGAACAAAATTATAATCCTGTTAGTACCCAAGTCAATTTTTTGTCGGTTGTTAAAAACCTTACAAGTAATCAACAGCAAACAGATCAGCTAATATTCAAACAGCTTTCCGAAACTGTAACCTCTAATCCTCAAATATCCTCTTTAAATATTAGCAGTCCGCTCGGTTTAAGCAATGTACGCGGTTTAAGTGCTAATGTGTATGAAGCAGATACGAGCAGCTTGGCTGCCATTAAAGAATTAACTAGTTCAATAACCCAGTTGCAAAAACAGTTAACTTCAAACGGAAGTGATATAACCAAGCTTATTCAAATACAAAATTATCTTGACAAAAAGGGTACTAACGCTTCGCTTTCTGAATTGGAGAGTAGTTTTTATACAAAGGCTCCTAAAAATACATTACAACATGTTTTTAGTGCTTTGTCTGCTTTCAAATTTGGTGCATTTGGTTCTCAAATACCAGGCAGTACGCAAGGGTCAGATTTGTTTACCAAAGGAACCAGTGTTAGCTTCAAATCGGTAGGTTTTCCTGTTACTTTAGGATATGGTAAAATAAATGATCTTAATGCGCTTAAGGATGCAGAATATCAAACATCGGTATATAATAGGCCCAGAGACTTAACATACATCAGTACAGTAGTAAGAAAAGCTGGATATGGCCCGGTAAAAATCTCTATAATCAGTTCGTTTACGGGGCAGGCATATACCAATACATATTATGTACCTGCAATATCTTCCAATAATATCACCTTCACAGTAAATAAATCCATCCAAACAGATAATGCGGGAACCTTCTCATTTGATGTGTCAAAATCTAATACGCTTTTTAATAATAAATATCAACTTGGTAGCGAAGCTATCCTGCAAAGAAAGGATGGGATAAGGCCAGATTTGTCCACTGATCTTTTCCAATCATTGGCATTGGGCCTCAATCACCATTTAGATATACAAGAAATCAATATGTCTGACAATGCCTATATCAGCTATTCAGGCATGGGATATCAAAACCCAGGAAACAATGGTTTTGGAGGCGCCCGGTTAAAATTCGGCGGTAACTTAAAAAAAGCGTTTTACGAAAATAAACTGGTCTTGAATATCCGCTCTGACTTTAACAACCAGCCTATCAGTTATACTTCGAATGATCGTTGGAAAACTTACCAGATACAATTGGATAGCAGATACACAATAAATAAAAATTTTAATGTGGGAGTTAGATACAGCAACAATGCTACTGATAAAAGAATTGCTAATGTAAATACACCTGTGTACGGCTTTGAAAAATATCAGTTTGATGGAAATGCAAATTATAAAATTGGTAAAAACTACAGCGTAAGTCATTTAACGCTGGCGATGCAAAGCTTTTCTAATACTTATGCTTCACAGGCCGGCAGCAGTACAGCCCTGCTTAATTATACTCAAAGTGTTTTATTAAACAAAAATGCACTTACCTTAAATGTATTTTATAATAAGGAGTTAGCAGCCTACCACATTATTGGCGATATGCTGAACAGTGACCTTACTTACCAATACAGCTTTTTAAGCAAGCTTAACCTTTCAACAGGTTTAACTTACCTCAACAATACGGGAATTGCCAAGCAGGTGGGAGTAAGGCAAAGCTTGCAGTTACTAAATGCACGAAAGTTTGATGTGAGTACGTATATAGATGTTCGTGAAAACTTGATTACACCTTTATACAAAGATTTGTATGCTTCATGCCGGGCAGAGTTATCAATAAGATATCACTTAAATTATTAATTTAAATGTTTAAATACAGCATCGTTTTAATGCTTTTGCTTGTTTGTTTTCAATCTTCTGCTCAAGTGGTATTTCAGTTTATACCAGAAATATCAGGGCGTAGTGTGGATGGTATATTTAATTGCAGAATTAATAATCTATATACAGTTCAAAATGCCTCGTTAAACATTGTCATAACCGAACGCGCCGCAGGTACAGTTTGTATAATTAAAACGCCTGCATTTCAAATATTGCCTGGTAACAATCCTCTGCCTTCATCAGCAGTTAATGCTGCTGCAGTACAATTTACGGGTAATCGTATAGGCCAGCTCACAGCCTCCAGCAGGTTGTTCCCTGAGGGTGATTACGAATATTGCTTTAGTTTAAATTTTATTAACTCTGATAATCCACCATTAGAGCAATGTTTTTCTTACACATTGGCTCCCTTTGCCGATTTACATTTAATTGAGCCTTATAATCAAGATCAGATTTGTGAAAAAAGGCCATTATTCAGCTGGCAGCCTTTAATTCCAGGGGTTGCAGGGGCCTATTATCAGCTTGTACTTACCGAAATAAAACAAGGTCAAAACGCAACTGAAGCTTTAAATTATAACCTTCCAATCATTAATCAGCGTAATATTCCTTCGCCTATTCTTCCTTATCCGTCAATTGTACCCCAACTGGAAAAAGACAAGCAATATGCATGGCAGGTAACAGCCTATAAAGATCAAACTATTTTAAACCGCTCAGAGGTGTGGTCATTTACTTTGAAATGTACAGAGCAGGCCAAAGCGCAACCATTAAGTGATGATGGATATCGGGAGATAGATGATCTCATCAAAGGCAACTATTATATCGCTTACGGATTTATTAAATTCATGATCGTTAATCCTTACGAAAATCAAGCACTTAAATACAATATTCAGCCCCTTTCGGGCGAGAAAACTATTCAAAAGCTACCCAAAATTAAACTCAGGGCAGGCGACAATAAAGTATTTATTGATTTGGCAGACCAAAAAGGATTACACAGCGGTAAATATTATTTAATGAATATCTGGCTGCCTGATGGCTCAAAAAAAGTACTCAGATTTTTATATGAAAATATTTAATAGCAAAATTTTACTAGTTGCTGTAATTGTGTTAATGGCTTTTATGTCTTGCCATAATGCCCCTGATAAATTTAGCCAAAGTATAGATAAAGAAATAGTTATGCAGGTGCTTGTGCCACCATTGCCCGCAGATAGTACAGCGTATACAACACTGCAAATTAGGCTAACGCCATCTGCTGATGTTCTTAGTGCAATGCCTGCAAAGGTAAAGCAGCAGTTATTGTACCGTGCAGACAGCTGTTTTTATCTTGAAGATAAAAATCTTCATGTATATCCTGCAGATGTACAAGCGGTAGCTAATGGTATAAACGGCACTTTCGAGTACTTGGTGGCTTTCAGAAATAAAGACTTATTACAAAGTAGAACATTAATTTTTCACGATCAGCACATTAACGACAAAGTTTATAAAGTTAGTGTGGATAACCTATAACCAGCATGATTACAGTATTTAAGTATAGCAGAAAAATAGCTATACTGTTACTATTCACTTTTGGTGTTAATTTAATAACTCCGCTTGCATCATATGCGCTTACTTCCGGACCAGACCAGCCTGAGGTTAAAGGATTTCAACCTGCTGGCGTTTCTGATATGGTGGATTTACAAACAGGCAGTTTTAAATATAATATTCCATTATTAGATATTGACGGATATCCAATCAATTTAAATTATCAATCAGGGGGCGGTATTGATGACGAGGCCAGCTGGGTTGGTTTAGGCTGGAGTTTAAACCCCGGTGCCATCAACAGGCAGGTTAGAGGCATTGCTGATGACATGTCAGGCGATGATGATGCCATAAGTACTTACGATCATGTAAAGGACAAAATTACCGTAGGAGGGAGAATTGTAGCCAAATTAGAAGTAAAGGGTACAGAGAAAATCCCTAAAGATATACGCCCTTCTGGTTCATTAAGCTTTGGTGTATTTAGTGACAACTACACAGGCATCGGTGCTGAACTGGGTGTTAATGCCGGCATTTCTTATTCTTTTGCCAATAGTTCAAACCTAACAGGTAGTTTAGGCTTTGGCATTAATTCAAACACACAAACTGGGGTGGATGCTTCTCCTTATCTTTCTCTCTCGATAAGTAAAGGGGTAGCTGACAAAACAACAGGGCAGGCCGGTATAACGGGTTCTTTTGGTTACAATAGCCGCTCGGGACTTAAATCTCGCACACTGGGTGCCAGTTACGGCACTTATGCAGCAAAAGAAGGTAAGAAAGCAGGAGAAAAAACAGAAGGTAGCTGGAGTGAAACCTTTTCCTCATCAAGTATAAGCTATAATACGGAGCCCGTTTATCCAACAGTGCAGGTGCCTTATAAGTCAAGTTATGAAAGCTTTAGCTTTAATGCGGGTGCTGCGTTTACCATTTTCTATGGTGGTTTAGGTGGTACCGGCTATCGTAACACACGTGTAATCGCTTCAAAAATGAATAAAAAGCCTGCTTACGGTTTTTTATACGCCGAACGGGGCAAAAACAAACCTGATGCGATGATGGATTTTGTTCGTGAAAAAGATAATCCGATAATTCCAAGCATTCCTAATATTGCGCTACCAGTGCATTTGCCCGATCTATGGAGTTATACTAACCAAACCGGTTCGGGGCAGTTCAGGCTATATCGTGGCGGTTCAGGTGTATTTTTTGATAATCAAACAAAAGATGAAAGTGATGTAAAAACCCTTGGACTTGATGTGGGTTTAGGAAATCTTTTTCACGGTGGAGTGGAGTACTATGATTTAGATGGTACTACCAAAACCGGAAAATGGAAAAACGATAATGATTATTTAAACAAAGGAGATTTTCAGGATTTAGATAAAGAAAACCCCAATAATCAGCATGTTTATTTTAAAATGATAGGTGAACGCGGAGTTGCCGATAATAACCTCTATGACAAGCTTTCACAGAAGAGCCCAGTGCTGCTTAATATTACACCCGATCGGGCTAATGCATCGTACCGCAGCAAAGGGAACATTAATGGGGCCCCCTTAGCTGTAGGCAATTTAAAACAAAGCCAACGCATTTCTGGTAAAACTGCGATATCTTACTTAACTGCAGGCGAAGCAGCCAGAGGAGCAGGTTTAGATAAATATATTAACAATTATAAAGACTACCCAGTTCAATCTTTTCAAGTACCTGCCAATAATAAACCCCAGCTTAAAGAAGAACCAGTATCAAGGGATGTTGGTGATGCCAAAACAAGGCACATTTCTGAGCTTACGGTAACTGATGAAGCCGGAAAAAGAATGGTGTATGGGATTCCGGTTTACAATCATAAACATGAAGAATACAGTTTTGCCTTGGGCCCGTTGGCAAGTTACCCCGACAATGGTATAATTAATACCATTCCGGCCGAAGCACTTTCGTCGCAGCCCAAAGGTAATGGCAATAGTATTGATGAATATTACCATAAGGAAAGTAGAGCGCCTTATGCTACCAGCTATTTACTTACGGCCATACTCTCGCCCGATTATGTGGACAAAACCGGTGATGGTATTACAGATGATGACTTGGGTACTGCTATTAAATTTAATTATAGCAAAGTCGATGGCTCTTTCGGCTGGCGTTCACCATATAGTGGTGCCACTATTCAAAAGGGCTTGGCTGCAGATCCTGATGATGATAAAGGAAGTGTAGTATATGGTACAAAGGATTTATGGTATCTGAGCTCAATTGAAACTAAAACAAAAATTGTTTACTTTATAACTGAAGACCGCAATGATGCCTTAGGTGTTCAGGACTGGTTGGGAACCCCTGATTTAAATGTACGGCAAAAGCGTTTACGCGAAATCAGGCTTTACTCAAAAGCTGACGTAACACGCCCAATAAAGGTGGTAAAGCTGGAATACGCTGCTGATAATGACGCTCTTTGTAAAGGTGTGCCGAATGTTGCGGTGCAAGGCAGTGGTAAGTTAACATTAAAGCGGCTTTGGTTTCAGTACGGTAATTCGGATAAAGGCAAAAGAAATTTTTACGAATTTAATTATATCACCAGTTCATCTAAATACAATGATGTACAGTATGGCCAGATGGTAACTGACCGCTGGGGGAACTATAAACTTAAAACGGAAAACCAAAACGGGCTGGATAATGAGGTTTTTCCGTATACAAGCCAATCTGCAGATCAGATACCATCATCAGCCCTGTGGCAATTGAACAATATTAAGCTGCCTACCGGGGGCGAGATTAATGTAAATTATGAATCAGGTGATTACGCTTATGTTCAAAATAAGCGTGCTTCGGTAATGACGCCTATTTTGGGTTTGATACCCAGAAATGCATCAGACCCTATAAACAGGCTGAATAAAAGCATCGGTGTACAAGTAGCCGTGGCAGAAACTCCTTCAAACGGTACAGATCCGGCAGTGGCTACTTCATGGTTTAAGAATAAATATCTTAACGGAACCGATTATCTGTATACTAAAATGAGGGTTAAGGTAACTTCAGAAGGCGATGCCAGATACTGGTACGATTATGTACCATGTTATGCTAAAGTAAAGCAGGTTACCGTTGCCAATAATGTGGCCAGTGTTGTTTTTCAGGACATGTATGATATTGATGGCGGCATTAATCCTGTAGCTATTTCGGCATGGCAGCGTTTTAAAACAGAATATCCTCGTTATGCTTACCCAGGTTTCAGGAATAGGGTAAAAGATAACGGTAGTAAAATATCCGGGGCTGTTAGCGCTATTATCAATGCAGCTAAAAATTTGCAGGAACTTACCGGGAATTTTTATAAAAGAGCCAATAGTAAGAGCGTGGCTACGGAGGTAGATATAGCAGGCAGCTTTGTAAAGATGGCAGTTTCCGGTAGCAAGAAATTGGGTGGAGCAGTGCGGGTAAAGCAAATATCGATTGATGACAAATGGAACAACATGGTCAATTTAAATACTGCAAGTAACCCCGGTTTGCCGGCCAAATATGGCCAGGTATATAATTATACAACTATTGAAAATAACAAAACCATTAGTAGCGGCGTAGCCAGCTATGAGCCGGCTATTGGAGGCGATGAAAATTCAATGCATGACCCTGTGCCTTACACTGAAAAGATTAAGGGAGGCATTACAAATTATTTTAATTTGGAACAGCCTTTTGGCGAATCTTTCTTTCCGGCACCATCAGTAACGTACAGTAAAGTAACGGTAACCAATTTAGGAGCTAACCAGCAACCTACACTCAATTCCGGCTACGATGTAAATGAGTTTTACACCACCAAGGATTTTCCGGTAAAGGTTACTGTATCTGAAATAGATCCTGATTATTACAAACCGGAAAACTTTATTTCACTTATGAGTACTTCAGTAATAGAAAAGCTGAGCTTATCACAAGGATATACTATTGAGTTGAACGATATGGACGGGAAGGCCAAAGCGGTGAGTTCATACGATAAAGGAGGAGCTAAACTGTCATCTACAGAATATTATTATAAATCAGTTGATAACGGCGGCAGCATGAGCCTGGATAATACAGCCGATGTAGTAGATATCAATGGTGTAAAATCTACCGCAACTATAGGGCGCGATGTAGAGTACTTTACTGATTTTAGGGAACAGGAATCCAACAACAATGGTAAAGCCATCAATTTAGGGACAGACATATTTTTATTAACCTTCTTTGGTATAGGTATTCCTCACTTTCCTATTCATGTGAACAGTGAGTACAAAATGTTCCGCTCAGCCAGTTCAGTAAAAATTATACAGAGTTATGGTATTATCAGTAGAGTGGTAAAAATGCAGAATGGGTCATCTGTCGCTACTGAAAATATTGCCTTTGATAAACTAACTGGTGAGCCATTAGTAACTAAAACACAAAACGAATTTAAACAAAGCATTTACTCGGTAACTATGCCGGCATACTGGAAGTATGCCGCTATGGGCGATGCAGGGAGAAATGGGGGCATCGTTTTGAAAGACCTTACCACCAACGCCAATGGCGAAATTACCAATGTCAGTACTTATCTCGATTTTTTAACCGCAGGTGATGAACTCATTAGCGCCGAAGGAACGAATGCCGAACATTACTGGGTAATTAACAACGCTACACCCGGGGGTACTGCCCTAACCAAAAAACTGATTAAGCGGGATGGCACCTTGGCGACCACTACAGCCCTATCATTAGCCAAAGTAGTGCGCTCCGGCTACCGTAATATGCTTTCGGCCGGTACAAGCACGATGGTATGCATGAATAATCCTCTTGCTAGGATTGGCAGCCCCAACCAGTTGTTCTCTGCGGATGATATAAGTGATTTGAAGGTAATTAATGCTTCGGCAACTACTTATGATGATCAGTGGGGGGCGAAAGTAAACATGGTTGTAAATAATGATGCTACCCTAGTTGAAAATACTTCGTACAATTTTGCAATAGCAAAGGCAAGCGTACCCTCGCCTCCAGTTTATCCGGCGGAAATATATGATCCAGCTAATCCTAACAATAATGGATATACAGTAGTGAACTCTTCATTATGGGGAGGGCAACAAAATATTACAGGTAGAACTAAAGATGTAGCAATATGGCCTGCAGCATTTACTCCACAAAATACGAACACAATTTGGGGTGGAGGGATTTATATGTTAGTTAACTTTCCGGTTTCAAAAACATATTACTTCGCAACTTCAACCACTTCACAAAGTGATTATGGAGGACTATTATATATAGATTGTAATCAATATAGTTTAGGAGTAAGCGGAGCTAATGTTTGGTTTATGGAGGGGCACTATGTAACTGCTGGCCAACACTTAATAGGGTTAAATATCCCAAATGTTGCAACTTCCAATAATGGTTTCGGTGTTCCATATGCAGCTTTAGAGATTTATAATAATACTCGTGATGAATTACTGAATATGGACAATGCAGGCGCTGGCTTGAATGTATTATTTTCAACAAGGAGCTTACAAAACCGGAATGATCTGAACAGTTTTTTATTAGTTGGTGGCGGCGGAAATAGTAATTATAACGTTAGCGGCGGAAATAGTAACTATTATTATGTTGTTGGCGGCTTAGTTGATCATTATATGTGGTCTAACGGTCAATCTTATAAAGATCGTTATTGTAATGTCAATAATACTTACACACTTTCTCAAATCGTAAATCCATACATCACCGGCTTCTATGGAAACTGGCGCGCTTATCAAACCAAGGTATTCCAGCAAAGCCGTAAAACAAATAATGCTACTCAGAAAGGGCTTGATATTCGTAACAGTGGGTTTATTAATCAATTTTACAGCTATTGGTATTTCGACAGTAGCCTAACCAACGGGCTGTCCGCCGGCTGGAGCGTGAAAGGCACCAACGTAGAGCGTTGGACCACCGCCAATACCGTTACCCTATATGACAAATATGGCCAACAGCTGGAAAATGTAGATGCGCTGGGGCGTTACAGTGCCGCTTTGTTTGATTTTAACGGCGAACTGCCTGCCGCCGTGGCCAGCAATGCCATGAACCGCGAAATTTATGCCAACAGCCTGGAGGATAATTATTATACAACTAACAATACAGATAATTTACCCGAGTTTACTCAAATTTCTACCAGTAAAACCATCAAACAGCTGGCGGTAAATACGGTATCGCATAGTGGCAATTATAGTGTTGGGCTTCCTACAGAAGGCGTAGTGTTAAATACCATAGTGCACACCCAGAAGCATAAAACTGGAGATTATCTAATATTGGATAATAAATCACAGTACACAACCCAAAATATCAAAGGGCTGTACCCGCATGGTTTTGAGCCCATAGCTGCTGGTACAGATTCCTATTTGTTTAATGCTTGGGTGAAAGATGGCAATCCTAATGATCGTACGGTGAACGTGCAGTTGCTTAAAAATGGTACAGCGGTTACACTTAAATGTAAAGCTGTAGTAGAAGGTTGGAAACTGGTAGAGGGTTCTTTCAACATGAATGACCTGTCTGCCGGAAGTAGCCTGGCTTTAACTTTGAAACCGATAGGCAGTGGTGTCTATATTGATGACATTCGCATTCACCCTTTTGCTTCTCATTTAAAAAGCTATGCTTATGATGATAAAACAATGCGTTTGATGGCGGAACTGGATGAAAACGCATTTGCTACTTTTTACGAGTATGATGATGAAGGCTTACTGGTAAGGGTTAAGAAAGAAACCGAAAAAGGTATAGCTACCATCAAAGAATCCCGATCATCTTATTTCAGGAAAGCGCAATAAAAATAGTGATGACAAAAATTTTGAAAAGCATAAAACTTCCCGGCATAATTATGCTGAGTGTTGTGACTTTAACTGTTGCCTTGGCTGGGGCACGGGCTTATTATGTAAAGCCTCATAAAACTGTTAATCATGCCGATACCTTGGTTGCTGAACCCAATATCATATATGATGCAAAATTGCTGACCCGCTTTAACGAGGTGATGCAAAAGTGCAATCAGCAGCAGGATACCATCACTATGCGGGGCACAATGACCATAGTTGACAAGGCTGATACCGCACTTAAAATGAACAATGTGCCATTTATCATGTGCCATAAAGCAAATAATCTGTATTACAAACTGGGCCAAACAGAAACTTATAACGGCGAGGGCGTATACCTGTTTATTGATCACAAGGCTAAAAGTATTCTAATTTCTGCCCAGCAGCCTGTGGTAGATAACAGTGTGTTCAAATTAACAAAAGGCTTAGCCGATGCTTTAAATTTTGAAAGTTATCAACTTACCAGTCAGGTAAAAGATTCGGTAGAGACACTAACGCTTTCCAACGAACATCACGTTAGCTGCAAGCAATATTCTGTTTCTTATACTACCGGCGAGCTAAGTTTTAAGCGTTTTTTCATTCGGTTAAGTAATCCGGAAGAACCACTGCGAAAAGACAATGAAAAAATCATTGATGTTCGGATCAATCATTGGTTAAAGCAAGCTCAGATTAATAATTATTTTTCAGCCCAAAATGTAATTGAAAATACTGGCGGTAAGTGGAAGCTGAAGCCAAAATTTGCGCAATATCAATTACTTCAAATGTAATTACAGCCCTTTAGTATGCCTAACCTTATCCAAAAATTTACCTTACTTACGCTGTTTTTAATACTCGGTTTTGTTCATCTCTGTCATGCAGGTATAGAGCCATATTATAATTACAAATATGGTCCTTTTGCAAAAGACAGTGCATTAACAGTTAAAGATGAAAAGTTTCAGAATTCTAATTATAACTGGTTAGCTATAACTAACAGTACTGTTAAAAACAGTGTGACTCTAAGGGTAGTTGATAGTGTATTAATTAACTATCAGTTTACGTACACACTAAACGTAAAAATAGATACATATTCAGATCCTAATCCTGCTGTGGCACCAACCAGTGTTACCGTGCCACTTACTGTAAATTATATACCTGGGCAAGGCAGTACCTATAAATCAGTTGATAGTTATGCTTTTACTGGCGCTTACAAAGTAGTAGTTACGGTAATGAGTGTAAATACCAATGGAGGAGCAGCTCCGGCTCCTCAAATGGTGCAACTGAGCAGCAGTATTGTGATAGACCGGCACTATCAATTTCAGCCGCAGGCAGTTATTGCACCTGTGTATGCAGTAAATAACCATATGCTTGCAATAAACTGGGGTGCAGTAGCTGGGGCAGAGGAATATGATATTGAATGGACTACTTTAAATAATGGTAATGATAATTTCACCGCAACACAAAATATATATAACGGAACATTAAGTGTTGATGATGCTACTTATAACTCTGTAGCCAACCAGTTGTTTCGTAACAATGCCAGCCGGATAACCACATCTGGTAATCAGTATCTATTATCAACTATATCAACAGATGACTACCTGCTGGCCAGAATACGGCAGGTTCAATATACGGCTGACGGCTTAAGGCTAACAGGTAATTGGAATTACAAGCAACTTAACGGAAAATATGCAATTGTTAAGATAGAAGATCCCTCACCTGATTTTAATTTAAACTGGCAGTACTCGGCAGCTTATGCTGAAGATGGCAAAAAGAAGGAGGTGATCAGCTACTTTGATGGTACTTTAAGAGGGCGCCAAACAGTTACTATCAATAATACAGATAATATTGCCTTAGTACAAGAAAATGTTTATGATGAAATAGGCAGGGCAGCAGCCAGTATTTTGCCTGCGCCAGTTAAAGAAGCTAATCCCTATTTAAGATATATTTCAAATTTCAACCTTAATACTTCGGGTAAAGCGTACAATGCTCAAAATCTTAATAATATTGGTGCCAACTGCGAAATTTTACCTGGGCAGCTAAGTAGCTCAACATCAGGGGCGGCATGGTATTATTCGGCCAATAATACTTTTAAAAGCAGTAACTATCTTTATAATTACTTGCCCGATGCAAGTGGGTATCCCTTATCGGTTACACAATACACACCAGATAACACTGGCCGTATTAAATTACAAGGGGGCGTAGGGCCGAACTATCAGCCAGGTAGCGGCTCAGCTGCCGATCCTAGTAAAACTACCAAATATTATTACGGCAAACCCGAGCAATGGGAAATTGACCGTTTGTTTGGTAATGATGTAGGTTATGCAGAACATTATCTTAAAAATGTAGTTGTTGACCCTAATAATCAAATTAGTATCAGCTATCTGAATGCCAGTGGTAAAACCATTGCCACTTCATTGGCCGGAAAAAATCCGGCTAATCAGGATGCACTGCCTTCATACACAGCAGCAGAGTCTAACAAAACATTGAATTTAAAGGTAATCAGTCCTGATAAGTTTACTTATAACAGTACTGAGTTAAAGTTAAGCGCTGTTACCACTTATCTGGCTTCTGTTACAGGTAACGATGTGCTTACTTTTAATATGAAGAAGCTCACCAGCACTTATCCTAACCCGGCCTTACAAATTTGCAGCAATTGTTACTATGAAATGAAGTTGCAGGTTACTAATGATTGCGGAGAATTAGTTGCCGGCTCAGCAGCGGTAGTCAAAATGGGTTCTGATGGTACTGTGTGTGGGTACAGCGGTGATGAAACTCCTCAGCAGTTTACTATACCTATTAACAAAATAGGTGAATACAATATCAGTATTGAATTGGCGCTCAACAGCGATGTGATACAAAAATTGAGTGATAATTTTGTACAGCAAGCTACTGCAAAAGGCTATTTAGAGCAGGAATTCAATTACATTAAAACCCGTTATTTAAATGATATTGATGTTTCCGGCTGTTATGCAGATTGCCATACCTGTACCATGCAGTTGTCAGGCGGGCAGGCTGATTTTATAACATCTATCCGTAAAAAGTTTTTAGCGCTGGATGTGAATGCAGGTAGCGTAAACAGTGGTGATTTTGATACTTGGGCAGGAACTCTCTACAATTCTTTAAAAGCTAAATGTGATCAAATGCAGGCGGGATGTAAATCTTCACCCTGTGCAGACCTGAAAAACGACATGATGTTGGATGTTTCTCCGGGGGGGCAATACGCCTTATTTGATACTAACGGTAGCGCCTTGGAAATCAGTATTAATGCATTGGCCAAACTTCGGCCTGATGGAACAGAGAACTGGCGTTATCGCTTTCCACCAAAAGCAAGTACGGATCCAGACTATCAAAACAACTTGGTGACGCTGGAAGATGGCAGTCAAAGCTCGCCATACGATGCCAATTTTAAACTGGCATTGCTTATTCAATACTGGAAGCCTGAGTGGGCTGAGCGCTTTTTGCCTGATCATCCGGAATATTGTAAACTAACGTTTTGCGAAGCCAATTCAGATTATTTTTCTTGGGATGAAGATGTAAAAAATGACATCAATTCAGCAGCCGATGTAATTAAAATAAGGAGTGCTACACCTTTAAATTATGCATCAACCAATAACAGTGATTGGCTGCTGAATGCTGATAAGTTTTTTACCCAAAGCGGTGCGCCCGGTTACCAGTATCAAAGTCAGATGCGGGCTGATTTGCTTTCATACTCATCCAGCTTTTTGCATTTTCCGGTAAGTGCAGACTATCCGGTAAAAAGCCTGATGCAATTCAATGATTATGTGCTGTATTGCAGTGCACCGGGTAACATTAACATAAATGGTAACCCCTCCTGGAATTGTTCGCCAGACAATACCTGCCGGGTACCCGACCGCGAATGGCAGGCCTACCGTGATGCCTATTTTGACTTAAAGCAAAAATATGTAGTGCTGGCTCGCAACGCAGTATGTGGCAACAGTTGCCCCATCGGGCCACCACTGGTTTATAATGTTCCGGGTATAGCACCGCCAAGCGGAACTACTACAAATTATTATGTAACAATCGTAGATGAGGCTGACCCAACTCCTCTTTCAACGGAACCTGGTTGCCCCAGAACCATATATCAACCTCGAAGAACAAGGCTAATAGTGAAAGATAGCAATGGTAATATAATAACAGGTGCTAATGTTACAGTTAAACTTAGTTATACTCGATATGGAGGTCAAAGTGCATCTAACCCCGGAACAATAACAAACTCTTCTATAGATGTAACTCCTAGTTCTCCACTCCAGTACATTGGATTTACAAATTTTGATTGTGAACATGCTTATTATAAAATGACTTTAGATTGCATCAAAGGCATAACTGGTGCATTCTTTCAGCAAGTATCTACTGATAACGGCGCTTCAATTTCTTTTTGCAGCGGTTATGTAAGCACGCCGCCTCCGGCTTATGTGGCTCCGTCAAATAACTGCCCGCCTGAGTATGCCAATAAAACTCCCCGGGTGATTGATCAACCTTCTACTTCGGTTACATCAATTAGTCAAGACCAAAGTGCCCAGCTTAATGAGGCAGCCAAGGCCTTGATAGTGCAAAACGTAGGTGAGACATGCGCGGCCAATGCCGATGCCTGGATGCAGCGCCTGCAGGCCGGCCTGGATAGCCGTGGCATTGATAACTATACTCGTAATCTATTACGCCAGCGTTTGGTTGGAGTTTGTATATCAGGCGGGGATATTGACCACCCGATGGGCGCCAGTACCAGCTCACCTTCGGTTTCGCCGCAGCCGGCTTACACTAGCTTTGGCAGCGCCATTAAAGGCGTGTTGCAGTTACCGGCTTATACCATGGATCTTAACCCCTGGCTGATAGATGGTCCCTCACCTTATACCACCAAAAACCAGTGGGCGCCGGTAAGTATTGCCAACAGTAATCCCTCAATCTGTAACCTGCTTGCCACCCTTACTTCAAGAGCTTCGGCAGCACAGGGCAATACTTCAACCCCTGATATATATGCCTACCTGGTAAACACCTACCAGGAGGCCATGACCATGAGCCGCGAAGATTTGGCCGTATTGCAGCGCTCATGTACCCGCTGCCAGTTTTTAACAGAACGTAACGTTACCCTGCCTGTATTTTTAGACCCGTCTAATCAAGGCGTAATTACCAAAACCGATTATGCGCAGGCATTGGCTGCCCTCTCGGCCGATTTTGGCAACCAGTTAAACACAGCTCATGCCAATTACAGCGAGATACTGAGCAATTACATGAACCAGCGCTTTGGCTTCGCCCTGTCATATGACCAATATCAGGCCTTTGCCGCCAAAACAGACCCCAACGCCATTCTGGCCAACATTCCGCCGTATACGTCTGTCGCGATTGATCCCTACAGCTGCGTAAAAGAACTGCTGGAAACGGCGGTGAACAACGGCAAAGCAAGTTATGCTGAATATATTGCCAATGAGCGGGCCAAATTTAAGGCCGATTATATTAACACCTGCAAGCAGGCGCAGGCCTCAGCAACGTTGCAAACCACGCAGCGCATTTATCATCATACTTTGTATTATTACGATCAGGCCGATAACCTGGTGCGCACCGTGCCGCCCGAAGGTGTGCAGTTACTCTCGGATGCCGAAACCCAATGGGTTCAAGACGCCCGTGGCTTTGATGCCTCGGTTTGCGAGGCCGGTTATGCCGGTGCCCAGCCGGTAGTGGATAATACTGCCGCCTTTAACGCCCTCAGCACTGCACTGGCTGCCGGGGGTAACCATGCCATTGAGTTTTGGCTGTACACCCAAAGCAAAAACGCCAACCAGCTGCTGGTAACCACGCCCGACCGTAAATACATGCTGCAAATGTGCATCAGCGGTGGCCTGCTCAATGTGGATGTGTACTCATTACAGCCTGGTGCGCCGGCCAATACCGGGCAGTTCATCCTGTCTAACCATGTTACGGGCAACATCAGCAGCCTGGTGCCGCTGCGGCCCTGGGTGCATGTGGTGATACAGGGTGCAGGCTTGGCTACCGGTAGCCCTATTGCCCTGTATCTTAACGGTACCTATATTACCCCCATTAGTAACGGAATGCGGGCCGGGTGTGACTGGCAGGTAAACGGCGCTTCGGGGCCGGTAAAGGCGCCCGATAACCTGGCAACCATTAAGCACATGCGTATATACAACCGCCTGATGGATGCCGCCGGCGAAATTGTAATTAATGCCAACAACAACTGCTTTTACCCGGCCCAGCCCGATATGGCGTGGTTCCGGTTTAATGTGCCCAACCCCGGCGGCCCTACCACTATTGCCGCTGGCAGCACCAAAGAAACCCGCATATCGCCCATTTATCCCGACCACGGGCTGATGACCACTTACAGCTACAACAGCACCAACCAGGTAGTAAGCCAAACCACGCCCGATGGCGGCACCAACCGCTACTGGTACGATTTGCTAAGCCGCCTGGTGGCCTCACAAAATGATAAGCAGCAGCCCGACAATAACTATAGCTACACTAAATACGATGTACTTGGCCGCATTACCGAGGTGGGCCAGAAACAGCAGAACACCATAAACCTGGGCAGCCCCGACTACCTGCCCCATGGTGCAATAAGCGGCTTTTTAATTGTTGGTACCAATAGCCAGATTACCCAAACCTGGTATGACCAGGCCACAACCGGCAACGGTATGGTACCCGTGCCCGGGCAGGATAACCTGCGCAAGCGCGTAGCCGCCAGCACCTACCGCGAAACCGCTGCCGGCCCGGTATTGAACGCCACCTATTACAATTACGATTTAGACGGCAACGTAAAAACCCTGTGGCAGCAAATAGGCGGCCTGTACAAAACCGGTGATGCCGAGCCCAAGCGCATAGATTATGAGTATGATTTGGTTTCGGGTAAGGTAAACTTTGTGCGCTACCAGCAAAACGCTACCGACCAGTTTTATTACGCCTATAAGTACGATGCCGAAAACCGTCTCACCGAAGCCTGGAGCGGCACGCAGGCCCTCATTAGCCCCTACACCGGCAGCAGTTTGCTGGCCGATAACCGCCGGCTGGATGCCAGCTACCGCTACTACCTGCACGGCCCGCTGGCCCGCGTAGAGCTGGGCGACGTGCGGGGCAAGGTGCAGGGCATAGACTATGCCTATACCCTGCAGGGCTGGCTCAAAGGCGTCAACAGCACCGCCGTAATCACTGCCAAAGATATGGGCGGTGACGGCGCCGCCCTGCACCCCACCATAGCCAGGGATGCCTACGGCTACAACCTGTATTACAACAGCAATGATTACAGCCCGGTGGCCGCCGGCACCCCGCCCTTTGAAACCCAGCTGCCCGGCCAGGCGGCCTTTAGTCCGCTGTACAACGGTAACATAGCCGGTGCCTCGGTAAACGTACCCAAACTGGGGGCGCAATGGAACAACTACCTGTATAGGTATGACCAATTGAACCGCCTTACCGCCCTTACCGTGCTGCGCCAAAGCCAGGCGGGCGGCAGCCTTACGCTCAGTGCCGAGCACAACGAAGGCTTTACGTATGATGGCAACGGCAACATCCTGACGGCCTACCGCAACGGCACGGCTACAGGCAGCCCCCTGGCGATGGACAACCTGAGCTACAGCTACAACCGCGACCAGTTCGGCCGGCTGCAAAACAACAAGCTCAATTACCTGACGGACCAGGTACCGGCGGGTAACTACAACACCGACCTGGACAGCCAGTTGCCTGACAATTATAAGTACGATAACATAGGCAATTTGACCCAGGACGTACAGGCCGGTTTAACTAGTGTAGACTGGACGGTGTACGGTAAGATAAGAAGCATCACCAACAGCGCAGGTACGCTGAACTACAGCTATGATGCCGGCGGTAACAGAGTGAGTAAGGCGACCAGCAGCCTGAGCACCTACTATGTTAGAGATGCACAGGGCAACCCGCTGGCCGTGTATGAAACGGCAGGCGGCACCACTACCTGGCGCGAGCAGCAACTATACGGTTCCTCAAGATTAGGTTTATGGCAACCCAATGTAAACTTGGCTAACGGCAACAACAACGTGAGCTGGAACACGCTGGGCAACAAGCGCTACGAGCTGACCAACCACTTGGGCAACGTGCTGGCTACGATAACCGACCGCAGGCTGCAGCACACCTCGAACAACAGCACCGTTGATTACTATGATGCGGAGGTAACCAGTGCCCAGGACTATTATGCCTTTGGGGCCCTGCAACCCGGCCGGCAAATAAGCTCTGATGCGTACCGCTACGGCTTTAACGGCAAGGAGAACGATAACGATGCGGGCAAAGGTTTAGGCAATGAGCAGGACTACGGCATGCGCATTTATGACCCTAGGGTAGGTAGGTTCTTGAGTGTGGATCCATTAATGCCAAAATACCCTGAATTGACGCCATATCAGTTTGCAAGTAATAGGCCGATTGATGGGGTGGATTTAGAGGGCCTTGAGTGGGCTCCACCGATGAAATTTGATAAAAAAACAGGAAAGTCAGTGGTTGATGCAGATGCTGCAACGGCTATTCATACAAGCAAAGCAAATTTAATTGGACCAGTTTTATTGATAGACATATATGTAACTAAAGGATGGTTATCAAGAATGCTGATCGCGTCTGAGTTGGCTAGTGCCTTTAATCATAATAGAGCTACAACAGCTGAAGGGCGTATCAAACAAGACAAGGAATCATGGCAGCATATTGGAAATGCAGCTTTAGGAGAAGCAACAGGATATTTATTTGGACGGTTTTTTACGGCAGGAAAAGATTTATTTAAGATTACTGAAATTAAAGCCGCTAACACACTATTTAGAGGTGATACAAGATCACCAGTTGAAATTTTTAAATCAGGATTTGAAGCCAAAGGAACTGGTACAGATGTAATTGATTATGTGGAAGTTAATACACCATCGGTATTCATTGGTACTTCTAAATCATCAGTTCAAGCCGCTAAAAAGGCTAAAGATGGATATTTATATATAGTAGACGACACAGGCAAAGGTATTAATGTTAATAACTATTACAAGGCTTTAGAGGGAAGGGAGAATCCATATTTTCAAGAGCAGGAAATAATTTTTGACACGAAAATACCAAACAGTCAAATAAAAGGTGCTTATCAGATTAAGGATGGTAAAATAAACACAAAAAATTTTATAGTAAATCCTGCTTATAAACAAGCTAATCCAAATTAATATTGATTATATACTGCTGAGATCTACATAGTTTGGATTGGGGATAAAGTTCCCACTAATTTTGCCTTTAGAATCAACTTTCCAAGCTCCTTTAATAGCTTGAGGTGGGATAGCTTCATCTTTATTAAAAAAGCCATCAATTTCATATACCCATTCATTTGGATGATTTAAAGCTTCTTTAATAGCTTCTTCAGAAGGTTCTTTTTTCATATAGTTGTAATTATAATAAAGAAATTTTATTTAAAAAACTTAAGTTTATTGCAAGCTCCTCTTTTTAGCACTAGTTTGTAACCATACGTGTACGAAATACTAAACTGCTTTGAATAATTCATTAAATTTAAAGCGATGATAAAGGAAACCCATCTGCTGTCAAGTTGAGGTACTCGACATTTGGTTGTCAGGATGTTTATTAGCGTCGCTTCTTTATTCATTAAAAAAACCGCTGTTTTCACTTCTCATACACTTATAATTTATAACTGGTACCTGCGTTCTTTGAGATTATATAAATAACTGTTTAAATCTATGGTGCATAGCCAGGGATGCCTACGGCTACAACCTGTATTACAACAGCAGTGATTACAGCCCGGTAGCCGCCGGCACCCCGCCCTTTGAAACCCAGCTGCCCGGCCAGGCAGCCTTTAGCCCGCTGTACAACGGCAACATAGCGGGGGCTTCGGTGAACGTACCCAAACTGGGGGCGCAATGGAACAACTACCTGTATAGGTATGACCAATTGAACCGCCTTACCGCCCTTACCGTGCTGCGCCAAAGCCAGGCGGGCGGCAGCCTTACGCTCAGTGCCGAGCACAACGAAGGCTTTACGTATGATGGCAACGGCAACATCCTGACGGCCTACCGCAACGGCACGGCTACAGGCAGCCCCCTGGCGATGGACAACCTGAGCTACAGCTACAACCGCGACCAGTTCGGCCGGCTGCAAAACAACAAGCTCAATTACCTGACGGACCAGGTACCTGCGGGCAACTACGCTACCGACCTGGACAGCCAGCTGCCTGACAATTATAAGTACGATGCTATCGGCAATTTAACCCAGGACGTACAGGCGGGACTGACCAGTGTAGACTGGACGGTATATGGTAAGATACGCAGCATCACCAACAGCGCAGGTTTATTAAGCTACAGCTATGATGCTGGAGGCAACCGGGTAAGCAAAGCTACCTCGTCCCTCTCTACTTATTATGTGCGCGATGCGCAGGGCAACCCGCTGGCCGTGTACGAAACAACGCCTGGCGGCACCACCACCTGGCGCGAGCAGCAATTGTATGGCAGCAGCCGTTTAGGCTTATGGCAACCCAATGTAAATTTAGCTAATGGTAATGTAACCACCACGTGGAACACCCTGGGCAACAAGCGCTACGAGCTCACCAACCATTTAGGCAATGTACTGGCTACCATAACAGACCGCAGGCTACAGCACAGCTCTAACAGCACCACCGTTGACTATTACGATGCAGAGGTAACCAGTGCGCAGGACTACTACGCCTTTGGTGCCCTGCAACCCGGTAGGCAAGTGGCCACCGACACTTACCGCTACGGCTTTAACGGTAAGGAGAACGATAACGATGCGGGCAAGGGCCTGGGTAATGAGCAGGACTACGGCATGCGCATTTATGACCCCAGGATAGCGAGGGTTTTGAGCGTGGACCCGTTGACAAAAAACTACCCTTGGTATACTCCCTATCAGTTTGCTGCGAATAGCCCTATAGCTGGTTTAGATAAAGATGGGGGAGAGTTTAAATTTTACCTTATTAGACTGATAAATGAAAATGGTACTGTTAAAATTAAAACGACTAATGTTGTAACAATAAACGATCCTTTATCATTTAAAGTAAGTATTAATGATGCTCCACCAACTGAAATTAGTCCGAATTTAAAAGATTATGGTATACAACTAAACTTCGTAGAATACAAAGGCAGCTTTGTAAGCATGCCTAAAGGGTATAGTCCAAAAAACTTACCAGATTTAAATGACCCAGCATGGAAACAGACCATCAGTTATGATAAAGCTAAAAAAGTTTTAGATGGAGTAAACTCATTAAAAGGATTGCTACATATTGAATCACTTGAAGACATCCCCAAACTTATAACGGATCAAATTAAAGATAAGGTAGATGGTGTTGGCAAAGAAGTTGCTGCTAAAATAATATTAGTTAAAGAAGAGTTTACTATCCCAAATGCACATTTCGTTTCTCGCCATGGTGCAGGTACCACATTAGCAGAACAGTATAATAGAGCTACAACTGGCGTTACTCCTGATGGTAAACAGGGGAGGCCGGTTAATGCTTCTAGGTTCATATCCAATGTCATACAACTTGAGGCTTTGAATAAAGCAAAGCAAATATATAATACCACAGGAAAAACTTCTTTTACATTTGACATGGGTTACACTGTTGGGGAAGGTTATTTAAAAGGAGGAGACAATGGTCATGTTACAACAACCTCTGATGTACAAGCGGTTTTTAGAAATGGACAACCTTATACACTTTACCCTGAATTAAAAAAATAATGATAGAAATTAATAGTGCTTATATAGGCTATTTTACTGGTCTTCTAACCGGAGGTGCGGATGATGATGATATGGTCTTGAAATATTGGAATATTGATTGCAATGATGAATCAACAATCAAAGCGATTATTAGTGAAATGATAAAACCATATTATGAAGGAAACTATTCAGCGGTTTTTAAATTCAAGGCAAAAACTTCACTGTCTTATTATTTAACCACTAACAGAATTGATTTTTCAGAAGAATTTAACAGCAAATTAATCCCTTTTGACCATCCTGATGATGCCAAGCTATTTTATATATGGATCTGGGAGGTATTATTTGAAAACGAAGATTATATAATTGAAGATGTATCCTTATATAAGGAAATACAAGATTATAACGAACCACTTCAATATCTTTAATTAAACTATAAGAAATAATTAATTAGGTCCTTTATGTACTGCCACATGGCGCGGGCAGCAGCCGTTTAGATTTATGGCAGCCCAATGTAAATTTAGCCAGCGGCAATGTAACCACCGCCTGGAACACCTTGGGTAACAAACGCTATGAGCTCACCAACCAACTGGGCAACTTATATTATTTGTAAATAAGTATGCATTCATATCATATACTGTTTTGCATATCAAGCTACTTTTGCTTATTTTTAAGCCAGTAAATAGCTGTTTAGTGCACTGCCTATAAATAGATATTATACACTGGTTTAACCTTATCACTTATCACAAATGAAGTTTATTGTTGCTTGTGCAATTCTTTTGGTAGTTACCTTTTCTGCCACAGCACAGTTTCATCCTGCTAACCTTAATCCATTAGATACTCTGGGCTATCAGCTTTCTGTTGTCTCTAAAGTAAAAGACATTGTTGCAATTGCAGGTATATCGCCGCAGAAACAACTAACACTGGCCGAATTTTTTAAAAAGGAGGAAAGTACTTTAACCAATGCGCTAAATACTAACAGTACACCGCTCCAACTACAAGCACTTCAAAAGCAACTGATTGATGAGTTCCAAGCTATTTTAACACCGCAGGAATTAGCTGCTTTCAGCGCAAGGCGTAAAGATTCAATTTACGCAAGGGCGGCAACTGTTACCTATTAAACGCATTTATTACGCTATATATTCGTTCTCCTCAACCTTATCATTAATGAAAAAGCTTTTAATTGTCCTGGCCTTAACCGGCTTGGGGCTCTCCTCCTCCGCACAGTGGTTACAGCCCGCTGGCAGCAACAATATTTATAATACAAACACCGGTAATGTGGGCATTGGTACTACCCAACCTATAGCCAAACTCAGCGTTAACCCCACCATGACGGGGCCAGACGGTAATCCGGCTGTTTCATTCATTGTAGGTAACGGGGGCTCCACACTGGCTAACAACCCGGGCGCCTATTTATATCCATTCGAAATACATCATGTAAATACCGGAGGGCATTCCGGTAAATTTCAAATTGCTCCTTACCGCCGCTATGCAGCGCCTGCAGGCAGTGAATATATAGGAACAGCTTACCGTTTACAGTTTGCTTATGATATTACAGGGTCGAACGGTGAAAACGCTTTTATTGAGTTAGGTAATTCAAATCCAACCTATCCGGGAGCCGGGCTTATTGCTATGGGAACAAACGGCACCGATATGTTTTCGGTATCACTCGGTGGAGTAGGGGTGGGAACAACTTCTCCTACATATCTGGGTGGATATTCGGCTTTAACTTTAAAAAATAACACCAATGGCGGCCTTATTGACTTCTGGAAGGGAGCAGCCTTAAAAGGGGAAATATGGGGAGATAACAGTGGTTTAACGTTGAAAGCAGCTACCGGCAATGCAATGCACCTTTGGGCTGATGGAACTGAGCGAATGACTATAGCAACTAACGGTTATGTGGGTATAGGCAATACAATACCTTTAGCAAAGCTGGATGTATGGGGAAGTATACGTAGTGCAATGGATAATTCTTATACAGAAATCGGTGGAGAGTCATTTAACAATACCGGCTGGCAAGGTACCCGGTCTTATTTTAATCGCTACAGAGGGACTTCAGGTAGTAGGTTGTCTGTTCAATCAACAGATAATATCGGTTATACAGACTACTGGGCATATAATGGCACTAATTTACTGAGGTCGGCACAAATGGGAGTTTCTGTTGATGGGGCACCAACCAGTACTGCTATTCCGTCAAACATGTGGTTTAGTACTACTCAAAGTGATGGTACTTTTAAAGAAAGAATGCGCATCGCTTCTAATGGGTTTTTAGGTGTTGGTACAACTACGCCCCGTGCAACTATCTCCGCAAACGGAACTATATTATCTGGTTCAAGTTATGGAAATTTAGGGCCCGGCAATGGTAACGGGTTAGATAATATCAGCTTTTTAGCTGGTTCAGCTCAAATGCTAATCGGTTGGAACCGCAGTGCAGGAGAAGGTGAAACGGATTTCATTTCTAACCAGGCAAGTGGCTTAAAAGGCGGGTTTGCTTTTTACGATTACAGTAATACCAATGTGCAAACTCAATTAATGCGCATTAGGGCCAATGGCGAAGTGTTAATAGGCAATGCCGTTAATTTTGCCGGAAGTTTAGGAGCAAATAAGCTGGCCGTAGGAGGCGGCATATTAGCAGAGGTTGTAACTGTTAAACTGCAAAGTGCCGGCTGGCCCGATTATGTGTTCAAATCTGATTACAAACTGCCTTCGCTTACTGAAGTGAAAGCCTATGTAGATAAAAACCATCACTTACCAGAAATGCCTTCAGAAGAAGAAATTGAAAAAAATGGGCAAAATCTGGGAGAGATGAACAAGTTACTGCTAAAAAAAGTTGAAGAATTGACCCTGTATGTTATTGAACTGAAAAAAGAAGTAGACGAATTGAAGGCAAAACAAAAGTAAGTATGAAATTCATACTACCTATCTCATTAGGTATTTAGGTTACCTGCCGTTTAACTTTGATTAAACGATACTGTCAGGTAAACTGAAAGCTTACAGACCCCTAAAAAGAATCAGTTAGAAAATATTTAGAAATTGATGCCGCAACGGTTTGTAGCTGAGAAAAAGGGAATTGTTAGCCTTATAAAAGAACATCAAAAAAGATAAATACACTTTTTAATAGAGGTTAATTGTCGAGGTGAAATTTAGCTTTTGCCAAAGTGTACGTAGGGTTTAATCAACGGATGAATGTATGAACACTTTTTGCTTTATTTCAACGGGTTTAGATAGATTTAATTAAAATCAATTTAATACATACACTAACTTGATGTATTAAATTACAGTATGTTGAATGTTTTAAATTGTATCTATTTAACTCTGTTGTATCGATGTTTCTATTACCCTGCGGACTAGTTTGATTGCCTGAAAACTTTTGCAAGCGAGTAATCTGCAAAGCCTTTTTGGTTTCACAGGTAAAGGCGCAAATAAATGTGAGGTATAATGTTACCGGCTTTACTTTTAATCTTTGTTATACAATGTCAGGCCTGTAATTCATTGTAGCGCAGTGCTGCGCCGAATATCCGCACTAATTTTTGAGCATAAAGATCATGCTCATAATCAAAGTTTTTAGTGGCAATTGCGCCTATAGTGAATTGCTCATCAATATCAGTTTTGCTAACAATTAATTTTTGCTCTACCAATAAACTTCGTAGTGCTATTAGTTGTAAAAAAAGCGTGTTGTACATACTTATTTCAGGAAACTTGTTTTTCAAGTTTTCGGTTTCCTCAATAGTTTCATTGATCATCTTTTTAAATGATGCTTTTGTGGTGATAACAGGAATCTGCATCGTTTTTATTGGTTTTTAGGGATATAAATTTGACTGCCGCCACCTTTAGTCGGCACTTTTTGACCGTCTTTCAGGCTCCAGCTATCATCAATTTCTTTTGATGTACTTTTCAATCCTTCGATAGGTTTATTTTCATCAAAAACTACTTTCTCCTGCTGTACAGTTCTTACTTCATCGGTATGTTTCCAGCTTTTGTCTCTCACATTATACTTATCAGAGATACCCAATTCTGATGGTGTATTGGCTGGATTATCGGTATAGTATTGCCCTCTTAATACTTCGCCCTCGGTATTTACTTTAGTAAATTGATGAAGCTCATTACCCTTAGGGCCCAAACCGTCGGGCGGTATTTTTACTATGCTTACCGGTTTTGAAAAATCTATACCGTTCAGTTCGGATGCAACAGCATCGGCATCTTTACCCGGATTGTGCTTTAAATAAAAATCTTCGGCCATTTGCCGTCTTTGCGCTTTAAGCGCTGCCATTTCCTCTTCGGTAGGCTGCTTTTTGGCATTCTCTTTTACTGCTGCGGGATCTTCAAATACATCACCATCAGCTCCTTTTGCAGGGCTGCCGCCCTCCATGGCATCCATAACAGGTGGTAAACCTTCATCGGCTCTTTTGCCATTAACATACTCCTCAGCGTGTTCTAATTCAGCTTGGCTAAATTGATCTTTGTTTTTGGCTATCTGATCATAAACATAGGTTTCCTTTTCTGCTGTTGTTTGCTTTTGATAGGCCTCTTTTCCTAATTCTTTCCATTGTTTAGCGTGTTGTGCTTCATGGAATGCTTCATAATGTGTAGCCCCCTTACGCAAGTAAACGGTTCCGGTTTCATTATTAAAACCGCCTCTCATGCCTTCGGGCAAAACTCCTTTTTTATCTACTGCAAAATCTATCCCTTGCTCATTTAATCCTTTTTGATATTCTTGAATTTCAGCCCTGCTCATACGTGGACTATCCAAGAAACCTGTATTACCACTTTGAGGTTTACCCTCCCAAGCCCCGCCATTACCCATAGCATCTGCGTCTATTGGTTTGGCAGCTTCTTCGGCTGGGGCAATAGGTGCTCCCCAAGCCAGCAGGCCGGCAAAATCTTCGGGGCGCCCCTGGCCGGTAACTATATTGCCCATGCTTTGCATGGTACCTTGCTCTAATCCAAATACGGCGCTGCCAAAACCATGGGTAAATGCATCTGCAGTACTTTCACCTTTAACATACTTATCCTGTACGCCCTCCATTACACCGAGGCCTCCGCGCAGCGCCAGACCGCTTGCAGAGGTAAGTGTTAACAGGTAATTGGCTGCCGCATTGGATAAGAAAGCTCCTATACCTTCAGTTAATATGACTAAACCTCCGGCTGCGGCTGCACCTACCATAATGCATTTAAACATTTCGCCGGCAAAATTGGTAACGCCTACTGCCAGCGCCTGCCACCAGTTTTTAATATGTGGCGCCAGCCTGATTTGCTCAGTGCCAACGGCCATACAAACCATGTAAGAACTATCGGTAAGGGCCTTTTGGCCAGCAATATATACCTGTTCTTTAGGCATTAGCCACTTACGGGCTGCTGCTGCTTTATAACCGCAAATAAGTGCACCGGCCGCCGCACCTACAGCACCGCCAATTGCCGCTGCAGCAATTAAAGCAGCACCGCCGGTTACTGCACACAGCAAGGCAAATAACACAGCAGCCACCGCCATTAGCAACATCAGCTTCTTGCACACAAAGTCACCAAATGATGTGGTTTGTACATCAACTATACGGATGTACTTAACCTCGTTTTTTTTGCTAACTACCACCTGTGAGCTTTTCATGCGGGCCGGCATCATGCCACCGCTGCACATGAAAAAGTCGCTTTCGTTTAAAAACTTACTCATGGTAAACCTTTCGTGTTATACGCTAATAATCGTATCCATACTTGGTAAGAATATGTATCAGTTCCAGGTCTCTATCATCCAAATAAATGAACGAAACGTTGTCATCAAAGTTGGGAACTACCTGATCATAGCTAATCACCCAAACATCAATCACCTCTCCGGTTTCTTCTATCAAAAAGCCGGACTCCTTGCGAGGCTCTCCTATGTTGGTGTAAGTGTATTTTTTTTCATCGAGCAGCTTTTTAGCTGCCTGAAATGCTTGCTGCGCATTATGGCCTGAAAAAAAGCCCTCTTTTTTTACTCGCTTTGGGGGCTGGGGCGGAGCCTGTATATGTGTTCTCTCTATCGAGGCAATCTCTTCATTAGAGGGAATATGCACCTGGTTGCCGAAGATGCGGTTGAGCGCCTCGGCAGGCGTATTGCCTAATAACTCAAAAAAAGCATCAGCGCCCAAATACAGCCGGCTTTGCTCATCAATAAACATAATGCGCGAGCTATCATTCCAGTATCCCACCGGAATCAGGTGCCGGCTTTGTGAAAGCGGCAGATATTCCTCAGCAACGTCGCCAGGAAACAGGTACTCAGTTGCTTTTTCAGCATCAAAGCCAATGATGTTTTCGTGCTTTGCCTGGCTGTTGTAGAACGAAAACTTTAACCCGCCCATTTCCTGATAGAGTTTAACGGCGCTTTCAATCATAGGAAATTCTTCGCCTTCATATTCACCAAGCGCCTGCTGTAGCGGCTCCGGGCTCACTTTCCTGCCTTCATACCAGCCGCCGGCTTTAAGTATCTGCAAGGTTGTTTCGGTATAGGGTGTGGTTAACTGCATATCCAATTAGTAAGCAGAAAGCGTGTATTTAATTTTGTTATATAAAAGCTGGGTGTGCACCACCTCTTCGGTATAATACTCTGCACTGGTGATTAACCCTGTTTGCGCATTTATGGTATAATTACCTTTACAGGTAATCAGCGGCACCAGCGTAGCGGGTTCTAAAAAAATAAAATGCCCATAGGCATTCTTCAGCCATTCTGCCGATGGTCTTCCGGTATTCGTGCCTTCAAAACGAACGTTATTGGGCCGGTCGCTGCTAAGTGAATAATTAATGTTCCAATCAATGTCAGCCGCCTGAAATTTGCTTTTACGCATAAAATGCCCGTTATAAGGGAAAGTTTTGCCGTAAATGCCGTTAAAATAAATTTCAAAAAACTCAATAGCGCCTACGGTATGAAAGATGTTTGCATCATTATCAAAAATATTGTCGTTGAGCTGAACAACACTGTTGATACTGGTTTCATCAGCCGTCATTTCTTTCAATTGGCTTCTTACCCGCTGCCACTTGTTTCTGATTTGTGATACGTTATGAATTTTAAGCAACTTTCCCGAACGGTCAACCTCAACGTCTAATTCATTATATATCTCTTTAAACAAATTGTTGAGCGCAGCAACATCATGCACTGAGGGGTTATTGGTTTTAATGATGTGATTATCGAGCGTTAAAATTTCGAGCCGATAGCCCTGCGTTTTCACTTCTTTTACTGTAACTACCCATCTGCATTCAGTTACGGTGGCTACTTTTAACGTGCCAATTTGAATGTCGCTGTCTATAGTGCACAAATATTTTTGTGTAACATTTGGTTGAAGTATAGCGATTTGGCTTTCTTCTTTATTTAAGATACTCCACATGCTATAATTTCACCGCTTTAGTTGATAAATACATTTCCTCCGTCAATTTTACTTTCACCCTTAATGTGATTATGCTCTGCCTCAATATTAATGTTTTTACCTTTAATGGTTATAGTTCCGTTGGTGTTAAGCGTAATTGAACTTTCGCCGCTCTGTATGGTAATGGTGGTTTTTGAGTTCAGGGTGATTGAGCCATCTTTGTTTTTAATTTCAATCAAATTTTCGCCCGACTTATGGCTGATGGTTTGAGCTGCCACAGCTTGTATGGCACCTTGCTGCTGATGAATGTTTACAGTGTTGGCTGCTGAGGTGGCTAATGTTAATGCATGCGCTGCATCATCAAACTGCAAATGGCTTCCCTTACGCGAAGTCATGCCTTTAATGTTACTGTTAACAAAGCCGCTGCTATCTACATTGTTGCTATGGTATACGCTACCCATAACTACCGGCTTGGCTATATTACCTTCCTCGAAGCCCACAACTACCTGGTCGCCTTTTTCGGGCACTACCAAAAAGCCCCGGTTTTTACCTGTATCGCCGTTACCGGCATTTGGGCTTACAACCCTTAACCATTCGGTAGGGTCATTTGAGGTGCATTGCCATTTAAATTGTACTTTAATACGCCCTTGCTGCTTGGGGTCGTCATTATCCAACACAGTTGCCAGTTGCATATCGGCCGTCGGCTTTTGGGCTTGCCTTACCGGCAATTTCTCACTATCGGCGGCTACGCCTTCAAATGTATTTTGGTAATGCCCTACGCCGTCTAACTGGTGATAAACAGCAGTTACCAGAAACTTGCCAAAATCCTGCACCTTAAAACCGGTTTCGGCCCGCATACTGGTACTGATATTAACCACGCTGCCCAGCTTTACCTGGGTGTTATTGCCATTGCCCATAATGGTAAGCAGCTCTGATACCAGCGCTTTGTGCTCATCATTTACAAAGGTGTCTATTTCTTTTTGCGAATTTACACGCACTTCCAAAGGCTCGCTGTACCGCTTGCTGAATACCTGTTTTGAAGCAGCAATGGCATGAGATAGGTCTGGCGATCCTGATGAACTGTCGGCCGGTTGGGCTTGCAGCAGTTCGTCTTGTTGTGAGTGGTACGAAAATTTTTGATAGGTGAGGGGAGCGATTTGCATACCATACTGCAGGCTGTGCAAATCGCGGCCGTATATTAAATTAACCTCATCAAGTTTATCAGGTTTACCAAACACCAGTTGAGTACCATCGTAATAAAACCATTCATGATACTCGGCCGACAACCGGTTGATAAACTCAAAGTCGCTTTCCCGGTATTGAATGATGTAATCAATAGGAGAAGTATAGGCCGGCTTAATTTGAAAGTTGAAATCGTTTTGCGGAGCATCAGCGGTAGCCTGCTTTAGAATAGCTGAAAGGTCTTTATTGAGGTATGAACCCAAATCAGGCCCGCGGTCAATTAATATACTCGGGCTATAACCACTCACCAAAATATCGCCCTGAAAGCCGTGACTTTGGGCAATTTCTACCTTTGTAATTTTCCCGGTAAACTGGTTTTCGCTGCCGTCTGCCGTTCCAAACTGTATGGTTAGGTTTTTACCAATAAAATCTTTTGATTTTTCAATGGTAACATCATTCGTATTTTCAATCTGGTCGTGATTGAAGCGCAGTTCGAAGGTATGATGCTCATTGAACCGCTGGGTTAAGCTAAATGCAGAAAAATGAGCAATTACAGTTCCTTCTATATTAATGTCTACTTTGATTTTGGTTTCCATAGGTATTGGTTTAGTGGCTAGCCTTTAAGCGGCCATGGGCGGTAATAGCTAATTACTTTATAATTGCCGTTTATTTTTCCGAACACAAATCCAAATGAGGTTTCCTGCCCGTTATCCTGAACATACTGTTTCTCGAGTTCGTATATCCTGCTTCCTTTATCTGTTACCTTAATTAAGCTTTTATAATAGCTTTCCGGTGAGGTACGTTCAATTTCCGACAGGTCATCTTCTCGGCTCAATGCAATTAATTTGATAACCTCAGCAGGAAACATATCGTTAACATATCCTTCAAACTGGTTTTTATTGATTAATCCCTCGTTTGCATTTACATTGCGCGCTTTTAGGTCTTCATTGGTCCACTGCGGGTCGGTTTGCAATGGAAAATAAAATAACATGTTAAGTGCGGCCTTGTTACGCTGTTTTACCTGATTTTTAAACTTTTGCAGAAATTGCCTGAACAGTTGCTCATCAGTAAGGTGCTGGCGGGTTGATTGAGCAGCATTTTGTGCAACCGCAGCTTCGCTGCTCTTGGGTTTTGCAGTTACAGCATTATCAGTTTCAACACGGCTCTGCTGGCAACCATAGCTCAACTGCACCCAGGTGATGAGCAGCAATGCAAATACATATTTATAACCGTACAGCTTCATATTAATTTCTGGGTATACTGATAAGTCCCCGCTGTTCCATACGTTTTAATATCACTGCGGCTCCTAATTGTGATGATACTGCGTTGGCATCAAACACCCCATCTTTTACATATTTACCTTTGGTATAATGGTTGGAATAACTCCATAAATACGGCGTATGTACACCACGCTTATTATAGCCAAAACCATTGTAGCCTTCCAGCTTTTGCAAAATAAATGGCAGGCTCCAGTTGGTTACTTGGTCGTATTTCATCAGTTTGAGCGCATCAAATGCGCTCTCTTCAAATGTAAACGGAGGCGGGTGCCCAACTTTGGGTCGATGAGCCGGAACGTGAACCGTATAGCCGGTTAAAGGATCGCCGTTGTGTAAATGCTTTTTAAAACTCAAAGAACATTCTAGGTAATGCACACACGCAATAAAGTACCAGGGGATACCTGCGCCGCTGCTGTAAAAACTGGTGCCGGAGAAAATGTCTTTATTGAAAAGGGAGTTATTGCCATCCATATAATTTAACTGAGATAAGCCCGGCAACAAGCTTTGCGTACCCTGATTTAAACCTTGAAAAACAGACGGCGTTTTGTTGAAAAAGTTATTGGGAGAAAAGTTGGATGTATCGGCAGGCGCTGGTGTACCAAAACGCTTGTAAAACGGGATATAATTTAATTGAAACTCAGGTGTTAATGCAGATACCTGAGGAGTACCACCCGATTTAATGGTAGTGGAAATACCCTGATACCTCGACATATTGATGGTTAATTTCTCATCAATCAATTTATCAATCTCACCAATTTTTTCCTTCTTAATCTCGCAGGTATCAAACAAAGAGATGTACTCCATTGCGGTAGGCGCCGAAGAAACAGTCTTTTTTTTAACAGTAGGAGAAGCGGGTTTTATAACTCTCTTTTTCTTAATCATAAATTGAGGAATAGCATGATAAGAAAAAAGCGGAGAGGATACTTACTATCTTCTCCGCTTTATATTGATCAACAAACAAGTTCGAAATTATTTCGGCCAGTCGTTTTCGTGCTCGGCATTGCCGATTTTTAATTTGCGTGCAGAAATAACGAAGCTTAAAGACATTGGGTTATTACCAATGATAGATAAACCCTCGTTGTACTGAATGATGTAACCTTCTTCAAAAGAAAGCTCTTTCATTTTAGCATCCTCTTCTGATTTTTTGAATATTACAGTACCGCTCAATGGCTTATACTGATTGTTCACCATTGATTCAATTACTGAGGTGTCTTCAGTAGATTCAATTTCCACTTGTACGGTACCACCGTATACACCTGATGACGGACGGCCTTTGGCGTCAACATCGCGGCTTAAAGAGTAGCTGCATTGCAGCACGTCAAACTCTTTAGAACCTATATTTAATCTTGCTTTGAAAGCCATATAGATATGAATTAAGTTTATAAGAAATTTAAACAAAGGTTATGCCAGCTGAACGCCGGCTAAAGATGACTGGGCAATTAACGCTGACCCGGCCAATCATTTACATGCTCGGCGTTACCTACCCTTAAGGTACGGGCCGAAATAGTAAATTTCAGGCTCATTGGGGTATCACCTAAGATATTCAGGCCTTCTGAATACTTAACAATGTAAGCATCACCAAAACTGAGTTCTTTCATTTTGGCATCCTCTTCGGATTTTTTAATCAATACTGTACCAGTGAGTGGTTTATACTGATTGTTTACCATTGCTTCAACAATTGAAGTGTCTTCTGTAGATTCAATCTCTACATCAATTGTACCGCCGTAAACACCTGATGACGGGCGTCCTTTCGAGTCTACATCACGGTTAAGGGCATACGAGCAATTAAGTACATCGTACTCTCTGCCCGAAAAATTTAATCTTGCTTTGAAAGCCATAACGACAAATTTTAAGGTTACCTTATAAGCACTGACCACCAGTGCTTTTTTATGATAACGTTGAAATTTGCCTTTTGTTTTATAAAACAATAAATAAATTAACCATTAGATTAATTTAGTGCCGAACGAGTATAATTTCTTTTGCCATTTAACACTATACTCGTTTTGCAACGATTGTATATAGCCAATAGTGCTAGTACGTACCGGCTTAATAAGGCATTTTTCTAAAATTACCTTTTTTATAGGAATGTAAGTGGCTTTTTCATTAATGCGCCAGTCGCGCCAGGAGGCCTCATCCAGTACAGATATAATTCTGGCCGATTTGCCGCTGAAATTATTACGTACGCTATTATTTAGATTAAAAACCTGATCAGGGAAAAATAACCGGTCAAAAAAACCTTTAATTTTTGTAGGAATAAACTCTTTGTACACCATCGAAAAAATAACCAGATGGTTGGCACCTGCAATGTGCTGGAGCGCGTGCTGCAAATCAGGTTCCAGTTCGATAGCGCGATTATCAAATTGCTTATTGGGATTAAAAATGAGGTCGGCAATGTTGAGTTCCCTCACACTGGCTCCAGATACTTCGGCACCAGAACGGTAAGCATTTATTAATGCCTGTGTGATATCAGTTTTATTGATATCTGCATTGATGATTAATATCTGCTTCATTTGCCAGCAAATGTAAACAGTATATTAACAAAACAAAAAGTGGTTATATATAAAGCCCGCTCACCAATCATGCGTTTCATGACTGGTAAGCGGGCAATTTCAAGTATTTAAAAATTTAATTAACGCTGCAAATCGTAAGCAGTATTCCATGTGGTGCTTTCATCATCACCTTTATGGCCATCAAGTTTTACCACAAAGCTTTTAGCCGGGAAGTAAGGTGTGATGTGAATATCCAGGTGAATGCGGTCCTTCTGCACCTCGTCGCGCTCAAAACGCATAATTTTGAAGCGTTCAATCAGGCGGTCAGGGCCTTGAATGTTATCCAGAAACTTCACAATCTGCGAGCGCAAGTCCTGTTCGGTTTTTGAGTTCCAGTTTTCGAAAGCTCTGCGGTTCAGGAAATCAAACAATACTTTGGTAATGTAATCGAATACACGCACTACAGAGTAAGTTTGCAAACCAATGTTATCGCCATTAAACAAGGTTTTAGCCGAGAAGGCCATTACTTTGCCATACTCGTTTACCATAGGCACCAAACCGATGCGCTCCAGATGAGATATTTCGCTTTTTTTCAAATCAAAGCGCACGCCATCCACTTCGTTTACCGCACCGTGTTTTTTACCGGCCGTAACCTGCGACATTAGGGTGTAGTACATTTTACCGGCCAAGGCAGCAGAGCCAGGCACAAATAAATCGTCCTCTTCGCCCACTTCGGCTACTTTACCGCGGCCTACCAGCCAGTTACAGGTCATGATAGTGTTTGACTTGTAAGCATCGCCACCGGTAAGGTTGGCAGAGGTAAACAGGTCAATTACGTCATCCGGCTGGTCTAAGTCTGCAAAGTCGGTTACCAGCATTACTTTGTTCTCGAAAGCCATTTTCGACCAGCGTTCCACCACTTTGTTTGACCCCAGGTAACCCGGTACAACCATAATGGAGTAGTTTTGGCGCAAATCTAAACGGTCGTAGTTTTGTTTCAGCTCATTACCTACGTATTCAATAAAACGTGGGTTGTCCAGTTCCTTTAACTGATCCATGCTGGCATTCATCATTACCACATTTTTCAGTTTATCCGATTCTGTGTTTTTATAAAATAAATGTACAGAGCGGTAAGCTTGTTCCAGTTCGCGTGTTCTTTCCAGCACCGAATGTACGTTCTTATTCAAATTCTCTTCTGCCTGCTCCAACTTGGCAGTGCTTTGCTCAATCATTTCGCTAACCGAATTTGAGCCCTCTAAGGCGGCTATCCATTGGTTTAGCTTTTGCTTCAGCTCTTCGCGTTCGCTTTTCTTTTCGTCGTCGGTTAAAAATATCTGCTTTCTGGCTTTACGGTCGGGATTAAGGTTTTGCAGACCGTCAATGGTGGTTTCCAGCAAATCAAAACCGCCTACTTTTGAAAGTTTCTCTAAGCTTTGCGATAATGATTGTGCAGGTGCAGCCGAAGGCCGTTCTGCCTGCTTAAATTCTGCTGCTGAATTGCTATTTGCTTGCTCGTTTAACGATGCCATAGTTGAATTGCTTAAGTATGGATAAAGCGGTGATGGTTACAGATAATTATTTTTCAAGCTCTTGCACAAAGTTTTTAAGCGCATTTAAAAAAGCGGCTTTAGTTTCTTCGTTATCAAGTGATGATTTAAGCGTTTTGTTGGTTTTCAACTGCTTAATGATATTGAGATACATTTGGCGCTCAATATTAAGCTTGCGCAGGTAATTGCTTTGCTGTACCAGGTTTTTCACCCCAAAATCGCCCAGGTTATGAAAGTTCAAGGTTTCATTTACAGTGCCACCTTCCTGGTTCTCCAGCTCAACACTTACGTTTGGTTTATAGTGTTCAAAAACTTCCTCTACTGTTTTCAAACCTTCTACCTTCTCGGGTCTTAAAGGTTCATTATCAGTAAGCTTTTGTATAAACAGCGTTTTATTGGGCGATATCTCGCCAAAGGCTTCTGAGGTATCAATCTTTCTCTCGTTGCCTCCAATTTCGTAATTAAACATGATGCTCTGTAATTAAGTAGATGGTTATGAGTCTCTGTTATAAAGTATTAAAACTTGTAATTGTTTGATTTAAACGGCATAACGGGCATATTTTATGCATCAATTTTCCAGGATAATTTATCGGCTTCCGGCTCTTTGCCCACATGAATAGAATGCCCCTTCTTCAACTCACCGGATATGATATATCTCGATATAGGCCGGCGCAATTGATTTCTGATAACACCTGATAACTGGCGTGCGCCGTATTTAGGCGTAAAGCCACTTAGTGCAAGCATGTTTTTTGCTTCTTCGGTAATGCTGAAGCCAATGCCCATCCGGCCAAGTGCCTCTATCAGGCTCTTGAGCTGTATATCAAAAATGCGCACCACGTTTTGCTCAGATATAGGTGCAAACGGCACAATCTCAGACAGGCGAGCCAAAAATTCGGGGCGGAAATGCCGGGCCATAACTTCCATCAACTCGTTTGATGTCGGCAGGTGGCCTTTTTGCAGTTGCTCGGCTATCCACTCGCTGCCGATGTTGGAAGTAAACAGGATAAGTGCATTGGAAAAATCGCCCTCTTTGCCCAACCGGTCGTGCATGTGGCCTTCATCCAAAATCTGGAGGAAAATATCAAAAACCGAAGGGTGCGCTTTTTCAATTTCATCAAACAGCAACACCGAATAAGGCTGCTGCCTGATTTTGTTAACCAGCAACCCGCCTTCTTCGTAACCCACGTATCCCGGAGGCGCACCATACAATAAAGCAGCAGAATGTTCCTCTTTAAATTCCGACATGTCGAACCTGATCATCGCCTTTTCATCGTTAAATAAAAACTCGGCAATAGATTTGGCCAGTTCTGTTTTACCGGTACCGGTTGGCCCCAATAAAAAGAAAGAGCCAATCGGCTGACCTTTTTTATTCAGACCGCTGCGCGATTCCAGTATGGCATCGGCCACGGCTTTCAAGGCTTGGTCTTGCCCTACTACCCGGCGCTTCAGGAAGTTTTCCATATTCAGCAGGCGTTCTTTTTCCTGCGCTTGTATTTTACCTAATGGAATGCCAGTTTTATAGGAGATGATAGCTGCAATATCTTCTTTATCTACCTCGCTGGCTTTACTGGTGGCCAGTTCTTCGAGGCGTGGCAGGTTGGTATCAAAATAAGTAATGTACTCATCTGCAGTTTCAAAAGCTTCTACCTGGGTTTCATCTTCCAGTTTGCCCAGTAACACGGCGCTCATCCTGTTTTGTAACAGTGAATACAACCATTTGGCCGCTCTCAACTTTTCACCTGCGTCGGCCTCACTTTCTTTTAGTTCTTTTAATTGCGCGTTTAAATCGGTTAATGTAGACTCCGAAGTGTCGTTCATCAGCCTGATGGCAGCCATGGTGCGGTCCAGTAAGTCAAAAGCCGAGTCAGGCAAACGGCGGTCTTTCATGTAACGTTTTGCCAGGCGTACACACTCTCCGGCTACATTGGGGTTAATGCTAAGGCTGTGGTGCTGCTCATACTGCGGCACCAGCTTTTCCATCATTTTTATAGCCGTATCAATATCGGGCTCGTTTACTTGTAATACCTCAAAACGGCGGCTAAAGGCCTGCTCAGGCTCAATAATTTTGCGGTATTCATCAATAGTGGTGGCGCCTATTACCGTAATTTCTCCACGTGCAAGTTCGGGTTTCAGCAAATTGCCTACACCACCACCTATGGGGCCTTTATTATCTAACAGCGTATGTATCTCATCAATAAACAGAATGGCTTTATCGAATTGCTTAATCTCCCGCAGGATATTTTTCAGGCGGTCTTCAATTTCTCCTTTATAAGAAGCACCCGCAATCAGCGAACCCAAATCCAGCTCGAACAGTTGCACATTTAACAGCGATTGCGGTACCTGATTATTGACAATATCCAATGCAAAGCCGTCTACCAATGCGGTTTTACCTACCCCGGCATCACCGGTGATGATGACATTGGGTTTGGTGCGCCGGCTTAATATCTCCATTACCATGCGGGTTTCTTTATCCCGGCCAATGATGGGGTCGGTTTTTCCCTGGCGGGCCAGTTCAGTACGGTCAATACAGTATTTAAGTAATGCACCTGTGCTTTTTGTAGCCTCTGCAGTACCGCCGGTGGCTTGTGGAGTTACAGCCTGTTGTATCTGTTCATCCTGCAGGTAAACATCCAGCAGTTCTTTCTCTTTTATTGGGAATGATTTTAACTGGCTTACTTCGAAACCTACATTAGGCTTTACCAAAGCTACCAGTACACATACAGGTGTAATTAAATCGTGCCCTAATTTGATGCGTACGTTATCGGCCTCTTCAAATACCAGCTTAACGGCACTGTTGCCCAGCATTTCATCGGGTACAGTAATCGCCGGAGCATATTCTTCCATCCGGATTTCTGCCCAGTCGCTGATATACTCTGCATCTTTACCCAAAGATACCAGCGTACCTTTCAAGCCTACTTCCTGGTGCATTAGCCCCCGGAGCAGGTGTGCCGGCCCGAACTCTTTATGATGATATTCTTTAGCCAGCGATTGGGCTACCCGTACAGCCGTTTTAACTGACTCGCTTAAATTGATAATATTCATAGCTGCTATATATTAGCGCCAGTTGGCCTGAGTGATGTAATAATAATTTTTTCCGTTGGAGGTAAAATGCTGGTTGAGCAGCGCTGCCTGCTTAATTTGATTACGGTGCTGCACCAAATAATTGATATAAGCTTCGAAAGCCTGCTGAGGCATACGGCTGGTGCTTTTCAAATCATTTACCTTATAAGTAGTTAGCTCTTTATTATCAGGCAGTGGCAGGCCAATTACCCGTTGTATATACTGATCAAGCGTAAGCTTTTTGATTTCGCTTTTACTTAAATTCAATTTCAACCGCTTTCTGCTTAAATCAATATAATTCTTGTACAGCTTACTGCGGTAATTAGATGCATCCTGCTGCAAGTTCTCACCAATCAGCAACGAAAGAATGTCTGAGGCTTGCTTGTATTCGTCTTCGTTTAAGATAACCAGATACTGCAGCTCATTGGGGTGCTGGGTTACTAAAGTGGCAGGTGCTTCGGCAGTGAGATAATACTTAAAGGCGTTGTGCGGCATGTTATCGCCCAGGCTATCGGGCACAGGGGCCGTTAAATTAGATACCACTATAGGTTGCACATAGCGGCGCTCGCGGCCGGTAAGCCTGAAGGCACTATCTAGTGAATGGGTTTGGCTGCGAATGTCCATATCGGTTTCGCCCAACATACGTTTTAAAGCCGCTTCCATTTCGCGGTTGCTTTTGATTACGCCTTTAGGCGGAAAAATAACAGCGCCCTGCACTAAGCTATTTTTAGGATAATCGAGATAAAAAGAAACAGAATCTGATACTGAAACATTAAACTGCTGGGCATTGGTTAAGCCTTCGCCTTCTACCATGCGCTGCTTTTTACGGTCGGCAAGCAACACGGCCGATTGTGATACCAGCTTACGGGCTTGAATGACAAAGTTGTTGTAAACCGAATTATAGTCGCTGTATACCTGTACCGCTAAAATACGGGCATTGGCTGCGGCTACCTGTGCAGCCGTTTCTTCAATGGCTGATTGTGAATCATTGTTATCACCTGTACTGCCAATCAAAACGATAATGTTGGTTTCATTGGCATGTTTAGCCAACATGGCTGTTGCAGCGCCAATACCATCATACACCGGCTGACTGTTTACGCCTGCACTACAGCTGGCGGTAGTGGCGGCTTCTTTATCTAAAAAGCGCACCACACGGCGGTAATCAGCGCTGAAAGGTTGTGTGCTTACACCTCCTTTTCCGCAATCCGCATTGCTGCGATATACCACAGCACCATAGGTGATACGGTTAGTGGCATTATACGGCAAAAAAGATTTTTCGAAAGATTGTACAGTGCTGGTAATGCCACCGAAATAATTACGCATGGTACTGCCGCCATCAATTACGTATACCACATTAATTTTACGTATATTTCTTCTGATGTTCAGATAGTTGGCATAATTAATATGACCACCTTTAATATTGATGACCTGATTGTGCGTTTTATCATATACATCACCGGCTACACCCAGTTGCAAGGTTCCGGTTTTATAGTCTGGCGAACTTGAAGATACTACAGCAATGCTGCGCAATAGTGGCTGGTCGGGTTCCAGCAGGGGATCAAAAGCAAAGCCGCCTAAGCCGCTGGCACCCTGACCGGTATAATGGAACGACTGATTGACAATGGCGGCCACAGAGTCATCCGAATCATAATAGTTATTTCTGGCCGAGCCGATGTACAGGCGGTCGCCCCAGGTGTGCACGGCATCGGCAGGTACCCAGCCGTATACGCTTTTGGCGGCGCTATCAGCAATTAACTGTCCTTCTGAACCTACTAACACAGTGCGACCGTCGGCCGATTTTTTGAAAATATAAAGGATGTTATGTAAACCTACTTTGCCTTTACCCCGCTCTAACTCAGGAGAGGTATACACATTCAATGAGTCCGTTCTGTCATAATAAATGTGCGGCATAGTAAGCGGACCTTTGCCCGAAATAATAGCTAAAGATTTTGCAGGATAGCCCGTTTGCGGGTTTACAAAAGCCGATTGCCACAGCAGTACTTTATCACGGCTGATCCAGCCGTAGCTTTGTGCGCTTTTTTTATTGGTTAGCTTACGGCCCTGTACCATCCCTGGTTGATATTTAAGCAGTTTTAAATACCCGTTTTTGGCTTCACTTACATAGTAAGGCTCCATAAACTTTATTTTCTTCATCACTAAAGTTCCACCCGGTGCAGTGTAGGTATAGTTTTCGTCGCGGTCTGAAAACACAATCCAGGGTAATGAAGTCGATTTCTCGTCGTCATATACATTGGTTTTTGCAGTGGGTTTTTCAAAAGCTGCCGGCATGGTCACTACTTTTTTACTGAATGATACCGGTGACTGCGCCGATGCGGCCAATGGAAGCAGTAAAGTGATGAGGGCAATTATATTTTTCATAGGAATAAAGGTCTCGTTGATGTATTGAATAAGTTTGGGTTTAACGGTTGCGTCTGATACCGGATGAAGAGTTGGTATTGTGCTGCTTCACAGTCAATAAACTTGAGCAGTTGGATTTTGGCTTCAGGGTAACCTGGGCTTCATCTATATTGATACCACCGCCAAATGTAAGGCGCATACAGTAGGAGTATAAGTCGGTTTGCTTATTACCACCGGTTGACTCCAGGTTAACGCCTACCTTTTCATCGCCACAGAAGTACCTGTTAACCAGGTAATAATAATGGGTATTAAAGTCGGCCCCGTTGGCAATAGCCTGCAAGTGCGCCCTGATATCATCAACCGCTTTGCGTTCGCCTTCGCCCGGTGTTACAATTTCATTCACTGTAGAATCGGGGCTGGATATGATGATGCGGTGGTAAGCAGGCCTTTTACCGTTATCAGTAGTTAATCTCACAAAATAGGTACCGGGGTTATGATAGGTATACAGGGCGGTAGGTCCTTTCACATCCACCCGGCCGGTTTCCCCGAAAGACCACTCATATATGCGGGCATTTCCCTGTGCTTCGAGCCTTACTTCCTCGTTAACAATGCCCTGCGTTGGGCCATTCACTGTTATAAGCGTGTCTTTTGCTACAGTTACAACCGTATCTTTTACATTGATAGGAAATTGCTGCTGCAGGTTGCCGTCTACTGTAAGGCGTACAATGTAGGCACCCGGTTTTTTGAAGCGGTAGCTGCCATTTTGCTGCGTAGTTTTATCACCGTTGCCAAACTCCCAAAGCCACTTTTTGGCATCTGGGGTATTATCAGAATACACTAAATCCTCGTTCAGGAAAATTTCATCTTTCAGGATGCGTGCATTTACATTGCGTTTGTCAAACAATGAGCTTTTGAATAAAAAGATAAGACCTGCAACCAATAATATGCCGATGATGAGGTACAGAATGGCATAATTTTGTCGGTTAGTGTTTACGGGCCTGCTGTTATTGTAATCGTCTTGCATAGGTATGTGGGGTTAGCGTTGATGTTAAATGTATTTTACCTGGCGCCTAAGCTCTGTTGCAGTTGGCGGGTAGAAAGTTTACAATCGTCTAAAAGTTTGTTGATATGGCTGATGTCATTGTAGTTGCCCCGCAGTTCGCGGCGGTCATAAAACAGGTTTTCATACAATTTTGAGGCATAAATGAAACATTTATACCGGTTATCATAAGGCTTACGGTTATAATAAGATTTAATGGCACCCAATGAATTTTTGATGTCGTTTTCTAAAAAGAGCGCTTGCACATTGGGGTTAAATTTCACTATACGTGCGTAGGTAGTATCAATAGCCGGTTGTGCTTCGGCTACCGTGGCTTCAAATTGTTCCTCGTCTTGTATTCTTTTGGCAAATTCCTCTTTAGATATAGCCGCTCCGTCGCCATAATTATAAAATATGGCTGTGCATAATACACCGGCAGCCAGCAGGAACAGGCCTAAAAAGAATAAAAACCGCTCTCTTCTTTCCTTAAGTGTAAACTTCATGGTGTCCTATCTTCTGAAACTGCCTCTGATTCTGTTAATGGCTGATTTATTAGTTTTATTGCAAGACTCCAGTTGCGAGCGTGCACTCTCAATCTGAAACCTGGTGGTAAACAGAGAATCTTTAATAGTGGCAATGGTATTAATGTCATTGCTCAGTTTTTTATAAAGTTCAAAGCTTTTAAGCGGTAGCGTATTTTGCTGCACCCTATCCATAATGCGCTGGTTGGCTTGTTGAATATCTCCCAGAAGCAGGGTTTGGTTATTGATTTCTTCCGAATTCATTTTGGTATAGTCAGACAGCTGCTGCATGCGCACCATAATCTGGTCAAAATCATTATAGATATCGCTTCTTATTGCTACCAGCTGCTCGGCTTCCTTGGCTTTTTTGTTGAGCAGTGACACCTCGTGGTTAGACGTAAGGAAAAACAGGTAAACGCTTGCTATGGTGAAGGCCAGCAACAAGGCAAACATGAGCAGGAAGTTACGATATGCACGGTAGATATCTGGATTATTTACCGGTTTCATAAGTGATATAAAAAGGTATTCATAAGGTCAGTTAACATCAGTATGCTCAGGCGTAATTAAGTACCTGAAAATGGGCGCAGACCAACATGAAAAAGCAAGACACTGGATGTAAATTGCCTTCAGGTTAAAGTCATTGCTCTGGAAACAACTATTTAAAGCTTTTTTTGTTTAATACTTTGTATAACTTATTCATTCAGTTAACCGGACGCTAATACATGGCTTTACCTTTATATAAAAAACCTTTCCGGCTCAACCAGCTGTTTCAGGGGTATGATCTGGCCACGCAGGACGTAGGTGCATCTATCTCGCAGTATATCGAGCTCATTATTTTTACCCGCTATGGCGAGCACCGTTTTATGCCCGATTTCGGCTGTGAAATATGGGACCTCGATTTTGAACTGATTGTAAGTGAAAGTATGTGGGAGGAAAAACTGAGGCAATCCCTGCTGCGTTCAATTCATAAATACGAGCAGCGCATTTATCATGTAGAGGTGGAGGTGAAGATAAACGAAGTGAATAAATTTTATCCGCTCAGAAACATAAGCGAAATAAAAAAGCGGGTCGAAATCACTATTAAAGGCGTTATTCATAAAACCGGAGAACATTATACCTTTTCAACCGCTTTATACCTGAGCCCGCTATCGGCATAACCATCAATGAACACTGTTTTTTTTAACTCGAAGGAAGATATCAGGAACCGGATGCTGCGCAACGCGCTGGATTTCTGGGGCACGGCCAATATCAATGATCTTGATCCGTTTGTAAAGTTACTTATAGAGGCCCTGAGCACCGAGATTTTCAATGTATCAAACGATGTAAAGAACCTGGAGAATCGGGTACTCAATAAAATATCACGTATCCTGGCTTCAGATCACCTGACCAGTGCCTTGCCAGCCCATGCTGTATTAAAAGCCATGCCGGTTGAGGCTACGGAAACCATGCGGATAAGCGATCATTTTTATTACCGTAAGCCCGCTGCAGCAGATACACCAAAATCAGCTACTGAACAGGCAGATATATTTTTTACCCCGGTTGGCGAAGTAAACGTGGTGAATGCCAACATCAGGTATACTTTTACCAATAGGCAACTGTATGAGCATGATGAGCAGGCCCGCCGTAACACCATTGCGCAGGCGCTACCTGGCAACAATGCAGAACAGCATGTAATATGGGTAGGTATTGACTGCACAGCCCAGGTAAGCAGCCTGCAGGGTATGGCTTTGTTCTTTGAATGGTCTGGCTATTCTAATAATGAGGAGTTGTATAACCTGCTTACGGTAGTTAAATGCTATACGCAGCAATATGAAATACAAACCATGCCGGGGCTATTTTACTTAGAAGACCACAGCAGGCAATACCGCCCTATATTTTATGAGCGCGATATCATTAACCAGATTACCCGCGATATTAAAGATTATTATCAAAACCGCTTTATTTCTATTACCGACGATAGGCTGAGTGCCATTGAAGATCAAAAACAAGCCTATCCGGAAGAGTTTAACCAGCTATTTGCCGCGGCAGATTTGAGTCGGTTACAGCCCTGCATCTGGCTAAAGCTGGTATTCCCGGCAGCTATTCAGCCACAGGTACTCGATGAGCTGCAGCTTGCGCTTAACTGTTTCCCGGTGATGAACCGGAAATTGTATGAGCACAAATACAGGTTAAGAAACAGCAGTAATATCATCCCCATTAAACCAGGGCTGCATGAGCATTTCCTTTCGGTTAAGGATTTGCATGATGACCAGAACATCACTTACAGTGAAATTCCGTACAGCCAGACAGAGCAAAGTATGGAGGGGAGCTATACCATCCGCAATGGTGGCGCCGAGCGGTTTGACAGCCGCAACGCCAGGCAAATTATCGAGTATCTGTTCGAGTTATTAAGGGATGAAAAGGCGGCCTTTGCCGCTTATGGTAACGATTTTTTAAACAGTATCATTAAAACGCTGGAGCAAAACCTGGCTTTGATTGAAAAAAAGTCAGCCAACTCAAATCAGTTATCTGAACTGATTAATTACCTGATTGTAACGCCCAACAGCAAAACCAATATGATGTATCTCAGCTACTGGACCACACTGGCCGATGAAGGGAACCACATCAGGAGAGGGGCGCGGCTGCAGCAGTTCGAAGTATTTAAATTCAGGCCGGAGAACATACGCCTGATGACCAGCAGCATTGGCGGCCGCAGCCGGCTTGGTGCATCAGAACGTATACAGGCTTACAAATATGGCTTAACTACCAAAGACCGCATTGTAACTCAAGCCGATTTGGTTAGCTTTTGTTACTACGAGCTTGGCGCTAAGGCAGCTGCTGTAAATATCACCAAAGGCATCAGTATATCGAGTAATCCTAAAGAAGGATTAAAAAAGACGACAGACATTCATATTACGCCTGCAAATGAATTTCGCCTCTCGGCCGAAGAGTGGGATACATTATTATCATTACTGCATTCAAAATTGCAGGCCCGTAGCGTAGTAAACGTTAATTACCGCCTGTTTACCACGTAATGTTAAGCGCCCAAAAATGTAGTGTAACCCAAACAGCAATTGGGCTCATCGGGGCCTAAAGCCATACGTTGATATTCGGCACCCAGCGTATACTGTATTTGTATTGTGGTTTGCAGCGGAATAAAGTAAGATAAAAAAGCATCTACTGCTGTTGCTGTACGGGTGCCAGGCAAAAAATTAAGCATTTGTGTTGCGCTCAGGGGGCCAATATTAATAAAAAGTGCTTCTTCCTGCTCCTTGGCGCGGCCGGCTATAAAGTTTACCCCGAGCGAGTTTTTGCCTATGCGGGTTTCAATCTGTTCAATTAACTCAGCAGGCATTTCCATATCCGTGTATCTGTAATTCATCTGAATATCGGCATTAAACAACATCCTGAACACCTCACTTATAAAGGGCAAATTGTTGCGCTGCTCATGCACCATAGGCAGTACTTGCAGAAAAATCACCATCTGCTCTTTGGTAAAGCAGTTAAACTCTTTCCATTCTTTTAAAAAAATATTAATCAGATCATCATACTCACTCTTTTTATCCAGCCGGTTTTCATACATCTCCACAATGGTACGGAGGTGATAAAGCTCGGCTTCCATGGGTGCAAAGAACTGCCGGGCCTGCTTTTCCTCTTCGCGCCTTTGCACAATATCTTTAATCATCCCCTCTTCGGTGATGAGTACACTGGATGCAGGCGGCTCATGAAACAGACCCTCAGGCAGCATATCGTACAAGCCCTCGCGGTTGATGGAAATGCTGGTTATGGTGCGGTTACGATAGGCTGACTGATAAGTCGTAACTTCTTTAATTTCTTTTGCATAGGCTTGTTGCTGCGGCCCTGCCGGTAAAATTACCAGCTGGTCGGCGTTGATTTTCCCTTGTTCAATCAATTCAGCAGCTATGGCCACTGCTTTAAAATCAGTATCTATATGGTTAGGGTTATGGTTCTCCATCAGGCGGTATTATATAGGCATTTATAAAACAATAACCCTATTTAAGCGTAATTGATTAGGCAAATCCATTATTTATTCAAGGCGATTTCTGCTGTAACTGTATTGATGTTTTATGGACGTTAAATCCTTCTTTATCCGCTATCTGCTGTTCCCGGTCATCTTCACGATATCTACGGTTATCATGACGATTATCAACAAGAGGAATCAGGTTCTGAGTAATAAAAAACTGATTGTTATTCTGCTGCTTACGGCTATTGCTTTAGGTATACCCGGCTTTATCGGTTTTTTGGATTTGCAGTTTATGCCATGGGGGTACCTGATCTGCCAGTTTATTTACCTGTGCCTGGGTATTGTTTATGTATGGCTGGCCGGCACTTATTATGAAAGCGAATTGCTGAACAGGAAAGGGTTCTTTTTCATCTGTACACTCATCGCAGCCTTGCTGGGCATGTACTTGTTCAAGCTGGCATTTGACTGGCTGAATAATCTGAAATATGGTTTCTGGGCTGCCTCTTCCATACTGGCATTTTTGGTGCCGCCCGTTTTCTGGTGGACCTACTTATCTTTCCTGAGCATTCCGTTAGAAATTTACAAGGTGTGGCGTTACCCGGTGGTACCGGCCGATATCAATATGGAGCACCTGGATTTTAACCATCTGCTGGTGTTGGAACTGGATTTATACAAAAATACCAATGACCCCGAGCCGCTTAAAGTTAAAGCCAAAGCGCCACGGAATATGAATTTCGGGATATGGTTCCAAAAATTTATTGATGACTATAACCTGAAATTCCCTAACGCACCGGTGCAGTATAAACTGGATAACGGTGAAAGCTATCAGTGGATATTTTACATCAAACCTTCGTTTTTCAAGCAGCGGCTGTTTATTGACCCCGACCTGGATATAGAGCAAAACCACATTACCGAAAAATATACCATATATGCCAAACGCGTATCAGAAATTGAAGCTGAACGTATACGTGTAGGGGATGAAGCTGTTTATTTATAAACCTATTAGCCTGAAATCATATTATGACATCGCCTTTAAAATACAAACCGGTAAACTGGGTAGATGGAATGAAAATTTCCAGCAGCCATTTTATCAGCACTGATAACTTTATTCAGGATATCAGCAGGGATAGTACCTCTGTTTTTTTAAACAGCAATACATTTGGGTTATTGCCGCCCTTTAACGGCGAATCCAGTTCATTGGCTATCTCCATTACCGCCCGGGCATCTAACCATTTACAAATAAAAATAGGGCAATGCAATGCTGTTGCGGCCGACGGCGCCCGTATTAATATACCGCGTGCACCGCTTAATGAAGAGTATGTGTTTGATCATTACTTCGGGCAGGATTTAACAACGACTGAGGTTGCAGAAACCTATTTTGTGATACTGGCCGTTAATCCGTTTGAGCGGGTACCTGCCGGTAACCCTGACCCTGAAGAAGCGCCGTTGCGCTACCCATCAGTAGAAAAGCAATATACTATTAATGTGATTCCTGCTTCGCAGCTGAATACAAAATCGAACCAGTACTTTGAAGTAGGAAAGTTTACCAGGAGCAATGGTAATATACAGGTAGCAGCCAATTACATCCCTCCGTGTACCACTGTATTGAGCCATCCTTTGCTGGTAAGCTACTACGAAACCTTCAGCAATCAGCTGAATGAGTTTCAACTGTTATCGTTCCGCATTATAGATAAAATCACCTCTAAAGATTCTATCTCACCAATCGGCAAAAATGTGAAGTTATTGTGCGATAAGATGCTGGATTACATCGCACATATATTTTTCAATTACCGCAATGTAGCCTATAACCAGCCGCCCATTTACTTAGTTGGCTACTTTTCAGAAATGGCACACTTGTTCTTTAGCACGGTAAAAAGCATTAGCGGAGCCGAGCGCGAAGAATTACTGAAATACTTTTACGAATGGAAAGATGTAACTCCCGGCAATTTTGAGGAGTTACTGGCCCGCCTGATTGAGGTGGTATATAATCATCATGATATACAATCATCCATGCAGCAGGTAGATGACTTTTTGAAAGTAATGGTGGCCTTGTGGAATAAGTTAAGTTCACTGGAGTACATTGGCCAGCGCAAAGAAAACATTGTGGTTGCCGAACAACAAGTGATACAGGCAGTACAAGCCAAACGCACCTGGACTTTGCTGGACTAAAACTGATATTTAATGAAAAAGCCAGTGGTGATTAATACAATTCCATAAATGCGGTATATTAGGGGGATTATTTAAATAAATACAATTAGCGTTTCGCATTAATTACGGTGCTGTTGCCGTACAGCGCCATAGCCAGGCGATCGTCCAGCCCGTATACATCTTTATAGCGCACAACCGTGGCATCCTTTACTTCACAGGTTAAGTAAGTAATTTTAATAGAAATAGGCTTGTTCAGCCTGAAATTTTGATGCTGATATACAGTTGTTGCCCTGTGCAGGGCCGGTATGGCATTGGGTTGATCGTCGTATTGTAACAAGAGTTCGGCTAACTGCTCGGCATGTTCAACTCTTACACAACCGTGGCTAAAGGTGCGCTCCGACCTGTTAAACAAACTTTGCACAGGCGAATCATGCAGGTAAATATTGTAAAGGTTGGCAAAACGAAACACCAATTTACCCAATGCATTTTCGCAGCCGGCAGCTTGCCGCACCATGTAATCATTAGGTTTTTGTTGAATGAGCAGCAAATTTTTTTTGTTTACAGGAATATAATCTCCTTTGCGGTTATAAACGGTATAATGATTGTTTTCAATGTAATTGCTGTCTTTGAGGGCTTTGGGAAATAACTCACTTTCAAAAATGCGGGCAGGCACATTCCATTCAGGCGCTGTGGTAAAGTAAGTAATACGGCTTTGAAGTGTAGGGGTAGGCCGGTCAGGCTTACCTGTAATTACTTTGAATTCGTAAGTGGTATCAGGCTGATGGAACTTCAGGTTAAATGAAGGAATATTGACTTGAATGCTGGTCTGTTCATCATCTCCAATCCAGCGCAAGCGCTCCATGTTAACAGCCAGGGTACGCACTAAGCCATCAGGAATTTCGTAACAGTCGCCACTATACTGCCCGCTAATCAGTCGCATTTGGTCTTGCAGAAGCAGGTACTGTGCTGATTTTGGCTGCACATTACTTATGGCAGTCATTAAATCCTTACTTTGAAAGGCATCGGCAAGTACTGTCTCTGCCTTGAATCCGCCGGCAGGCATCCGGTCAATCCTGCTTGCCGGATAATCAGGATTAAGTTTACCAAAATGAAGATGATTAATTAGCGTAAGCAGCGCATCGGTAAATAAAATATCAAGCCTGGCTTTATCGGTCAGGCTCATTGTTCTTGGCCGTTCAAGTGCCTGGTGCATAGCAGTATAAGTAATGTCCTGCGGGTGATAGTCGTTATGGTTAAGCCCAAATTGCAGCACACAGTCAACCAGCAGCATACCCTGCCATGTTTTGGGAGCTTGGGCCGGATCAACCCATATCAGTTTATAGTTGTTAATTTTATAAAAGCGGTCTGCAGATGCGGGGAAGTTTAAATTAAGCCGCTTTTTTTGGCTGAGCTGATTGATAATTTCTGCACTTACTATTGTATCCTGGCCGTGGGCAAAACCGGTTGGCAACCGGCTGGATGACTGTAAGGCTATTACATGCCCCTGCAACAGTAATACCAATAAGGCTAAGCAAGCATAAAACCTACGCCCTGCCTGAGTTTTGCCAATGAATCGAGTTAACGTGTTCATATTTACTCTTATTTAAGTGCAAAGTTCTGCACAACACTATGCTTAAATAATGATGCAGGTCAGCATTAAAAATGATGGTGAGGCAAAATGCTGCGGTGAGGTAACTGGTTTGGTAAGGCAGTATGTGGTTGGCCAGTGTATTTGAACAAATGCGCATTTAAGGTGTACTTTTTATGAATCCGGTTAACGCTTTAATGGAGTAAACCCCCAACAGTTAAGGCGATAATGAAATGAAATGCACTCTGTTAGAGAAAAATGATCATAATCACTTTTAAAAAGAATTATATCAGTTAAAATACTGACTGCTGTAACAGATATTTGTATTTGATATTTAGTGTGTAATGGAAAATGCCGTATTATTAAAAGCAATAATTGAAAATGCAATTGATGGCATTATCACTATTGATGAACGGGGAAGAATTGAATCTATCAATCCTTCGGCCTGCAACCTTTTTGGGTATGCACCCGAGGAGGTAATCGGTAACAATATTTCCATGCTAATGCCCCAGCCCGACCAGGGGCGGCACGATGAATACATTAACCGCTACCAACGTACCGGTAAACCCCACATTATTGGTATTGGCCGCGAAGTGCAGGGTTTACGCAAGAACGGCTCTGTTTTCCCTTTTCGCTTGGGCGTTAGCGAAGTACAATATTCCGGCCGGAAAATATATACCGGATTTATACACGACCTGAGCCGCGAGAAAGCGGCTGAGGATAAACTGAAAGATTACGCGGCGCACCTGGAAGAGGAGATTGAGGAAAGAACCCTTTCGTTAAAACAAACAGTGCAGGCACTGCAGCATGCCAAAGAGGAAGTAAGCCAGTCTCTGGAAAAAGAGAAGGAGCTGAGCCAGTTAAAAAGCCGGTTTGTATCGATGGCATCGCATGAGTTTCGTACACCATTAAGTTCAATACAACTTTCGGCGGTATTGATTGAAAAGTATGCCCAGCAATTCGATCATTCGAACATTAACAAGCACATTGGTAAAATTAAAAGTTCAGTAAGTAATCTGACGGGTATACTTAATGATTTTTTATCGCTGGAACGATTAGAGGCCGGTAAGGTGGAACCGGTATTTACCCAGTTTGATATAGTAAAGTTTGCCGAAGAAATTACAGAAGAGATGCAATTGATAGCCAAGCAAAACCAGCACATTATTTATCAGCACACAGGTACCGAAAGCTTGGTAAAGCTGGATCAGGCCCTGCTAAAAAATTGTATCATCAACTTAATCAGCAATGCAATCAAGTATTCCGGCGAGAATACATTTATTGAGTTCAATACTGAATTTACTGCAGAGCAGTTGATAGTTTCAATTAAAGACAATGGCATTGGTATACCCGAAACCGACCAAAAGCACCTGTTTGAAGCTTTCTTCAGGGCCCATAACACCGGCAACATACCAGGTACGGGTTTGGGCCTAAACATTGTAACCCGTTATGCTGGCTTAATGAATGGGCAGATTAAATTTGAAAGCCATGTAAACCAAGGAACCTCATTCAAGCTTATTTTTCCTTTAAATATATGAAAACTAAGATTCTAATTATTGAAGATAATAACGACATACGGGAAAGTACCGCCGAAATACTGGAACTAACAGGTTACGAAGTGTTGCAGGCAGCCAATGGCAGGCAGGGTGTTGAAATGGCTCAGCAATTTAAACCTGACCTGATTTTGTGCGATATTATGATGCCTGAATTAGACGGCTATGGCGTGCTGTATATGCTGAATAAAAATCCGGAAACAGCATCTACGCCATTTATTTTTCTTACTGCCAAAGCCGAGCGGGTAGACCTGAGAAAAGGAATGGAAATGGGCGCCGATGATTACCTTACCAAGCCGTTCGATGACCTAGAACTGCTTAATGCCATTGAGAGCCGCCTTAACAAAAAGGAGAAACAACAGGCGTTTTATAATAAATCGTTAAGTGATTTAGAGAACCTGGCTCCCGCTGCAGGTAAGGGATTAACTGAATTAAAGGCTCTGATTGCCGGGCGTAAAGTACGGCAGGTAAAAAAGAAGCAGGTTATATATTATGACGGCGACCAGCCATCCGGTATTTACCTGGTATTGAGCGGAAGTATAAAAACCATCAAAATGGCAGAAGACGGCCGCGAGCTGATGACCGGCTCTTATAAAACCGACGATTATTTTGGTGTAACCGCATTATTGACGGAAGAAAATTATACCGAAACTGCAGAAGCCATTGAAGATTCCACCATATGCCTGCTGCCTAAAGAGGCCATTTTAAAATTGATCAATCAGTACCCCGAAGTAGGCAATCAGTTTATCAAAACCCTTTCTAATAATATCCGGGAGAAGGAACAGCAGCTTTTGGAATTGGCCTATCACTCTGTGCGTAAACGCCTGGCTCAAACACTGCTGCGCCTGAGCCGGGCTGCTGATGATCCGATGATTTTCAAAGCATCCCGCGAGGAACTGGCTTCTATGGCCGGCATAGCTACAGAAACCGTGAGCCGTACCTTATCAGATTTTAAAAGCGAAAAACTAATAGAGAAGAAGGGCAGCCTGTTACAGATTTTAAATCTGGAGCGCCTGGCTAAAATGAAAAACTGATATACATCATTTTTTGAACTGACCGCTCTCATGGTACAGCAGCACGGTTCAGGGTAGTTTTGTAAGAATTAAACGCCCGTTAACCGATGAAAGTGGTAGCATACAGTATAAAATCTTTTGAAAAAGAGTTTCTGGCCAAAGCCAACCAAAAAAAGCACGATATCACCCTGATATCTAATCCGCTCAGCCTTGAGACTGCTATTTATGCCGAGGGCAAAGATGCAGTACTGGTATTTACCAATGATGACGTTTCAGCTCCGGTAATTAACAAGTTAGCCGGCCTGGGCGTAAAGTACATTGCCACCCGCTCGGCAGGTACCGATCATATGGATAAAGTTGCGGCAGCTGAGCGCAATATCAAGTTAGCCAACGTGCCGGCCTATTCACCACAAGCCATAGCAGAACATACCGTAGCTTTGGCCCTGGCACTTAGCCGACAACTGGTTAAAGCCGAACAACATAGCCTGCAGTTCGATTTCAGGCAGGAAGGGTTGATCGGGTTCAATTTTTACGGCAAAACTGTGGGGCTGATTGGTTTAGGACATATTGGTTTGGCTACCGCTGCAATTTTTAAAGGCTTGGGCTGCCACGTTATTGTTCATGACCCTTATTTAAAAGATAACACATCCGATTTGCCTCTGGTAGGTATCAATGAGCTCCTGAAGCAATCAGATATCATTAGCCTGCATGCGCCGCTTACACCGCAAACGCATCACCTCATTAACATCGATACTGTTGCATTAATGAAAACCGGTGTTATGCTCATTAATACCTCACGTGGGGGGCTAATTGATACTGCAGCTGTAATAGAGGGATTGAGAACCGGCAAAATTGGCTACTTAGGCCTGGATGTGTATGAGCACGAAAAAGGGCTGTTTTTTGAAGACCACGGGGGCGATATAATGAAAGATGCCTTACTGCAAACTCTACTGCAGCATCCTAAGGTATTGGTTACTCCGCACCAGGCTTATTTAACTAAAGAAGCCTTGCAGCAAATAGCTGACCTGACCATCAGGAACCTGGATTTATGGCAGCAGGATAAATGTGTAGGCAAAGCATGTATATGCGCTAAAAACTGCCGGGTGGCAGTGGCCTATTCACCGGCCGTAATTACCAGTAATACATCCCTTTAATATTTATTGATATGACAGAGCAAGCACTTATTGCTAAATACAATATTGCAGCGCCCCGGTATACCAGTTACCCAACTGTGCCGTATTGGGATGCAGCCTCATTTAACACCAAAAGCTGGGAACATTCAGTACAGTTTTCTTTTGCTGAAAGTAATGCTAAAAATGGTATCAGCCTGTACGTGCATTTGCCCTACTGCGAAAATCTTTGTACTTACTGCGGCTGCAATACCCGCATCACCAGGAACCATGCGGTTGAACGGCCTTATCTGGAAGCTGTGCTTAAAGAATGGCGCATGTACCGGGAATTGTTTGATGAGCAACCCGTAATACGCGAAATTCATTTGGGCGGCGGCACACCCACATTTTTCAATGCCGATAACTTGGCTTTTTTAATTAACGGATTGTTGGCTGACGCTATTTGTCACCCTGATGCCGAGTTCAGCTTTGAGGCACACCCTGGCAATACCACAGCAGCGCACTTACAAACCTTGTATAATATGGGTTTCAGGCGGTTGAGCCTGGGTATTCAGGATTTTGACCCCAAGGTGCAGTTCATTATCAACCGCATCCAATCGTTTGAACAGGTAAAAACCGTTACCCAGCTGGCCCGCCAAATAGGGTATACTTCTGTAAATTTCGATTTAATTTATGGCCTGCCTTTGCAAACAGAGGAGGGTTTGGTGGATACCATTAGCCAGGTAGCCAAACTGATGCCCGACCGTATTGCCTTTTACAGCTATGCCCATGTGCCCTGGATAAAGCCCGGCCAGCGCATGTTTACCGAAAATGACCTGCCTGATGCAGCCACCAAGAGCAAATTACACGAAACCGGCCGGAGTTTGTTTAAGCATTTAGGTTATCAGGAAGTAGGTATGGATCACTTTGCTCTGCCCTCAGATAGCTTATACCAAGCGGGGCAGCTGGGGAGGTTGCACCGAAACTTTATGGGGTATACCCACCAGTATACACAACTGATGATTGGCCTGGGCGTTTCATCCATAAGCGATACCTGGTATGCTTTTGCTCAAAACGTAAAAAAAGTGGAGGAGTACCTGGAGCTGGTGAATAAAGGTGAACTGCCTGTATTTAAAGGGCACCTGCTTAGCCGCGAGGATCTGGTGATCCGCAGGCACATTCTGAATATCATGTGCCAGGGCCAAACCTGCTGGAATCATCATACTTTACCCAGTTTAGCTTTGTGCGAAGGCCTGGAGCGTATGCAAGCCTTGGCCGATGATGGCCTGGTTGATCTCAGTTCATGGTGCCTTAAGGTAACGCCTTTGGGCAAAAGGTTTTTAAGAAACATTTGCATGGCACTGGATGCCCGCTTGTGGGCCGAAAAGCCTGCCACGCAATTATTCAGCCTGGCGGTATAATATTACTTTTAGTTTTATTACATACCTTAATCAAGGGTACAAAAAAAGCGGTTATTATACCGCTTTTTTTGTACCCTTGACTTTTGTGCTTAGTCTGCTATAAGTACTGCATCCAGTGCTTTAAGGTGCGCTTCTGAACAAATCAGGTCTTTATACATGTCGTCTATATACTTTTGCGTTTGGCGCAGCTGCGGTAACAGCTGCTTGTAATAGCTAATGCCCTGATGCAGCTGTTCCCTGAATTTAAGCAAATATTTACCTTTTTTATCACTCAAGCCTTGCAGGTAACCGCTAATTTCTTTGCGCAGGTAATCAATATATAAATTCAGTTCGTTGATAAACAAGTTAGAGCGTTGCACTTGTTTAAGCAAATCCTCGCGGCCATAAATATGGCCTACCATTTCGTCAAGTGTGTAAATTTTAGAAAAGTAAGCCAGGTTGGGGCCGGGGCAAATAGCTACAGCCTTGCTCTCTCGTGGTTTGAGCAAGCCCTCTTTAATGTAAGCGGATGTGCACAAACCTTCGCAGAGGCAAATTTTTTCAGTTACAGCGTTTGCCCGTTTGGTTAACTCATCGGCCGGTAAGTTCTGAGTTGCCAGCTGCTGTAGTTTTAAATGCTGGTACTCGCGCGAAGCCGTGCAGATGGGCTGTGGGGTAAACTCGGTATTGGTACACAAATATTTTTTGGTGCAAGGGCTACCCGGTCGGCCTTTGGCAATCCGGTCTAATCGTTGTTGTTCCATACTGCTGTGCCTGAAACTGTTGAATAAGATACCCAGTGGCGATGAGTTGCTGATGTAAAAGTCTTCTTCTCCTGCCGTTGCCAGCTGTTGTAGCGTTTGGTCATCAACATTGGTAGCTTCGGGCACCAGCAGGAAAGGGCTGCCCCAGCCCGTTGCATCTAATTGATAATGCGTTAATAAAAAATCGTCCTCCTGCGCTGTGCCAATACCGCCTTGTACACTAATGCGCTGCGCCGGTACGGCTAATGGCTGAAATCCTTTTTCAAACAAAGCTTTTTGGTATAAGTCATATAGCTCTGTTCGCATTTGTTCCCGCCTTTCGTTAAACTCTTCTAAAATAGGCCCCAGCAATAATCCGTCGGTTGCAAAGGCATGGCCCCCGCAGTTTAAGCCCGATTCAATTCTGAATTCAGCAACCCAAAGTCCTTTTTTAGCCAAAAATTTGGCTTGGATGAATGCTGAGCGAAAATCGCTCACCTTCAGTATGATCTTTTTTCTGAATGTCCCTTCGGAATTGGGGAAGAAGTCGTTAAAACTTTCAAGATAGCTATACAATTTCGGGTTCATTCCGGCTGAAAGAATCACCGAAGATTGTAGCTCACTTTCTGCAAAACCGCGCAGTGCAGCCAGCGCATCGGTGTTTTCATCGCCGGTATAATGGCCTTCAGCATCAAAGTTCAACTTGTCTACCTTGGCCATAATGTTTACATCAATGGCGCCTTTCTGCAGCTGGCTGCGTAGTATCGTTTTGAATATTTCTTTGCTCACACTTTCAGGGTACTCCTGCATCAATTCGTAGCCTTGCTTCAGCCTCGACGATTCGGGCAACAGGCTGAAATAGCGGGCCAGATCATTGCCCTCTTCAAACGGCAATTGCTTTAAACGTTCAAACTGCTCGTTCACCAGTTGGTTAAGCAAATTTAAATAAGCAGTAATGCGGCGGGCACGGCTATCGGGCTCGCCCTTATGTATGGGGCAAAACGCCAATTGGTTCTGTTCGGCATGGTGCCGACGCATACGTTCTGTTAATTCATCGTCAACGATGGATACCACAGAGGATATCCCATAACGTGCTACTTTTAGAGGTGTATCAACAGAATAGGCCAGGCCCAATACCGGAATGTGAAATGTATGACTCATAAAATTGGATGTAGAAAGCAAATGCAATAAAAAAGCGGCTGGCCAGCCGCTTTATCTATTTTAAAACTTAATGATAATTACAGGATAACGATAGCTGCCATGAGCAAATGAATAACAATGCTGGCCATAAAGAAAAGCAGGGCAGTGCGCATACCGGCCCCGCCCATGGTGCAAATCAGGTTGGCAAAAAAGGTAACCATGGTAACGGCCAGCACCATAATGGGTGCGTCAAAATAGTACATCAGCACGGCAGGTAAGGGCAAAAAGAATACACCGTGTACCAGCAATATCAAAAAAAACCACACCGCTTGTGCGCCTTTCTGGCTATCGGCAAAATTGGTAAACTTTGTCCATAAGTGATTAAAGCTAAAGCTTTCAATATGTTCGTGTCCGGTGGTCCAAGTTGCGGGGGCTATAGTTTTTAAAGTTGCCATGATGCTTAAATATTTGATTGTTTACACTACAAAAGTGCCTGGTTTGAGGCACCCGCACCATGACTGCTGTCAACCCTAAAAGTGATTATAAGCACTTTTTTAAAACTGAATAAGCAGCATTCTTATCTGCACTTTATATCACCGTGCAATTTGATATCCGGGCTGAGGTAAGGGATGTTCAGATTTAAACCGCGTAGTAAAAACCAGCAGCCCAACAGCACCATTACATAAGGCACCAACCGATTGAGCTTAAGGCGCAAGGGCTGGGTAATAAACCCGCTGCCAATAGTAGCCGCCAGCATTAAAGGCATGGTACCCATACCAAACCAAAACATATACTGAGCCGAAGCGCTTACCGAGTTGGTATTTACTGCCCCTATTAATGCCAGGTAAACAAAACCGCAGGGCAAAAAGCCGTTAAGCATACCAATAACGAGGTGACCTGCTTTTTTATTTAAAGCATAAGCCAGTAACCGGTTAAAAGGTTTAAATAAAGCAGTAGTAATATCGGCTTTGCCAACCTGTAAACTGAACAAGCGTGAGGCTGAAGCAAGCAATATCAATACCCCGCTTAAAATACTTACCCACTGCTGCAAACCGGCAAGCCATAACTGCCGGCCTGCCAAGCCCACAATGGCGCCCAGAAGTGAATAGCTTAAGGTACGCCCCAAGTTGTAAAGCAGTTTATCTGCTACCATAAGCCAGTGGCCACCCCGGTTAACTGGTACTGCAAAAGCCAGCGGGCCGCACATGCCAATGCAATGCACACTGCCAAACAGGCCTACGAAAAAGGCAACTTCGTTATCGCTCATTCAATGGTTACTTCCTGTTCATACAGGTATTCTTTTTGATTGCTTACCCATTCAAAACGCAGGTTCCAGGGGCCTCTGGCTACCTGTGTTAATGGGATGCTTATCTGATTGTCCATGCCGCTTTGCAGGGCAAAAGTTTTGTCCAGGCGGCGGTCTGCTGCACGCAGTAACATGAGTTTTCCGGTTGTAATGCCGGTAAATTTTATCATCAGAACGTGTCTGGTCACTTGTATTTCGGGCCGGGCGTTGTCTTGTAGTACTTGCTTCTTGCGGTTATAGTCGTGGTCGTAATTTAACCCTTCTTCATAATAGTGCTGGTCATAATCTTCGGGCTGCACAAACATGTATACACCCATACTGATAATGAAGAGCATGAAGCAACCCATTCCTATTATTACATATCTTCCCCAGTTCATTGTTGTCATTATTCTCCGTTTACAGGTCCGATAAAAGTGGTATTAGCCGTAGCTAACACGTTTCTGCCTTGTTTTAACTGAATTTGCACATCAGTTTTAGGCTTATGAATACTACTGGCCGGTATCAAAATAAAAAATACCGCTTTTGCTGCTTCTTCACGTGCCAGAATTTTGGGCACTTGTATATACTTTACTTTAATAGCAGGGTTGCTGACTACTAAACTGATAGGTTGTGCTTTGTCCGTTTTGTTAATCAGGTCGGCATTATAAATGTTACTGATATAACCATCAGGTTGTTCCTGGTACAGCATACCTGCGGTGCGCAGCACAGTTAAATCAATGGCACTGCGCTGGCATACAAACCAGGTGAGCACACTTAACAATATGATAATTACACCGCTGTAAGCTGCCATTCGCGGGGTGAAGGAGGGTTTTTTTTGCTCCCTGATCATTTCCTCTGAATAAAAACCGATGAGGTTGAGCGGCTTATTAATTTTCTCCATTACCTGGTTGCAGGCATCAATGCAGGCAGTGCAGTTAATACATTCCAGTTGCATCCCCTTGCGGATATCGATACCTGTAGGGCAAACACTTACACACAAGCTGCAATCCACGCAGTCGCCTTTGGGTTCGGCGTTGCTGCGTGACAGTTTACCCCGTGGCTCGCCACGTAAATAGTTATAAGCTACACTCAAAGTATGCTGATCTGTTAATACCCCTTGTAAGCGGCCATACGGGCATATTACAGTACACACAATTTCGCGCGCCTGGCTGTATACTAGGTAAAACACCGTAGTAAAAGCCCAGATACTGATAAAGCCAGACCAGTGGCGGTTTACCGGCTCGGTAATGATTTTAATCAGGCTTTCGCTGCCAATTACATAAGCCAGAAAAGTATTGGCAATAATGAAGGATAGCAGCAAAAACACCAGATGCTTGCTTGCCTTCTTTCTAATCTTTTCTGCATTCCATCCGCCGGCATCCAGCTTTTTACGCTGAGGTGCATCGCCCTCAATCCATAGTTCTATTTTACGGAAGACCATTTCCATAAATATGGTTTGGGGGCATATCCATCCGCAAAATATACGGCCAAAGGCAATAGTGAATAATACAATGCATACCACGCCGGCCAGCATGGCCAGCACGAATAAAAAGAAATCCTGCGGGTAAAATACCTGCCCAAGCAGTACGAACCGCCGCTCCAGTACGTTCAGGAGCAGCACCGGGTGGCCGCTGATGCGCAGGTAAGGCCCTGAAAAAAACAGCAGCAGGTACACATAGCTCAGCCAGCTGCGGTATTGGTAAAGCTTACCTTTCCGAACCAGCGGATACATCCACTTGCGTTTACCGTTGGCGGTTATATCCGGCATACCTGCTTCAATCGGGATCATGGCTTATTTAATTTCAATTTAACTTTAAGGTTAGTGCTTTACCATCATGGCTGTTTTAACAGCCGTTGCAGGGTCATCGTCAGTTTCCTTTTCACCCTGGGCTTCTTTAGCATTGGCCGGGTTGGTGCCATGTAATGATTTAATGTAGTTAGCTACAGCGGCAATCTGGCCGGGCGAGAGTTGTTTTTCCCAGGTAGGCATCCCCTTGGTGGTTACGCCGTATTTTATCGTTTTAAATACATCAGTAATTTTTCCGCCATGCAGCCAGTAGTCATCCGTAAGGTTTGGCCCAACTACCCCCTGGGCATGATCGCCATGGCAAGGCACGCAGCTTTGCTTAAAAACAGCCTGCCCCGATGCCAGCATAGTGGGATCGGCAGACAGCTTTACGGTATTCTCATCCACGCGGTTAGCTGATTTGGCCAGGTAAATTGCCTTTTCTTTTGCGGCTACTGCCATTTCGGTTTTATACTCATCATATTGTAACTGCCCTATACCCATTACATGGTAACCGAATAAATAAACTACAGCAAATACAATAGTGGCATAAAACAGGTACATGAACCAGGCTGGTGTAGGATTATCCAACTCCTGTATACCATCATAATCATGCTCAATCAGGATGGATTTTTCTTCGGCCATTGGCTTCAACGACAGCAGCTTTTGCACTACCTCGGCTTTTGTTTTTTTAGCGCGCGCTGCTTTCTTAGCCTGCTGTTCGGCCTGTAGCTCTGCATACTGCTCGGGCGTAAGCATGGCTTTGGTTAATACCTTAAAGGTTTTCAGTAGTACCAGCATTGCCGCCAGCAATACCAGCATAAACAGCATGATAGCGCCATAAGCAATATAGTTTTTCATTTCTCCCGAAATCAGGCTGTCATTTGCGGCCTGTACCGGCTGGGTGAACGCTACTGCCACCACAAGAGTTATCAGTATACGGTATTTCATATCAGGGTATATAATGATCGGGTGTAACCATCAAGTTATCGTTCAGGGGCAGGTCGCTCATGTAATCATTATGATCTTTGCGGATGCGGATGAGCAACACGGTTACCACAATGAAAAAGATGAGAAAGATGGTCAGGGAGGCAATCAGGTATACCTGATTGCCTGCAATATGTTCAGTAAACTGCTTAAACATGGTGATTAATTATTTGCGGTTTTATTGGCTTTAATATCAGTGCCCAGGCGTTGCAGGTAGGCAATTATGGCAATGATTTCTTTGTTGCTTTTTACCTTAATATGGTCTTTAGCTAAATTGGCAGCTATGGTTCTAGCTTGTTTATCCAAATCCTGGTTAGCCTGTTTGTAATAGCTGGCCGCATAAGGCACGCCCAGTTTGCGCATGGCTTCTACTTTGGCAGCAGTGGTAGTGGTATCCAGGGTTTGATTAATCAGCCAGTCGTAATTAGGCATAATACTACCCGGCGACATCAGCCGAGGGTCCATCAGGTGATTGTAATGCCAGGCGTCGCCGTATTTGCCGCCCTCGCGCTGTAAATCGGGCCCGGTACGTTTGGATCCCCACAGGAATGGATGATCATATACAAACTCACCGGCTTTGCTGTATTCGCCATAACGTTCGGTCTCAGACCTGAATGGGCGAACGGTTTGCGAGTGACACCCAACACAACCTTCGCGGATGTACAAGTCACGCCCCTGTAACTCCAGCGGTGTATAAGGCTTTACGCTGGCAATAGTAGGGATGTTGGATGATATGGTAAGCGTAGGCATCAACTCTATAAAAGTGCCTATCAGGATAACGATCAGCGACAATACCATTAATAAAACCGGGCGGCGTTCCAGGATGCGGTGGCGGGTTTCTTTTTCCTGCTCACCATAAGCGTTCAGTAATGGCATAGCTTCGGCAGCCTCATTGCTGACCAGTTTACCCTGCAGCATGGTACGAGCCAGATTGTACCCCATCACAATTACACCCAGCAGGTAAAAACTGCCGCCAATAGAACGCATTACATGCATAGGTAGAATGCGCATGGTGCTTTCCAGAAAGTTCGGGTACCTCAGCATGCCTTCAGGCGTAAACTCTTTCAGCATCAGCCCTTGGGTAAATCCGGCCCAGTACATGGGGATGGCATAAAATAATATACCCAGGGTTCCGATCCAAAAATGAAAGGATGCCATTTTTTTAGAGTATAGCGGGGTACGGTAAATACGCGGTACCAGCCAGTACAGGATAGCAAAGGTTAAAAAACCATTCCAGCCCAAAGCGCCTACGTGTACGTGAGCTATAATCCAATCGGTAAAGTGGCCTATGGCGTTTACTTGTTTAAGTGAAAGCATCGGGCCTTCAAAAGTGGCCATACCGTAGGCTGTTAACCCTACTACCATAAATTTAAGCACCACATCATCGCGCACTTTGTCCCAGGCGCCACGCAGCGTAAGCAGGCCATTAATCATGCCGCCCCAGCTTGGCGCTATCAGCATAATAGAAAATACCACGCCTAAAGATTGTGCCCACCCAGGCAAAGTGGTATATAACAAATGGTGAGGGCCGGCCCAGATATAAATAAAGATGAGCGCCCAAAAGTGTAAAATACTCAGCTTATAAGAATAAATGGGGCGGTTGGCCATTTTGGGCAGGAAATAATACATCATGCCTAAATACGGCGTAGTTAAAAAGAAGGCTACCGCATTGTGCCCGTACCACCATTGCACCAGCGCATCCTGCACGCCGGCAAACAGGTAGTAACTTTTTAAACCGGAGATAGGCAGCTCAAAGGAGTTAACGATGTGCAGTACTGCAATGGTGACGAATGTGGCAATATAAAACCAGATGGCGACATATAGGTGCCGCTCGCGGCGTTTGAAGATGGTACCAAACATATTGATGCCGAATACTACCCAAATGAGTGTAATGGCTACATCAATAGGCCACTCCAGTTCGGCATACTCATGTGAGGTAGTAAAGCCTAAAGGCAGTGTAATTACGGCTGATATGATAATAAGCTGCCAGCCCCAGAAATGAATATGGCTTAACACATCACTAAACATGCGGGCTTTAAGCAAACGCTGCAACGAATAGTACACACCCATAAAGATTGCATTGCCCACAAAAGCGAAAATTACCGCATTGGTATGTAGTGGGCGGATGCGGCCAAAGGTGGTATACTGGCTACCCATATTGGCGCCAGGATGATACAGCTGAATGGCAACCAATAGCCCCACCGCCATGCCAATAATGCCCCACACGATGGTTGCTATCCCGAAGTTGCGCACAATTTTGTTGTCGTAGTAAAATTTATCGGGTTGCATAAATTAATTAAGTTGATAGTTCTTTTGGATGGTGTAAAAGTAGCCCGGCCACCTTACCGGCAGAATGATATGCATTGGTTCAAAAACTGATATAAATCACTTTTTAAGTTCGTCTGCAGGCTCATCGTCCAGCAGGATGCGAACCGATGGTGTGTACAGATCATCATGCTGACCATGGCGTTGTGCCCAGAAAAAGGCGCATAAGAATAACAGGGCCAGTACAATGCTGCACCCGATAAGAAAGTAAATGATGCTCATAATAAGTTGCGCCTTTTGGCAGCCACGTGGGTGGCAATACTGGTGAATGAAATAATAGTGGCCGTGCTGAGCGGCATTAAAATGGCGGCAATCAACGGCGATAGGTGGCCTGTAATGGCATAGCTCAGCCCAATCAGGTTATAAGTAAGCGATATGAGGAAAGAGATATGAATAATATTGACCGCATCTTTTGAGAACCTGAAAAATGCCGGCAGTTTGCTTAATGATTTTCCATCGAGTATGGCATCGCTGCCTGGCGAAAAATTGTTTACATCGTCAGTAATGGCTACGCCCAGGTCACTTTGCTTCAGGGCGCCCGAATCGTTCAGGCCATCACCAATCATCATTACCTTACGGCCGGCCAATTGCAGGTCATTTACAAAGCTGAGCTTTTGCTGGGGCGATTGCCTGAAACGCATATAACCCTCCTCTTTAAAATAAGGCAATAAAATTTGCCGCTCGTGATCCTGATCGCCCGAAAGCAGGTACCACTTGTACTGCCCCTGCAATTCAAACACTTGGTTTAACCCCGTGCGAAACTGATGCGCAAATAAAAAATAGCCATAATAGTTGCCGTCAATGCACAAATGTACTTTAGAGGCTGTAACATCCTGGTCCTCGTGCCGCAATACAAATGCAGCACTGCCAATTCTTAAATGATGCTGGCCTACATAAGCTGCTATACCTTTACCCGCTATTTCCTTATAATCTGTAATCTTCAACTGCTTCATGTTACCCAGTAACCGGCATATTTGCCGGCTCAGCGGGTGGCTGGAGTTACTGCATACACTGTAAATCATCTGTAGTTGCTCATAACTTAAAGCTGCATGCAGGCTTACTGCATCAGCGCCGCCGGTTGTAATAGTTCCAGTTTTATCCAGTACCAAGGTGTCAATGCGGGCCAATTGCTCTACCACAGCCGTGTTCTTCAGGTAAAAAAGGTTACGGTCAAAAACGCTCAAGGCTGCCGACATGGTGAAAGGGGTGCTGAGTGCCAATGCGCAGGGGCAGGCTACAATCAGTACCGCTGTAAAGGCGGATAACCCACGTTGCCAGTCAGTAGGTAGCCAAAACAGTAGGGCACCTGTAGCAACTGCCAGCAGCACAATGGTAAAGTACTTGCTCACCTTCTCGTTAAAGGTCTGCATGCGGTTATCCTGCTGGCGGGTAAAGGCTTCATTATTCCAAAGCTGGGTTAAATAACTTTGTGATACGGGCTTTACTACCTCCAGTTCTATGGCCTCGCCGGTTTGGCGACCGCCTGCATAAACAATTTCGCCTAAAGTTTTAGCTACCGGCACAGATTCTCCGGTTACGAAACTAAAATCAATTAATGCCTCACCTTTTAACAGTATGGCATCAGCAGGGATAATTTCATTATGGCGGATGCGGATACGTTGGCCAACCTGCAAACTGGATAAAGGCACAGGCTTTTCGTGCTCTTCTTCTATCACCTGCACGGCCACAGGGAAAAACGAGCGGTAATCGCGCTCAAACGAAATATGGTAGTAAGTTTTTTGTTGTACAAACTTACCTACCAGCAGAAAAAAAACCAATCCGCAAAGCGTATCGGCAAAGCCGGCCCCTGTGCGGGTAAGAATTTCGGCCACGGTGCGGATAAACAATACAGCTATACCCAAAGCCAGCGGAAAATCAATATTAAGCACCTTATTGCGCAAGTTGTGATAAGCCGAAGTAAAATAACCGGTACCACTGTATATTAATACCGGTAGCGAAAACAGAATATTCAGCCACCCAAAAAAATGTTTAAACGTTTGCTCATAGGCTGATAAGCCTAAATATTCCGGGAAACTGATCAGCATTACATTGCCGAAGCAAAATCCTGCAACGGCTATTTTTTTTACCAGATTGCTATCCGTACTGTTTACCTGCTTTTTTACAATATCCTGCAAACTGATAAGCGGTTCGTAACCAATATCAAACAGCAGCTCTACTACCTGCCGCAGGCTGATATCAGCATTGGTGAAACGGATGGTCACCTGCTTTTTCAAAAAATCAATGCGGCTGTAATAAATAGCAGTGTTAATGCGGTTGAGTTGCTCCAGCAACCAGATGCACGAACTGCAATGGATGTAAGGTATATACAGTGTTACAGCCGTAATTCGGTTATCCGTATAATCCACCAATTCACTAACAATGGATGGCTCATCCAGGTACTCAAAACGTTTGTCAAGTCGAGCACGGCTACTGCCCGGATGGTCATTATAGCTATAATAATTGCACAGGCCGTTTTGCGAAAGCAACTGGTAAACACCACGGCAACCCAGGCAGCAAAAATTCTTGCTTTCCAGTTCGTAATGCCCCTCATTGCAATTGTTCCCGCAATGGTAGCATGTGGTTGGAGAAAGGGTATCAATAGCCATAATTCAAATCTTCGGGTAAGTGCCAAAGATGAATTTTTATGACCTGACAGAGAATGACGTTTGATAGCAGGAAAAATGATTTCAATCACTTTTGCAATACAGCAACTACCCTACAGGTTATTGCTGCAGCTCTGCTTAATTGTTTATTGTGTTAATAAATATTATTAAGAGATACTTATTTGAGTAGACCGTTTTGAGCTATTAATCAGTATTCATTTCTTAACACAGATTTTATCTCAAACACATACAACTTGTACACCTTTGTGGCAAGTTTTCTTCACACTTAGTTTAATTAATAGATTTACAATGAGCGGGCGAGCCGCTCTTTTTTATTTTTAACGCTTTGAAAGCTATTTTGGGTACCGGAGTTAAATACTGTACTGCTGCGTTTGCTAAACCCTTTTATATCTGTTATACTTGTGTGCCCAACTCTTATAAACCTCAAATAAACAGATGAAAGAATTAACTTATGGCGATTGGCTGGTGTTTGCCGCCTATTTTATTTTGGTGGCCGGTTACGGTTTGTGGGTATACCGCCGCAAGCGCAATGCCGACGCTACCTCTACCGACTACTTTTTGGCCGAGGGTTCGCTTACCTGGTGGGCCATAGGCGCATCGCTGATTGCCTCAAATATTTCTGCCGAGCAATTTATCGGTACCAGCGGCTCTGCCTTTAAGGAGGGATTGGCTATTGCCACTTATGAGTGGATGGCGTCGTTCTCCCTTATTGTAGTGGCCATCTTTTTCATCCCGGTTTATCTTAAAAATAAAATCTTTACCATGCCGCAGTTTCTGAACCAGCGGTATAACGGTACAGTAGCTATGATTATGGCTATCTTCTGGCTGCTGCTCTACATTGTGGTAAACCTGATGTCTATCCTCTTTTTGGGGGCGCTGGCCATCAGCCAGATCTCAGGTTTCGGTATCATTCCTTGTATTTTGTTCCTGGCGGTATTTGCAGTAATTATTACGCTGGGCGGCATGAAGGTAATTGGTTATACCGATGTAATACAGGTGCTGGTATTGATACTGGGCGGTGTGGTAGCTACTTATCTGGCCCTAAATCAAATTAGTGCACAGCAGGGTACCACCGGGTGGTTGCATGGCTTAACTTCACTGCATCAGCAAGCCAGCGATCATTTCCACATGATATTGAAGAAAGATAACCCCAACTATGTGGATTTGCCGGGCCTTTCGGTACTGATTGGCGGTATGCTGATTGTAAACCTCAATTACTGGGGTTGTAACCAATATATCACCCAACGGGCTTTAGGCGCTAACCTGAAAACGGCCCGTGGAGGTATTTTATTTGCTGCATTTTTAAAGCTACTGATGCCAATTATTGTAGTGATTCCGGGTATTGCGGTTTACCTGTTGCACCAAAAAGGGATGTTTCACCAGGAAATGCTGAGTTCAAAAGGTGTACTGGACCCTAACAAGGCGTATCCATCACTGCTTAACTTACTGCCATCCGGGTTAAAAGGCTTGTCTTTTGCTGCCTTAACAGCAGCTATTGTAGCTTCGCTGGCAGGTAAGGCTAACAGTATAGCAACTATATTTACTTTAGATATTTATAAAAAAGCCATCAAACCCGGAGCCACTGACCGCCAGCTGGTAAACTTAGGTAAATGGTCTGTACTGGTAGCTATGGCTTTGGGTGTAATTATGTCAATATTAATTGGCGAGCAACTGATGGGAGAGGGCAAGCAGGGCTTCCAATATATTCAGGAATATACAGGCTTTGTATCGCCTGGTATATTTGCCATGTTCATTTTAGGTTTCTTCTGGAAAAAAACCACATCAGATGCGGCCCTGTTCGCTACGATCGGTGGTTTCATCTTCTCGGTAGTTTTCAAATTTTTGCCCCGCGTTGCAGATCTATCATTCCTGACGCCTTATGGTTTTTATGCCAAGAATGCTTCTGGAGGATATGAAATACCATTTATCGACCGGATGGGATTTGTGTTTGTGCTGTGTATCATCGGTATGTACATCATCACCATGGTGCAAAACCCACGCGGCGAACGTACCAATGGCCTGGAAGTTGATACCCGGATGTTCCGCACCAACCGTGCTTTTACCGCCGGTGCACTGATTGTATGTGGCATTATTGTGGCGCTATACAGTATCTTCTGGTAAAAACAGTTAAACAGATAATAACAAGAAAGGCAGCCATAGCGGCTGCCTTTCTTGTTGTACAAAAGTACAGAGCAATTACTTTTTTAAGGCTTCGCCGATAGGTACACCGATAGAGCCATTTGGTGCCTGTATGTGCAACAGGGCGGCTACCGTAGCTGCAATATCCGTCATGTGTGTAGGGCGCACCAAACTGCCATGCTGTATACCCCAGCCCATAAATACCAGAGGAATATGCGTATCATAAGGGTTCCAGGTGCCGTGGGTGGTGCCGGTAGTACCATGGCCGCCATACCATCCCGGTTTCAGAATGATTTGCACAGTTCCGCTGCGCTCTTTGCTGTAACCGTTAATTACACGTGTGCGAATGGCTTCAGGTACGCTGGCTATTTCGGCATTTTGCATATCAATGGCATAGGCAATGTCGGGGCGGTGGTTCAGCCAGTAAATGCAATCCTGTTTGATGCCTTCTTCGCTTATTTTTTTATCGCGGATGGCGGCGTAATTGAAGTTTACCTGGTAATTGCTCAGGCTTAATACCAGGCGTTTGGTTTGATATTTATCCTCTAAAAATTTATTCAGTTCCAGCAGGCATTTGTTGCTGTCCCATAACCCGGCCGGAATGTTATGATCGGTTAAAAAGCCGGGATTATGCGCAGCACCGTGGTCAGCAGATAAAAATACGGTATAATTTCCTTTGCCTACTTTGCTATCCAGATAGGTAAAGAAAGAAGCCAGGTCACGGTCTAAACGCAGGTAGGTATCTTCAGCTTCAATAGAATTAGGCCCAAACTGGTGACCTACATAATCGGTAGAAGAAAGGCTGACGGCCAAAAAGTCGGTTACAGGGCCCTGGCCCATGCGCTCACTTTCTACGGCAGCTTTAGCCAAATCCAGCGTCATGCTGTTACCATAAGGGGTGGAGCGAATCATGCCGGCATTACCCTTGTATAATTCAGAAGTTTTAATGGGAAATACCGGGCTGGTCATTCCTTTGAATGCCCCCTCATGCTTATTGTCATCTGCCTCACTTTGTACATAAGTGTTAATGGGGTATAGGGTATTCCAATCTTTCTTTAGATATACTTCGGCGGGGTGGGTGGCGTTTACTGTTTTTACCCAGGCTGGCAAATCCTGCATGTAATAGGTGCTGCTAATCCAGCTGCCATTGGCATCATCAAACCAGTAGGCGGCATTGGCGGCATGGCCAGCGGGTAAAATGCCGCCGCGGTCTTTCAATGCAATGCCAATCACTTTTGAACGGAAGTTAGTTGCCAGACGCAGCTCATCGGTCACTGTACTGGCCAGCAAATTACGCGGCGACATTTTACCTGCTGCCGATGTGCTGCCTACAGCTACCACCGTGCTGTCTTCGGTACAATACATGCTTTTACCGGTAGCCTGAATAATAAAATCATTACCTGCAATGCCATGTAATGCCGGTACCGAGCCGGTATAAATACAGGTATGCCCGGCGGCTGTTACGGTGGGTATATAATCAATATTGGTGTTTTCGCAGGTGAAGCCCTCGTTTAACATGCGCTTAAAGCCCCCGCTTTGGTAGCGGTCGTAATAGCGGTATAAATAATCCCAGCGCATTTGGTCAACCACAATACCTACCATTAGTTTGGGGCGGGGCAGGGTAGCCGTAGCGGGCGCCGGTTTGGCTTTTTGTGCCGAAGCGTTAAAAGCAACGACTGCCAACGCAGCCGATATCCACAATCTGCAATTCATCGATAAAAATTTGCTTCAAATATCCGTAAAGATACTATAGCCGAATGTGATTTTTTTGTTAATGTATAGTAATGTAATAGGAAAATGATAGAAAATAAGGTGGAGATTATTTAAATGTAAAATAAACAAGAGTCGGTAAAGTGTTGAGGTAAGTTAAATAAAGAAGCTTTTGAACCATATAATAAGCCAATACAATGGATACTTCCACATTCCTTTGAGTATTTTTAGGGGGGCTTTGCCTTCGGCCTGGGCTATCCGCTCCAAGTCCTCGTTCGTACCTCGCTGTGGGCTTTACGCTGCTATCCCTAACGCAGGTTGTTTGAACCGGAATTCATAGAATTAAACGAATGGGCAGAATTTTGAAAATTTAGTTTAAACAATAAGCGCGGTGGGCCGGCAAAAATCGCCCGGGCCATGCGGTGGCCTTGTGCGGGGAAGGATTATTTTTGCCTTGATTTTTTGTTACTTTTTGATCAAGCAAAAAGTAAACTGACATTTATAAAGCACAAACTTAAAAGCGGATAGCAGCAATGCAAGCTCATTCACTAAACGTCAGCAAAGCATGCTGACTGGCAGTATGTAAATTACGCCATACCTGATTAATCTCGGTATCAGGAGCAGCGGCAATCAAACCGCAGAAGGGGTAAAGCTGATCTACACACTCGCGGGCAGTTTGCGCCAGGCGCCTGCTGGTGCTGCTTACCCTGCGCAGTAAACCTTGCTGTTGCGGGGCCTGCCATGAAACATCAACCGCTTGGTAAAAGCGTTGCCTGGCATCTTGCAATATATGTGTGGCGGCCTGTAACTCTGCGGTAAGAACATTTTGCTGTGCGGCTGATAATTTCCCGTTAGCCGCTCTGGCTGCAAATAACGGTTCGCACAATTCAGTAAACCGCAGGGCCATACCTGATAAGTTGGCAGCTAAAGTAGCTTCGGCCAATTGCAGGAAAGGGTAAATATACAACTGGCTATCAATGGTTATGGTATCAGCGTTAATCTCAAAACTATGGTTGGCAGTAACCAGCGCATCTTTAATTTCAAAGGCATGGCTGCCTGTGCCCATCATGCCGATGTACTTCCAGGCAGGTACCAAAGCTACCTGCGCTTTATCAATCACAAAAGATTTAATTAAGGGCTGCCCATCAGCGGTGAGCACCGGTTGCCCCTTTTGCTGAATAACGCAATTGGCCGTAAAGTGAGTAGCATGATGAGCGCCGCTGGCATATTTCCATAAGCCGTTAATGAGGTACCCTTCAGAGGTTAGGGTAGCCGTACCGGTAGCTGCCCCGCTGCCCGCTAAACAAACATGCGGCGTGCTGAAGATCTGCCGTGCTACATCGGGTTGTAAGAAGCCGCCAAACCAGCCGGCGCCACAACATAAGGTAACTACCCAGGCAAGGCTGCCATCGGCCCAGGCTAAACTTTCTTCCAGGCGCACCACATTGGGTAAAGGCATTTCTAAGCCACCATAAACTGCCGGTACCAAAATGGTAAACCATTGCTGCTGTTCAATTAATTGCAGTTGTTCCGGCAAAAGTTTTCCTTGTTGCTCGGCCTCAGGTGCGGCTTGCCGGATGATGTTCACCCATTCGGGTTGTAATAGTGCAGAGGGGTGAGCAATAGTTTGATCAATTGACATCAGCATTAGCTTAAAACCGGAGTTTGCTGCCGGTAGATTTTGCGCCAGTCGAGGTAACCAAAAATAGCGACCACAAACAGCACAATAGTCAGCAGGGCAAACAGCGGCAGTTGTTTATGAAATAATAAGGGTATAGCCAGCAGATTGGAAAAGTTGAGCAACAGCCAGTTTTCAACCTTGCGCCGGGCCAGCAGCCACATGCCCGCCCAGGCAGTAGATGATACCAATGCATCCCACAAAGGCACATCCGAAGGGATGAAATGATTGAGCCAAAGGGGTAACGATTTTAAGAACAGGTATAACACCAACCAGCCGCCTAAGCTTATGGCTATAGTAATCAACCATTCCTGCCGGGTATTGTAACTGATTTTTACCTGAGGCTGGTGGCGCTTTTTTACCCAATGGTACCAACCGTAAAAGCTCATCACTATATAGTACAAGTTCAATAATGACTCTGCATATAGCTGCGTGGCGAGCAAAAAGTAGATAGTAATTACTGTGCTGATGATGCCTGCCGGATACAGCCACACTTTGTTGGCGCGGGCCAGCAGTACCTCGGCCACACCTAAAACTACAGCAATCCACTCCCAGTAAGTGGTTTGCTGTAGTTCTTGGTATAACAGGTGTAGCCAGTGTTGCATAGAGTTAAGTCAAAAGTTAAAAGTCAAAAAAACTTTTTGCTGTTGATATCTTGCCATATTAATCCTTCAAGTTTCACTTTTTGGTTAGAAGGCTAAACTCAATGCTGCCATAAAGTTGGTAGGCGCCTGCGGATAATAATAATTATAGTTTGCTACATGTCCGCCTTCAATGTCTGGGTAAGTAGCGCCATTGGCTACATATTTTTTACCAAAAATGTTGTTCACCAGAAGGGTAATACCGATGTTTTTAACCGATGGCAGGCTGAAGTTATAACGTAACCGTACATCGCTCACAAAATAGCCTTTAATCTCGCGGTTAGCCGCATAAGGATTGGGTAAATCATTAGGGTTTACGGTAAAGCCCGCCGGGTTTGTATTCATGGTATTGTCCAGATACTGGTGGCTGATATATTTGCTCAACAAAGCAATCTCGCTGCCTTTGAAAGGAGAAAAACTTAATTCACTTGAGCCAATGAATGAAGGTGAGTAAGCAATGTCCGTTTTGGCAAAGGTTTGGCCTACGAGGGTGCCGTCATCGTAGTTGGAAAGATACTGGGTATAGTTTTTAATTTTATTGGTGCTCAGGGTACCGGTAACACCCCAGCTGAATACGCGGCTAAAGCGCAGGCGGGCATCCAATTCCAAGCCGGCGCGGTAGCTGTCTTTCACATTGGTACGGATGGCTTCACCTACATCATTGAGGGCACCGGTTAAAATCAGCTGGTTTTTATACAACATGTAAAAGCCATTCAGGCCTCCGCTGAAAATGCCTTGTGTGGTACGGTAACCGGCCTCAAAATCTTTCAAATTTTCAGCCTTCGGACGGTTAGCAGGAGTGGAGTTTACAAAATCATCGCGGTTGGGTTCGTGGTTGCCTACAGCAAAGGAGGCATATACGTTATTGCGCTGGTTAATTTCATAAGTTAAACCTACTTTAGGGTTAAAGAAATTGAGCGTAACCGACTGCTGTAAATCATTCAAATTACGATCGAGCCCAAAGAAAGAGTAATATAAATTGCGGAATTGCAAATCGCCGTACAACAAGAATTTACCTACCTGATAATCAGCACGGGCAAACACGTTAAAGTCATTCTTTTTGGCATTATTGCGTGAATACTCATAATCCGGAGTAATGGTTGTACTCTGCTGTGTCCACTCTAAATTATTGTAATGAGCGCCTTTGTATTGGTTATAAGCACCGCCTAATGTAAGATTAAGGCCGGTAACCGGGCGGTATCTGAAATTATAGGTTACGCCATAAAAATCATTGTTCAGCCATAAGCGGCGCACCAAATCAGTAGTGGCTAATGTATCAGCTCCGAAGATAACAGGCGTTAAGCCATATTTAGTTACCGGTTGGTCGGTTTTGTATTCTTCATAATACCCATAGCCTTTGGTATAATGCAGGGCGCCGTTAAAAGAGAACTTGTCGCTAAATTTATGGTCAACCAGTAACTGGTAATGGTTTTGGGTATAATTGTCGGTTTGATTGTTATAAAACTTACCGTTAGGCATCATGCCCAATTCGTTGTAACGGCGGTTACCATAGTAAACCGAATCTGCATTTACACCATTCCAGGCTTGATAAGTACGCTCTACACCCGAAAATACGTTGGCGCGAATGGTAGTATTATTTGTATAATAAGCACCACTCACAAAAAAAGAGCGCAGGTTGGACGAAGCACGGTCAATATAACCGTCGGACGCAATGCGCGACAAGCGGCCATCCAGACTAAAATGCCCGCCTAACAAACCGGTACCTGCATTAATGGTATTTTTAATGGTGCCGTAAGAGCCGGCTGCTGTGTTGATTTCTGCATAAGCCGTATCGCGCCGAACATTGGTTTGAATATTGATACTTGCCCCGAAGGCACCTGCACCGTTGGTAGAGGTACCTACACCACGTTGTATCTGGATGTTATTAACCGATGAGGCAATATCGGGCAAATCCACAAAATAACTGCCTTGGCTTTCAGAATCGTTGTAAGGAATGCCGTTGATGGTCACGTTAATGCGGGTTAAATCGGAGCCACGAATGCGTAAACCGGTATAGCCTACGCCGGTACCGGCATCAGACGTTACCACGGTTGAAGGGGTTTGGTTCAGCAGATAAGGTAAATCCTGACCCAAGTTGTTTTTTTCTAAATCTTTTTTACCCAAATTGGTAAACGCAATAGGCGAGTTTTTACGGGCGCGGGTAGCACTTACGGTAACCTCCTCGGTTAAAAAGCTGCTCGGCGCTAATGCCAGGTTTACATTTTGGTTGCCGGTTAAGCGAATGTTACGTTGCCCCCGGGTATAACCCACATAAGTTACCTGAATACGGTAGGGGCCTGCCGGCAAGTTACTGATAATGTAATTGCCATCAGTACCGGTGGCTGTAGAAAAACCGGTACCATTTAAGCTCACGGTGGCGCCGGGTAAAGGCTGGCCGGTTTGCTGATCAGTAATTTTCCCGGACAGGGAAAACTGGGCTGTCGCCAAAAAAGGCAGCAGTAATGCGGTAAACGCAAGAACTAATTTTTTCAATGTTTTGTAAATCACACGAGTTAAACCATCTGCCCGCTAAGGGTGTAAATTGCGCGCAGTACACTTAACTTTATTACCTCTCCCTACGCCGGCATTATCCGGATCAGGTGCTTGTTGTGTTCATTAGTTTATTGGTTCATTAATCATGGGGATAATCCATCAAACTAATGCTTAACTATTCAACACAACAATGGGTATAATCTCAGCCTGTCTTTCAGTTTGGTCCAATGAGTTTAATCGAGCTGCAGTCTCTTTTTAACGCACCGGGTCACCAAAGCAAGGCACCCCTTAAGAATATGGGGCAAAGGTAGGGGAAATGTTGAGATGTGAAAGTAAAAAATATTCTTACGGTAGTGAAATTGATATTGTTGAGCCTATACAAATGAATCACCGCTTGTTATGCTGAGGCTCTCGAAGCATTGTTGCACAAGTCTTTCATCGCATCGTTTGTACACCTACCCTTCGACGGGGCTCAGGGTGACAGAGGTAGTAACAATGTGCAAAGCAAAAAAGCGTCATTGCGAGGAACAAAGTAATCTCTCTGCATCTTGTCTTAACTTGGTGCGAAAAGATGGCTTCGTTCCTCGTAATGACGCTTGGTAAAATACGGTATTTTAAAATTGGAAATTACAAACGGATAAACAACTCATCCTTCGGTTTGCGCACTTTGGCAAACTTGGCATAGTCATCATCCTCAGCACGAAAACCGATAGCGGCAATCACCGAGGTGGCCAAGCCTTTTTCGCGCAGGCCTAAAATCTCATCGAATTTGCCTACTTCAAAACCTTCCATTGGGCAGGCATCAATACCGGCTTCGGCAGCGGCAGTTAACAGTACACCTAAAGCAATATAAGCTTGCTTGTGTGCCCAGGCTACCAATTGATCTTCAGAGCGGTGATTCACAGTAGCCACCATTGATTTTTCGAACGGCACCAAATTTTCACGATCTGTATTACGCACTTTGGCTATTTCGTCTACATATTTTTCAACGTAGGCTTCGTTAATGTTGGTTTCAGCAGCAAATACAATCAGCTGTGAGCCGTCGGTTAACTGCGATTGACCATAAGCGGCGGCTTTTAACTGCTCACGCAGGCCGGCATCTTCAATTACTAAAATGCGGTAATGCTGCAAGCCGAATGATGAAGGTGCCAAACGCACAGTATCCAGCAGGTTTTCCAATTGCTCAGCGGACAGCTTTTTAGCGGGATCGAATTTTTTAGTAGCATAACGCCACTCTAAAGGTTGTATCAATGACATGGTTCTGTTTTATTTATAATGAACAAAAATAGATGTTTAAACATCTACCAGCGTCATTGGTAAGTAATAAGCTACAATAACCCACGTTCCTGCAAATCTTTCTGACGCTGTTTCTCTAAACGCCTTTGCTCCCTTCGTTGTTTGCGGGTAAGTTTAACTGAGTCTTTGGCCTGCTGTTTACGGTCATCTGCCACAGTATCTTTTTTACCGCCACCAAACAGGCGTTTAAAAAAGCCGGGCTTATCATCTTCCTGCTTTTCGGGTTCAGCCTTCTGTACTACATCAGGCGGAGGCACACCTACGCCCGGATCGCCGCCCGGCTGATCTATCAGGCTGTCAATAGCCGAAGTATCTACCGGTGCCATTTTTGGCCGCAGCGATTCTCTGAGGCGAACATTGTAAAAACCATAAGCATTGGTATCACGATTCACATAGCCCCGCTCTGCCATCAAATTACCAATCAGCCTGAAATAACCATGTAAACGGTAGCGCAGGCTGCCATCGGGTTCAAACGCATACAATCCGAATTTCGGGTTGGGCACAATGCTGGCCAGGTAAATACTCTCGCCTAAAGTAAGTTCTGACGGGCGCTTGTTAAAGTAATAACGTGATGCCTCACCTATACCATACACATTGCGGCCCCATTCAATAATGTTCAGATAAACCTCCAGCATACGATCTTTAGTCATGATGCGGTTGTTTTCAATGAGCCAAACAATCAGTATTTCTTCAAATTTACGGGCCAGTGTTTTCTGCCTTACCAAAAACGCATTTTTTACCAGCTGCATGGAAATACCACTACCGCCCCGTTTAAATTTTCTCTCCTTATAATCTGTAGCGATGGATTTCCGGATAGATTCTTCTACAAAACCATGATTTCTGTAAAAAGAAGGGTCTTCGGCCGTCATTACCGCATAGCGCAGTACCGGTGCAATATCATTTAAAGGGGTAAAGTTAGGGTTGCCCGGGCTAATGTTACGGGCCGGCATCGGCTTTCCTTTTTCAAAAGGAATGTATACAAAATCGTGGTTCAGCTTGTCCAGATTGGCTTTGCCATAACTGATAATACGGAAGTTCTTTTTATCCAGCCGCGAGTCAAATTGTACATTGTCCGGGTCTTTAGTATTGAGTAAAAAGTTAAGACGATAATTGAGCTGGCCGGCCACTTTCATGCCCACCAGTTGCTCAAAGGTGCCTTCCGGGAAAGAGTCAAAAATATCCTGACCGTTAATCCAGCCGGTATGCACTTTCAGTTCATAAATTTTAGTGGGCTTAAGCGTGTATTTAATGTAAGGAAAAGCTTTCAGTTTTTTCAAATGAATCACCGAAGAGCTGTCTACCGATACATAGTTTTCACCCACAAATAAGTTGGCACTGATGGAACCATCAGGCACGATAATATTATTGGCCGACAGCGCCGGGTGGTTGAGCAGTAAGTTATGTGCAGCAAAATAACTGTAAATCTGTGTTTCGCCGTTGCTATGGTCTACCTTATCCAGGCGCATGGTCAGCGTATCCAGGTTCAGCTTCAGTTTAAATTTCTTTTCAATAAACGGAAGTTCCACTTTCTGATGCTCAGCATATAATTTTACTGATATATCTTTATCAGATGGGTGCATGGTGCCGGCAAAATGCCAGATGGCCATACCATCGTTAATATTAAAAGTAGAGGTGAGCTTACCTTCGCGGATGAGGGCCTCATTAGCCATTACCCTTACCTGATTGCTGTCATCACGAAAAGTGATGAGGAAATTTTTTAGATTCAGGTTATCCGGAATTTTATACAGCACCTGGTTAACCAAATTATCACTCAATTTGGCCAGGTCCATTCTCGATTTTTGGGTAGTATCGCGCTTTTTTCTGAACAAGAAGTCAAAATTGCGTACACCGTTAATGCTGGTTAAGTTCAGGTGCCCGGTGTGCAGTATTACATCCGCAAGTTTAATGTTGCCAACCAGTAATGGCATTACTTTAACCTTTACCACAAACTCTTTAATGTTCAGCAAACTGTCGCGCTGGTCGGGTACAATGCTCACGTCAGAAAAAGCGACAGTGCTAAAGCCGGTAAAATGGGCACTGCCTATTTTTACATCTAAATTATACTCATTTTTAGCTTTTGCTTTAGCTTTGCTGATGGCTTTTTGAAGTAATAATTCACGCTTGGAATAAGCAATCCAGCCACCAATTAACAACAGTACAACAATTACAGCAAGTACAATACCGGCAATACGGATATATTTGGGATTAGGGCGACGCATTTGAAAAATTTACCAAAACTAAGTTCTTATCCGCTACAAAACGGTAAAGCATAGCATTTTATTTTTAACAAAACTACCCTTACCGGTGTTTTTGTAATTTTACACCACCAGCACAAATACATGAATTTTACCCGCGAACAAGTACTGCATGCCCTTGGCCATGTGGAAGAACCAGATTTAAAAAAGGATTTGGTGACCTTGAACATGATTCAGGACATCCAGATACAAGATAATAAATTAAGCTTCTCGGTAGTGCTCACTACCCCGGCCTGCCCGCTTAAAGATTTGATTGAAAACGCCTGCCGCAATGCCATCAGTCATTTTATCAGCCCGGAGGTAGAAGTAAGCATTCAAATGACTTCAAGGGTAACTACACAGCGCAACGAAGGATTGCCGGGTGTAAAAAATATTATCGCCGTAGCCTCGGGTAAAGGTGGTGTGGGCAAATCAACAGTAGCCGCTAACTTGGCTTTGGCCCTGCAGTTAAGCGGCGCAAAAGTGGGTTTGATAGACGCTGATATTTATGGCCCATCTGTACCCATTATGTTTAACCTGGAAGGGAAACGCCCACAGGCCAGCCAGGTAAACGGCAAAACCCGTATTGAGCCCATAGAGCAGTATGGACTGAAATTATTAAGCATTGGCTTCTTTACCGACCCTAACCAGCCGGTGCCATGGCGTGGCCCTATGGTGTCAACAGCTGTAAAACAACTATTTAATGATGCTGATTGGGGCGAATTGGATTACCTGATCATCGACTTGCCTCCAGGTACCGGCGATATTCATATCACAGTCACACAAAGCTTCCCAATAGCAGGCGCGGTGATTGTAACCACCCCGCAAAATGTAGCTTTGGCCGATGCGAAAAAAGGTATTGGTATGCTGATGATGGATTCTATCAATGTGCCTATACTGGGTATCATTGAAAACATGTCATACTTCACCCCGGCTGAATTGCCGGAAAATAAATATTACATCTTCGGCCAGGGTGGTGGCCAAAAACTGGCACAAATGATTGACGCCCCGTTTTTAGGTGAACTGCCGCTGGTAAAGAGCGTAAGTGAATCGGGCGATGCCGGCAGGCCGGTAGTGCTTGACCAGGGAAACCCTATGGCCAGAGCCTTTATGCAAATAGCAGAGCGGGTGGCGCAGGAGGTATCTATTGTGAACGCCAAGGCTCCCGATGGTAAAAGCGTATAATTAATAATTAATTCGTTATCTTTACATCAACATACAAATCAAGATGAGTTTATTCAATCAGGTGGAGGCAGCGTTAGATACCATTCGTCCGTATCTGGAGGCTGATGGCGGGAATGTGGCTGTTGAAGAAATTACTCCGGAAAACGTGGTAAGGCTGAAGCTGCTGGGCTCGTGCGGCTCATGCCCCATGAGCATCATGACGCTGAAGGCCGGTATTGAGCAGGCCATTAAAAAAGCTGTGCCTGAGATTACCAGTGTAGAGGCCATCAACCTTACTGCAATTGATGACCCCAATGCAGTAATGCCTTCTAACCTGCAGTAGTGTTAAATTTTGTTAAACCACTGCACATCAAGTTATAACTAAATTAAATTTGCAGGCCGCAATAAAAACAATTTTCGGAGGTTTAGATTTCTGATTATAAGTTGCGGATGATTGATTCATGAAAAGGTTTACAGGTATATTATTTTTCTTACTGCTTAGCATGGCCACTTTTGCCCAGCAAAAGGCTGAAAAGCCTTTGGTGCAATTTTCGGGCATTGTACATAATGCGGAGAAGAAAGAAGATATTGTACCCAACGTTACTGTTACCAACGTTAGCTACCATAACCAGGCAAATGCTGCCAACTATAAAGGTTATTTTTCATTTGTGGTACACGAGCAGGATACCCTGCGTTTTACCTCGGTAGGCTATGCACCGCAAACGGTAGTGGTGCCCACCGGCATTAAAAACGGCAGCTATACCTTACTGGTAGATATGAAGCCGCAGGTAATTAACCTTCCAATGTTCAGGGTGTTTCCCTGGGCTACTACCGAGGAGTTCAGAAAAGATTTTCTGGCTATAAAGTTGGCTGATGATGACCTGGCACTGGCATATAAAAATTTAAGCCGCAATAATATTGCGGCTTCACTGCGCTCTACAGCGCGCGACCCGGACGAGATCAGGAGTGCCGATGTGCAAGATTTGCACAACCGTATTCAGAACTCACACTCGCTGATTCCAAACCCGCTGCTAAACCCGGTAGCCTGGGGTAGCTTGATTAAACAGATTGCCGACGGCGATAAAAGCCGTAAATCAAACGATTAACGGCCTTTTTTAGCTGCCGGAAACTTCATTTTATATTCTGCTTTCACCATACCGCGCGAAATGTCGTTCAGGCGTTTTTCGAGCATGCGTTTGCGCAGGGGACTTAGCTTGTCGGTAAACAGTTTGCCTTCAATATGGTCATACTCATGCTGTATTACGCGGGCGGCCAGGCCTTTAAAGGTATCTTCGTGTGCTACGCCGTTTTCATCTTCATAGGAAATGCGCACCACCGGTTGGCGGTATACATCTTCGCGTACATCCGGTATGCTCAGGCAGCCTTCATTAAAGCACCATTCGGGGCCGGTTTCTTCTAAAATTTCGGCATTGATAAACACCTTTTTAAAATCCTTCAGCTCCGGCTCATCGTCATCAAACGGCGAAGCGTCTATCACAAACAAACGAATAGATTTACCGATTTGAGGCGCTGCTAAACCTACGCCGCGGGCAGCATACATGGTTTCAAACATATCGGCTATCAGTTGTTGTAGGTTAGGCTCTGTTTCCGGAGTTACTTCAACAGCTTTCTTCTTCAATATCGGGTCGCCATACGCAACAATAGGTAATTTCATGCCGCAAAATTACGGATTAAAGTTTTGTTAAAAAATGGAGTATCGTATAAATGAGATTGGTAGTATATTGTTCTGCGAATAATTAAACAGTAAAACTCAGTCCAACATTAAACTAAAGATAAGAATTGCTTTGTTGGGCAGATGGTCATCACTATAACAGAAGCATAATAATCAATGAAAATAACTTACGACAGAAACGCAAATGCACTGTACATACAATTTAAGCAAGAAGTTATAGCTGATACCCATGAAGATGAAATGGGACAGCTCACAATTGACTATGCTGCTGACAAGTCCATCATAGGTATAGAAGTGCTTAATCTATCGGAAAAAGCTACGCTTCCGTTTCATATTAATTATCAGGAAATTTAATCGTTCGGTTCAAAAATTAACATAGTTAGTTTACTATCATCCAGAATCTCATTACTAATTTCAAGCAACTCTTCTGCAGTCACGGCGTTTATCTTGGCAAATACTTCTTCCAGGCTATCAATATGGTTGAAATCCAGCAGGCTTTTGGCCATACTTAAAATCAGGCTCAGGCGGCCTTCTTCAGCCAAGGCAATCTGGCCGGTAAATTTTTGTTTGGCCTGGTGCAATTGTAGTGTGCCCAGCTTTTGGTCGCGCAGTTTACGCAGTTCTTTGTAAATCAGTTTGGTGGCCTTTTCTGCTTTTTCGGCATCTGTACCAAAGTAAATGCTGAATATTCCTGTATCAGTAAGCGGCGTATAACCGGATTCAATGGTGTAGGCAATACCATATTTTTCCCTAATCTCCAGGTTCAGCCTGCTGCTCATGCCCATGCCACCTAATAAGTTATTCAACAGCAGTAACCCGTTTTTATAGCGGTGGCCGCTGGCATAGGCTTGTGTACCCATCATACAATGTGTTTGCGCAATCGGCTTATCCTGCTGCACTTGAATAGCCGCATTAAGAGCAGGCGCTAAACGGTGCTTGGTTGAGGTGTTGGCTTTAAGCGCGCCAAAATATTTTTCAGTCAGCTTAACCAGTTTTTTAAAATCATAATTGCCAAATACGGCAAACACCATTTCGTGGGTGTTGTAATTATCAGCTATAAAATGGCCGATATCTTCGCGGCTTAACTGATTTACTGAATCCTCAGTACCCAAAATGTTATTGCCCAGCGGGTGGTGCTGAAACAGCAAGCCTTCAAAATCATCCTGAATGGCTTCTTCGGGCTGATCTTGATAAGAAGCAATCTCATCCAATATTACACTGCGTTCTTTATCCAGTTCTGCTTCCGGGAAGGTGGAATGGAAGATAATATCCTCAAACAAATCGGCAGCCCGCTCCAGGTGCTGATTGAGCAGCGAGGCATGGATGCAGGTATATTCCTTAGTGGTATAAGCGTTCAGATCGGCACCCACCAGTTCCAGTCGGTTTAAAATTTGGTTGGTGCTGCGGCGCTCTGTTTCTTTAAACAGCAGGTGCTCAATAAAGTGGGCCAGTCCATCCTTACCGGGCTGCTCATCGCGGGCGCCGGCATTTACCATAAAGCAGCAATGCGTAATGGGAGAGGCAGCATATTTAAACAACAGCCGTATGCCGTTGGGTAGTGTTAAAACCTGATAATCTATCATTAATTCTGCAAAGATAATGTTATTTTAGGCCGAGTAACCGTACGCTACCATTTACTACGCTGATATGATTAAAATTGCCGACCTGGAATTTGAGCCTTTTATTGATGCCGAAAGCATACAAAAGCGTATCAACCTGCTGGCCCTGCAAATCAGCAGGGATTATGCCGGCCGTACACCCATATTTTTAGGCATCCTCAACGGCAGCGTACTTTTTCTGGCCGATTTAATGAAGCAGGTGTCCATCCCCTGCGAGATGACGTTTACCAAGCTGGCCTCTTACTACGGTGGACTCAGCAGCAGCCGGCACGTGCGCGAGGATGTAGAACTCTACACTAACATTACCGGCCGCGATGTGGTAATTGTAGAAGACATTGTAGATACCGGCAACACACTTAACTATCTCATCGGCAAAATAAAAACCCACGGCCCGGCCTCCGTTACTGTATGCTCCCTGCTGCTAAAACCTGGGGCCTTAGAGGCTTCAATTGAAGAATTGAAATACATCGGCTTTGAAATTGATAATGAGTTTGTAGTAGGGTATGGCTTGGATTATAAAGAGCTGGGCAGGAATGTGAATGGAATTTATCGGTTAGTGAGTAGTTAATATTACCACAGCACCTTAATTATGTCTGTATAAAGTTGAAAATTCCTGTCGGCAGAAATTATGGTTGCCTGTTCTTCCATCGCTGTTGCCAACAACAGGCGATCGAAAGGGTCACGATGATGTTCTATTAAAGGAATTTCGTTGTATCTGGACAGATGGCTGTTGTTAAGCGACAAAAGATCAAAACCATCTTTAGTGCCCTGTTCTACAACATCATCAATAGTTGCTTTAGCCAATGATAATTTGTTCAACTTTTGCTTTATAACAATTTCAAACAAACTTACTTGGCTGAATAAAATGATGGTAAAAGGACTTGTTATAATGTCAATTATATGATCTGGAAGCTTGCTATTGTTTTCTTGAAACCATATTAAGCATATGTGTATCCAATAAATAGGAATTTTGCATTTTAATACATATAATCTTTCAAATCATCCAAAGGGTCATTAAAATCATCGGGTATGGAGATTCGGCCGGCCAATCCCCCTGGTTTTCCTTTTACACGCTTGGGCTTATTTTCTTCAACAAGAAACGTTACAATTACTTCTGTTTTAAATTCTACAGGCGCTTTTTCATCCAAAATAATTTTCCCGTTATCGTAAACACCTTTGATTGCAGTTAGCATAGTGACCTCCTTTACACAAATATATCAAAATAGTGGCTCTAAACCGCTACTCCCGCCATCTCATTCAACAACTCCACTGCCTGGTCAATGGTGTGCACACCATCCAAACTAATTCTTAAACTATTTTTCACCTCTTTTAAATTAGCCCGGCGCGGGTAGGCTTGCACAAAACGCAGTACCTCTTTGAATGCCTCGGTTTCAAAATAGGGCGATTGCTGGTTGCTAAGGAAATAGCCCCGCAGCACCTGTTTTTTAAGTGATATCTTTTCGAACCCAATCTGCTTGCCCAGCCATTGCAGGCGGATAGTATTTAACAAATCTTTTACCTGCGGCGGAATAGGACCGAAACGGTCAATCAGTTGCTGCTCAAAAGCTAGCAGTTCGGTTTCATTGTCCAGCTTGGTTAATTCGGTGTACAGGTTATAACGCTCGGTAAGGCTGGTCACATACTCATCGGGGATGAGAATTTCCAAGTCGGTATCAATCTGAGTGAAAGAAATAAACGGCCGTGGTTTTTCATCCTGAAATACCTCTTTAAATTCTTCATCCTTCAACTCATGTATGGCCTCATCCAAAATTTTATGGTACATCTCGAAGCCGATTTCAGCAATAAAGCCGCTTTGCTCGGCGCCCAGCAGGTTACCGCTGCCGCGGATGTCCAAATCACGCATGGCTACGTTGAAGCCGCTGCCTAAATCGCTGAATTCTTCAATGGCACTCAGTCGCTTGCGCGCTTCTGAGGTAAGTGTACTCAGTGGTGGACTCAATAAATAACAGAACGCCTTTTTATTGCTGCGGCCCACACGACCACGCATCTGGTGCAAATCGCTCAGGCCAAACATATGAGCGTGGTTGATGATGATGGTATTGGCGTTGGGTATATCCAAACCAGCCTCAATAATGGTAGTGGCCACCAGCACATCGTACTCATGGTTCACAAATTTCAGCATTACATCTTCCAAGTCATCACCCTCCAACTGGCCGTGGGCAATGCCAATTCGGGCTTTAGGTACCAGTTTACGTATCATGCCGCCCAACTGGGTTAAATCGGCCACGCGGTTATGAATAAAAAATATCTGTCCGCCGCGGTCTATTTCAAATTCTACCGCTTCTTTAATCAGTTTATCATTAAACACATGCAGTTCGGTAACTACCGGCTGGCGGTTAGGCGGCGGGGTGGAGATAATGGATAAATCGCGTGCGCCCATCAGCGAGAAATGCAGCGTACGTGGAATGGGCGTTGCCGTCAGCGTCAGGGTATCAACATTGGCGCGCATGGCTTTTAGCTTTTCCTTGGTGGCTACACCAAATTTTTGCTCTTCGTCAATAATCATCAGGCCGAGGTCTTTGAACTTTACATCCTTGCTCACCAGGCGGTGAGTGCCGATGATGATATCTACTTTACCTTCCTGCAATTTGGTTAAAGTATCCTTAATCTGCTTGCTGGATTTAAAACGGTTGACGTAATCAATATTACAAGGGAATCCTTTCAACCGGTCTGAAAACGTCTTGAAATGCTGGGCGGCCAAAATTGTAGTAGGTACCAGTACTGCTACCTGCTTGCTATCGGCTACGGCTTTAAAGGCGGCGCGTATGGCCACCTCGGTTTTGCCAAAGCCCACATCGCCGCAAATCAAGCGGTCCATCGGGTGCGGCGATTCCATGTCTTTTTTGAAATCGGCCGTGGCTTTTTCCTGGTCTGGGGTATCCTCGTAAATAAAAGAAGCCTCCAGTTCGGTTTGTAAATAGCTATCGGGTGTAAAGGCATTGCCGTGCTGCGCTTTACGTACGGCGTAAAGCTTAATTAAATCACGGGCGATGTCTTTAACTTTTTTTTTTGTGGTTTTTTTCAGCCGCTCCCAGGTATCGGTACCCAATTTATTCATTTTAGGCACCGAGCCTTCTTTGCCGCTAAATTTAGAAATGCGGTTCAGTGAATTGATGTTCACATACAGTAAGTCGTTATCCGCATAAATCAGGCGGATCATTTCCTGCGTTTTGCCGTTCACCTCAACCTTTTCCAAGCCGGCGTATTTGCCAATGCCGTGGTCAATGTGGGTTACATAATCACCCGGTTTTAACTCCCGTAACTCCTTTAAAGTAATGGCTTGTGTGCGCTGATAGCCTTTGCGCAGTTTGTATTTATAATAACGGTCAAATATCTGGTGGTCGGTATAGCAGGCTACTTTTAATTCACGGTCAATAAAACCTTCGCGGATGGCGATGTTTACTGGGGTGAACTTTACGGTTTTGTCTAAATCATCAAAAATGGCATACAGGCGCTCTACTTGCTTGGGCGAGTCGGTAAAAATGAGGTTCTCAATTTTATCAATCTCGTTGTTTTTGATGTTATGAATCAGTAGCTGAAAATCTTTGTTAAAAGAGGGCTGCGGACGGGTATCAAAGCTGATGGTTTGCGCATCCTGATAAAAGAATTGCTTGCCAAACTCAATCAGGGCAAAATCATGCAGCTGGTCGGCAATCAACTTTTCGTCGGTAAAAGCAAATTTAGGATCAATCCAGTCCGGGTTCTGGTTTTTTTCATCGGCAGATAAAGCCTTCCACAACTGGGTGGCTTTTTTGTGGCCGTCCTGAATCACATCCAGCATAAACTGCACGTCCTTGATCCAAACCTGGGTATCGCCTTCAATATATTCGAGTATCGAAATATTGTTTTCGGTTAAAAACTTGGCCTGTACGTTAGGTACAATGGTAATGCTCTTTACCTGCTCTACCGAAAGCTGGCTTTCAATTTCGAAAGTACGGATAGATTCCACAAAATCGCCAAAGAACTCTACCCGGTAAGGCAGATCGTGTGAGAATGAAAATATATCTACAATACCGCCGCGTACCGAAAATTGCCCCGGCTCGTACACAAAATCAACCCGCTCAAAGTCATAGTCAATCAAAAACTCATTGATAAACTCAATGCTCAGGTTATTGCTAATGGCTATCTCGAGTGTGTTTTTTTCGAGTGCGGTGCGGTCAATTACCTTTTCGGCTACGGCTTCGGGGTAAGTAACAATCAGCTGGCCATATTCGGTGGCATGGTTCAGTTCATTCAATACCTCGGCACGGGCCAATACATTACTGCTATCTGGCTGGGTAAATTCAAAAGCTTTGCGGTATGATGAGGGGAATAGCATCACCTCTTTACCGGTCAGGTTTTCCAGATCGGCCTGGAAATAACTGGCTTCCTCACGGTCGGGCAGAATAAACAGTTGGTGCTTATGCTGCAAAAAGTACAAAGCTACCGCTACCATAGCATCGCTTGATCCTATGAGGCCGCGCAACTGTATGCGCGGATTTTTAGTTTTATTGAGCGCCTGAGCTAAATCCTTAATGCGGTCATCAACCTTATAACGCTCTAAAATATCTCGAATATTCAACACTTTACAAAGATAAAAAATTCATAGCCCTTACTCAACAGGTAAACCCCCGCGGGCGAAAAATGTGTGCAGGCGCAAACAATATAAAACGGATAATCCTTTATAAGAAACCGGCGGCTGGCAGCTGCCTTATACGTTAACTTAACAACATCACTTTTATGAAAAACGCACTTTGGTCGGGCATTATTATTGGTATTTTAAGCGGTTTATGGCTGTTTATTATGCATTGGGCCGGCTACGATACACACGCCGATAAGGTATCACCTATTGAGTACATCTCTATACTGATTCCGTTAATCGGGTTATTTTTAGGGTTAAAAAGTTACCGCGATGACGTACTGGGCGGCCGCATGAGTTTTATTGAGGGGCTGGTACAATGCCTTAAAACCTTGTTTATAGCCGGTGCTATAGCGGTATTTTTAGCCGTAGTATACATTAATTACATTGCCAGCGGCAGTAACTTGCTTGATTTTTCGGGCCGCTTGTTTGGCGCTTTCCTGCTGGGGATATTGTTCTCCTTCTTGGTTACCTTAGCTTTGATGACCAAGGGCAAGAACTCAGAAACCATGTAATCACTCTTCACTCATATAGCTAAAGCCATACATTGTAACAATGTGTGGCTTTAGTGCTTTTTGCGGTTTTCGCTGCTCAAATATCATAACCCAATGTAATTGCGTACAATAAACGCCCCGCATCCCTGTTTAAAATTTGAGCTGGGTTACCTTTTTGATATTGTAAAATTTGTTAAACTTTACTGCAGTAGTAGTTAATGCAATACCGAAATGGTTAAATTTAGCGCCATTTAGCGATTCAACTATTGATGAAATTATTTAAAACCACGCTACTGCTGCTGGTTTTCCTGATGGCCGGGCAGGCTGTATGGGCACAGCAGGATACGGTAGGTATTCGTACCATAATTGCCCGGCAGGGTAAATTTTCAGAAAATTATCCGGTAGAGAAAATTTTTGTACATACCGACAAACCTTACTATGCTGCCGGGGATACCATTTGGCTGAAAGCTTATGTAACGGTTGATTTACACCTGCCTACCAGTGTAAGCAAAATTGTGTATGTAGATATCATCAGCAGCGGCGATACGTTGATGCAATCGCTCAAACTGCCGGTTATCAACGGGCTGGCACAAGGTAATATTGCGTTGCCGCCCGATGTTTACAAACAGGGCAATTACCATTTACGTGGTTATACCAATTACATGCGCAATTTTGATGCGGATTATTTCTTTTATAAAAACATTCCGATTGGTAATGCTGATAAACCGCTAAGCGTACGTGCCTTATTTACGCCCGCTAACAACTCCGGCACTACCGCTGCCCGCGTAATTTACCGTAATGCAGACGGCACTCCGCTTGCCGGCAAAAAAGTAAGCTGGCGAATAGAAAACCTGGAAAAGACGCTCGACAAAGGGCATGGCACTACTGACCAGAACGGTGTATTGCAACTGAGCGTTCCGCCATCAAAGTCGGCCGAAGATGGGCCGGCGGTGATAACAGCCAGTATTGAAACTGATGCCAAGAAAACCATTACCAATTCATTCACCGTAAAAGCGCCCGCCCGTAAAGATAACGATGTTCAGTTTTTTCCGGAGGGCGGACATCTGATTGCCGGCACCGAAGGTAAAGTAGCTTTCAAGGCATTGCAATCAAATGGGTTAGGTATAGAAGTTAAAGGTACGGTAACTGATAACGACGGGAAAACCTGCGCCACCTTTACCTCACAACATTTGGGGATGGGTATGTTTTTACTACTGCCCGAAAACGGGAAAACTTACAAGGCTACCGTTTCTTTTCCTAATGGCAGCCAGCAAACTTATAATTTACCGGCCGTACAGCAGAGCGGCATTGGCCTGGCAGTAAACAGTAGTATGGCCAGCGCTGTAGCAGTGCGGATATTAACCAACCAGGCCTATCTGGATCAAAACCTCAATAAACCTTATTACCTGATTGCCAAAGTAGGCGAAACGGTGGTATATGCGGCTCAAACCACATTAAAAGAGAAAACTTACGATGTACTGATACCTAAAGCCAAGCTGGTAAGCGGTGTTACACAAATTACCCTGCTGGATGACCATGCCCGCCCACTGGCCGAGCGCCTGGCCTTTGTGCAAAATAATGATGCCTTGAATGTAGCTGTACGTACCGATAAGCCTTCTTATACCAGGCGGCAAAAAGTAAAGCTTACAGTGAGTGCAAAAAATAAGCTGCAACCTGCCGAAGCCAATTTCTCTGTAGCGGTGGTAAATGATAATATGGCGCCGTATGATGAAAACAGCGAACCCAATATTTTGAGCTACCTGTTGCTTACCTCAGATTTGAAGGGCTATATTGAACAGCCGGGCTATTATTTCAACCACCAGGATAATAATACACTGGCTAATTTGGATGTACTGATGCTTACCCAGGGCTACCGCCGTTATACCTACACAGATTTGATGGCCGGCCGTATGCCCCAGATACGCTATGGAGCCGAGCAGGGTATTGAAGTTACCGGTACCCTGCGTACCAATACCGGTATGCCGGTAAATAAAGGTAGCGTAAGGCTCACCATTGCTGATCGCCACTTTTCACAGAATGCCACTACTGATGGTAATGGGGTATTCAGGTTTACAAATATCCCGCTGGTTGATTCATCGCAGGTGGTAATCAGCGCCCGTGGCAATTACCGGTCAAATAGTATGATGCTGATGGTAGACCCCATGACCGTGCCCAATGCAATGACGGGCAATGCACCCGATGCTGTGGCCGATATTGACAGTACCTACCGTAATTATATTAAAAACAGCAAGCAGCAGTACAGTAATTCGCGTATGCTGAAAGAGGTAGTGATTAAAGGGCAGGCGCCTGTAAAGTTGCCTTCACATGCTGATTATCCGGCATTAACCGGCCTGAGCCCGATTGCTGATCACGTAATTAATGCTAAAAGCTTTGAGGGGTGTAACAACCTGCTTAGCTGTTTACCATCATTGGTCATAGGCTTAACTTACATTGATAACAATTTTTATGTTACCCGCAGCTACAACCAGGGCAATCGTACTCCGGTACAAATATTTATGAACGGTTTAGCGGTTGATGTGAATGCATTGAATGGCATCAGCCCATCTGATGTATTATCAGCCGAGATCTTTGTAAAAGATGATTTAGGCCTGGTAAACCGTATGTATAACAGTAATGGCGTACTGGTAATTAACACCAAATCGGCAGCACTTAAAAATGCTCCTAAAACTAAAATCAGCGTAGACGAATTAAAAAATATGCTGCCACGTAGTGATGAAGTTACCATTACGCCACAAGGTTACAGTTTGGCCCGCCAGTTTTATATCCCTAAATATGAAGTAGGCAAAACCAACGGTGTAGGTATTGATTTACGTACCACCGTGTACTGGAACCCGCAGCTCAAAACCGATAAAACCACCGGTACTGCTTCAGCCGAATTTTTTAATTCGGATGGTAAAGGTAATTATCGTGTAGTAGTACAGGGGATAGATGCCGAAGGCCATTTGGGCTACACGGTATTTAAGTATAAGGTAGAATAGAAAGTAAATACAATTCGAATGAAACTCACAGAAGTTACCGCTTACCTTGAAAGCTTAGCCCCTTTATCATATCAGGAAGATTATGATAATTCCGGGTTGATTGTAGGTTCGCCAAGCCAGGAAGTTGACCGGGTGCTGATTTCATTGGACTGCACCGAGGCTGTGGTAGAAGAAGCTATCCGTACCAGTTGCCAGCTCATTATTTCGCACCATCCTATTGTGTTTAAAGGGCTTAAAAAGTTTAATGGCAAAACGTATGTAGAACGGGTTGTGCAGCAAGCTATACGTAATGATATTGCTTTATATGCTATTCATACCAACTTGGATAACATGGCGGCGGGCGTAAATGCTAAAATTTGCGAGGTGTTAGGCCTTAAAAACTACCGCATCCTGCAGCCTAAAGGCGGCATTTTAAAAAAGCTGGTTACCTATGTACCCATGGCGCAGGCTGAGGCGGTAAAGGATGCTTTGTTCAAGGCGGGTGCCGGCCATATTGGTAATTATAGCGAATGCAGTTTTAGCGCCACCGGGCAGGGTAGCTTTAAAGGCAATGAGCACACCCACCCTTACGTAGGTGAGCCCGGCAAGCGGCACTATGAAGATGAGGTAAGAGTTGAAATCATTTATCCGGCCAATTTGGAAAGTAAAATACTGATGGCTTTATTCCTGGCGCACCCGTATGAAGAAGTGGCTTACGATTTATACCAACTCACCAACCAGCACCAGCAGATAGGGGCCGGCATGATTGGTGAATTGGAGTTGCCTACCGATGAGCTTTCCTATTTGCAACACATCAAAAACAAACTAAAAGCTTCTGTAATACGCCATACTGAATTATTAAACAAACCGGTAAAGAAGGTAGCCGTTTGCGGCGGCTCAGGCGGTTTTCTGCTCAAACAGGCTATAGCTGCCGGTGCAGATCTGTTTATTACGGCTGATTACAAATACCATGAGTTTTTTGATGCCGAAGGTAAGATTGTGATAGCCGATGTAGGCCACTTTGAAAGCGAGCAGTTTACACAGCAGCTGGTATTTGATTTGTTGCAGCAAAAGTTTAGCGGCCTGCAATTGCGCTTAACTGAAGTAAATACAAACCCGGTAAGGTATCTTGTAGGATAAAAAGCAAGCTCACTCATCCGCGTTAGGACTTGCAGCGAATAGCCCGGGCCGAAGGCAACGCCCAGGTATTAATGAGTGAAGGAGTGAGTTGGTGATTGATTGAAGGAACAAAATTATCATCACGTCATTGCGAGGAACGAAGCAATCTCTCTGCACTGTACTATATTAAGCGTATAAAGATTGCTTCGCTCCTCGCAATGACGTAGTTGAAATTCAATTTGGGTAAAAAGCTTAAATGACGGATGGTAAGTTATACCAATAAGAATTACCTCCACATTTACAACAAATTGGTAGAAAATATCTCTAAAAAATTGATTATCTTTGCCGTCCGAATAATAATAAATAATACAAACCCCGTAAAATATTTTATTTAATGGAACAAACCGTAGAGCAAAAGCTGAAAGCTTTATACGAACTACAAACCATCCATACCAAAATTGACCGCATACGCCAGGTACGCGGCGAGCTGCCTATGGAAGTGGCCGATTTGGAAGATGATGTGGCCGGCCTGGAAACCCGTATCCAGAAAATAAAGAACGAACTGGACGATTTGGAAGATGATATTGTAACCCGCAAAAACCTGATTAAGGAAGCGCAAGCCAATATTAAAAAGTACGAAGGCCAGCTGAATGATGTAAAAAACAACCGTGAATACGACGCGATTTCAAAAGAAATTGAAATTCAGGGTTTGGATATTCAGGTAAGCGAAAAGAAAATTCGTGAGTTTGGTTACGAGATTGCTACCAAAACTCAGATATACGAAAAAGCCCAAGCTGATTTAGACGGCCGCAAAGCCGATTTAGATGTGAAAAAGCAAGAGCTGGACACCATTACTGCCGAGACTGAAAAAGACGAAACAGAATTGAACGCTCAGGCCGAAAAAGCAACTGCCAATATTGAGGAGCGCCTGTTAACTGCTTACAACCGTTTACGCCGCAATGCTAAAAACGGCCTGGCGGTAGTTACCATTCAGCGCGATTCTTGCTCTGGCTGCTTTAACCAGATTCCGCCACAGCGCCAGTCTGACATTCGCCAGCGCAAAAAGATCATTGTGTGCGAACATTGCGGCCGCATTTTGGTTGATGAACAAATGGCGCTCGAAACTGAGCAGGTTTAATCATCGGCCTCAAAGGCTAAAAAAATATATCAGGCGTCTTTTTAACAAAAGACGCCTTTTTTATTATGCGTAAATTTTTACTGATACTTATTCTGTTTGCTGCCTCCTGCAAGGCATTTGCCAATTTCGATTATAATAATAACTGCATACAAGCTTATAAAACCCTTATAGCTTTAAAGCTCCCTGCTGCCCGTACGTTAATTGATCGCGAGAAGGCTATCCACCCCAAAAACGGCATCACCATACTGTTGGATAATTATTACGACTACTTTAAAATTTTAACCACCGAAAATAAAGCTGAATTTGACCGCTTAAGAAGCCGCCGCTCCGACCGCCTGGATGCGCTGGACGACGAAGACGAGAGTTCACCGTATTACAATTTTGCCCGTGCCGAAATTAACCTGCAATGGGCTTTGCTGCACAGCCGCTTTGGCGAATATACTACCGCCGGTTTTTGCATCAATAAAGCATACCGCCAGCTGCAAAGCAATCAGGAAAAATTTCCAGGCTTTTTGCCAGATGATATTCCGCTTGGTGTGGTGAATATCATGCTGGATGTACTGCCCGATGGGCCTTTGAAAAGTGTATTGGCATTCTTCGGTATCAAAGGCAGTACCAGCACAGGTGTAAATATGTTGCAGAGCTTGGTAATGAAGTTACCGCCATCCGGCTATGCCATGTATCAGCCCGAACTGGTGTTTTATTTAACTTACCTGCAGTCTGATGTACTGGATGACCCCAACGCGTACAGTAAGATGTTGCAGTATACCGCCAAAATAGACAGCAGCAGTTTATTGCGCAGTTATATACAGGCCCATACCGCCCTCCGCACAGGGCATAGCACGGAGGCGGTTCGTTACCTGCATAACCGCCCTGATGGGCCGGAGTACCAGCCTTACCCTTTATTGGATTATATGGAAGGCATGGCCCGGTTAAACATTGGCAATGAAGATGCAGGCGACTATATGAATAAGTTTTTACGAACCGGAAAAAGCAGTAATTATATTAAGGATTCTTATCTGCGCTTGGGCTGGCAAGCCCTGCTGCAAGGCGATGTAAAGCGTTATCAGGCTTTTGCACAATTGGTAAAAAGCAAAGGGTATACTTACATTGACCGCGATAAGCAATCGGTAACTGAGGTGAACGAAGGTATGCCGAACAGGCAATTACTACAGGCACGTTTATTATACGATGGCGGCTTATATGAAGAAGCGCTGACTGTGCTTAAACAAAGCGCTACTGCTTTAACTAACGTACGTGAAAAGACGGAGTATGAGTACCGGCTGGGGCGTGTGCTAGAGGCCTTAAATAATGATAAGGAAGCTTTAACCAATTATCAGCAAGCCATTAACACAGGGCGCAATACCAACTATTATTTTGCTACGGCGGCAGCACAGCGTATGGGTGCAATTTACGAGAGCCGCAAAGATGTGCAACACGCTATAGCCAGTTACAATATGGCAATAGGCTTCAAAAACACATCTATTAACTCCAGTTATCAGCAAAAAGCTAAATTAGGTTTAAAACGGCTGAAGGGATAGCCAATACCCTATTAAAATAGGGTAGTTTGCCGGCCGCGTTTGGGTGTAAATAAAGTTAAGTCATACGCTGGCATATCGCGGCCTTCCAGATACTTATTGCAGGATACACGGTATAGCTGGTGAATAGCTTCGGCTACCTGCCCGTCGCCGCTCATACGGCGGCCATATTCGCTGTCGTTCAGCTGGCCATCGTGGCATTCTTTAATCTGGTTCAATACTTTTTCGGCCCTGTCGGGAAAAGTTTTGTAAAGCCAGTCAGTAAATATTTCGCCAATGCTGCCGTTGAGGCGTACAACAGTCAACCCGGCAGCTACGGCACCACGGTTGGCTGCCGCTTTTACTAAAGCAGGGATTTCGTTACTGTTCAAACCCGGAATGATAGGTGCCGTCATGATACGAACCGGAATGCCTTTGTCGGCCAGTTTTTGAATTACCGTAAGCCGCCCGCTCGAGGTAACCGTACGCGGTTCCAGCTTTTGTCGTAGCTGCTCATCCAACGTGGTGATGGAGATATTCACGTGTATGAGGTTATACCTGGCCAGTTCTTCCAAGATATCCAGATCGCGCAGGATGAGGTTGTTTTTGGTGATGATGCTTACCGGATGCTTGTACTGCAAAAACAGTTTCAGCATTTTGCGGGTAATTTCCAGCTCGCGTTCCACGGGCTGATAACAATCAGTATTGCCCGAAAGTACAATAGGGGCCGGCTTGTATTTACGCTTATTGAAATAATCTTCCAGCAGTTGCGGCGCATTCTTTTTAACAATGATTTTCCGTTCAAAATCTAATCCGGCGCTAAAGCCATAATACTCATGGCTGTTACGGGCGTAGCAGTATACGCAGCCATGCTCGCAACCCTGATAAGGATTAATAGAATCGCTGTGGCTAATGTCGGGGCTGTTGTTTTTGCTGACAATGGTTTTGGGCGTTTCTTCATAAAGCTGCGTTTTTTTGTTTTGCAGCATGGGTTCATCCAGGCCTTCCAAGTGCTGTAATACATACTGGTTTTTAATGTACTTATTGTGTGTATTTACCTGTGCACCCCGCCCCTTAAAAAACTCCTGATTCGCCTCAAATGCCATAACACAAATTTGCTAAATAAATTAGCTTGCGGCAATATGTAAATGCTAAAATATTTAAGATAAACGAAAGTGTTTACGCCAAACACACAAATGTAAGCTTAGTAGTGTTAATTAAGCAATGCGCCATTTTCTGCAACGTATACTTACCCAACCGGTCATCAAATTAGCTAACCGGTGGTCATCGCGGCCAGATAAGGGGAGGGTGTTTGAAGCACTTTCTAAGTTATATGAGCAGATCAGTAATCATAAAACCAAGCGTGGGTTGGTTATTCCTTTCCATCCGTTACAAGATAAGTTCATCATATTTTCCGACCAGCATAAAGGTACCCGCAATGAGGTAGATGATTTTGCTATGGCTGAGCGAAACTATCTTACAGCTTTGCAATATTATAACGAGCAAGGCTACACCCTGATTTGCCTGGGCGACAGTGAAGAGTTATGGAAAAACCGCCTGGAACCCGTTCGAAAGCACAATCAAAATACTTTTGCTGCCGAACAGCAGTTTTTACAGCGGGGCGCCTTCATTAAAGTATTCGGCAATCATGATTTGTATTGGGATAACGACCCATTGGCACCTTTAACCCTTAAAGGTATTTATGGACAAGAGGTAAAGATTTACGAAGGGCTTATATTAAAAGCTTTAGTGGGTGAAGGTGCAGATGTTTACCTCACGCATGGACATCAGGGCGATTTACAAAGTGATGGAAACTGGTTTAGTAAATGGTTTGTAGCCAATGTATGGGAGCGGCTGCAGGCTTACCTTCGCATTAACCCTAATACGCCTGCTAACAATGATGATTTAAAAACACTGCACAATACACTAATGTACGAGTGGAGCGCTGCCCAAAGCAATTTGCTGCTGATTACCGGCCACACGCATCAACCTGTATTTGCCTCAGTTACCCATATTGAGCGACTGTATATATTGTTAGATAGGGCTAAAGCCGCAGCTGATACCGCTATAGTGGCGAAACTGCAAGCAGAGATTGACCATCGGCATTTAAAGGGAGATGCTTCGCTTAACTTTAAAGGCTACAAAGATACCTACTTTAACAGCGGCTGCTGCTGTTATAATGATGGTGACATTACCGGAATTGAAATTGCTGATGGCTGTATCAGGCTCATTAAATGGGAATACGATGCGGATAATGTTTCAGGGAGGTATGTGTTGGAGGAAAGCAAATTGGCAGATTTAAAGTTATAGTTGTATCTTTATATAAAGGCGTTATATCATGGAAACCGCATTTCATCCTCCCAAAACTTTACTTGAAGTATACCAGCTTTTGCCAGAAGGAACGCTTTGCCAACTTATTCAGAATCATTTAATCATGTCACCTTCTCCTTCTGAAAGCCACCAAAGAGTATTGGATAAAATATACCGCTTGTTAGGCAACTTTGTGGAGGAACAAGATTTGGGCGTAACAAGGGTTGCACCTTATGATGTGCATTTTGATGAGGAGAATGTATACCAGCCGGATATTATTTTTATTGCAAATGCTCATTTGGATCATATCCGTAATAACGGGTTACACTATGCGCCTGATTTAGTTATAGAAATATTATCTCCTTCAAATGCCAGATACGATCAGATAGAAAAGAAAGAAATTTATGAGCGTTACGGTGTAAAAGAATACTGGCTGATTGACCCCAATACCAAACAGGTAAACGGCCACCAGCTTTTAGATGATAATTTTACGCTTTTAGAAACTACAACAGGTTACTTTTATAGTCAACTTTTACAAAAGGAATTTAAATTTTAACCATCTAATAAAAACACAAATACCTCTTTAGGCCCATGGGCTCCCAACACCAGCGTTTTTTCAATATCAGCCGTGCGGCTGGGGCCGGTAATGGTGGTTACCATAGAGGGCAGGCGGTTACCGTATTTATCTTTCAGCAATTTAAAACCATCTTTTAAGTCCAATACCAGTTGCGAACTGTAAGCCAGCACAATGTGCACAGGTGGGTAAATACTCAACCTCCGGCCAGCCATATTGCCGTTGGAAAGCATGATGCTGCCATTGCGGGCTACCAAAGCTTCGCATAAGGTAAAACCTACTTCTGCCTGCTCAAAGCTTTTGTCAGTAGCGTAGTAAGGGTAACCGTACTTGTCCATCAGTTCTTGCAGGGCAGGCTCCCAGCAGTAGATTTTATGCCATTTGCGCTCTTCGGCCAGGTTGAGTAAGCTTTCAATAAACTGAATTTCATCCTCACAAAACATAAACTGCCCGGCAGCGCCTACAAACTCTTCGGCAAACTGCACTTCCAGTATCTCGTCTGTGGCCGGATACAAGGGCTGCTCTTCCTGGTTAGGGTAGGGGTTATCCCGTTTTACCAGCAATGCTTTCCTGATTTTTTTCAGTAATTTTTCTTTCGAGGTAGTAATATCGCGCATATAAAAATGTAAAGCCACTACTAAGGTAGTGGCTTTAACATAAAATTTTAATATAAATTAACCTTTACTGGTTTGAATATCGTCAATATGGCTGGTTTCGGGGTTGGTTACCGATTCAGGTATGGCGTTATTATCAGTATCGGGGTTCAGTGCCGCTTCGCCGTTCACAAACTTATCGTAAGTGGTACGTTCTTCAAACGGTCGCTTACCCAGCAGTTCTTCCAAATCGCTCTGGAACAATACTTCTTTTTCCAGCAGTTTGGCAGCCAGTTTTTCTAACCCTTCACGCTTTTCGTTCAAGAGGTTTTTAGTACGTTGGTATACACCGTCAATCATGGTACGCACTTCCTCGTCAATCAGCTCGGCTGTGGTATCAGAGTAAGGTTTATTAAACTGGTACTCGCCTTGCGGATCATAGAATGATAGGTTACCTACCTTACTGTTCATACCATAGATCTTAACCATGGCATAAGATAGCTTGGTGATGCGTTCCAAATCGCTCAAGGCACCGGTAGATATACGGCCGAATACAATATCTTCGGCAGCGCGGCCACCCATTGATACTACCATCTCGTCCATCAGCTGCTCGGTGGTGTGCAGAAACTGCTCTTTAGGCAAATATTGGGCATAACCCAACGCAGCAACGCCACGCGGAACGATAGAAACCTTTACCAGTGGGTCGGCATGTTCCAGGAACCAGCCTGCAATGGCGTGGCCAGCTTCGTGGTAAGCCACAATGCGTTTTTCTTCCGGTGAAATGATTTTGTTTTTCTTTTCCAAACCACCAATCACACGGTCAATCGCATCCTGAAAATCCTGCATATCAATCGCAGCTTTATCGCGGCGTGCAGCAATCAGGGCAGCCTCATTACATACGTTGGCAATTTCGGCACCGGCAAAGCCAGGAGTTTGTGCAGAAAGCTTTTTAGCTTCTACATCATCAGCCAGTTTCAAAGGTTTTAAGTGAACTTTAAAAATTTGCTCACGGCCAATCAAATCCGGTTTATCGATAGAAATCTGACGGTCGAAACGGCCCGGGCGCATCAAAGCAGAATCCAGTACATCGGGGCGGTTAGTAGCCGCCAGAATGATAATACCAGAATCGGTACCGAAACCATCCATTTCAACCAGCAACTGGTTCAGTGTGTTTTCGCGCTCATCGTTACCACCTACAATATTGTTTTTACCACGGGCACGGCCAATAGCATCAATCTCATCAATAAAGATGATACAAGGGGCCTTGTCTTTGGCTTGTTTGAACAAATCACGTACACGTGATGCACCCACACCCACAAACATCTCCACAAAGTCGGAACCTGACAAGGAGAAGAAAGGTACTTGAGCCTCACCTGCAACGGCTTTAGCCAGCAAGGTTTTACCTGTACCCGGCGAGCCTACCAATAAGGCACCCTTCGGAATTTTACCGCCCAGGTTGGTATATTTTTTAGGATTGCGCAAAAAGTCAACAATCTCCATTACTTCCTGCTTGGCTTCTTCTAAACCGGCTACATCATTAAAAGTTACATTAACCTGCGACTCTTTGTCGAACAGCGTAGCTTTTGATTTGCCAATGTTGAAGATCTGTCCGCCCGGGCCACCGCCGGCTCCGCCAGACATGCGGCGCATAATAAACAGCCACAGGGCTGCAAACAGCACCAGCATAATAATGCCCTGTACCAGCCAGTTAGATAACAAGCTTTCGCGTTGCTGGGCATACTGTACAGGCACTTTTGCGGCATCAGGAATATCTTTCTGGGCAGCGGCCAATGCCTGGTTCAGGCTGTCATAAGAGGCATGGGTAAAGTAATACTGTGGCCCGCCCGATGAAATGTTCAACGAACGCTGATCTTTGATATCACTGTACTCAGGCTTGTTCTTGCTGGCATCCTTCAGGTAAACTTCGGCTACCACGCGGTCGCCGTCTTTAAAAGCCACTACTTTTTCAACATCATTGTTTTTCAGCATTTCGGTTTCAAACCGCTGAAAGCTGATTTCTTTGCCGCCGTTGCCATTTAAAATGTAAGGCACCACCAGCAGGGCTAAAATCACAATGGCATAAATCCACATGAAGTTAAACCGTGGGGGGCGCGGCGTAATTCTTTTATTGTTCGGTCTCCTAATAAACTTAGGCTTATCCGGTCTTTCTTCACTCATTTTATTGTAACCTCAAACGTATAGTTTAAATAATTAATTAGGCTGCGCATAAAGCAGCATCAGGCGCTTTTGTAATACTGAATATCAGCATCGCCCCACAGTTCTTCTACACCGTAAAATTCGCGCTTATCAGTTTTAAAAACGTGAACAATTACATCCACGTAATCGAGCAGAATCCATTCGCCGTGCTGCAGGCCTTCTTTGCGCCAGGGGTCCTGCTTTATGGCTTTAAAAATCTCTTCTTCAACACTGTTGGCAATTGCCTTTACCTGGGTAGTGGAATCAGCATGGCATACAATAAAGTAATCTGCCACTGAACCGTTTATATTCCGAAGGTCGAGCCTTACGATATCGTTGCCTTTTTTTTCCTGAATACCGTGGATGGCTAACTCGGAAATTACAGCAGATTCATTTAACACTTTGTTTTTTACCATCAAAAAGAATTAGTTTTGAACGATTTTGGTTTAAAGGATATTATACTTTGCAAAATAACATATTTTCAGCACTATTTGTTGGGCAAAATTTAGTTACCCTAAAAGAAGTTGACTCTACAAATACATTCCTTAAGAATATATTGTCAAATTCTAAGCCATTACCCGAAGGAACGGTCATAATGGCAGAAAGCCAGTATGCCGGCCGCGGGCAGCAGCAAAACAAATGGAACAGCGAGCCCGGTAAAAATTTAACCTTCAGTTTGCTGCTCAATCCTGTTTTTTTATCGCCGTTAAACCAGTTCTACCTTACGCGTGTCATAAGCCTGGGTGTGGCCGAAGCTCTGCAAGCCGCAGCGCAAAGCCGCATCAGCATCAAATGGCCTAACGATATTTATTATAACGATCAGAAGCTGGGTGGTATTTTAATTGAAAATATTTTACAGGGCAGCCAGATTAAGCACGCTGTGGCAGGCATCGGGCTCAACATCAACCAGGAGCAGTTTCCGGATTGGGTGCCCAACCCGGTGTCGCTGAAACAAATCTTACATAAAGATTATGATTTACGGCTATTATTATCAGACATTTGCAGCCGCATAGAAGGCTGGTATTTAAGGCTGAAAGCCGGGCAATTGGACGAAATTAAAACAGCCTATTTGAATGCTTTATACTGGTACCGAGAGGTGAAAAATTTTAAGGCCGGCGGATTGGTGTTTACCGGTGAAGTTACGGGTATCACTGAGCGCGGCCTGTTGCAGGTACAGCAAGCGGATGGCCTGCACGAGTATGATTTTAAAGAAATTGAGTTTTTAAATAAGTAACAGATACATGAAAAAGTTAATTGCAATGGTAGCCCTGCTTGTTCTTACCGGCTCGGCTTTTGCCCAGATTGAAAGCCATGTGCAGTGGGCTTATGCCGCTAAACGGGTAAGCGCCACCGAAGCTGTAGTATTAATTAAAGCCACCATTGACCGCGACTGGCATATTTATTCGCAGCATGTAAAGGATGGCGGCCCATCGGCTACCGAATTTACTTTTGCACCTTCAAAAGATTATACCCTGGTGGGCAAACCAGCTGAGCCTAAGGCTATTGAGAAGTACGATAACTCATTTAAAATGAATGTGGGCTTTTTTGAAAACTCAGTAGTGTTTCAGCAGCGCATCAAATTAAAATCGCCTAAGGCTACTACAGTAAAAGGCAAATTATCTTACATGACCTGTAACGACCGTAAATGTCTTCCGCCGGAGGATGTAGATTTTACCATTCCTGTAGCCGCTAAGTAATACTGATTAAGCTGATGAAGTTTTTAAACCGCATTTTATTTACGGTATGGCTGTTGTGCGCTGCTTTGCTGTTAACTACCAGCGGCAATGCTGCACATGCACAGGCTTCCGGAAAAGCTGATACCATTTCAACGGCTGATGTCGATTTTACGCCTATTGCTACTGCGCGCGATAGTATGGCTGCCAAAGCCAAATTGCAGCAGCAGGCACCTGCAACTAAAACCGCTATAGCAAGCGCAGTACCACCAAGTGCCGATCAAAAGCCTAAAACTTTATGGCAAATATTTATTGCCGGCTTGCTGGGTGGTTTTGCAGCATTGATTATGCCTTGTATCTATCCGCTATTGCCGCTAACGGTAAGCTTTTTCACCAAAAAGAGCGGCTCGCGCAGTAAAGCGGTTTATCAATCTTTACTTTATGGTGTGTCTATCATCGTTATTTATGTATTGCTTGGATTGCTGATTACCGCATTTTTTGGTTCTAACGCCTTAAATGCCCTGGCCACAAATGGTATATTCAATTTCTGCTTTTTTTTGCTGCTGGTGGTGTTTGGTGCTTCTTTTCTGGGTGCATTCGAAATTACGCTTCCAAGTTCATTAGCCAATAAGCTGGATGAAAATTCGGATAAAGGCGGTTTAACTGGCATATTCTTTATGGCCGCTACGCTGGTAGTGGTATCATTCTCTTGTACTGGCCCTATCATCGGTACCTTACTTGTAGAAGCAGCCTCAAGAGGCGAGCGCCTGGCTCCGGCTATGGGTATGCTGGGTTTCTCGGTAGCGTTAGCTATTCCTTTCACCATATTCGCCTTGTTCCCTTCGGCGTTGAAAAGCCTGCCCAAATCGGGCGGATGGCTGAATAGCGTGAAAGTGGTATTGGGCTTTTTAGAACTGGCCTTTTCACTTAAGTTTCTGTCGAACGTAGACTTAGCTTATCACTGGAACTGGTTTGACCGTGAGGTGTTCCTGTCCATCTGGATTGTTTTAGGTGTTCTGACTACTTTATACCTGTTAGGTAAAATTAAATTTTCGCACGATAGTGATTTGCAATACCTGTCGGTTACCCGCACCTTTTTTGCAATAATCGTTTTCGCTTTCACTGTTTACATGGTACCTGGCTTGTGGGGAGCGCCGTTGCGTTCCATCAGCGGATTTTTGCCACCTATGGCTACGCAGGATTTTGATTTGTCTGACATTAGTAACGGCAATAATGTAGTTGCGCCGGCCCAGGCTGTTTCCATCAAACAGAAAAAGTATGAAGACCTGTTTGTGCGTGGAAAGCACAAAGGTTTGGATGAGTGGTATGATTATGAGCAGGCTATACAGGTTTCAAAAGAGTTAAAGAAACCTATACTGATAGATTTTACCGGTTGGAATTGCCCTAATTGCCGTAAAATGGAAGCCGATGTATGGTCTGATGCTGAAGTGCATAAGCGCCTGCGCGATAAGTTTGTATTGCTTGAACTGTATGTAGATGAAAAGCGCGGCGAGCTACCGTCGGCAGAACAATACACATCCACCTTCAGCGGTAAAAAAATAACTACCATTGGTGCGAAAAATAGTGATTATGAAGCTTCAAAATTTAATGTAAATTCGCAGCCTTATTATGTAATTATTGACGCCCAGGGTAAGGTACTGGTGCCACCGCAGGGGGCTAACTATAGCGTAGAAAATTATATTAAGTTTTTAGACAGCGGCCTTACCGCTTATCAGAACGAACGATAATGACTCAGATAAAGAACATAGGTGTATATACTTCGGGCGGCGACTCGCCCGGCATGAACGCCGCCATCCGCGCGGTAGTGAGAACGGCTTTATACTATAACCTCGAAGTAACCGGCATCCGCCGTGGTTATGAGGGCATGATCAACGGCGATTTACTGCCGATGGACCGCCGCTCGGTAGCCAACATTATTCAGCGTGGCGGTACTATTTTAAAAACCGCCCGCAGTTTGGAGTTTCGTGAGCCGGAAGGCCGCAAAAAAGCTTATGAGCAGTTAAAAAAACATAATGTAGATGCATTGGTAGCCATAGGTGGCGATGGTACATTTACAGGTGCCAAAGTGTTCGGCCACGAGTATGACATCCCCGTACTGGGCCTGCCTGGTACTATTGATAATGATTTGATTGGCACCGATTTTACTATCGGTTACGATACCGCTATCAATACCGTAATTGAAGCCGTGGACAAAATACGTGATACCGCCGAATCGCACGACCGTTTGTTCATCGTAGAAGTAATGGGCCGCGATTCAGGTTTGATTGCCCTGCGTACCGGCATTGCTTCGGGCGCTGAGGCGATTTTAATTCCGGAATCAAAAACCGATATCAACCGCTTGTATGAGCGCCTGGATACCGGCCGCCGTGATAAATCATCAAAAATATTAATTGTAGCCGAAGGTGATGAAGCCGGCGGTGCATTTGAAATTGGCAAACTGGTAAAAGAACGTTATCCGAACTATGATACCCGCGTATCGGTACTGGGCCACATGCAGCGCGGCGGACATCCCACCTGTATGGACCGGGTGCTGGCCAGCCGTGTAGGTGTAGCTGCTGTTGAGGGCTTATTAGCCGGCCGCAGCAACGAAATGGTAGGTATCATTAATAATCAGATTACCTATACGCCATTTGAGCATGCCATTAAGCATACGGTTGAAGTAGACCAAAACCTGCTGAAGATTGTAGAGATATTATCGTTGTAAGGAGTTTATATAAATTATACTTCATAAAAAAAGCCTTTTATTTTAGATAAAAGGCTTTTTTTATGAAGTATAGCTACTAAATCGCAACTATACTTCAATACCTGCATAGTAGCTTTTTAGTATTTTCTTTCCAGAAAAGAACACAGCTAAACTTAATAAAACTAGTAGTAATATTTCTCCCGTCATGTATCCATAGCCAAACCTTGATAGTTTACTGTAATCTAACTGAAGGGTAATCAGATTGATCACAATACCTATTATCAGTAAAACGCTTAACACAAAAATAAAATACTTCATTATGCTGCTATATCAGAGGTGGGTAAAGCTAAGTTGTTACTTAGTTACAGTGGTGGTGGTAGGGGTGTAAATACCAAATGTAATAGCTGCTAACAAACCGTTTACAAAGCTATGCTTAACAGTTACAGTATAATCTGTTGCGCCGCCTGTAAGGTCATTTACATTCGATACAGAAATAGGAATTAAGCCGTCAATCAGGTAATGATTCCACTTACTTACTGAATTGTTTGATTGTGCGCCTTTACCAACTGCAAAGGTGTTAACATAGCATGAGGTTAGCGAAGTTGACAGCATAATAACCACCGCCATCAAAGGAATAAATTTTTTCATTTCGTGAAAAAGGTTAATTGAGTTGATTAATAAGGCGCTAAGATATAAAAGCTTTGCTGTAATTATAAGCCGAAAGCTTAAGTTTACTGGGTAATACCCTGTTAAATTTGATAATCAAACACTTGCATTGCTGTTTTTGATTACTTATCTTTGCAGCCCCGCAGAAAGAACTCCGGGGGAATGTTGAATACATAAAGAAAAAAGAATGGCAACTAAGATCAGATTGCAAAGACATGGTAAAAAAGGCAAGCCTTTTTACTACATTGTGGTAGCCGATGCCCGTGCTCCACGTGATGGCCGCTTTATTGAGCGTATTGGTTCATATAACCCAAACACCAACCCGGCGACTATCAACATCGATTTCGACAAAACTTTTGAGTGGGTAAACAATGGCGCACAGCCAACTGATACCTGCCGTGCTATCCTGTCATACAAAGGCATATTATACAAAAAACACTTACAAGGTGGTGTTGCTAAAGGCGCTTTAACCCAAGAGCAAGCTGATGAGAAATTTACCAACTGGATGGATCAGAAAGAAGGTAAAATTACCGGTAAGAAAGATAGCCTGAGCAGCGCTAAAGAAGAAACCCGCAAAGCTGCTTTAGCTGCCGAAGCTAAAAAGAAAGAAGACAGAGCTGCAGCCATTGCTGCTAAAAATACCCCTCCGGCCGAAGAAGCACCTGCTGCTGATGAAACCGAAGCTGCTGAAGAAACTCCTGAAGCAACTGCATAAGTTAAGCTCTTATTTAAATTATACCAATAGCGAAGCGCCTTTAAAAGCACTTCGCTATTGTTGTTTTAATACAAATACTGTAAATGAAAATAGAAGATAGCTTCCGTATAGGCACGCTCACCAAAACCCGCGGATTAAAAGGTGAAATGCAGTTATATGTGGATTTTGAAGGCCTGGAGCAGATTAATTTTAAATCGGTTTTTATTGATGTGGCTGGTAAACTGGTGCCTTTCTTTATTGAAAATATTAAGTACCCGCAGGCCAATACGGCTTATATATGGCTGGAAGATGTAAACACTATTGAAAAGGCCAGCCTGCTTGCTAAAAAGGATGTGTACCTGCCCAATAAATTAAAGCCTAAAAAAAAGAAAGAAGAATTTACCCTGAAAGATTTAAAAGGCTTTATTGCAGTAGATGAACAAAAAGGTGAACTGGGTGAAATTATTGAAATTGTAGATTATCCACAGCAGATTATCGCTACGGTGAATTACCAGGGTCACGAGGTGCTATTCCCGCTCAATACCGAATTGATTAAAGGAATTGATGTAGAAGGTGGCGAAGTGTATATTGATTTACCTGATGGGCTGTTAGATGTATATTTATCTTAAAGTGTAAAATAAACTTGACATATATCAAATAAATTTTACATTTGGTAAAATTTATTTGATATATGAAAGCACGTTTTTTGTTCGCTGCGCACTGGCGCATGATTGGTTATGTGTTAATATTAGCCAGCCTGCTATTTTTTGTTTTTGATTTAAAAGCCTCAACCAATAGGTTTATCTGGCCCGAATTTCACAGCAAGATAGAGGGTGCATCCGGTGCACTTAGTAATGATGAAAGCTTTGATGATGAAATCCAACTGGCTGGTATAGTGCTGGGCTTGTTACTGGTTGCATTTTCAAAAGAACGCGTGGAAGATGAACACATAGGTCAACTACGGTTAGATTCACTTCAGTGGGCTGTATATGTAAACTATGCCATTTTCATCGTCATTATTTTTTGTAGCTACGGTCTTAATTTCTTGTTTTACACCATGTACAACATATTAACCCTGCTTGTATTTTTCATTATACGCTTCAGATGGATGATCTATAAGAATAACAAGCTGATAAGTAAAGAAACAAGTTTAGCATGAAAAATACTATTCGCATAGAGCGTGCTATCAAAAGTATTACTCAGGCAGAACTTGCCGAACTCATTGGCGTATCGCGACAAACTATAAACACTATTGAAAGCAATCGTTATGTGCCCTCTACAGTACTGGCACTTAAAATAGCCCGGGTATTCGGTAAATCTGTTGATGAAGTATTTACACTCGAAGAAACTGATTGATTATGCTCATTTCAATAAAGCCTTCAAGCTATATAATCATGTATCTTTGCCTTTATGCGTTTTGATATTATTACCGTTTTACCCGGCTTATTAGAAAGTCCTTTTGCACACTCTATTTTACAGCGTGCGCAAAAAAAAGGTATTGCCGAAATACATGTACACAACCTGCGCGATTATGCCACCAGCAAGCATAAAAACGTAGATGATTATCCTTACGGCGGCGGTAGTGGCATGGTAATGATGATAGAGCCTTTTGCAGCCTGTATAGAGCACTTAAAGAGTGAGCGCGAGTATGATGAAGTCATTTTCATGACGCCTGACGGCATAACGCTTAATCAGTCTATTGCCAATGAGCTTTCTATTAAAGGAAATATTATCATCCTGTGCGGTCATTATAAGGGCATCGATCAGCGCGTAAGAGACCTATATGTAACCCGTGAGCTGTCCATTGGGGATTATGTACTCTCCGGTGGTGAATTGCCCGCTGCCATTGTTGTGGATGCCGTGGTGAGGCTGATTCCTGGTGTACTGTCTGATGAAACCTCGGCGCTGTCTGATTCCTTTCAAGGCGAATTATTGGATGCGCCGGTATATACCCGCCCGGCTAACTGGAAAGGCCACGAGGTGCCTGCAATTTTGTTGAGTGGCAATACGCCCGAAATAGAAAAATGGCGCTTTGAGCAATCGCTGGAGCGAACCAAGCAGCGCCGGCCCGATTTATTAACATAAGTAAAAACAATATTTGTGGAAAAATTTCAAATCCACTTTTAATTCACAAAAAATATCCCTATTATTGCAATCCGATTTTTACGGGTTAAAAATTGCGTTAAGAGCTTAAAATCATGGATTTAGTAAAATTTGTTGAAGAGCAATCAATAGTAAAAAAAGAGATTCCTTCATTTAATGCAGGCGATACTGTAAGCGTACACTATAAAATCAGAGAAGGTAACAAGGAGCGTATCCAGGTGTACCAGGGCGTAGTTATCCAGCGTAACAGCAATGGTGCTACCGAAACTTTCACTGTACGTAAAGTTTCAAACGGTATAGGCGTTGAGCGTATCTTCCCTATCAATTCTCCAAACATTGATAAAATTGAAGTAAACAGCTACGGTAAAGTACGCAGAGCAAAACTGTTCTACTTACGTGCCCTTACCGGTAAAGCTGCCCGTATCAAATCAAAACGCGTATAACTCCGCTTTATACAAAACTTTTCATATTTTTATTTTTTAAAAGCCTTTATACTTTATGTATAAAGGCTTTTTTGTTGTTAGTTAATTTGATACAATCATTTTGTCGTTCTAAGTGATTGTGCGCTTGTCTGCCACTTACTGATATACTCGCTCTTGTTTTAAACTACTTCCGCTTGTCACCTTGAGGCACTCGAAGGGTAATTGCAGAGCCATTCATAGCAGCACCCTGTGCAACCATGCTTCGAGTGCCTCAGCATGACAATCGGTAGTAAATAATTCAACCGATTGTAAAGTATTACTACCAATGTTTATAAACCACAAAAAAAGCCGCTCAACTTAATGTTAAACGGCTTTTTATACATTTAAAAGAAAAGCTTATGCAGCTTTTTTCTCTTTATCTGCACACTCTTTAGCGCATTTGGCTTTTTCAGAGGCGCTTAGTTTGTTCATTTTTTTGCAGCAAGATTTGCCGGGTGCACATTTTTCTTCTTTTTTGCCTTTGTCTTTATCGCCGGCAAATGAACTTACTGAAGCTACTGAGAAAGCCAGCGCCATCATTAATGCTAATTTTTTCATGTTCTTTATTTTGAGTTTATAGGGTTTATACGTTATCTGCAGCGGGCAGTTCGGCCAGTATGGTACGGCCGCCTTTCACCTTTTCGCCCAGGCCTACCAGCACCTGCGAGCCTAAAGGTAAAAAAATATCTACACGGGAACCAAATTTTATAAAGCCAAATTGCTGGCCTTGTTCTACTTCCTGTCCTTCTTTTACATACCAAACAATGCGGCGAGCCAATGCACCGGCAATTTGGCGGAATAATACAGTATAGCCTGAGTTGCTTTCTACCGCAATGGTGGTACGCTCATTATCAGTAGATGATTTGGGGTGCCAGGCAACCAGGTATTTGCCGGGATGGTATTTAAAATATTTAACTACACCGGCAATAGGGTTACGGTTAACGTGCACGTTGATGGGCGACATAAACACCGATACCTGTATGCGTTTATCTTTAAGGTATTCGGTTTCTTCAGTTTCCTCAATGACTACCACTTTGCCATCTGCAGGGCAGATGACCTGTTGATCTCCGGTGGTAAGGGCAAACTTAGGGCTGCGGAAAAATTGCAGGATAATAACAAACAGCACAAAGGATAACAGGTATACAAACCAGCGCAGGGCGGCTACATCAGGGTAAAAAAAGTGAACCAGCGCATTCAATACGAAAATAAACAGAATGCACAGGGCCATTGAGGTATAACCTTCTTTATGAAACGTCATGATATAAAGCTAATACGATATAATTAAAAAGCAAAATTACGAATTAAAGATCAAGTAGAGATAGGTAAAAACCACAGGTGCCGAAAGTATAACACCGTCAAACCTATCAAGCAGGCCGCCGTGGCCGGGCAATATGCTGCCCGAGTCTTTAATATTGATACTGCGTTTCAGCATAGATTCGGTAAGGTCGCCCAGGGTGCCAAAGCAGCCGATCAGCACAGCTACTGATATCCACTGCCGCCAGCTCAGCTCCGGGTAGAAATGGCTTAGAACCAAGCTTACGCCTGCTGCAATAGCCACGCCGCCAAAAAAGCCTTCCCAGGTTTTTTTAGGCGAATGGCGCTCAAACAGTTTAGTGCGGCCCAAAAAGCGGCCCACCAGGTAAGCACCGGTATCGTTGCTCCATAATAAAATAAAGAAGGATAGCGGTAAGTGAAAATTAAAATCGCCGCCCTGTACAAAGCCTAAAGCATGGAAGAAACAAAACGGCAGAATGGTAAAAATTAACCCTAAATAAGTGTAGGCAATAGCTGTAAACGGCGTAGCCGATTGTTTAAATAACTGCTGTACAAAAATGCTGACTAATACTACCGGCACTAAAGCTACAAAGGCATAGTTGTGACTGGTGTAATACACAGAAGCAAAAGCAGCAAAGGTAATTCCGCCCACCAGTATGCCGTTGATGATATCGGGCTGCTGGCCGCTTTGCTTTACCAGTTTATAAAACTCCTGCAGGCACAGCAAACTCAGTAATAAATAAAATAAGCTAAATACTACCGGGCCGGCCAGCATGGAGCCCAGCATAACGGCAATAAAGAAAATGCCCGTGATGGCGCGTGTTTTCATAAAGCAATTTGATTGGCAATCAGCAGTTCAACCGCCTGGCCAAAATCCTCGCGATGAATATACACCTCAATATGCCCGAAGGTACGGTGTGATGAGTCCTGCTTGTTTAATAATACAGCATCAATCTGGTGCTCGGTGAGCATCTGCTTCACAATTTCAGATTGTATATAATTGGTGGAGGTAAATACCTTTACCCAGTTTCTTTCCATTATTAATTACGCTCCCTGTTACCCGCCAGCGCCATATTGCGGTAGGTATATAGCAAAAATACGGTAATTATGATACTTAACACATAGCTGGTGTAATTAAAAACATGCTGGTCGGTAGGGTTAATATCAGTTTTTTTATGCTGATACAAATAAGTAATAACCACGGCCGATCCGTTGTTAATAAAATGTGCCCACACTGCCGGCCATATACTGCCGCTCCAGTAAGCAAAGTATCCAAACAGTATGCCCAGCATCATCCGTGGTAAAAAGCCGTAAAACTCCATGTGAAAGGCGCTGAACAGCGCCGCTGTAATCCAGATGGCAGCATGGTGGTTACGCATCCAGCGGATAAAAATGGTTTGCATGCCACCCCTGAACATAAATTCTTCGGCAATAGCCGTAAATAACCCAACCAGCAGCAGGCTTTTGAGCAAGTCCCAAATGGTATCCATTTTTAACAGGGCCTCAGTCGCTTTTTGTGCCGATTGTTCTGAATTACGCATCCAGGTTTCTAAGCCACGCAAAAAAGGTGGTAATACCATGCGCTGGTTTAAATTACTCAGTACTTCAACAATAGGCGACGAAAATATCATTACCAGCAAAACCAGCATTAAAATAGATGGTGCGAAATGGGTATTGGCTTTAAGGTAAGCTTGTGGCTCGCGCACTACCCAGCGGGCAAATACCACCGGGATAAGGAATATGGGCAACGTAGTACTTACTACCTGCAAAAACCATAAGGCTTGTACCGCTTTGGGGTTGCTCACATTCATTTGCATTACCTGGGCTGCGGTATCGCCGCCATACATTAAGGCAATAAGGGCGAGGGCTATAAACCCGCCAAGCACCAGTAAGCCAATGGTGATACCAATAAATATTAAAAATTGCGTGCCGGGAGCGGGCTGGTTATAAGGACGTTCTGTGCGCATAGTTACGCTGCAAATTTCGTATTTTTGCAGTGGATAAATATAAGTGATGTCGGTACAAATTGGAAATATTGATTTAGGTGAGTTCCCGCTTTTATTAGCGCCGATGGAGGATGTAAGTGATCCACCCTTTCGCTACGTGTGTAAGCAGAACGGGGCAGATATGATGTATACCGAATTTATCTCCTCGGAGGGTCTGATACGCGATGCCGCCAAGAGCCGCCAGAAACTGGACATATTTGAATATGAACGCCCCATTGGCATCCAGATTTTTGGCAGCGATATCAACAGCATGCGCGAAGCTACCGAGATAGCCACACAGGCCGGCCCCGACCTGATGGATATTAATTATGGCTGCCCGGTAAAGCAGGTAGCCTGCCGTGGCGCCGGTGCCAGTTTACTGCAGGATATTGACAAAATGGTAGCTATGACCAAGGCCGTGGTGGAAGCTACCCATTTGCCAGTAACGGTAAAAACCCGCCTGGGTTGGGATGACAATACCAAAAACGTGTATGAGGTAGCCGAGCGCCTGCAGGATGTAGGCATTAAAGCCCTCACTATACATGGCCGCACCCGCGCCCAAATGTATAAAGGCGTGGCCGATTGGACACTCATCCGCGAGATCAAGAAGAACCCGCGCATCCAAATCCCGATTTTTGGTAATGGGGATATTGATTCGCCCGAGAAAGCAGCCAACTGGCGTTTGGAGTATGGTGTGGATGGAATGATGATTGGTCGTGCTGCCATTGGCTACCCTTGGATATTCCGTGAAGTGAAACACTTTTTTGCTACCGGCGAGCACCTGGAAGGGCCAACCATTGACGAGCGCATTGAGGTATGCAAAACGCATCTGCATAAATCAATAGAATGGAAGGGGCCAAAAACCGGCATTTTTGAAATGCGCCGCCATTACAGTAATTATTTTAAGGGGATTGACCATTTCAAAGAGTTCCGGATGCGGCTGGTAACTGCCGGCAGCCTGGAAGAGCTGGATGAGATACTGCACGAAGTGCACGAAAAATATTCAACCGAAATGGCTTGATTGTTGTAATACTGGTTGATATATTTGATTAACCAAAGCATCAGATTTATGGTTACCACAGTTACAGATGGCGTAAGGGTTTCTGTAGAAACGCAATATCAGCCCGAGTATTCAAACCCGGCCAATGAGCATTTTATGTTCGCTTATAAAATTAACATAGAGAATTTAAGCGATTTTAGTGTACAGCTGCTGCGCCGCCACTGGCGTATTTTTGATTCAAACGGCAGCTACCGCGAAGTAGAAGGCGAGGGCGTGGTAGGCCAGCAACCCGTGCTTGAGCCAGGTGAGTCGCACGAATACATTTCGGGCTGTAACTTGAAAACAGATATGGGTACCATGAAGGGCGAATACCAAATGGTGCGCCTGATGGATAATGCTTTATTTGATGCGGAGATACCTGAATTTTATTTAATTGCGCCTTATAAAATGAATTGAGAGTTTAACATAAACAAAAAACGCCTGCTGATACAGCAGGCGTTTTTTGTTTAATAGATATGATAAATTGCCCGCTTATATTTACCACCAGGCAAACCTACGCTTGCCTATGCTGTTGCATGTAAACATTAATTTACAAACAATCATCAGCACATGCCCAAAATTATAGTACTCTCCGAAGCGCCGGATAACCGCAAGTTGTATTTTAACGCCGACCATATCCTTTACTTTTATGAAGTAGCCGACTTTGACGGCAACACCACCAAAGTGTTTACAGGCGACAGCAACTTTGATGTAACAGAAACCGCAGAGGAGATTAAGCATTTGTTGAATGAGTAGAGCCAACTATGAATAGGTTGTCACGATAAGCGATAGCGAAGTTTTTGTATTTAACGCATTGTTTTTTATAAAGACATACATACCAAGTAACCCTCTTGTCATTTCGACCGTAGGGAGAAATCTTCTTCATCAAGTCGGTCTACAGTAGGCTTATCGCCTAAAGAAGATTTCTCCCTACGGTCGAAATGACAGGGTGTAAAGGATGTACCTGCTTGCAGGGTATAAAAAAAAGCAACCTCGATCGGGTTGCTTTTTCTTGTTCGCATAAACAAAATTAGTTCCTTCTGTTCAGCATCGAAGCATAATACAGCAGGGTAGCCAGGGCGCTTAAAGCAGCTACCACATAAGTCATGGCAGCCCACCATAAGGCGTCTTTAGCTTGCTCATGTTCCTGGCGGGTTTGCATTACGCTGTAGTTATTGTTTAGCCATGCCAACGCACGTCGGCTGGCATCAAACTCTACAGGCAGGGTAACAAAACTAAAGGTAGTTACTATAGCCAAAGCAGCTACGCCAATACCTAAAATAAAAGGGTTGCCCGAAAAAATGAGCAGCATTACGCCAATCATTAGCGTCCACTGGGTAACGGTAGAGGCAATGTTAATCACCGGTACCATAGCCGAACGCAGGCTTAACCAAGTATAAGCCTTGGCATGTTGTACAGCGTGGCCACACTCGTGCGCCGCTACGGCAGCAGCAGCTACACTACGCCCGTAGTATACATCAGGGCTTAAATTTACAGTGTAGGTTTCAGGGTTATAATGGTCGGTTAACTGGCCCTCTACCGAAATTACTTTTACGTTGTAAATGCCGTTATCGCGCAGCATCTGCTCCGCTACCTCGGCGCCTGATAAGCCTGAAAGCAGGCCTTCTTCGGCATATTGTTTAAATTTGCTTTTAAAGCGCCACTGCACCACAAAGCTGACGAGCCCAACGGCAATCAGCAGCAGCCAGGCCGAATTAAATCCGCCGGCAGCAATATAAGCGGTTATCATTTGTATTTGCATGTTCGTTGTTTCTTTAACTGTATTCTATACTATCTATACTTCAAAAAGTATTCCGTGCCTGTGAAATCTCCATTGTAGCTTGTGCAAACTGACATTTCGTCGTAGCTGAAAATCCTTTCAAACTATAACGTTAAAAACGGGGTTATATGTTGTCCGCTTTACGGGATCAAGGGTTTAAACGGTATTTGGATTCAGCACAATTCAATTACCTTTGACTATCATATTTTATGAAAAAAATACAATTTGTTTTTGCGTTGCTGTTGTTGATGAGTGCAGCGCCAGTGTTAGCACAAGAAACTTCCTACATTGATTTATTAAACCGGCCTAATGTATGGGTGGATTCGGTTTTTAAAACGTTGAACCGCCGCGAAAAAGTAGCCCAGTTGCTTTTGGTCAGGGCTTACTCCAACAAAGGAAAAGCCTATGAAGATTCAATTGCCCAGGTTATTCAAGATCAAAAGATAGGTGGGTTGGTGTTTTTTCAGGGTGGGCCGGTAAGGCAGGCGCAGTTGAGCAACCGTTACCAGCAAATTTCAGAAATACCATTATTGATTGCTATTGATGCTGAATGGGGCGCAGGCATGCGCCTGGATTCAACCACGGCTTATCCTTACCAAATGGCATTAGGTGCAATACAGGATAACAGCCTGCTTTATAAAATGGGCCAGAACGTAGCCTACGACCTGCGCCGTATGGGTATCCAGATGAATTTCGCACCTGATATGGATATCAATAATAACCCGGCTAACCCGGTCATCAACTACCGCTCTTTTGGCGATGATAAATACAAGGTGGCCGCTAAGGGTATTACTTACATGCAAGGTATGCAAAACGGGCAGGTATTAACCACCGCCAAACACTTTCCCGGCCATGGCGATACCAATGTAGATTCTCATCAGGATTTACCCCAGCTACCTTTTACCCGCGAGCGGCTGGATACTTTAGAAGAGTACCCGTTTAAAGAGGCCATTAAAGCAGGCATCAGCGGTATTATGGTGGCGCACATGAATATACCGGCACTGGATAGCACCAAAAACCTGCCTTCTACTTTATCGCAGCCTATTATTACCGGATTGCTGAAAAACTCGTTAGGGTTTAAAGGCTTAGTAGTATCTGATGCGATGGACATGAAAGGCGTGGTTAAATTTTTTCCGGATGGGCAGGCCGATGTGCTGGCTTTTGTGGCCGGTAATGATATGCTTGAGCTATCGCAGGATTCAAAGCGTGCTATTAAGCTGATGCGTAAAGCGGTACGTAAAGGGCAGGTAAGTAAAGAAGATTTAGACCTCCGGGTAAAGAAGGTGTTAACTGCCAAGTATTGGGCTGGTTTGAATCATTACCGCCCGGCAGAAATTAACAATCTGGTAACCGACCTGAACCGCACAGCCGGAACAAACCTGGTGCAGCAACTGAGCGACGCGGCTGTTACCCTGTTGAAAGGTGATACCCTGATCAGAAATTTAAATCCGGCTAAAAAAACAGCTATCATCAGCGTGGGTATCAGAACGCCAACGGTTTTTCAGCAGGAGCTGAAAAGAACTTATGCCAACAGCACTTACTTTTTGGTAGATAAAGACATCACTACCAATGAGCTGAACCAGATGATGACTAACTTAAATGGCTACGACCAGATTATTGTGGGTATACATGATATTCGTACCCGCCCCGCCAGCCAGTTAAATTATACCAACATTGTAAAGCAGTTTGTTACTAATGTGGCTGCCCGCAAAAATACGGTAATCAGCTTATTTGCTAATCCATACAGTATTACCGGTTTGCCTGGTATTGAAAAGGCAGGGGCCTTGTTAGCCTGTTACCAGAAAGATGACAGCATGCAGCGCTCGGCCGTAAAAGTAATTACCGGGCAGTTAAAGCCAACCGGCAAACTCTCAGTAACGGTAAATGAGCAATTTAAGAATGGCACGGGGTTGTAATTGAATGCAACTATTTAAGTAAAAATCCATACCCGCTTGTCATTTCGACCGTAGGGAGAAATCTTCTTTAAGCGATACGCCTACAGCAGACCGGCTTGATGAAGAAGATTTCTCCCTACGGTCGAAATGACAAGTTTGTGATTCTATACAGCTGTAGCCTTACTGGTTCAAATGTTGGTGCAGTGTGCGGGCAATGTTTACATCGTTGTGTAATTGCTGTAAAAAGGTATCTACTTCATCCTGGGTTTTGTTGGCCAGTATGCCGGCTATGTGCTGCTCAAGGTCTTTGCGGTTAACAGGCTGGCCGTCGGTACGGGTAAATTGCATATCGCCCAAAAAGTTCTTCACGTGCATCCGTTCCGAATCGCGTACAACTTGCAAGTTACTATGGTCAACACCTTTATCCTGGTAACCGGTTTGAGCCGCTTCGTGGTGGTTGTCAAACGCTTCAATGGCATCAACTATCTCGGCAGCTATTTCTGGTGCGGTTTTCATGTTAAATTTATTTAAGTTCAGGTTAATAACAGGGCGAAGTGCAAAAAAGTTCTGCAAACCCGCATGGGTTTCCTGGGCACTTAAATGCGCCGTAGCTATTTTAATTATCTCCTCACAAAACTACATTTGCCCTTATGCAAACTACCGAAGATAACCCCTGGCAGGTTACAGCAGCGCAACCTGTATATGATAATCCATGGATACAGGTTACTGAATATCAGGTGATCAATCCTGCAGGTAATCCCGGCATTTATGGTAAGGTACATTTCAAAAACCTGGCCATTGGTGTGGTACCGCTGGATGAAGATATGAACACCTACCTGGTAGGCCAGTACCGTTTTACCATGAATAAGTACAGCTGGGAAATACCGGCCGGCGGTTGTCCGGTGGATACAGAGCCGCTGGCTACTGCACAACGTGAGCTTTTAGAGGAGACCGGTTTGAAAGCCGCAAAGTGGCGTATATTGCAGCACATGGATTTATCCAACTCGGTAAGCGATGAGGAAAGTATAGTTTACCTGGCGCAAGACTTACAACAGCACGAGGCCGAACCCGAAGAAACTGAGCAACTGATCATTAAGAAACTCCCGTTTAGTGAAGCCTACCGCATGGTGTGCAACCAAGAAATTACTGATAGTATGAGTGTGGCCGGTATATTAAAAGTACAATTACTGTTGCTGGAAGGCAGTTTGTAACCACCCGAGTATTGCATAAGAGCGATAGAAACCTGTATCTTTAAGCCCATTTTATGAGAAAGTTCTTCGGCTTTATATTATCGCCCCTGCATTATATCATGTTTGGCCTGTTGCTGGCGCTGTTTCAACCGGTGCAGTGGGTGTGCTATAAGTTTTTTGGTTACCTGACGCATAAGCGGGTAGTTGATTTTTTAAACGGGTTGATTACCGCCAATTACTATACTTTGTGCAGCCGTGTTACTTTTACAAACCAGCAAAGTTTACCATTGAACAGGCCGCTTATTTTTGTAGCCAACCACCAAAGTTTATATGACATTCCGCCGCTGATTTACTTTTTGCGGGCTTACCACGCCAAGTTTATTTCTAAAATTGAACTAACCAAAGGCATTCCTTCCATCTCTTATAACCTGAAGGTTGGCGGTGGTGCCAACATTGACCGCAAGGATCCGCGCCAGTCTATCCAGGAATTGGTAAAACTGGGCACCCGCATGAAAGAAAATAACTGGGGCGCTGTTATTTTCCCCGAAGGCACCCGTTCAAAAGACGGCCTGGTACGCAGCTTTCAATCAGCAGGTATAGCCACGCTGCTTAAAAAATGCCCCCATGCGCTGATTGTGCCAGTCACTATTCAAAACTCGTGGAAGGTAGTGCAATGGGGTATATTCCCGCTTAGTACATTTGAACATTTAAAGTTTAAAGTATTACCACCCATCAATCCCTCCGAAACAAATGCTGCCGATGCTGTGCTGAAAGCCGAGCAGGCCATTAAGGCAGATTTAGGGCAGGAGTGAGAGTCAAGAATCAAGAGCCAAGAAGCAAGATACAAGAAGAATAAAAGGGATAAGAAAGTGTGCAAGCATCCCACCACGTCATTGCGAGGTACGAAGCAATCTTTCTGCGCCTTTGTTTTGATTGGACGTATAGTGATTGCTTCGTTCCTCGCAATGACGGGATCTATTAACTAATGCCTTTAAGTGTCTTTTAATTCTTTTGTCCTTTATCTTACCGTCTTTCATCCCAAAAGCTTGCTTCTCCCTCCTCATCCGCTTATATTTAAGCCATTAACCAGCTGGATTTTATATGAGATATAGATTTTTACTTCCTTTTGCCCTTCTTGCAGTGCCGGCCATGGCGCAAACTACTATAGTAAAGCGGGACGCTTATATCAAGCAAATGAATGATGAAGTGTCCAGTAAAAATATTGAGGGCATTGTACGTAAACTGGTGAGCTTTAAAACCCGCCATACCATGAGCGATACCACCAGCAAAACCGAAGGCATCGGCGCTGCCCGTAACTGGATTAAAGCTGAACTGGAGCGCTATGCAAAGGAATCGGGCGGGCGGATGCACGTGGAGTTTGATACTTATACCCAGCAGCCCGGCGGCCGTTACGATCAGCCAACAGTGCTGAAAAGCGTATTGGCTATACTAAGGGGTACCGATCCCAATGATACCCGCATCTACATGGTATCGGGTCATTACGATTCGCGGGTAACCGATGTAATGAACCGCAAATCTGATGCGCCCGGCGCGGTGGACGATGCCTCAGGTACCGCCGTTTCCATGGAAATGGCCAGGGTAATGGCCAAGCGCAAGTTTCCGGCTACCATTATTTTTATGGCTGTGCCCGGCGAGGAGCAGGGTTTGAGCGGCTCGGGCCATGTAGCCCAGCGCGCCAAGGCCGAGGGCTGGAACATTGACGCCATGCTGAACAATGATATTGTAGGCAACACCTACGGCATGGAAACTGGCCTGAAAGATAACCGCAGCCTGCGCGTATTCAGTGATGGTATTCCGTCAGTAGTGGTATCCGGTGGCCGCGACAGCGCCGCCATGCGCCGTATGGCCCAAACTATTAACAGTTTGGTAGGCAATGGGGGCGAAGTCGACAGTCCATCGCGCCAATTGGCCCGCTATATTAAAGAAGTAGCCGAGCGATATGTAGATCAGCTGAATATTAAAATGGTATACCGCCGCGACCGATTTCTGCGCAGCGGCGATCATGTGCCTTTTCTGCAGCAGGGCTTTAGCGCTGTGCGCTTTACCGAAATGAATGAAGACTTTAACCGCCAGCATCAGGATTTGCGCACTGCCAACGGCTTTAACTATGGTGATTACCCGGAATATGCCGATTATGATTACATCCAGAAAGTAGCGCGGGCTAACCTGTCAACGCTTGCTAACTTAGCTTTAGCGCCATCAGAACCGCAAAACGTAGGCGTAAGTACCAGTGGTTTAACTAACCGCACCACCCTGAAGTGGGAAGCGCCCAAAGCCGGTAAGCCTGCGGGCTATTACATCTTGATGCGCGAAACCATTAGCCCCTATTGGGAAAAGAAATTTTTTGTAACCGATACCCAGGCCACACTGGATTACTCTAAAGATAATTATTTTTTTGCCGTACAGGCTGTAGATACCGAAGGCCACGAAAGCCTGCCCGTGTTTCCGAAACCGGTGAGGTAATGCGAGATAAGTATCTGATAAAATCAGCTTTTCATCCTTAAGTTACTCTTGCAATTATACAGTTCAATTGCTCCGTCAGGAGCTACCTGTTTATAGCAGCGTAACAGCCTTAATACTGTGCCCCGTTAGGGGTTACCCATTTTTTCACAAAAGGGTAGCCCCTAACGGGGCACAGGCACATAGGCAATAATTCTCTATAAACAGGTAGCTCCTGACGGAGCAATTGAACTGTATAATTATCCAATAAATTTAGAATAAGAAAATAATCAAAAAAGGGCATTCATCTTACAGGATGAATGCCCTTTTCCATTGTGAGGTTGTACAGGTCAGAAAGTATTATTTGATGCTACGCTTTTGGATGATAAAGAAACCGGCGATGAAAACTATCGCTGCTATAATCAATCCGGCAACAATATCTTTGGTAAAATATTCGAAAACAGGTACTGCACCGTGTTTTTTAGAAGGAGCCATATTTAAAGCCAATACCGGGTGCGAGTAAGGGAACAGATAGGCATACTCCCATTTATTAGAGGCCAGAATTACACCAGCAATGGTACACACAAAGCCTACACCCATAGGTTTCAAAAAATCGCGCCATAATAAGCTCAATAAAAACTGGATAGATAATATACCCAGTGAAGCCAGGAACAGCTTGGTATACAATTTGGCTAATTGAGGGGCAAAATTGTACTCGGAAAACTTAAGCTGTGGTTTTAATACACTTAACAGGTTGCCCCCGCCTATAGTAAACAAGGCAAACAGGGCAAGGCATAGTGCAACTAAAAATGTAGCATATACGTACTTTGAAGTATATATAGACCACTTCGGTATGGGTAAGCTGAACAGCGTTTTCCAGGTATCTGATTTGTGCTCCATACTGTTTACTGAATAGGTTACAAATACCACATATATAGGGAGCAACAGTATGCCCATCACCCCAAATATGGCTACTGCAAACTGGGCCCATAAAGCTTGGCCCGGCAGCATACTCAGTTTGGCGGCGTTACTATAAAAGCCAATAAGTATTAAGCCCACTATAAGCAGCGGTAAAACTACGGCGCACCAAAAGCCTAAAGTTTTCCGGCTTTTATAAAATTCGGAGCGGAGAGAGAGTAAAAATCCTTTCATGTGGTTCAGGCGGTTTGGGTGATGGATAAGAACAGCGCTTCAAGGTCTTGTTGTACCTTGTGAATGCTATATACATTATAACCATTTAATATAAGCAATGAGTTAATCTCGCCCATTTGCTGCTTGCTGGTATAAGGCACGCTTAATTGGTTGTCATTCAAAGCGGTAACGGCAATGCCTTTGCGGTTAAGCAGGTTAGCGGCATCCACCGCCTGCTCAGCTTCAATGGTAATAGTAGGTTGGTTAACCGATTGCAATTCCTGTATACTGCCCTGAAACATCATCTGACCATGATTGATGATGCCTACATGGGTAGCCATACGCTCCACTTCAGCTAACAGGTGGCTCGATACAAATACTGTTTTATTTTGCTCATGCGTCAGCTTAATCAGCAGTTCACGCATTTCGATGATGCCATTTGGGTCGAGGCCGTTGGTGGGCTCATCCAAAATCAGCAGTTCGGGGTCGGGCAGCAGGGCCAGGGCAATACCGAGGCGCTGTTTCATGCCTAATGAATAGTTGCCGGCTTTTTTACCGGCTGCGTCAGTAAGGTGCACCAGGCGCAGCATTTCATCTACCCGGCTTTTGGGTACCTGCAGCAGCATAGCCCGGTTGACCAGGTTTTCGCGGCCGGTTAAATGGGCATAAATGGCTGGCTGTTCAATAAGCGAGCCTATTTTTGAAAGGATGCTGATGCGGTTACGCTGCAGTTCCTGCCCGAATATATGGATATCACCTTCCTGAATTTGCAGAAGGTTGAGCAGCAGTTTTATGGTGGTGGTTTTACCGGCACCATTTGGCCCTAAAAAGCCATAAATGCTGCCGGCCGGCACAGCCAGCGACAGGTTTTTAACTACTGCCTGATTGCCGAAATTAAAGCTTAGGTTATTGGTTGCGATTACCATACGTTATCTTTTGTAATAGTGCATACGGTTTTCACTAAGTTAACGCCTTTATAAAATAAAGGCACAGCCTGCTCAGTGGTTTGTATGTGGCTCAGAGCAGTTTCACTTTGTTGGTGCAATTCATAGCTCAGGCCCATCAGTACAGCAGCAATTACTGGTACCAGTAACAATACAAACGGATTTAAAACATCGCTCAGCTTTTTCATGGTTGTGATTGATTTGATGAAACAAAGAAAAAGCAAATCATCGGGCTGCTAAAAAGTATTAGACCAACTGCCACCTATTGTAGATGAACGGGTAAAGCATCTGTTTTGGGCGTTCATCGGTAATTTTTAGGCGTTGGTCTGAAAATAGGTGCCGTAGATATAAATAAACTGCGCTTTACCGTTGTAACATTTAATTTAGATGCATGAAAAAAAGCCGTAGGATATTGGGGCACGTCTTGTTTTGGGTGGTAAGTATCAGCTTCTTTTCTTATGTGGCGTATACCAATACCAAGATGCCCATACTGGCCATACTGGTTACTTTTGTAGGATACGGGCTAATAAACATCAGCCTTTTCTATTTGAATTACCTGTGGCTGATTCCGCAGTTTTTGGACAAAAACCAGTACCGGAAATATGTGATTGCCGCCTGTCTGACTATTGTGGGTTATGTATTAATCAAATATATACTTGCGCTAAGCCTAAAATCTATTGCCCTGGTGCATGAAAATGGACGCATGGCAACCTTTGGTGAATATATATTGAGCGCCGGCATTAGCACCACTATATTTATACTGTTAAGCGCCGGCTTAAAATTTACTACCGACTGGTTCAGGAGCGAGCGCATCCAGCGCGATCTGGAAAACCAGCGCTTAACAGCTGAGTTGTCATTCCTGAAATCACAAATCAATCCTCATTTTTTATTCAATTCACTCAACAGTATTTATTCACTGGCTTACCAACGCTCAGAAACCACGCCGGAAGCTATTTTAAAACTGGCAGAAATTATGCGTTATATGCTATATGAGTGTAACGATGCCAAGGTGGATTTAGCCAAAGAGCTACAGTACATGCAGAGCTATATTGACATGCAGAAAATACGCTATGACGGTAATGTGTTTGTGAATTTTAGTGTTCATGGAAAGGTTACTCACCAAAAGATTGCTCCTTTGCTGCTGATTGCTTTTATTGAAAACGCTTTTAAGCATGGCTTGGCCAATGATCCCAAACAACCCATTTTAATGCAGGTATATGTAAAAGAAGAGCACCAGCTATACTTTTACCTGCACAACAAAAAGCACCATCACAACCGCGATGCGGGAGGCGGTATTGGTATGCACAACGTAAAGCGCCGCCTCGAATTACTGTACCCCGGTCAGCATACCATGACGGTAAACAATGAACCTGACAGCTATAGTTGTGAATTGACATTGGAAGTGTAGAGAGGATAGACAAAAGACAAAAAGACTTTAAAACAATAAATCGAGACCCGTTTAGCTATCTCTATACATCTTAATCCTTTATCTTTTGTCTTTCCATCCTTCGTCTAAACAAAAACTCTTATTACTTTTATAACCATGATCAGATGCCTGGTAGTTGATGATGAGCCGCTGGCTTTGCATGTATTGGAAGATTACATTGCAAAAGTGCCGTTTTTACAACTGGTAAAAGCCACCACCAACCCTATTGAGGCACTTACCCTGGTGCAGCAGGGGGCGGCCGACCTGGTACTACTGGATGTGCAAATGCCTGAATTGACCGGCCTGCAATTTTTACGCATTGCCAATGGCCGCGCCAAGGTAATACTCACTACCGCCTATCCGCAATATGCCCTTGAGGGTTATGAACTGGATGTGATAGACTACTTGCTGAAACCTATTGCTTTTGACCGCTTTTTCAAAGCCGTGCAAAAGGCGCAGGGCATGATAGAGCCTGCCGTTAAGCAGGTAGCAAAAGAAGAGCCCGCGCCGGTAGCTTATGATGATTTTCTGAGCGACTTCATCTTTGTGAAAACGGAGCATAAAATTCAGAAGGTGTACCTTAACGACATTAAATTTATTGAAGGCCTGAAAGATTACATCTCCATTTTTACACCGGCCGAGCGCATTATTACCCTGCAAGGCATGAAAAAAATGGAGGAAGCATTGCCTGAGCGTCACTTTATCCGCGTACATAAATCATATATTGTATCCCTCAGCAAAATAGACAGTATTGAGCGCAGCCGTATTTTTATTGGTGATAAAGTTATTCCTATAGGTGATACTTATCGTGATGATTTTTTTGCCATGATTGAGGATAAGAATATTAATTAACCATTACATGCCGTGGAAAAGCAGGAGTTGCCAAAGCAGCGTAAACCCTGTACTTGCGCCTGCTAATTACTGCGTGTAGTAATATCTAACAGGTAAGGTTTAAGCGGTGCGCCGTTTATATTGGTAAACCTTTCACTGGGCATTAGCTGGTAATGCTGGTTGGGTTTTATTTCCACTTCAAACGTGGCTGATTTGCCGTCATTAGCAAAGCCGATGAACCGTTTAACACGCAACAGGTGATCTATTCCCAGCGGACCCAATTCAAATCCACGGGTTTCTTTATTCATGGGTGCCGAAAACTCCAGGGTAATTTGTGTAATAGCCGGATCTACTTTTGTATCTCCGTTACTAAACGGTTTGATACCTGTAATGGCCGGGCGGCCATTTTCATACTCAAGTTTCAGCGTGGTTATAGGTTTACTAAAGTAACCGGATTGATCTACAAGGCGGCTTAATGCAGCCTCGTTATTATAATCCAGTTCTATCATTTCTTTAACGGCGGCTACTTTATGCTTTGCTTTGTTGTAATAAGCTTTACAGATGGCATAACCCACGTAATAACCTAAGTCGCGTACATTAAATTCGTTTCTGGCATTGCTGTAAAGCCAGTACCCATTTGATGCGTTGAACAATTGTTTTGAAAATGCCTGTTTAACTCTTTCCGCGTTTTTTTCTCCATAAGCTATTGCGGGTAGTTCAGACGCCTGGCCGGTTGCTTTTTCCGCCATAAATTCGGCTACACCTTCCATTACACATTGCCCCAGCAGGTAATTACATACCGTAGTTTTTTGCTGGGTATGCACATACTCGTGCACATTGGTAAATACCAACGTGTGCAGGGGGCTGGTTTTAATAAAGGCGGCTGTATTGGGTAATGTTTCAGCCAATTCTTGTGTTACCACGTGTTTATCAGCCATAGCAGTCTCACTGCCAATTAAAACCATGCGGCCTTGTGTGGTACCCGGTGACCGGAATGCACCTATTACAAAGTAAATGTCTGCAGGCTGAAGGTTGGGATATAGTGCTTTTAAACGGGCTACATTAGCTGCAATTGCATTGGCATAAGTTTTTGCCTTGTAGGTATTGGGGCGAAGGGACTTCCAGAACAATGGATACCGGTTAATGGCATCTATATAATCTTTTGTGGTGTAATCCCTGGCCTGCATCATGGCTTTAAGGCCGGGCGTGGCTTTGTTAATATACAGCTCATTCAGTAATTGGTACTGCTGCGCACTGTCTTTAACTGTACTCATACGGTCATAAGCATTCCAAAAATGATTAATGTCGGTCGTAATCAAATTAACGCTGCTCTTTTGGGCGCGGCCTGTGGTGGCAAATAATAAACAGGAAATAAAACAAAGCAGGTAAGGTTTCATGATACAATTACACAAGACACCCAAGAAATAGAAACGTGACAGTAAAGATGCATTAAAACCGAAAATAACTTATATGCAAGGACATATAAGTTTAATGCCATGCAAGGCATTAATGGAAGTCAGAATGGTAGATTTTTAATTAATGAGTTATATAATGGCAACGGATTTACCACAATATAACTCATTAATCAACATACTTAAACCAAGTTGTAAGATAAGCTTCCCGGTTCAGCAGGTGCTGCAACTTTTGCCTGCAGCCGGGTTTTTTCGCGTTTATGATAAACAATATAAGCGCCGGCGGCCAATGCAATAAAGATAAACATAGGTGCCCAGTTGCTTGCCGGTTTGCCACTGGCCGCTACGCAGTAAATAGCGCCAATCAAATCGAAAGTTAAGCCGGCGTAGGCCCACTCTTTGAGGCGGGGCAGGCCGGGTACCAAAATGGCAATTACACCTAAGGCTTTAGCCACACCTAAAAAAGGAAGCAGATAAGCAGGCAGGCTGATTTCGGCAAACCCTTTGACCGACATTTCAACCATCAAGATATTAGGAATGGCAGAGCCAAGCATTACAAAGGCAAACAGGCCCGTTAAGCTCCAGTAGAGTGCATTCAATTTCTTCATTCTGTATATGAACGGTTAAATGTTAGGTGATGACAGGTGTAGAGTTGATTAAATTACTGCTGCTGGTGATACTTTTCGTTGAAACTAATCATCCAGTTAGTGCCAAATTTATCGGTAAAGCTGCTGTATAAATCGCCCCAGAACATTAATTGCAGCGGCATGTTGATGTCGCCGCCTGTTGATAAGGCTTCATAAATACGGCGGGTTTCGGCTTCAGTTTCTGGACTGATCATGATGTAGGTGCTGTTACCCATTACCATGTTGTCACCCATCGGGCCAATCACATCAGAAGCCATTAGCATATTGGGGCCAACCGGCAGGGCAATGTGCATAATCTTATCCTGAAGGGAAGGGTCAACGCTGCCTTCGCCTGGCATGTCTTTAAAGCGCATCACCATGGCAAACTCACCGCCAAATACTGATTTGTAGAAATTAAAGGCTTCTTCTGCGTTGCCTTTGAAATTTAAATAAGGGTTTAAAGCAAACATAAGGGTAGGGGTTTATAAAAGTTAAAGGTTAATTAATTGAATTTACGTTTTAAATGCTGGTTTGATATAATCAAAGTTAAGTGGCGCGGCTCGAAACCACATGGTGCAAAAACGGCAACATAGGGTGGTATTTGCGACAAATTGCAGGCTTGCCAAAAAGTAAGATTAAATAAAAAGCGCCTTGGATGATTCCAAGGCGCTTTTTATAAAATATGAAATGAAAAAAATTATTTCAAGGTCAGTGTTGTTTTGCCCATGGTGTAACCATCAGCATACAGGATAATAGTGTAAGCTCCTTTTTGAAAGGTAGCCGGGTTAACCCAGTCAATAGTGTAAGTAGCCCCATCATCTTTAAAATCAATGGCGGTTTTGTAGGTATACTGCAAATCCTGCTCATCAGCATTGAAGGTGCCCGCATCGGTACCGGTAATGAGGTTGCCGGTAGGGTCAATTACACGGATGTAAATATCGTGCAGGCCTTTTTCGGCAATGGCGTTGGCGGCTACTGTAAAGTTAATTTTCAGCTTTTTGGCCGTCTTGGCTTTGGTTACATCGGTTTCTTTGCCATTGCCTTTAATTTTATAAGCTGTTACCTCGGCGCCGGCTACTTTAAGGGCCGATGCTACTTTAACTTTGGTAGTCAGTTCCTCGTTTTGCTTTTGCAGGGTAGTGGCCTTGGTTGATACTACAGCCAGGTTGCTTTTCAAAGTATCATTCTCTTCGGCCAGTGTTGCTTTCTGGCGTTTCAGGTCCTCAATATCAGCAGTGTATTTGGTTACGAAGTAGCGTAGTTGTTTAATATCTTCCTGGGCGTTTTTTAAATCGGCCGCGGTAAGCTTGCCTTTAGCTAACTGTACGCGCAACTCGCGTATTTTGGCCTGCAATGAATCGGTACGGGCCCGCATGGCTGAGGTCATTTTAGTTTTGCTGGCATTGGCTTCCTGTACCTGGGTTTCCAGCTGTACCTCCAGGCTGTCCAGCTCTGTTTTCAGGCGGCTTTTTTCATCTTCGCTGCGCGTAGTGATGCTGTGCACTTCCTGTTTCTTTTGCATGTACAGATATACATCTGTACCCAACAAAGCCACCAGTACAGCCACTAAAAAATAAATAACGTTAGAGTTTTTTTTAGAATTAGGGTTCTGTTGAGTTTTTACTTCCATTCGTATAAAAAAATAGTAAATAATTAACAGCAGCCTACGGGCTGTGCTTGGTTAAATGCTGCTATGTAAATTACAAATGCAGGCAAATTCAATATTTAAATTATTGTTGGGCTTTACTTCATTAACTATGTAAATACGGGTTTAAGTATTTCACACCGTAAAAAATATTGTTTTTAATGGGGCAGATGTAAAGTAACAACAGCCCTAAAGTACTATAATCAGTTAAAAAATCAAAACTTCGGCGATGTGCAGCGTACTAAAGCAGCGGTAAAAAGAGTTTGTATATCTTTGCAACTCTTTTAAAAATACGGGGTTATAGGAAGATGAATTTGACTAAACGATGGATACTGCTGCTGGCTGTTTTATTAACGCATTTTACCTTACAAGCGCAAACCGATACCATAAAACAGCTGCAGCCTGCACCCAAACGCGAATTCAGAGGGGTGTGGATAGCTACCGTAGTTAACATTGACTGGCCCCTGAATGCCAGGGCCACTGCCGAAAAACAGCAGCAGGAATTAACCAACCTGCTGGAGTTTCATCACCAAACCGGTATTAATGCTGTAATGCTGCAGGTGCGCCCTGCGGCCGATGCCCTGTATGCCAAAAGCCGCGAGCCCTGGTCAAAATACCTCACCGGCCAGCAGGGGCGCGATCCCGGGTATGACCCACTGGAACTGGCCGTTACCGAAGCGCACAAGCGCGGTATGGAGCTGCATGCCTGGTTTAACCCTTACCGGGCCACCTTTGATGGTAACTTTGCCAGCCTGAGCCCGCAGCATGTGACCAAAGTTCATCCCGACTGGTTTTTTACTTATGGGCGCATCAAACTGTTTAATCCGGGTTTGCCCGATGTACGCGAGTACATTGTGCAGGTGATACTGGATGTGGTTAAGAACTATGATGTAGACGGCATCCATATGGATGATTATTTTTACCCTTATCCTATTGCCGGGCAGCGCATTAACGATGCCGAGGCTTTTCAGAAATACGGCGGTGATTTTACCGACATCCGCGCCTGGCGCCGTAATAATGTGGATGTGCTGATTAAAATGATGGCCGACAGTATTCACAAGTACAAGCCGCAAATGAAATTCGGTATCAGTCCGTTCGGTATCTGGCAAAATGCCAATCAAAGTCCCGAAGGCTCGGCTACCAACGGCGGGGCTTCTTACGTGGAGCAGTTTGCTGATACCCGTAAATGGATTAAAGAAGGCTGGATTGATTACATTAGCCCACAGCTATACTGGCCTTTTAATAACCGCTCGGCTGCTTTTGAGAAACTGGTGGATTGGTGGAGCCTACAGGCCAACGGACATCACTTATATATAGGCCAGGCGGCCTACCGAATTAATGAGGTGCGCTCGCCCGGTTTCAGGCAACCCGACCAGTTGCCGGCACAAATCCGTTACATCCGCAACAACCCACGGGTGCAGGGAAGTATCTACTTTAGTTCGGCCTCATTGAAGCAAAACCTGTTGGGCTTTACCGACTCTCTGCGCCGGCATTATTACCAATACAAAGCCCTGCCGCCACCCATGCTATGGTTAGATTCTGTGGCGCCTAATACACCGCGCCTGCTCACTGCCCGTACCGAGCGTAACCGCGTATTGCTACACTGGACGGCACCTTTACCGGCCCGCGATAAAGAACCCGTGTATGGATATGTAGTTTATCGCTTTGAAGAAAACGAAAAGCTGGACTTCAACAGCCCGGCACATATCATCAGCATACAATACAATGCTACACCCACAGCCGAAGACGCCACTGCCCAACCTGGCAAAAAGTACATTTACGCCGTAACCGCCATTGATCGCCTCAAAAACGAGAGCGAACATTCGGAACCGTTTACGGTAACCGTTGCCCCCTAACCCCCTGAAGGGGGAACAGAAATTTGGTTAAAAGAGAAAGGACAAAAGATTGGAAGCTGTTTGCTTTGTCTTTTGTCCTTTCTCTTTTATCTGATTTCCCAAACTTCAATTCCCCCTTCAGGGGGTTAGGGGGCCATCACTGCGCCACAATTGATATCCAGTGCCTGGCCGGTGATGGAGCGCTGGCTAACCAGGTAAGTAACCAATTGTGCAATCTCCTCGGGTTGGCTCATGCGGCGCAGTGGTACGCTTTGCATAGCCATATCATAAAATTCCTGCTTGCTGATGCCAATGCCATCGGCAATACCCTGCAACCCCTCCTGCGACATTTGGGTATCCACCCAACCGGGGCAAATGGCATTCACCAAAATTTCTTCGGGTGCGTACTGTACTGCCCATGAACGCATTAAGCCCAACAGTCCGGCCTTGGAGGCACAATAAGCCGAGTAATTGGCTACGCCCAACCGCGCCAGTACCGATGAGGTGATTACCACGTGCCGGGTGCCTTCGGTTTTACGCAGTAAGGGCAAAAAGGTGTTAACAAAATTGTAAGTGCCGGTTAAGTTGGTGCTGATAATATCATCCCAGCGATCGGCTTCGCCCCAGTAATTCTCGCCACCTATACCGGCGTTGGCAATTAAGCCGTTGATCGGAATGCCGCTGCATTGGTAGGCAGCTTTTCGCAGGCTGTCTGTATGGCGTATGTCGGCACTCACTACCTGGTGGCCTGTGCCCTGCAAAATGTGTAAAGTATAGGTAAGCGCATCTGTGCTGCGGCCCAGCAACACACACCGGTGGCCTGCGGCAGCCAATTGCTGTGCTATGCTGCGGCCAATGCCGCTGCCTGCCCCGCTGATGAGGTATGTTTTTGAGGTGAGGTTCATTTTATAAAGCAATTAAATCTTTTTGCTGCAAGTTAGCCAAATACAAATCCAGTTCCTTATCGCCCATACCATAAATGGGGTACTGACGCCAAAAGTGCTCCTGCAAATGGTGTTTCTCGGTGATGCCGCTTTGGTACAGGTTGAGTAGGGCCTGCTCAACACTGTTGAAACCGTTGGCATTGGTAGTGCGGCGGTTAATGTGCGCTTCTAAAGCGGCATACAGCCAGTGCAGGTTACCCCAATACTTATTGGTGTTGAGCCATTGGCGCAGTTCGGGCAGATTATTCTTCACCAATAGCTTCCAGGCAATATCAGCCACATAAAAATCTACCTCGCTGATACTGAGGCGGCCGTCGTACAGGTTTTCCAGCTGGCTACCGTTTAATTGGCCCATGCCCCTGAAATCGGTTACCTCCGGGTAATCATCAGGGCTAATGAGGTATAAACGGGGTTGCGATAAATCAACCTGCCGCTTCAGCAATTGCATGACGGCCAGCAAATTCACCTGGCAATGTAAATCAAATTCAAACCACAGGTTGATTTCTTCGTAAGGCTCATTCAGTTTGGCCAGTTCTGTGATTACTTTTTGTTCGTAATTCTCATCAGTATCATCAAAGGTTTGGGTAATCCAGGCTTTGCGTGCTTTCCAAAATTCGGCAGTTGATACATCTTCGGCCAGCGGCCCTTCCGATAGTACCTCACGCCATATCATTACGTCGCCTTCCAGTCCGGTTTGTTCAAAGCTGTGCAGGGTAGCATCGCCGTTTAAAATATGCAATATGTTACTCATGTATAAATATAACTTATGAGTGCTGCTTTTGATTTGAGTTTTGCAGCGGCTGTAAATTTGGCAAATTAATTTAAGTTGATAATGAGGATATTAAGGGGTTTGCTATTTTATATCGCCACTATTGAACAGTTAAGTGCCGATACTTTAATCTGGCTTAGAAAAATAGCACAGGGGGTAATGAAATCAAAGTTCTACTGTGTGCAGAAAAGTTTCCCGGTTTCTACTATATCCGCGTAATCAAATATTTAATTAAATTTATTTTAAATGTTGCGTAAGTAAAGGCAAGCGGGGACCTGCTGAAGCAGGTATCAATAATCAATAATGGCTGGTTTGCTAACTTAACGTATTTCTCAATATGTGAATTATGTCTTCATCAATTGAACGTCAGGTTTGGCAGCTTAAAATATGTGTAGCCATCCTTGGAATTGCAGTAATAGTTTTGATCGCTACGGCGCTGATACCCCGGTTCAGTAAACCCGGAACCTTGACCGTGCAACGCATCAATATAGTTAACCCCGATGGTAAACCGGCCATGGTGATTAGCAACCGGCCCCGGCAGCACCCCGGGCGTATGAATAACCAAAATCTGCCGCAGCGGGATCGCCCTGCCGGTATTATATTTTTTAATGATGAAGGCGATGAGTGCGGCGGCCTGATAGCAGAAGGTAGCAAGGCATCGGCTGATATGAGTTTTACTATGGACCAGTATAAGAACGACCAGATTGTGCAGCTGAACTATAGCCAGCAGAACGGGCAGGGTAAACCGGAGCGCAGGTACGGACTCACTATTAACGATAGGGACGATTTTTCGTTATTACAACAGCTGGACTATTTCGACTCGTTAAAGCGTTTGAAGGATACTGCAGCCTTAAGTGCAGGTATTAGCCGGTTTAAAGCCGCACATCATTTGGAGAAGCGCCTCTTTTTGGGCAAAAATGGAAATGGGACGGTGGGCCTGTTCCTGAACGATAGCAAAGGAAACCCATGCCTGCAGATTTATGTAAATGAAAAAGATGAAGCCGTGGTTGAAGCCATTGACCGCCATGGTAATAAACGAAAGGTGTTATTATAGATTGCAAGCCTGAACAACCACACAAAAGCAGCGCCCCGTCGTCATCACATTAACCACGACGGGGCGCTGTTAGTTCAAATGCTTTTACAACGTCCACTCCGGCCGCTCGTAATGGCAGGTATAGCCGTAAGGATTTTTTTGCAGGTAGTCCTGATGCTCTTCTTCAGCATCCCAAAAATCGCCGGCGGGTACCACTTCGGTTACTATTTTGCCTGGCCATTTGCCCGAAGCCTCCATTTCGGCAATCAACTGCTCGGCCGTTTGGCGTTGTTCATCGTTCAGGTAAAATATGGCCGAACGGTATGACATGCCCACATCATTACCCTGGCGGTTACGGGTAGTGGGGTTATGGATCTGGAAAAAATATTCCAGCAATTTGCGGTATGATAGCTGCTCTGGATCAAACTCAATGGCAATGCCCTCGGCATGGGTGCCGTGGTTGCGGTAAGTGGCGTTAGGTACATCGCCGCCGGTATACCCTACCCGTGTAGAGATGACCCCCGGCTGATGCCTGATCAGTTCCTCCACGCCCCAAAAACATCCGCCAGCCAAAATGGCTTTTTCTGTACTCATATGGTTTCTGTATTTTAACTGCAATTTACATTATTCTGTTAAATAACGGTTTGGGCAGGATAAGGTTTATGTGCAATGACGGGTAGTTGTAAACTAATCGCATAATGGTTCAAAGTTGAAAAATTCGAACAGCAAGCCAGCATTTGCTATTTCTTCTGCTTTAAAAATGGGTTACCTCGACTTTAAAAATGTATTAAGCTTTAACTGATATACTAAACATTTGAAAAAACTGCTCAAAGTCATAATGTACACAGTGCTAAGCTTGATCGGCTTTGTGGCTGTTTACTTAATTGCTGCCTTTACTATACCAGCGATTAGTGTACCTGCGGAAGCGGAATTAGATAAAAATATTATTATCTACATTCTAACCAACGGTGTGCATACAGATGTAGTTGTTCCTTTAAAAACAGCAGAGAAGGATTGGAGCCAGGAAATTAGTTTTAATAACGTAATTAAGCCTGATACTAATGCAACATTAATAGCTTTTGGCTGGGGCGATAAGGGTTTTTATTTAAACACACCAACTTGGGCACAGCTAAAATTCAGTATTGCTTTTAAGGCAGCCTTTGGGTTAAGCAGTTCGGCCATACACGCAACGTTTTATAACCAGTTGAACGAAAACTCGTCATGCAAAAAGATTACCATCAGCAGGCAACAATATTTAAGGCTAATCAGATATATTGAAAGTAGCCTGCAAATGGATGCAAACGGAAACGTAATAAATATAAAAACCACTGCTAATTATAATGATCACGATGCTTTTTATGAGGCGAAAAGAAAATACAACATTTTTTATACCTGTAATACCTGGGCCAATAACGCGCTAAAAGCTTGTGGGCAAAAAGCATGTATATGGACACCAAGAGATAAGCCCATATTCGACAAGTACTGATCTGTACATTTTGTCGTGTTCTAATATTAATACCTTGGCTGTATAAAGTTAGAAATTTCGAACAGCTGGGAAGCTGCTCCCTTAGTTTGGATGTGGCTGACTTCTAAAATCGGTGATGGTTTTGCCATCGTACCGGTACACCCCGTTGATAGACCCGAACCAAATACTTCCATCGCTGGCTTCGAGTATTCCACACAGCATTTTTTTTACCGACATGATGTCGGTAACTATGGGTATCTTGTCGTACAATGATTTGTGCTCATAACGTGAAAATATCCAGTTGTCCACCCCATCGTGACGCGAACTGCCGGTCGTCCAGATATTCCCTTCTTTATCCTCTATGATTGCAGTAGCATCCCGGTTGGCTGCTTTGGTAAAAGTGCGGCCATCATACCGCCAAAGACCGTTGGAAACGAACAGTGTATTGCCCTTCTTATCGTCGATGATGGATGCACCGAACCAAATATTACCCTTTCTATCCTCCATAATCGACCACACATTGTAAAAGGCTTTCCCCTCTTTGTTTTTAAGCACGGAGAATGTCTGCCCATCATAAACGCAAGCGTCTCCACTTGTGCCCAGCCACAACTTCCCGGTCCGGTCTTCTATGACCGTATGTATGCTGTTATTGGAAAGTCCGTCCTGAGTGCTGAAATTCCGGAAAGATTGACCGTCATAGCGGCTGAGTCCATTCCCGGTGCCGAACCACAGGTGCCCCGCCTTATCTTCACAAATGGAAAAGACGCTATTACTCGCCAACCCTTCTCTGGTGGTAAAATGATAAAACGATTGACCGCTATATCGATACACTCCTGAATCTGTTGTTGCTATCCAGAGATGGCCCAGTCGGTCTTCCAGCACATTCCAGTATCTGCGCGGGCCTAATTTAGTAGTCAAATTCCTGAAGGAGTGGCCGTCATAGCTAAAGATGCCGGCAAACGATGCCGCCATAAGAATGGTGCCGTTTCTGCCCTGTATGATATTCCGGATCATCTTGCTCGGCCCAAAGGATGAAACAGGGTCTTTTACCGCATAATTACTGGTATCCTGATGTAATGTGGGTTTGTTCTGACCACAGCAGGTACAGGAAATAAAGGCAAATAACACAGCGTAAAAGGGGGCGTATTTCATTATTGATTGATTTAAATATGGGGCAGTAGATTACGGGTGTATGATGACGTTGCAGCTTATTAACCTACACTTGCAGGACAAGGTGAGCTAAAGTAAGCGCCTTTCATCAAATTAAAAAAGATTACATTGTAAATAAAAGTGTGAACTATCATTCGATGAGATGCCGAGTACTCATCATCACACATCCAGAAAAGGAAATACCTGTCGGAGGCTCCTGCTGTGCGAAGTTTATAACTTCGAACGCCTATGCCTGTAGATTATAACTACAGTAACAATCCTACCAAACCTTCACTAAAAAACTACTGACACGTTGATGCCACTGCTGCGGGTGCTGCGTAGTGCTGCCGTGCTGCATCCGCTGCGCGCAACACCCACGCAGCACCTGCTTTACTCGCCCAGCAGGGCCCGCAAACTTTCAATGGTATCGGCTTCCTCCTTCGGCTTGTCATGCCGCCAGCGTAGTATGCGCGGAAAGCGCAGGGCTACGCCCGATTTATGGCGGGTGGATTTGTTAATGCCTTCAAAACCTATTTCAAATACCAGCTCCGGCTTTACGGTACGCACCGGGCCGAACTTTTCAATGGTGTTGCGCTTCACAAAGGCATCCACCTTGTTGATCTCTGTATCGGTAAGGCCGGAGTATGCTTTGGCGAAGGGCACCAGCTTGTCGCCATCCCAAACGGCAAAGGTATAGTCGGTATACAGGTCGGCCCGGCGACCGTGGCCTTTCTGGGCATAAATCATTACGGCATCTACCGAGAGCGGGTCAATTTTCCATTTCCACCAGTCGCCCCGGCGGCGGCCCACCTGGTAGTGGGCGCTCTTGCGCTTCAGCATCAACCCCTCAGCAATCATCGCTCGTGATTGCTCACGGATACCGGCCAGCTGTTCCCAAGTATCAAACTCCACCAGTTGCGATATGCGGAACAATTCCTGGTATGAAGTAGCCGCCTGCAAGCCTTCCAGTAGTTGGCGGCGCTCGGTTTGAGTTTTATAGCGGATGTCTTCGCCATCATACTCTAAACAATCATAAGCAATTACGGCTACCGGGCTTTCCTCCATAATTTTTTTGGTGAGGTTTTTACGCCCGATGCGGGTTTGCAAAAAGCTGAAGGGCAGGGGTTGGCCTTCTTTAAAACTCAGCAGCTCGCCGTCAATCACCGTACCGTTAGGTAGTTCATGTAAAAAGGCATGCAGTTCCGGAAACTTATCAGTAGCCAAATCCTCACCCCGGCTCCAGATGAAAATTTGATCATCACGCTTAATCAATTGGGCGCGGATGCCATCCCATTTCCATTCTACCTGCCATTCGGCGGCATCGCCTAAAGCGTTCTGCAAATCTTCATGCGTTTTCTGGCGTTCCGAGGTTTCCTGAATGGGATAAGCCAGAAAGAAAGGATAGGGGCGCGATACATCATCCAGTGCGCCACCGGGTTCAATCAATTCGGTAAACTGGTATACTTCCGGCTTCCAGTTGCCCATAATGCGGTGGGTGAGTACGGAGGCCTCCATGCCGGTCACCTCGGCCAGTGCTTTAATTACCAGGTTTTGAGATACCCCTACTCGGAAACTGCCGGTTAATATCTTATTGAACACAAAACGCTCCTGTGCATCCAGCGCCGCCCATGATTCCAGCAGCCAGGCTTTGCGCATTTCTTCGGGCAGATCGCCCAGGGCAGTAATTTCACCCATCCACTCGGTGAGGGTTTTGTTGCTGCTTTGGTCGTGCTGGGGCAGCAGCAGGGCAATAGTTTCAGCCAGGTCGCCTACCACATGGTAGCTTTCCTCAAACAACCAGGCGGGTATGTGCGAGGCCTCAATGGCCCAGTTGCGTATCTGCGTGGCGTTGATCTGTCGCTTGGGGTTGCGGCCGGTAAACAGGGCCAGCATATACATTTTATCGGTATCGGGTACGGTGTTGAAATATTCCTTGATGACCCGTACCTTTTCGTTGGTCTTATTCGTCTCGTCGAGCGAGGTAAACAGTTGGGCAAAGTTTCTCATTTGGCTTCGGCTCCTTTCATGGCTTGGGCCAAATCCTGTTCCTGGTCATTGGGCTGAGAACCGGCTTCCTCGGCTGGCACCTCGTTGGCAGCTAAACCTTCGTCATTACCATATAGCGTGTGTACCTCGTGTGCGTCAAAGCCAATGCCGCTTAGGTAGCGGGCAAAACTGGCGGTATAACCGTGAGTAAGGTATACTTTTTCGCAGCCGGTGGCATCAATGGCGCTTACGAGGCCATCCCAGTCGGCATGGTCAGAGAGGATAAAACCGCGGTCGGCCGCACGGCGGCGCTTGGCTCCGCGCAGGGCCATCCAACCGGAACAATAACCAAAGCTATAGGGCTGAAACTTGCGCATCCAGGGCGTGCCTACAGCTGATGGCGGTGCAATCACAATTCCTTTGCGTATGGCCTCCTTATTACTTTCGGGCGTAATACGCTCAGTAGGGTTCAGGATGATGCCATTACGGCGCAGTGCTTCATTGGTGTTTTCAATCACACCATGTGTGTATATTTTACCGATGGACAGATCCAGATTTTGTAAAATGCGTTGCGCTTTGCCTAAAGAGTAGCCTACGATTACGGTAGCCAGGTTATTTTCTACATTATGTTGCCACCAGCGGTTTACATCCTCAAACAACTGTGGTTGCGGCTTCCATTTGTAGACGGGCATACCAAAGGTACATTCAGAAATAAAATGGTGACAGCGCACCGGTTCAAAGGGAGTGCAAACACCATCATCCTCCACTTTATAATCGCCTGATACCACCCACACCTCGCCTTGGCTTTCCACCCGTATCTGTGCTGAGCCGATGACATGGCCGGCTGGGTACATGGTAATCTGCACCCCGTTTTTATACACCGTTTCGCCATACTCTACCGTTTGCAGGTTAATCTCGCCCAAACGGTAGCGCAGTACCTCGCGCGATAAATGGTGAGCCAGGTAATGGTTGTGGCCGGCATAAGCATGGTCGGAGTGAGCATGGGTGATGACGGCATCGTTTACAGGTTTCCAGGGATCAATATAAAACTTGCCTTTGCTGCAGTAAATGCCTTTGTCGGTAAATTCAAGTAAGGGTGCTTTAGCCATTAATTAAACAACCTTTGAACGGCTGCTTTGGTTTTAGAAGCACAGGGTGCTGTTATATAGCGCCGGTAGTTTGCAGATTATTTTTCAGTAAAATTACTCACATAAAAAAAAGCGCCAAAGCCTTACCATAACAGTAAGGTTTTGGCGCTTAACAGCACTCTTATTTAATAAGGGCTTATTTAATGTTCAGCGGCAGGTACACGCCGAAGGTGATATTCCGGCCCGGGTTCCAAACGCCGTAGGTAGGGTCTTCTTGCGAAAGCCGGCCCGGGCGCAAACGGTTCAGGGCATCATAATAGCGTTTGTTGGTTAAGTTATTGCCCGAGGCATATATTTTCAGTTGCTGGTTGCCAATTTTAAATGTAGTTCCGATACCTGCATTTAAAAGCGTATAGGCATTGGTTGGGGTTTCAAACACCGGATCAATGCGGTATTGCTTGAAAAAGTTATCTATACCCACAAATGCATAAAAATTGGTGAGGCCTTTAATATCTGGTTCAAACCGCAGCGTATTGTGCACTACCCCTGCCGGAATGAGCGGCAGTGGTTTATCAAAACTGGTATTGCGGGCATGGGTGTAACCAAATGTATTATCCAAATGCAAAAACTTGGTAGGGTGAAGGTTTAAACTTCCTTCAACACCATACAAGTTAGCATTTACCTGACCGTAGCGGTATACATCCAATACCTGCGGATTGCCGTTTTCATCCAACTCTGTACGGGTATCGCCTTTAGCGCCCGAGGCATAAATGTAATTATGGATATAATTCTCATAAATGCCGATGCTGCCGGTAATGATGCTTTTGTCAAACTCCAATGTGGCATCGGCTTGGTAGCTGCGCTCGGGTGAAAGGTTGGCATTACCGATTTCAAAACGGGTAGTACCCTCGTGCGCACCGTTAGAGCCTAATTCGGCAGGGTTAGGCGCACGGAAGGCAGAACCCGCGTTGGCTTTAAAATTTAGATACTCATTAAAGATGTGGGTATAACCCAATGCGCCGCTGATGTTGCCGAAGTTGTTTTTAAAGCCAGGGAACTGCTCCGCGCCTTCTACAAACAACTGCTTGCCTTGGTTATTTACATAATCAAACCGTAAACCGGCATTGAAGGTGCTTTGGTTCCAGCTTTTTTTAATGTAACCAAAAGCGCCGGCAGAAAATTGGTCATACGCCGGAATCAGAAATTCAGTTCCTTTATTGATGCTGTGCTCTTGGCTGCCGCTCAACCCAATAATAGGCTGCCATCCGTTTTGCTCAGGTAGGTAATATTTAGCATCCAATGAATATGTATTCAGATCGAAAAATAAAGCGGGTGTGGGTTCGTCCAGCTCACGGCGCTGGTTCTTCTGGTAGCCCAAATCCAGTTTTAATGAGCCACTGCCAATAATGAAATTATTATTTAAGGCTACTTTATAGTGGCGGATATCCTGGCGGGGAAAATCCAGCGTACGGGTTTTGTCTTGGGTATACAGCGGATCGCCGGGTTCGGAATCATAAAAACCGATGTTGTTTTTAAAATACTCCAGGTTTAAATGCGAGTAGCCCCACTCTTTGTTTAGGCCCAGCATACCGCTCAGGCTGGTGTTGTTGTAACCGCTGTTAAAATAATAACCGTCTGGTGTTTTAAAGTTGTAGGCATTCTGGTAAGAACCACGGCCACGCCATACAAAACCATTTTCGTTACCGGTTAGCATCAGCGAATTATTGGTTAAGCCGTTATTGGTTGAGTAGCTGGATACCACCTCGCCTTTGATATGGCCTTCGGCCGGGGTAAGCGGCTCTAAAATATTAATTACACCACCAATGGCATCCGAACCGTATAGTAAAGAAGCCGCGCCGCGCAGTACTTCTACACGGTCGGCCTGATTTTGGTCTATTTCTACACCGTGTTCATCGCCCCATTGCTGGCCCTGCTGCTTTACACCGTCATTTACCGTAACTACCCGGTTATATCCTAAACCTCTGATGATGGGTTTTGAAATGCCGGGGCCGGTAGTGATCTGGCTTACGCCGGGTACCTGCCGGGCTAAGGCGTCAATTAAGTTGGTAGGCGCTGCTTGCAGCAATTGGTCTTTATGCACCACATCGGCCGAGGTGCTGTTTGATTTACTGCTGCCGCCAATGGGTGTACCGGTAATTACCACCTCGCGTGTTTCAACAATACTACGCTTTAGGCTGAAGGTAATAGGCTCGCGCGATGAAAAGTCAACAGATTGGGTTAGGGTTTGGTAACCGATAAATTGTACCTGTACCACAAAACGGCCGCGCTGCGGGATAGAAGGAAAAGTAAATTGCCCATCTGCATTGGTAGCAGTAGATAGCCGAAGTTCTGGAATAATAACGGTAGCGCCGGGCAGGGTTTGTTTATTATCGGCATCAATTACACGGCCGGTAAAATTTATAACGTGGGCCAATGCGGTAAGCTTAATCAGCATCAACAGCATTAGGCCTGAGATCTTAAGTTTCATTTTTAAAATTTGTAAATAGCTTAAATAAGATAATGCTACTGAAGCATCATCAATTCAAAAAAACAAGGAATACGAAAAATTAAACGGAATACTTAAGCTACAGGTGGCGCCCGTCCGGAAGCCAGTACCAGGCCGATAGGCACAAAGTCCTGCTCGCTGGCCACAAAGTGAAAATAAGAAGTACTGTACAATACCGGCAGCTGTGTTTGCACGCCGGGCAGCATTACGTTGTGGTGCATGGCATCACACAAATCGCAACGTTCTTTTACTGTGGGCGGAAAGGGCTTTTTGTTAACTACTATCGCATGTACCTTGGCATGGTGCTGGTGTGCATACACCATGTACTGGCCGGCCACAAAGCACAGCAGCAGTATCCATGAGAAAGCGATATGTAGTTTACCTGATTTCAAACCTAAACCTTACGGGTAACAGTTATGCTGTTGCAAAAATAGGCATCCATTTCATAACATCAGGGTAAAAAAGTAACAATACTGTTAGCTTACGCCTGCAAAGCCATCTTTTACCTGTATTTTTGCCCTGAAATGACCCCTGCCGAAGTAAATAAGAGGTTTGCCGACCTGCAACAACGCATTGCTGCCGATTTTGACAGCGATATTCCCGACCTGAAAGTACTGCTCTTCTTGATTGGTGTGCAGGAACTGGGCCAGGGGCCCAAAAAGTTCAACAAGCGACAAAAAGAAGAGCTGATGCATATTGCCAACTGCAAGCTGTTCAGTCAGCTGGGCTTTTACGAGTTGGAAGGGCAGGACCAGGACGGCTGGCCGCACTGGAAACTGGTAAAACCTATCCCTGCCTATACCCTGCTGGAGCAGGAAATGCTGATGAAAACGCTGATTGTGAATTATTTTGAAGAAATGGAAAGTTAGTTCTTCTATTTCTCCAGCAATGTCATGCTGAGCGGCAGCGAAGCACCTGTACTTATATTCTTCTCTTTTATTTTTTTAAAGCACTACCATTGTCACCCTGAGCTCCGTCGAAGGGAGAGTTGCACGGGCGTTCAGAGGCGTGGCCAGTGCACCCATGCTTCGAGTGCCTCAGCATGACAGCGCAAGTTATTGGCTTAATACAAAACTCAGTTTCTTCAACATCGCATCTTTTTTCTATATTTCACTTCATGAAAAAACTTTTTACTATCCTTCTGCTCCTGTTTACTTTTAGCGCCACGTACGCCAAGCCGCCTAAAAACCAGTATGTGCGTATGAAAACCAGTTACGGTGAAGTGATCATCAGGCTATATAACCAAACGCCGCAGCACCGCGATAATTTTATTAAACTGGCTAAACAGGGTTTTTATAACGGCACGCTGTTTCACCGGGTAATACAAAACTTCATGATTCAGGGTGGCGACCCGGATTCGAAAAAATCCAAGCCGGGTGCAGAACTGGGCAATGGTGATGTAGGTTATACGGTACCTGCCGAATTTAATGATAGCCTGTTTCACAAACGAGGCGTATTGGCGGCTGCACGCGATGATAACCCTAAAAAAGCCAGCAGTGGATGCCAGTTTTATATTGTAGAAGGCCGTCGTTTTACCTCCGGCCGTTTAGATACCTTAGAACAAACCCGCTTGACAGGCCATACAATACCCGCATGGCAGCGCAACTGGTATACCTCAGTAGGCGGCGTGCCGCACTTAGACCAAAATTATACCGTATATGGTGAAGTGGTAACCGGTATTGATATGGTAGACCGCATTGCTGCCGTCAAAAAAGACAGCCGCGACCGCCCGATGGAAGATATACCGATGACGGTGGAAGTATTGAGCAAGAAAGAATGTAAGGCAATGGATAAACTGTTAAGGCTGTAAGGCTTTAACAGTTTAAAGTCAGTACAAAAAAATGAAACTTTAATAAGAACCTGTTTGGCGTAAGCCAACTTCAGGAGCATTCATATTTCTCACCGGGGTATCATAAGCAATACCTGTAGTTAATGCTGTAAACTGGTCTTGAGTTTGAATTAAATCGCGTTGCAAGGTATTTACGCTTTGTTTAAAAGCGGTAGCGCCGTTTTTAACGGCTTGCAGGCGGGCTTGGTTAATTGCAGCTTGTTGCCTCATCTCGTCAATCAGCTGCTTCAGGTATTCGGCTTTCACGGACGTAATTGTTTTGTATTTAGCTGTGAACAAAAGTCATTCCATGTTAAGCCAGTGTTAGCTGTATTTGTGTATTTCAGCCATTAGCTGCATCTGGCATCAATAGCATATCTTAAAAACTGTTCAGTTAATACATCAGCGGCGTGTACATTGTACATAAATGTGTGCAATTTTAAATTCGCGTAAACACTTTTTCAAGCCCGTACCAATTGCTTAATTTGTATGGGAATTTTCTCTCCCGAAATACGATTTAAACTGATGAAAATCATAACCTATAATGTAAACGGCATCCGTTCGGCCATGAGTAAAAACTGGCTGAGCTGGCTACAGGCCTCTGATGCCGATGTGGTATGTTTACAGGAAATTAAGGCTTCGCCTGATGTAATTACCGATTTGCACCTGTTAGAGGTATTGGGCTACCAGCACTACTGGTACCCGGCCGAAAAGAAAGGTTATAGTGGTACAGCCATTTTAACCAAACATACACCCAGGCATGTAGAATACGGCTGCGGCATTCCCGAATTTGACCGCGAAGGCCGTAACATCCGGGTAGATTTTGAGGATATTTCGGTAATGAGCGTTTATTTCCCCTCTGGTTCGAGCGGCGATGAGCGGCAAACGTTTAAGTATGGCTTTTTAGACCAGTTTGGCGAATACCTGAACCAGTTGAAATGGGCTTACCCAAACCTGGTGGTATGCGGGGATTATAACATTTGCCATAAGCCGATTGATATTCATAACCCTAAATCAAACGCCAACTCCTCCGGCTTTTTACCCGAAGAGCGTGCATGGATGGATAAATTTATAGACAATGGTTTTGTAGATACCTTCAGGCATGTAAACCCTGAGCCGCACAATTATACCTGGTGGAGCTTTCGCGCCGGGGCTCGTGGCAAAAACTTAGGCTGGCGTATTGATTATATTATGGTAACCAAAGAATTGGAAAAGCACATCAAACGCGCCTCCATTTTGCCGGAAGCCAAACACTCCGACCATTGCCCGGTGCTGGTAGAGTTGAGCCCTGTTGAAGGGAGATAGAGTCAAGAGCCGAGAATCAAGAACCAAGAGGAGCTCCAAATAAAAAGAGAAAGGACAAAAGACGAAGGGTGTAATTCCTTTATCTTTTGTCCTTTCTCTTTCTATCATTTATCTAAAAGTCTTGACTCTTGATTCTCGGCTCTTGACTCTCTCTTCTACTCTCTTTCCCGCTCCATGTAATCCTGTACAATATCAATGGCATCATCCACGGCATCGCTTAGTGTGGTAATAAAGGCACCAGGCTTGGCCAGGTCGATAGCGTATTTAATGGCATCGGTTTTACTATCCATTATTTCATAAGGAAAATCAGGATTCACGGATTTGATGCCTTCTGCCATTAGCCCAATGATGTTTTCTTTGGTACGGCCGCGCAGGTGGTTTTCCTGCCGTAGCAAAATATGGTCGAACATCGTAGCCGCAATAGCCCCCAGTTCGCGGATGTCATCGTCGCGGCGGTCGCCGGTGCCGGCAATCAAGCCTATTTTCTGAGGCGAATCCACATGGCTTAAAAATTCTTTGATGCCATTGTAACCGTCGGGATTATGGGCAAAATCCACCATAAATTTAAACTCTTTAAACTGGAAGATGTTCATCCGCCCCGGCGTTTGTGCTACCGAAGGTACAAAGGTGCCCAGGGCATTTTTAATGTCTTCTATTTTAAAACCATATACATAAGCCGCTAAAGTAGCTGCCAGTACATTCTCCACCATAAATGGCAAAGTACCGCCAAACGTAAGCGGAATATAGCCCAGGCGCTGCACTCTGATTTTCCAGTCACCTTTTTTAATCGTCACATAACCGTTTTCACTGATGCAGGCAATGCCGCCTTTCTGGCAATGGGCTTTAATTACCGGGTTATCCTCAAAGCGACTGAAGTAGGCAATATTGCAGTAAGCTTTTTTACCAATTCGTACACAGTGTTCATTATCGGCATTCAATACACCCCAGCCATCTTTTTTCACAGCGTTAATCACTACGCTTTTCACACGGGCCAGGTCATCCAGGGTATGAATATCGGCTATGCCCAAGTGATCGGGCTGTATGTTGGTAATTACCCCTACATCGCAATGCCCAAAACCGAGGCCGGAGCGTAGTATACCGCCGCGGGCAGTTTCCAGCACGGCAAAGTCAACTGTGGGGTCTTTCAAAATAAACTCGGTACTCATGGGGCCGGTGGTATCACCCTCCAGCATCATGGTATTTTGCACGTAAATACCGTCTGACGTGGTATAGCCTACCCGGTAGCCATTATTGCGCACAATATGGGCAATTAAACGGGTTGTGGTGGTTTTGCCATTGGTGCCCGTAGTCGCAATAATAGGTATGCGCGAAGATTGACCTTGTGGGTACAGCATGTCAATCACATGGCCCGCTACGTTACGCGGCAGCCCCTCACTTGGGGCAATGTGCATCCGGAAGCCGGGTGCTGCATTTACTTCCAGTATCACACCACCGGTATCAGTCAACGGCTCAGTCAGGTTTTGCGCCATAATATCAATACCGCAAATATCCAGGCCGATGACGCGCGAAATACGCTCGCACAAAAACACATTGTGCGGATGCACCTGGTCGGTTACATCAATTGAGGTACCACCGGTGCTCAGGTTAGCGGTTGATTTCAGGTAAACCACCTCATCTTTCTCCGGCACAGTTTCCAGCGTATAACCTTTTTTGGTGAGCAGGTCCATGGTATCGCGGTCAATGCTTATTTCGGTCAGCACGTTTTCGTGCCCAAAGCCACGCCGCGGGTCTTCATTTTCTTTGTCAATCAGTTGCTGCACGGTTAATATACCATCGCCTACCACGTGGGCAGGCTGGCGCTGGGCGGCGGCCACCATTTTATTATCAATCACCAACACCCGGAAATCATAACCGGTGATGAATTTTTCAACAATTACCTTGCGCGATATTTTTGCGGCATGTTCAAAAGCGGCAATGGCTTCTTCTGTAGTTTTTACGTTGATGGTAGCACCGCGGCCATGATTGCCATCCAAGGGTTTAAATACCAGCGGGAAACCTACTTTGCGTATGGCTTCGGGTACCTGTGAGGCTGAAGTAATGGTAATACCTTTAGCTACCGGAATGGCTTGCTCCTGTAAAATGCGTTTGGTTTCATCTTTGTTGCCAGCCAGGTCCACCGCTATGCTGCTGGTGTTCTCCGTCATGGTGGCGCGTATGCGCTTTTGGTTTTTGCCATAACCCAGTTGTACCAATGATTGGTTGTTCAGCCTGATCCACGGGATATTGCGGCTGATGGCTTCTTCTACAATAGAGCCGGTACTTGGGCCTAAACGGGTACGCTCCCGTATTTCCTTCATTTGTTGAATATCCTTGTCCAACTCATATTCGGTACCGTTAATTAAGGCTTCAGCAATGCGCACGGCGGCTTCAGCAGCATAAATGCCTACCTTTTCTTCCACGTAGTTAAATACCACATTGTACACACCTTCGGTTTTGGTTTGGCGGGTACGGCCATAGCCGGTATCCATACCAGCCAGGGTTTGTATCTCCAGCGCAATGTGTTCAATCACATGTCCCATCCAGGTGCCCGATTTTACCCGCTCAAAAAAGCCGCCCGGTACACCCGGCGAACAGCGGTGATTGTACAGGCTGGGTATCAGTGCCTGCATCCGTTCAAGAAAGCCTTCTATAGTGTTAGTAGGCCGGTGCTCCAGTTCTTCCAGATTCAGCCGCATTTGAATCAGCTTTTTCCGGCTTACGCTCCAGATGTTGGGGCCGCGCAGCACCTGTATATTTTCAATTTTCATAAATAGCTTAATGGGATGTTTAGAATGTGATTTTCTGTTTCCTAATCTAACAATTGTAACAATACAATGAAACTTTTGGTGTTGTAATTCAATATTTTTAATAAAAAATAGCGTTTTTATCACATTTTCTATTAATTTGTAAATAGCAATAGCAAGGAGCAGTAAATAATGAACGTCCCGAAAGGTAAATTAATCATCATAGGCGGTGCGGTAGATATGGGTAGCGGCATCAGCGACCAGGAGCACATCCTGCATCCCAACTATATTAAGTTTTTCGAAAAGGGTATCCTACGTCGCATCATCACCGAATCGGCGCATCAAGAGGGTTCATTAGTAGAGGTTATCACCACAGCCTCGCAAATACCCGAACTGGTAGGCGCTGAGTATATCAAATCCTTCCACCAGCTGAATGTTCCCAATGTAAACGTGCTCGATATCCGCAGCCGCGAAGATGCCATGAGCCCGGAGGTACTGGAACGCATCCGTAAAGCCGATGTGGTGATGTTTAGCGGGGGCGACCAACTGCGCCTGAGTTCTATTTTCGGCGGAACTGAATTTTTGCAGATATTGAAGCGCCGTTATTGCCATGAAAACTTTGTAGTAGCCGGTACCTCAGCCGGTGCAGCTGCGGCCTCGTCCAACATGATTTACCGCGGCCAGAGCAGCGATGCCCTGGTAAAGGGCGAAGTACAAATTACTGCCGGCTTGGGCTTTATTGACTCGGTAATTATTGATACCCACTTTGTGCAGCGCGGGCGCATTGGGCGTTTGTTTTATGCGGTAGCTACCAACCCCGGTCTGCTGGGCATTGGTTTGGGCGAAGATGCCGGCCTGCTGATTACCGAAGGCAACTGCATGGAAGCCATTGGCTCGGGCTTAACCATTTTGGTGGATGGCCGGGGCATTGTGCGCACCAATATTTACGAGGTAGAAATGGGCGCACCGGTATCTATTGAAAACCTGAAGGTGCACGTGCTTTCTATTTATGATAAATATGACCTGCACCAGCAGCGTTTAGTGATTAAAAATGAAGTAAAGGTAGAAGAAGGGGTTTACATACAGGTGCCGGACCAGAACGATTTGCAATAGGGCCTCTTCCCGGCTCTCTCCCAAGCGTGTAGGAGATTAAATTAGCTGAAAATATACTAATTGCACAGAATGCCATACCTTTGTGGCAACCAAAATAACACCTAATGAAACTCATCATCCACGGCGGTTTTTTCAGCGAATCGGGTACTAATCAGGAAATAAAAGAAGCGAAGCAGGAAGCTTTAAAAACCCTTGTTGAAGCAGGGTATAACTTTTTACAGCACCATACTGCGGCCGAAACGGTGGTATTCACCGTGAGCTTGCTTGAAGATAGCGACCTGTTTAATGCCGGTACCGGCTCGCAAATACAAAGCGATGGTAAAATACGCCTGAGCGCTGCATTAATGGATGGCAAAACCCAACGGTTTTCGGGTGTAATTAATGTGGAAGACATTAAAAACCCTATACAGGTAGCCGAAAAGCTGATGGTGGTGGATGACCGTGTACTGGGTGGCGAAGGTGCCCAGCAATTTGCGCGCGATCATGGCTTTGAGTATTATAACCCCGAGATACCGCAGCGCCGTGAGGAGTACAATAAAAAATTAAGCGATTCTATTCGCCTGGGTACTGTAGGTTGCGTGGCTTTAGATGCGCAGGGTAATCTGGCTGCCGGCACCTCAACCGGTGGCAAAGGTTTTGAAATTCCGGGCCGGGTAAGTGATTCAGCCACTGTGGCCGGCAATTATGCCAATGCGCATGCGGCTATTTCCTGCACCGGTGTAGGCGAGGATATTGTAAGCGGGGCCATTGCTGCCAAGGTAGTTACCCGCGTTACCGATGGCATGGCCCTAACCCAGGCCGGCGATAAAACCCTGCAGGAATTAAAACCTTATGACGGCTTTGCAGGCATCATTGCGCTGTCGGCCACTGGCGAAGTTTACCATGCCGATACTCACCCTTATATGGTATGGGCTCTGCATGACGGGCAGGTGCAGGTTTTTGAATAAATGACAATTTGAGGATTGCAACTTTCGTGAAAGTATAGCTATATTTACATACTGATTAATTTAATTAATTAAACCCGCGTAAGTATTCGATGAAACGTTTATCCTTGTTGTTATTGTGCGCCTGCATTAGTTATTCTGCTTCGGCACAATTTGCTTTTTTTAAAAAACGTACCCACCTGCCCGATTTAAATCCGGCACATGGCTTAGTTTATAAATTGCCTAAAAACAAGGTAATCCGGCCAAGGTTATATGCCACTTCGGTGGGCCGCAGCGATTACAACCTGGAGCTGGCCGAAGCACAGGTAATGAAAACGGCCCAGCACAATATGCGGTTCCGTATTTACGATGTAGCCAGCTATAACTTCAGCGATTTGGCCCAGTTGTACATGCAGCAAAACCGCCTGTCAGAAGCCAAATGGTTCTTTCTGCAAAGTAATAATATTTCTCGCAATCAAAATAACCACAGGCTTACCATTGCCAACCTGTTGCAGTTAGCCAATATTAAAGCCACTATTGGCGATTTTGTACTGGCCCAGCAGGATTTACTGGAAGCCCGGGAGATTGCCAGCAACAATGGTTACTTAAATAATGTGCTGGATATTGAAAAGCGTTTGAACAGTTTGCAGCGCAGCCGCTTCGTATCAGTTCGTACCGATTTACGGTATGATGATGCGTTGCAAACGGTAGCTGTGAATTAAGTTTTTTCACCCCAACTTTTTCTGACTTGTCATTTCGACCGTAGGGAGAAACTCTCTACAAATAACGAGGCTTCCTTTTGTCACCCTGAGCTCCGTCGAAGGGTAGTTGCAGAAACGTTCATTGGAGCGGCCTGTGCACCCATGCTTCGAGTGCCTCAGCATGACACAAGGCAGTTGATGTTAAGCAGTTTTTATTGCTTGCTATCGTGATAGCATAAGCACTTACAGTATGTTTCGCATACCATATCTATTCTATTCATATTCAGTCAACTCCCTTGCCTGCTCAGGCCGATATAATTGTCAGTGCTAAAACATTATTTGTAATATTGTTATTTCCTATAGAGAGACATCTTTGCAGATGTCTCTTATTTTTTACATTAGCAAATTCATACTATAGGCACACGTATTGATGTTTAATACATATCCGGATTTAAAAGAAGTGAAAAACATGTTAAAGAATGTATACCTGATGATGATGCTGGGCGCTGCGCTGGCCTGTAAGGCATCTCCATCGCATCCTAAAAAAGTAGAAGGCTCTACCGATTTGCAGCCCGACCAGCAGCAAAGCGTGGTGGCCAAAGAAGTAGCGTCATTAATATCAAACTACAATTACAAAAAGGTTCCGCTTAATGATTCCATATCGGCCGTTATTTACGATCGTTTTATCAAAGCATTAGACGAAAATCACAACTATCTGCTGGCATCGGATATCAAGGACTTTGATAAATATAAAACTGCGTTGGATGATGACCTGAAAGCGGGTAACCTCAACAATGTGTTTTACATCTTCAACGTTTATCAAAAGCGCTACCTGGAAAGGGTGCGTTACTCGCTGGCGCAGTTAGGCAAAAATTACGATTTCACTTCTAACGAAACCTTCACTTACGACCGTGACAACCAGCCTTGGATCGCCTCGGAGAGTGAAATGAACGAGCTGTGGAACAAGCGCGTAAAGTATGACCTGCTGAACCTGAAGCTGGCTACGCCGGATATGACCAAGAACAAGGAAACGCTGAAAAAACGTTACAATAACCTGCTTTCTCAAGCCAACAAGCTTTCAAATCAGGATGTGTTCCAGGTATTCATGAACTCCTTTACCGAAGCTATCGATCCGCATACCAATTACTTTAACCCGGCCAATGCAGCCCAGTTCAATATTGAAATGTCGCGTTCGTTAGAAGGTATTGGCGCTTCGCTGAATTCAGAAAACGAATATGTAACCATTAAAAGCATTGTGGCCGGTGGTCCGGCGGATAAAAGCCGTCAGATTAATGTGGATGACCGAATTATTGGCGTAGCGCAAGGTGCCAATGGTGAGTTTACTGATATTGTAGGCTGGCGTACAGATAATGCCATCACCTTAATTCGTGGCGCAAAAGGTACCATTGTACGCCTTAAAATTCTGCCCAAAGGCAAAGGCGCTTCTGATAAGCCAAAGATTGTGGAAATGGTGCGCGAAAAAATTGTGCTGAAAGATCAATTGGCTAAAAAGGAAATTCGCACATATAACGTAAATGGCAAAACGGTAAAAATCGGTATCATTAATGTGCCTGCATTTTACCTCGACTTTAATGCTTACCGTGCCAATGACCCGAACTACCAAAGTACCACCCGCGATGTGCGCAAAATATTAGATACCCTGAAACGTGAAAACGTAGACGGCGTAGTGATGGATTTACGCCAGAATGGCGGCGGCTCACTGATGGAAGCCATTGAACTAACAGGCCTGTTCATTAAAACCGGCCCGGTAGTGCAGGTGCGCGATACCCGCAACCGCGTAGAAGTAGATGAGGACGAAGACCCGGCTATTGCCTGGACTGGCCCAATGGCTGTACTGGTTGACCGCTTTAGTGCTTCTGCATCAGAAATATTCTCAGGCGCTATTCAGGATTATGGCCGTGGCCTCATCTTGGGTACGCAAACCTATGGTAAAGGCACTGTGCAAAGCGCTATCGAGCTTGACCGCGTTATTAGCCCCTCTGTACGCGATATGTTCTCTAACCTTACCGGCGGTAAAGTGGGTGGCAGCAGCAAAACTACAGCTACCGGCAGCCAAACCAAATTCGGCCAGTTAAACTTAACCATGGCAAAGTTTTACCGCATCAGTGGTAGTTCTACCCAGCATAAGGGTGTAATGCCGGATATTTCTTTCCCGTCTGTTATTCCGCTGGATAAATATGGTGAAGATACTGAACCGTCTGCCCTGCCATTTGATATGATACAGCGCAGCAACTATACTAAAGCTGGCGATTTAACCGGTGTGGTGCCGCAACTCACTAAACTGCATGAGCAGCGTATGGCTAATAATGTGAATTATAAATATATGTTGGAAGACATTGCTGAAATTAAAAAGCGCGAAGCTGAAAAAAGCATTACGCTGAACGAGCAGCAATTGAAACAGCAACGTGATGCTGATGATGCCCGCACGCTGGAGCATGACAACCTGCGCCGTGCCGCATTAGGCTTATCACCGCTCAAAAAAGGTCAAACCCGTCCTAAAAACGAGGATTTGGACTTTTTGAAAATTGAAGCTGGCCAAATTTTGACAGATTATATCAATTTGGGTAAACCCAATAATCTGACCAATAATATGGTGGGCAGTAATTAATCGGCTTATAAATGCAATATAGTGCGTTCCAGTTGTGGTGCGTACGGATACAACAAAAGGGGCAGTTTCTAAAAGGGAACTGCCCCTTTTGTTGTAAATCATACTGCTTTAATGACTAATTGGTAACCACAACCGGAACTGTAGTAATGCTGGTGAACTTTTATTAAGTTTGAACATTGCATGAAAACATTTCCAATTTATAAAAAGGCGTTGGCTTGCACCTTAGCAGCAACTGCCCTGGCTTTAAGCGCTTATACTATTGAACGGCTCACCAACGATCCGGTATTTGACAATCTTGATACCTCGGTGCGGCCGCAGGATAACTTTTTTCAGTATGCCAATGGTGGCTGGCTGAAACGCAACCCTATACCTGCGGCTTACGCCAGCTGGGGGATTGGCAATGTGGTGAATGAGGATATCCGTAACCGACTAAAAAAAATTAACGAGGATGCCCTGAACGCTCATGCCGCCCAGGGTACTGCCACCCAAAAAATAGGTGATTTTTATTATAGCGGCCTGGATAGCGCCGCCATCGAAAAACAGGGTCTTGCCCCGGTAAAGGCACAGTTGGATGCCATTGAGGCCGCTAAAGATGTAAACGGTATTTTATACGCAGCAGCTTATCTCACTACCTACGGTTCGCGCAACTTCATTAGCGCCGGGGTAGGGCAGGATGATAAGAACAGCAGTAAAATGATGCTGCAAATGGGACAAGGCGGCCTGGGCTTGCCCAATCGCGATTATTATTTTAAAACGGATGCCCGCACTACCCGCATCCGTAATGATTATCAAACGGCCTATCTGCCCAACATGATGAAGCTGTCGGGCCTCAGTGCAGCGCAGGCCTCAGCCTATGCGGCAAGTGTGTATAAAATTGAAAAGTTTTTGGCCGACAGCAACCGCAAGTTGGAGGACCTGCGCGACCCTTACCGCAACTATAACAAAATGCCGGTAGCGCAATTGAATAAACTGACGCCGCTCATCAACTGGCCTACCGTATTCAAAAACTTGGAATACAAAACGGTAGATACTGTGATTGTGGGTCAGCCCGAATATTACCGCGCGGTAAATACTGCACTGCAAACCTTTAATGTTAATGATTGGAAAGCTTACCTGCGCGCCAAAGTATTAACTGCCAATGCCGCCTATTTAACACAGGCATTAAATGATGAAAACTTCCGTTTTACGGGTACCGTGCTGGCCGGCCGTAAAGAGCAATTGCCGCGCTGGAAACGAGTATTGGATACCGAGAGCAGCCTGATGGGCGAACTGCTGGGGCAACTGTTTGTGAAAGAATATTTTCCGGCCGCTACCAAAGCCCGCTACGTAACTATGGTGGCCAATATGCGTACCGCCTACCGCGAGCATATTGAAAAACTGGATTGGATGAGCCCAGCTACCAAGAAAAAAGCTTTGGAAAAGCTGAATACCATTCACCCCAAGGTAGGTTACCCGGATAAATGGAAAGATTTTTCTACGCTGACCATCACCCGTACTTCATATGATGGTAATGTGCTGCAGGCGCGCCACTGGGCCTACCTGAAAAATGTAAACAAGCTGGGCAAACCGGTTGACCGCACCGAATGGAGCATGACACCGCAAACTTACAATGCCTATTACAATCCATCTAACAACGAGATTGTACTGCCTGCTGCCCAGTTCCTTATCCCCGGCGCTAAGGATAGCGAGGTGGATGATGCCGTGGTATACGGTTATGCCGCTGCTTCTACCATTGGCCACGAGATGACCCATGGTTTTGACGATGAAGGTCGCCAGTATGATGCCCAGGGTAACCTGAAAGGTTGGTGGACACCGCAGGATTCGGTAAAGTTTACCGCCCGTGCGCAAATGCTGATCGATCAGTTTAATAATTTTGTAGTGCTCGATAGCCTTCATGTAAACGGCAAAGCCACCTTAGGCGAAAATATTGCTGATTTAGGCGGTATTGCTATTGGTTTAAGTGCCTTTGAAAAAACAGCGCAATATAAAACAGGTAAACCCATCAACGGCTTAACCCCGTTGCAGCGTTTCTTTTTAGGCTATGCCTTAGGCTGGCTGGGTCAAACCCGTAACGAGGCACTGGCTAACCAGATTTTAACCGATGTACATTCTCCCGGCTTTTTACGTGTGAACGGGCCATTTATGGATACTCCGGAGTTCTATAAAGCGTTTAACATCAAGCCTGGCGATAAAATGTGGCTTGATCCGGCCAAGCGGGTGAGGATTTGGTAGGTGAATGTGCAAATATGCAGATGTGCGAATATGCTGATGACGAAGTAAATTTCACGATAATTAGTTAATTAATATTGATTTCCTGCATCAGCATATTCGCACATCTGCATATCTGCACATCAGTTTTCTCTTGGTTGCAACACCAAAGCTGGCTGGAACTCATAGGTGTAGTTACCGGCCTGCTTTGTGTTTACCTGGCGGCCATCAATAATATTTGGAACTGGTCTTTCGCCATCATCAGCACTGGTATCTATATCTTTATTTTTAAAGAGCAGGCTTTATATGCCGATATGGGGCAAAACATTTACCTGTTCGGCATTAACATTTACGGTTGGTATTACTGGAGCAGGCAACCGGTAAATGCACCAAAAGTGCCGGTAACACAGGTGACCTCTAAGCAGGTACTTACAGCGCTGTTGGTTATTGTGCTGGTATCACCTATTTTGGGTTTCGCGCTGGTAAAACTTGCGCCGGTACTCCATTACAAGCCAGCCGCCTTTCCTTACCTGGATAGTTTTTGCACTGTTTGCAGCCTTACCGCACAGGTATACATGGCTCGCAAAGTGGTAGAGAACTGGCTGCTTTGGGTGTTTGTAGATGTAATTTATGTAGGCATTTACCTGGTGAAAGGCTTGCAACCTACAGCTTTTATGTTTGCTATTTATGCGCTGATTGCGGTAAAAGGATATATAGATTGGCGCAGGGATTATAAGCGGCAGTTAATGAACGTGAATATTTAGTGCTTGCTCTATCGTCCGATTGTCAGAAATGAGCCCTGCGCTTTACTTTATTATCGCATCCGTTAATATTTACTAACTTTGCCGCATGATTATTGAAGTTTTAAAATCAAAAATTCATCGTGCTAAAGTAACACAAGCCGAACTGAACTATGTAGGCAGTATTACCATTGATGAAGACTTGATTGAAGCGGCCAACATTATACCGAACGAGAAAGTGCAGATTGTGAATAATAACAACGGTGCCCGCTTCGAAACTTATGTGATTAAAGGCGAACGCGGCAGCGGTACTATATGCCTCAATGGCGCCACCGCACGTTTAGCGCAAGTGGGCGATATTGTGATCATCATGTCATACGCCTACATGGAGCAGGACGAAGCCCGTGCCTACCAACCCATCCTCATTTTCCCCGATACAGATAATAAGCTGATTAAGTAATAGTTTAACGCTATTATGCTGAGTTACAATTGAGGATTGTAACTTCACTTATCTATAAGCACTAATATTGTCACCCTGAATTCCGTCGAAGGGTAGTAGCAGAGACATTCATAGGTGTGGCCTGTGCGTTCATGCTTCGAGTGCCTCAGCATGACAGCGGCAGTGGTGCTTGCGTCTAAAAGGAAATATTTATTAATGATGAAGCTATACTTCGTTTACATTCTTGAGTGCAGCAATGGTGCTTATTATACGGGACTAACCAACAACTTAGAAAGGCGAATGCGAGAGCATCAGGATGGAATTAATCTTACATGCTTTACTTATAATAAACGTCCGCTGAAACTGGTATTCCAACAGTGCTTTAATTATGTCAATCAGGCTATCATTTTTGAAAAACAGATTAAAGGCTGGCGGCGTGAAAAGAAAGAAGCGTTAATTACCGGCAACTGGAACCTGTTACCGCAGTTGGCAAAGAGACAATTTTAAAGCTTTTTCAAAACACCACTACCACTGTCATGCTGAGGCACTCGAAGCATAGTAGCAGAGTCCGCACCAATGAACACTTTTGCATCTACCCCTCGACGCGGCAAAGTAAACCTCCCTTACCTCTTCCACATCTTCACCAGCAGCCAGGCCAGTGCCAGTAGTGCCAGTACGTTGGTCATCTTAGGTAGGTAGTCACCAAAGCGGGAGTAAAAAGTAAGGTCGCTGTTTAAATTAATATCCTGCTTCAAAGCCGTTCTTACCCACCAGCCGCTTTGTTTAACCACATCGCCGCGTTGGTTAATAAAAGCTGATATACCCGTATTGGCTGAGCGGCATACCCAGCGGCGGTTTTCAATGGCCCGCAGCTTGGCATAATCCAGGTGCTGGTCTTTACCTGAAGTGTTTTCCCACCAGCCATCATTGGTAATAATAGCAATAAACTGTGCCCCTTGCCGAACTGATTGTGCCACATACTCTCCCCAGATGGATTCATAGCAGATGACCGGGTCAACGCCAATGCCTTCCTGCGAGTAAAATACTCCTGCCGAGTCCTGCCGGCCATAGCTGCCGGTGGCTCCACCTAAATGCTCAAAAGCAGGTTTTAAAAAAGACATAGCCGCACTAAAGGGAATCATTTCGGCGCCAGGCACCAGTTTTGATTTATGGTAAAACTGGATTTTAGATGAGTTTTCAATATTTACCGCCGTATTAAAAGCATCAATGTACTGATTGCTGCCCGGCAGTTTACTGGCCGAAGGGGTGTGGTCATCATTATACAGTTTGTAAGTTTCGGCACCGGTAAGCACATTGGCATTTTTATACTTACCTAAAAACTGCCTGATTTGGGTATAATAAGGGCTGCTGCTCAGTTTGTCTTCGTCTACGTTCTCGGCAATGGCGGTCTCGGGCCAGATAAAATATTCGGTATTGGGCTGCGCCAGCGAATCAGACAAATGCGTTAATACAGCAATTTGCTGCCCTGCCGGGATGCTGCCCTCTTTTTCGTAAGGGTCAATATTGGGCTGTGCCACCACAATGTTGGCCGGATTAGGCAATTCCTCATAAGTATGATACTGATATAGTGACAAGGCCAGCGGTACAATCAGTGTTAATGTAAACGCTGTAACCAGCCGGGTTCTATAAGCTTTAGGTTGTGCTTCGCGTAGACTGATGTAGACCAGGAAGGCAAAAATATTGGTGAGCCAAATCCACAACGTGCCGCCATATACACCCGTATATTCATACCACTGCACCCATTGGTGACTAATAGCAAAACCGTTGCCCAGGGTCATCCACGGAAAGTTTAAATCCCAGGTTTGGTGCAGGTATTCGTACCCTATCCAAAAGCAAACCAGTCCGGTCAGCGCCAAATTACGCTTTGCCTGTAAGCGTAAACGATAATATAACCAGCAGGCGGTTGACATCAGCAAAGGACCTAACGCATACGGAACTAAAGTAATAGGTACGGCTACCAGCGGGCCAATGGTTTTTAACGAATTATACACCCACCAGATGCTCAAGCTGTTCCATACAAAAAAGCCGACAAAGGTAGTCCAGAACAGCTTCTTGCCCTTGTTGGTAACGTTAGATTGTATAATATTTTCCATCGCCACCAGCATGGGCACCAGCCCGATAAACAGCAGGCAGGGGGTGTACGCTGTAGGCGGCCAGGCAATCCATAGCAGCAGGCCGGAGAGGAGGGAAAGGAGTATATTGTTTCTCATGTTGAAATGTTTAAGTTGTCATTGCGAGCGATAGCGTGGCAACCGCTTGCTGTACAGAGGCGTAAATGCTTTCGTGCGGTTGCCACGCTATCGCTCGCAATGACAAAAGTTTGCTATTCGCTTTTTTTACCCTTTGCATCCGCTTTTCCTGCCACACACATCACAAACTCTCCTTTTACGGGGTGGGTTTCAAAATAAGTTTTTACCTCGGCTACTGTACCCCGCACGGTTTCTTCATATAATTTGGTGAGCTCGCGCGATACGGAAATCGGGCGTTCCGGCCCAAAATAAGTGGCCATTTCATCCAGCGTTTTCAGCAGCCGGTGCGGCGATTCGTACAGGATGATGGTGCGCTCTTCTTCGGCCAAAAACTTGTATCGGGTTTGCCGGCCTTTTTTCAAAGGCAAAAAGCCCTCGAAACAAAAGCGGTCGGTAGGGAAGCCGGAGTTTACCAGTGCCGGTACAAAGGCGGTAGCACCGGGCAGGCATTCAACTTCCAACTCATTTTTCAAGGCCTCGCGCACCAGGTAAAAGCCAGGGTCGGAGATGGCAGGTGTGCCGGCATCCGATATTAGGGCTACGTTTTTACCTTCCTTCAGCAGCCGCACAATCTCAGTGGCCGATTGGTGCTCGTTATGCTGGTGGTGGGCAAACACGCGCTGGCTTACCCCAAAATGCTTTAGCATAGGTGCCGAGGTGCGGGTATCCTCCGCCAAAATTAAATCCGCTTCCTTCAGTACCCGTACCGCCCTGAAAGTTATATCCTCAAGGTTGCCGATAGGGGTGGGTACTAAATATAGTTTGCCTGTCATGGGTATTGTTCATTGGTTCATTAGGTAATTAGTTCATTAGGTTAAAAGTTATAGCAACTGTATAAAGCATCAATAAAACCCAATGAACTAATGAACCAATGAACTTACAATTATATCTTTGCCTTAAATTTTGAAATAAATGCTGCAAGTTAGTTATATCCGCGATAACCGGGAACAAGTTTTGGAACGATTGGCTGTAAAAAATTTTAAGCAGCCCGAGTTGGTTGATGAAGTAGTGAAGCTGGATGAGCAACGCCGGCAAACGCAAAACAAGCTCGACAGCGTTTCGGCCGAAGCCAATGCAGCCGCCAAGCAAATTGGCGAATTGATGCGCAATGGCAAAAAAGACGAAGCCAACGAAATTAAAGCTAAAACCGGTGCCTGGAAAGAAGAAAGCAAGCAACTGAGCGAACAGCTTACGCATATAGAAACCGAACTGCAGCAAAAGCTGGTACTGCTGCCCAACCTGCCGCACAGCTCGGTACCCAAAGGCGTAAGCGCCGAAGATAATGAAGTGGTGCTGGAAAACGGCGAAAAACCAAACCTGCCCACCGGCGCCCTGCCGCACTGGGAGCTGGCTGCCAAATACAACCTGATTGATTTTGAATTGGGGGTAAAAATTACCGGTGCCGGCTTCCCGGTATATAAGGGTAAAGGCGCCAAACTGCAACGGGCGCTGATCGCCTTCTTTTTAGACGAAGCCGAAAAGGCGGGTTACAACGAATTGCAGGTACCCTTAATGGTGAATGAAGCCTCCGGCTTTGGTACCGGCCAGTTGCCTGATAAAGAGGGCCAGATGTATTATATGGGAACCGACAACCTGTATATGATTCCTACCGCCGAAGTGCCCATCACGAATATTTACCGCGATGTCATCCTGAAAGGCGAAGAACTGCCTGTACAAAACTGCGGTTATACCCCATGCTTCCGCCGCGAGGCTGGTTCATACGGCGCACACGTGCGTGGCCTGAACCGTTTGCACCAGTTTGATAAAGTAGAAATTGTGCAGGTGGTACACCCCGACCAGTCTTATAACACTTTAGAGCAAATGAGCGCCCACGTACAGGGCCTGCTGCAGAAGCTGGGCTTGCCATATCGCGTGCTGCGCTTATGCGGTGGCGATATGGGCTTCGCTTCGGCTTTAACTTATGATATGGAAACCTGGAGCGCAGCGCAGCAACGCTGGCTGGAGGTATCATCGGTATCTAACTTCGAAACCTTCCAGAGCAACCGCCTGAAACTGCGTTTCCGTAATGCTGAGGGTAAAACCCAGCTGGCGCATACGCTGAATGGCAGCGCATTAGCTTTGCCGCGTATTGTAGCTACTTTATTGGAAAACAACCAAACCGAAAACGGCATTAAAGTGCCCGAAGTGCTGGTGCCTTATACCCGGTTTGAGTGGATTGACTAAGGGGCAATTATAAAATATGTCATTGCGAGGAACGAAGCAATCGCACGTAGGCATCTCTGTGCCTCTGTATAACAAGCGGTTGCCACGCTATTGCTCGCAATAACAATGAGTTTAACTCAAAGCGGCTGCATTACCCACCATAATGCAGCCTTTTTTGTTGCACCTAAACAAACTGGCGCTGCCTGCTGTTAAATCTTCACATTAATTTTACAGCAGCTTATGAAATGGTTTGGCGGACGCGAAAGTGATAATGTAGAACAAGGCAGCGGCGGCGGTGGCGGCGGTTTGGCCGTAGGCGGTGGTGTGCTGGGCATCATCGGGTTTATTATCTACATGTTCACAGGCGTAAACCCTTCACAGATATTGAATGGCGGCAATAGCCAAAGCAGTCAGCAGCAAAACAATACAGAAGTAACCGGGCCCGAAAGCCAGGAGCAGGTATTAGCCCGTAAGGTACTGGCCGGTACCGAAGATGTTTGGGATAGTTTGTTTCGCGCTTCCAATGCTGAGTACCGCAAGCCTATAATGCACTTTTTTAAAGGGCAGGTACAATCAGGCTGTGGCTTTGCCAGCTCGCAAACCGGACCGTTTTATTGCCCCGGCGACCAGAAAGTATACATCGATTTATCATTTTTTGATGAGTTGAGCAACCGCCTGAATTCACCCGGCGAGTTTGCCCAGGCCTATGTAATTGCGCATGAGGTAGGCCACCACGTGCAAAACCTGTTGGGTACCTTTGATAAGGTACAGCAGGCCGAGCAGAATGCTACTGAAGAAGAGCGCAACCGCCTCTCTGTAAAATTGGAACTCCAAGCTGATTTTTATGCCGGTGTTTGGGCGTATTACGAAAACAAATATCACCACAACGGCCTAGTGCTAGAACGGGGCGACATTGAATCGGCCCTGAACGCAGCCTCGCAGATTGGCGACGACCGCCTGCAGCAGGAAAGCCAGGGCCGCGTAGAGCCCGACTCCTTCACCCACGGCACCAGCGCCCAGCGCGTCTACTGGTTCAAAAAAGGTTTCGAAACCGGGGATATGCGGCAGGGGAATACATTTGCTGACCCGAGTTTGAACTAAAGTTATTGCTTATAAGAATCATCAGGCGCTTATGTATTTTCATTATAAATTGAATTATAAAAGCACCAATCGGCCGCGTAAACATTCATTGCATTGCTTACCTTAGCTGAGTTCATGCAACGGATTGAAAATACGAACTGGGGTTAATCAACAATGAAATCTAAATTATACCTGCTGGTAGCGGCTGTGGCTGTACTGGCGTCCTGCTCGCCTAAAACTAAAGTAACTAAGGTGACCAAAACCATCACTATAGCTACGCCCGCCAGCCCCTATGCCGAAACCGATAAGGTATATAACGACCATGTGGCCGAATACTTAACCAAAATTGCGCAAACCAACCCGGCTACCCTTACCGATAGTATGGGTGTGCCTATCCCGTCGCAATGGGTGGGTACCGTAAATTCGGGCATCCGCAAGGCCAATTATGTCATTATCCACTATACCGCGCAGGATTCACTGGCGCAAACCATCCGCACTTTTACTGTCCCCGTGAGCCAGGTAAGCGCCCACTACGTGGTAGGCCGCGATGGCAAAGTGGTACACATGGTGAATGATTACCTGCGCGCCAACCACGCCGGTGTGGGTAAATGGGGCAATGTGATTGATATGAACAGCTGCTCCATTGGTATTGAAATTGACAACAACGGCAGCGAGCCTTATAGCGATGTGCAGATTAAAAGCCTGCTGGCGCTGCTCAGTTTTCTGAAAACTACTTACAACATTCCGGCAGCCAATTTCATCGGTCACCAGGATTTTGCCCCCAGGCGCAAACCCGACCCTGGTGTATATTTCCCCTGGAAACTGCTGGCCCAAAAAGGCTTCGGTTACTGGAGCGATGACATACTGGAACTGGCCCCTGCAAACTTCGACGTTACCACCGCCCTGCGCCTTATTGGTTACGATACCCGGGATCTCAACGCCGCCATTATCGCCTTCAAGCGCCATTTCGTACAACAAAATAGTTCGCCGGTCATGAGTCAACTGGATTTGAATGTGTTGTATAATGTATATCAGAAGTATTAGGCGTTTTGTTGTTTGATTATTGTGCTGCTATCTGCTTTGTGGGGTTTGTGCTTTATTGAATGTTCGTTTACTTTTTGCTTGATCAAAAAGTAACAAAAAATCAAGGCAGAAAAAAAGTTTCCCCGCGCAAGGCCGACGCATGGCCCGCTTTTTCCGCCGGGCCACCGCGCCTGGGCGAAGAAAGCAATTTAAAGTAAGTTATTACGAATATCCCTGTCAGCCCCTCAGCTTTGGGCGAAAGGCGGGCAGCACTGATGGATAGTGCGTAGGGGAAGGCCTTTTAGTGTTTGCCTGCCTGCAAAGAAAGCACAACCTGTTCATACGCAAACACTAAACAGCCTGTGGTGCTGACCGTCTTTGCAGGGCTGGCCCCGTGCGGCAAAAAGCCTTACGGGGCTGCACTTGATTTTTTTGGTTCTTTTGTATCAAGACAAAAGAACAATAACGAACATAAAGTACTAACCCAGCCAGCGGATAGCAGCAAACATCTAAACATGAAAGAAACACAAACTCCAAACCGCTGCACCTGGTGCGGCACCGACCCTTTATACATCCAATACCACGACCAGGAATGGGGTAAAGAAGTACACGATGATCAAGTACTTTTTGAATTTCTCCTCCTCGAATCGGCTCAGGCCGGTTTGAGCTGGATTACCATTTTGCGTCGACGCGAAAATTACCGCAAGGCCTTTGCCAATTTCGAGGTAGAAAAGGTAGCTGCCTTTACGGCTGAAGACGAAGAACGCCTGATGCAGGATGCCGGCATTATACGCAACCAGCTTAAAATTAAAGCGGCTATTCGCAATGCACAGTTGTTTATGGAGGTGCAAAAAGAATTTGGCTCGTTTAACAGCTACCTATACAACTTTATGCCTCAGGGCAAACCTCTCATTAACCATCCGCAACAAGGTGTAGCGGTGCATTCGCCCGAGTCGGACGCCATTAGTAAGGACATGAAAAAACGTGGATTTAAGTTTTTTGGTACCACCATTTGCTACGCCTATATGCAGGCCACGGGTATGGTGAACGACCATTTGGCCAGTTGCGATTTCAAATAAGGATTACACTGATTACTTTAGGATTTCACCGATTGATTAAAGATAAATTGTACTTTTGACTTGCCCGTAAAACATATAGTTAGGGTTAAATTAACTATGTAAATCTGATAGCGGATTTAATAGTTGCATTTTAAAACAGGTGTGATCATTTTAAAAATCAATGAAATCGCCAATTTAAATCAGTGTAATCCTAAATTAATCGGTGTAATCATTATTTATGAAAAAACTGTTCCTTTTAGATGGTATGGCCCTGATGTACCGGGCGCATTTTGCATTGAGCAAAAACCCGCGTTTTACTTCCAATGGTTTAAACACCTCGGCGGTAATGGGCTTTACCAATACCCTGCTCGATTTACTGCGTAAAGAGAACCCTACCCATATGGCGGTAGTGTTTGATACCGATGCCCCCACCGAGCGGCATATTGATTTTGAGCATTATAAAGGCCACCGCCAGGCCATGCCCGAAGATTTATCCAAAGCCATGCCCTATGTATTTAAGTTGATACTGGGCTTCAATATCCCACTCATCACCTCGGATGGTTATGAGGCGGATGACATTATTGGCACTCTGGCTAAAAAAGCGGAAAAACAAGGCTACCAGGTTTACTGCATGACGCCCGATAAGGACTTTGCCCAGCTGGTATCAGAAAACATATTTGTATACAAGCCTTCGCGCATGGGTAGTGATATCGAAATTATGGGCGTAAAGGAAGTATGTGAAAAGTGGGAAGTGCAAGACCCCTGCCAGGTAATTGATATTCTGGGCCTTTGGGGCGATGCAGTGGATAATATCCCCGGCATCCCCGGCATTGGCGAGAAAACGGCCAAAATGCTGATTAAGCAATACGGCTCGATGGAGAAAGTGATTGAAAACCGCCACCAGCTGAAAGGCAAAATGGCGGAGAACGTGGAACAATATAAAGAACAGGGCCTGCTCTCTAAAAAACTGGCCACCATCCTGCTGGATGCACCGGTAGAACTGGATGAAGAAGGCTTGCTGGTTTGTCCGCCAAGCCGCGAATTGCTGGAGCCGCTGTTTGCCGAGCTGGAGTTTCGCACATTGGGCCGCCGGGTGTTTGGCGAAGATTTCAGCGTAACGGAAATCAAAGCTGCCTCGGCACAAACCGATTTGTTTGGCAACCCGGTAGGCGGCGGTAACCGCACCACCATTATGCTAAACGTAGGTGAAGCTGAAGCGGCTGAACCGGTGGTGGCAGCTAAAAACATTGACAACGTACCACACCAGTATCATTTAGCTGATACTGCCGAAAAGCGCGCCGAAGTACTGGCGCTGATGCAACAGCAAAGCAGCATCACCTTTGATACCGAAACCACTGGTATTGATGCCAATAATTGCGAACTGGTAGGTCTATCCTTTGCCTGCAAACCGGGCGAAGCCTGGTATATACCTGTGCCGGCCGACCAGGCAGAAACGCAGGCCATTGTAAACGAGTTCAAGCCTTTGCTCGAAAACCCGGCCATCAGCAAAATAGGACAAAATTTAAAGTATGATATCCTGGTACTGAAATGGTATAATGTAGAGGTGCAGGGTGCTCTGTTTGATACCATGATGGCTCACTACATTCTTGACCCTGATACCCGCCATGGCATGGATATTTTATCCGAAAACTATTTGGGCTACAAGCCAGTATCCATTACCTCTCTCATCGGTCCCAAAGGCAAGAACCAGCTGACGATGCGCGATGTAGAAGTAGAAAAGGTAAAAGAATACGCTGCCGAAGATGCTGATGTAACCCTGCAGCTCAAAGAAGTATTTGAGCCCAAACTGAAAAAGGTAGGCGCTGATACGTTGATTAACGAAATTGAGCACCCACTGATTTATGTATTGGCCGATATGGAGTTTGAGGGCGTTCGCATCGACCAAAATGCCTTAAAAGAGTTTTCCGGACATTTGGAAAGCGACATTACCCGCCTGGAACAAACTATCTATGATAAATCGGGCGTCAAATTCAATATATCTTCACCCAAGCAACTGGGCGAGGTATTGTTTGAAAAGCTACAGCTCGACCCCAAAGCTAAAAAGACCAAAACCGGTCAGTATCAAACCGGTGAGGACGTGCTAATGGCTTTGGCCGGTAAAAGTGATATTGCACAGGATATTTTGGATTTCCGCCAGTTATTGAAACTGAAAACTACCTATGTAGATGCGCTGCCGCTAATGATTAACCCTAAAACGGGCCGGGTGCATACCTCATACAACCAGGCGGTGGCAGCTACCGGGCGGTTAAGTTCCAATAACCCCAACCTGCAGAACATTCCTATCCGCACCGAGCGTGGCCGCGAAGTACGTAAAGCCTTCATTCCGCGCGATGACGACCATATCCTGATTTCTGCCGACTACTCGCAAATCGAACTGCGTTTAATTGCCGAAATCAGCAAGGAAGAGGCGATGCTGGATGCCTTCGCCAAGAATATTGATATCCACACCGCTACAGCGGCCAGTGTGTACGGCATCCTGGTAGAGGAGGTAACCAGTACCCAACGGCGCAATGCCAAGGCGGTTAACTTTGGCATTATTTACGGGCAGTCGAGCTTTGGCTTATCGCAAAAGCTGGGCATACCACGTAAGGAGGCCAATGATATTATAGAGCAATACTTTATCAAATACAGCGGTATACAGCGCTATATTAACGATACTACCAACTTTGCCCGCGAGCATGGCTATGTACAAACCCTGAAAGGCCGCCGCCGTTACCTGCGTGATATTAACTCGGCCAACGCTACCGTGCGTGGCTTTGCCGAGCGAAATGCCATTAATGCCCCAATACAAGGCTCAGCAGCAGATATGATCAAAATTGCGATGATCAACATCCAGAACGAATTTAAAGCCCAAAAGCTGGACGCTCGCATGACCATGCAGGTGCATGACGAGTTGGTATTTGATGCCCCTAAGCATGAAGTAGAAAAAGCCAAACCCATCATTGAGCATTTTATGAAAACGGCTATTATTACCGAAGTGCCGATTGTGGTGGAAATTGGCACGGGAACGAATTGGTTAGAGGCACATTAAACTAGAATAAATTCCCCACCCCTTGTCATTTCGACGATAGGAGAAATCTTCTTCATTAAGCCAGTCTGCTGTAGACTTATCACTTAAAGAAGATTTCTCCTATCGTCGAAATGACATTTTTATTTACAAAGGATTGTATTCTTCGTTTCTCGAAGCCTATGGCTTCAAATCCATAAACCAATAGTTTAAACTATACTAAAACCCACCCCACACTCTGCTGTTGTGAATAAAGCGGATAGCCATTTACCTATCCACCACAAAGCTATGACTACAACAACACAGCGCACCTGGGCGCAGCAGCATATACCCGAAATTGGCCTGGGCGGCGTCGCCATTGGCAATGAGTTTGAATACGTGTCGGATGAGGAAGCACATGCTACTTTAGAGGCGGCCTGGCAGGCCGGGGTGCGGTATTATGATGTATCGCCCTGGTATGGTTTGGGTTTGGCCGAGCGCCGCTATGGCATGTCGCTGCATAACCAGAAGCGCGAGGAATACATCATCTCCTCTAAAGTGGGCAAACTGCTCAAAGCCGGCAAGCATAACAAAGGTGCCGAATATTACCCCAACGCCCATTCGCCCAATGATGTGATTTTTGATTATACCGCTGATGGCGTAAAACGTTCCATCGAAGACAGCCTGCAACGCCTGGGTGTTGACAGTTTGGATGTGGTATTTGTGCATGACCTTTCGCCCGATAATAAACTGTTGGAAGGCAAATGGCTGGAACATTTTGCCATTGCTCAAAAAGGCGCTTTTCCGGCACTGAGCCAGCTGCGTGATGAAGGCGTGATTAAAGCATGGGGCCTGGGCGTGAATAGCCCGGAACCGATTTTGAAAACCATGGAAGTGGCCGACCCCAATGTATTTCTGCTGGCCTCGCAATACTCGCTGATTGACCATGCCAATGCGCTTCATCAGGTATTTCCGGAGGTCAGAAAACGCAACTTGTCGCTGGTGATGGGCTCCAACCTGAACGCCGGTTTCCTGTCGGGCAGTGAGCGGTACAACTATGACCCGAAGAAGCCAATTCCGCAGGAATACATAGTAAAACGCGATAAATTAAAAGCCATTGCTGCGGCGCATGGGGTAGACCTGCGTACCGCTTCCCTTCAATTTGCCTTATATCCTGATGTGGCTGTATCGGTCATCCCCGGCGCACATACACCGGAGCAGGTAAGGCAGAATGTAGAATCGCTTAAAGTGAATATCCCTGAAGCCTTTTGGCAGGAGCTGAAAGCAGAGCGCATTATTGAGGAAAATGCGCCGGTAAGTTATACCAAAACAGCTGAGTAATTTACTCAGCTGCTTTAAAATTATCTTGCTTAATACACATCCGAGTAGGCCGTTGGGTGCAGCAGCATAATGTCGGCCTTACTCACGTTGCCTTTATATTCAGGGGTGCCCGATAGTTGCTTCCATTGCGGGTCGTTGTTAAACGTATTCCAATGCGCATCATGGGCAGCTTGGTTGTCGAAGCTGGTCATGTACATGAGGTTGGGCATGCGGCTGCCGGCCAGTACATGGGCGTAAAATACGGCGTTAAAATTGAGGCGCGCAAACAGGCTGACTTCATCGCCTACGTTAAACATTTTTACTTTGTTGAGGTAGCGCTCTTCGGTAGGGCCCTCGTAGCTGCGCAGCTCAAAAATATGCTCGGCGCGCGGGCCGTTCAGGTGCGGCAGCTTAAACTGCTGTGCTTTTGGGAAGGCGCTCAATATTACATTTTGCAGCCGGGTATATTTAGGCGCTTCAGCGCTGAGGCTGATTTTGGTCAGGTCGTTCAAGCTTTTCATCGGCACCCAAACCACCACCTGTTGCCCGCTGCCGGCATCTTTTTGCATGGAAGTGAATACCCCCACCGTTTTAAAGCCAGCCTTATGCAAGCGCGGCACATAGCTGTTCTGCAAATATGCACTCAGCGAGTCGGTTTGGGCCTGACTGGCGGTTTGGTACATGCTGATCTGGTAAAAATCGCCACCCTTTTGTGCAAAGGCGCTCAGGCCGGCCAATAACAAAAGGCCAGTATAAAATAGCTGTTTCATAGACAGGTAAAATTGGAAAGCTAAGGTAGCGATTGTTGTGGGTTTGATTGCAAAAAACTCGAAGTTGCCTGTGGTCGGTGCGCGCACTGTACCACTTTTATAATTGACCCACGAGGGGGTACGGTGCGTACACCGACTGCAAATAAGTATTAAAAATAACTTTTGGTTGCCGTGTGCCGCTATTGTGATAAATTAGGAGCAATAACTCGTTATATGGCATCTAATTTATTTCGCTTGTCTTTCCTGTGCTGCTTTGTGATGACCTTTCATGTTTCAGTGTTCGCACAAAGCCAAAGGTTGTATATTGAACCCAAGGTGCCTAATAACAAAGGCATCAATCCATTTAATTATGACAACAAGCTTTTTGTGGAGGGAAAGACTTACGTGTACGATTATTTCATTGTTAGAGGCCATGATACACTTAAGTATGCAATTGCATCACATCCTGATGGAACCAAGTCTTGGCATTACGTCCCAAGCAGGCAAAAGGACAGCAGCAAAGTTGAATATTTAGGTATAACCACATTAGGAAAAATAGGCCCGATTATGATGGATAAGCCGGATTATAATCAAACAGAAGTATTCCTGTACCATTATAATGCTGATATGAAACCATTGGAAACTGAACTCACTGGTGTGGTGGAGAACAAAGTTAACGTGTGGTTGCACCCCTTCCGCTTCCATGCGCTGGAAATATTGCAATTATCGCCATTCCCGTACATCAAGCTGCCGTATAAACCCGGGCAAACGTATGACTGGAAACTTGATGTAGGCGAAAAGTGGCCCGAGTTTCAGGCTTTTGATTGGAAGGGTAAGCTCACGCTGAATTGCAGATATGTGGTGCAGGGAAAGGAAATGCTGAACTTACCTGTTGGGAATATAGAAGCCACAAAAGTTGAAGCTATTGCCACCACAGCCAGCGGACGAAGTACACTTACCTCTTATTTTAATGAGCAATTCGGGTTTATAAAGCTGGTCTATCACAATTTAGACGGCTCAAGTATCACCATGATGCTTAAAGAAGTTAAATAAGAATGATTTGAAGTATGAAAGTGTTTGTATATGCGCTGCTTTATAATTGACCTGCCAGCGGATGGTGCGGTGATAACACCGACCACAGGCAGAAAGAAAGGGGCTATTTATTCTCTACCTCATAAGTTATTTTACTGCAACGTATTGAAAAGGTTGAATGGGGATCTTCTTTTAATTTTCCTAATCCATCGACCTGTATGGGAAAAAAGTCAACAATAACATTTCTATCATCTTGTAGTAGTAGAGCTTCAAATATAACAGAGCTTGAAAGTCTGGGCGTTTCTATTAGTCTAATATTTTTAACATCTGTAAATTGGAACATCACCCTTTCCCATGTTTCTGTTTTCCAATTAAAACAGGTGATATATGCATTCAGGTACTTATTGGTATCGGAACCGGATAAAATCTGGTACTCAATTTTTTCTATTACAGCATCACTAAATGTTCGATATTTATCCTTGATTTCTTGTATCATTTTGGACACCTCTTTCCTATTCACCGGCGTTTCTACTCCGATCCATCCGCCGCTCATAAATGTTTACAATTTTAATTTCTTGTAATAATAAATCGCACTTACCGCACCACCTCATTATCAATCAACCGCGTATTCCCCACCTGCGCTGCTGTTAAAGCCACCACATGCTCGGTGGTACTTCCTGCCCGGTGTAAAGTATCCGCATCAGCCAGTTCAAAGTATTCCAGTACCACGCCCGGTTCGGCGGCTATCAGCTGCTCGGCGTGCTGCTGCAGGGCGTAGAGGTTTTCGGGTTGGTAATGGGTTTTTACATAGTCAAGCGCGCGGTGCAGTACCAGGGCATGCTGGCGGTCGGCAGGGGTGAGGTGGATATTGCGCGAGCTCATGGCCAGGCCGTCGGCCTCGCGTTCAATGGGGCACATTACCAGCTGCACGGGCTGTTGGGTAAGTTCCAGCATCCTTTTAATCACCAATACCTGTTGGTAATCCTTCTGGCCAAAGTAGGCCTTGTTAGGCTTAATGATATCAAACAGTTTGTACACCACCTGGGTAACGCCCTGGTAATGGCCGGGCCGGAATTTGCCTTCCAGCAGGTGCTCCAGTTCGCCAATTTCTAAATGCCATTGCTCATTACCGTCATACATTTCGGTTACCGCCGGGTTAAACAATACATCGCAGCCAGCCTGCTCCAGTTTGGCTATGTCGGCCTCAATAGGGCGTGGATATTTTTCCAGGTCGGCGGCGTTGGTAAACTGTGTGGGGTTTACAAAAATACTGCATACCGTAATATTGGTTTCCTGCCGGGCACGGGCCAGCAACGAGAGGTGGCCCTTGTGCAGTGCACCCATGGTAGGTACAAAACCGATGGTTTTACCGGCGGCTTGCTGCTGCTGCAAATAAGCGCCGGCTTCGTGTTTGGTGGTAAAAATTTTCAAACCCTTAGCGTTGGTAAAAAGTGGGCTAAATTGTGTATTTCGCCAAATAATTCCAAAAGTACTTGCTCGTTTCGTTGATAAAAGCTAAAATAATGTGTATATTTGCACACTCAAATTATTTTGATTTCTTAACATATACTTAATACTGATTTGGAGATGGGTAAATCTAAGCTTTTGTTTATAACTCATGAAATGTCGCCTTTCCTTGATCTCACAAAAATTTCTGAAATTACCCGCCAGCTGCCACAAGCCATGCAGGACAAAGGCTTTGAGATTCGTATCCTGATGCCGCGTTTCGGAAACATTAATGAGCGCCGGAACCGACTGCATGAAGTTATACGCTTATCGGGGATGAATATCATTATTAATGACAATGACAATCCGTTAATTATCAAGGTAGCCTCTATACCCGCAGCACGTATGCAGGTATACTTCCTGGATAACGAAGAATATTTTCAGCGCAAGCATGTGTTTAATGACAAAGAAGGTAAATTTTATGCCGACAATGACGAGCGCATGATTTTCTTCTGCAAGGGTGCGATGGAAACGGTGAAGAAACTGGGCTGGTCGCCAGATATTGTGCATTGCCACGGCTGGATGAGTGCCCTGGTGCCAACTTACCTGAAAACTACGTATAAAGATGATCCTACTTTCAAACATTCAAAAGTGGTATATTCTATTTACGAAAATTCTTTCAGCGAGGCCCTGGCTCCTGAGTTTGCTGCCAAAGCCGTAATGGAGGATATGACCGAAGCTACGGTTGAAACTTTTAAGCCGGGTACCAGCGATGCCCTGTATGCAGGCGCTATCCAATACTCGGATGCCATTGTATTAGGCAGCGAAAACATCAGCGCTGATGTGTTAAATAATGTTAAAAACAGTCAAAAACCTGTTTTAGATTATTCGGCTACTGCTGATTTCGAAAATTATTACAATTTTTACGACGAAATCACCAATGATGAATTGGTAAACGTTGGATAAGATTTGAAACTTTATATGAAATTTTTACGATTAGACTTATTAACCCTGTTGATAAGTCTTTTTATTTTAGGCAGTTGTAAAAATACTGATACGGTAGGTTTACCTGTAAACAGTGAAGACCAGGTAACTGGTACACAACTGGTAAGTAATGATATTACGGTAAAAACCGAGCGGGTAGACAGCGTATTGACTACTGCGCTGGCTAAAACGCCTTTGGCTTATTTTAAAGACCCGGTACTGGGTACTACTGAAGCCAATGTAGTGAGCGGTGTAAGTTTGCCGCTGTCATCAGCCTATACCAAGCCCACCGGTACCATTACTACCGACTCGGCAGTGCTGGTGCTGCGTTATGCTGATGGCTTTTACGGCGATTCTTTAAACTCCAATTACCGTGTAAATGTATACCAGTTAAACGAATTGCCTTTGGCCAAACAGGTTTATTACAGCAATAAAAGCTGGAGTGTGGGCTCTGCGGTAATAGGCGGCCGTGCATTTAAGCCCTATACGCATACCAAAATCAAAATTACCGATATTGTACCCGGTAAAGCCGATACGCTGAAAACAGTACCTGCACAACTGCGCGTGCCTATTAATGCAGGTTTTATCAATAACAACTTCTGGAATGCCTCAACTTCCCAATTGGCTAATAATCCTGTCTTTCAGGCGGCCATTAAAGGTCTGTACCTGAAACTGGATCAAGGCCAGAGCGGCGTAGGCGGCAACATCATGTTCAATCTCGATTCGAGCCGGATTGACGTATATTATCGTAATGTGGGCGCTACCAGCACAGATACCGCTATCGTATCTTTACCTCTGGCCAATCATTCGGCCGAAATCAAACATACGTACAGCGCAGCTGTAAACAGCGCGATCAGCAGCACCAGCACCAACCCTGTATTTTATTTGCAGGGACTGGCGGGTTTAAAAGCGCGTATCGCTTTCCCGACGCTGACAACACTGTTTGGTAATGTAAATGCCAACAACATCATCCTGAACCGTGCAGAGCTGGTAATTACGCCTAACCCCGGCAGCGGGGTGCCATTTGTGCCGCAGCCAAAGCTTTCCATGTACCGCAATGACCTGGCCAAGCAGCCTACCTTGCTGCCTGATGCCAGTTCTGCCAGCAAATATTTTTTAAGTACAGGCATTTTCGGTGGGGGCTATAACAGTACGCTGCAATCTTACCGGTTTGTAGTCACCGGCTATTTACAGCAATTGCTGCGTGGACAGTTAACCGATTATGGTACTTATATTACGGCAGTAGATACCACCGCTACCTTGCAGAACAGTATCAACTACCTGCCCTCAGCCGAAACTGCAGGTCGAACCATAGCGGTAGGTACCGATAAGCTATCGGGGTATGGTATTAAGCTCAATATCTACTATACCAAAACTAACCAGTAAAATATACATCCCCCGCTTAGGGGGATTTTTTTTGCTTCAGCTTTTTAAAATATATTCGCCCCGGGTTTTGTTATACACAGATGACAGGGCGAAGCGTTAGGCTGTGTATAATTGACCCTTATTTTAAATTAAGAGCATTTATTTATGTGTGGAATTGTAGGATATATAGGTTTCAGGGATGCTTACCCCATTGTGATTAAAGGCTTGCACCGTTTGGAGTACCGCGGTTATGACAGCGCCGGCATTGCCCTGCAAACCGACAAGCTGAAAGTATATAAAAAGGCTGGTAAGGTAAGCGATCTCGAAAACTTTGTAAAAGATGTTGACCTGGGCGGCACCGCCGGCATGGGCCATACCCGCTGGGCTACCCACGGTGCCCCCAGCGACCGCAATTCACACCCGCATTCATCGGGTGACCGCCGGTTGACCATTATTCACAACGGCATTATTGAAAATTATGCTACCATCAAAGAAGCATTGTTAGCTAAAGGCCATACCTTCAAGAGCGATACTGATACCGAAGTGCTGGTGCACCTGGTAGAAGATATCCAGCACGAAACCGGCCTCGAGCTGCAGGAAGCCGTGCGTGTGGCCTTAACTACGGTAATTGGCGCTTATGCTATTGTGATAATGAGTGTTGATGATCCAGGCCTGTTGATTGCCGCCCGCAAAGGCAGCCCGATGGTAATTGGCGTAGGCGAAGGCGAATACTTTGTGGCCTCAGATGCTACGCCCATTGTAGAGTACACCAAAAATGTAATCTACCTGAATGATAACGAGATTGCTTACATCCGCCGGGATGACCTGCTGATTAAGCATATTGATAATACTATCCAAACCCCTTACATTCAAAAGCTCGACCTGCAGCTGGAAATGCTGGAAAAAGGCGGTTACGAGCATTTTATGCTCAAAGAGATTTATGAGCAGCCCCGCTCCATCCGCGATTGTATGCGCGGCCGTATTTATCCTAATGAGGGCAAGGTACAGTTGGGCGGTATTAAAGAGTATACGGATAAACTCAAAAACATCGACCGTATCATCATCGTGGCCTGCGGTACCTCGTGGCATGCCGGTTTGGTGGGCGAATATTTGATTGAAGAATATGCCCGTGTACCGGTAGAGGTAGAATATGCCTCCGAGTTCAGGTATCGTAACCCGATTATCTCCGAGAAAGACCTGGTAATTGCCATTTCACAATCCGGCGAAACAGCCGATACTATGGCTGCGCTGGAACTGGCTAAAGAGAAAGGTGCTACCTTGTTCGGTATCTGTAACGTGGTAGGCGCTTCCATTCCGCGCTTAACGGATGCCGGGGTGTATACCCATGCCGGCCCCGAAATTGGTGTAGCCTCTACCAAAGCCTTTACCGCGCAGGTTACCGTACTTACGCTGATGGCCTTCTATATTGCCCAGCAGCGCGGCACCATTAAGCAAAGCAAGCTGATTGAATTGCTGACCGAGCTGAACCAGATACCTGATTTGGTAGAGAAAGCCCTGCAAAGCAATGAGCATATTAAAGAGATTGCCGAAAAGTTTAAAGATAGCCGCAACTGCCTGTTTTTGGGCCGGGGCAGCTCATTCCCGGTAGCACTGGAAGGTGCGTTGAAGCTGAAGGAGATTTCTTACATCCATGCCGAAGGCTACCCGGCTGCCGAGATGAAGCATGGCCCGATTGCCCTCATCGACGAAGAAATGCCGGTGGTGTTTATTGCTACGCGCCATTCGTCATACGAGAAAGTGATCAGCAACATACAGGAAGTAAAGGCCCGTAAAGGCCAGGTGATTGCCATTGTATCGGAAGGTGATACTACGGTAAAGGGTATGGCCGATTATATTATCGAGATCCCGCAAACTGCCGAAGCTTTTGTGCCGCTGCTGGCCACCATCCCGCTGCAACTGCTGAGCTACCACATTGCCGTACTGCGCGGCTGCAACGTGGACCAGCCCCGCAACCTGGCCAAATCGGTAACGGTAGAGTAGAATCCAAAAGGATTTTTATTTCTCCCCCGGGAGGGCAGGGAGGGGTTTATATAAGAGATAAGTAAACGCCCATAACAAACCCCTAATGTCATGCTGAGCGAAAGCGAAGAACCTGTACTGAGGTAATCACTCGTACAAGTGCTTCGCTTTTTAATTTGAAAATACACTGCCACTTGTCACCCTGAGGCACTCGAAGGGTAGGTGCAGAGCCATTTATAGCAGCAGCCTGTGCGCCCATGCTTCGAGTGCCTCAGCATGACAACACTAATGTCATTGCGAGGAGGAACGACGTGGCAACCGCTTGCTATACAGAGGCGCAAATGCCTCCGTGCGATTGCCACGCTGTCGCTCGCAATGACAAAAGCAGATTATTCTCCCGCCAAAAATCTCCCCAACTTCAGATACGCCTTATACCGCTCGGCATACACCGGTACCAGCTCTGCATTGGGCGTATACTCCACATCAAAACCGGTCCCCATGGCCTGCATGGCGGCTTCGGTATCGGGGTGGATGCCCGCTACCACCGAGGCAAACATGGCCGCGCCCAGGGCGCAGGTATGCTCAAACTGGTGGATACGGATAGGCATATTCAGTACATCGGCCATTAGCTGCATCACAAAGGGCGATTTTTTGGCCACGCCGCCAATGCCAATGATGCCCTTCACGGGGATACCTTCTTCGATATACCGATCCACAATACTCTTGGCTCCGAAACACGTTGCCTCGGCCAGTGCCCGGAATACTTGTGGCGCATCAGAACCCAGGGTTAAGCCGGTAAGCGCGCCCTGCAGCAGCGGGTTGGCATCCGGCGTACGGCGGCCGTTCAACCAGTCGATAGCCAGTTCGCTTTGTTGGGCAGGGGGCAGCAGGGCTGCCTGGCGGTTGAGTTCGTATAGCAGCTGGCCTTCCAGTTCTTGAGCCAATTTAACGGCGGTATCAGCGTCTATTACTTTCGATTGCGACAGCATTGTTTTTATCGGCCACGAAATCAGGTTTTTGAACCAGGCGTATACATCGCCGAAGGCAGATTGCCCGGCTTCGAGGCCAATGAGGCCAGGGATGATGGAGCCGTTTACCTGGCCGCAGATGCCTTTTACGGGTTTGTGCTGCACATCGGCAGGCGGGGCTACCAGCATATCGCAGGTGGAGGTGCCCATTACCTTACTGAGGTAGTAGGGTTCAATTTGCCCGCCTACGGCTCCCATGTGGGCATCAATAGCACCGGTACCGATAATTACATCAGTAGACAAGCCCAAACGCTGCGCCCACTCGGCGCTGAGGGTACCGGCGGCATGGTCGGCCGTATAGGTATCGGTAAACAGGCGTTGGGTAAAGCCGCTTAATACGGGGTCTAAGGTGCTGAAAAATTCATCGGGGGGTAGGCCGCCAAACTCTTCGGCCCAGAGGGCTTTGTGGCCGGCAGCACAGCGGCTGCGTTTCATTTGGTGCACGTCCGTTCCGCCGGTGAGCAGGAAAGATACCCAGTCGCAATGCTCTACCCAGGAGTAGCAGGCCTCGCGCACCCCGGCATCATGCCGCAGGGTACGCAGTAATTTAGACCAAAACCATTCGGACGAGTAGATGCCGCCGGAATATTTCAAATAATCGCCCCCGAAAGTGGCCGCATGGGCGTTGATTTCGGCGGCCTCGGGCACGGCGGTATGGTCTTTCCACAAGATGAACATGGCGTTGGGGTTTTCGGCAAAACCGGGCAGCAGGGCCAGCGGTACGCCCTGGGCGTTAACCGCCACGGGCGTAGAACCGGTGGTATCTACCGAAATGCCTTTTACCCGCCCGGCCACCGCCTCGCCGCCGGCCATACGGAGGCAGGCTTTGATAGTGCTTTCCAGCCCCTCCAGGTAATCCAGCGGGTGCTGCCTGAACTGGTTGGCGGCGGCATTGCAGTACAGGCCCTGTTTCCAGCGCGGGTACTCGTATACCGAGGTGGCCAGTTCCTGCCCGTTCAGCGCATTCAGCAGCACCGACCGCACCGAATCCGTCCCATAATCCACCCCGATCACCAAAGGTTCATTGTTCATATTTAGTTGTATTGGTTGAGGGAAAGATAGGGAATTGAGGGGAGGGATGCAATGACATTAATTTTTAAGCCGCCATTAACATTGATTTGGAACACATGTTAATACAACATGGATAAGTGTGTATCTTGTGATGTTATGGCTAATATGGAAGTTTTTGTAGGAGAAATTGCTAAAATAGCTTTAAAGCATTTACTCAAGAAGTATGACGTTGGAGAAATATATAGCTCTCCTGCAATAGTTGGTTATTATAAGGAGGAAAATTATTATGTATGTTTTGATAACTCACATTGGAACTGCTGGGTAGAACAAGCAAAAACTGAAGATATGGCTATTAAGTGGTGTTTGGGTTTAATAGAAGCGGATGAATTGTATTTTGGTAAAAATGATTAGTTTGCCTCAACCATTTATTAATCAATGAAACAGAACGAAGCAGTACGGTTAGCTTTAGAGAACTTAGGGGGAAGTGCAACATTGGAGCAGTTGAACTACGAAACGCTGAAAATTAAAGACTGCGTTTGGAAAACGAAAACCCCTTTCGCCAGCATCCGACGTATCGTACAAACGGACCCTAAATACATTTATAAAATTAAGCCGGGATTATATGGACTGCTTGCTTACGAAAAGCAAAATGAGGCTAAAGGACTAATTCAGGAAACTGCAAAAAATAAAGATTCAAAAGAAGTTATAGAACTTAATCACTCTTATTATCAAGGTGTGTTGGTGAAAGTAGGTAATTTGAAAAAGCTAAATACTTTCGTGCCTAATCAGGATAAGAATAGAATTTTTTTAGGACAGACTTTGGGAGAGTTGAGAACTTTTAATGCAGTGCCCAAATTTAGTTATGACAGTACTTTACAGCGCAGTTCTACTATTGATGTAATATGGTTTAATGAGCGAAGCATGCCACATTCACTTTTTGAGGTGGAGCATTCCACGGACATCCAAAATTCCTTGTTAAAGTTTAATGACTTACAGGACTTTTATACAAGGATGGTCGTAGTAGCAGATAAAGCGCGGAGAACTGAATATGAGAGCAAGATTAAATATTCTTCTTTTGGTGCTTTGAATACAAGTAAACGGGTAAACTTTTTGGATTATGATGCTTTGATAAAACAATATGAAGATTTAGTTGAGGCTGAAAAATTTGAGTTTATATTATAGGTAATCTTATTACATACTTATATAGCAAAAAATTAAATATGCCAAGGAAAACAACTAAGTTGATGCTAACATCAATATTTTCTGACAATGTGGTTGTTAGCATCAACTACAATTTGTAATCCGTCTGATTCTTTAATTTCAAATCCTAACGGGGTTTCCCAAACGCCTGGCCCTCCCTTCCAATAAATGCTCTTATCTCTACCAAAATCCCTTGCAAAATCCTCTTCAAAAATATCGATGGTGTCTTCATTAATAGACGTGATTTTTACCCATTCGACATGCGATATACCAATTCCTCCTTCATCAATGAAGCTTTTTTTTATTACAATATTTTCTCTTTCTCCTTTTGCTGCAATTGATGGGTAAACTAAACCAAAAATATGATTATGTCTTATAAGAACATCTGCAATAGCGGTAGTAAGCTTGTATAAATGTATTTTATCAGTTGTTATATTTTGGGAGAAGGTTTTAGCTAAATAATTTTCAAGAAATTTGTTCTCATCTGTTAAACAAAGCTCATTCTTTTCGACAAAAGAATGAGGAACTTCTCTATTGGTTTTTAATGACTCAAAATTTGAATCTGTAAATCCGATTTTGGCAACTTCTAAGTTCTTTTCAATTTTATATTGTACTAAAGCTACATAAGATCCCACTGCGGGTTTAACTTCAAATAAAGGTGTCCCTTTTGTAGTAGAGCAGTAGAGCACTGGAACGCCATGTCGATTAGCCCTATTCTGCCTGGCAATATTTGAAGGAGGGTAACTTAAGTAATCAAAGTTATGTGGCTTTGTACCATATGGAATGGCTCTAAAAAGGCTACCGCCTTTTGGAAAGATAACAGTTGTACTCAAATAACCTTTAACTAAATCTTTAACAAGATTTAATAAGTCATCATAAGGACAAGTATGTAAATCGATACTTTCTAATCGATTAATATTCTTAGATATGGTTTCTATATCTAATGTAGTATTTAAAAGATTAGGCTTTGTAAATAAGGAATTGATTATTTTTTGAAAGGCCCATGTCATATTATCCCAAAGTATACTATAAAATTTAAAAAATAAGGATTTGAATCAACATTAATGCAAGCAAAAAGGTATCTGCGCTTCTGTATAATATGCGATTGCTATGCTCCCGCTCGCAATGACAAAGTTTTATATATATATCATTAAATTAATTTATTTCACCAGCTCCAACTTCGCAAAAAAGTCATTCAGCATCAACTGCACATCCAACTGCTGGTACACCCGTATGTTGCGCCCGGTGGAGTTGTACTCGTAGCCGCCCTCGGTGTTGAGGCGGGGTGTGGGCAGCAGCGTATAGGTGCTCGAGGAGGGGTCGGCCTCGAATGAGGATTGCAGGGCGGTGAGCAGCACCAGCGGACTATCGCCCACCACATAAGTTTCGCCTATGTTGAGCTTCCATTGCCGGGTTTTGGCCATCAGAGTTTCAACGGCATGGGTTAAATAAGCGCCCAGTTTGCCTTTGGGTTTTACCTGCGTAAGCAGCTGGCTATAGGGCAGCAGTGCCTGGCGGTAAGCATTACGGGGCACCTGCCACAGGCGCAGCTGCGTGCGGTTAAACACCGCCCGGGTGGCCGCCATATCAATATTCACATTGTACTCGGGGTTAGTGTAATTGGGCGGTGGCAGGGCCTGCCCGGCATGCTCGGGGCCGCCAATCCAAACCAGGGTGAGTTTGCCGGCAATTTCGGGACGGGTAAGGGCGGCCGAAGCAATCTCGGTGAGTCCGCCGCCGCAGAGTACGTACAGGGGTAGTTGGGTATCGGTGCGCAGGGCTTCTTTAATCAAAAAATCCACCGCGGCACTGTGTACCGGGGTGCTGTCGTTCGGCATGGCGGTATTGGAGCCGGCCAGTACCGGTACCAGGCCTTGCAGGCCCATCACTTTCAACAATTCGGTGGCCTTTTGGGCGGCATGGTCTGCCTGCTGCGCCGAAGGATCGAACCCATCGCCCGCCCGCAGGTGCGAGCCAATTACGGCCCTTACTTCCACCGAAGGCGACAGCATCAAATGCGCCAGCGCAAACAAACCATCCGGGTCGCCGCCAAAATCATTATCTATAATTACCCGCATACGCGGCTGCACCAGCGGTGAAAGCGTGGATTGTGCCAGGCTACTGGCGGTAAGGGCAAATAGCAAGCATGCAAGGTGAATAAATTTTAGCATGTAAGGGTGAGTTGTGGCTAATGCAAGTATAAATATTTTTGCCTGCTGTTATGCCAAAATAAGGGAGATGCCACCTGATATAGTTCATGGCATACGGAGTGAAAGCGAAGCACCTGTACATTAATTTACCACATGAGCTAATATTGTCATGCTGAGGCACTCGAAGCATGGTTGCACAAGCCTTACATAGCAACGTTTCTGCACCTACCCTTCGACGGGGCTCAGGGTGACAAGCGGTAATGCTGGTTTGTTTGTCCAATCTCTTGCATAAATACTTATCTAATCACCAACTTGTCATTTCGACCGTAGGGAGAAATCTTCTTCATCAAGCCGGTTTTCAGCACAATTATCGCTTAAAGAAGATTTCTTCCTACGGTCGAAATGACAATATGAAAGATGTAGAATAATCAAGCGTACAAGTACTTCGCTATCAATCAGTATAATAAATAAGGTAAACGGGTTGAAAAATCAACATTGTTGTACTGACACGTTGATGCCACTGCTGCGCGAGGTGCTGCGTGGTGCTGCGGGTGCTGCGCACTGCTGCAGGGTGCTGCGCCTGCTGCGTAGTGCTCCGCCTGCTGCGTCTGCTGCACGCAGCACCTACGCAGCAGGGCACAGCATATAAAAAAGGCAGATTTGCGGGTGTGCAAATCTGCCTTCTTTATTGTTTAAGACATCAATAGCTTATCCGGCGTAATCGGCAGCTCGCGGATGCGCTTGCCAGTGGCGTTGTAAATGGCGTTAGCCACGGCGGCCGCCATACCGATGAGGGCAATTTCGCCCATGCCTTTGGCACCTATGGGGTTTACCTTATAATCAGGTTTATTCACAAACAGCGCGTCAATCTGCGGGATATCCGCACTGATGGGCACATGATAATCGGCCAGCGTGTTGTTGATATACCGGCCGTAACGGTGGTCAATGATGCCTTCTTCCATCAGCGCCATACCAATGCCGCCAATAGCACCGCCTACCACCTGGCTGCGCGCCGTTTTAGGGCTCACAATATGGCCTGAGTCGGCTACGGATACCACACGGTCCACCTTCACTACACCGGTAGCCGGGTTCACCAGCACTTTAATAAAGTGTACTGAGAATGAATACATCGAGTATTTACGCGATTCCTGATCGCCCTGCGAAGCTAGGGTAACGTCCAACTGCGGCAGGTTCTTTTGCTTTAGTATGGTTGCATAATCCGGCTTGTCGGTACCGCCGTTACCCAGCAACTGCTGAAACTTCTCGCGCAGCGCCGCACACACATCATGCACCGCCGAACCTACGGTAGATGTAATCATCGAGCCCCCCTGTGTAGGCGAAGGCGGCAATGATGAATCGCCCAGTTCGTATTTAATCCGCTCAGGCGGGATACCCATTACCTCCGAGGCCACTTGCACCATTACCGTACCAGTACCCGGGCCGATATCACTCACGGCTGTTTGAAGGAGCAGGGTACCGTCGGCACGCATGGTCGCTTTTACCGTAGCACGGCCACGCCCGGCACCAAAAGTACCCGAGCCCATGCCATAGCCCACCAGCCAGCCGTTTTCTTTTAATGTAGCGGGTTGCAGTTTGCGTTCCTTCCAACCAATGCGGTCGGCACCCAATTCATAAGCTTCTTTTAGATATTTAGTACTGAAGGGTTTGCCGTTCTCGGGGTCAACATCTGCATGGTTGCGTACCCGCAGTTCAATAGGGTCAAGGTCGAGCTTGGCCGCCAGTTCGTCCATGGCGCATTCCAGCGCTACGGCACCTGTGGCTTCGCCGGGTCCGCGCATCCAGGTAGGGGTACTTACATCGAGGCCGGTAATTTTATATTGTGTGCCTACGTTGGGGCAGGCATACATAAAGCGCGTCATGTTTACGGTCCCCTCGGTAAACTCTTCATAACTGCTGGTTTGCGCCGTAGCAATGTGATAGATACCGGTAAGTTTACCATCAGCAGTAGCACCCAGGCTAATCTTCTGCCAGGTAAAAGGACGGTAACCAACCGAGTTGAACATGGCGGTACGGGTAAGCACCAGTTTTACCGGCTTTTTTACCATTTGTGCAGCCATGACTGCAGCAATTTCATGCGGCCAGGTACGCAGTGCGGCACCAAAGGCACCGCCTACAAACTTGGAGTTTACCTGCACATTCTCCGGCTTTAATTTAAAGGCCTGCGCAATGCTGCTTTGGGTTGATTTTACACCCTGGGTTTTATCCCATACGGTTACTTTATCCTCGGCATCCCAGCGGGCAATTATGGCGTGCAGCTCCATCGGGTTATGCACGTTGATGGGTACCAGGTATTCGGCTTCTACTTTTACCGGCGCATTGTCGAGCGCAGTTTTATCGCCGCGCTGATAGTCGGCAAAGCGTTCACCTTTTGGGGTGGTGGCTTTATCCATCGCCTTCATGGTATCGGTTTGGTATGATTCTTTGGTGTATTGGACTTTAACCAGTCCGGCGGCATGGGTAGCGCGCTCAAAGCTATCAGCAATTACCATGGCTACCGGCTGCCCGTTGAACCATATCTTTTCGTCGTAAAATAATTTCAGCGGACCGCCTTTAGTGGGTGGTTTGCTGGGGTCGCGACCGGTTTCATAGCCCGGTATCTTGGGGGCGTTCAGGTAAGTAATTACTGCCAGTACGCCTGGTGCACGCTCGGCGGCTTTGGTATCAATAGATTTGATCGCCCCTTTAGTAACAGTGCTATCGGTAAACACCGCGTAGGTGAGTCCCGGCTGATTATATTCGGCTGAGTAACGGGCACCGCCGGTCACTTTCAGGCGGCCGTCTACCCGGCTGATGGCGTTTAAGGTATCGTCTTTTACGTTCTTCATGTGTGGGTAGGATTTATGCCAGTCCTGCGGCGTGTTTTAAAGCTTCGGTAATACTGGCCGGAGCCATTTTTAATTTGAAAGCATTATTCTCATAGGCTTTAGCACCCTGCATAGCCAGCTGTGCCGCCTGCTGAAAAGTAGCCTCGGTAGCCGGTTTGCCTGCCAGAAATTTTTCGGCTTCCAGCAAACGCCAGGGTTTATGGGCTACGCCGCCCATGGCCAAACGGGCTTCGCGGATGGTGCCGTTTTCCAGGTGTAAGGCTGCCGCTACCGATACCAGGGCGAAGGCATAAGAAGCGCGGTCGCGTACTTTGAGGTAATAACTGTTTTTGGCGAAGTTGTTGGCGGGGATGAATACCTGTGTAATCAGTTCATCATGCGCCAGGTTATTGTCCAGTTGCGGGGTTTGGCCCGGCAGGCGGTGAAAATCAATAAACGGAATTATGCGTTTGCCTTTTCGGCTGGTGAGCTCCACCTTGGCGTCTAAAGCAACTAAGCCCACGCACATATCGCTGGGGTGTACGGCAATACATTTATCGCTCGCGCCAAAAATGGCATGCATGCGGTTAAAGCCGCCAATGGCAGCGCAGCCGGTGCCCGGTTCGCGCTTGTTGCAGGGCATGGTCACATCGTAAAAGTAATTACAACGGGTGCGCTGCATCATGTTGCCGCCTACTGTAGCCATGTTGCGCAATTGGGGTGAAGCGCCGGCATTGAGCGCCATAGACAGGAGCGGCAGGTGTTGTTTGATGATACTGCTTTCTGCTACTTGGCTGTTCAGGGCCAATGCGCCTACTGTTACACTGTTGCCATTAAGACTGATATTGCGGAGCGGCAGGTGCTGTATATCTACCAGTTTATCGGGCGACATCACACCGCGCTTCATTAAATCGACCAGGTTGCTACCGCCGGCCAAAATTTTGGTGCCGGGTTTGGTAATGGCTTCCAGTACGGCTTTCTGGTTGGCCGGACGAATGTATTGAAACTGCTTCATACCTGTTGCCCTCCTGCTTTTACTTCCTGAATGGCGTTTACAATATTAGGGTAGGCACCGCAGCGGCAAATGTTACCGCTCATATACTCGCGTATCTGGGCTTCTGAATTGGCATGCCCCTCGCGTATACAGCACACGGCTGACATGATTTGTCCCGGTGTACAATATCCGCATTGAAAACCATCGTGCTTAATAAAGGCCTCCTGCATGGGGTGCAGTTTGTCGCCTTTGGCCAAGCCCTCTATCGTAGTTATCTTTTTGCCTTCGGTGGTCATGGCTAAGGTAAGGCAGGAGTTAACCCGTTGACCGTTCACATGTACAGTACAGGCACCGCACTGGCCCAAATCGCAGCCTTTCTTGGTGCCGGTTAAATCCAGTTGCTCGCGCAGTAAATCCAGCAAAGTAACGCGGGGCTCAATGGAAAGACTATGCTTCATGCCGTTTACTTCAATGTGTAAAGGCATTTTTTCAAATACCCCGGCAATCTGCTCATCCAGATGCGCTTCGGCAGCTTTTACGGCTACGCCCGGCGTTAAAGCCACAGCAGTAAGCAAAGATGTTTGTTTCAGGAAATTACGGCGCGGATTATCTTGCGGCTGCTGTTCGGGCGGCAGGTTACAGCTATCTTTATCTTTCATAGAGTATTATCGCTAATGTATGTCAAGATAGTAGTTTTTATAATTGTCGTAAAAGTAAAATGCTTATTTATATGGATTAAAAATAGTATGTAGCCGCCAGAAGTTTAGTTTAAAATTACTACTATTGAAATAGCCAAAAACATCTGCTTGTTATGAACAAACTGTTTTCCTTCCCGCAGCAATTATCGGTTAATCTATTACGAATGCTGCTGCTTGCAGTGCTGTTGAATTGTTGCACTTTTGCCCATGCCCAGCCCAAACTGCGTGTGGTGGTGGCCGGCTTAAACCACGACCATGTGCACAATATTTTACATGCGTATACCGAGGGCAAGGTAAACATTATAGGTATAGCTGAACCTAACCGGCAGCTATGGAGCAAGTTTGGTCGCCAGTATCATCTGCCCGATTCACTGTTTTATCCTGATCTGGCACAACTTTTAAAGCGAAAGAAACCTGATGCCGTACTGGGGTATAATGAAGTGGCCGGCCATTTGCGCGTGGTACAAATTTGTGCGCCGCTGCACCTGCCGGTAATGGTAGAAAAACCTCTGGCTGCTACTTTGCAGCAAGCAAAGCAGATTGAACAACTGGCCAATCAATACAAAATTCAGGTATTGACCAATTACGAAACTACCTGGTACCCTTCGGTAACTGCCGTGCAAAATAAATTACAGGCAGATAGTATCGGTAAGATCAAAAAGATGGTGGTGCACGATGGTCACCAGGGACCGAAAGAAATTGGCTGCAATCCGGAGTTTTTGGCCTGGCTCACCGACCCGGTTACCAATGGTGCAGGGGCGCTGAATGATTTTGGCTGCTATGGGGCCGATATGATGACCTGGATGATGCAGGGCCGCAAACCCATAGCCGTAACAGCCATTACGCGGCATTATAAACCATCTGTTTACCCTAAAGTGGAGGATGATGCCACCATTGTACTGGAATACCCGGAAGCCACCGGCTTAATTGAAGCCTCTTGGAACTGGCCTTATTCGATAAAAGATTTAGAAGTGTTCGGTGAAACCGGCTATTATTATGCGCTGGATGATGTGCATATTTACAGCCGTATGCGCGAAAAGAAAATCAGCACACAGCAGGCGCAGCCACTGCCACAACTGAATGCCGACCCATTGGTATACCTTTCGGCCGTACTACATCACCAACTATCCGGAACGGATGATTTATCCTCCCTGAAATACAATATGATTGTAATGGAAATACTGGATGCGGCCAAGCGCTCGGCTGCTACCGGGAAGCGGGTGGTATTGTAAGTAAAAAGATTAAGCGTTAATTTCTTTTATCATTTTATTTAGTGTCATCAGGTTTTGCACTGCTTCGCCCATAGTGTTGTTAAAATAAGCATAAACCGTTTTGCCCTCTTGTTGCCAATCATGTATATAATGGGCGTACTCGTACAGAAAGTCGTCGCTGTAACTGCCGCGGTAGCCGCCCTGCGGACCGTGGAAGCGAAGGTAAACGAAATCAACATCACCTTCTTGTAGGGGGGCAGCAGAGGCGGGTAAATCATGCCATACCATGGCCATTTGGTGCTGGTCGAGCAGTTCATAAACCTCATCCTGGTACCAGGAACGGTTGCGGAACTCAACAGCTACCTGCCAGGCTTGCTGTTCATCGGCCTGCCGTATTTCCTGTAACAAATAATTCAGCTGCGGTAAATTTAGCGTAGTACTGGGTGGTAACTGTACCAGTAGTGCGCCTTTTTTATCACCAGCCTGGTGAATCACCTCCATGAATTTATGGATCAGGTCCGAATCAAAATTCAAACCTTTCTGATGGCTGATTTCCTGCCATAGTTTAAAAGTAAATTTAAAATCATCAGGTACTTCAGCAGCCCATTTAGCTACCGTTTTAGCCATGGGCAGTTTATAAAAGGTACTGTTCACTTCTACGCTGTTAAACAACGAGCCGTAATAGGTTAAGCGGCTTTTCTCCTGATATTCGGTTGGGTAGGCCTGCTTATTTTTAGCCGGTACTACTACGTTGCTGGTGCCGGAGAGAAAAGCAGGAGGAGTGTTAGATGGCATAAGTAAAGAATATAAAACAATACCTTACTTATCAACAACAGAAACAATGTTCAGCTTGTTCTAATTAATATATACCTAACACAGCATCTGAAATAAAATTTGTTTAACAGCAGTTGCTTCAGTTGTACTTAACTTGCCCAGTCGAGCACCAATTCTGGATTTGTCCACCGTCCTGATCTGGTCGAGCATGATGGCACCTTGCTCGCCATTAATATTACACAAAATTCGCGTAGGATATTTCTTTAAGGTATGGGTAAGCGGTGCAATGATTACAGTTTTGATATACTGGTTCATTTCATCAGGCGATAAGATAACACACGGGCGTGTTTTATTCACTTCACTGCCTTGGGTAGGGTCAAGGTTAATCCAGTGGATAGCGTACTGTTTTATTTCCATGTCCAGTCGCTTTGGTCTTCATCGGTAAATACATCAGGTATTTGCATCACATCATCACCATTATCGGCCATGGTTTTGAAGGCTTCAGCCCAACCTTTACGTTTTTCACCTGCCGGTGTAATCACAATGGCATCATCTTTTACCTCAATGTTCACTTCGTTGTCAATTGAACATTGCTTAAGCAGTGACTGAGGTAAAATGACTCCCTTTGAATTTCCTATACTTCTTAATGTAGAGCGCATGCATAAAGTTATAACATATTATAACTACATGCAAGAGGGTACGGTGATTTTTTAAAAAGCCTCACCCACATCAATGAACAACCCTTTCGAACCCTGCCGGCCAAAGCCATAATCAATAGCCACGTTGGTGCGAGAGGTTTTATTAAGCTTGATGCGCAGGCCGGGGCCTATGGCTGGCTGTATAGATTGCAGCTTGGTGCCTGGTGCTGCTGACAGGGTTTGTGCGTTTACAAATACTACGCCGCCCAGCAGGCCGTTATGGGTGAGCTGAAATCGGTACTCGCTTTCTAAATACAGCATCTGCGCGCCACGGAACCGGCCTTGGATATAGCCGCGCCCGGTGGCCGAGTTTTGATCCCAGGAGGTGCTGGGCAGATCTAAATACGAGGGGCGGCCGTTGAGGGTGAGCCAGTCGTAGGTCCAGAAAGCGATGATATTGTTGGAACTGGCCGGAAAGCGGTAATAGCGGCGCACATCAATCAGCAAAGATGACCACGGGGTGGTGCTGCCCAAAAAACGGTCGGCGCGGCGGTAAGTAAGCGAAGCCAGCCAGCCGTTGGACGGATTGATGGCAAAATCGCGCGAGTCGTATACAGCATTTAAGGTGTTGCCTGAAGAAATGGTATGGCTTCGGGCACCATAGTTACGGTAATCATTGGGTGCTCCGTTCAATGGCCCCTGGTCTGAGATGTTCCAGTGTGTATCTACAATATAACCCAAACCGGCATACAGGTTACCGGTAATGTGGTGCAATGCAGTTTCGTAAAAACGGGCAAAGCTAAAATCCATCGGGTTTTCGTCTTTGATATCAGCATTGCTGCCCAAACCGTAGGTGCTTTGCGGGTATTTGTAAAAGCGGTAATCGCCCAAAAAGTTCCACTCGTTATTTTTAGACCAGATACTGGTTTGGATTGGGATAGTGAACTGCTTGTTTTGTGTATAATCGGCGCTGGCGATGATGGTAGATATGCGCGATTGCGGTGCCCTGCGCCAGGCCACGTTGCCTGATAATACAATGGCAAAACGCGAAACCAAAGTATAACCAATAGCTGGCACTATAGAAATTTCGGGTTTAGAAGTAACCGAGTCAATACCGGCTGCAGGTGGCCGGTGAAACAACTGACGGATGACATCGCCAAAATCTTTTTGCGGTACGCCTTTGTTATCTATTACCAGTGTATCTTTCTGAGGTGTGGTATTCTTACCTGCCGGGATAATAGAAGGGATGGGTACCGACTTGGTTTCCTGCGCTAATAAGCGTGTATATAAACCAAGGGTAAGCAGCAACAATAAGGTTAAGCAATATTTCATTCAGGGCTTATTGCTATTAAGTAGTTTGCTATAACAATAAAGTTACAAAGTAAAGCATATTGCCTTAAACCTCAAATAATGGAGCATAAAAAAGCGCCGTTACATTTACTGCAACGGCGCTTCTTTTTATAGAAAATGCTTATTATTCTGCGGCTGCAACCGGCACTTTACGTTTGGTGCGGCGGTTCATATCTTCTACCGTTAAGGTAATCATGCGGCCTACCGGCTGCTTGCCCCGGTAAGTAATTACCCGCATCTGGAAAGCATCTTTAGGTACGATTAATGTTTGCGTATACTTCTGGCCAAAGCGGTCGGGGAAAGTATTATCAAAGCTGTAATAAATATCCAGTCCTGATATTTCGGTGCTCAAGCCTACTTGTAAATCATTCGCTGCATTGGTACTTACGGTAAAAATCGGATCGTACACGGCAGGCGAGTAGTTAATTTCAGCGGCATCCATACGCTTAAACTGCTGCTCTACCCGGCTGGCAAAATTAGGCCAGCTTTTGTTGGCTTTAGGCGACCATACCGACTCAGAAATGGCCAGTGCACGCGGATAAGTCATGTATTCGGCATGGCGCATGTTGTAAACCTGCTCAGTCCACAAATTAGCCTGGCCGCCTTTAATGTATTTGGTATAGGCTCCCAAACTATCAGGCGCAGCCTCAAACTGATAGGCTTTATTGAGGCGCAGTGTAGCATACACGCGTGGTTCAATCGCTTGGTCGCCCTGCATGTAATCCAAGTAAGCATAAGTGGTAGGGCTCATTACTACATCGTGCTGCATTTTGGCAGCGGCAATGCCACCGGCCATACCACGCCAGCTCATTACAGCAGCGTTAGGCGCCAGGCCGCCTTCCAAAATTTCATCCCATCCCATAAAACGCTTGCCTTTTGATTCTACAATTTTTTCCAAACGTTTTTCAAAATAGCTCTGTACTTCTTCCTGCGTTTTCAGGTTTTCGCGCTGCATCAGGGCTTTTACAGCATCGCTTTTTTCCCAGAAGTTTTTCGGGCACTCATCGCCACCTACGTGGATATATTGAAACGGAAACAACTGTGCCACCTCGGTCATCACCTTGTCTAAAAAGGTATACACCTGCTCGTTAGCCGGGCAAAGGGTATTGTCAACTAAAGCTTGAGGTGGATGCTTGCTCCAGTCCATAATTACTTCACCTGAACGTACCTGGTATTTATCGGCACCTGGTGTGCATGAAAGTTCGGGGTAAGAGGCAATAACTGCTAAACTGTGGCCAGGTACATCAATTTCGGGCAGAATGTTTACAAAACGATCCTGGGCATATTTCACCAGTTCGCGAATATCATCTTGGGTATAAAAACCGCCGTAATTACGAGGCTCATTTGGACCGGGAGGCGAGAATGTACCAAAGTAGCCTTCTTTTTTTACGTTAAAAGCGCCTACCTGGGTAAGGCGGGGCAGGCTCTTAATTTCAATGCGCCAGCCTTCATCATCGGCCAGGTGCAGATGCAGTATATTGAATTTGTACCGCACCATGTCATCGATATAATGTTTAACCTCGGCCTTTGTAAAAAAGTGACGGGCTACGTCAAACATCAAACCACGCCATTCAAAGCGGGGGTAGTCGGTAATTTGTACGCATGGGGCTTTCCAGGCTACGTTGGTGGCTTTGGTTTTACTTTCAATAGCAGGCGGGAATAATTGCAACAGTGTTTGTACACCATAAAACAAGCCGGCCGGCGTATTGGCAGTAACCACTACTTTACTTGGCGTAACCGATAACAGGTAGCCTTCTTTACCAATAGTGGCATTGTTAGAAACCGTTAACAGTAAACTGATGGTTGCTGAAGCGTTGTTTTTTGAAGTCACTACCGCTCCGGTAGCTGTACTGAGTTTTGATTTCAGCATGGCAACTGTAGGGGCTAACTCCGCGTTGGAGGGTGCCGCAATGCTTACATTTTTGGGCAAGGTAAAGTAGCCGGATAGCCGGGTGGTTTTTACCGGAAGCGGTACTACAGTAACATCGTTAGGGATTACCTGCGCCGACGCCACCGATGAAAGCAGGGCACAGCAGCACAATAAGGCCAGCAGTTTTCTCATAAAGTAAAGTAATTTAATAAGTTATAAAGGTATGGCAAGGTAGCAGATTAATTGTAAACGAACAATATGAGCCGCTAAAAATCATTAAACTTGCTACAATTCCTTAATAAACCCCAAAACGGCATCGGCAAATTCCTGGGTGTTGTAGGCATAGTTATGGTCGCCGGGTACGTATTTGAGGCGTGCCCCCGGAATGAGGTTTTGCAATACCATCTCCGAGCCATTATCTACGTCTTCGCTGCCGCGCAAAATTATTACCGGGATGCGGATATTACCGAGCTCTTGAGGCGTGGTTACCGGCTGATATTTTTGCTGATAGGCGAGGGCCATGCGGTTAAAGTGCATTTTGTCAATATAATCCAATGTGCCCTGCATATTGTATTTGTTACGAATGGTGGTATCGCCGCTTAACACTTTATAAAAGCGTTGAGGTACGTCCCAATTAGGGTTGGTAAAGGCATCACCCATGCCGCCCAGTATGGCTTTACGAATGCGCTTATCCATAGTTAACAGTTTGGCTGCTACGATAGAACCGCGGGAGTAACCCACCACATCGTATTTGTTGATATTGAGGCTGGTCATCAGCCCAACCAAATCTTTTACCTGTGCATCATTAGCATAGCCTTGTTCTTCGGGCATGCCGGAGTTGCCGTTCCCCCGCATATCGGGCACAATAACGCGGTAGCCGGCTTTTACCAAAGTGGCATACGTGGCAGTTTTAAGCCAGTTGGCGCTGGTATTGGCAAAGCCATGCAACAATACCACCGGGTAACCGGTGCCCGTAGAAACATAACTGATTTTGGTACCGTCGAACGAAGTGTAAGTGTTTGCGGCAGGCTGCGTTTGAGAAAAGCCGGTAACTGAAAGCAGTACTAATAAAAGTGAAAGGTAGTAACGCATATACTGATAATGAATGTTGAATTTGAACAAGTTATTATACTTTATTCGCTATTCAACATTCATGAGTCAATATTGATTTAAAACTTTTACTCCGAAGGCTCTACATAGCCGCCTACCTGGCCATGATGGCGCTCGAAAGCAATATGTGCATCAGGGCCGAAGGGGTGACCGCCAAAACCGTTACGCATCATGGCGATCGCTTTGGGCGATACATGGTCGGCCTCGCGTGAGGCGATAAGCTGCATTACCGATTGGGCAATAACCGGAATGGATACTTCCATTTTCATGGCATCGGTTACCAGCCAGTTTACCTCGCCAGTATCATCCACATATGAAGGTACATTGAAACCTTGCTTTTCATCATACAGCTGTTTCATCAGCTCAATGAGCCACGAGCGTACCACCGAGCCGTGGTTCCAGGTGTGTAAAATATCACTGATATCGAGTTGTTCGCGATATTTAGCCAACAGGGCCATGCCTTCGCCAATGGCCTGCAGCATGCCAAACTCAATGCCGTTGTGCACCAGTTTTACAAAGTGCCCCGAGCCTGATTTACCGGTGTATGAATAACCTTCGGGTACGGCCAGCTTTCTTAACAAGCCTTCAATCTGGCTTACGGCTTCTGCAGCGCCGCCTACCATAAAGCAAGCACCGTTACGGGCACCACTAATACCACCGCTGGTTCCACAATCAATTAGAAACAGGTTTTGGTCGGCCAAGCTTTCTGCCCGGCGGATGCTGTCGCCCCAGTAAGAGTTGCCGCCATCAATCAAAATATCACCTGAACTGAGCAAGGGAGCCAGTTCAGCAATCAAATCATCCACTGCTTTACCGGCTGGTATGTACATAAATATTTTGCGTGGTGTTTCCAGGCTGTCTACCAGTTCGGCTAAAGTAGCGGTAACATGCAGGTTCTCGTGCTCGGGCGCAGCCGAAACAAAGCGATCGTAACCGGCAATGGTGAACCCTTTCTCGGCTGCCTGCAGTGCCAGGTTACTGCCCATTTTGCCCAGGCCAACAATGCCGTATGCTTGTTTATTCATAAGTGAGGAAGATGTAAGATGTTTAGTTATTAATGTTGGTAGATGTTTTTTGTCATTTCGAGCGATAGCAAGAAATCTTCTTCATCAAGCTGGTCTACGTTGTGTAAAACTAAGCGAAGAAGATTTCTCCCTACGGTCGAAATGACGGCGCGTTCTTTTTAGTGATGATACTACTCAGCCGGTGCAAACTTTAAACACACCGGGTTCGGAATTTCCAGATGTGTGTTGGTTAAAGTGAGCTTACCGGTGGCGGTATCTATTTTGTATACATAAATACTATCGCTGTTTTGATTAGCTACCAGTAAAAATTTACCGCTGGGGTCAATTACAAAATTGCGCGGGCCTTTACCCATGCTCGATTTCCGTTCTACAAAAGTAAGCAGGCCGGTTTCAGCATCAACCGCATATACGGCAATATCATTACTGTCGCCACGATTGCTGGCATATACGAAGCGGCCATCAGGCGATACATGAATATCGGCTGCCGCTTCTTTTTTACCGGTAAAGCCATCAGGCAGGATAGATAATACCTGCTTTTGCTTTAACTGGCCGTTATCATAATCATAGGTGTGAATCGCATCGCCCATCTCGGTGATCAGGTACAGGTGCTTTTTATCAGGCGTAAAAGCCAAATGGCGTGGGCCATGGCCGGCTGTAACTGCAATGTAGGGCGGCAAAGCCGGACTTAAAGGCTGTGGCTGCGACGATTTGTAACGCATGATATTGATGCGGTCGGTACCCAAATCGGTGTACAATAGGTATTTTTCATCGGGCGATAAAGCCGTGGTATGCACATGCGGCTTTTCCTGACGTGCGGCGTTTACTCCATGCCCCTGGTCCTGCAATACCTGCGAAGCTGCACTTAAGGATCCGTCTTTATTTACCGGTAAAACCACAGCACTGCCGCCTGAGTAATTGGCCACAAATACATGTTTTGATGATTTATCTTCAGTAATATAACAAGGCGCTCCGCCTTTGGTGGATTGCTTATTGATGAAATCCAACCGGCCCGATTTGGGTTCGAATGAAAAGGCGCTTACCTCGCCATTATCATTCTCGTTTACAGCGTATACAAATTTATTGTCTGAAGATACGGTCAGATATGAGGGGTTAGATACTCCGGTGGCTTTGTTGAGGTAGGCCATGCGGCCGGTTTCGGCATAAAAACGGTATACGTAAATGCCTTCGCTTTGGCCGCTGGTGTAGGTGCCAATTACTAAATCATAGCTGGAAGGTCCTTTTTTATTTTTTTGCGCCTGCGACAAGGCGGGAATCAGCAGGGCCGCTATCAGGAAAAATTTCTTCATCGGTTTGTTTATCTGGTATTAAACAAATAAACAAAAATATTGGTGGAACCCGAATTTTAGATTTAAGGAATTGGTGGAATAGGAAGTTTTCCTGATTGTTTGTATTACCACGTCATTGCGAGGAACGAAGCAATCTTTCTGCACATGATTTTTAGGCATATAGAGATTGCTTCGTTCCTCGCAATGACGTGGTAGCATAATACAGCAAAGAGCCGCTTAAATAAGCGGCTCTTTGCTGTATTAGTATACTCCAACTCCAGTTCCCCCTTTAGGGGGTTAGGGGGCTTAAATCAAATGCTTTAACTGTATAATCTCTTTTTCTTCCAAGTATCTCCACCTTCCGCGGGGTAGGTCTTTTTTGGTAAGGTTAGCGTAAATGGTGCGGTCGAGTTTTACCACTTCATAGCCCAGGTGCTCAAAAATGCGGCGTACAATGCGGTTTTTACCGCTGTGTATTTGTATGCCTACTTCGCGCTTGCTGCCACCGGCTACGTAAGAAATCATGTCGGGCTTAATCAAACCGTCTTCCAGTTCCAGTCCAAAACTGATTTTATTCAAATCGCCCTGAGTAAGGCTTTTACTAAGCTCTACCTGATATAATTTGGTGATATTGTTGCGCGGGTGCGATAACTTATCGGCCAGATCGCCATCGTTGGTCATTAATAGTAAGCCTGTAGTGTTACGGTCTAAACGGCCAACGGGGTAAATGCGTTCCTTACTGGCTTTATCTACCAGTTGCATTACGGTGCGGCGCTCCTGCGGGTCATCGGTAGTGGTAATATAGTCTTTAGGTTTATTCAGCAGTACATACACCATTTTCTCGCGTTTCAGCGTTTCGTTGTTGTATTTTACCACATCCTTCGTTGGGTTAATTTTAAAACCCAGTTCTGAAACCACCTCTCCGTTTACAGAGATCACACCAGCTTCAATCAGCTCATCGGCCTTGCGGCGTGAGCAGATACCAGCGTTGGATATATAACGGTTTAAGCGGATTAAGCTATTATCGCTTTTCGAAGATTTACTTTTAGGCGCTGCATCCTCATCCGCTTTTTTATTACGGCTGCGCATAGTGCGCACTGGGCGCTCATCAATTGAACGTGAGCGCTCTGTATTGTACGGGCGGCCTGATGATGGGCGGTCGCCGTAGCTGCCTCTTGAGTTATCGTCGCTGCGGCGGCTGTTTCCTCTTTCGGGGCGGCCTTCTGTACTTCTTGGTTTTCCGCTGTAAGGCCGGTCATTTCCGCCTTCGCGTTTGTTAAAGCCACCTTCGTTATTGTTGTTGCGGCTTCTGAATGGGCGGGTATCCTCGCCCTGGCTGCTGCGGCGTTCGCCCGAGCGGTTGCCATCGGTACGTGAACCAAATTTTTTGAAGGGGCGGTCACCCTCGCTTGCCGATTTAAAGCGGCCACCACCTGCAGTAAACGGTTTTTTACCGCCTGCGTTATCGCCAAATTTCCGGGCTGGGCGATCGCTGCTGCCGGCGTCTGATTTTTTGAAGCGTGAAGGGCTGTTGTTGTCTTTGTTAAAGGATGATTTTTTGAAAGAATCACCATCGCGCTGGTTGCGGTTTGATGATCTGCCGGACTTGTCTTCGCGACTGTTCCCTGGTTTTCTGAATACCATAAATTTTATATTGTTACCTCTTGAGAGAGCCTGTAAAAGTACGTTTTTTTTAAGCTTTAATAAAATTTTTTTCAACAGCGCAAAAGTGTGTTTTTGACACGCTGAAGCCATTGTTTTAACAATTTTTCAACATTGTAAAAATGCCTCAGAAACACTAAGGCTACCTAAATGCTTGATAATCTGATTTGTTTATTTACCTTTGCAACACATCCTGACCTGTATGTTAAACTTAAAAGAATAAGAATGATCAAAAAACACTTACTTACGTGCTCCGTAATGCTAGTGCTAACCATCGTTTCAAAGCTCTTTATTTACAGTACTACTGATGTTAAACCGGCTGCCCGTTTCGGGTATGTTTCGAAGTTTACATTTTACACTGAATCGGAAAAAAGGAACTTTAATTTTGCCCATGAGGCGCTGCCTGTTCATAACGAAAAAGTAAAAGGCAAGCTGGCGCGATCTTTTCATCACAACCGTTTTAATGCGTTTAAAACTGCGGCCATGCAGCGCCGGGTTGAACAGTTATTTGATGTGATTGTGCCTATTTTAGATGCTTATGGCATCCCTGAAGATTTTAAATACATTCCATTAATTGAGTCGGGCCTGCGCAGGGGCGTATCGCCTCGCGGTGCAGCAGGTATATGGCAGTTTATGCCCGGTACCGCCCGCGAGTATGGCTTAAGGGTAAGCCGCCACCATGATGACCGGCTTAATTTACGGAAATCAACTATTGCGGCCTGTAAGTACATTAAAGAATTATATGGCGAACTGGATAGCTGGACACTGGCTGCAGCAGCTTACAATGCGGGTTCGCCGCGCATTAAGCATGCCATTAATCGCCGTAACCATGGCAACTACTTTTTTATGCGTTTAAACCGCGAAACCGGCAGCTATGTATATAAGCTGATGGCCCTTAAAAAAATACTGGCCCCGCCTGCAGAAGTAAAGCCTGAACAAAACAACGTTTATGCCTGGCTGCCCTCGGCTGAGCCACTGCTGTTAAATTGACATTAGCATTATAACGGAGCACTTGAAAGGCCGGCATGTTAGATAAGCATGCCGGCCTTTTTTTGTATATTTGCCATTATTTTTAGCAAATTATAAGCGGCTCAAACTTAGCGGTATAATTAAAGTTATATAACGATTGGGCTTATTGATACTATGGCAGATAAAACAATTGACCTGGGCGAACAAAGCGAAGTAGAAGTTTACGGTGCCCGGGTGCATAATTTAAAAAATATAGATGTTTCTTTTCCGCGCAACCAGCTGGTAGTTATTACCGGTTTAAGCGGCAGCGGTAAATCATCATTGGCGTTTGATACCATTTATGCCGAGGGCCAGCGCCGGTATATGGAAACTTTTTCGGCTTATTCGCGCCAGTTTATGGGCGGTATGGAGCGGCCCGATGTAGATAAAGTTTCAGGCCTGAGCCCGGTAATTGCCATTGAGCAAAAAACCACCAGTAAAAACCCGCGCTCTACAGTAGGTACCATAACCGAAATTTATGACTTTATGCGCCTGCTCTTTGCCCGCGCCGGCGAGGCTTACTCTTATGTAAGCGGCGAGAAGATGGAGCGCATGAGTGAAGACCAGATTATGCGCGCCATCAGCGAGCGTTTCGACGGACAACCCATCAATATCCTGGCCCCGGTGGTGAAAGGCCGTAAAGGGCATTATCGCGAACTGTTTGAGCAAATACGCAAGCAAGGCTACCTGAAAGTTTATGTAGACGGTACCATAATGGACGTAGAGCCCAAAATGCAGGTAGACCGCTATAAAATACACGATATTGATATTGTGGTAGACCGCCTGCAGGTAAGCGAAAAGGATAGCAAGCGTTTACACACTTCCGTACAATCGGCTTTAAAGATTGCCAAAGGCATCATTCGTATTGCTGATAAAGACAATAACGTATCTTACTTCAGTAAGTACCTCATGGATCCCGTGTCGGGCATTTCTTATGACGAGCCGCAGCCCAACACCTTTTCGTTCAACTCGCCTTACGGTGCCTGTGAAAACTGCGACGGTTTAGGCTATGTGTTCGAAATTGATGAGTCATCCGTAATTCCTAACCCGAAACTGAGCATTGTTAACGGTGGTTTGGCCCCGATTGGTGAATACCGGGAAACTTGGATTTTTCAGGTATTGAAAGCTTTGGGTAAGAAATATGATTTTTCATTGTCGGTGCCGCTTGAAAAAATACCACGTGAGAAGCTGGATATCATCCTGAACGGTTCTGATGAAATGATTTCGGTAGCAGTGGAGTACAATAAATGGAATGTACAGAACTACCAGATTACTTTCGACGGTTTAATTAAAATGCTGGAAGAACAGCAGGAGCGTAAAGGCGAAGAGATATCAGATGATATGGAAGCCTATCGCGTGCTGAAAACCTGCCCGGTTTGCCACGGTGCCCGCCTTAAAAAAGAATCGCTGCATTTTAAAGTAAACGAGAAAAATATATTTGAACTTGCTTGTATGGACATCAACACCCTGCAAGCCTGGTTTGTGGGTTTGGAAGACCGTTTGAATGAGCGCCAGAACGTTATCGCCCGCGAGATCTTGAAAGAAATCCGAGCCCGTATTGGTTTCCTGCTGGATGTAGGTTTAAGTTACCTCACTTTAGACCGCACCGCCCGCACCTTATCAGGCGGTGAGGCGCAGCGTATCCGTTTGGCTACACAAATTGGCTCGCAGCTGATGAACGTGATGTACATTTTGGATGAGCCCAGCATTGGCCTGCACCAGCGCGATAACGACCGCCTGATTAAAGCCCTCAAAAACCTGCGCGATCTGGGCAACACCGTACTGGTGGTAGAGCACGATAAGGATATGATTCTGGAAGCCGACCACGTGATAGATATGGGTCCGGCAGCCGGTGTACATGGTGGCCAAGTAGTAGCCGAAGGCACACCGCAGCAATTAATGCATGCGCACACCTTAACTACTTCGTACCTGAACGGTGAGCGTGAAATTGCCATCCCGAAGGAACGCCGCAAAGGTAACGGCAAAAGCCTGGTGCTCAAAAAGGCCACCGGGCATAACCTCAAGAAAATAACAGCTACTTTTCCATTGGGTACGTTTATTGGGGTAACGGGGGTTTCAGGCAGTGGTAAATCCAGCCTGATTATTGAAACGTTGTATCCCATCCTGAACCATCATTTCTTCAGGGCTAAAAAGCATCCGCTGCCTTACGATAAAATTGAAGGGTTGGAGCATATTGATAAAGTAATTGAGATTGACCAAACGCCTATTGGCCGTACACCGCGTTCTAACCCGGCTACGTACACAGGTGTGTTCTCTGATATCCGTAACCTGTATGTGCAGTTGCCCGAGGCCAGGATACGTGGCTATAAACCCGGCCGTTTTTCATTCAACGTAAAAGGTGGCCGTTGCGAAACCTGCCAAGGGGCAGGCTTGAAGGTAATTGAAATGAACTTTTTGCCTGATGTACAGGTGCCATGCGAAGAATGCGGCGGTCGCCGCTACAACCGCGAAACACTGGAAGTGCGTTACCGTGGCAAATCCATCAGCGATGTGCTGGATATGAGTATTGAAGATGCGGTGGCCTTCTTCGAACCAATACCTTCTATTTATCGCAAGATAAAAACGCTGAACGACGTAGGCTTGGGGTATATTACCTTGGGGCAGTCTTCGCTTACCTTATCGGGTGGTGAGGCGCAGCGCGTAAAATTGGCTACTGAGCTATCTAAAAAAGATACCGGCAATACGTTCTATATTCTGGATGAGCCTACTACTGGTTTGCATTTTGAGGATATCAATGTATTGTTGGGTGTGCTGCAGCAACTGGTTGATAAAGGTAATACCGTACTGGTGATTGAACACAACCTGGATGTAATTAAAGTGGTGGATCATATTATTGACGTAGGCCCAGAAGGCGGTGCCGGCGGCGGTAAAATACTCTTTAGCGGTACGCCCGAAGGTTTGTGCAAAGTAAAAGACAGCTTTACAGGTAAATTTTTGGCGAAAGAAATGCGTGTACCCGAAAAGGTAAAGTAATTTCAAATATTAATTTACTATATCATCAAAGGCAATTCTTAACAGGGTTGCCTTTTTCTTTGTCATCAGGCAAAAGCGCATACAAACAAATATGTTTTTTATTCGCTTTAAAAGCATGTTGCCCTTATTAACATCTGCCCAAATACGCGAAGCTGATGCGTATACCATTGCTCATGAGCCCGTTTCTTCAACCGATTTGATGGAACGTGCGGCTAAAGCTTTTACCGGATGGTTTATCAATCACTTTCCCGATTCATCTCAAGCTATTGCTGTTTACTGCGGTACAGGTAACAATGGGGGTGATGGCCTGGCTGTTGCGCGCTTGCTGCATGGGCATGGTTACGGAAACGTAACGGTTAAAGTGGCCCGTTTTTCTGATAAAACTACAGATGATTTCAACGCCAACCTTCAACGGCTACAAAGTACGGGCATAAAGCTATTGGAGTTGAATAAAGGCGAAAACTTCCCTGCTGAGGAAAGTACTGTTATTATTGATGCTTTACTGGGCAGCGGCTTAAATAAACCGTTAAGCGGCGATTTTGAGCGTTTGGTAAAGCACCTGAACAGTTTAAATAAAACTGTAGTAGCGGTTGATATCCCTACCGGGATGCCTGCCGAGGGGGGTATTGACCCTGATGCTATCATTTTACAAACCGACCTGGTAATTACCTTTCAACAGCCTAAAATCAATTTTTTGTTACCCGAGTCGGGTAAATATATCGAATGCTTCGAGGTGGTAAACATTGGTATCAACGAGGGCTTCGTGCAATCGCTGCAGTCGCCTTACCAGTTGGTAGAGGAAAAAGATGTGCGAAAAATTTTGCCACCGCGCCAGCGTTTCAGTAACAAAGGCTCTTATGGCCATGCATTAATTGTGGCAGGCCAGGCTAAAACCATGGGTGCAGCGTTGATTTGCTCTTCTGCTTGTGCCTACGCCGGGGCGGGCTTAACCACCGCGTGTATTCCTGAAAGCGGTTTGGTTGCACTCAATACGTATCAGCCCGAGGTGATGGCAGTGGTAAGGCAAGGTAGCCAAAAACCTGATATTGACTGGGAAAAGTTCAGTGTAATAGGTGTGGGCCCCGGTTTGGGTAAAGACGACGATACGCTGGCGCTTTTAAAGGATATGATCTCCAATTATAAAAAGCCTATAGTGTTTGATGCTGATGCCCTGAACCTGCTGGCTCAACATCCCGAATTATTAACCCAGCTACCTGAAAACAGTGTGCTCACCCCGCACATGAAAGAGTTTGACCGCCTGTTTGGCGAACATCAAACCTGGTGGCAAAGGTTGCAAACCCTAAAGCAAAAAACTGTTGAACTCAAAATATGTATTATACTTAAAAACGATTATACCATTACCGCTACACCTGCCGGGCGGTTGTATTTCAATTCTACCAGCAATGCGGCTATGGCCAGTGGAGGGATGGGCGATGCGTTAACCGGCATTATTACCGCATTAATAGCACAAAAGCACTCGCCCCAGGAAGCTTGCATTATAGGTAATTATATACATGGTAAAGCCGGCGATGAACTGGCCTTGCCCAACCGTATGCGGGTGGTACTGCCAGGTAAACTGATTGAGCAGTTGCCGGTAACTATGGCACGCCTGACTGGCGCATAAAAAAACGGCTGCAAGTATTTGTGCAGCCGCTAACTATTAACTGATTTTATAAAGAACAAAATACTATACTTTTTATAGGTTAGACGCTAACATTGTCTATATAGTTACTATACAACTTAAAATAATTTTGGTTTATATAATTTGCTGAAATCTAACTCATTAATGAATTTAACCCTCGAGAAAATATTTGAACAGTGCTGGCAGCAACTGGTAGAAGCCGGTAAGCAATCGCATCACGCTTACCGCAATTTAACGGCATCACATATGGCTTTGCAGGGTGGTGTCAACCAATATACAGTTGTGCTACGCCATGCTGAAATTCAACCGTATCGCATCATTTTTTATACTGATGTGCGCTCGGAGAAAGTGGCCAATATAAAAGCCGATGCCCGCATTAGCGCCTTATTTTATGATAAAGAGCAGCAATGCCAGTTAATTGTGAAAGGTAATGCTGTGATTGATGCACAAAACGAAACTGCACTACAGCACTGGAAAGAGGCCGGGTATAAAGGCCGTACTTCGTACCTGGCCCAGCAGCCGCCATCTACACCTGTTACCGAACCAACTGATGGTTTAGCGTATTTGCAAGGGCAGAAGTTTGACGATGAGGATATGGCTGGTTACAAAAACTTTGCCGTAATTACTATTGAGGCAGATGCCTTTGAGTATTTGAAACTTAACCGTGAAACTGGTAACCGCCGTGCAAGGTTTAAACTTGAGGGGAATGATTGGCAGGGAAGTTGGATTGTACCTTAACGGTGCTCAAGACTATAATTTTAGTTACCTGTAAAACAAAAAAGCGGCTTATCACTAAGCCGCTTTTTTACTTGAAAGCTATTATTTTACGGATGGACCGCCACCAACGCTGTTGGTAGGCTGTATGGTATCATCCGGATTGTCCTGATCTTGTTGCTGGCGGCGCTGGCGCTGGCGGTTGGCACCGGTTGAACCAAAGCGGTACGAAGCTGTAAACAGTACCACACGGGTAGAAAAGCGGCGCTCCGAATACTGATTGGTATACTGTGTGCCTGCTGTATTTTGGAAATTAATATCCGATTTGAAGCGGCGGGTATTAAAAATGTCACGTGCGCTTACACTTACGTTTAGCGCTTTGGTAATATCGTAACGGATTGCCCCATCCAGGCCGTACATAGCACGCATATAACCCTGTGCAATTACCTGGCGACCCTGGTAATCACCACGTAATTGAAAGCCTAATTTAGGCAATGGCTTTATGTTGGCGGTTAAGTTGCCATTGTAGCTCCAGCCTGAGGTGGTAGGAATTTTGTATTCCGGCACACCATCAATGTAACGGTAAAACACGTTGGCATTGAAGGTAAAATCAAGTGCGCTGCTCGGTGTTACCTTGGCAATCAATTCATAACCGGCATTTGATGCGCTTTTAATGTTACGGAATGTGTTTAACGTGGTATCTAAGCTATTTAAATATGGCTCCTGGATATTCTGAATATTGTTGTTGGTTAAACGGTAATATAAGGATGATGTTAAGGTGAGCGTTTTATAATAGTTAATGTAGCTCAATTCAAAGGAGTGGATATCCTCCGGCAATAAATTGGGGTTACCCTGCTGGAAATTCAAAGGGTTGCTGCGATCCAGAAATGGTGAAATCTGGCGATCTCGCGGACGGCTTACACGGCGGGTATAGCTCAACTGTAAAGTTTGATTTTCGGTCAGTTTATCGGTTAAAAATACACTGGGGTATACCCTGAAATAATCATTTTTAAAGTTAGTTGGCCCAATGTTGGCCTGGCGGGTTTCCAACTCTGTACGGATGTGTGCATCCTCTAAACGTAAGCCTACCTGCACACCGTATTGACCAAACTGGTGCTGGTAGTTGGTGTAGGCTGCGTTTACATTTTCTTTGTAAACAAAATTATAGGTTTGGTCTAACTGGCGTAAGAAAGGGCCAGTTATTGCACCCGCAGTATCAACCATATAGTCATTCTCATTACGGTTAATGGTAGTACGGTAACCGGCTTCTATTTTACCATTTTTTAAAGGTAGCGTATAATCGGCCTGTAAATTCAGATTACCCTGGCGACCTTTGGTATAGTTATTTTGATAAAACGGATCAAAAGTAGTCGGGAAATAGAAGCGGTTGGTATTTAAATAATCTGTATTGCTATTGCGCTCAGTGGAGTAACCAATGTTAGTGGTCAGTTCTTCTTTTGGCTTGGCAAACTTGTGTACGTAATCCAGGTTGAAATCCAGGTTGGTACCTGAGCCATAGCTCTTGTTATCCTGCTCTAAAATTTGCGTACGGAAACCATTTAGCGCCGTATTGGTAGTGCCGTTCTGGAAGCGGTCACGGTCGCGGATGTTAATGTTGTTGGAAAAACTTAATGTGTTATTCTTGTCCAGGTTGTAATCAATCCCCGTGCGGATGTTATGCCCTTTAAAGCTGAATGTTTGATCGGATACCTGGTTTTGGGTAGTTACATCATTACCTGAAGTGATGGTTTTATTGGTAAACCCATTACCTACGCGGTCGCCACGGCGGTAGCTGTAATTGCCATAAATATTAACTTTTGAAGTTTGGTAAGCCAGGTTAAGGTTACCATTGTAAGTTTTTTGTGTACCTGCCGTACCCGATACTGAGCCGTTAAAGCCCAGAGATGCGTTCTTTTTCAGGATGATATTAATAATACCGGATTGTCCCTCAGCATCATATTTAGATGATGGGTTGGTAATCACCTCAATATTTTCAATAGAACTGGCCGGGATAGATTGCAGAATATCGCTCACGCTGGAGCCGGTTAAAGCCGAAGGTTTACCGTTGATTAATACCCGCACATTATTTGATCCACGCAGGTTTACGTTTCCATCGACATCTACCTGTACGGTGGGGACGTTGGCCAGTAAGTCGGTTGCAGATCCGCCCTGACTTACCAGACTTTGGTCTACACTGAATACCTTTTTGTCAGTACCCAGTTGTATCTGGCTGCGTTGGCCGGTAACTACTACTTCTTTTAAGGTGCCTTTAGACTGGCGCATGCGGATGGTGCCCAGTTGTATAGCTGGCCGTGCATCGCTGATGATTAAACTGTCTTTGGTATAAGTAAGGTAACTTACAAAGGTGATACGCACCTGGTAGCGGCCATTAGCCACACCGGTGAGCTTGAAATTACCCTGAGCATCGGTTTGTAAACTTTTAGCTACCTGATTATTGGCTTTGCTGATTAAAGCAACCGTAGCATAGTCAAGAGGTTGGTTATTGGCGCCATCAATCAAGCGGCCGGATACAGTGCCTTTGCCACCGGCTGCCTGTTGAGCAAAAATATAAGTAGCCGTGCTTCCCAGCAGAACTACCATGCAAAATACAGTTCTAAACAACTTTAAAATCATCCCGCAAAAATCAGGTTTTTTGCTAAGGCTTACTTTATGTTGCTTGTAACTTTATTGCTAAGGTATGGGGGCTATATGGTAATATTTATATTACGTAAATTAATAAATTTTCTTATTCCTGTAATAAGAATGAGCAGTTAGGCTTAAGCTTTTTTTGCAGTCGCAATCAAGTCGTCTACATTAGGCTGCTTGTCAAAAATTTTAACCAGTTTACCATTGCGGTCATAAATAGCCACAAAAGGCGTGGTTTTAATTTCGTAATAGCGCTGTACATTATACGTATACCCTTCGGTGCCCACCGTAATATTAGGGAAAGCCGATAAGCCATAAGCTTTATAAAAATCTTTGATAGAGCGGTATTGCGTAAAGGTAATCAGCACAATCTGGGTATTGCCAAATTGCTTCATTTTTGGCTTCATCTCATACATCAGGCGCTGGCAATGGCCGCAGTCGGGAGAGAAATACACCAGCATTACCGGGCGGTTTTTCTTCAGCTGTGCCGGGGTCGACCAAGTGCTGTCAGTAGTCAAAATACGGTAGGGTGCCAGATGCTGTGCGCGAACTTCAGCGGGAGTTTGAGCCTGGGTGCAGCCGGCAACGATGATGATAAAACTTAAAAATAATAGTATACGTTTCATTCTTAATTTATGGTCGTTTATGATTGAGGCCCGGCTTCCAGCAGTTCCAGTTGCCAGCCAATTTGTTCATGCGTTACGGGATATAACGCTCCGTTACGGATAGTATGATACACAGCATCAAATATATGCATATAATTAGCTTTGTGTGCAGGCACTTGTTCGGTAATTTTTTCATCTATACCCTGTATGGTCACCAGCTGGCCTTCACTGCCATCGGCTTCCACGCCAAACCCGGCTTCATCGGGCCGCATACCGGCCAATAGCTGTGCTTCCTGGGTATCAGTGCGGTCTTTGGTAAAACTGCCTGCTGTACCATGCACTAAGTATGAAGGCCCTGGGTCGGCCGCCAGCAAACTGGCAGTTAAATTCACTATCAAATTATAAGGGTAAATCAATTGGTAAGTGAAGTAGTCGCTAACCTCTGAACCCTCGCGGTGTGCTGCCGTGAATTTGTGAAATGATACCGGTTTGCCAAATAGGCTGATAGCCTGATCTAATAGGTGCGGACCTAAATCATACAGCAGACCATTGGCAGGGTAGGAGGCCTGCTCTTTAAACTTTTTAGCGCCTACAGCTGCGCGGTAACGATCGTAACGGAAGTGTACTTCAATCAGGTTACCCAAGCGGCCGCTTTCAATAATTTCTTTAACCGAGATGAAATCACTATTATAACGGCGGTTTTGATATACCATTAATGCTTTGCCGGTTTGTTTGGCAATTTCCTGCAGGTCCATCCATTCAGCAATGGTAGCTGCTGCCGGTTTTTCCAGCAGCACATGTTTACCCGCCTGCAAAGCTGCTTTCGCCTGCTCATAATGCAGGTAATTAGGCGAGTTAACTATAATGAGTTCTATCTCCGAATCGTTTAGCAACTCTTCTGTTGAATTATAGCTAATTACGTTGGGGTAGGTTTCGGTTGCGTTCTTTTGGTTGCGCTCAACCACTGCTCTAAGGGTAAAGTTTGGGTTTACCTCTACAAAAGGAGCGTGAAATACTTTCCCTGACATGCCAAAAGCCATCAGGCCGGTTACAATAGGTGTTGATGCCATAGATGCAAACTTAGCGGTTTAAATAGGGCTTTGTAAATTCTATTTTCAATTAATATGCTCCATCCCAGCCAATCGGTGAGCCATCTGGCATTGGTACCTCCGGCGCAGGCTGAAACTTATCAGGATTTTTCTCAAACTGCTCAATTTGTGTCAGGCCGAATAGTAAGTGGGCTTTTTGCAAACCTGATGCGGTGGCAGCTGAGGTATTCATCCATTTTTTCAATTCGCTTATTTTTAACATTGCAATGCCGCGCACACTTTCGGCAGCCTGTGGCGTGGCGGCTAAAGTAAGCAGTTGCTTTAGGTACAAGTTATTCACCAGTCGTTGTAATTCGCCTTTATAGCCTGTGGGTTGCGGGGCTTTCCAGGTTTGGGCGGTCATGCGGTCAAGTACGGCAATTAAGCCAGGTTGACTGGCATTACGGGCTTGGTATTCTACCAAACGTGCGGCGCGTTGCGGCTGCAGCATAAACGAAAGGATAGTTCCGGCATTACCTTCGGCGGCGGCCATTGGGTCAAAAGTTAAACCTGTACGCGATTTGAATAATTCACGCGTACGCGGATAGCCTACCGGGCGGGGTGGTATCTGTGCTATCAGTTTTTCGGGTATGGCCAAAGCATCAGGTGTTAATGTTGCCATCAGGGCGTTAAAGGCTTTCCATTGTTCGGCCGCAGGTACCATTTGGGTAACGATCTGCCCATCATTCTTTAAAGCATAAGTATAGGTGAGACCGCCTAATACTTTTGAGGCGGCTTCGGCCTGATAGCGGTGCAATAAATAAATGGGTACCAGCACTTCCTCCAGCGTAGCCATCGGTGCATCCGGCCGGATGGCTTTAACCGAAAAGTTTTGCAATACCTGCTTACGGATAGCCATTACACGGTTCAACTCATCAGCGGCATCAGTGCCGCTATCCCATAAGTGTGCTTTGGGGTGAGCGCTCCCGGCGGGTCGTGCATCCGCATCTGAAATAAAAACATAGCCTTGCTTCAAGGTTTCCTTTATAATGTTATTTAAAGCTTCTGTTTCATTAACTCCCGGTGCAAAATCCTGATAGCCGTAAAGGATCGCGCGTTTGTCCCAGCCGCCAATTTCGCCGGTATAGGCGTTATCAACGTTTACGGTACCATCAGTATTCAAACTGATGGTGGGCGGTGGGTAGTCCATTACTGAGGCGCGGCTTTGGGTGCTGGCAATGTAGTTATGATACAAGCCTAAAGTATGACCTACCTCATGTGCAGCCAGCTGGCACAGTCGTTTGGTTACCAGTTCCATTAATTTGGGGTTGAGGGGTTTGCCATCTTCGTAAGGCTGCAGCAAGCCTTCGGCAATTAAAAAGTCCTGCCGGTCTCGCAGCGAGCCCAAAGATACCTGGCCTTTAATGATTTCGCCGGTACGAGGGTCGGTAATAGAGGCGCCGTATGACCAGCCCCGGGTGGAGCGATGAATCCATTGAATGATATTGTAGCGCACATCCATCGGGTCGGCATCGGCAGGCAGCAGCTTTACCTGGAAGGCGTTTTTGTAACCGGCGGCTTCAAAGGCCTGGTTCCACCAGGAGGCACCTTCAATCAGCGCATTGCGTACCAGTTCGGGCGCACCACGGTCTACATAATATATAATGGGTTTCACCGGCTCACTAATGGCGGCAGACGGGTCTTTCTTTTGCAAACGGTGGCGGTTAATCAAATGCTTTACAATGGGTTCTTCAATAGGCGTGGCAAAATCCATGTAATCGGTACTGAAGTAACCAGAACGCGGGTCGAACTTACGGGGTTTATAATTGCCATCGGGCAGTTTAATGAATGAATGGTGCATGCGCACGGTTACAAAATCGGCATCCGGTGTTACCGAACGTATCTCCTGGCCGGTGCCCCGGCCGCTCAAAGTAACGGTAGCTTCAAACTCCGAGTTATCAGGAAAGCTCTTGGTTTGTGGTAAATAAATGGCCGAGCGCATTTCATCAGCGTGGTAGCTGCCTTGGTTGGCGCCACTCAGTTGGTCGGCCAGGTGATGGCTGTCGCGCAGCAAAAAGGCAGTAATATCGATAAGTATGCGATCATCGTCAGTATTGGAGCCGCCTTTTTTTGATATGGCCTCAGCATTGAACCCCCAAATGACGGATTGGGCAAAGGCTTCTTCTACCGATTTGCGCTCATCAGGGTTGCTGCTTACCGCACGGTAATCATAATTGGGCTGAATGAGTAATATTTTAGGGCCGCTTTTTATAAACTTTACAATACGGGTATCGCCAATTTGTCCGCGATCCAAGCCTAAGTCATTAGAGCCTATACCTGCCGGTAGGGTATTCACATATAAAAACTCCTGGTTCAGTTTATCTATTTCCAGCAGTAGATGGCCCGTGCGCTCGTTCCAGTAAAAATTAAAATAGCCCGGGTATTTGGTAAGGCCTTGTATTTTGCTGTCGAACTCGTTAAGCGTTTTGTTTTGTGATGATACGTGTAAGGAAAAGCAAAAGGTAAACAGGAAAGCAAACAGTGCGTAAAGTTTATTCATATGCTGAAAAAATAAGGTAGCGTAAAGTACCAAATTTCAGCCAATTGCCCTAATGGCTTAAAAGGCTTAACGAGGTGCAAAGTAAAAGCATAAAAAAAGCGAAGCTGTAAGGCTTCGCTTTTTTTTATATTAATCTATCTGCAGCTTATTTCATGCTGTCATGAATTTTGTTGATCATGTCCAGGTGCATTTTTAAAGTCGGCAGAGTTTTAGCGGCAAAAGCTTTCAACTCAGGGTCTTTGCAATCAGTTGATGCTTTCTCGAATAAAGAAACATCTTCTTTGTGGTCAGAAACCATGTCATTTACATATTGCTTGTCAAACTCAGCACCTGATTTGGTTGCTGCATCAGTAGTCATTTTTTGATGCTCAGCACTTGGAGCAGCAGGTAAAGTAATGTTTTTGGTTTTGGCAATTGCCATCAGTTCAGTATTTGCTTTGGTATGATCGGTGATCATGGTTTGTGCAAATTCTTTTACTTTAGGGTTGGTTGCTTTTTCCAATGCCAGCTTAGCGTAAGCTACTTCTGACATGCCGCCATCAGCAGCTTTGGTTGCAAAGTCGGCATCATCTTTATCAACGGCAATACCACCGGTAGCGGCTGGTTGAGTTGAGGTGTCTTTTACGGCATTGCTGCTGTCAGCCATGTCTTTGCTGTCTTTTGCGCCGTTGTTACAAGCCTGGAAGGCCAATGCTGCAGAGGCAATCATGGCCATGGTGAATAACTTTTTCATAGTAGTTGTATGTGTTTTTAAGTTTTAATGAAATACATAACAAACACATTAAGTTATGGTTTGAATGCCTGCTGATTTAATAAAATGCGGGTATAATTTTTACAGTGTTGTGTTAGCCTAAACTTTTATTATTTTTGAGCCATTAACCGTATTGAATATGAATTTTCCGGCAGAACTGAAATATACCAAAGACCACGAGTGGATTAAAGTAGAAGGTAATGAAGCCACCATCGGCATTACTGAGTTTGCGCAGCGCGAACTGGGCGATATTGTTTATGTAGATATCAATACCATTGGCAACGAAGTAGCCAAAGAAGAAGTTTTTGGTACAGTAGAAGCTGTAAAAACAGTTTCTGACTTGTTTATGCCGGTAAATGGCACAGTGCTGGAAGTAAACCCAATGCTGGACAGCCAGCCCGAGCTGGTAAACACCGACCCGTACGGTGATGGCTGGATGGTAAAAATTACTTTGCAGGATGCAGCCGAAACAGAAGGTTTATTATCGGCAGAAGCATACCAGGAATTAGTAGGCGCGTAATTAATGAACGCCATTTTAAAATACCAAAAGCTCACCTTGTTGTGGGCTTTATTTGTTTTGGTACTTTGCTGCGCACCTATCGGTAACGTAGAAAGTTCGCCAAGTTCATTCTTTTTTCCGGGTTTTGATAAACTGGTGCATTGCGGGCTGTTTTTTGTTTTTACCGTAGCCCTGGCTCATGGCTTACTGCGCCGGCATAGACAACTATCAATACTACAAATTGCCGGTGTTTTTATTGCAGGCGTTGCTTTCGGGGGGCTTATTGAACTCCTGCAGCTATACGTATTCACTTACCGCGAGGGTGATTGGAGTGATTTATTTGCCGATAGCGTAGGTGCAGGTATGGCAGCTTTTTGTATTTTAGTAGTATTATCAGCAACGCAAAATGAAAAATCTTAAAATTATAGGGGTAATGCTTGTGGCTTCGTTGGTTTCTTCATGCGGTTTATTTCACCCCTGCCATTGCCCGCATTTTAGCAGTGTAAAAGGCGCAGTGGTTGAGCCTGCAACCAAAGTTTAAGTTGATTGCTTTAAATAACTTCAAATAAAAAGCAGCGTATACCTAAGCTATACTTTTTTCTGTATTTTCAATGGTTAATTCAACCATCATACCTTCATAATAAGTTAATGACTTGATTTTCCTATTTTGAAAATTTATTACCTTTGTCACTAATTTTTCCGATCCCCTCATGAGCCCAAGCCCCCGGCGTTTTACCGACCGTCAACTTCTTGATATACTGGCCTTATCTAAAGATGCCACCGCAATTTACGCCGGAGAGGACATTGTTATCGAGATGGCAAATGACGCCATGATTGCGTTTTGGGGCAAGGGTAGAGAAGTGGTAGGTTTGCCTTTAGAAGAAGCAGTGCCCGAATTAAAGGACCAACCTTTTATTTCCATTCTTAAAGACGTATGGCGCACAGGCGTTACCTATATAGCAGCCGATACACCTGCTCAGCTGCAGGTTAACGGCAAATTGCAAACTTTTTATTACAGTTTCGAGTACCGGGCTTTAAAGAATGAGGACGGCACTACGTATTGCATTCTCCATACGGCAGCCGATGTTACCGAGCAGGTACTGATGCGAAAAAGGATAGCTGAAAGCGAAAGCCGGGTACAAAGCCTAAACGAAGACCTGGCGGCATCAAACGAGGAACTTAAAGCTACTAACGAAGAATTAAGTGTAGTTAATTTCGAATTGAATGCCAGTAATGAGGGCTTGAAACTAAGCAATGCACAATATAACTCAGCGCAGCAGGAAGCTGTAAAGCAGCAGCTCACAGCACAAGAAAACGAGAATAAGTTTAAGGCGGTAATTGAACAGTCGCCGGTAGCCATTATCATTTTCAGAGGGCCGGAATTGGTAATTGATGCTGCCAATCCACCAATGCTAAACTTGCTGGATCAGCAGCCCGATATTATTGGTCAGCCCCTGCTGAGCGCTATACCCGAACTGGCGGGGCAGCCGGCTTGCAATATGCTGTATGATATTTACCGTACCGGCCAGCCCGTATACGGTTACGAAACGCCGGTGATGCTGAAGCGTAACGGAAAGGAAGAAACCGGCTATTTTAATTTCTCTTATACACCCTTAATTGAAAATGAAGAGATTACAGGTATTATCGATATTGCTGTAGAGGTAACCGAACAGGTAAAATCGCGCTTGCAATTGGAGCGTACACTCGCAGAAAAAATACAGCTTGCCGAAACGCTGGCTAACAGTGAAGCCCGCTTACAAGGTATACTGGATACTATGGCCGAAGGCGTAGGCTTATTTGATGCCAATGGTAAAGTATTTTACCTGAATCACATCGGGCAGCGCATGCTTAATCTTCAATTAACAGAACTCACGCAACGGGCCTACAATGATGAAAAATGGCAGAACCTGCGGCTTGACGGTTCGCTGCTTCCGTTTGAAGAACACCCGATATATACAACCCTAAAAACCGGGAAGCCTGTATTTGACCAGGAAATTGGTGTGCTTGCCCCGGGTAAAGAGGTAAATTACCTTTCCATCAACACCGCTCCTTTGTTTGACAGTGACGGTATTTTAAAAGGCGGTGTAGGTACATTTATGGATGTAACTGAGCGCCGTAAACTCACTAACCAATTGGTAGAAAGCGAGAACCAGCTGCGGGGTTTGTTTGAGCAGGCACCTTTGGGTATGGCCCTGCTGCGCGGCCCTGAGCACATCACTGAACTGGCTAATGATAACATACTGCGCATATGGGGCCGCAGCCGCGAAGAAATGATAGGCCGGCCGCATGCAGAAGCACGGCCTGAATTACAGGGCCAGCCCATAATACAATGGCTGAAGGAAGTTTATCATACAGGTACAGTGCGCAATAATGGTGAGATTGCTATCCGGCTCTACCATCATGGCGGCCTGCGCGATGCCTATATCAATTCGGTTTACCAGCCCATCAAGAATGCTGAAGGTGTAATAACAGGGGTGCTGATTATTTTAGAGGATGTAACCGAAGCAGTGCATCGCAAACAAGAAATTGAACGTGCTCAGCAAATGTTCAGCTTGGCGGTCCAGTCAGCCGAATTAGGCACCTGGTATATAGATACCAAAACCCGAAAATTTGTACCTTCTGTACGTTTAAAAGAGCTTTTTGGTTATTACCCTGATGAGGAGATGCTATACGAGGCTGCGGTAAATCAAGTTGCTGAGGAATACCGCAGTAAAGTTGTTGCAGCTGTAGAAGCAGCCATTACGCAGAACAGCGGCTACGACCTGGAATATCCTATTTTGGGATACCACGATCAGCAATTGCGTTGGGTGAAAGCTACAGGCAGGCTTTATCCGGCGACTGATGATCAAGCTGCTTTTTTTGCAGGAACAGTGATAGATATTACTGACCGCAAAGAACTGGAACAAAGAAAGGACGATTTTATCAGCATTGCCAGTCATGAGCTGAAAACGCCGATTACCAGCTTAAAAGCAGCTTTGCAATTGATGGGGCGTTTGAAAAACAATCCATCGCCTACCATGCTGCCTAAAATGATTGATCAGGCCAATCGCAGCATGGACAAGATTACCACCCTGATTGATGACCTGCTGAATGCCACCCGCATGAATGAGGGGCAGATGAAGCTCAATAAAACCAAATTCACCATTTATGAGATGCTGAACGGCTGCTGCCACCACATCAGAGTAGGTGGTAAACATGAGTTAATTGTTCAGGGTGATCAGGACTTAAGAATTTATGCCGATGAGCATCGTATTGACCAGGTAGTGGTTAATTTTGTGAATAATGCAGTAAAATATGCGCCCAATTCCAGAGAAATATACCTGATAGCCGAACGGGTAAACGGGCAGGCACGCATTGCCGTAAAAGATACCGGCCCCGGTATTGCTGCCGAAAAGTTACCCTATTTATTTGATCGGTATTACCGGGTTGATCACTCCGGCGCACAATATTCGGGTTTAGGTTTGGGCTTGTACATTAGTGCCGAAATCATCAAACGCCACGGCGGCGAAATAGGTGTTGACAGTGAAGTAGGCAAAGGCAGTACCTTTTGGTTTACCTTGCCATTAGCAGAGTAAAGTATTTCTTCTTAATAATACTGAGCGATATTTAAGGTACTCATATTTAGTCAGCTCTTTAAGAGGGCAGACATTTGTTATGCTGAGGTACTCGAAGCGTAGGCGCACAGGAATCGGCAATGAACGTTTCTGCAGTTACCCTTCGACCAACCTCAGGATGCCGCTGCACAGCAATAAAATATACAGTGTATATCTTTTCATTTTAAAGGAAACTCTATGGGTGAAATTGCATCACCTGATGGAAATAGATTAAAACTTTTTGAAGCAGTGGCAATCATTTTCGTAGTTAAAATGTTACCATGATTTTGCTTGTGCAATCACGCTAAGTAAAATAGTAATAGACATGTAATTTTAAGAAACTATATGTCTGTGTTATCTCGTATTGTATAACATAGGTATTTAATCTTTATATAATCGTTAAATATTTAGTTATAATCATTTTATAGCTGCTGTTATAATCAATTATATTTATCGTATAAGTGAAATTATATCTATTTTTGCAACGCAATTTTTCAACATACCTTTCAGCTATTCGCTCATGAAAAAAAGTTTACTCTTCGCTGCGCTGCTCGGCGCCATGATAACTGCTTCGTGCCGTAAATCATTATATGTAAATCCTGATGACAATTCAGGTGGTACTACTCACATTGGCGGCGTTAATGATATTAAAGTGCCGGCAGGGTTCAATTGGGCCAGCTCACGCAGCATCAATTTTTCTGTAGGCGTAAACGATACCCGGTTTAATAGCAACGCTATTCATAGCATTGCAATATATGATGCCGACCCGTATAATGGCGGTAAATTGCTGGCCCGTGGCTCGGCTAAAGCCAACTCAGCTTTTGTAACTAAAATTTCGTTATCCACACAATTAAAAGAGGTATATATTCAAAAGTCATCGCCTGATAATTCAAGCCTTACCCAAGTGGTACAGCTTACCGGAGGCGATGTAAACCTAACTATGGGCTACGCCGATGCCGCGCTTAAAACCAATAGTGCAGCTAAAAAAACTTTGGCTACTGCTCCGGCTTCGCCAGATTGTAATACCGGTTGCACCTTGCCCGTAATTACCGCTTCGGCAGGAAATGTAGATTTAAATAACGGCGATGTGCTTTGTATTACTGGTAGCAACATCACAGTAAGTTTTCGCAATGTTAACGGTGGTACAGTGCGTGTATGCGGCAGCAACGTAACCATTCAAAACTTAAACCTTAGCGGCTCTGCCGAGTTGATTGTAGCCAACGGTGGCTCTGTTAATTTTTTAAGCCTTAACTTTAACTCCAGCAGCAGTAAGCTTACCAATTTTGGTACTGTTAATGCTTCATCATCATTTGCCCTAGGCGGTATCCTTAACAATTATGGTACCCTGAACACCGGTGGCGATTTTAATCTGAACAGCAACAGTACGTTTTATAACGGCGGCACTGTAAACGTAGGCGGCAGCTTCCAGAACGGTACCTCAAACGTGGCTACCAATGATGGTACCATGAGGGTTGGCGGCAACTTCCAGCCCAACAGCAATAGTACGTTTGTTAATAATTGCTCTTTAACTGTAGGCGGTAATTACAATCAGAGCGCCTTAGTAAAAAACTATAGCTTAATTACTGTAGGCGGAACCTCAACTTTAAACGATAATGTAGAGCTTGGTTTGTATAACGGCGCCATGTTTGTAACCAAAGGATTGATTGTAAATGGTACCATTAAGGGTTATGGCGGTACCTCGCTAGTTAAAATTACCGGTACTACGGCTTTTCAAAATTCAGGTGCTATTATCGAGAACGTACAGGTTTGGGCAGTTAATGGCATCAGCAATACGTATAGCAACCGTATTAAAAGCGGTGCCGTGCAGGATAACAGTGTGTACATTCCGGCTACGGGCTGTAATACCGCAGGCAACGGCAGCCCGGCTATTGCAGATGCCGATGGCGATAACGTAGCCGATGACCTGGATGATTATCCGAACGATGCTAGCCGTGCCTATAACAATTATTATCCTAATAACCTAAGCACCGGCGCTACCGTGGCTTTTGAAGACCAATGGCCATACAAAGGTGATTATGATTTGAACGACGTAGTGGTTGCTTTTAAATATAATGTAATCACCAACGGGCAAAACCAGGTGGTGCAGGTGGCGGCCACTTACAACCTGATGGCTACTGGTGGTAACCTGGGCAATGGTTTTGGTGTGCAGTTCCCGATATCACGCAGCAGTGTAAGCAACCTGAACGGCGCTACTCTGGAAGCTAACCAAAGTAAAGCGGTAATTATCTTATTTACCAATATGCGCTCTGAAATGGCTACCTGGAATACCAAAACCGGCGAAGCCTTAACACCGGCAAAAACTTACAATGTTACCTTTAACGTTACCAATGGCCCAACCCTGCAAAACTTTGGTCTGGATGAGTTTAATCCATTTATCTGGAACGATGGCTTAGGTTCAGCCCGGGGCCGCGAAATCCACCTACCGGGTAAAGTGCCTACTGATTTAGCCAATACGGCTTTATTTGGTACGCAGGAGGATGATACCAACGTTGGTGCTGGTCGTTATTATGTAACCAAAACCGGTTTGCCTTATGGTTTAACCCTGCCGGTAGCACCATTCAGTTACCCCACCGAAGGTGTTGACGTAACCAAGGCCTACCTGCATTTTGGTGATTGGGCAGTATCAGGCGGCACCCTGTATACCGACTGGTACAGCAACGCAGGCACCGGCTACCGCGATGTGAACTTTATATTCAAATAATCACGTATATCATTATAAAAGCAAGGCTGCTCCACAAGAGCAGCCTTGCTTGTTTTGTACCTATAGCGTATACAATATATCATTCATTTTGTCATTTCGATCGCAGGGAGAAATTTTCTTTACCAAGCCAGTATACAGCAGACTTATCGCCTGAAGAAGATTTCTCCCTGCGATCGAAATGCCAAGCTGTTATTGTAAGTTAGAACAGAACGGATTAAAATTAATTAGACTTTATCCGAAAATTGTTTGATTTGTTTCTCCTTGTAAAAGTTTCAGCATAATCCCTATCTTGCTTCGATAATCTCTCGTATGCATTTTAAATCATTTATAACTTCATTGCTTGTAGCCGGAGCAAGTTCACTAACGGTGCAGGCGCAGCAAGCAGTACCCAAACCAATAGCTGAAGCCATGAAGGCGGCCAGTGCCGACCAGATTAAAGCAGATATTACTTATCTGGCTGATGATAAACTGCTGGGCCGCCAACCCGGTACGCCCGGTTTCCAAATGGCGGCCGATTACGTAATTGGGCGGTTAAAAGCATATAACGTACAGCCTGCCGGCGATAACGGCTCGTGGTTGCAAAAAATGACTTTACGCCGTGCTTATCCTAAACCGGGTGCTCAATTAAGCATCAGCGGACAGGAAGGTGATTTAATTGCCGCCCGTGCCGCCGCTATTTATCCTAACCCGGTATTGCAACAGGTTACTGTAGATGCTCCGCTAGCCTTTGCCGGTTATGGCATTACAAATGCTGAACAAAAATATGATGATTATAAGGGGCTTGATGTAAAAGGTAAAGTAGTAGTGATTGTGCGTGGTGCCCCTGCCGGTTTCCCTTCATCAGAAGCAGCACACAGCCGCGATCTGATCACCATCCAGAAAACAGCTGCGGCACACGGTGCCATTGGTGTATTGCTGGCGCAAACAGATTCTACAGCACGTATGCCCAATTTAAGCCGTGGTATTTACAGTGCGGCCGATGCACAGGGCAATATTGTAGTATCCAGCAGTTATTACTCCAATCAAATTAAAATATTGGGCGCTATAGGTTACCGGGTGCTTAATAACCTGATGACTAAAGCAGGTAAACAAACCGCTGCTGTGGTAGAAAGTATCAAAAGTGGTCAGCCGCAATCGCTGTCATTAAATACACAAATAAAAGCCAGTTACGAATCGGCTTATACTGATATTGCAGGCTTTAACGTGGTGGGTAAAATTGCCGGAAGCGACCCTAAGCTGAAAAATGAATATGTTGTGCACAGTGCACACTTAGATCACTTAGGTGTGGGCCGCCCGGTAGAAGGCGACTCGATTTATAACGGTGCGCATGATAACGCTTCGGGTGTATCCAGCTTGCTGCAAATTGCCAATGTGTATTCACATTTAAAAGTAAAACCCAAACGCTCTATCCTGATTGTAATGGTAACCGGTGAGGAACTGGGTGAACTGGGTTCCGGTTATTTTGCCAAGCGCCCTACCGTACCGGTTAAAAGTATAGTAGCCGATGTAAATACCGATATGCCTACCATTATTGCACCTCTGCTTTCGGTAACTGCACTGGGTGCCGAGCATTCATCGTTGCAAAACCAGGTGAATGAAGCTGCGGCAGATTTAGGCCTCAGCGTTGAGCCTGACCCCGAGCCTAAAGAGAACCGCTTTGTACGCAGCGATCAGTATAGCTTTGTAGTACAGGGCATACCTGCGCTGCATATTAAATATGGCAGTAAAACGCCCGATGGTAAAAATAACCTGAATGAAATGGTAGCCCAGTGGCGTGCGAAATATTATCACAAACCGCAGGATGATATTAATGGTATGTTTGATTTTAATGCCGGGCGCACTTATGCCCAGCTCAACTTCTTAATAGGTTACCTGGTAGCCAACAATCCGCAGCGGCCAACCTGGAATCCCGGTGATATTTTCGAGGTAAAATAATTTAAATTAATAATGCGAAAAAAGGGGTACCACAACAATGTGGTACCCCTTTTTTTTATGCTGTAAATGTGTGGTGCAATGCTTTTCGATTAATAATGGGCAGTCATCTGCTTAAAACGAAAGCTTTATCTTTTGCCAAACGTTACTTAATTTTTTACCGAAGCGGCGAAACTCACTTACCGGCTGGGCACTGTGCCAGGGCGTTAGCTTTAAGTATTTATAAAATAGCTGTTGGTAAGCATCATTCTTGTTATAGCTTTTATAAAAAGGCTTACGGGTAGTAAAATGAATAATATAGGGGTCGGGCAGCAAGCCGGAGGCGAAGTAATTCCAGCGGTTATCTAGTTTCAGCCAACGGTTGGCCAGTACAATGTTTAATCCATACTGGTCGGGGTAGTTGGCGTAAGCTTTATTGCGGTTCACCACATCAATTACCTGCTGCGCAATTTGTTCCTGCTCCCATTGTTTGGTATTAATTACCAGCATCCCCGAATTAAAATAGGGGGTGCCGGGCGTAAAGCCTAACGCCTTATAGTTTTTAACGCCGCCCCAATGATTGCTGAAAGTCATCAGCAGCGGATCCTGCACGGCAGCTACCGGGTATTGCCCCAGTTCTATTGTCCACAAGCGGCTAATGTCAGTCATCACCAACATGTCTACATCCAAAAAGATAACTTTACTTACCGCAGGCGGTATAAAGTAAGGTATAAACAGCCGCATGTAAGCAATCATGGGAAAAGAGGTACGGTCTACCGGGAGCTGCACGTTTGCGGGTAATGCCTCGCTAATGTTAATCCAGTGCACACGGATTTGTGCCGAGGTAATGGTATCAGCAATGCACTGCTTGCTTTTGGCGGTAACGCCGTCTTCTACCACATAAACATCAATGTTTTCGGTGGTAATATGATTTTCTTCAATTGACTTGAGCAGCGCCGCCAGCATAATTACATAATGCTCGTCGGTTACAATTACAATTGAAATTACAGAGGGCGTTTGCATAGGTGATTTTGCAGCAGCAATATTAGCAGGTTATGCAACAGTATACGAATACTAACTGCAAAAGGATTGCCATATGTAGTAATACAGTTCCTGTAAACTGCCCTGCACAATGTTGTTAACATTCAAACGTTAAAAACGTTAGTAAGAAAAACCTTACCTTTGAAACTTAAGATACAGAACAAACCTATGGCTATAAAAGAAATAAGCGTACAGGAGCTGAAAAACTGGAAAGATGAAGGCAAAGACTTTCAACTGGTAGATGTACGCGAAGATTTTGAATACGAAATGTCGAATCTGGATGGTGAACTGATTCCTTTGGGCGGCGTATTGATTGAAAGCGATAAAATCAGCACGGAGAAACCTGTAGTAATTATGTGCCGCAGCGGCAAGCGCAGTGCGATGGCTGTAATGCAGCTGGAACAGCAAGGGTTTGAAAACTTATATAACCTGCAGGGCGGCATACTGGCCTGGCAGCAGGAAATTGATCCGGATATTACCGTATATTAAACTGCCGCATGGGTAAGAAAGTAGCACTCAATGTGCTGTATAACCTTGGGATTATGGTTGCCTTGTTTTTCATTTACATTGGCATCACCCACGCACACTTCTGGTATATTGCTATTGCTGTATTTGTTGGTACCCTGTTTGTGTTTTTAAAAATCAGGTTGCTTAACGAGGTGAAAGCTATGCAGCGGCCCGTACCCCCACCGGTTACACCGGGTAAAAAGAAATCTAAAAAAGCATAAATACCTGTCATTGCGGGGTTCGATGTGCCATGCATGCTATCCACCGTTAGCGATACATGCAGATATATGGCCTTGATGTCCATCCCCGCAATGACGGGCTTTTTCATTCATATACAAGCTCAGTACAATGCATACTGAGCTTGCTTATTGATTTACATCCGCATCAAACTCCCAAACTTATTTTCATAATCTACCAGCTGCGCTTCCAGGCGTGCGCTCAACTGGGTTTGATGGTTAGCTTTGGTTACATTCACCAGGCTGTTTAAATAGTACATATTGTTTTGCACGTCCTGTACATCCACATGCGCCTCTTTTTGTAGCTGGCTGTGGTAATAGTCCAATTGCTCGGTTACATAAGTGTTAAGTCCGTGTACCAGCTTATTGCCTAAAGCGGCGTAATTTAGTTTATAAGCAGAGTCGGCTAAGAATATTTTGTTGTCGGCCACGCGCAGGTTAGGATTAATTTCGGGCAATACCTGGTCGTATTTGTGCAGGGTATTTAAAGCCAGTTGGGGGCGATTCTCTTTCAGCAGGCCTTGGGTAAGGTCAGCAAAAGCGGCTACCATCAGGGGATAAAAGGTATTACGTGCTTCGGGGTCTAAATAGTGGGCATGTTTAAAATTGCCCCATTTGAACTTGTTCATCACATTGTTATACATCACCAGGCTATTGATCTGCGGCCTGCCGGTATCGGCTGCGGTAGTATCTTTTTGCAATGGCAACAGGCGGCTGGCCATACCTTCGCGGTAAAGGTAAGGCTGCATGCCCAGCTTAAGCGATGAGCTTAGGGGGTCAACAAAACAAATGGGGCGTTTCCAGTTGTTATGCGCCAACATATCAATCATGGCCAGGTGCTCTTTGGTAATGTAATTATTGTTGTAAGTCCACTCCATGCTGCGGGTAAGCTTGCTTTGCTGCGCCGGGGTAATTACTTTATTGTTAAGCACGGTTTGCGCGTTAATATCCAGTTTGAAATTTTTGGTAGGCAGGTAATTGCCGGTTTCGCCATTATCGAATTCAACCTTCGCCTGCGGATTATCCGAAGTAATGAAATCAAATATCTCTTTCACGTTGGTATAACCGGTCAGTTTAGCATCACTGAAAGGAATAAAATCGCGTACGCCGGTTTTATATTTATCATAAGGCATAGTGATGGGCAGGGCCGCAGCTTTGTTAATGGGTTGCTGCATCTGCCTGATATTCCAATCTGCGCCCAAGAGGCTTAAATTCACGATACGCACATCCGGGCGAATGCCCTCCACTTCCTGGTCATACCACAGCGAGTAGGTTTGATTATCGCCTTCGGTAAACAGAATAGCATTGGGCGGACAGGAGATGAGGTAATTATAAGCCATATCATGTGGTATCCATTTGGTAGAGCGGTCGTGGGCTCGCCATTCCTGTTTGGCCATTAAGGCGGGGGCGGCAAGAAAGCATACAGCTATTGAGGCAATCAGAGCTACCTGCGGCGCTGCCTTTTTCCGCAGCAATTCGGCCAAAGCAATTACACCCAGGCCAATCCAAATGGCAAAAGCATAAAAAGAACCTACATAAGAGTAATCGCGCTCGCGTGGTTGTATAGAGGGCTGATTTACATAAATTACAATAGCCAGCCCTGTAAAAAAGAACAGCAGGGCTATTACCAATGCATCCTTTTTGTTTTTACGTACATGGTAAGCCAAACCCAATAAACCGATAATCAACGGCAGGGCATATAAGGGTGTGTAGTTAGTGTCGTTTAAGATAGACGCCGGGATGTGTCGGCCTTTGTCGAACAAACCGGTAGTCCAGCCGCCTTTAATGCTGTTGGGGGCGGTCTGGCCTTCAAAATCATCCTGACTGTAGCGGCCCACAAAGTTCCACATAAAGTAACGCCAGTACATGGTATTCATCTGCCAACTGAACATCCAGCGCATATTGTCGGCAAAGGTGGGTGTGTCGTTTTCACCCATGCCCAGCCACTGGCGGTAAAACAGCGGGTCTTGGTTGTCATTGCTGTACATACGGGGCAGTAGTGTGTTGTGGTCGTACACATAATTCTGGCTCTTGCCATAATTTTCGTATTGTGTTTTGCCTTTGCGGTATAGGGTACTGCCAGGTTGGGCCTCAATCACTTTACCATCAAAATACTGTCCGTACAATAGCGGTGGTGATATATACTGAATGCGGTTTAAATAGCCGTACAAGGTAAAAGCATTATCAGGGTGGGCATTATCCAAATTGGTATTGGCTGCCGCCCGTATAGGGATATACATGAACGTGCTATTGCCCAGATATACAAACACTACACACAGCAGCGCCAGATTGAGCAGAGGTTTACGTTTGCGAATGCTGTACACCACACCTGCGGCCAAAACTCCGGCCAGCAACAATAAAAACACACCTGCGCCGCTTCCAAACCCAAAGCCCAGCGAGTTCACAAAAAATAAATCGAAGTAAGCGGCCAGCTTTACGGTGTAAGTACGAATACCAAATTGTACCACGGCCAAAATACCTATACCGGCTAAAAAGGCCAGCAGCCCTTTTTTAAAAGTATGGTGCTGATACCTGCGGAAATAATACACCATGGCAATAGCCGGAATGGTAAGCAAATTAAGCAGGTGAATGCCAATAGATAGGCCAATCACATAAGCAATAAAAATCAGCCAGCGGTCGGCACCGGGCTCATCGGCATGGGCATCCCATTTTAATATGGCCCAAAATACCAGTGCGGTACAAAATGAAGATACCGCAAATACAATGGTTTCTACCGCCGAAAACCAAAAGGTGTCGGTGTAGGTAAAGGCCAGAGCGCCTATTAAGCCCGCACCCATAATCAGCGCAAGCGTATAAGCGCTGATTGGTGCATTTCTTTGTTTCACCAGTATTTTTCTGGCCAGGGCGGTAATTGTCCAGAACAAAAACATAATGGTAGCACCGCTGGCTAAAGCTGATAGCAGGTTGGTAAAATAAGGCACTTTGGCTGTATTGCCCAAAGCCAGCAGCGAAAATACTTTACCCAGCATGGCAAACATGGGGTAGCCCGGCTGGTGCGATACCTGCAGGCGATAAGCACAGGCAATAAATTCGCCGCAATCCCAAAAGCTTACCGATGGTTCTAAGGTGAGTACGTAAGTAATGGTGGCAATGATGAAGCAAAGCCAGCCCAGCAGGTTATTAATTTTGTGATACTGCATGTGTGGTATGTAAAATTGAATTCAAATAAAATAGTTAAGGTGTTTGAGCGAAGGTGAAATTTATAATTTACAACACATTGATAATTAACACTTTTTAACAGAATTTAACATTTGCCTTTATTTAGGTTAACCTATTTAAAATAAACTGCGTATACTTAGCATCACTAATTAATTCCAGCGGCAAAACATAGTCACTGTAATAAGGGGCAAGCACCCGCAGCGGCATGTACCTGCATCGTTGTTATGTATTGATTTCCATGCTCAGATCCGGCGTTGATTTTGAAATTCTATTTTATGACAACCCACAACCTATGTTTATTTATGACATGGGCTCCCTGCGCTTTTTAGATGTGAATGATGCAGCCTGCCAGCAGTATGGTTATACCCGGCAGGAGTTTTTGCAGCTTACTATTAGGGACATCCGCCCACCGGAAGACTATCCTCAAATGGAGCGGGCACTGATTAACCTTAAAGGTAACCGGGTAATGAAGCGCCGCTTCAGGCATCAGCACAAAAACGGTACTGTATTTAATGTAGAAATTATATCATACGATATCAGGGTGGAAAGCAACCCCGCCCGGCTGGTGATGCCTATTGATGTAACCGTTCAGCTGCAAAACCAGTTGGCTCTTGAGCAGACTTTAAGCAAAATGGCCCATACGCTGGAAAGCATCAGCGACGGGCATTTTATATTAAGCCCTGCGGGCGAGGTCATCTCCTGGAACAAGTCTGCTGAGGCCCTCACTGGGGTAATGAAAGAGGAAATCTTAAACCACAATTTTTGGGTAGTCATCCCCGATGCTGTGCAGTCGGGTTTTTACAGCCAGGTGCAGCAGGCTATTGAAAGTAATACAATAGTAAAGTTCGAAGAATATTTCGGGCAAATGGATAAATGGTTTTATGTTTCTATTTATCCAACGGTTAACGATGTTTCTATCTATTTTCAGAATATTACTGAAATTAAAAAGCATCAGCAGGAATTAAAACTTAAAAACCGGCACCTCGAGGAAGTAGCTTATTTTAATTCACACGAACTACGCCGGCCTGTAGCCAACATTATGGGCCTGTATCATTTACTTACCCAGGCACAGGAAACAAATTGCAGCGAAGTGAAGGAGATTAAAGAAATAATTGACAAAATACAGGCTTCCTGCCAGGATATTGACCAGGTAATCAAGCGCATCGACCAAATCCATTTCTTCAGTAAATAAAGCCGGATTTGCAGGCAGGCGAATTGTTTTGAATAAAACGATAGCATAAAGTGTAAAAAATACATTATCGGCTTTTATCTTGTAATTAAACTGCTACATTAGAGCACCAATTCTTCCTGAATATGAAAAGACGCTCATTTGTGAAAGCAACTGCTATTACTGGTGCTGCCGCCGGTTTGGTACCTGCCTTGGGTACGGCTTCAGCGCTTGCTACTACTGCAAAAAAGCAGGATACAGAATTTTACGAACTTCGGGTTTATCACCTGAAAAGCCAGTACCAGCAGCAACTGGTAGAAAATTACTGGGCTACAGCAGCCATTCCGGCATACAATCGCTATGGTAGTCAGCACATAGGTGTATTCACCGAGTTAAAACCCGAAGGTTATACCCGCTTGTTTGTGCTTATTCCGTATCGCAGCCTGGATGCCTTTGGTAAAATGGCTGAGCACCTGGCCGCCGATGCCGAATACCAGCAAAATGGTACAGCTTACCTGGCCGCCCCTGCAGATAACCCTGCTTATGAGCGTATTGAAAGTTCATTGCTGAAGGCCTTTCCGCATTCGCCCCAAATGGCAGCACCCACGCAAAAGCCGCGTATATTCGAATTGCGCCAGTATGAAAGCGCAACTGAAAACGCCGGTAAAACCAAAATCAAAATGTTTGATGAGGATAATGAGGCCGGTATATTCAAACGCTTAGGCTTTAACCCGGTATTTTTTGCCGAAACACTGATTGGTACCCAGCGCCCCAACCTTACTTATATGATTACGTTTGATGACATGGCTGCGCATGACCGGCTTTGGAAATCATTCGGCTCAGACTCGGAATGGAAGCGCCTGAGCAGCTTACCGCAATATCCGGATAAGTTGATTGTATCTCATATTACATCTACGCTGTTAAACCCTGCAGCCTGTTCGCAAGTTTAAGAGTCAGGTGGCTTTCCGGTAAAAAGGAAATCCGCTACATTTATATAAACCACCAATTAAAACCAAATTATATGACCACCAGACGTTCTTTTCTTAAATCGTCGGCTATGTTATCGGCTGGCCTGCTGGTTGCGCCACGTTTAATGGCCGCAGCTTCGTATAACCATAAATACATCGGCCTGCAATTATACACGGTACGCGATGCGATGCAAAAAGACCCGGCAGGTACCCTGGCCCGCCTGGCACAATTGGGCTACAACTCATTAGAGGGCGCTACTTACACCGGCAACGAGTTGTTTTACGGTATGGATGCCAAAGCGTTTTCTGCTGTGTTAAAGCAAAACGGACTGATTATGCCCAGCAGCCACTACCGTTTAGGTAAAGAGCAGTTCAACGGCGAATCGCAAAAGGGAACCATTATGCGCGATTGGGATAAAGCGGTGGATGATGCTGCAGCCATAGGGGTAAAATACATGGTATGTGCTTATCTGTCGCAGCCGGAGCGCGGAACCATAGATGATTACAAAACCATTGCCGACCAGTTGAACAAAGCCGGCGAACGTTGCAAACAGGCCGGTATTCAATTGTGCTACCACAATCATGATTTTGAGTTTGTGGCGCAAGATGGTAAACTGCCGTATGATATGCTGTTAAATACGGACAAGAACCTGGTGAAAATGGAGCTGGATTTATATTGGGCTACCCGTGCCGGTCAGGATCCGATACAAATGTTTGAAAAATATCCGGGCCGTTTCCCGTTGTGGCACGTAAAAGATATGGACCGCACCCCGCAGCACAGGTTTACCGAGGTAGGCAACGGCAGCATTGATTTTAAGAACATATTCAAACACGCCAAAAAAGCCGGCCTCAAATACTTTTTTGTGGAGCAGGACATGACACCAGGCGATCCTTTCATCAGCATTACTCAAAGCATCAATTATATCAAAAAGAACCTGGTATAAATTAACAAAAAGCGCATCCTTTAATCAAAAGATGCGCTTTTTAGTTCAGCCTGTTAACGCTTAAAAAGATTTCATGAAAATATTATATACCTGTTTACTGGCTGCAAGTCAGCTGTTAACAATCAATGCTTTTGCGCAAAGTAATCTGGTAACTGTTGCCAATGGCAAACTGGAAGGTGTGGAAGTAAAAGGCATCCGCGAGTTTAAAGGCATCCCGTTTGCGCAACCACCCGTGGGCAATTTGCGCTGGCGTGAACCACAGCCGGTGCAAAACTGGCAGGGCATCCGCAAGGCCGATCATTTTGGTCATCGTGCTATGCAAAAGCCGGTGTTTGGAGATATGGGTTTCAGGGCGGATGCCATGAGTGAAGATTGCCTGTACCTGAACGTATGGACGCCGGCCAAAACCGCCAATGCCAAATTACCGGTACTGGTTTATTTTTATGGCGGCGGCCTGGTAGCCGGCGATGGCTCAGAACCCCGGTATGATGGCGAAAGCCTGGCCCGCAAAGGAATGGTAACTGTAACAGTAAACTACCGCCTCGGCGTATTTGGTTTTATGGCTCACCCCGAGCTGACCAAAGAATCAGCACATCATTCATCCAGCAATTACGGATATTTAGACCAGAATGCGGCCCTGCGCTGGGTACAGCAGAATATTGCTGCCTTCGGTGGCGATCCTAAAAAAGTAACTATTGCCGGCGAATCGGCAGGTTCTATTTCGGTATCGGTACAAATGGCTTCTCCATTGTCTAAAAACCTGATTGCCGGCGCTATTGGTGAAAGCGGTGCCGCTATTAATCCAACGCTGGCACCCGTGCCTTTGGCGCAGGCCGAAAAGAAAGGAGCTGAATTTATGCAGCAAGTCGGTGTTGCCTCACTGGCCGAATTGCGGGCAATTCCGGCTGAAAAGTTACTGGATTTGGCTTCTGCCCCGGGTATTTCACCGGTTGCCACAGCCATTGATGGCTGGTTGATTCCGAAAAGTCTGCCCGAAATTTTTGCAGCAGGCGAGCAGGCACATGTGCCTTTACTGGCTGGCTGGAACTCGGCCGAAATCCCTTACCAAGCCGTTATGTATGGCGATGCACCTACTGTAGAAAATTACCCAAAAGCGGTGCGCCGCATTTTTGGCGAGCAAACTGATGAGGTGCTGAAACTGTACCCAGGCAATACGACTGAAGAAGTCATTAAATCGGCTACCGATTTGGCCAGCGACCGCTTTATTGTGTACAGTACCTGGAAATGGGCCGACCTGGCTACCGAAACCGGGGGTAAGCCGGTATACCGTTACATTTTTTCGCGCATCCGCCCGGCCATGACGGCCAAGATGGGCAACGCGCAAGCGGGTTTGGCCGGTGGCGTGGTAAAAGGCGACAGTAAAGCCGTAGCCATGCCTAAAACCCCAGCCCCGGTAGGCGCACCTCACGCTTCAGAAATTGAGTATGCTTTAGGAAACCTGGCCAGCAACAGCGTATACGCCTGGACACCAGATGACTACAAAGTATCCAACACTATGGAAAGTTACTTTGCTAACTTTATTAAAACCGGCAACCCTAACGGCGGCAACCTGCCCAAATGGCCGGTAAATACCAAAGGCAATACCTCCGGTTTGATGAACATCGATGTAAACAGCAAAGCCGAGCCCGACACCAAGCGCGCCCGTTATGCCTTTTTAGAGCAATGGTATAAAACGCATTAAGTTCATATATCTCCTGTTGTCATTTCAACCGTAGGGAGAAATCTTCTTCGAGCAATAAGTCTTCAACAGATCTGGCTTCTTGGATAAGATTTCGCCTCGCGGTCGAAATGACTTTTTCATTTATGACGTGGATAAAAGTGAACACTATCATGAATTGATATTCAACTTTTTTCTCTTACTAAAAAAGTTAAAATACACGGCCAGCACCACTACCATAAAGAAACACACTGCAGTAATCGTATCAACCAGCGAAGCGCTGATGTCCTGCCCGGTAATTTTATCGGCGTAATACTTTATGAATGAATTGGGCAGGTTACGTTCTCCTAATTTTTCCTTCACCTGCCATTCCCAATCGGTAACCGGGCAGTAACCGATGCCAAACCACATGCCTAACAACAGCCAGCAGCAGGCAGTAAGGGCTACTACCACCAAATGAGCTTTACGGGTAGCCGGCCATATCCAGCCCAGTAAGTTAAACCCAACAATGAGCAGGTGAAAGATGGTGAGAAATATTTCGAGGATGCGGAGGCCGGTCACTTTTATGCTGGTTAATACAAGTTCTAAAGTACTCAATAAAGGCAATAAACTACCAGGTTCACAAAGTCAAAATTAACTTATCCATTTGTGTAAGGGTAGCCACACTGCGTATCTTTGTATCATGTCATCCGCTGGTCCGCATCGTAAAATTATTCATATTGATATGGATGCCTTTTATGCTTCTGTGGAGCAGCGCGATCATCCCGAATACCGGGGCAAGCCGCTGGTAGTGGGCGGACTGCCTGAAGGTAGGGGCGGCGTAGTGGCTACGGCCAGTTATGAAGCTCGCAAATTTGGCATCCGCTCGGCCATGTCATCTAAAAAAGCATTGCAATTGTGCCCGCATGCCCTGTTTGTGCGGCCGCGTTTTGCGGTGTATAAAGAAGTGTCGAGGCATATACGCGAAATTTTTAGCCGGTATACTGACTTAATTGAGCCGCTCTCTCTGGATGAAGCTTACCTGGATGTCACCGAAGACAAGCTGGGTATTGGCTCGGCTATCGAGGTGGCGCAGCAAATTAAAAAGGCTATTCATGATGAGTTGCAGCTGACGGCATCAGCAGGCGTGTCCATCAATAAGTTTGTAGCCAAAATTGCTTCTGATATCAATAAACCCAACGGCTTGAAATTTATCGGTCCGTCCTCCATCGAGAAGTTTATGGAAACCCTGCCGGTAGAAAAATTCTTCGGCGTAGGCAAAGTGACTGCCGAAAAGATGAAAAAGATGGGTTTGCATACAGGTGCTGATTTAAAACAATTGACCGAACAGCAACTGGTACAGCACTTTGGCAAAGTGGGCCGCTTTTACTACCACATTGTGCGCGGTATAGATAACCGCGAAGTGCAGCCCCACCGCGAAACTAAATCCATGGGGGCCGAAGATACTTTTCCGTACGACCTGACCACCCTTGAAGAAATGAATGCCGAACTGGAAAAGATTGCCGTACTGGTAGCCGAGCGCCTGAAGCGTTACAACCTGCAAGGTCGCACTTTGACCTTAAAAATAAAATACAGTGATTTTAAACAAATTACGCGCAGTCAATCCTTCACGCAGGCCATCAGCGAAGCGCCTGAAATTGAAACTATAGCTAAACAATTAATGGCAGCCGCTTTTACAGAAGAAGATAAGGTGCGCCTGCTGGGTATTACTTTATCTAACTTTAACGAACCTGTAATTAAAGTAAAAGGGGAAAGCGCCTGGCAATTGAAGCTGTTCGAAATATAGCTTACCGCCAATTTGCGTACTTTTGTGGTATGGTAGAGGTGATCCTTAAAAAAGGTAAAGAAAAAGCAGTACTGCAGCGCCATCCCTGGGTATTTTCGGGGGCGATAGAGAGAGTAAAAGGTAAGCCGGTTAATGGTGAAATCATTAAGCTGAATGATACCCAAGGCAGATTTTTGGCTTATGGCTTTTACAACCACGAATCGCGCGTGGCCGTGCGCCTGCTGGAATGGGATGAAGCAGTTGCAGTAAACGAAAGCTGGTTTCGTAACAAAGTAGCCACTGCCATTGCCAGCCGCAGCTATATTTTAAATGACCAAACCAATACCTGCCGGTTGATTTTCAGCGAAGCCGATTACTTGCCAGGATTAATTGCCGATAAGTACGGCGATTACCTGTCACTGCAAATACTCACCACAGGTATAGAAAGAAACAAAGCTGTAATTATTGACGAATTGCAGCGCTTGTTGCAACCCAAAGGTATTTTTGATAAAAGTGATGCCGGCTCGCGTGCGCACGAAGGCCTGGAGACGGTTAACGAAGTGCTGGCCGGCAATGCCCCGCCTGAGTTAGTAGAAGTAAAGGAAAACGGACTAACCTACGGTATCAATATCGCCGAAGGTCAGAAATCCGGCTTTTACTGTGACCAGCGCGATAACCGACGCATACTGGCTGCCCATGCCGAAGGCAAATCGGTGTTGGACTGCTTTAGCTATACCGGCGGCTTCACCCTAAATGCCCTGCAAGCGGGTGCCACACAGGTAACCAGTGTGGATAGTTCTGCTTTAGCCATCGAGACTTTGAAGAAGAACATTGAACTAAATGGCTTAGACGTAGGTAAACAACAATCCATACAATCAGACGTAAACAAGCAGCTGCGCCGCTTTAAAGAGGAGGGCCAAACCTTTGATATCATCGTACTTGACCCGCCCAAATATGCCCCCTCACGTTCTGCTTTAGACCGTGCCTCTCGCGCCTACAAAGATTTAAACCGCATAGGTATGCAGTTGCTGAACAATGGCGGCTTGCTGGCTACCTTCTCCTGCTCGGGCGCTATGGATATGGAAACATTTAAGCAGGTACTGGCCTGGGCTGCCCTGGATGCAGGTAAGCAGGTACAGTTTATCTACCAATTCTGTCAGCCCGAAGACCACCCCGTTCGGTCATCCTTCCCGGAAGGAGAGTACCTTAAGGGTTTGTTGTGCAGGGTGATTAATCCGTAAAATTCATACAGTTTGTCATTGCGAGGTACGAAGCAATTTCGTCGTGAGCAGAGCGAAGAAACATAACTACGAGATTGCTTCGTACCTCGCAATGACAACTCTTTTACTCCCTCTCTTTAGGAGAGGGCCGGAGTGAGGTTTTAACCCAATATCTCCTTAATATCCTCTGCTGTAAGTGATTTAATAAAACTATCCTCTGTAGTAATGAGCGCGCGGGCTACGCTGAGTTTGCGTTGTTGCAGGGTGAGGATTTTTTCTTCCACCGTATCTTTGGTGATAAACTTATAAATAAATACGTTTTTGGTTTGCCCAATGCGGTGCGTACGGTCAATGGCCTGTTGCTCTACCGCCGGGTTCCACCAGGGGTCGAGGATGAACACATAATCGGCTTCGGTGAGGTTGAGGCCTACACCACCGGCTTTGATGGAAATCAAAAACACCTGAATGCTTTTATCCTGCTGAAAGCGCTGCACCACTTCGCCCCGGTTCTGGGTGCTGCCATCCAGGTAACTGTATTTGATATTTTTCTGCTCAAAATACCGGCGGTAGATGGTTAGCTGTTTTACGAACTGCGAGAAGATAAGCACCTTGTGACCACCATCCATCACGTTCTCCAGCGTATGGATTACATTTTCAAACTTGCCCGAATCGCCCTCGTATTGTTCATCCAGCATACGCGGGTGGTTGGCCAATTGGCGCAGTTTGATTAAGCCCTGTAATACTTGCATCTGGGTTTGGGCATAGGTGCCGTCCTCCAGGCTTTGCAGCAGCTCATTCCGGTACTCCGATTTTACTTTTTCGTATACCTCAGCCTGCTCTTCGCTCATCTGGCAGTAAAACAGGTGTTCAGTTTTAGGAGGTAACTCAGTAGCTACCTGCTCTTTGGTGCGGCGCAGCACAAAGGGTTTAATCAGGGCTTGCAGCTTATGCGCCTTGTCCTCGTCCTTTTTCTTTTCAATGGGCGTTACAAAATCATTCAAAAAAAATTGCTGGCTACCCAGCAAACCAGGATTAATAAACGACATCTGCGTCCATAAATCATTCACCGTATTTTCTACTGGCGTACCGCTTAAAATCAGCTTGTGGCGGGCTTTGAGCTGCCGTACGGCCTGGTAAGCTTTTGACGACGGGTTTTTGATATTCTGGCTCTCATCCAAAATGATATAATCAAAAAAGAAGGCTTTGAACATCTCCACATCAATACGGCTCACGCCGTAGGTGGTAATCACTACATCGTAATTAGCAAATACCTCGGCCGATTTATAGCGGAAGGTACCCGTATGCACCATAATGCGCAGTCCGGGTGTAAACTTATGAGCTTCATTCAGCCAGTTGTACACCAACGAGGTCGGCATAATGAGCAATGAGGTGGTTTGGGTGTCAATAGCCGCCGCATCCTCCTTGTTTTTTTGCAGCAGGGCCAGGGTTTGTATGGTTTTACCCAAACCCATATCATCGGCCAGGCAGCCGCCAAAGTGGTACTGCTTTAAAAAATGGAACCAGTTATAACCTGCTTTTTGATAAGGGCGCAAGCTGCCCAAAAAGTTGATAGGTGGCGGTACATCGTCCGGCGTTTCAAAATTGGCCAGCTTTTGCAGTTTGCGGCTCATGGTAATGTGCGCCAACTCGCCTTCGGCCAAATCATTGATTAAACCGATATGGTGCTTGCGCAACTTTAACTGGTTATGCCCTTCGGTAAAGTGCAGCAGGTTACCGTATTGCGAAAACCATTCTTCAGGAATCACCGCAATTTCGCCCGAGGGGAGAGTGAATTCTTTTTTATGGTTGAGAATGTGATTGCGCAGCTCCAGGAAAGGAATTTGATAAGGGCCGAAGTAAACCACGGCGTTGATATCAAACCAATCGTTATTGTCCTCAATCTGTAAATCAATACGCGGGTTAGCAAACAGGTATTTTTTGCTGCCGTCGGGTTGCTCAATAATAAAGCCTGCCTTATCCAGTTCCTCGTGGTGCAGGTTCAGCCACTCAAAAACCGAGAATGAGGCATCGCTGATTTCTTTATGCTCTTTTACCTGCAGGCCGAACAGGTTGTGCTCATCGGTCAAACCCATATCGCGCAGTTGCTGCAGCTTATTCTTTTCCCAGGTCACCGAGCGTTTAATGCGATGGAAAATATGACTATCGCCCTGCTGCTCTACCTTTACCGAAATCTGCTTGCCACCATCGGCCGGGAATACGTAACCTGCATATTTGAAATACAATTGCAGTTGCGATACGCCGTCGGCCACGTACACCGGTTTGAGCACCGGTGCCGCATCATACTTTTCGGTGTTGATAGTAAAGCCTTCGGCATGCACATGGTGCTTCTCAATCAGCGGGGCCACAAAGCGCTCGAAGTAGGATTGCTCGGCACTGCGCGGAATGGCGATGTAGCGCTTGTTCAAAAAAGGCACCAGCTTTTTGCCCTCCATCTCCTTGTCGAAATAATACAAGGTATCGTCCAGCATCAGCCAGGCCGGGTGGTTACAGATCACCTCGGCGCCCTTAAACATAAACTCTATTTTAAGGCCCTGGTATTTAATAGTAGGGTAATAGCGTATTTCTTCCTCGTTGCGCTTAAAGTGGAACAGTACCGTGGCAGCATCGGCTGCAATGTGCAGCTGCTTACCGGCCGGGTAGCCCTCCTTGCTCATGAGGTAGATAGGCTTATGGCGCATCAGGCCCAATGCTTCTGACAACTTCTTTTCAATTTTGGGGCGGATGACCTCATACATCTGCTCGGTAAAAATCTTACTGAAAAACTCGTAAGGGCGTACCGGCTTTTTGTGATATTTCTTAATGAGGTTGCCCTGCTCAATATCCTCCAGTAGCTTGATCAGCTTCAGGTCGGTATCGTCTAAGCAACTGGTAAACTCCTGGGCGGTGTTGGAAAACAGGCGCTGGTGGGTGAGCGAAAACTCGCCGTTAGGGTTTAATTGTACCACGTGCGGCTCAATAATATACGACAGGTACTCGTGCCGGGCAACCGAATATATCAACTGGCAGGGTTTGGTACTGTCAACACGTAGCATAGGAGAGAAAACTTAAAAATAAAAGCAAGCTACGCGATTAGAAAAAATTCAAACGTAATAAGAATTTACAGTATTTGAAAGGGGAATGTGGTAAAAGAAAGGGGATGAGCAGATTGTAATTTAGTTTGTTGTTTCAACCGCAGGGAGATATCTACTTTAGGATGCTTTACTGCTAAATTTATAGATTAATCTCTTATAGGTGTGGGGTCATCCTGTAAATAAAAATTAATGGTTACTGTATCACCACGATGAACTCTAAATCGCTTTGTTTTAAAGAAACGGTATCCAATGGTTCCGGGATAGTAATTATATACCCCTGGGGAAACGCTAAATTCGTAATTTCCTTTTTTATCAGACCTAAACAGCTTTTTATTGTTAATCTTTATCGCAGTAAAAGGTAAACTTTCATTTGTCTGCTGGTCAAATGTTCTGCCTTTAATTACTGGGTTGGCATCACTTGCTGTTTTTGTTATTTTAATTTCATAGTTGCCTTTCGGATTGTGGTACCTGCCGCCGTTTTGAATGCTGCATGAAAATAGCAGCAATAACAGCACTAACAAAATATATACATATTTCATTCTAGTCAATTTAACGTTATTAACAGTAACAAGTCAACTACTCTGTTCCTGGAATCAGATAAAACGTTACTTGCTGATAGAGGTATCTTTTATCACTGGTTTGTTGAATGATGTAGATTTTTTGGTTAAGCTTTGGCCAATCATTGGTGCGGTTATCATTCGCAATTTTGGCAAACTGACGCATTGTGATAGGCTGATGAGATAAAGTATCTACTATGTAGCTATTCATTTTATTATCATGTATAAAGTCTAAAAAGGTTTCTGTATAGCAGGAGCAATTATATCTATAACTGATAACTTCCAGAGTTCGCTGCACCTTTACAAAAACTGGGTCTCCACGTTCTACATATATACAATAATTGGAACTTGTCCGTCCAATTGTCTGTGCGCTACAACTAAATACTATAACAATGAAAAATAGTGATATTAAATGAAGTAATTTCATAGCTCTCAATACATTTAACTTCGCTTCTGCTATTCTGTAATTCATACTTTTTAATCAAATTCTCAACAAAGCTTCTGTACTATGGAGTAGCTATGTGCAAAGTAGTATCAGCAAAAGGTACGGTAACATTAACCCCAAAAAATGTGCATGTCCAACTTATAATTCAAATAGAGGTCTTCACCTCAAGTCCTTAACAGCAATTTTAAATAAACACTTTGCCCGGTATCTTTTTTTTATAAAACCTTCTTTAAACAATGCTGATTGTGAATAATATGGGGAGGTAATGATTTCAACCTCGCCATATATGAAATCGATACTTTTTGATATCGGTTCACTCAGTATAAAGCTTACTGTGCGGGCAGGAACCCGAAGTGTATGGACAATTGGTCCAACTGCTATTTCTTTGAAACTTTCAAATTCATTGTAAGACTCTAATATAAAAGATTCGACGCGATTATTATGTATGCTATGGACTTCTGATTGCTTACTATCCCAGCCATGGAACCGCAGTACTAATGAGTCTTTTTTGTAAGATATATCTGCCAGCATAAAATCAAATTCAGCTACTGTATCCTTTGTTAACAGTGGTATATATTTTCCATCCTTTAAAATTTTAATATCGAATTTATCCGGCTGATAATGTTTTATGTTCAGTGTATCTAAATAGGCAAATTCAACAATTACTGGATGAAAATTAGAGCTGTTGGTTACATTTCTTTTTAAAAGTTCCTTGTTTAATAAAATTTCGTATTTTGTTTTCAAGCTATAGTTATACCTGATCCGGTGAGTGCAGGCAGAACTTAGTAGTAAGTAACAAAGCGAAAATGTTACTAAAAAGCTGCTTTTATTCATGTTCTAGTTATATAGATCCATTAATACGCAAACCAATTCTTACTAAAGTTTCAAAAGGTTTAACTCCCCTGTCATGCTGAAGTAACCACCAATCTGCAAAACCATTATTCCATCCTTGATATTCTACAGCGTCATGCAAATCCAGTCCAAAATGATCATGTACTGTTATCGTGATGTCTGCAGCCCACTTACCGCTGGCTAATAAACTATAGTTATCAACTTGTATTTCGGTGTATTCTGTGTCATTGATTAATATTTGTAGGCCGTGCGCGCGGTTATATAAGCCGCCGAAATGCATTCTTAATGCATTGCTAATTTTAATTTCACTTATTTTAGACAGATCACCGTTAACTGCTTTTAACTTAGAATCAAGTATATCATTGAACATACTAACGAAGTTTTTGAACTCATTACTTTCCGAAACATATTTATTAACAGTATAATTCTCATAAGTGCCGCCAGTATTATTACGGAAACGCTGAACAAATTGATCAGTTGCATTCTGCAATTCACCCATCGAGAATGTATGCATCAAATCTGTCATTCCATCGAAGAGTTGACTGGTAGTTTTTGAAGTTTCACTCGATGTTATTTTACTCACATCTGCATTTGTACCATATGTCATGTCTTCTGTGTTTCCACGATTATTTGTGCTGCCAATTTTTCTTCCATCGGAAAAAGTACCTAAAGATAATAATTCAAAAGTATGTGTTGCCGTTAACGGTATTGGATTGGGGTCTCCGGTGCCATTTATATCATAATCAAAATCAAAATCACCATCAATATCATCATATGAATAATGAATTATACTTCCTCCATTGCTTGGCGGAACAGGCATATACACAGGGCATCCATGAGGATCAGCATAGAAAACTTTTACACCATTTGTGGTAGCTAATGGATGGGGAGAGTTATCACAGGGGTCAGAGGAAGTATTGCCACTTCCATCATATGGTATCCACTGATTCCCTGCTGTTGATCCGTTATAACCGTCCACATATCCATTATAAATAGCTATGTAATTTGGTGGTGCACTAGAACTTCCACCACCAGTAACTATATCACCATTAGGGCCAGCACTACTGCCACAAAACATTCCCCAAAGAAAATCGCACCAAGTGAGGTCTGTCCCATCATGATAATAATTGTAATGTCCAGGAAATCCAAACTGGTAACCGATAAATTCAACCACCTTTTTTAAGGCATTCCATATATCAGATAAAATATTGAACTGCTTTACTGTAGATAGTACCTGTACCTGTGATTTACTATTAGTTGAGCTCGAAATTTGAGACAAGCTGATCACGCCTTTCTGCTCCGGGTAACTTTTGTTCAACTGTTGTATATACACTTTGTCGCCTTCCATATTCCACTCTACCAGCTTCCCCGTCCATATCTTGTCTTTACCGTTTTCTTTAGAAGGGTCATCGGGATAAAAATTCATTAGTAGTGCCTTAATGCTATCAGCATTTGTCGCCTTTTTATCTGCAAAAAAGAAAAGCATGGGTGGGTGTTCGGGGTTGAAGTAATGCAGGGTGTCATTTGTCAGCGTTTGCACTGCAAGGCTTTTGGTTTGGGTGGCCGACATCACTGCAGCATTATGAATGCCTTTAACCGGCACTTTAACCACTGGAACACCATCTACGATGTTTTGCTGCGCTTTAGACCAATCAACAGAAATATACTTTCCTATCTCTTTTTTAGAGAACCAGTTTTGTATACCTGCATTGGAAATGACGTTTTGACCAAGATAGGCAATTTTAGAAATGTCAGTTGTTGAAATTTGTGGATCATGACCTTTGCGGCATGCACCCAATACTATGCACAATAGCACAGCATAAGCAATAAATTTTTTCATGATAAGGTTTTAAGTACGAGCTTATTGTACGCTAAATATATAATACATGTTGCTGTTATGTGCTATGTTTTGTTAAAATAACTATTTCTACGCGTTTTTCTACCTCCGCTTTTTGAAACTTGCAACTAAAGGCCTTGTGACGATATATAATATATAACTAAAACCACTGACACATTCATGCCACTGCTGCGGGTGCTGCGTGGTGCTGCGCGCTGCTTCAGGGTGCTGCGCCTGCTGCGTAGTGCTGCATCCGCTGCGCGCAGCACTACGCAGCAGGCAGGTAAAAGCTATTATTGCTTGTGCTTCTTCATCCTTCATCCCAAAAATCCTTACATTAGCCTACCTTATGCTGAAAAAATTTACCCTTTTTACCCTGTGCCTGGCTGCTGCCTTGAGTGCCTTCGCTCAAAAAATACCTACCCCTGCCGAATACCTGGGCCGCCCGCTGGGCAGCCAGTTCACCTACCATTACCAAATAGCAGGCTACTTTAATGCGGTAGCCGCAGCTTCTAAAAATGTAAAGCTGGTGAGTTATGGCACTACCAATGAGGGGCGGCCGCTGATAGCAGCTTTCATAGCATCTGATGAGAACATCGGCAGGCTGGAAGACATCCGCCAGCATAATATGGCTTTAACCGGCTTGGGTAAAGAGTCAGCTGCTTTAGCCAATGCGCCTGCGGTGGTATGGCTGAGTTACAATGTGCACGGCAACGAGCCCAGCTCGAGCGAGGCGGCCATGCAAACGCTGTATGATTTGGTAAACCCTAACAATGCGCAAGCCCGCCGCTGGCTGCAAAATACTGTAGTGGTGATTGACCCCTGCCTGAACCCTGATGGCCGCGACCGCTATGTGAACTTTTATAACCAGGCTAAAGGTATAATGCCCGATGCCAACCCCTCGGCCCGCGAACATGCAGAGCCCTGGCCGGGTGGCCGCTCCAACCATTACATGTTTGATTTAAACCGGGACTGGGCCTGGCAAACGCAAAAGGAAGTACAGACCCGTGTGGCCCTGTTTAACCAGTGGCTGCCGCAGGTACATGTAGATTTTCATGAGCAGGGCTATAACAGTCCGTATTATTTTGCCCCGGCTGCCGAACCTATGCATCGGGACATTACCCGCTGGCAGCGGGATTTTCAGGTTACCATTGGTAAAAACAACGCCAAATACTTCGATCAGAACGGCTGGCTGTATTTTACCAAGGAGGAGTTTGATTTGCTGTACCCATCTTATGGTGATACCTACCCGTTATACAACGGCGCTATCGGCATGACATATGAGCAGGGCGGCATAGGTGCCGGTTTGGCCGTAATTACCCGCAGCGGCGATACGCTTACCCTGGCCGACCGTATTGCCCATCACCATTCCAATGGTTTAAGCACTGTAGAGGCGGCTTCGGCTAATGCCACAAAATTGCTGGCCGAGTATCAAAAGTATTTTACTGATGCACGCAACCAGCCACCGGGTGCATATAAAGCCTATGTGGTAAAAAATACCAATGCCGATAATATAAAAGCTTTAACCCAGCTACTGGATAAAAACCGTATACAGTACAGCTTTTGGGGCAATCAGAATGCCTCGGGCTTCAATTACTTTACCGCTAAAGAAGAAAAAGTAAACATTACCCCATCAGACCTGATTATTAATGCTGCCCAACCTAAAGCAGTATTATTAAATGTACTGATGGAGCCTAAAACCCTGATTACCGATTCTAATACCTATGATATTACCGCCTGGGCCCTGCCTTATGTGTATGGCTTAAAAACATACGGTTTGAAGCAAGCCGTGCAAGCAAACGGCCATATGCCGGCTGCACCTGCACCTACGGTAGCCATTAATGCTCATGCTTATGCCTATGTAGCCAACTGGCAGTCGGTACAGGATGCCCGTTTTCTGGCAGCATTGCTGCAAAAAGGCATTAAGGTACGCTATGCCGAAACTCCTTTTAATGCCGCAGGCAAACAGTTTAATGCCGGTTCATTAATTATCACCCGGGCGGGAAACAATGAAAATAATTTCGACCAAATCATCAATGAAACGGCAACCGCTTTTAACCGGCAACTGGTGCCACTAACTACCGGCTTTGTTGAAAAAGGAGCCGATTTAGGCTCGCGCTTCGTACATTATATCAACGCACCAAAAGTAATGATGCTCACCGGTGAAGGCACCTCGGCATCTGATGCTGGTGAGGTATGGCAATTTTTTGAGCAGCAACTGGGGTATCCTGTTACACAGGTGAAAGTGCAAGATGTAAGCCGCACCAAACTAAGCAGTTTTGATGTAATCATAATGCCAGATGGATATTATAATAATATATCAACCGACAAACTGCGTGATTGGGTGCGCGATGGCGGTAAACTAATTGCCATGGGAGGTGCGGTAAGTACCTTGTCGGGCCAGAACGGGTTTAACATTAAGACCAAAGAAGCAGCAAAGGATAGCAAAAAGCCATCTGCCCCTGCAGTGTACGGCGACCGCGAGCGGGAATCCATTAAATCGGGCGTGCCGGGGGCTATTTATAAAGTTAAGCTGGATAACACCCACCCATTGGGTTATGGTTACCCTAACTATTATTATACTTTAAAGTTGAGCGATGATATTTATGATTACCTGGGCGATAACGGCTGGGATGTGGGCACCGTTGGTAAAACTGCTTATGTATCGGGTTTTGTGGGGCAAAAGGCTAAAGCCAAAATTGCAGATGGCACTTTATTAGGTGTGCAAAGCGCCGGCCGTGGCAGTGTGGTATATATAGTGGATGACCCGCTGTTCCGCAGCTTTTGGGAGGGCGGTAAATTGTTGTTCAGCAATGCAGTGTTTATGGTAGGTAATTAGTAAAATGCAAAAGGCCATCCGAAAGGATGGCCTTTTTATATAATATATATGCTGACACCCGGCCGGGTGGGAAATGCTTAGTTGCCCCTTACGCGGCTGCCTTCATCAACCGAGCTTCGGTGGCTGCTGCCTTTAATTTTGGTGTTGCCGAAGTTGTAGGTGAAGTTAAGGCGGAATATACGGGTTTCGTTTTTCTGCTTAATCATAATCCTGTTATCACCGGCCACACTGGTTACATCGTTGCGGCGGATATTGAAGATGTCGTTCACTGCGAATTTGATGTTGGCTTTTTTGTTAGCAAAGCTGTGGCTGATACCAAAATCTATACTGTATTGCGGCTTTACATGGAAATAACCATATACCAGTGAGGATTGATAATTGCCAATCAATTCAGCTTTATAGGTTTTACCCAAAATATAAGTTTGGGTGGATTGCAGTTGGTAAGCAATCTTTCCATTATTTAAAGCGCCGTTGGCTGAAGTATCGGTTTTAAACCCTAAGTAAAATGAAGTAGCATTCAAGTTACCAGTCCACCATTTAGTTACGGTATATGGGGTGTTCAAACTCAGGTTCCAGTTGTTTTGCACATTCAGGTTAGTTTTGGTGATAATGGTAGCCAGGGATTTTGGATTGCTGTACAACAATTCAGTAATCACATCAGTGGTACGGCTATAGCCTAAGCTTACGTTTACTGTTTTTTTGTAACTATAGTTCAGTTCATATGAATTGGTGTATTGGGGACGTAAAAACGGATTACCCTGCTGATAGCTATATTGATCAAGGAAAAAAACAAACGGATTCAGATCCTCATAGTTCGGACGGTCAATGCGGCGGCTGTACGTGAAACCCAAACTGTGCTTGTCTGAGAAATCGTGATTAATAAATACACTTGGGAAAAAGTTCAGATAGCTGCGTTGCACACGGTTATTCTGGGTGATCAGGTTACCATCAGATTTGGTATACTCTGCCCGCAAACCGGCCTGTACAGATGTTTTACTAAAACTTTTATTCAAATTCACGTAAGCGGCATCAATATCTTCGCTGTAAATGAAATGATTCGTGCGTCTTGTGTCGTTAGCATAGGTTACATCATCTGTTGAAACCTGTGCCTGTAAATCATTATCTGTTTTTACATGGCTGAACTTTAAGCCGGTTTCCAGTTTCAGCGTTTTGTTGAACGGATATGTATAATCGGCTTTGCCGGTATATATATTAATAGTAGAAGGCGACTGGTTGCGCACAAATGAAGGTGCACGCGGCGTAGAGCCATCCATATTACGATAAATGGCGTTGTATTGAGCATCTGAACGGTTTTTGTATCTCAGGTAATCCAAATCAATGCCCAATTGCTGGCCGTTGGTATCCAGCTGCAAACGGTCATTTAAATTAACGGCAAAGTTATTATACCGTTGGGGCACGTGAGAGGTAGTGGTTAATAAAGTATCCGGTTTGCCAATTTGGCGGCCAATTTGAGTAAGTGTTGTGCCACGGTCTGTTTCAGTGTTACGGTATCCGCTTACCACTACGCCAACCGTATGCTTATCGGTAATATCGTAATCAGCACCTGCGCGGTAATTATTAAAACTGCGGGTATTTGTTAAATCAGTATTTTGAGTAAAATAATTGTTATTGCCTGCGGCATCTATCACATTACGGTCGAGCCCTATTTTATTGAAACGTTTGTTATCGCCACGGCTCAGTGTGGTAAACAGATTAAGTTTACCTTGGCGGTGGTTTAAGGTGAGGCTGGTATTATCCTTCCCATATTTACCATAGCCGGCACCCAGGGTAACGCTGCCGTTGGTACCTACCTGGCGGTTCTTCTTCAGTTTAATGTTGATAATGCCTGAATTACCAGCCGCATCATATTTGGCCGATGGGTTGGTGATAATTTCTATGCTTTGTATGGTAGTGCCATCAGTAGAGCGCAGCAAACTGGCCAGTTCTGAAGATGACAGGTAAGTTAATTTATCATTAATCATTACGGTTACGCCTTGCTTACCTTTCAGGCTGATGTTGTCATCTTTGTCAATAGTAACACCAGGCGCGCGCTGTAAAATCTCAATGGCAGAGTTACCGGCAGACAGTACGCTGTTTTCTACATTCATTACCGTTTTATCGGCTTGGCGTTCAATTAAAGGTTTGGTGCCGGTAATATTAACTGCGCCCAACTCGCGGCTGGTAGCGTGCAGTATCATAGTAGGTACGGTTACCTCGCCGCCGCTTGCGTTAAAAGCTTTGCTGCTTAACTTATTGTAGCCAACAGCCGAAACTTTAACCACATAATTTCCCGGTTTGATGTTGGCAAAAACGTATATGCCGCTTTCGCTGCTCAAGGTACCTTTTACTATGGCAGAGTCTTTGGCTTGTAAAAGTGATACGGTAGCATAATCCAGCGGTTTACCTTGTTCGGTTTGCAGGGTGCCGGTAATTTTTGAGGGTAAAGCCTGCTGGGCAGAAGACCGCCGGCTGCATAGCAGCAGCGCTGAAAATGTAAGAAGTAAGCAAGCTATTAGTTTCATGGTGTTTATATGTTTAGGGTTTGTATTTGTCAGGCAATAGCTATCCACAGAAAGAATTTTCATTCTTTTTTAAAGAGTTATTTTAAAAATGATGCTGATTAGGCTACTGCCTTTTATTTGTTATTTAGAGGTTAGATGCAATTAGGGGTGATAAGGTTACAATTTTTGTGAAAATAGACGGGTTTAGGTGCTAAAGGGTTGCATAACAAGTACAAAAATAAACCGGCTGCGGCAAACAGCCGGTTTATTTAACGCTATTTAACATTTACTGATTTTCGGTATCTGTAGTATCGGCTTTCAAAGTTTCGGCTTTTGCAGTATCGGCCAGGCACTTCAAGCCTTCATTAGTCATTTTAAAGGCAGCAGAGCGTGCATTTTCATCTTTGCTGAAATCCCGGCATTGATAATAATCTAAATTACGAATGTAGGGTGACAACGACTGGTCGATGACCACCTTGCTGTTTAATGGTACGAGTAACCGCATGCTGATTGCCTGGTTGCGCCATAGTTTATTTTCGGCTACCTGCAGTCGGTTGCCGAATTGCAGGGTTTGGTTTTGCTGTGTAAACAGGTAGGTGGTATTGCGGGCATTCATTAAAGCATCAGGATAAGTGTTGCCGCGGGCACTGTAAGTTTCTTCCAGTACGGGTTGTGCTACATCGCTGCGTTCAATGTATAAGTCAATATCGTGGCCAAAGCCGTTATAGTTGTCATTATCATCATTAATAATAACTCTGTCGCCAAAGCGCTCCCTGATGTTAAGACGGGCGCTATCCTGGGCGCTCAGGTATTTCACCTCATTCAGTTTTAAATAGTAGGTGTTGGTACTGTCGGCTTTGATGGCTACAGTTTGCGTAAAGCTGGCCGACTCTTTAAACTCGCTGGCAATGCGTGCACCATAATAAGTAACCACACTAATAGCGGCCAGCCAGAAGATGAGCAGGGTAGAGCCCACCTGCCGCGTAAAGCGGGCCCGGTTGAAAGCAGCGCTCAGGGCAATAAACATAATAGCAAATAGCGGAATGGCAATGGCTAAAAATGCAGCCACAAAAAACAGAATATTGTGCTGATAATCGATAACACTCATGGGGAAGATGTTCTCAAACCCACCGGGGCCAAAGCTGGTTACCCCATAGCCTACAAATGCAACAATACCTATTAATACTGAGGCAATACCAAAGCAGCAGGCCACCGCAATACATACGGCAATCACCTTGGCAATTATGCGGCCGGCACCGCCTAAAAATTCGCCGGTGTGCTGTGCGGCTGCACCTGCAAATGAGCGTGTTTTATGATATAAGGGGCGTGCTTCGTCTTGCAAGGTAGCCAGGTGGCCTTTTACAGCACCCATTTCTTCTTCAAAATTACGCTTAAACCCCTGTAGGTCTAAAGGTTGGCCACGCATACTCATGCGGTCGGCACGGGAGAGGGCTTTGGGCACCACTACCCATAACACGATATAGGCCAGTAACCCGGCGCCGCCTGCAAATATGGTAAGCACAAATGCCAGGCGCACCCAAACGGTATCAATGTCAAAATAACTGGCCAAGCCGGCACACACACCACCCAGAATATGATCGTCAGGGTCGCGGAAGAGTTTGCGTTTGGCTGATATAGGCGCGCCAAAGACCGGCTGACCGGCAGCAGGCTGCTCTTCTTCGCTAAACTCGAAATCGTTTACGCTGCCCATTTGTGCGATGACCTGATTTACGTCGGCATCGGTAATTACCTGGCGGTTGCCTTCGGTTAGCAGTTGGGTAAACATTTCGGCTATGCGGTTCTCTATATCGGTAGTAATTTCCAAACTATCGGCCGAGTTGTAAAAATGACGTTTTACCTCGGTCATGTAGTTTTTTAATATCTCGTAGGCATCTTCTTCAATATGGAAGACCACGCCGTTGATGTTAATGATGATGGTTTTGTTCATGATGGCTTATTGATGATCAGGATGTTCAGGTAGGTTATTTTCTTTTATCTATAGAGGTGGTTACAGCAAAAACCAGTTCCTGCCAGGTTTTGTCTAACTGCTCGAGTACGCTTTTACCTTCGGCGGATAAATTATAGTACTTGCGCGGTGGGCCTGAAGTAGATTCTACCCAGCTGTAAGTGAGCAGGCCATTATTTTTTAAGCGGGTAAGCAGCGGGTACAATGTACCCTCCACCACCAATAGCTGGGCATTCTTCAGTTCAGCGATGATATCTGAAGCATATATTTCTCCCCGCGCTATAATAGAGAGGATGCAGTATTCAAGAATACCTTTCCTCATTTGGGTTTGAGTATTTTCAACAATCATAATGCAAAGATATATGTTTTAGAATGTATCTTGCAATACATAGTACTAAATTTATTTTTTTTTATGCCGATTATTAATGATCGTGCAAAATCAGACCTGAAATATTAGTATGTTGAAAATGAAATTACTGTGTGGAAAACGGGCATAATTTCATCGTTAAGCGGTTTTAGGTGTTAAAGTTTAACTTTTTTTAACAAAAAATTTCATTTTTAAAAAATCAGCACCTATTTTTATAATCTATTAACTATTAACTGATTTTATAATTAACAAACATGAAGAAACTTCTACTCGTAAGTTTGTGTTTTCTTGTGCTCTCCGTTGCACATGTATTTGCACAAAACCGTACAGTAACTGGTACAGTAAAAGGGAAAGATGATGGATTGCCAATCCCCGGCGTTAGCGTTCGGGTTAAAGGCACATCAGTAGGTACCCAAACTGGCAGTAACGGCGGTTTTAGAATTAGTGCGCCAGCAGGTGCTACTTTAACCTTTAGCTCTATCGGCTACATTACTCAAAACGTAGCTGCAGGTACCCAAACTGTAGTTGATGTAACTTTATTGCCAGATGCACGCCAGCTGAGTGATGTGCAAATCGTGGCAGCAGGTGGTCTGGTAACTAAGCAACGCGCTCAGGGTTATGCTACTACCCGTATCGATTCATCTCGTTTAACAGCTGGTAAAGCTACCAACGTTGCTGCTGGCTTAACCGGTAAAGTAGCGGGTTTGCAAATCAACGCTGTAAGCAGTGGTGTTAATCCCAACGTTCGTATTGTATTACGTGGTCAGCGTTCATTAACTGGTAATAACCAGGCACTGATTGTATTGGATAACGTAATTGTTCCAAACTCTATTTTAGGTAACATCAATCCTGAAGATGTGGCCGATATCCAAGTTTTAAACGGTGCAGGTGCAGCAGCCCTTTATGGTACTGCAGCATCAAACGGTGCGTTATTGATTACTACCAAAAAAGGTACTAAGAATAGCGCAACCCGTGTTACGGTATCAAACACTACCAACTTAGAGCAAATTAGCTACTATCCAAAATTGCAAGATAAATTTGGTTCTGGTTCAGCGTCAGGATATCAGATTTATACACCTTTCGAAAATCAGCAGTACGGCCCTGCTTATGATGGCTCATTGGTTCAAATTGGTCGTCCTTTGGCTGACGGTAGTATTCAAACAGTGCCTTACACTGCTAATCGCGATAAATACAATTTTTGGCAAACTGGTATAACCAACCAAACCGACTTCTCATTGTCTAATGGTGATGCAAAATCAACCCTTTACTTTGCAGGTCAGTATGTTGCGGTAAAAGGTACTACACCACAGGATAAGTATAACCGTGCTTCATTCCGCCTGAACGGAACACGAGATTTAGGTAAAAGTTTATTTTTAACCTATGCTACCAACTATGTTCAAAACCGTTATGATCAAACTACGGTTACGTCATCAGTTTATGATAACTTGTTGAACACGCCTTCTTTTGTGCCTTTGTTGTCATACAAAGATTATAACAACAATCCTTTCGCTAACCAAAACGGTTATTATAACGAATATTATCAAAATCCTTACTTCGCTATCGGTAATAATCGTCAAAAATTAAGAAATGATTATTTCATCGGTAGCTTACAGTTAGATTGGAAAGTTGCTGATTGGGTGACTATCACTGCTCGTCCGGGTATCACTACCAGAAACCAGTCTTACAAAAATACAACAGGTAAGTTCACTTATACAGAATATACTAAAGGCATCTCGTCAAGTAAAACTGACATTGCTGGCGGTGTAACTGATAATGCTTATTATAATACTACTTTGTACACTGATTTGTATGCTACGTTTAAAAAGCAAGTAAGTGATTTTAATTTCAACCTTACTTTAGGTGCAAACATCACCAACAATCAGGAGAACAACTTAACTACTACTGCCAACGGTTTAGTTATCCCAGGTTTTTACAACCAAGGTAACCGTGTAGGTGAAAGTACTCCATCACAAGCCAGCTATGGTACTCATACACAATCATTATACGGTGATTTGAAGGTAGGCTACAAAGATTTCTTATTCTTAGAGGTAACTGGCCGTAATGATTGGACTTCGTTGTTGGCTCCAGAAAATCGTTCTTTCTTCTATCCTTCAGCTAACTTATCTTATATTCCAACCGCTCACTTAGAGTTCTTGAAAGATATCAAGGCGATTGATCAGATCAAGATTCGTGGTGGTGTATCAAAAGTGGGTAATGTAAACGTAGGTCCATATAGCTTGGTGCCAACTTATGTTCAAACTTCAGGTTTCCCATTCGGTTCTTTAGGTGGTTACTCTGCGAGCGATCAGACTGTATCATTGAGTTTAAGACCTGAGATTACCAAAGGTTTCGAAGTTGGTACAGATTTCAGCTTATACAAGTCAAGAATTGTGGGTAGTGCTACATATTATGTAACTAATACTTCAAACCAAACTTTACCTGTAAATATTTCTCGTGCAACAGGTTTCAGTACCTTCTTGGCTAATACTGGTGAAGTAAGAAACGAAGGTATAGAAGCTACTATACATTTCACACCGTTAAGAACAGCAACTGGCTGGGAATTAACTGTGGGTGGTAACTTTACCTATAACAACAACACCGTTGTTGATATTTCTAATGACTTGAGCCGTTTACCGCTTTCAACAGGTGGTTTGGCACAGGTTTATGCTATTAAAGGCTACTCATCAACCACACTGGTAGGTACTGACTATTACCGTGACCCTCAAGGCCGTGTAATTGTTGATCCTATCAACGGTTATCCAACTGTTAATCCTAACGGTAAAATTTTAGGTAATACAACTCCTAAACAACGTTTAGGATTAGACTTAGCTGCCAGCTACAAAGGTTTCCGCCTGTCAGGCTTATTTGAATTCCGTGGCAACTACGTAGTTTATAATGATGGCGGAAACGGATTTGATTTCAGTGGTGCAGGTTATACCAGCGCTATTTATAACCGTGAGCGCTTTGTATATCCAAACTCTTCAATTCCTGACCCTAACAATCCTGGTAGCTATATTGCCAACAATAATATAACTGTACGTGATGGTGGTACCGAGTTTTGGACTAATGATACGTACCGTAGAGGTGTGGCCACAAACTACGTATATTCAGGTAATTACTGGAAATTACGTGAAGCCGCATTGTCTTACGATTTTCCTCAGGCAATGTTCAGAAATAATAAATACATCAAAGGAGCACGTATAAGTTTACAAGGCCGTAACCTGTTTATCTGGTTGCCAAAATCTAATGTCTATACTGATCCAGATTATAGCTTATCTGATGGCAATGCTGTTGGTATTACTACACTGTCACAAACTCCTCCAACACGTTTTTATAGTGCAACAGTAACATTAAATTTCTAAAATGTTAAAAATGAAAAGATTATATAAAATACTTGCTTTAGGTTCTTTGGTGATTACAGCATCATCATGCAAGAAATATTTGGATATCAACACTAATCCTAATAACGCATTAAGCGCCACGCCTCCTGTATTAATGTCACAAGCATTAACCAATACAGCTGCTACTTTAACAGCCTCAAATGCATTTGGTTCTGGTGTGATGGGATATACTGTAAACGGCGGCGGATACGGTGGTTTCGGTTCTTTATTCACATATGCTTATGCTACTACTGAAAATACAGGATTATATAACAATAATTATAACAACTCCTATGATTATCAGTACATGATTAATCTATCTGATAAAGATCCGGATTTAGTACAATATGCTGCTGTGGGCAGAGTGATGAAAGCCTACAATTTTGCCCGTTTAATTGATTTATATGGTGATGTACCATACACCGAAGCTTTTCGCGGAAATACGCTGTTAACACCTAAATATGATGCAGCACCTGCAGTGTATCAAACTATGATTTTAACTATTGATACAGCCATCACTAAATTTAAGTCAAAAAATACTGCACTTCCTGCTTTTCGGACTGCAGATGTTTTGTATGGCCAAATTACAGGCAGTACTCAATCATCAGATGCAACCGCCGAAATAACACGTTGGATGAAATTTGCTCAAACAGTAAAACTGCGTATGCTTACCCACATACAAGCAGTGCCTGCATTGGCAAGCTTTGTAAACACCGAGTTTGCTAATTTTGATAATTCAATTGGCTTCATAGAAGACGACGCAGTTGTTAACCCTGGTTATATTGTAACAGATGGTAAGCAAAATCCTGATTGGAATACTTATAATTTGACTGCTGCAGGTTCTCAAGGTTCTCAATCACGCGTAATTATTCCCGGCCGTTTTGCGTTCAGCTTTTACAGCGGTGCTAAACTTACCGATGATGATCGTGGTAAGCTGATGTACAAAAGCTATCCAAACGCAGCCGTGGGTACTTTAGCTTCTACAAATAACCCTACTGTATCAAGTACAGCTTTCGGTACAGGTATCTTTAAAAGTGCTACGCAAGGCCGTCCAATACTACTGGCAGCAGAGAGCTATTTCTTGCAGGCAGAAGCAAATTTAAACGGAAGGCTTCCAGGAGTTGCTAAAGACAATTTTGAAACTGGTATCAGAAAATCGTACTTGTATTTAAGCAAGAACGGAACTAATACTACGACTGCTGATGATGCTGGTTATTTAACTAAATACAAAGCTGCCAATCCATCCAAAATTGTTAATGGTGTTGAAACAAACCCTTACGCCCGTTTGGTTAATTTCGATTTGAATAATAGTAATGAGCAAAAGTTAGAGGCTATTATTACTCAAAAATATATTGCTTTAAACTTTTTATTCGGTAGTGAAGCATGGACTGAGTTTAGAAGAACTAACTATCCAGCAATTGTTAACGGTTCAACTGATCCTGTATTAACTTTTGCATCGCCAAATTCAACTTCACCTCGTCCTGACCGTTTACCAGTGCGTCTGCCATATCCAGATACTGAGTATCAATTGAACTCACAAAACGTACCAACTGTAAATGTGTTTACTAGTCGTATTTTTTGGGACTTAAATTAATTTTTAAAAGAATAAATACATGAAAAAGTATATAAAATTATCATTTGTCCTGATGCTAACAGCTGTTGGCTTAAGCTCTTGCTTGAAAGATAAACCTGTATTGGATGAGGGTAACTCACCTGCTGTAATTGAGATTGGTGATGCCGGTGGCCCTATCGCAGAATATGCATCTGCTGATTTCAAGTATAATACTTATAACACGTCGTTTGATATCAAATCAACTCCAACAACGTTCGCAATTCCTATTAAATATTCAGGTGGACAACCCGCTCCGCAAGATATCACAGTAACTGTGGAATTGAATAATAGTATAATAGCAGGTTATAACACTTATCACGGTTATGCCAGTACAAGTGCAAACTACACTGTTGCACTTCCTACTGCAGCTTATACTGTACCAACTTACACTGTAGTTATTCCTAAAGGTCAAACTTATGGTGTGCTTAATGTGAATCTAAATACCAACCAGTTTTCTTTTGCTAATCAACTGGCTTTAGGTTTCACTATTAAATCTGTTAGCACTGGCACTCCTATCAGCGGTAACTTTGCAACCAGTTTATTCATATTTGGTGCAAAGAATGCGTATGATGGAGTATATGCCCACACTTTCACTTCTACTTTAGCAAGTGGTAGTAATACAGTTACTATGAAAACGATTGGTGCTAACATAGTTACTTATGGTTTATTAGGAATTTATTCAAATGTTCAAAATCTAACTGTAGATCCAGCAACTAACAAGGTAACAGTATCAATGACTACTTTGTTGCCAATTGCAACAGATCCTTCAAGCAGCTACGATCCTGCAACAAAAACATTCCATATAAAATACACCAGTAATGGTGGTGCACGTACTTTTGATGAAACATTCAAGTACACTGGACCTAGATAGTATTTTTTTTAAATGATTATGAAAAAGCCCGCTTATTCAAGCGGGCTTTTTCATTTCTCAATATTATCTATTATTTGTTCCCTCCGGGTCACCCTCTTTCTTCAACTGGTCCAGGCTCAAATTAGTGGTACCGCCCATTTGCTCTTCTACTTCACCGATATCACCTTGAGTGGTTAATGGTGGGCGCTCCTGGCTGTGTGCTACAGCACTACCGGCATCTATGTTTTCTGCATCCTGATACTCGGTATCTTCACGCTCGTTTACTGCACGTTCCTGCTCATCGGTATTAAACTTAGCCGCATCAGCATTCTGTGTGTCCTGCGGGCGCTCATTCTCATCGGTATTTAAAAAATCATCCCGATTTGTTAAATCGTTATTATTAGGTGTTTGCATAACATTTACAATTAGTGTATGATATCATAACGAGGTGAGTGTTATGCGGTTTTAGTTAAATGAAATTGGTGCGCTAATTGATATAAATATTTTAATCAATTCATTAAACCTTAACATTTTGTTATAGTCTTATTTACATCATTAGCAACTCAGAAAGAGGGAGTTTTTAATAAACAAATGAAAACATCATATAAATTAGTTTTATCATTAGCATTTAGTGCCTTAGTGGGCATATTTACCACACCTGATGCCTTAGCACAACGTGGTGGATTTGGCGGTCGTGGCGGCTTCGGAGGCGGCGGTGGCCGTTCATTCGGAGGTGGTGGCGGCGGCGGCTTTGCCGGCCGTGCATTCGGCAATGGTTTCGGCGGTGGCAACCGTGGAGGCAACTCTGGCGGTTTTAGCAGCCGTGGCAACCAGTCGTTTGGCAACCGTGGTTTTGGCGGCGGTAATAATCGGGTAATGACTGCTCCTCCACAAGGTGGTTTCGGTGGTCGTATTGGGGGTAACTTTGGCGGTGGTAACCGCGTAGGCGTAGCGCCTCGCATAGGCGGCTTTGGTAACCGTGGTGGTTTTGCACAACGTCCAGGCTATGCTTACCGTACCCCAGGTTTTGGTGGCCGCGGCTTTAACTATGCAGGCCCTCGTGGTGGCTTTGGTTATGGTAGCCGCTTTGGTCGTCCGGGATATGGTGGCCGTGGTTTTTACCACTATTATGGCGGCTTTTATAACCGCTACTATTACCCACGTTTAGGTTTTAGCTTAAATGTATTGCCATACGGTTATTACCCGTTCTATTACGGTCCGTACCAATATTACTATTCTGACGGTTTTTATTACCAGTACAATAACAACCAATACACTGTAGTTGAGCCACCGGTAGGTGCCGAGATCAGCAAAATACCTGACGATGCCCAATCTATAGTCATAGACGGCCAGCAGTATTACGAGCTGAATGGTGTTTACTATCAGCCGGTAACTAAAGAAGACGGTTCATTGGTTTATGTAATTGCCGGTAAAGACGGTAAACTGGAAACTGGTGCCGGAGTGGATACTGAAGACGGTGGTTACTATCCGCAAATAGGCGATGTAGCCAACAGCCTTCCGTCAGACGCACGCAAGGTGAAAATAAACGGCGAAAAGCTGTATGTAACTCCGGATGGTATTTACTACCGTGAGCAACGCGACAGTAGCGGTCACAAAATTTATGTGGTAGCCGGTTTGCCAAGCGATGATGATGCGCCGGAAGAACCGCAACAATAATTTTTAAAGGTGATTGATTAGGCAAAGGGCAGGTGGATTATCCATTTGCCCTTTGCCATTTTAAAGCTAACGCTGAGTAATTTGAATTTTTGAAAACCATTAAGTTTACAAATGCTTGTTTAACTATAAACTAAAATTTTACAGTTATGGAACAACATAATCATCAAGCACTTATTCAGAAACTGTTAGACTGTGTTTTGGCCTGTGAACACTGCGCTACTTCATGCCTGCAGGAAGAGGATGTAAAAATGATGGCCGGATGCATTAAACTGGATCGGGATTGTTCGGATATATGCACACTGGCTGCCCGCCTGCTGCAGCGTGATTCGGCCATTGCCCACCAATTTTTATTATTGTGTGAAGAAATATGCCGCATGTGCGCCGAAGAATGTGGTAAGCATGAAGCTGAGCACTGCCGACAATGTGCCGAGGCCTGCCGTACCTGCGCCGAGGCTTGCCATGCACATCATACACCTATTACCCAAGATTAGTCGAAAAGATAAATTTGTACTGATTTATCGTACCGAAATGCAAAAAAGCCACTTTAATCTAAGTGGCTTTTTTGCATTTCGTAATACACAGTTACTGCCTTGTTAATTGTACAATAGTATTAAAGGGTAATCAGTAGCGTTTGAAAGTCAACTGCTGGGATTTAGTGCAGCTTGTACGAAAACATTACAAGATGTACAGTGTGGTGTACGCAAATGCACAGCAAATTATTCAATATTGATAGTCTTTGTTTCGGAAGGAAAGCTATGTGAGGTATAAAGTGCGTTTTTTTAGGTGAAAGTTAAAAATGATAAGGAGTTTGGCATCATTATCGTATTCATATACACATCAAACTAAAAAACTAACTGCTATGAAAACTATCAACAAAACCGACATACTGCTTAAGGCTTTAGATATTGAATTGAAAAAATTATTGCAACAGGATCTGCAGAATTTCAGAGCAGCACAATTGAAAAATCAGCTGGTTAAAAAAGCTGCCTAATATAAAATCTTTCCTATCTACCCTATGAAAACACAAATGCTGGTTGCGTTGCAATCAGCATTTTTTTGTTGTATACCGTTAGGGTATTTACCTCACAATGGTATCATAAAAAAGGTGCCTTACTTCATAAGTAAGGCACCTTTTTTACTTGATGCAGCCTGATGAACTAATAAGGCTTGGCATCATGTGCTACGTCTTCGGCTTGTTTAACCGCTTCGGCAGAATGTGGGTTGCCAATCGGGCCGCTTGAAATATGATCCGTATTGGCGGCTTGCAAACCTTCTGCTACGCGGCGACCGTATTCGGGATCACACTGGTTAAACAGCGCAATCATTTTATCCTGAATGATTTTTTCAACCGGCGCCAGGGTGCTCACCAGGTTTTTAATCAGTTCGTCCTTCTCCCAATCTTCGTGCAATCTCCAGCGTTCGCCTGCTTGCGCAAAGTTATTGGTTCGGTCAATGCTTTGGCGTATCAAACGAGCCGGCGCATATTGTGGCTCATGGTCGGCACCGGCTTTAGGCGCTTCCGTTAAACCATTAAGGTTTGATGGCTCATAGTTAACATGCGGATTACCACCTTGCGGTACATCTACATGGTAAGTCATCTGTCCATCGCGCTGGTTAGTAGCTACATGCGCTTTTGGTGCGTTGATAGGCAATTGCAAATAGTTGGCACCTACACGATAGCGCTGGGTATCAGAGTAGGAGAAAGTACGGCCCTGAAGCATCTTATCATCAGAAAAATCCAAGCCATCCACCAGTACACCTGTGCCGAAAGCAGACTGCTCCACTTCAGCAAAGTAATTTTCCGGGTTTTTGTTTAAGGTCATTTTACCGATCGGGATGAACGGAAATTTATCCTGCGGCCATATCTTGGTGTCATCCAAAGGGTCGAAGTCCAGCTCAGGGTGTTCATCATCACTCATAATCTGCACGCAAAGCTCCCATTCAGGGTAGTTACCGGCTTCAATGGCATCATACAAATCTTGTGTAGCATGATTGAAGTTTTTGGCCTGTATGGCTTCGGCTTCTTCCTGCGTTAAGTTTTTAACGCCTTGTAGCGGTTCCCAATGGTATTTTACCAATACACCGGTACCTTCTTTATTTACCATTTTATAGGTATTCACCCCCGAGCCCTGCATTTGGCGGTAATTGGCTGGTATACCCCAAGGCGAAAACAGGAAGGTAATCATGTGCATGGCCTCCGGCGTATTGCTGATGAAATCAAATATACGCTGACCATCCTGACGGTTAGTCACCGGATCGGGTTTGAAGGCATGCACCAGGTCAGGAAACTTCATGGCATCGCGAATGAAGAACACTTTCAGGTTATTGCCTACCAAATCCCAGTTGCCATCTTCGGTATAAAATTTAACGGCAAAGCCGCGTGGGTCACGCAGGGTTTCGGGCGAGTGGCCGCCATGTATTACAGATGAAAAGCGAACAAACACGGGTGTTTGCTTGCCTTTTTCCTGAAATAACTTGGCGCGGGTATATTTAGCAATGGGCTCATCGCCTGCAGTACCATAGGCCTCAAATACACCGTGCGCACCTGCACCACGGGCGTGTACTACCCGCTCGGGGGTACGCTCGCGGTCGAAATGTGAGATTTTTTCTAAAAACTGATAATTTTCTAATGTAGCTGGCCCGCGGTTACCCACCGTGCGGATGTTTTGATTGTTAGTAACCGGATGGCCTTGGCGGGTAGTCAGCGTTTTGTTGCTGTCTTGCCCGTTCTGGTTGGCATTTTGTTCGTTGCTCATAGTTATAGCTTTAATAAGTTCTATAGTTGGCGTTGTTATCAGGCAGGAGTTGAGTTATATAAACCTATATGCCAAGCCCTTGGTTTGTCATATTATAAATTAGTTCACTCCTGTGAGTTTGTATTACAAACATAGTAAAGCAAGGTCCATAGGTATCATCTATTGATTAATAAGATTGTATATAGTATTTGTCTATAAGCAAATTTTGATGGGTATAGAGTTACGTGCAACTTTATACAAATATTAATTGTTTACTATTGTATATACCTTTAGGTGCAGAACATATAAGATGAAACCCATTTTAAAAATCGCAATAGTTGGACCCGAATCTACCGGCAAATCTACCATGTCGGCCTATTTAGCTGAGAATTATCAAACCATATGGGTGCCCGAATTTGCACGTGGCTATTGTGAAAACTTAACCCATGATTGTACCTTGGAAGATGAAGTAAATATGTTTTACGGACAATTGGCATTGGAAGAGGAACTGGCGCCAAAAGCAAACCGGTTGTTAATTTGCGATACTACTTTTATCACCGTAAAAATATGGAGCGATGCCTGGTTTGGCCAAACACCCCAGGTGGTGTTAGATGAGCTGCATAAACGCCCTTACGATCTCTACCTGCTGCTGGATATCGACCTCCCCTGGCAGGATGATCCGCTTCGCAATTTCCCTACACAACGTGAACACTTTATGCAGGTATGGCACCAGGAGTTGAAAGACTTGAATGCTAATTACAAGGTGATATCCGGTACAGGGCAGGAACGGTATAATGAGGCAGTAAGGGTTGTGGATGAGTTTGTGGTAAAGAACTTCTAATTGGCGTTTCATTAGGATAGAGTTGTCAGTTATGAAAGCCAGTGGATGTTTTTTTTCTTTTTCCGCAAAAGAAAAAGAACCAAAAAGAAAACTCGTGGCTGCGTTTTTTTCTATGAGGGGTGCGGTGGGCAGGCAACTGTTGTGGTAGCCGAAAAAGCCAAGGCCACAGGTTAGAGTGTATGTGTGTGTAGTGGTTGCAGTTGCCTGAATCAGAATTTATAGAATTTAAGAATGAGCAGAATGCGTTGTGACGCTTAGTTCATCCCACACGTCATTGCGAGGAACGGGCGCCATCTCTCTGCATTTAACCTCTTCAAGCGTATAGAGATTGCTTCGTTCCTCGCAATGACGCGATGGTGATGTGTGTGTGATCCAGTTATTTCTTGATTCTTGGCTCTTTGCTCTTGACTCTCTTCTTCCCCGTCAGCCCCTCAGCTTTGGGCGAAAGGCGGGCAGCACATGGTGGCCTCGAGCGTAAGGGAGAGGCCTTTTAGTGTTTGCACTGCCAGAAACAAAGCACAGCCTGTGGTGCTGACCGCCTTTGCAGCTAAGGCCTTGTGCGGCAAAAAAGCCTTACGGGGCTATACTTGATTTTTTGGTTCTTTTGTATCAAGACAAAAGAACAACAACTAACATAACAGCACAAACCCCGAAAAGCGGATAGCACCACAAACTTATAATCTCATTTATCGAAAAATCCCATTAATTTCCTTTGTATATTTCTGCTCTAAACTCAATGTATGGAAACTACGCAGGCGGCTCCGCTGATACAGATACGCAATCTGGCTAAAACCTATGGTGATAAAACAGTATTGAAGCACCTGACGCTGGATATATACCCCGGGCAGGTCATCGGTTATATCGGGCCTAACGGGGCAGGTAAATCCACTACCGTTAAAATTTTAACCGGACTGATTCCCGAGTTTCAGGGTGAGGTGATAGTAAATGGCATCAGCCTGTCACAAAACCCCATGGAGATTAAGCGGATGATTGGTTATGTGCCTGAAAATGCTGAACTGTATGATGTGCTGACACCGATGGAATACCTGGATTTTATAGGTAAACTGTATGGCATGGAAGAAAAGCAATTGCAGGAACGCGCCCGCCGTTTGCTTACCGCTTTCGGGTTGGGCAGTAACCTGAACGACCGCATGGATACATTCTCAAAGGGGATGAGGCAGAAGGTGCTGCTAATTTCGGGTATCATCCATAACCCGCAAATTATTGTGCTGGATGAGCCGCTATCCGGTTTGGATGCCAATGCCGTGATTATGATTAAAGAACTGATTCAGCGCCTGTCGCAGGAAGGCAAAACTATATTTTACTGTTCGCACATGATGGATGTGGTGGAAAAGGTATCAGACCGTATTTTGCTTATCAATAAAGGCGAAATTGTAGCTGATGGTACCTTCGAATCATTAAAGCAAAACCATGCCGATACCCTGGAGCAGATTTTTGCTAAACTGACCGGCCGCGAAGAAAATGCCGGGGAAGCCGATGCTATCATTAACGCTTTAGACTAAGCCAGCCGCATGAATAAGTTTTTTTTAAAACTGGTATCGTTCTTTTACCCATTGCTGGAGCGCACCGGTGTAAACATTGAGCAACTGAATGAGATATTACGTATCAAGCTGCTGCTGGACAGCAGGCGGCCTAGTACCCTGTTTGCTCAAAAACAACGTAAAGCTAAAAATGGTAAGGTTAGCAGTTCATGGGGAATTAGTTTCTTTCTGGTGCTGATGGGTTTGTTTTTGGGGTTTATTTTAATGGGGTTCGATCAGCCTTTTTTAGGGCAAACCATTTACTTCTTCATTTTTATGGTGTTGCTTTCACTCACCATGATTTCCGATTTTACCACCGTGCTGCTCGATACCCGCGACCAGTATATTATTCTTCCCCGCCCGGTGGATGACCGCACATTGGCAGTATCGCGCATTATGCACATTGGGGTGTATATTTTTAAGCTGGCCATGCTGCAGGGTTTACCTGCAGTGCTGCTAATTGGTTTTAAAGATGGCTTATTGTCTGTACCCTTGTTGTTTGTACAAATCATTGAGGCTACATTTTTTACAGTATTTATGGTAAATCTGATTTACCTGGTACTGATGCGCCTGGTTACGCCGGAGCAGTTCAAAGGCGTTATCAGTTATTTCCAGATTGCATTCTCAGTAATCATTTTTGGTAGCTACTACCTGTTGCCACGCCTGATTGATATGAAAGAGCTGGCACAATTTAAAGTGTTGGACCACGCTTGGGCTTATGCACTGCCCCCAGTTTGGATTGGTGCGTTGAATGAGGTGTTGATTCACCCCGGGCGTTCCAATATTGTTACCAGTTTGCTGGCCATTGCAGGTTTGGTGGTACCCTTGTTGGGTTTGTGGCTGGTGGCTAAAGTACTAGCGCCCGGTTTTAACCGGCGCCTTGCGGTGGTGGCCACATCTGATGGTAAGCAACAACAACAGCCGCTAACGGCAGGCAAACCGCTAAAATCTGATTTCAGGGATAAAATGGCAAATATAATTGCGCCTGATCCTGCCGAAAACGCAGGTTTTAAAATTACCTGGAAGATGGCGGCTCGTATGCGCGAGTTTAAAATTAAAGTGTACCCTGCTTTTGCCTATGTGCCTATTTACTTTTTATATTTTGCTTTAAATCATGTCAGCGGAGATATAAGCAACCGATTTTCTTCGTTGCGCGGCGGCAGTAATTACATATTGCTCATTTACCTATGCACCTTTGTGATATCGGTATTTTTGCAGCATGTATCATACAGTGATAAGTTTAAGGCCTCCTGGGTATATTATGCCTTGCCGGTAAGGCAGCCCGGCCGGGTATTAACCGGTATGTTTAAAGCGGTGGTTTCTATATATTACTTTCCGTTTTTCTTGTTGGTAAGCATTGGTATAATTACCCTTTGGGGGCCTGAAGCTATCAATGATATTATACTGGCCTTTTTCATCAGCCTTATTTATGGCATCCTGTTATCCTTGTTTTTAATTAAAGGACTGCCTTTTTCCAAACCAGTACTGCTTAAGCAATCGGGCGGGCGCATCATTAATTCATTATTGATTACGGGGTTTATTGCAGTAGCCGGGTTCGGGCATTACTTTTTGATGCGCTGGGAAACTGTAATCTGGATACTGATTTTGCCTGCAGCGGGTATTTACTGGCTGATGATCAGCCAGTACAAAAAGCAGGGCTGGGAGGCTATAGAGATAGAAGACTTGTAGAATTAACTACCGGTTTACATACAAGCCGGTAGCTTCAAACATCAATTCTTTAGGGTTGGTTAAGGTACGATGTCGTGCCGGGTTTTCGCCTGCATATTTTTGTTTGTCATCCGCAATAAACTGCCGGGTAAGTGTACCTGCAATAATTACTTCTTTCCCTTTTAACTCTACCGGTAGTGTGATATTGTAGTTTTTAAAATGTACGCCAATCACCTGGCCCTTACCGGCATCCATATCAAACCAGCCGCCTTTAGGCTTGGTTACCCGTAGTACCCGGCCTACTATAACGGCACTAATGCGGCTGCGGTTACCCAAGTAAGACCGTATATTGGTGGCTTGTTGTAAGTTAACTACCTCGGGCTTAACACCGAACACCATGCCATGGGGTAAAGGAACGCGCTTCTGTGCGGTAAGATATAAAGGGATAAAAAGCAGACAGATTAATAAAGCTCTCATTTTCGGCAACACATCATTTTGCTTCTATCAACAAGCGCTTTAAAAGTTGGTTTCAGATAATTGAATCAGGTGTTAAGGAAGCTGTTAAAAACTAAATGTTGTGCCGCTATTTACCTGAAAGCCGTTGCGGAAAACACCGTTCAGTTGCGTATGGTCTACATTGCCGTTATTAAGAAATAAATCATCGGTGCCTGTACCGGTTTGCCAGTTAAAACAGGTGCCGCCGGCAAATACTGATAGGTTAGGGGCGATGCGGTATTGCAGCTTTAATCCGGCATCCAAACCATAACCTTTAGCATAATGCCGATAGCTTACCGGATGCTGAAAGGTTTGAATCAGGTTCCAGTCGGCATGGGCATGGTAGTTTACCTGGCTGTAGTTGATATTTGCGTTTAAGGCGATACGGGTGGTCAGGTTATAATTAATATCAGCTTTAATGAAAGGGCCTTTCCAGTCAGTATGATATGTACTGTTCAAATTAGTTAACTGGCCACTATTGTCTAAAATATACAGCGATTGCCTGCTGGTGATATAGCCTAAATAAGGTGTGATTTTTAATGATGGAACAAGCGTAAATACATATCCGGCACTCGCTTGGTATAAAGAGGAATATCCTTTATCAGCATCAAAATGACCGGCATAAGTTGCACCGGTTCGGTTATCCTGTGCATAATCCGTGTCATCTACCTTACCCGAACTGATTTGCAGGCGGTTGAAGCCACCTGCTATGATCCAGTTTTTCCAAACTTGCCATTGTAGCGAAGCGCCTGAGGCAAAGCCGTTGTAATGCTTCCATTTAAGTTCGGAATATATATTGGGGCTGGTACCATTACTGTTGCCTGCAATAGACCAATGCAAACTCTCCTGCTGGAAACCGTAGTGCATACTGAATTGCAGCCGTTGGTCTGACTGCCCTTTAACCGCTTGAACGGTTGCCGCAATGAGGAAAATAATGATGAGAAAAGATTTATGCATCATTTTAAAATGCAGCATCATGTTAAAATGATGCTGCATGGCTAATGTACAATTTTATTGATAGCTAAATGCCTCCCACCCTGAAACCGAAGTGCGGGTACAAGTCATGGGCTGAGTACCGTTTTCTGAAGAAATAAACCGGCCGTTACTGCCCTGAAAAGTAGCTTTGCCATCAGCAGTGGTTCCCCAGGTAAATTTCTCCCAATCACCAATGGTGGTGCGGTTACAGGTAATAGCCTGAGTGCCGTTTTCAGAAGATAAGTATTTACCCATGCTGCGCAGGGCAATTTTGCCGCCACCCGCATCTACAATGGTAAATTTCTCCCAGTCGCTGGCAGTAGGGCGGTTACAATTCATGGCTTGTGTGCCATTTTCGCCGCTTACGTACTGGTTGTTTACACCTTTAAGGGTGATGGTTTGGCCAATAGGTGCACCGGCGGTTGTAGTGGCCTTGTATACCCGCACATAATCTACATACATGCTGGTAGGTAAAGCGCCATCGTTAATGGCAGTACCACCTGTTAAATCGCCGCCCACAGCAAGGTTGAGGATGATAAAGAACGGGTTGTTGTTAAACTCCTCGGTGCCGTTAATATTGTTGGCAATATTGGCCGTGTTATACAAGGTGCCGTCCACATACCAGCGAATGCTGCTGCTATCCCATTCAATGGCATATACATGGTAATCGCCGGGAGTGGTATTGGTATTGCCGCCGTATTGCGAGTGGCCATTGTTATCCCAGTGGATAGTGCCCAGCACCGTATTGCTGGTGTTCACCTGCTCCATAATGTCAATCTCACCACACTTCGGCCAGCCCACGGTATTGATATTACTGCCCAGCATCCAGAAGGCCGGCCACATGCCGTTTACCATTGGCAACTTAATACGAGCCTCAATACGGCCATACTTCACCGAATATTTGCCCGAAGAGTTAAGCCTTGCCGAAGTATACTGCATGCCGCCTACGGCTTGTTTACGCGCAGTAATAACCAAGTTACCATTACTGATTGAGGCATTTGAAGCCTGATAATACTCCTTCTCGTTGTTTTGTGCCGTGCCGGTTTCAAAGTTCCAGTTGGCCGTGTTAATGTTCGGGCCTTCAAATTCATCGGCCCAAACCTGCGTCCAGGTAGTAGCTCTGGGTGTGGCATTGGTTGTTGTGGCAGCAGCTGCATCAGTTTGTACCGGGCCAACATCTTTTTTGCAGGAAGCAAGGCATAATACAGCGGTCATAGCTACAGGTATAACCCGCAGCAGTGTTAAGCATTGTTTTCTCATAACAATTGGTTTTATGTGTTTGATGGTTTAATGAATTTCAAAAAATGATTTTTAAACCTTTCACTTATGAAACCAATACGTAAAAACGTTATTTAGAAAGCTGGTACACGCGCACATAATCCACATACATACTGGCCGGTAGCTTGCTTAAATCTACCTTTTGCCCCGGAAAATCTCCGGCTACAGCCAGGTTAAGGATGATGAAAAATTTGCCTGCATTAAATTCCTCAGTACTATTTACATTGCCATGAGTGTCGGCTGTGCAAAACAGCTTATCATCCAGAAACCATTTAATTTCGGTGGGTGTCCACTCTATAGCATATATATGATAATCATCAGGGGTATCGGTAGTGGCGCTTAAGCCATACTGCGCATGGCCGTTATTGTCCCAATGAATGGTACCATAAAATTTATTGTCGGCGTTTACGTGTTCCATAATATCAATCTCACCACACTTAGGCCAGCTTACGGTGTTAATATTGTCACCTAACATCCAGAAGGCTGGCCACAAACCTGCACCAAGCGGAATTTTGATGCGTGCCTCAATGCGGCCATACTGCACCGAGAACTTGTTCTGTGTATTCAGCCGTGATGAGGTGTAAGGAAAGATGCCTTTGCTTTCGGCCTTAGCGGTAATTACCAGATTGCCGTTGCTTAGTGTGGTATTTTGAGATTGATAGTATTCTTTTTCGTTATTTACGTTAAGGTTGCCTGTTTCAAATACCCAGTTGTTGGCATTTACACTGGTACCCTCAAACTCATCATTCCATATCATTTTATAGGTTTGATTTGGGCTTGAGCCACCGGTAGTTGTACCTCCGCCGGTAACGGCAGGCACATCGGGCAGTTTGGTAGTTGTATCTTTTTTACAAGAAACAGCCAGTAAGGGCAGTGCCAACATACCGTATGCCAACAGTGATTTGAACAGAACTTTCATAAGTATAAGTTTATATAATTGGAAGGTTAAAAGTCGGTAACTTATTGGTTAACTCCAAACGCTTCCCAACCCGAAACCGTGGTACGTGTACAGGTCATGGCTTGTGTGCCATTCTCGCTGCTTACATACTTGCCGTTGCTGCCTTGCAGGGTTGTTTTGCCATCGGCAGTGGTGCCTAAAGTGAATTTTTCCCAGTCACCAATGGTGGTGCGGTTACAGGTAATGGCTTGGGTGCCGTTCTCGCAGGATACATATTTGCCCATGCTTTGCAGTGCCACCTTGCCGCCACCCGCATCTACAATAGTAAATTTCTCCCAGTCGCCGGCTGTAGCCCGGGTGCAAGTCATGGCCTGGGTGCCGTTTTCAGAAGATACATAGGCATTATTGATGCCTTTTAAAGTAATAGTTTGCCCAATTGGGTTAGAAGAGCCGCTGCCCGGTGTGCCTGCCCAATTAAAGGTAGCTACTGCACCGGCAGGTAAAGTATAGGTAAACGATTGATTACCCCACAGCACCTTGAAGCTCTGGCTGCTGCTGCCAGAATTTAAAGCCACAACTACTTTGGTGCCATCCGAATTTTTAAAGGCTACGTTCTGGATGCTGCCCGCAATATTAGAACCGATGCGCACTGCGCCCGGCCTTACAAACTTAGAAGCATGTGCAATAATATAGTAAGAAACATTGCGGGTAACGGATGAACTGATGGTAACAGCAGGCTGGCAGGTGCTGCAGCCTCCGTTGGTATACGGCCCGTTACTGGCATTGGCAGCTAAATTCCACTCCAGCACATTGCGTGCCCAGTTGCGGGTAGCGCCGATAATCAGGTTGTTCACATGCCATGATAAATCTCCGGCAAAGCCACCTGTTGATGAAACAAACTGCTCCGTGAAGTATACATTTTTGTTGGGGAAGGAGTTATGAATGTCTGATAAAGCACTAATGTTACCGGCATACAAGTGGTACGCCGACCCATCAACATACTGATTGGCACCGGCATCGCCCAGCACCGTTTGCGGATAATCCATGCGATCGGTGTTGTGATCATAGGCAATAATTTTGGTGCTTAAACCTCCATTGCGCAGGGCTGGGCCTAAATTGTTTTTTATAAAGTTGGCCTGTTCTCCGGCCTGCATAACCATGCTTGGATTATTGTAAGGGTTCAATGGCTCGTTTTGCGGGGTAATGGCATCAATGGTAATGCCCTGCCCCTTCATGGCCTGAATGTATTTTACAAAATAGTTGGCATAAGCACCATAAGCTGCTGTATTCAGCGAGCCGCCTGTGAAGCCGCCGTTACCGGTGGTATTGGTTTTCATCCAAACCGGGGCTGTCCATGGGGTAGCCAGTATTTTAATGTTGGGATTAATAGCCAGTATCTTCTTCAAAACCGGAATTAAGGCCGTTTGGGCTTGGGCAATACTGAAATTGTTCAAGTTATAATCTGTGCTTCCGGCGTTGACATCATCATAAGTAAAATCACTGGCGCTTAAATCAGAAGCGCCAATACTGATGCGCAGGTAACTAATGCCAATGCTGCTACCGCTGGTGGAGAATAGCTCCTGCAACAATGAATTTTGCTGGGTAGCACCCATGTTGTTGATTAGGGTGGCGCCGCCATCCGTGAGGCAAAAGCCAAAACCATCAATGCCCTGGTAGCTGGTTCCTTCGTTTACCGTAATTGTGTTAGGGTTAGTGCCGGCATCGGCAGCAAAATTAAGGCTGGCTTGCTGAGCAAGAAGTTTGGATTTGTCGCCCGTGGTCATCCATACAGATACAGCACTTGTAGCTGCCCGAGGGGTTGTCATAGCTGCTGATGCAACGACATCGGGCTGACCGCCGGCTACATCTTTTTTACAGCCATACATTACAGCGGCCGACGTAGCCGCAATAGCCAGCAAGCCCCTGATGTTAAGGGTAGAGTACTTCTTCATAAGATTGGTTTATATAAAATAATTGGTTAATGGTACGGCAAAAGGCTTCCTGGCTGCGGTTTAAGAACAGCAGAAGCGGGTACAGTACATCAATAGTTTAAAGCAACAGTATCGGCATGGTATACGCCGGTTTAAAGCATATACTTATAGGCAAAAATTGGTTATCGCTTGGTTAAATTGGTCAGGATACAGTTGGGTGTACGGTAACTGTATAAATGAAGTTACACAGGTTTTAATCAATAAGCTAATATTAACTCTCGATTAATAACCCGCAATTTTAGCTTAGTGTACCGGTTACAAATAGAGGCGATTTGACGGGAGTAAATAATGCTTTTAATTGTCATCCGTTAACGTAAGTGTCAGTAATACATTATATTTCAGGGTGTAACCAGCATATCTGAAAATATACAACTTATTGTTGTGAGAAATATTTGATGAGGGGGGAATTTTGGTTTTAAGGGAGGATGACCTGAAATGTATTACACTAAATAACCGGTTGAATGCTTAAAATGTCATCATAAGCTTATAATCCCGAATAGTAATCATAGCCCAGTTCAGCCCAATAATCTCTTGGGCGGGTATTGCTGAAGGTGATAGTGCCAATGCGCTTTAAATTTTTGATACCATATTTTACCGGGATAATAAGGCGTAAAGGGGCGCCATGGGCTTGAGTGATGGGCTGGTCGTTCATTTCATAAGCCAGCAGGGTTTGCGGGTGCAGGGCGCTTTCGCGGTCTAAGCCTACATAATATTTTCTGTCAGGCGTTTCCATGCCAATGTAGGGTAGCTTGGCCTGTTCCTGTAAGCCAAAATGGTTAATAAAATCCGTCATTTTTACCCCTGCCCAGTGCTGTATCTGGTCCCAGCCTTCTACGCATTTAAAGCTGTATACAATTTCGGTTTTAGGCAGCGCCTTTATTTCGTCTATACTGATTTTTAAAACCTCGGTAGGGCTTTTCACTACCTGCAGTTGCCATGCAGCGGTATTGTAATTTTTATCCGCCATGCCAATATCACTGTTTACCCTGACTTTTTTAGCCGCCCTTTCTTTGGGATAAGTTTTTACCAGATGGTTGTTGCTGAAAAAGTTACGGAAAAACAGCTCAGTTTTATTTAAGGCGCGGCGTAAGGGTTTATGGGTACCCGCAGTAATACCCGGCGTTTCCAGCGGCGAATGGTATAACCATTTCCAACCGCCATAGGCTGCCCCGCCAGCAACAAAAAAAGTAGTAAACGCCAAAAAGTTGCGTCGCTTGATTTGCTTTTCGCTTACCGTTTTATCTTCTGGTTGGGTATGGTGCTGAGTCTTGGTTTCCATTTGAATACGATAACAATAGAGGTAAAAAGTTTATTGTTCAGGGTCGGTGCGTTGGTTATCTTCCTGCACGGTGGGCTCGATACTTACGGCTTGAGGCTGTTTTACTACTTCAAAACCTGAAACCACCGACCGGAAGTTGTTCCATCCCGCCAGCGCCACCTGTATAATGTGGATGATAAAGAATAGCACATAGCCAATGGTAAGTATGAAATGTATTACCCTTGCAGTTCCGTAGCCACCCATCAGCCAGGTAATGGTATGAAACTGTACCGGTTTGTAAATCGCCAGTCCGGTAAGTATAGAGCCGAAACCCATCACAATTACTGCAGTATAGGCAATGCGCTGCGCTGCATTGTACTTGCCTTGCGGCGGAGCTGTTTTGCGCAGGTGCAAATCATACAGTAGCACTTGCCAGGCTTGTTTAAACGAACCTTTTTGAGGCACCAGGTTGCGCCATTGGCCCGAAAATAAAGTATAAAGCACATAAAGCACCCCGTTTACAAAAAACAGCCACATAAAAAAGAAATGGAAAGCCATGCCCTCGGCCAGGCGGTGCCCGATGCTGAAGCGCTTGTAAAAGCTCTCTGGGAAAAAATGAAAGTAAGTGTGGCCAAATAAGGTGATTTTGTAAGTATCGCTGGCCCAGTAAATCAGCAGTCCACTCCAGATCATGATGGTTAGCAGCGGAAAATTGATCCAGTGCGTCCAGCGCATAACCAGCGAGTGCTTTTCTCTGATAACTTTCATACTGCAAATTAACGTATTAATTGTTAAGCCGGATTGATAGGTATTATAAAGTAACGCTACTATTAACAAATCATTTTGTAGAACTCCTTTTTGTAAAGGTAATGTAGTTATATTTATAGCACCTTTTACATCATCTACATGTCACCTAACCGCTTTTCGGGTGCTTCCCGTACCTCATTAATCGCAGTTGTAGCCGCTTTGTTGAGCATTGGTATTGCTTTGTTCTTCGTGTTTAGGCACAAGCATACAACGGCTGTTAATCCTGCTTTCAGTAAATACATTGAGTCTTATACTTCTGGCGTAATCTCCAAGGGCAGCGCTATTCGTATTAAGTTGGCAGGTACGGTGCAAACGGCCCATGCTGCACACGAGGCTTTAGATGCTGATATATTCGACTTTTCGCCTTCCCTTAAAGGTAAGGCTTATTGGGTAGATGCTCAAACCATAGAGTTTAGGCCCGATGGCGATATGAAACCTGCCGAGTTTTATGAAGCCGATTTCGATTTGGGTAAAGTAACTGATGTGCCCAATGATTTGAAACACTTCAAGTTTGCGTTTCAAATCATCCGCTCGGGTATGGAAATGGAGTTCGGGGCGCTTCAAAGCACCAGCCGCACTTCGCTCGACCAGATGAAACTGAGCGGCACCATCCGCACGGCGGATAAGGAAAACGCGCTGCAGGTAGAGAAATTTCTGACCATTAATTATACGCCTGGTACTACCGTAAACTGGCAGCACGATGCTACGCAAACCGAACACCGTTTCATTATCAATCATATCAAAAAGCCTGCATCTGGCAGCGCTACCTTAACTGTAAACTGGGATGGTAAGCCTATAGGCGCAGCCGACCACGATGTAAAGGAGTTTGCTATTCCTGCTATTGGCGAATTTAAAGTCATTGGTGCCCGCGCCGTTCAGGATCAGGATCAATATGTAGAAGTGCAGTTCTCTAATCCTATACAGGTAGGGCAGGAGGTGAATGGTTTGGTAGGCATCACCGGTATTACCGACCCGGCTTATACCATTGATGGCAGCCTTGTGAAAATTTATGCACCCGACCACCTGAACGGCAGCTATGCTGTGTATGCACATGAGGGTGTGCAGGATATTACCGGCAAAAAAAACACCGATACTTATGATGCCAATGTGTTTTTCGAGAACCGTTTGCCGCAGGTCACCATCCCCGGTAAAGGCGTCATTCTGCCTGATTCCGGCCGGTTGACTTTGCCTTTCGAGGCCGTGAACCTGAAGGCGGTGGACGTTACTATTGTTAAGATTTACGAAAACAATATTCCGCAATATTTTCAAAATAATAACGCCGATGGCAGCAGTCAGTTGAGGCAGGTAGGCCGCCCGGTAAAAGAGATTACCATCCGGCTGGATGACGACAAGAGTCTGAACCTGACCAAACATAACCGCTTTATGCTGGATATAGACCACCTGGTGCGCACCGAGCCGGGTGCCATTTACCGGGTCATGATTGGTTTCCGGAAAGAATACTCGCTGTTCAATTGCAAAACCAACAAAGTATTCTCTGCCAAGGAAGGTAATGATGGGGACGAAGGATATGACGAAGGCGACTCAGAAGAAAGTTCGGGAAGTGGTATTGATGAAGATGATGACTTCTGGCAACGTTATGATAATTATTACCCCGAAGGCTATAACTGGAATGAGCGCGAAGACCCTTGCAGTAAATCATATTATACCAAGGATAAATGGGCCAGCCGCAACATCATGGCTTCCAACATTGGCCTGATTGCCAAGCGCGGTGTAAACAATGAGCTGCTAGTAGCCGTAACCGGTATACGCAGTGCCATGCCGATGTCGGGCGTTGAACTGGAATTATTAGATTATCAAAAACAAGTGCTGGGCACCGCTAAATCTGATGATGATGGCTTTGCCCGGTTCACCCTTAAACGTACGCCCTACCTGCTCGTAGCAAAAAATGGCGATGAACGTGGCTATTTAAAACTGGATAATGGCAGCTCACTGTCACTCTCTAAATTTGATGTAGGCGGTGAAGAAGTGCAGCATGGCTTAAAAGGTTTCATATACGGCGAGCGCGGTGTATGGCGCCCTGGCGATTCTATTTATGTCACCTTTATGCTGGAGGATAAATTGAAATCGCTGCCGCCAGACCATCCGGTGCAGTTTGAGTTTTACAACCCATCAGGCCAGTTATACAGGCAGATGGTGCGCACCCGTTCAGTAGACGGTTTCTATAGTTTTCATACCGCTACCACAACTACATCGCCCACCGGCAACTGGCTGGCGAAGGTAAAAGTAGGCGGCGCTGTTTTCGAAAAAAACATTAAGGTAGAAACCATTATGCCTAACCGCTTAAAGCTGGACCTGTCCTTTGGTGGCAAAACAGAACTCACCAAAGGCAGCAGCAGCGATGGTGTGCTTACGGCCCGATGGCTGTTTGGCGGCGTAGCTCAAAACCTGAAAGCTAAGGTGGATGCCTTTTTATCGCCCCAAACCACCTCTTTTAAAGGCTTTGAAAACTACACGTTTGATGACCCTACACTGGGCTTTGGTACGCAAACGCAAACTGTGTTTGACGGGCGGCTGAATGCCGCCGGTGTAGCGCCAGTGCATGCCAATATCAATTTGGACAAACAGGCCCCCGGGCAGTTAAGAGCCAACTTTGTAGTAAAAGTATTTGAGCCGGGTGGTAATTTTAGCGTCAATCAGGTATCGCTTCCTTACAATGTGTACAATGGTTATGTGGGTATTAAAACACCCGAAGGCAGCGCCTATAGTGGTATGCTAAACACGGATACCGATAACCCGATTGATATTGCTGCGGTAAACACTAATGGCGTGCCCTTTGCCGGTACCCGCAACGTAGAGGTAGAGGTTTACAAAGTGCAGTGGCGCTGGTGGTGGGACCAAACCGGCGATGAACTGAGCAATTTTACGCAAAACCAATATAATAAGCTGGTATCTGATACCTATGTTACGCTCAATAATGGCCGTGGCCGCTGGAACCTGCGGGTGAAGCAGGCAGATTGGGGCCGGTACCTTATCCGCATTAAAGACCCGCTTACCGGGCACTCTACCGGCAAAGTGGTTTATGTAGATTATGGCGAGCGTTTGCAGGAGGCCAACTCCACAGATGCCACCATGCTTTCTTTTACTTCAGATAAAAAGAGCTACAAAGTAGGCGAAACCGCTACACTTACCATTCCGACAGGGAAAAGCAGCCGAGCTTTAATCAGTTTCGAAACCGGTAGCCGGGTAGTAAAAACGGTTTGGATTGATACTAAAGAGGCACAAACCCAGTACAAGTTTACGGTGGAAAGCAGCATGGCACCTAATGTGTTTGTAAACGTGACGCTGTTACAACGCCATGCCCAAACGGCTAATGACCTGCCTATACGTATGTATGGCGCTATTCCGCTCACGGTGGATGACCCGGCAACGGTGTTAAAGCCGGTAATCAGTATGCCGAATGAAATTAAACCGGAAAGCAATTCGGCCATTACGGTTTCAGAGGCATCGGGCAAGGAAATGACCTATACTGTGGCCTTAGTAGATGAAGGCTTGTTGGATTTAACCAACTTCAAAACGCCTAACCCGCATACCGCCTTTTATGCCCACGAGGCCTTGGGTGTAAAAACCTGGGATCTGTATGATTATGTTATTGGTGCCTATGGCGGTGGTTTAGAGCGCATCCTCAGTATTGGTGGTGACCAGGCTTTAAATAATAATAAAAACATCACTGTTAACCGCTTTAAACCGGTAGTGAAGTTCTTAGGTCCCTTCCATCTGGGGCAGGGGCAAAAGCAAACAGTGAAATTCAGGTTACCACAATATGTAGGTTCGGTGCGGGCCATGGTCATTGCCGGCCATGCCGGAGGGTACGGCTATGCCGAAAAGCCGGTAGCTGTGAAGAAGCCGCTAATGCTGCTTGCCACTTTGCCACGGGTATTAGGGCCGGGCGAACACTTTAAACTGCCGGTTACCGTGTTTGCCATGGATAAAAACATTAAAACGGTAAGTGTTCAACTACAATCAAACGCTTTTACGGCTGCACAGGGGGCAACCCAGCAAACGCTTACATTTACGCAGCCCGGTGATCAATTACTGACGTTTGATTTGAACGTTAAGGATTTTGTAGGGGTGGGTAAAGTGAGCATCATTGCCCGTAGCGGCAAAGAGACTGCGGCTTATGATGTGCAGCTGAACATCCGCAATCCTAACCCGCCCATGACGCATATTATTCAAAAGGAGTTGCGCCCCGGCGAAACGTTTAGTACGGCTTATACGCCAATTGGCATCAGCGGTACTAACAAAGCTTCATTGGAGATATCGTCTATACCGGCCATTAACTTAGCCAAACGATTAAATTATCTGATTGATTATCCGCATGGTTGTATTGAGCAAACTACTTCGGCAGCTTTCCCGCAACTGTACATTAACCAGTTAACAGAACTTTCAGCAAAGCAGAAAGCAGAAGTGGAGCGGAATATCAAATCTGCCCTCAACCGGCTAAACGGCTTCCAAGCCCGCGATGGCGGTTTTAGCTACTGGCCTGGCGAAGGTGATGCCGACGAATGGGGAACCAATTATGCCGGTCATTTTATGCTGGCTGCACAGGCACGTGGTTATGCCTTGCCTGTAGGTTTGCTGGATAACTGGAAGCGCTACCAAAAACGTCAGGCCCTCAACTGGGCACCCGACAGCCGCAGTTTTTACGGTGCCGATTTAACCCAGGCTTACCGCTTATACCTGCTGGCCCTGGCCCGCCAGCCCGAACTGGGTGCCATGAATCGCCTGAAAGAGTTTAAGTACCTGAGTGTTGAAGCCAAATGGCGTTTAGCGGCTGCCTATAAGTTGGCCGGTCAGCCCGAAATTGGGTTGCGGTTAATTGCCAACCTGCCCTTAACCATTAAGCCTTACAAGCAATTGTACGGCACGTATGGCTCCGATTTGCGCGATGAGGCCATGATATTGGAATCATTGATGCTATTAGGCCAACGCCAAAAGGCAGCCCAGCAGTTGCGTACCGTTGCCGCACATCTATCGCAGGATGAATGGTATAGTACCCAAACCACGGCTTATGCTTTGCTGGCTGTGGCTGAGTATTGCGGTCAAAACAAATCAGGTAATAAAATGCAGTTCAATTATCAGTTGGATAAAGGTGCAGTGGGTGTTAATTCGCCGTCTTACTTATGGCAAACGCCTGTGGCCGGCAACGGTGGTAAAGTGGTACTCAAGAACCAAGGCAGCAATCTATTATATGTGCGTTTGATTCAGCAGGGGCAGCCTGCCGCCGGTCAGGAACCAGTACATGCCAACAATGCTGATGTACTGCAAATGAGCGTAAATTATTTTACACTAAAAGGTAAGCCGCTAAACATAGCCGCCCTGAAACAGGGTACTGATTTTGTAGCCCAGGTAACGCTCAAAAACTCTGGTCACCAAGGCAGGTATGATAATATGGCGCTCACACAGGTATTCCCATCGGGATGGGAAATTTTAAACACCCGAATGATGAATAATGATGAGGTGTTCAAATCTTCTGCATCTGATTACCGTGATATCCGCGACGACCGGGTGAATACATATTTCGGATTGCCGGAAGGCCAGACCGTTACTTATTATGTGATGCTGAACGCTGCTTACACCGGGCGCTATTATCTGCCGGCTGCCTATTGCGAGGCCATGTATAATGCATCAATCAATGCAATGGAGAAGGGGAAATGGGTAGAGGTGATTAAGTAAAATAACATTTTTTGTCATTGCGAGGTACGAAGCAATCTCGTCGCAAGTATGTCGAACAAGCATAGCTACGAGATTGCTTCGTTCCTCGCAATGACAGATCTTTTATGGCAAGCATTTTTCAACTTCCATCATGGCTTACCAAACGCAAGCTATTTAAAAGCCCTCTCCTTTGGGGAGGGTTGGGTGGGGTTTTCCTGCTCTTTTGGCTCTGCCTGCCTAAGCGCCTGTTTAATAGTCCTACCTCTTTTGTAATTGATGATGAAAAGGGTCAGTTGTTGGGTGCCGCCATTGCAGCCGACGGGCAATGGCGTTTTCCGTATGACACGGTGGTGCCCGAAAAATTCAAGCAGTGCATCATCACTTTTGAAGATAAACGCTTCGAGCACCACTGGGGGGTAGATGCACTGGCTTTCGGGCGGGCCATCCGGCAAAATCTACGTGCCGGACATGTTACGAGTGGCGGTAGTACTTTAACCATGCAGGTGGTGCGCCTGGCTACCCGCCATCGCCGTACATTTTGGAACAAGCTGCTGGAAATGGTAATGGCCTTTCGGCTCGAACTTACTTACAGCAAAGCCGAAATATTAGCCTTATATACCAGTAATGCACCTTTCGGCAGTAATGTGGTGGGGTTGGATGCTGCTTCATGGCGCTACTTCGGGCGCAGCCCCGATAAGCTTTCCTGGGGTGAAATGGCTGCTATGGCTGTGTTGCCCAATTCACCATCGTTAGTGCATCCCGGCAAAAACCGGAAGGTGTTATTGCAAAAGCGTAACCTGTTGCTGGATAAATTGCAGCATGAAGGTGTGATAGATAGTAGTACGGCTTATCTCTCCAAACTGGAACCTATGCCCGATAAGCCGGTGCCCTTGCCGCAAATTGCGCCCCATTTGCTGGAACGCTTTAAAGCCGATTACCAAACCCTGCACCAGGAGGGTAGCACCCGCATCACTACTACTTTAAAGGCGCAATTACAGCAGCAGGTGAACGAGATTGTGGAGCGGCATCATACGGTACTGAAAGCGAATCATGTAAACAACATTGCCGCTATTGTATTGGACGTGGAAACCGGCGCCACACTAGCTTACGCCGGTAACGTTTATCACCCCGAAGATGCGCAGTTGGAAAGCAGCGTGGATGTAATTGGTGCGCCGCGCAGCCCCGGTAGCACGCTTAAACCTTTATTATATGCGGCTATGCTGCACGATGGACTTTTACTGCCTAACAGTTTGGTGCCTGATATTCCTACCCAAATTGCCGGTTATCACCCCGAAAACTTTGATTTGGGTTATGATGGTGCGGTACAAGCCTCCAAAGCTTTATCGCGCTCACTGAATGTGCCCGCGGTGAAAATGCTGCAAAAATACAAGTATGAGCGCTTTTATGATTTTTTGAAGCAGGCCGGCATCAGCACCTTAAAACAGCCGGCCGATTATTATGGACTATCGCTCATTTTGGGCGGCGGCGAAAACACTTTATGGGAGTTAGCAGGTACTTACGCCGATATGGCACGGGTGCTTAACCATTATCGTACTTACAATGGCAAATACACTGTAGCCGATTATCATGCACCGGTATATACTTTAACAAAAGCCGAAAAGCCACAGTTGGAAAAGAACGGCTTGTTGGATGCCGGTTCCATCTATTATACTTTAGAAGCCATGGAAGAAGTAATGCGGCCCGGTGAAGAAGTGTTGTGGCAACAGTTCAGCTCTACCCAGCGCGTGGCCTGGAAAACCGGTACCAGCTTCGGCTTTCGGGATGGGTGGGCCATTGGGATTACTCCCCGGTACGTTGTAGGCGTTTGGGTAGGTAATACCACCGGCGAAGGGCGGCCTGATTTAACGGGTATCAATACGGCTGCCCCGGCTATGTTCGAAATTTTCAGGCAGCTGCCCCTTACCCGCGATTGGTTTGAAATGCCGGTAAGTGATATGGTGAAAATCAAAGTATGCGCCCAAAGCGGTTTCCGGGCAGGTGATTACTGTACGGATGTAAAAGAGCAATGGATGCCTGCAGGTGGATTGAAATCGCCGGTATGCCCTTACCACCAATTGGTGCATTTAGATAAAAGCGGACAATGGCAGGTAAACCTGGATTGTGTACCGCCAGACCAACTAGTGAACAAAAACTGGTTTGTGCTGCCCCCGGCCATGGAATATTATTACAAAACCAAAAATTACCAATACCAGGTATTGCCACCCTTCAGGGCAGATTGCCAGCCCGCTGAACGTATTCAGCCTATGGAAATCATCTATCCTAAAGAGGGCGCGAAAATATACATACCCATACAGGCCGACGGGCAGCGCAGCCGCATGATTTGTACTGTAGCGCACCGGCAACCCGGCTCAAAAATATTCTGGCATTTGGATGATCAGTATGCGGGTGTTACCCGCGATTACCACCAGTTGGCCCTCAACCCAGCCCCCGGCAAGCATAAGCTTACATTGGTAGATGGCGAAGGCAATACCACCAGCGTAAACTTTTTGATATTAGATAAGAAGTAAAGCTGCAAACAACAAAGGCTTGCCTTTTACGGGCAAGCCTTTGTTGTTTTGGTATCAAACTGGTGTTTACTTCCATACATAGGTGCTTACCGCACCGCTTTCGAGCGAAGTGCTTAGTGATTTACCTTTATACTTAATATTGAAGTTTTGTGCGGTTTCACTGCTGTTGATTACAATCAATACTTTTTTGCCATCAGGCGTTTTAAAGGCCACGTTAGGTAAGGCATCCGAGTAATTGGTAGCGATACGAACCGAGCCGGGGCGCACAAACTTAGCCGAGTGTGCAGCTACATAGTAAGCCGGGTTACGGGTAATATTGTCTTTATCAATGGTGATACCGCCCAGGCAGCGGTCACAGCCACCGCGGTCGGTGTGCGGGTTGTTTTGCGGATCGCCGGCCAGGTTCCATTCCAGTACGGTACGGCTCCAGTTGCGGGTAGCACCAATGGTTAAATCTTTAATGTGCTGCCTGAAATCTCTGAACTTGGCAGGGGCACCCATCCACTGCTCAGTGAAATACAGGTTTTTGTCAGGGTGGGCATTGTGCACTTCTGTTAAGGCATCAATTTTACCACCGTATAAGTGGAAGGCTGAACCATCAATATATTTAGCTGCTTCCGGGTCATTTAAAATGCTGATCGGATATTCGGGTTTATCGGCATTGTGATCGTAAATGATAATTTTGGTATCAAGTCCGGCTTTTTTAAAGTTAGGGCCTAAATGTTTTTTCACAAACTCGCCCTGTTCAGGTGCCGGCATATACATGCTGGGGTTGTTGCCGGCATGTAATGGCTCATTTTGCACAGTAATAGCGTCAATACGAATACCCTGTGCCTTCATGGCCTGAATGTATTTCACCAGGTAGCGGGCATATACATCGCCGTATTCAGGTTTCAGGCTGCCGCCACGGGTATCACCGTTGGTTTTCATCCATACAGGGGCCGTCCAGGGTGAGCCTAAAATTTTAATTTTAGGGTTAATCTTCAGTATTTCTTTCAATACCGGTACTACATCTTTCTTATCCTGATTTAAGTCGAATTTAGCTAAAGGCAAATCAGTTTGCCCGGCAGGCAAGTCATCATAAGTGAAAACGAAAGCATTTAAATCAGATGCGCCTACTGATACACGCAGGTAACTGATACCGATATTTTCGTTGTTGGTGGCAAACAGTTCTTTCAGTACTTCGGTACGGCGGGCAGGTGTCATTTGCATCAGCAACTGTGCGCTGCCGCCGGTAAGGGTGAACCCAAAGCCATCAATGGGCTGAAAGCTTTCGGCTTCGTTTACCTCAATGGTAGGATTGCTGCTGCCTGCGCCTGCTTTAAATGCCAAGGCTGTTGCCTGGTGCTGAAAAAGTTTAGATTCATCGGCTGTGGTTAGCCAGCTGTCTACTTTTGACTGGGCTAAGGCAGCAGTAAATCCGCCAAGCATCAACAGTGAGGTGAAGCAAAATTTTTTAAATCTCATGATAGATATATTATAACAGGCGAATATAGGGAGTAGGAAACTATCCTGACAAAAATACTTAGCTGGCAGGCGTAATAATGTTGATGGAAAGACTACCCCTGCATAACAAGATTGACTATGCCATTGAAGAACAAACCAAGTGCTTTTCTACAGCATTTACAGGTGCCCCAGCTTCTTGAAGTGCCCACAACAAGGCTCCATATACAGGTGCGTTGTGAACCTGGAAGTAATTGAACTGCTGTTGGGTAAGCCGGAATAACTCATCTTTAAAATTAGGCGGTAAGCCGAAATTTTTAGTTACGCCACCGCTAAATATCAGGTTAGCCTGGGTGGCTTCAACTTTTTTAAGCAGGCACCATACGGTACGCGCCAGTTCGTGGCCGGCGCGGTGCACCACACGGGCCGCACCGGGGCAACCTTCGTGATAAGCCTCATATACAGGGCCTAAAAAGTAACCGCGTTGCCGGTTGGTGGCAAATCGGTTGACAATGTTGTAAGCCAATGAATCCATATCCTCAGCTTCATAATAAGTCAAAGCTTTTTGAATGAGGATGGGATATTCCTCTTCACGCCCTAATAATGAGGCACATGCCAGATGTATGGCATATTCAGCCTGATGGATGCCCGAGCCCCATTCACCCGATAAGTATTCGTAACCGGGCATTTTATAGTACTTTTCACCGTTTGTAGCCAAGCCCATAATTCCGGTTCCGCAGGCAATCACTATACAGGGGTCGGCTATGCCTTTGGCTGATTTCAATGTGGCATAGATGTCATTCTCATAAATGGCTTTTTCTACCGTGATGCTGTTTAAAGCCAGGGCTTGTTCTATAAGGGCCTGCTGTTGACGCTGGTCAGACTCAAAATCCCATCCGGCAACCGTAAATACAGCAACTTTGAGATGCTGGTTACTTACCGGCTTTAACAGGGCTGTCATCTGCTCCAAGGCATCATGCAGCACATAATAAGTACCTCCGGCTTCATGTACGGCCAGTATTTCGCCTGCTGTATTGGCTACCGCCATGTGTGTTTTGGTAGCGCCGCCGTCAACACCAATGATGAGTTGCTCCTGCATTTAAGCTAATTTCATCTGCTTTAAATAATCGGCATTAACTCTGGCGCTTTGCAGCGGTGTTTCCTGGTAAAAGCGCGATTGCTCGGCAAAATAATATTCCATACCATTGGCAGCAGCTACATTGAGCAAATGCGGATAATTGATAGCGCCCTGCCCCAAATCACAGGCGGATTCATCTTTGCTGCCAGCAGGCAGGCGCTGCTTCAATACATCGCGCATATGGCATGAGGTAAAGCGGCCCTTGTGCTTTTTCAGGTAGCTTTCAGGGTTTTGCCCTTCGGTTACGGTGTAATAAAAGTCCATTTGATAATAAACCAAATTTTTATCCGTGTTGGCTAATAACACATCAATAGGCAATTGCCCGTCTATACGTTTGTAAGGATAATCATGCGGATGATAGCCGTAGCGTAAGCCGTGCTGTTTGCAAATTTCACCGTGGCGGTTAAAATCATCGGCAAAGCGTTTAAAAGCATCAATAGATTTTTGCGGACCTTTCCAGGGGCAAATCAAATACTTCATGCCAATAGCTGCGGCCTGTTCAGCCAGCTTTTCGAAAGGCATATCTTCTTCATTATAATGGGTAGAAACTAAAGTCAGTCCATAATCAGCCGCTGTACTTTTAAACTGCTGATTACCCATGCCCCAAAACGGACCTTTATTGCCGCCATAACTTTCTATATAACTATATCCCATACGGCCCAATTGCTTCAAAGTGCCTAATGGATCTTTCTCCATATCTTCTTTTACCATATACAATTGAATGCCAAATGATTTCAATTGAACTGCAGGTAAAAGCTTGCTAATCGGGGCAGCTAAAGTGAGCAAGCTGCTTTGTTGGATAAAGGTTCTTCTATTCATAGCGTTTAAGTTTCAGGCGTTAATCTTCACAATAATAACAGTAGGCATGGGCATGCAGCCATAATAGCGAAGCCGGCAGTTGAGTGCCAATTTCTTTCTTCATTAACTGCTGAAAGATATTGTGCTTATGCCTGCCGTTTACTATTAGTAGTATGTTTTTTGATTTTAATATATCAGCCATGCCCAATGTATATCCGTGGGTTAGGCCGGCTACATCCTGCACCATAGGGTGTGCCAGCGAGGCCTCCGAAAGCCTGGCCAGGTGTACATCTGGTTGTAATGTTTCAGCCGGGTCATTAAAGGCAATATGCCCGTTCAGGCCTAAGCCTAATATGCATAAATCAACAGGGCCCTGTGTGTTTAAATATTTTTGTATCCTTTCGCATTCTGCGTCGGGCTGATCGGATTCACTGTTAAAAGCCATGTAATTTTCGGCCGGTAGGCCCAGTGGTTGTAATAGCTCTTTTTGCAGGTAATACTCGCACGAGCCGGTATGGTTCATGGGCAGACCTGCCCATTCGTCCAACTTAACTACTTTTATCTGACTGGTATCAAGTTTTTCTTTTTGCTGCACCAGTTGCCGGTAAGCACCTGTAGGTGAGTTGCCGGTAGCCGGGCATAATAAAGCTTGCGGATTTTCTTTAATAGTGTTTACCATAAAATCCGCAGCAGCTTTGTTTAAGGCTTCCGGTGTGTCAAATTTGATGATCTGCATTAGTTCAAATCCCGCCTTACCACTTCGCCGGTGGTTTTATCTTTTAATAACAGCTTCTTTTCGCCGTTGGGCAACACTTCTTCTTTAATCAGATAGTACTGCTCATCATAGCTGCTGTATTGCGTAGCATAAGAAGTATCAGTATCACCACGCCATTCTTCTAATTGTACCGGTTCCCACCGGCCCGATTTGGCTGATACATAAGCCGCATCAATAATGGCGTTTACCACGTAGCCATCATAAAAAGTTTCGGCGGGCTGCGAACCATTCTCAATACACTCAAACATATTGGTAAACATGTGGCTGTAACCCAACTCGTGTGCTTCGTCGCCCACCGGGAACAGCCAGCCGGTATTGCTTTCGGCTTTCTCGGCCACATACCCGCCTTTGCCGGTGCTGAATACCTCGAAGCCGGTACGTAAAAAGTTGTTGACCCAAATAGTACCTTCTGTGCCCATCACTTCATCGCGCAAATCCATACCGCCCCTGAAGCACCAGCTCACTTCAAACTGCCCGATAGCACCGTTTGCATATTTTACCATGCCTACCGCATTATCTTCAGCATCAATAGGGTGTACTTGGGTGGCTGCCCAGCACATCACTTCTACCGGTTTAATGTTTTTGCCGATGAAATTCCGGCCAATTTCAATACAGTGACAACCCAAATCTACAATGGCCCCACCGCCTGACTGCTCCTTGTTCCAAAACCAATCGCTGTGTGGGCCGGGGTGCGTCTCGCGTGATTTAGTCCACAAGATGCGGCCTAAACCACCTGATTGTACAATGTCCAATGATTTTAAAAACTTGGGAGTATAGCATAAATCCTCCAGGTAACCACCCATGATGCCAGCTTTTTCCACCAGTTCCATCATCTGCTTGGCTTCGGCACCGGTACGGCCCAGCGGCTTGGTGCATAGTACATGTTTGCCGGCTTTGGCACAGGCTTCTACCGCAGGCAAGTGTAAATCGTTCGATAATGATATAATTACCACATCCACCTCCGGGTGGTTAATGGCCTCTTCCATACTGGTGGTGTAGTGCGGCAGTTTGTAGTCGGCGGCAAATTTTTGGGCGCGTTCCTCGCTGCGGGAGTAAACAGTGAATAAGGTGTCTTTACGGCGCTGGCCGGATAAAGAATCGGCATAAAAGCGCGCAATAAAGCCGGAGCCTAACATGGCAATTTTCATAAGGTACTTAATAAAGAAGGTTATAATTGGGTTAAATGCAGCATTCGGGCACGGCCCTTAGCTTTAACCAAGATAGATAATTATCAGTGAATTGAGACTGATTTATTAAAAATGCATCAACAAAAAGCCCCTGCTTGTTTAAATTGATTGACTTAAACAGGCAGGGGGAATTTAGAGGATATGCTTAATAGACTATTTATTCTGCCTTTAAACTTCTGATTGGGTTGGCCAAAGCGGCATTTAGCATTTGAAAGCTGATGGTAAAGCCTGCAATAATCAAAGAAATAAAAAATGCCCCTGCGAAATAAGCCGGACTCAATGCAATGCGGTGCGCAAAACTTTCCAGCCATGTACTCATAGCCAAGTAGGCCAGCGGGGCGGCAATCATGAAACCAAAGAATACCAGCCACGCAAACTCTTTTGAAAACATTAATACAATGCTGTTTACTGATGAGCCCAGTACCTTGCGTATGCCGATTTCTTTCTGCCGCTGCAATGCCAGGTAAGAAATAAGTCCGTAAAGACCCAAACAACCAATGAATACAGACAGAGCTACAAATATTTTAAAGGCTTGGTACATTACATCCTCAATTACATAAAAAGCCTGATGCTTCAGAAAAGTATCAATATTATATCCTTTAAAAACATGGTCGGGAAAAGTTTGCTGCCATATTTGCTGAACAGCGTTTAATGTTGATTTACTTACCGTTTGACTGGTTTTAAATTGCACATTAGCTATACCTACCCAGCCGGTTGAATAAAACAGCATGCATGGCGTTACCTCATGCTTTACAGGTACGTTAAAGAAATCAGCTGTTACACCAATTATAGTAGCTTTTTCTTTTTGGTTGATCATTATAGTTTGACCGATGGCTTGCTGCGGATCTTTTATACCCAAAGCCTGTAAGGCCTTTTGGTTAACTAAAGCATTATAACGGCCGCTGGTATCTTTTGGCATCAGCTTATCAGATGGCTGCAAGTTGCGACCGGCCATTAGTTTAATATGGTAAACCGGAATGTAATGGTCGTCTACATGCTTGCGCTCCATACTCATTTTTTCAGACGTAGCGCCAGAAATAGGACTGAATTCCACTGTAGATTGTACGTTGGAAGTAGGTGGCGTGGAGCTAAAAGAAACATCCTGAACGGCGGGTAGCTTTAAAAGTTGATTTCTCATCACTTCTAACTGCTGCGAATTATTTTCAGGAACATCCAGTACCATCATCCCGCTTTTGCGGTACCCCAAATCCATTTTTTGAAAATACTGCATCTGGCTGGCAATAACAAGGGTGCCGATGATCAGCAACTGCGATATGGTAAATTGGGTAACCACCAGTATCTTACGTAACGAAAATTTACTGGCAAAACCGGATTTGGTAGATGAAAGAGTATTCTTCAGGGCTTGAACCGGTTGATACCCCGACATGATTTTAGCAGGATAATAACCTGCCAATACACTGGTGAGCACAATAATAGCCGCCAGGAAATATATTACTGTATAATCGATACTTAAACCCAGGTCGATGATATTGATGAGGTAACTGTTAAATGCATGTAGCGCGTAATTAGCCAGCAATAAGCCAATAGTTGAAGCAAACAAAACCAGCACAAACGTTTCGCTCATAAAGCGAATCATGAGCGCGCTACGGCTGCTGCCTAAAGTTTTGCGGATACCAATTTCTTTAGCCCTTTTAACTGCCTGTGCAGTAGCCAGGTTAATAAAGTTGATACAGGCTGTAAGCAGTACAATAATGCCCATGGTGATAAATGCAATCACCAGTACTTTAGGTGTAGCATAGCTGGTACCTTCGTACATTTCATTGGTATGCACCTCATTAAGCGGTTGCAGATGGTAAGTAAACTTTTTAGCAGTTGCCGGCTCAAAATACTTATTTTTAAAAGCAACCAGTTGTTTGTTTATTGCAGCGACATCAGCGCCCTGCGGTAAGGTGATAAAAACAAAACTGCTGCCCCAAAGGCTTTTCCAATCGTGCCCAATGCCCGGATGACTGTTTAGAAAAGCACTGTAGGGCAGTAAAACTTTAAATGGAACATTGGTATTTGCAGGGATGTTATCCATTATCCCTGAAATACGATAAGTGTTCTTATTTACAGTGATGGTTTTATCTAACAATCGGGTATAATTATTTTTATCTCGCCCACCGAAAACTTTATCGGCCACTGTCTTGGTTAGTATCACTTCATCAGGGTGGGTAAGCAGGTGGTTATAGGTTCCGGCCAGCAAGGGGTGGCGGAACATTTTCAAAAAATTTTCATCGGCGTATACCAAACCCTTTTGTTCAAACAAGTTTTTGTTGCCTGTTTTGTTAACCGCTATAATAGCCGAACCTTCTGCATATATCTGCGTTACGTTCTCTACCTGCGGAAAATCATTGCGAAGTGCCTGACCCAGCGGGAAATGTACCCAACCCTGATGTTCGGTACCTTGTGCTGTTTGTAAATCGCCTACCATGCGGTAGGTGCGGCTGGCGTTGGGCTGGTTGCTGTCAAAACTATTCTCGTGCCTTAAAAAGGCATACACAAAAATGCAGCAGGCTAAACTTACAGCCAGGCCTGTAACATTGATAAGCGTGCTGATTTTGTTGCGTAGCAGGTTGCGAAAAATAGTAGTCAGGTAATTGGTAAACATAGTGATAGCTATAGTTATTCCCACATTATCCTAACAAATCGTGCCATGGATTTAAAATATTGATAATCAATTTATTGCTTGTTGTAAGCGCTTTGTGTTTATGTTCGCTTCCGAACAGTTAACGAGCGTAAGTAATACACTTATAATATCTTGTGAAGCAGCTTACACCGGAAAAGTCAGCAAAAAAGTAGTGCCCTTGCCGTAAGTAGATTGTATTTGGATGGAGCCTTTATGCAGCAGCATAATTTGCTTGCACAAGCTAAGGCCAATACCGCTGCCGTTTTTGCGTGTACTAAAGAAGGGAATGAAGACCTGGTCAATCAAATCTTCGGGAATGCCAGTGCCGTTATCGCTTACTTTCAGGATAATTTTGCTGTCGGCGGCTTCGGCCGAAAGGCTGATCATTGGTTCCTCTCGTTCTTTTACGGCCTCCATGGCATTGGTGAGCAGGTTAATGAGCAATTGTTCCATCCAGCTGATATCTACCTCGATGCTGATGGTAGGATCGCGCAGAATAATGTCCAGCTCAATGTTTTTCTTTTCCAGCGTGGGCTGCATCAGGCTATCGAGGTTCTCAAATAAATCGCGCACCAATACCTTTTCCAAATCCAGTTTGGTGATTTTATTGAGGTTGCGGTAACTGGCCGTAAACTTAAGCAAGCCTTCGCTGCGGCTTTTAATAGTGTTAATACCCAGTTCCAGGTCGTCCAGCTCAGCAGCAGGCAAGCAGGTGGTAATGCTGTCGCTTTGCAGGCGGTTCATGAGGGTGTCGGCCAGTGAAGAGATGGGCGCTACTGAGTTCATAATCTCGTGTGTCATTACGTTCAGCAGGCGCTGCCAGGCTTTTGATTCAGTTTCGGCTATGGTTTCGCTTACATTCTGAAAACCGATGAGTTTATATTGTGCACCGTTTTGTTTGAGTGTGCTGGCGCTCATTAATATTTTTAAATGCTGTGCCTGTTGATGCATGGTAAGCACTTTGCTGTTACCAGCGCTCAGTTCCATAATTTCCTGGTACAGGCTTTTGTTGCGCTTCTCTAAACTCTGTATGTTTTTGAGGTAGGGAATACCAGTCAGCTTCTTAAAAGCCTCGTTGAGCCATAAAATTTCGCCGCTTTCCTGGTTGTAGGAGAGTATGCCGGTATCTACCAGTTCCAGTACTTTTTCGAGATAGCGGTATTGGGTTTCGCGCTCGTGGCTTACCATTTTAAAGGTGGCCGTAATTTTATTAAAGCCATCGCGCAGGCTGCGCAATTCGGCCGGGGCGCGGGCAATGCTAAAATTCCGGGAAAAATCGCGGTAATACAAAGCCTCTACAAACTGATTAACTTCCCGGTGCAAACGTGTTTGAATGGTAATCAGCTTTGAAGTCTGATATATGCCCAGCGGAATGGCTATCAATAAAAAATTATACCAGTGCTTATTAATTAGCCAGCTAATCATAAACATAGTAGCCAGCAGTAATACCACATGAAGCAGTATTTTCCACTCGTGCCTTTTAGATGTCATACTTGCTCAGTCTGCGATATAAAGCGGTACGGGTGAGGCCCAGCTCTTTGGCGGCTTTGGTGATATTGCCGTTATTTTTATCAATCACCCTTAAAATGGCGTTTTTCTCCATGGTGCTTAAGGGTACGTTTTCCTGCTCTGCCGGTTCGGGCATTGCCATTTCGAGCGAAGAAAAAGTTAATTCATCAGCTTTAATTACCGGCTGCTCGGCCATAATAACGGCGCGCTCAATGGCGTACTGCAGTTCGCGCACGTTGCCTGGGAAAGGGTATTGCTTCAGTTTTTGCAGTGCGGCAGCATCAAAGGTAACAGCAGGCTTCAGGTATTTATCTGAATATATTTTGGCAAAATGGTTAGCCAGTAAAATGATATCATTATCGCGTCTGCGCAGTGGTGGTAGGTTCACCTCTACGGTGTTGATGCGGTAAATTAAATCTTTCCTGAACTTGTTTTCATTGGCCAGTTCAGTGAGGGGTAAGTTGGTAGCACAAATTAAGCGAATGTTAATATCAACCGGTTTATTGGTGCCCAAGCGGGTTACCTGCCGGTTTTGCAGCACTGTTAATAATTTGGCCTGTTGCTGCAGGCTGATGTTGCCAATTTCATCTAAAAACAAGGTGCCGCCCTGCGCATCCTCAAAGCGGCCGGCACGGTCTTCGCGGGCATCGGTAAACGCCCCCTTTTTATGGCCGAATAATTCACTTTCGAACAGGGTATCGGTTAATGCGCCCACATCTACCTTAACAAAGGGTTGTTTGGCCCGCATGGAGCGTTCGTGAATGAGTTTGGCCACTAAATCTTTACCGGTTCCGTTTTCGCCCAGCAGCAAAATGTTGGCATCAGTAGGGGCAATTTTATCAACTTTATAAAATATTTGCTGCATAATGTCAGACTCACCCAGTAGTGGTGTGCCGCCTGTTGCATTGCTTTTACCCGCAACTTTAGGTTTAGTCGTCGCCGTTTTCTCCAATAAATCTTGTATCGTGTCAATCAGCTTATCATTATGCCAGGGTTTTACAATAAAATCATTGGCCCCTTCTTTTAATGAGCGTACTGCCAGGTCAATATCTCCATAAGCGGTAATCATAATCACATACACCGAAGGTTTCCATTCCTTGATCTTCCGCAGCCAGTACAGGCCCTCGTTACCGGTATTAATAGAACTGTTAAAGTTCATATCCAGCATAATGAGGTCTACGTGCTTGCGCTGTAAAATGGCGTGCAAGTTTTCAGGATTTTTTTCGGTGGTGATTTCGGCAACTTCAGTTTTCAGCAATAGCTTTACTGCGGTAAGTACGTCGTTATCGTCATCAACAATCAGTATGCTGGCTTTTCTTAATAACATGGGCTGATATCGTGTATATGTTTAAGTTGTACAGGCTGAATAAATTTAAATTAATTATGCCTTACTGCAAATTATTGTTCACTATTTATAGTTGATGCAGTGTGGTGGCATATTTTTCACCAAAATTGGCAAATTCATAGCCATCTTATTCAATGTGTTGTATTCCAGTTACTTTTCTTTTGTTGTTGCGACAAACACTGTATCATAAACGAACACCTAATGTATTGGAAGCGAACGAGTATATAGTGGTGTTGCTATTTAAGTTGCTGTAAATTAATAGCTTATACTGTGGCACAGGTTTGTATATAGCTTAGGCAAATTTATATTTCTGTGGACAGGGTAATACAAAAGAAAAAATGGAACAGCAAGCGGGTAATGACCATTACGGGTATAGCCGCAGTAGTGCTGTTGGTATCGGGCAGTATTTATTTTACTTCGGGTAAAAGCCGGCTGAATGTGGATATGGAGCGCATTACGGTAAGCGAAGTGACTAAAGGTCCGTTCCAGGAGTTTATACCGGTAAACGGTGTGGTAATGCCGGTAACTACCATTTACCTCGATGCTACTGAAGGTGGCCGGGTAGAGAAGCTTTATGTAGAAGATGGTGCCATGATGAAAAAAGGTCAGCCCATTTTAAAGCTTTCCAACACCGATGAGGAATTGAACCTGGCTAATCAGGAAACTGCCGTATATGCTGCCCAAACCCAAATGCAGATATCGCACAATAATGCGCAACAAAATACAGTAGCCAAACTAAATCAGATGGCTGATGTAGACAATGCTTTTAAGGAAGCTGAACGTGTGTATAAACTTGATAAAAAGCTGTACGACCAAAAAGCTATCGGTTTGCAGGAATACCAGTCGGCCGAGAACATGTACCAGTACCAGTTGCGCCGCAAAAAACTGACTACCCAAATTTTAAGTCAGGATACCGCCTCTAACCGTCAGCAAGAACGCCAGGCTGCAGAGCAGTACACCCACATGAAAAGCACGCTGGAGCTGATGCGCCGCAAAGTGCAGGATTTAACGGTAAAAGCGCCTATTGACGGTCAACTCACCTCTATGGATGCCGAAGTAGGCCAGAATAAACATCAGGGCGAACGCCTGGGCCAAATTGATGTGACCTCGGGGTATAAAGTGAGGGTAGATGTGGATGAGCACTACATTTCACGTGTATATAACGGCCTGATGGGTGAAGTCACCATTGGCGATAAAGTTTACCAATTAAAAATTAAAAAAGTATTTACACAGGTAACCAACGGCCGCTTCCAAGTAGATATGGTATTTGCAGGCAAAGTACCCGATGGAATCCGTCGCGGACAAACGCTGCAAATCAGGCTGGCTTTGAGCGATGAAACCCGTGCGGTACTGGTGCCAAAAGGTGGCTTTTACCAGCAAACCGGTGGTAACTGGATATTCAAACTGAGCAGTGATGGTAAAACGGCTTATAAAACCGACATCCAATTAGGCCGCCAAAACCCGGATTACTATGAGGTGATGCAGGGCTTAAAACCAGGCGACAAAGTGGTAACTTCCAGCTACGATACCTATGATAATATGCAGGAGCTGGTGCTGAAAAAATAGAGTCAAGAAACAAGAACCAAGAATCAAGACAAAGACGTTCATTCAAACTGTAACTTAAAAATAATCACAATTAAAACAAAAAGCCCCTCCTTTGGAGGGGTTGGGGAGGTGTATGATAAAGATAACTGAACTTGAAAAATTTTACCGCACCGAAGAGGTAGAAACGGTAGCGCTCAACAAGCTGTCAATGGAAGTGAACCGTGGTGAGTTTGTGGCCATCATGGGGCCATCAGGCTGTGGTAAATCTACCTTGTTGAATATACTGGGTATGCTGGATGACCCGGACGGCGGCAGCTATATGTTTAATGATATTGAAGTAGCCCATTTTAACGAGCGCAAACGGGCCGATCTGCGCAAGCATAACATCGGTTTTGTATTCCAAAGCTTCAACCTGATTGATGAGCTGACCGTATATGAAAATGTAGAACTCCCCTTAATATATACCGGCGTAGCCGCTGCCGACCGTAAAAGCCGTGTAGAAGAGGTGCTGCAAAAAATGCAGATCATGCACCGCCGCAACCACTATCCGCAGCAGTTATCGGGCGGTCAGCAGCAGCGTGTGGCCATTGCCCGGGCTGTGGTTAATAAACCCAAACTGATTTTGGCCGATGAGCCTACCGGTAACCTTGATAGCAGCAATGGTAACGAGGTAATGGAGTTATTAACCGACCTGAACGAGCAGGGCACCACCATTGTAATGGTAACCCACTCGGAGCACGATGCCCGCTACAGTCACCGTATTATCCGCCTGCTTGACGGGCAAACTGTGATGGAAAACATTATGGTATAAGTGTTTGACTTTACCATTTCAATACTTGAGTTTTTAGTTCTTAAACCTTTATACAGTTGTTGCTTGCCCGTTCACTCTGCCCTTTAACCAGGGGCAGGGCTAAGGGAACACCTAAAATTCAACCTTATGCTTAAAAACTATTTTACCATTGCCTGGAGAAGAATGCTGAATAAAAAAGGCTTTTCCTTGATTAACATTGCAGGGCTTGCTATAGGCACTGCCGTGTTTTTGCTGATTATGGAGTTTGTGGCATTTGAGTGGGGCAGCAATAGGTTTCATAAAAACTATAATCACTTATACCGTGCTTCTGTATTTCATGGTGAGGGGCAGGCCGATTATCATTTAGCCCCGGGTGCAGGATTAATGATACAACAAAACGTGCCGGAAGTAGCCGAGGTAGTGCGCATAGTTGAGGGCTTGGGCAGCGGTACGGTTACCTTGCCTGATAAGCTGGCAACGCATACCACGGTAAATACTTTTCGTGAAAACGCAGTTACTTATGTAGATGGTAACTTTTTTAAAGTATTTACTTTTCCGGTAGTGGCCGGCCGGGCCGATTTGCATCAGCCATTTACTATGGCTATATCACAAAGCACAGCACATAAATATTTTGGCAATACCAATGCCATCGGGCAAGTGCTTCAGGTCAACAATCAATTCGGTAACACAGCTTATACTGTAACTGCTGTTTACCAGGATATGCCGCAGCAATCAGACATTAAAGCTGATGTGTTGCTGGCATACAGTACGCTGAATAACCCGGCGCAACGCAACGGTAATGATTGGGCCGATCCTAAAGGAATGGATTCAGGCTATAGCTTTATCTATTTGTTGTTAAAGCCCAATGTTAGTGCTGATGCGGTGACAGCTCAGCTTACGAATTTAATTCACCGGTTGATGCCGGAGCACCCGGAAGAAAAAGCAGGTTTACAGCCCATGCGCAACTTACACCTGGCGCCCGGCTTTACTTACAACTATCCCACTACCGGCAGTTTTACCCTGGTATTTTCATTTGTGGTTATTGCTTTTCTTATGCTGGTAATTGCTTGGGTAAATTACACCAATCTTACCACGGCCCAATTGTTAGGCCGCTCGAAAGAGGTAGGCATGCGCAAAATACTGGGGGCAGGTAAATGGCAGGTAATGGGCTTGCAGTTTACCGAAACCGGCCTGTTGCTTACCATAAGTACAAGTATTGCTTTATTACTGGTATGGGCATTGCAACCGCTGTATAATTCATTCACCGGAAAACCATTGTCATTAAACCTGCTGTTTTCAGGCTGGATGTGGCTGGGATGCCTAATTTTGGTATGGCTCGGCACCTTTGCGGCAGGCAGTTACCTGGCTTGGTTTCTGAGTTCAATTACTCCTGTTAAAGCGCTCCGCAGCAAAGCTGATGCAAAAGCAGGTGGCATCTCTTTACGCCAGGGACTCATGGTATTTCAATTTACGGTATCAGTATTATTCATTATTGCTACCATTACTTTATACCGGCAATTGCATTTTATGCAAACCCAGCAATTAGGTTTCAACCCCAGTCAGCTGGTAAGCATTACAGGGCCGGCTATTATAAATAGCGGGCATAAGCAAACTTCACAGCAATTTGAAAATGAGCTTTCGAATTTGTCTTATGTTGAAAAATATGCAGCCTCTAACAACATCCCTGGCCAGGGTTATAATTTTTCTGCCAACGGCATTACCCGGCTTAACCCAAAACCCGGAGACGAGAAAAAAGCCTACCACATGTTGATTGTGGATGATCATTATCTGAATGCTTATCAAATAAAGATGGCCCAGGGTACAGGTTTTTCAGCTGCCGCAATACAGCTTGGGTGGTCGGCCGCAAGGCAGGTATTAATTAATGAAGCTGCTGCTGCACAGTTGGGCTTTAAAACCGGAGAGAATATTGCAGGGCAAAAAATTAAATGGGGCGGTGATTTCGAAGTAATTGGTGTGGTAAAAAACTACCATCACTTATCATTACATACCGCCATTGAACCCATGCTATTTTTGCCTTCAGTGGCCGACGGCTATTTCACGGTTAAGATAACCGGTGGCAACATTTATAGCAAAATGCAGCACATCCGGCAAATTTACCAAAAGCTGTTTCCGGGCGAGCCTTTCGAATACGTTTTTATAGATAATTTATTCGACCAGCAATACCAAAATGAGCAGCGCATGGGTAAACTGTTCATGTCATCAGCGCTGGTGGCTATTTTTATTGCCTGCCTTGGCTTATTAGGCATGGCGTCTTATGTAGCACAGCAACGTACCAAGGAGATCGGCGTTCGTAAAGTGCTGGGCGCTACGGTAACGCGCATCACCCTGATGCTATCAGCAGATTTTCTGAAACCTGTAGCCATCGGTATATTAATTGCCTCGCCGTTAGCTTGGTACCTGATGCAGGGCTGGCTTCAAAATTTTGCATACCGCATTGATATACAATGGTGGGTTTTTGCTTCAGCAGCCCTGATTACCACAGGGATTGCTTTATTGACTATTGGAGCGCGTTCGGTAAAGGCTGCACTGATAAACCCGGTTAAGAGCTTGCGCAGCGAATAGATTCTTTTCACAATAAAAATACATTATGCTTAAAAATTACTTCAAAATAGCCTGGCGCAACTTGTTAAGACACAAGAGTTACGCTATTATCAATATTGCCGGTTTAACTGCCGGTATTGCCTCATGCCTGCTCATTTTTGTGGTGGTAAATTTTGAATTGAGCTTTGATAAAGATCAGCCTAATTACCATAATCTTTACCACGTGGTTACCTTGTCTTCGGGCGAGGATAACTTAAACTATACTCCCGGCGTACCCACCCCGGCTGTAGATGCCTTGCGGCTGGAGTTTCCGGAAGCTAAAGTAGCGGCTTTAAATACCAGCTACGGCAGCCAGTTTACTATTGCGGCGCCGGGTGGCAATGCTGCCGCCGATAAAAAGATTATTGAACCCTTCGGCGTGTTTTTTATGCAGCCACAGTTTTTTGAACTGTTTAAATTTAAATGGCTGGCCGGCAGTGCCTCGGTACTTAAGCAGCCCGATATGGTGGTAATTGACCAGAGTACCGCCACCAAGTATTTTGGCGACTGGCAGCAAGCCATGGGCAAAACCATTAAAATGGATAACACCCTGAACCTAAAAGTTGCAGGTATATTAGCCGATGCGCCCTCAAACTCAGATTTCCAGGTGAAAGTAGCGGTATCTTATCTGACCTGGAAGCAGCACCCTAATGAATACAATTATAATTACGACTGGCACAGCAACAGCAGTAATCACCAGATTTATATGCTATTCCCGGAGGGCGCTTCGCAGCAAAAGATAGATGCGCGGTTAAAGGCCTTCTCTGATAAGTATCATGAAAATAATGTAACCGGTCAGGGCCGTAAGCATGTGCATTTTGTGCAGCCACTGGCGGCTATGCATTTCGATACCCGCTTTGGCAACACCATCGGCGATCATCAAACCAGCATGGCTACCCTTCGTACCCTATCGTTCATAGCCATGCTGATTATTGTAATGGCTTCCATCAACTTTATTAACCTTTCTACTGCGCAGTCGGTAGGGCGGTCAAAAGAAGTAGGCGTGCGCAAGGTATTAGGCAGCAGTCGCTTGCAGTTGATTGGTCAGGTGTTGGGCGAAACTACGTTAATTGTGGTATTGAGTGTGGTACTGGCTATTGTTGTAGCTAAACTGGCCTTGCCTTACTTAAAGAACATAGCCAGCGTGCCCGATGATATTGGGTTGTTTAGTATCAATACCGTAGCATTTTTATTCATCGTCACTTTAATTATTATCCTGTTATCAGGCGTTTATCCGGCACTTACGCTTTCGGGCTTTAAGCCGGTGCTGGCGCTCAAAAATAAAATCAATGCTGCATCAGTAGGGGGTATTCCGCTGCGCCGAGTATTGGTGATTGCGCAGTTTACCATTTCGCAGGTATTGATTATCGGTACCATCGTTGCCATCAGGCAGATGAACTATGTGAATAATGCCGATTTAGGTTTCAATAAAAGCGCCGTGCTCATGATTCCGGGTTATACCGATAGTATCAGCCTGCAAAAAATGGCTACCGTGAAGCAGCAACTGCTGGCTAATCCTAAAGTTACTTCTGTTTCTTTTACCTCTGATGCACCATCTTCAGAAAATAACTGGGTACAAAATATCTACTACAATCACAACGGTGAAGGCGAGGGTTATAATACCAACCTGAAATATGCAGATGCTGACTATTTTAAAACGTTCAAATTTCAATTTTTGGCTGGTCATGGCTACGCTGCATCCGATACCATGCAGGCCATTGTGGTAAATGAAACTTTTATTCGCAAACTGGGAATAAAACGCCCGCAGGACGCCATTGGTAAAGATGTAAGGTTGGGCGCACGCAGCGCCTGGGTACCTATTGTAGGCGTTATCAAAGATTATAAAACTAACTCGCTACGCGAAGAAATCAGGCCGATACTCATGGGCTCATACAAGGGGTATGAATCACAACTGGCAGTTCGCCTCAATACCGGTAACCTGATACAAACTGTGGCCGAAATTAAAGCGATATGGGAACGTAATTATCCTGAATATGCCTACAATGGCGGCTTTTTAGATGAAAGCATAGCGCAATTTTATCAGCAGGAAAACCAGCTGGCTTTGGTATATAAAGTATTTGCCGGTATTGCCATTTTTATTTCCTGCCTGGGTTTGTACGGGCTGGTTTCTTTCATGACGCTGCAAAAAACCAAGGAGGTAGGTGTGCGCAAGGTATTGGGCGCTTCGGTAGCCAGCATTGTATACCTGTTTTCAAAAGAATTTATGCTGTTGATTTTGCTTTCGTTTGTAATTGCCATGCCGGTGGCCTGGTACGTAATGTCGGCCTGGCTGCAAAGCTTTGCTTACCGCATTGGTTTGAGCGCCGGCATATTTGTGGTTGCCATTGCCGCCTCTATGCTGATTGCTTGGGTTACGGTAGGTTACAAGGCGGTAAAAGCGGCGCTGGTTACACCGGTGAGGAGTTTACGAAGCGAATAATTTAATAATCTTGTCTAATCCATCAATACCATGCTGAAGAACTATATCAAAACTGCTTTGCGTCACTTTGGTAAACATAAGCTGTTTACGCTGATTAATGTGGCAGGCCTCTCGGTAGGCGTGAGCGCCGCGCTGGTGATTTACCTGATTGTGCATTTCAGTTTCTCCTTTGATAAATTTCATCCGGATGGCAACCGTATTTATAGGGTAGTTTCCGATTTTACATTTTCGGGCGAGGTAAATAATAATGGTGGTGTAACTGCCCCATTAGGCGAGGCCGTGAAAACTGAAGTAAGCGGCCTGCAGCAATCTGCCCATTTCATGACCTGGAGTTCTAATGTGGTGACGGATAACGGTAGCAAAGCACCGGCTACTTTTAAACACCAAAATGACCTGATCTTTGCTGATCAGCGGTATTTCAATCTGTTTAAATACCAATGGCTGGCGGGTTCTGCTAAAACATCACTGCAAAAGCCTAATCAGGTAGTACTTACGCTGTCACAAGCGCAAAAGTATTTCCCTAAGCTTTCTGCCAGTCAGATGATTGGTCAAAAACTGTTTTACCGGGATGATTCGGTAAGAGCAGAGGTAAGCGGAATTGTAAAGGATTTTTCAGAAAACACTGATTTGATCTTTCATGATTTTATTTCTCACTCCACCATCAACAGCATTCCAAATTTAAAGCGGCGCCTGGAAAACTGGGGCGGTACGGGTTCAAATTCGCAGTTGTACCTGAAGCTTGCCCCCGGTGCTACGCCACAAAACGTAGAAGCGCAGCTGAACAAGGTGCTGAAGGCGCATAAGCCACTCAGACCAGAGGATAAAGGCAATACCCAAACCCTGCGCCTGCAACCTTTAAGCGACATCCATTTTAACGCAAAGTATGCTGTATATAACACGCCTACCGCCAACATTACCACCCTTTATGGACTGATGGCTATTGCGGCATTTTTACTGCTGTTAGGCTGTATTAACTATATCAACCTCACTACAGCACAATCCACCCAGCGGGCTAAGGAGATCGGTATCCGTAAAACTATGGGCAGTACACGCCGTGAACTCATTGGGCAGTACCTGAGCGAAACTTTTTTGATTACAATGCTGGCTATCCTCATTGCCATGGGTATAGCGCCGCTTATCCTGAAGTTGTTTACCGATTTTGTACCTGCGGGAGTTAGTGCCAACGTTTTTCATCAACCCCTCATACTGTTGTTTTTACTGGCGCTGGCAGTGGTGGTAAGTTTGCTGTCAGGCTTTTATCCGGCGCTTATTTTGTCGGGTTACAAGCCGGTATCGGTTTTAAAGAACCAGGCTTACAGCGGTACTTCTAAAACCCGCAATTCGTTTTTGCGCAAATCATTAACCGTTACGCAGTTCGTAATCGCCCAGTTTTTTATTATGGCTACGTTGCTTGTAGGCAAACAAATCAGCTTTGCATTGCATAAAGACATGGGCTTTAAAAAAGACGCAATTATTACCATCAAGTTGCCTTATCAGGAAAAGAACCTGATGAATAAAAAGATGTTACTTAACCAGGCTAAAGCCCTGCCGCAGGTAGCTATGGCAAGTTTGAGCGATGATGTGCCATCTTCCAACAACTGGAATTCTACCGATGCTACTTACCGCGATGGAAAGAAGGAAGTGAAAATGACCTTAGAGTACAAAAGCGGCGATGAAAACTACATTAAACTTTATCACATTCGCCTATTGGCCGGCCGTAACATAGCCATCAGCGATACTTCATCGGGTATGCTGGTGAACGAAACTTATACTAAGGTGTTAGGTTTTAAAACGCCTCAGCAAGCTTTGGGTAAGGCTATTGATTATGGCTTTGATGAAAAAGGAAAGAAGATTTATAAACAGATAGTGGGCGTCACTGCCGATTTTTACCAGCACTCACTCCATCAGGGCATAAAACCCATTGCTATTTTTCCTGACGAAAAATATGGTGCCAGCACTATACACATTGCTTTAAAGCCCCAAACTGAAGGCGGCGATGAATGGAAGCAAGCCATCAGCCAGTTGCAGCACAACTGGAAGGCCCTATATCCCGACGAAGAGTTTAATTACAGCTTTTTCGATGAAGCTATAGCGCAGTTTTACCAAGGCGAGCAACATACTTCAAAGCTCCTTACCTGGGCTACGGGCTTATCTGTATTCATCAGCTGCCTGGGCTTATTAGGGTTGGCAGTTTATACGGCCAATCAGCGTACGAAAGAGATTGGTGTACGTAAAGTGCTGGGCGCCACGGTGGCGCAAATTGTAGCCATGCTATCATCCGAACTGGTGATGCTGGTGGCGCTGGCTTTTGTGCTGGTCAGCCCGGCAGCCTGGTGGGCTATGCACCGCTGGATGCATGATTTTGCCGTACGCACGCCGGTAAGCTGGTGGATATTTGCCCTCAGTGGCGCGGGCATGTTGCTAACAGCGCTGGCTACGGTAAGTCTTAATTCTGTTAAAGCGGCTACAGCCAACCCGGTAAAGAGCCTGCGGAGCGAGTAGCTTTATATATTACTCTCAACCTTTATCACTTACATTATGCTTAAAAATTATTTAAATAGTGCTTTAAGAAGCTTGTTGAAAAACAAAGGCTTTACCATCATCAATATTGCAGGTTTGGCTTTGGGGCTGGCCACCTGCCTGCTCATCTTGTTTTATGTAGCTGACGAATTTAGCTATGACAAGTATAACCTGAATGCCGACCGCGTTTTCAGGGTAGATGTAGATATCAAATTTAACGGGAACCAAAATGCAATGGCAGTTAACAGTCCGCCATTGGCTGCAGCGCTGGTTAACAACTTTCCGGAAGTGCAAAGCGCCGCCCGTTTTCGCAACTTAGGCGGAAACAGGGTGCGTAAGGGCAGCCAGAATGTGATGGAGGACCGGATGGTATATGCTGATAACAGCATATTCAATGTATTCACGCTGCCTATGGTAAGTGGTAGTCCAGTTAATGCTTTAACGGCACCGCATACCGTTGTTATTAACGAAAGCACGGCAAAAAAATATTTTAACCGTACCAATGTAGTAGGGCAGTCATTTCTGTTAAATGATACTGCCTTATATAAAATTACAGGGGTAATTAGAGATATTCCTAAACAGTCGCATTTTAATTTCGATTTTTTTCTTTCCATGCCTTCGTTAAATGAAAGCAGAGATCCTACATGGCTGAGTAATAACTTTAATACCTATGTGTTGCTGAAACCGGGTAAGCAGGCCAGCCAGTTACAAGCTAAGTTTCCTGCCCTTATTAAGAAAAATGTTGGTACCGAGCTTGCTGCTACCGTGCACATGGATTATGATGCGTTTACCAAGGCCGGTAATTACTGGCGGCTAAATTTAATACCACTTACAGCTATTCACCTGCAATCAAACAAAGGAGCAGAGCTTGCTGCCAACGGAAACATACAATACGTATACATTTTTTCACTGGTAGCCATATTCATCTTATTGATTGCCTGCGTAAATTTCATGAACCTGAGCACCGCCCGCTCGGCTAACCGGGCCCGCGAGGTAGGGGTACGTAAGGTATTGGGTTCCCGCAGGGCATCACTCATTACCCAATTTATACTTGAATCAGTACTCATTACGGCTGTGGCTACTGTTATAGCCGGCTTTATGGCCTGGGTGCTGCTGCCTCAATTTAATCAAATGGCAGGTAAAGAGCTGATTATTACCGCGAACACATTGCTATGGTTGTTGCCCTTAATGTTAATAGCCACATTGGTGATTGGTGGTTTGGCGGGCTCTTATCCGGCCCTTTATTTATCGCGTTTCCAGCCGGCGGCAGTACTTAAGGGCAAACTGGCATCAGGGTTTAAAAGCAGCGGGTTACGCAGCTTTTTGGTGGTATTCCAATTTTTTATCTCGGTGTTTTTGATTAATGGTACTTTGGTTATCTATCATCAGCTTAAATATATACAGCAGAAGGATTTAGGTTACAGCCGCAATCAGGTACTAACTATTAACAATACTTCGGCTTTAAACAATAAGGCGGAAGCTTTTAAACAGGAAATTAAATCGATTAATGGTGTAAACGGCGCTACGCTCACCGCCTTTACGCCCACCAATTTGATGCGGAACAGCCTTCCGCTGTTTCAAGATCCAACTTTGGATGCCAAGAGCGCGTTGCTGACCCAGTTTTGGTCGGTAGACGAGGATTATATCAATACCTTGGGCATGAAAGTAATTGCAGGACGTAATTTCTCAAAAACAATGGGAACGGACACCACAGGGGTGATTTTGAATGAGGCTGCTGTGAAGATGCTCGGTATGGCAAACCCTGTTAGTAAAACGCTGTATTACCCTTTAAACATTAACACCCATCAAGTGATTCCATATCACGTAATTGGTGTCATCAAAGATTTTAACTTTAATTCGCTCCGCGATAATATTACCCCATTGGCTTTAACATTGGGTAAAGATAAAGGTGCATTAAGTGTACGCATATCGGCACAGCATGTGCAAAATATACTCAATCAGATAGAAAGCAGATGGAAGGAAATGGCGCCCGGCCAGGAGTTTACTTATTCATTCATGGATCAGGATTTTGATGCTGCCTACCGGTCAGAGCAGCGTACAGGAAAACTATTTATTGTATTTACTTCGCTGGCTATTGCTATTGCCTGCCTGGGGTTATTTGGCTTGGCAGCCTATGCCGCTGAGCAGCGTACCAGGGAGATTAGCATACGCAAAGTTTTGGGCGCCAATATGGCTACCATTTTAGCCATGCTATCAAAAGATTTTATAAAGCTGGTATTTATTGCGTTACTGATAGCCACGCCGCTGGCATGGTTTGTAATGCACAAATGGTTGCAAAACTTTGCTTACCGGGCATCCATGCAATGGTGGATACCGGTATATGCTTGCTTAGGTGCTGTGGGTATTGCGTGCTTAACTATCAGCTTTCAATCTATAAAAGCTGCAGTAGCCAACCCTATAAAAAGTTTGCGCAGCGAATAAAGCATCTGTTAACTGTATCATAACCGTACAACCAAGTAGCAAATACGAACGCCCGTATTTGCTATTTTGTTTTTAATTAACTGTAAATCAAGGTGCTAAAAAAGTGGCACGAGGTTGATAGTAGAGTAAATGTTAAACCTTTATATAATTTGTAAATGTTATCACTACAACACGTTTCTAAATACTACCAGGCCGGCGGCAACAAAACCTTTATCCTGAATGATGTAAGCCTTGATATTGATGCCGGCGAATTTGTATCCATCATGGGCCCTTCGGGTTCGGGTAAATCTACTTTGCTCAATATTATTGGCATGCTGGATGAACCCTCTGAAGGCTATTACTACTTTGCCGACCAGGCCGTGCACCTGCTGAAAGAAAAGCAGCGCTCGGCTTTGTATAAAGACAACATTGGCTTTGTGTTCCAGGCTTATCATTTGATAGATGAGTTAACGGTGTATGAAAACATCGAAACCCCGCTGATCTATCAGAACATTAAATCAGCAGAGCGCAAAGCCATGGTAGCCGATATGCTAGACCGCTTTCAGATTGTAGGAAAAAAAGATTTATTTCCGGCGCAGCTTTCGGGCGGGCAGCAGCAATTGGTGGGTATAGCGCGGGCGCTCATCAGCAAGCCTAAACTGATTTTGGCCGATGAGCCTACCGGTAATCTCAACTCCAAGCAAGGCGATGAAATTATGCAGCTGTTCAGCAGGTTAAACAAAGAGGAAAAGGTAACAATCATCCAGGTTACTCACTCCGAAAAAAACGCAGAATACGGCTCTCGCATTATTCATCTGCTGGATGGCAAAATCAGTTCAACTGCCAACGCCTGATTGCCATGAACTATAAATATTTAATATTACTGATTGGCGGTTTGCTGGCAGGCCGGGCTGTAAAGGCAGAACAGGACAGCTTAACCCTGCAGCAATGTGTGGCGGTGGCCTTAAACAATAACCTGCAGGTAAGGCAAAGCGGCCTTGAAGCCGAGCGTACCCGCATCAGTTACCAGCAGGCTAAAGAAAACCTGTTGCCGGCAGTAAACGGCAGTGTAGATCATAACATCAACAGCGGACGCAGTTTGGATCCTACTACCTATACTTATGTAAATCAAAAGCTGTTATCGGCCAATTACAATTTACAGGGCGATTTAACCGTATTCAACGGCCTGTCGCTGCTGAATAATATTAAGCAAACCCGGTTAGCCTACCAAGCCGGGCAAATGGACTTTCAGCAGGCTAAGGACGCGGTTACGCTAAACGTGATCACTGCCTATCTGCAGGTGCTGAACAATGCCGATTTGGTAAAGCAGGCCAATGCGCAGGTAGAAGTATCGCGCCAAACGCTGCAACGCACCGAGATATTAAATAAAAACGGCGCTGTAAAACCTTCAGATTTATATGATATACAAGGCCAGCTGGCTTCAGATGAACTGGCGGTTATTAATGCACAAAACACGCTGGAAGTTTCCAAGCTGTCTTTATTACAGTTGCTGAACATTCCTTACCAGAAAAATTTTAAAATTCAGCCCATCTCTACCGCAGCAGAAATGGCTAATTACCCATACAATGCTGACCAAGTATATAGTACGGCGCTAAATGATTTTGCCCAAGTAAAATCGGCTACCTTAAAACGCGAGAGCGCCGAAAAGGGAGTGCAGGTGGCTAAAGGCGCACTTTTTCCAACGCTGTCTTTATACAGTGGCTTGTATTCGCGCTATGCTTATCAATATGATTTTCCGGGGGCACAGCAAAGCTATGGTAATCAACTCAAAAACAATTATAGTTCAAGCTTTGGGCTCAGCTTGCAACTGCCGGTATTCAACTACTTCCGCAGGCGCAATGCAGTATCATTGTCGAAAATTAATTTGCTGAATACCAAATATGTAGAAGAAAGCACCAAAATACAACTGAAGCAAAATATCGAACAAGCTTATGTGAACATGACCTCGGCTTACAGTCGTTATCAGGTATTGCAAACGCAGGTAAACGCCTTTAACGAATCTTTCCGGGTAGCACAAATCAGGTACAATTCCGGCGTGCTCACCTCGGTTGACTTTGTAGTGATCAAGAACAAACTGGATCAGGCCAATACCAACCTGATTATTGCCAAGTATGATTACGCTATCCGTACTAAAATATTAGATTATTATCAGGGGAAATTATAAAGCAGCCCTCAATAGCATATTGTAAAACTTGTCATTGTGAGGAACGAAGCAATCTCGTTGTAAGCAGAGAGAATAAGCACAGCTACGAGATTGCTTCGTTCCTCGCAATGACAAAATTTCAAGTTCAATCTATCCGTTACATTAAACACTCATCGCCATGCTTAAAAATTACTTTAAAACCGCACTGCGCAACCTTCAAAAAAATAAAGGGTTTACGCTGATTAATATTTTCGGGTTGGCTTTGGGGCTGGCTACCTTTTTACTGATTGTGTTGTATGTAGTAGATGAGTTAAGCTACGACCGCTATAACACTAATGCCGGCCGAATTTACCGTGTGAACGAAGATTTAAAGCTGGGTGAAAACCGGGTACATTATGCCGCAGCCATGCCGCCGCTGGCAAAAGTGATGAAAACCGATTTTCCGCAGGTGGAAGATGCCGTACGTATTAAGCCTATTTATGGCATGCACCTTAAAAGAGGCACAGAGCTGTTTACCGAAAACAATACAGCTTTTGCCGATGCCTCATTATTTAATGTATTTACGCTGCCTATGCGGTATGGCAATTTGGCTACTGCTTTGAAAGAACCTAACTCGGTGGTATTGAGTGTAACCGCAGCTAAAAAGTATTTTGGCAAATTAAATGTAGTGGGTGAAATGCTGGCTACCGATGAAAGTCCGCTGAAGGTAACGGGGGTAATCGAAGATATGCCGCAGCAATCGCATTTCAGGTACGATGTGTTGGTTTCTATGGCCACCAACCTGGAAAGTACTTCGCCCGAGTGGCTGCGGAGCAATTTTAATACTTACGTATTACTGCGCAAGGATGCTGACTATAAGCAGATAGATGCCAAATTTCCGCAATTGCTGCGCCAGTATAGCAACGGCCAGATGCAAACAGAGTTGAAAATGAACATTGACTCCTTTGAGCGCAGCGGCAGCTTTTTCCGCATGAATTTGATGCCGTTAACGCAAATTCACCTGCACTCCAGCATGACGGGTGAATTAAGCCCTAACAGCACCGTGCAGTATGTATACATCTTTTCGGCTATTGCGGTATTTATCTTATTAATTGCCTGTGTAAATTTTATGAACCTGAGCACCGCCCGCTCGGCCGACCGGGCCCGCGAAGTAGGAGTGCGTAAAGTATTGGGTTCGAGCCGTAATTTCCTGATAGGTCAGTTTTTAACCGAATCTACCCTGTTAACACTTGGCGCCATGCTGATTGCCGTATTTATGGCTTGGGGGGCGCTGCCTGTATTCAATCAACTTTCGGGTAAAAACATTACGGTAACTTTGCACAGTTTGGTTTGGCTGGTACCCGCTTTGCTGTTGGCTGTGGTGGTTATCGGCTTTATTGCAGGGTCTTATCCGGCTTTTTTCCTGTCAGGCTTTCAACCTATACAGGTACTAAAAGGAAAATTATCTGCCGGGTTTAAAGGGGGGCGCTTGCGCAGTTTTCTGGTGGTGTTCCAGTTTTCGGTTTCTGTCTTTTTAATTATTGGTACGCTGGTGGTATACAGCCAGCTCAGCTACATCCAAAACCGTGATTTGGGCTATAACCGCAATCAGGTATTAATTGTAAATAACGTATATGATTTGGGCGACCATGCCGGTACGTTTAAGCAAGAAGTAAAGCGGCTGCCGGGCGTTACCAATGCTACCTTGAGCGGTTTCTTGCCTACATCGGGCAACCGCAGCACGGCTATCTTTTATAAAACTGCCGTAACCGACAGTAAACAGTCTATTTTTCCGCAGCAATGGGTGGTGGATGAAGATTACATCAAAACATTGGATATGAAACTGGCCGCCGGCCGTAGCTTTTCGGCCCAGATGCCAACTGATACGGCGGCAGTTGTAATTAATGAAACGGCAGCAAAATTTTTGGGTTTGAAGAATCCGGTAGATCAGGTGCTGTATAAATCATCGCTGGTAGATTCGAAGCCGGTAATGATGCCTTATCACATCATTGGTGTGGTTAAAGATTTCAATTTTAGTTCGCTGCGCGATAATATTACACCGGTCATATTAATGTACGGGCAGGATCACGGTAGCCTGAGCATCCGTACAGACAGCAAGCAGCTACCCGCGCTGATTGATCAATTGAAAACCCGTTGGAAGGAGTTAAGTGCCAAGCCTTTTAAGTATTCATTCATGGATGCCGACTTTGAAGCCAGTTACCGTGCCGAGCAGCAGATCGGTAAAATATTTATCATCTTCACTTCGCTGGCCATTATCATTGCTTGCCTTGGTTTGTTTGGCCTGGCCGCTTATGCAGCCGAGCAGCGTAACAAGGAAATCAGCATCCGCAAAGTACTGGGCGCTGATGTGGCAACAATCATCGCGATGTTATCCAAAGACTTTATCCGGCTGGTACTGATTGCCCTGGTGATTGCTATACCACTGGCTTGGTTTTTTATGAACCAATGGCTGCAAACTTTCGCCTACCGCCAGCACATACAGCTATGGATATTACTGACCGCCGGTGCCGGCATGGTGATGATTGCCTTCCTTACCGTCAGCTTCCAATCCATAAAAGCCGCGTTGGTAAACCCGGTAAAGGGTTTGCGGGGCGAGTAGATAGAAATGGATAATATAACTGTAATTGGTAATAAGCAATTAAAGGAATTGCAATGCCGAATGATAGCAAAGCACCTGTATTTAAGGAGCTGTGCAAATAAGTAAACACTATCATGCTGAGGCACTCGAAGCATGGGTGCACAGGCCGCTTATATAAACGGCTCTGCAACTACCCTTCGAGTGCCTCAGGGTGACAGCGTTTATTTTATTGTTTTCTTTTACCCCTTATCCCACTCAAAAGAGCAATTAGTAATTCAACTACCCTGCTTATCCATCTGCTCTAAAATGCGGTTTACGCTATCCTCAGTAGCCCGCAGTTTCGATTGACAGTAGGCGCTCAGTTCGGCTGCACGGCTTAGCTTGTCGGCCAGTTCATCTACGCCAATGGTCTCCTCTTCTATGGCCTGGGCAATCTCCTGCAATTCGTTATAGGCCTGTTCGTAGGTTATATTCTTTTTCATGGTTGTTTCTTGTTTTCGGTTACCGTGGCCACCAACTGCTGCCCGGCTAAGGTAATTTCAATGCTGCTGCCCGGCTCTAAACCTATTGTGTCGTCTAACGGCTTCACTAAGGCAAAACCCTTTTTCAAAATATTTTCAGTTGATAGCAGAGTCGTCACCTGCTGCATATTGTCCAGTTGTTGTTTCCGATGCTTCAAATAATAACGGCTGGCCAGTTTTAAAGTGTAGTGGGCAAAGCGCAACTGGTGCTTACTGCTCAATAACTGTAGCTGAGTGCCAGTTACCAGCTTCGCATTCACCCCGGCCAATGCTGAACGTTGCTCAAAAAGCAATTCGCGGCTTTGGGTAGTGATGGTTTGGTTTTGCTGGTTTAATGCTTCTTTACGGTCGGTTACATAAGTCACAGTATTACTGACGAGTTGGTTTTTAAGCTGTAATAAATCGTTATGCTTATCCGCCACCAGCTGCTGTGCCCTGATGACCAACTGCTGCTCTAAAAACAGCAAATCATCTTCAAAAGCCCGGTTGTGAGCAATAATGAGTTCGGCCGCTTTAGTGGGCGTTTTTACGGCTGTATGCGCCATCAGGTCGGCAATGGTTTCATTCTTCTGATGCCCGATGCCGGTAATCACCGGGATGGGGAAGCGGGCAATCGCCCGGCCAATGGCATATTGTTCAAATAACAGAAAATCGGTTTGCGCGCCGCCACCTCTGATGATTACCACCGCATCATAAGCAATACCTGATTGGTAAATCTCAATCAGCTTATCTACCAGTTGCTTAGCATTGTTTTCGCCCTGCACCACGGCAAAGTAATTATCCATGCGCAGGGCATAACCAAACGAGTTTTGCTGTAAGGTGTGTTGAAAATCTTCGAACCCTGCTGAAGTACTGGAAGAAATAACCGCAATGTGTTGTATCACCCGGTTCAATTTTAATAACCGGTTGCTGGTTTCATACACCTCGCCGGCCAGGCGGATGTGCTCCGGGTTTTCATCCAGCAGGCGCTGCAGGGTAGCCTGCTTTTGTTTCTCTAATGCGCCGAGCGTAAAACTGGTATCAATATCAAGCAACACCAGCTGCAGGCCGTAAGCCGGATGATATTGAATGGTTACCTGTACCAATACCTGTATGCCATTGGTAAAACGCTGCCCGGTAGCTTCTTCAAATTCGGCAATCTGCTCCGCGCCCTCTTGCCAGGCCCGTGCCGAGAACTTAGCGGTAAGCGCACTGCTGCCGGTATCTTTTTCTACCAGTTCGAAATAATGGTGCCGGTTGTGTGCCCGGTAAGTATGACTGGTTACCTCGGCCAGTACCCAAAAGGCATAACTACCTAAAGTTTCGTCAATGGTTTGCTGTACCCAATCGGCCAGCTGCGATAAACGGATGTATTGTACCGGAGCCAAATTTAAACTGTATGCATGCCTTAAAACGGCATATTAACAATATACAAAAAACTTAGGTCAAATAAAAGTTTCAGCAGAGTGGGCACAAAAAAAGCGCTTAACCAATTGGTTAAGCGCTTTTTTTGTATGATAAGGTATAGGTTTAAGCTTTAGCTTCGCTGGTATATTGGTTGCCGAAACGGTCGGTAGCCAATACCTTGATGTTTTTCACATCGGCAGCCAATGGCAGCATGAATAAGTGCTCGGTATCGTTAGGCTCCACAAATGGGCGTGGGTTAGGTAACTGATCGCCTTTATACAATTTTACTGCTTCGGGGTCTAAACCGTGCTGGTTTTTTAATTCACCTTTGTGCTGGCCGTCCAGCCAGTATTCTACCTTCCAGGCCGGATCCCAATTCCAAACGTTGGCTACCAGTTGCTTTTGGCCGGTAGACTGGTCTATGTACAGCGACATTTGCTGCGATTTGTCCATATCCATGCCTTTGTAATACCATTTTACCTGGTTGCCTTCTACTGTGTAAACGGCATAGCCGCGCGGGGTGCCATCGCCGCAGATAGGGCCGGTCCACCAGGCGCCGCATACCGCGCCGTGGTTATGCTCAAAAATGTTGCCTTTAATGTTGTTGACGTTGTAATGGGTATGGCCTGATAAAATATGCACGTTTTTGAATGGCCGCAGCAACTTGTATAAGTCCTCGTTATTTTTCACCTGATCATATACCGGTATATGCAAGCAGATAAACAGCAGGTCATCTTTTTTTACGTATTGTAAATCTTTAGCCAGCCAGTTCAATTGCTGCTCGGTAATGTAGCCATCATATTCACGCTCGCGGCCCAGGTAACGTACATCATCCAGCATTACATAGTGGGCACGGCCACGGTTAAATGAGTAATAGGTAGGGCCGTAGTGTTTTTTAAATGTTTGGTCTGAAGTTTCATCACCGCCCAGGCGGTAATCCATATCGTGGTTGCCTAAACCCTGGTAAAATGGTATACCCATTTCTGATACGGCCTCATTATACATCGGGAACAGTTCATGGTTATCCCAAACCAAATCGCCTACGGCAATGCCGTGTACCAGTTCGCCGGCACCTAAGTCGGCAATGGTTTTTTGTGTATCGGGTACTGACTGGGCCAGCATTTGCGCCACATCTTTCTTGTTTTTTACCTGCGGGTCGGCCCATACAATAAAGCTGTGTTTGCTGTCATTTTTGGGTAGCGGTTTCAGGTTGAAATCGAAGTTGCCGCCCTGGTCCATACGGTGATAATGGCGGGCAATCTGGTTTTCATGCGGAATGTCATAACCAGCCGGTACGCTGATGAATACAAATTCGGCTTTAGTATCAGGCGTAAGCTGATAGCTGCCGTCTTTGTTGGTTTGCACAATGCTGAAACCGTCTGATACCAATACATTGGCTAAGGGTTTAGTGCCCGATGTTACTTTGCCGGTAACAGTAGCGGCCGGTTTTTTGAAGCCAAAAGTGTTACGGAAGGTAAGCGTTAAAGCGCCTGTCAGAAAAAGCGATTTTTGTAAAAATAATCTGCGGTTCATGATGATATAAGAAGGGCTGCTGCTTAGGCAATTACCAGCAGCAGCCCTTTGATTAGTAGTATAAAAATTTAGTCTTTAAGGCCGGTAGCTGCAACGCCCGGATCGGTAGCCGTAGCTGCCGGGAATATGCCTTCTATTTCGTTGAGCGCAGAGGTTTTACTTAGTTTAATAATAGACTGCGTTCTAGCCTTTACCCATTTACCCAAACGGGAGTTATAAGTGCCACCTAACTTATAGAAAAAGCCTTGGTCAGATGGGGTAGTATACGTTAGCGCCATGGTGTTAGAACCTTGGCGGTTAAAAGGCTGCGATTGCAGTGTAACCGGATTTATGATATCATAAAAGTCGGTATTGGCAATCCGATACCCTACCGCAGGAGGGCCGGCTGAGAACAGCGAGCCGCCTGTACCCACAAATATTACATCAATAGGTTGGGTGTCTTTGGTTACCGTGGTTCCGGCAAACACAGCCATGCCAAAGGCGTTTCCGCTATTGGCAAGCAGGTTGCCGTTACGGGCACCAAAACCATCGCCATCAATAGTGGTATAATTAAAAGAACGTATCCAGTTAGAAGAAGCAAGGCTGGTAGAGCCGGAGCCATTGATGGCTTTACCAGCACCACCAACATAAATATAGGTGCCCTTTTTTGCTGTACCGGTAGTTAAATTAAATTTAAACGTACGGAACATGGTAGCTGCCACAGTGCCCGATGCAGCCGAACCACCGCCTGTAGCCCAGCCATTGGTAGGAAAACCCGCAGGTACTGAGGCACCGGCATTGTTGGTAACCACTACTGAGAAAGGAGTTTGAGCGAAATCAATATCCTGTGTAGCCAATAGCTGAATATATTCATAGTTGCCATCTGTACCTGAAACATCATTGATAAAACCACTGATGACAATAGGCGTGATATTGATGGTAGAACTCAGTAACTGTACATCATCAGCTTTGCGCATGCGTATTTGAGGCGTAATTTTACCATCGGCCCCAGCCGTATTAAGTACTACGCCAAAAAAGTTGGCGCTTACGGGCAATACATTGTTGGCGAAGGTAGCGTCGGTTTCAGTGTGCAGTGTAATGTTTTCAAAGCCGTCGTTTACTGTTTTATCACCTGCAAACTTATCGGTAGGGGTTGGCAGCGGGTCAAAGCCACCTTTTACAATGGCTACCAAGGTACTTTCATATTTTGAAGGATCATTTAATATAGCGCTGCTGGCTACCCGGTTAACAGCAATGGCGTTGCCGCTGGATATTTTTGTAATTGCGCTGGCCGGAACGTTGGTGATTTGCAGCGTACCGTTGCTGCGTGTAAGTACGCCGCCGGTAACTTTAACCGTAACCGAATCGCCTGATACATATTTGGCCGCATCAGCCCCGATAGGGATAGTAATGCCCCTTAATTGTGAGAGGCGGCGTTTATCCTGAATCATCAGTAGGCCTTCGGGCAGGTTTTTGCCGGTATAGTCTGATACTACAATACCTGTAATCTGATCAGAGCCATACATGTTATCTTCAGATAAGGTAAGGTCAGTTCCCTTGTACAGTTCGCGCAGGTCATAAATAGGCAGGTAAGGGCTTACACGCCCGCCCGGATAGTTGGAGCCTTTTTTACAGCCGGCCCATACAAGGGCGGCTAAACATATGATGGTATAATATACTGTTCTTTTCATTTGAATCATGCTAATTATCAAAAATGGATTTTTGATGTCTTATTGTTTTTGCCACCAAACCTGTGTTGAAATCACATCAGCGCCTTGTGCAGCAACGGCTGTTTTGTAATTGGTAGGGTTAGCCGATTGCACGTATACAGGATATACCATGCGCGCCGGCATTACACCGCCGTTTCTTAAGCCCGGGCCTTTTGGTAAAATAGGGTGGCCGGTGCGGCGGTATTCAAACCACTGTTCCATATCGGTTAAGAACAAGGCATAATATTTTTGCAGGTGAATGCGCTCCATTTTAGCATCCAGTGATTCGGTTTCATCCCACTCGATATCGGCATCGACCAAATATTTGCGGAATTCTGGTGTGTTAATGGTGGTTGTGGTAGCTGGTGCGCCGGCCGCAGTTGCATTAGGCCAGGTAGGTAACCATAACGTAATTCCACTCAATACGCCAGTTTCCCAGTAGGTTTTGGCTGTACCGGTAGAAATGTAGCCTTTGGCGGCTGCTTCGGCCAGTATAAATTGTACTTCGCCATAGTTCATGATCATGCCTGTTAGCGGATCGGTTTGCAGGCTCACAGCTGAGGTATTGGAGTAAAAGTAAGATTGCTTGGGGGCACCTGTTCCGGCAGCATAGCCGCTGGGTACACCGGCAAAACCATTAGGCCCCTGTGCAATACTCCAACGGTTAAACCCACTGGTACCATAAGTGGGAATATTGATGCGGGGATCAAACCAGTCTACCAAATGCCCGATGAAAAAGTTACCTATAGCTGGTGCGCGCCAATCCTGCTCTCGTATGGTTTGGTAAGGTGAAACATAGGCACCGCCTGTCCATCTTAAAATGGCAGAGTCATCATTGCTGGTCATAATAGGGTAGGTAGAGGCTTGTGTGTCTACCATCTGCTTAATTTTTGCAATTACGGTAGACGATACCTCAGCTTTACCCGAAAGCCGCAGCAACAGGCGCAGGTACAATGAATTGCCAAATTTGCGCCATTTGCTAATATTGCCGTTAAACACCGGATCGCTGCTGGCAACAATAGATGTGTTAGACGCCAGCAGGGTATTGGCTGTTTCCAGCTGTTGAAAAATATCAGTATAAATATCCTTCTGCCTGTCAAAGGCCGGCTCATAAATACTGCTGTCTCGGGCAAGGTTAGATTTCGAATAAGGAACATCGCCATAAGTATCTGTAAGCATAGAGTAAATCCATGACTGGCAGATAAGTGAGATGGCCTGGTAAGACTTGTTAGCAGTAGCAGGCTGGCCGGCAATTTTATAAATATCTTTGAAATTGGTAAGCTGAATGTAACAGGAGTTCCATAAATAATCAGAAATCGTGTTCCGATACTCGTACCTGAAGATGGCAGCGTCGTCATCTGTTTGGTTAACAGTAACCTGCATCAATTCGTTGTTAAAGTTGCGGTTGCGCTGCATGTTGGCATTTAAGGTAGCGGCCAGTGCCGGTGCCAGTAACTGCTGCGGCAGTGCATTGCTGATGCCAATGGGGTCGGTATTTACTTTATCGAAATCCTTTTTGCATGAAGGCAGTAATACCACTGCAGCAAGCATTAAACATGTTAATTTATATAATATTTGATGTTTCATTTTCGCAGGTGTTAAAATTGAACAATGAGGTTTACACCCAGGGTTCGGGTAGATGGGAACTGGCCTACTTCAAAGCCGGTCACAATGTCGGTTCCGCTAAGGGTACCAAACTCCGGATCGAACATTGGCCATGGCGACCAGATAAATAAATCGCGGCCGTAAACGCCTACTGTGGCGCGCTGTAAACCTAATTTGCGTGTAAGTCCCGGTGGCAAAGTATAGTTAAAGCTGGCTTCTCTGAATTTAATAAAATCGGTACTGAAGGTGCTGCCCTCAGCATTATCAACGCCCATATGCGAACGGTAATAAGCATCTATGTCATAAGAAATAGTAGTGTTCGGGCTGTAAGAGCCATCTGCATTTTGCACCACGCCATTACCAATAATTCCACTGTATCTGCCCGGCAAGGTGCTGGTTAACTTGCCTTGCTCTACCATTTTATAATTCATCAGCGAGTGGGCAACTGCACCAAACTGAGCATCAAAAAGTACATTTAAGCTGAATTGCTTATAGCTGAAATTACTGCCTACACTAGTTTTAAACTTAGGCGTGGTGTTACCCAGGTAAACTACATTTTGCGATATTTTTGCAATACCCGTTGTAGCATCATATACCACCTGGCCATCGGGGGCGCGTACATAGCCGCGGCCATATAAGTCGCCGGTGCTGCCGCCTACGTTGGCTACAATTTGCCCGCCGCCAACAGGGCCGGTTCTTAACACTACTGCACTGTCGCCCAGTTGGGTTATCCTGTTTCTGTTGGCACTGAAGTTAAAGAAGGCAGTCCAGTTGAAGCCGCTGTTGGTACGTACCGGGTTGCCGTTAATGCCAATTTCAATACCCCTGTTGTTTACACGGCCAAAGTTAATTACCGCTCCGTTGTAGCCAGAAGCGCGGTCAAGCTGTCTGGTCAGAATTTGATTATTGGTATTACCGGAATATAAAGTAATGTCGAAGTTTAACCGACTGTTGAAAAGCCTGATATCAGCGCCTAACTCATAGGTTTTTGAACGGAAAGACTCAAGGTTAGGATTAGTTAATATAGTTGGGTTTTGCAATGCTCCGCCCGGGAATACACCGCCTGGAGGCTGTACATAATTGTATGAAGTTAAGTAAGGAGTAGTACCGCCGCTACCTGCCTCAGCGTAAGAAGCCCGGAGTTTGGCGTAACTGATTTGTTTAGGCAGTTTAAATACCTCTGAGGCAATAAAGCTACCGCTGATTGAAGGGTAAAAGAAGCCTACGTTAGCGGTACGCTCTGGCGTAGCCAGTGTACTGGTGTAATCCTGGCGGGCAGTAACATCCAGGTACAAGAAATCTTTATATGAAGAAGAAACCAATGCATAAGCACTGTTCAGCTTAAACCTGCTGGCATCTGGTATCACTATTGGGGTACCTGCCGCATTAGAAAGCTTATATATCTGAGGGATGGTTAAAGAGTCGGCTCTTACTTCGTCTTTATTGTACTTGTTGCTCAGTAAGCTACCGCCTAAAGTGGTGGTAATGTTAATGTCTTTATTAACGTTTTTGTTGTAGCGTAATAAGAAGTCAGCACTGCTTTCCTGAGAGTTAATATCTTGTGTACGGTATGAGCCTCTTACAAATTTAGAACCGGCATCATATGGGCGGTCTTGCTCGCGCTGCTCAAAGCTCATATCCAGTGAGGTTCTTAATTGTAAGCTTAACTCTTTGGAAAAATTGTATGTGGCCTGTATGTTACCGGTAACTTCGTTCCGGTTGGTTTTATTGATAAACTCATAAGATACAGCATATGGGTTTTCAGGGAACGAACTGTACGGGTATTGTATAACGCGGCCTACCTGCCCGTTTTTCCAATAGTTTCTCAGCCAATCCAGATCGGCATTGGGTTGCCAGAAAATAAACCAGTACATAGGCGATTGGTTACCGTAGCCTGCGCCAGGTAGATTATCACTGTTGCGGTTGTTGTAAATAACTTTCGACGAAATGCTCAGCTTATCATTCACCTTGGAGTTGAATGACATGGAAACCGAGTTGCGGGTATAACCTGTATTCGGAATAATCCATTCGTTTTTAACATTGGTAGCCGAAAAACGGGCTGATGTTTTATCGGTGCCACCGTCTACACTAATTTGGTTGGTATACGTTTTACCAGTTTCAAAATACTGGTGTATCTTATCAGGGTAAGCTACCCAGGGCGTGCGTGTAGTGCCTTGCGTTTGTGTAATCGGGTCGTACTGATAAAACAGCTGGCCATCAAATTTAGGACCGTAGGCCGAACTGGTACCACTGGTGCTGGCACCATCGGCACTGGCACCATAAGAGTAATAATTAGCACCGGCCAATCCCTGGCCGTATTGAAACTGCATATCGGGCCAGCGGTTTACTTGTTCAATAGATGCGTTTGATGAAAAAGTAATACCCAAACCATGGTTTTTTCTGATACCCGATTTAGTAGTAATCAATACGGCACCATTGGCGCCGCGCTGGCCATACAGGGCTGCTGCTGCTGCGCCTTTCAGCACCGTAACACTTTCAATATCTTGCGGATTGATATCATTTAAGCTACTGCCATAATCTGCCGGCATGTTATCGCTGCTGGTACCATAAGTAGACTCACCGTTGATAGCCGTACGGCGGCCGCTACTATTACTGGTGACCACACCATCAATTACAATCAGGGCCTCATTGTTACCGGTAAGGTTGTTCTCGCCACGAAGGATAATTTTGTTTGATCCTGCCGGGCCGCTGTTTGAACGTACTAAATTCAAGCCGGGTACTTTACCTGATAAAGCGTCTGTCCAGTTGGCAGAAATGGCGTTAGTTAATTCTTCGCCTTTTACTACCGGGGCCGAATAGCCTAAGGCACGCTCTTCGCGTTTAATGCCCAGTGCCGTAACCACTACTTCGTTCAGTTGACTGGTGGCCTGCTTTAGCCGCACTACCAGTTTGTTCTCGTTGTTTTTAAATGATAGTTTGGTGGGAGCATAACCTACCATGCCAAAGCTAAACTCACTGCCCCGGGGAACAGTGATGCTAAACTCGCCGTTGATGTTGGTAATGCCCAAGCCTCTTTTGGCAGCATTGGTAATGGTAACGCCGGCCAATGGCTGCGAGTCGCCGTCATCTACCACACTGCCTTTTACGGTAACAAGGTCAGACTGGGCCATTAACCGGCCGGGCGTGCAGATGCACAAAAAAGCAACACACAAGATGGCAAAGGCAGGGTGATATGCCAAGCCAATCTTAAATTTTAAATAACGGATAAAGTTGTGAGTAAAAGTTTTATTCATTCTTGTTGGTAATTAGCATTGTGGTGATAACCTGTTAATTTCTGGGGCAAAAGTCGCTCGGTGGTATTAAGGCAGAATTAAATCACTGTCATGCTTGTATTGCCTGCAAGAATGTTACAAAAGATAAAATATAGGGGGTGAGAGCTGGTTAAAAAGGTAGTTGTTAAATATTGTAACTCGTGTATATTGTTAATAATTAGACATATATATGCATATGTCGTCAACGGTTGTACGCTTAAATGCCGACTGGAGGCCAGGGCTGCCGCTTAATTATATATCACGTTATTTTTAATGAAATGTTAACTTTTTATGATGAAGGATTTTATATCCGTTTTTAAATAGTGTGAAAAATACACAGAAAAGATGCGGGTAGGCTGTGGCATAAAAAAGGTTCAGCCTGTTAAAGCTGAACCTGGAAATGCTTGAATAAAATTGTATGCCGCCTGGATAACCGGTTATTTATCTTGTAACCATTCCATAGCATCAGCCACATCGGTAAAAAATTGGGTAACTACGTTGCCCTGCATTACGTCCACACTTTTTTTGGCTGATAACTGGCTGAAAGCACTGGGAGAAAGTACCCAGGCCACATATTGCAGGCCTGCCTGCTCCGCCAACGGGAACCATTCCTGGCCTACCCACTCCGACGCTTCGGACCAGGTGCCCAGCACATGGCGGTTATCATTATATAGCTTGCGCACCTTGTTTTTGTTAATGAGTTCCAGCAGCATCATACAGCCAAATTGTACCGATTCAAAAGTTTGAAAGCCTTTCCAGTCGGCTTCCAGCTGCTGCTGTTCGGGGTTGTATATAATACTGATTAAGTGGTCTTCGTAGCGCTGGTCGGTTTTTACTACGGTTGCTGTTTTTCCATTCTGATCTGAGAGTGGCAACCTGAAATAAAATATCGAGCCTTCGCCCTGCCGGCTTTCAATCCAGAAAGTGCCATGATGGCGCTTTAGTATTTCTGATGAAATGAAAAGCCCTAAACCCAATCCCTCAAATCGCATAGCCGTGTTATCAACCCGGTAATAGCGGTCAAATATCTTATCGAGGTGGTCAGGTGCAATGCCGATACCAAAATCCTGAACTGAAACAATAATGCTGTCTTCTTCAACCCTTGAATTGATGAGGATGGATTTATTTTCGGGCGAATATTTTACTGCATTCGTCAGAAAGTTATGCACTACCTGCTCCAGTCGTATGCGGTCGCCGGTATAAGTGATATCCGCATTACTTTCTACCTTGAGCTCATATTGGGGGGCCGTGTGTTGTACCGCCTCAACACTGCCGGTTAGCATTTCGGCAAAATTGAAAGGCTCCATGTTGTAACTCATTTTGCCAGCGTTAATGCGGGTAACATCCAGCAGGTCATTAATCAACTTTTCGAGGCGATAAATATGGTCAGATGATTTGGCTAAGAAATTACCCAGTTTTTCAGGATCGCTGGTGCGCCGCATTAACTGGTTGAATGCTTTAATACTGGTAAGCGGCGTGCGCAGCTCATGGCTGGCTATAGAAAGAAACTCGTCTTTTCGCTGCTCATTGTTTTTCTGCAATTCAATATCAGTGTTGGTGCCCAACCAAAGTGTAATTTCATTATTTTTAATAAAGGGCAAGGCACGCGAGAGATGCCAGCGATAGGTGCCGTCATGCATCAGCAGCCTAAACTCTGTTTGGTATTGTTTACCACTTTGTAACGATGCCTGCCAGGCTCTGAGGCAACCGGGCAAATCATCCGGGTGAATAAATTTTTGCCATCCGTGGCCAACTACTTCGTCGCCGCTGTAGCCAAAATTATCGCAAACCATTTGGTTTACATAATTGAGTGCACCATCAGGCATGGCCGTCCAAACCTGTTGTGGTATGGTATTGAGCATAAAACCGAAGCGGTTTTCGCTTTCAGATAAACTGTTGATGGTTCTTTTCAGTATCTCCTGCGTTTCGCTCAGTTCTTCGTTTGTGGTTATTAATTCCTCATTGGTGGTAGCCAGTTCTTCATTGGCAGCGGCTATTTCTTCGTTTAGTGCCTGTTGCTGTTCATAGCTTTCTTCCAGTAGTTTGCGGGCGGTTACTGTAGCCGTAATATCATTAGCAGCTACTACAATGGCATTTACTTCCCCTTCTTCATTAGTTAGCGGATCATAATAAAAGCTAACGTATTTGGTGGTGCGCCCTTCAGGTGTATCATAGTAAAAAATCTCTTCTTCCTGCCCATAAGGCTGGCCGGTTGTGTATACACGTTTTAATAATTCAGGAAAAGGCTGGCCTTCAAGTTCGGGTAATACATCCATCAGCTTACGACCCATAATTTCATTAAGCGTTTTGCCCCAAAAATTAGCAAGTTGCTGGTTGGCAATTTCAATCCGAAATTCTTCACCTTCCAAAATCATAAGTGGGTAATGTGAACTCATTACCATCAGGCGCAAGCGCTGCTCACTTGCCATAAAGGCCTTTGTGCGGTCGGTTACCCGTTCGTTCAGTTCTGTATTTAACCTGTCCAGGTTGTGCTGCGTGCGGTTCAACTCCTCGTTGGTAGAAAGCAGCTCCTCGTTGGCGGCGGCCAGTTCTTCATTCAGCGCCTGCTCGTTGCGATAGGCCGTGTTTACTTCATATGCCAGCGCATTGGTAAGCAAAGTGCCGGTATGAAAGCCAACAGTTGATAAAAAAGTGCGGTAATCGTCATCCAGCCGCTTACGCGCTGATACACCCATCAGCATACATCCTTTTAGTTGTGCATCTCCGCTGGTTATAGGTACGGCCAAAGCTTCGGTAACCGGCTCGGGCCAAATGCTGTACATAGGTTCGTGAAAATGCTGACTTACATTATCTACATACAAGGGAACATTGTAATTGGTATGCTGGTGCACCAAGTCGCTAACACCGGCAAGTTGCGCTGCAGTTAAGCCACCATGGGCTGATAATTGCAAAGTGCCGTCAGGTTCGGTGGTTGTGTATAAGGCATAAAAAGGAATATCAGCAGTACTGCCGCTAAGCAAGGCGTTAATATTGGTAATGGCGGCATTAAACTCGCGGGCAGCATGAGCCTGATTTAAAAGTGAGTGCAGCAGTTGATTCCGTCGCTCATTAATTACGCGATATGTGGTTTCGATAACGGCATTGAATACGCCCCCCACTGTTCCATCGGCGGCTACAATGGGCGATAAAGTATAATCAAAGTAGCATTCTTCCGTATAGCCGTAACGGTGCATATATAAAGGCGCATCAGGCCGGCGAAAGGATTGCCCTTTGTTCAGCACGGTCTGAAACTCATCAATCAGTCCCGGCCATATTTCAGGCCATACTTCGGCGCCGGGTTTACCCAGCGCCCAAGGGTGCTTCTCGCCGGGAATACTGCTCCAGGCATCATTATAAATTAACGTAAAGTCTTCGCCCCAGTATACGGCAATCGGGAAGCCGGAATTGAGACTGATCGCAACTGCCGATTTCAGGCTTTCGGGCCAGTATTCAGGAAGGCCCAGAGAGGTTGCAGACCAATCAGTAGCTCGTATGAGTTCGCCCATGCGACCTCCTCCCTGCAAAAATGGATATATTTCGGACACGTTACTTATAGATAGAGGTGGATGTATTAACCAATACGAAAATATACATTTTTTAGCAATCTTTTGTTTCCTGCCTGGAGCTTACCCCGGCTGGCACAGCAGAGCAATTTGCCTATTTAAATGCAAATTGAAAGGTTTTTGGGTAATGAATTAAATCTCGATTTTCACTTATCGCGCTTCAGGATGGCCGTATTTGTAAAGTATATAACTGGTAAGCCGTTTTAATCTTCTGTCGGCGGCAACAGGATGAAAGCCAGCTGCAGTATAGAATTCGATATGCCCGTTGAGCTTAATATACCACACCCTTCCGATTGCCTTGGTGGTAATGGTATCAGGTGTGGTTATTTTTTTGAAATGCGCTACTTTGTCCGGGTCTAATGCATACACCTGTACATCTTCTATTTTTTGATTACACGCTACAGGCTGGTAATGATCTACTGACCAAAACATGCATTGCTCTTCTCCGGTAACCGGAAACCGCAAAGGGGTAACCTTATCCTCCGGAAACATCCAAAAGTAATAAGCCGCTATACCAATCAGAACTACAAGTGTGGCAATGATACCTAACATCAAAAGATGGCGCTTTTTGGGCGCCGACATAAAGGCGGCAGGTAATTTGGCCGGGCTTGCTGCCTGCCGAAGCTCAGTAGCTGGCTGAAAAGGATATTCAGGTGATAGGGGCGTTTGAAAATTGGTTGTGGCAGTCAGGGTATCCGCAGATACCTGCGCAGCAAGCCGGCCCGGGGTTTCACTTGAACTACCTGTTGACATTACCCCTTCAACTTCTTTCCCGCTCACTTGATACATATCCTCCAAACGGGAGCGAAATGGCCTTGGTTCGTAATCAATCAGCCAGGCCAGTAGCTCAATGTTTTGCTCATCCGTTCCCTTTGATATCCCTTTCAAAAAATTAATCAATGGCTTAAGCCGGTCGGGCTCACACATTTTAATTGCCTGGCCGATGTCGGTATGTTTTCCTCTTTCATTGAAAAAAGAGTTCAGTAACTTTTCATCTTTTTTTAAAAAGCGCTTTTCAGCAACGATCAAACATTCCCGTTTGAATTTGGCCGTCGTTAATGCCTCAAGGTTGGGAGACAGTTGGTAACGGCCCAGCTTATTTTGATAGTCTTCCAGTACATGTGATAAGTATTCAGGTGACATTTCCTTACGAATAAAAAGGTAAAGCTAATGAATTTTTGGAATCTGATCCGCCTTTTCGGAATTCTGCCGGAACCCATCCGGAATTAACGGAATTGTCGGAATTGGCTAATATAGAGCGATTTACGCTATTATACTTTTGCTTCAGAAATCAGTTAACAACTCGTGTAGCTAACGAGGATGGTGCACCAAACAGATTCTAACAATGAGCAGCGAAAGCGGCAGTCAATATCCGGCTCGGGAAGCAGATAAAGGCTCCCGCAATCAAAGCTCATACTTCCCGAAAAATTAGGTAAGCAATTGTCGCTTACCCGTTTTGCAGCGCGGCTATCAGCCCTTGCCGGTAGCGCCTGCGGTAGTTTTTCACCTTTTAAAATTTAAGAAAATGTTAGAGCTTATTATTGCCTTTTTACTGGCAACAGGGTGTCCTGTGCCTTCAAATTTGATAAATACTTCAAACACTACAACCACCACCACTTCATCAGACGAAGGGGGAGGTACCGGTGATATTGGACACATCCCTCTGCCGCCGCCACCGCCGCCAACCGGTCACTAAGATTAGGTTCAGTAAGGCAAGCAAGTGCTTGCCTTACTTCATTTTCAGGCAATAGTTTTTTACACCATACTTTTTTATAATTTTAAGCTTGAAAGTTTCCCCCTCTTGAAAAAGCTATTGTATGTCTTTACAATTTGCCTTTGCGGCATGTTGTCATGTAAAAAGAAACCTCCGGCAACCCCAAAAGTGGATTGGGCGGATTATACCAGAGCCTATAATTTATTGAATAAGGACAGAGATTCGTCTTTCTATTATTTTAATAAAGTAGTGACAAGTGCCAGAGACAGTCAGCAAATTTCCATGGCCTATACGAATATGGCCATCATCCAATCTAGTGCAGGCGATTATTTTGGCAGTCAGGAAAGCTTAATTCAATCATTGCGCTACCTGGATGCCAATAATGAAAAGAACCGTAGTTCATTAGTGGCGAATTACAATGAGCTGGGAGCAGCAAGTATAAATTTAAAACGTTATGACGATGCTATCGGCTATTTTAATCGTGCACTGAAATTTACTATAGATAGTAATTTCCAATCCATTATATGGAACAACGAAGCCACTGCCTTTCAAAGAAAGAAGCTATACGCTAAAGCCCTCACTTTATACAGAAGAAATCTTAAGGCTGCCGGCTCAAAAGGCAGTTCATACGCCAGGCTGTTAACCAATTTGGCCAAAACGAAGTTCCTTAATGATTCCACTTACCATGCAGCGCCTGAGCTCCTGAAAGCGCTAAAGATTCGTCAAAGTGAAAACGATCTCCCCGGTCAAAGTTCCAGCTATCTGCACCTGGTCGATTACTATACCCATTCCCGCCCGGATTCCGCTTTGCTTTATGCCGGACAAGCTTACAAAATAGCACATCAATTCAACAACCCTGATGACCAGTTGGAGGCATTGCAAAGGTTGATCAAACTGGCACCGGTAGTTGAAGCCAGGCGTTATTTCGCATTATATGAACATGTTAACGATAGTTTGCAAACGGCCAGAAATGCTGCTAAAAATCAGTTTGCCTTAATTCGGTATGATGCCGAAAAAAATAAATCTGATAATTTTAGATTGCAAAAAGATAATGCGGACAAAAAGTACCAAATCATCAGGCAGCAGTTGCTGCTCGGTGGAGCGGTGTTGTTACTGGTTGCCAGCAGCATTATTGCTGCACTATGGTACCGTAAACGCAAAGAGCGCCTCGAGTTGGAAGCGCAGCAGGCTTTGCAGGAGTATCGGCTGAAAACTTCCAAGAAGGTTCATGATGTGGTAGCTAATGGCTTGTATCGGATCATGACTGAAATTGAGTATGAGGAAGCACCCGACAAAGAAGCTTTACTCGATAAGATTGAATCTTTGTATGAGCAGTCGAGGGATATCTCTTATGATAAAGAACCCATTAGTGAAGATGAATATGTTGAAAGAGTGGCCAATTTACTGCATTCTTTTGTGAGTGATGAAATAGCAGTTGTGAGCGTAGGCAACGATCAGGAAACTTGGGCCGGTGTTGGCGCTAACATTCGCAGCGAACTCAGGCATATTTTATTGGAACTCATGATTAACATGAAAAAGCACAGTCAGGCCAGCCAGGTAGCCGTTCGGTTTGAAAGGAAAGGCAAACAACTGCTCGTTTATTATACAGATAACGGTATTGGCTTACCCACTCCACTTGTACGTGGAAATGGCATGGTGAATACGGGAACCCGTATAAATGGTTTGGAAGGGCAGATTACTTTTGAAAATAGTTCCACAAAAGGACTGCAAATTAAAATAATCATACCTGCCGCTTAACCCTGATCTATGTTTCAAAACGTTTTAATTGCGGAAGACCATGAGAGCACCAGTATTTCGGTCAGAAAGTCTTTAGAAGACCTGAACATTAACCAGTTTGGTGTTGCCTATTATTGTGATGATGCCTTTGGCAAAATACAGAAGGCACTGCGCGATGACCAACCTTATGATTTGCTGATCACCGATTTGTTTTTTGAGGAGGATGACTTCACTCAGCATATTTCAGATGGTGCAGATCTTATTGCGGCTGCAAAAAAGGTGCAGCCAAAACTCAAGGTATTGGTATTTTCGGCCGAGGATAAGGCAGGCACCATTGAACCGCTGTTTCATGATTTGGGTATTGATGGCTACGTGCGTAAAGCCCGGTATGATGCCCAGGAGCTGAAAACCGCTATTGAAAAAATATATCAAGGTAAACAACACTTTCCCATTCGCCTTCGCCAGAACATCAAGCACAGCAATACGCATGATTTCAGCGAGTTTGATATCACTATCATCTCCCTGCTTGCACAAGGCATGCGCCAAAAGGATATTCCGGCATATCTCCAACAACACCAAATCCGCCCTTCCGGGCTCAGCAGTATCGAAAAGCGACTGAACTTAATGAAAGAAGTTTTAGGCTTTTCCAAGAATGAACAATTAGTGGCTTTTTGTAAAGATATGGGTATCATTTAAGGAGAAAAGACCTGCTACCTGCTATAGGTGGCTGCTTTATTCTCGGCTACCCTTTACCAGTGCCTGACTTTGAAATGCAGCTATTTTATACATGTGCTGCTACTTTGCGTTGAACTGACTTTCTCACTTTGTGCTATAAACGCGGTAGCTACTCCCAGGTACCTGGATTTTGCTATGCCTGCAATATCAATCAAGCAGGTTTAAATAAAAGCGGATAAATTTTCATAAAAATAATGGATTACGGGTTCCCGTAAAAAATGGTTTAGGCAGTGATTTACTTTTGAAGTATACAAAATTATTGATACTTGAAATGGAATACAAAGTAGTTCCCTTCATTGCAACGCTAAACCAGCAAAAAGAAACATCGAGCGCCATTGCCAACCAATTGGAAAAGCTTATTGCCCAGCATACAGCTGATGGTTGGGCGTATGTGAGGTTGGAAAGTGTATCTGCCTATGTTCAATCCCATGATGGGTGTTTATAGGCAATACTGAACATTAACATATAGCAAAGTAGTTTTATTTCAAAGCTTGGGTTATCGCACAAAGATCGGGCAGATGAAGGTATTCATAGTTATTCTGTTTGAATTAACTGTTGTTGCTTGTAAAGATTCTACAATTGTGTATGTATGCGATAGTCCAAATGCGAACAGGTACCATAATAGCAAAACATGCCGGGGGCTGAGTAATTGCACTTATCGTGTCATTGGAATCAGTTTAAGCCAAGCGAAAAAAACGGGAAAATCACCTTGCCGTTGGGAAACTAATTTGGATAAAGATAGTGAATGAAGCAGGTGCACAATAAATATAATCTGCCATTTGCAGGTGGTTAAACCCACATTAAATAAATGAAACATAGAACCTAAACCTTATCACAATATTTTATGAATATTAATTTTTATCCCCGCCTTTAGGGCATGATATTCAAAGCATGTTAATAACTGTTTTTGAAGTTTGTTGTCATTGAAAACTGTTTACTGCCAGCAATGCGTTGGCGTACCTAGTTATTGATTACTTCCGTAGCACCGGTAACACCTCAGAATTTGAGGACATCAATAGAGATCACACCGGAAGTTTGCAACCTTAGCTTACAGTGTACCTAAACCATAATCAAATGTCTTTTAACGTACAAAAAAGCAAAGAGCAGGTAAGCTCAACCAAGCGCCCTCACTTTGATTTGGCTAAAAACGATAAATGGCAAATTTCTCTTGAAGATACAAAAGAGCCAAGCTGGATATTTGCCGTTCTGACCTTGCTGGTGGCAGGGTGTGCAGTGTGGTATTTATTTTACGGCAATGCAGCTGATACTACATCAGCAAGTGAGACCACGGTAGGTCCGGTAGTAACAATAAGTGGTTTTGCTGCAAGCAATGATACGGCTTTAGCTGTTGAAAACGAACCGAAAGATATAAGGGCCTCTGTAGGTGATGATGCGCTTGCCCGGCGCGTTGATGCTGCCGCAGCGGGTGATTTACAGGTTGATCAGTTGTCGCCCGAAGAAACAGATGAGCCACAAAAGAATGTTGCACTTATCGCAGCCGTTTTCCCGGCTGGATCTTCCCTTCCTCAGTTTCCGGCACAGAATATCGTAGCAGAAATCAAAAGCCAGATGAAAAAACAACACGTCCGGAAGATTGAAGTTTTGGGGTATGCCAGCAGCGAAGGCAATCTGGCTTACAACCAAGCCATAGCACAAGGCAGGGCTGATGCTTATAAAAAGTATCTGATTCGTAACGGCATCGCCGCTTCCTTAATTGTTGCGGAAGGCAAAGGTATCGATTACCCAATTGCCCCGAATGGTACAGAAACCGGGCGAGAGAAAAATAGGCGTGTAGAAATACATTACATAATTGATTAAGATTTTAATATAGCAGAATCAATACAAGTTTCCTGCATCAGTAAAAATGACAGGAACGATGCTTATGAAAAAATTCAGTGTATCGGCGGTATGCACAATGGTTTCAAGTGGAAACTATCTTTATCAGAAGCTATTTTGGGTATTGAACAAAGTAGATACACATTTTATACCCAAGTGAATGGCCACAAACAGAACGTAATCATTGCTTCAAGAAATGAAGTTAAGTATTTGAAAACAGAAGCCGACACTGACACGCCGGATAATCTGTTAAGCTTGCCGGAGTGCTATTAAATCGCTCGGGCATCATGGTAAGCACGCCATTCAAGTTAGGTTAGAGTCGGATTGGTTAACGCTTTGAGTTTATATTTTAGGCAACCCTGCAGCTTATTTTTAATCGTACAAACATTGATAATAAAAGCTCAAACATCCACCAAAGAAGTTTGGGCTTTTTTAGTCCGATTTCTTTTTATTGATGCATCTGAGCTGCTATAAATATGTTATAATTTAAGTGGGGACTGGTGTTGTTGTAATCAATGTTTTGACCGCCTAAAACTTGCAGGCGTCATGCTAAATTTATTTTTAAATAACCGGTTAAATGCTGCTTCCGAACCATAACCAACCAGATTAGCAATAACACTTACCTTAAGTTGACTTTTCAGAAGCATTTCTTTTGCTCGTTGCATACGCCAATTTTGAAGATAGGTAAGCGGAGTTTGGCCTACTAAAGATTTGAATGTATTAAAAAATTGAGTTCTTGACATTCCTGAAAGTTTAGCGAGTTCAGTCATCGTCCAGTTTTTTTCAGGAGAATTTTGTATATTTTGTAAAGCGGTACTTATTCTTTTATCTGCCAATGCCAGCAGAAACCCGTGGTCAATAAGCTTTCGTTCTAAACAAGCACGTATTAAATGTATAAATAGTGCTTCTGATAAACGGTTCACCAAAATATCACTTCCGGCATGTGGTTGTTTAATTTCTATCAGTAATTGGTTAGTAGTAAATTCAACCCAGTCTTGCTCGTTTTTATGAAGTGCGTTTAAGTATAATAAATCAGGTAAATGTGTTATAAAAGGATGATCGTATTGATCATCAAATTCAAAATGACCGCCCAGCATCTCGGTTTTAGAATCTCCATTTACAAAATAAGCGTTAGGTGTATCCCGATAATCTATATATGTTTTTAGGGGAATCTTGATACTGTCAGATTGGTAGGATATAGAATGCTTACTTCCATTGGGTATTAGTACCAAGTCCCCTTTAGCCATTTGAATACTGACCTGTTCTTCTATCTGAAGCCAACAGGGGCCTTCTAATAATTTCCAAAACTGTAAAAACCGGCTTTTGGGCAACTCAATTCCCCAAGGGGCAGTTGCCTCAAATTTTCGGTATATAACTCCTTTGAGCTTTATTGATTCTAAAATCTTACTTAATGCATCCATTAGATTTGTACGATCTATCAAGTTTATTGAACAATCTGGTGCGTTTAGTACGAATTAAGGGAATAGTTTTGAGAAAACATATGAGCCATGACTAATAAAGAATTACAATCTGTTTTTGAAAATTATTTAAACGCATTTGCGAAAGATTCTCCTGTTGAGCAGGAACAATTGCTAAAATCTAGTGTGGCCGAAGACGTTGTGTTTTCAAATCCAGGCGTGAATGGCACAGGGCGAAGTCAACTGCTGGCACATGCAACTAACTTCCAAAAAAAGTTTCCTGGCGGCTATTTTCGTTTAAACTGGTTTCGACAGCAACACGGGCAACTGCTGTCAGAATGGACGCAATATAACAAGCAAGGTGTTGCGCTTTTTACAGCCCACAGTTATGCCCGGTTAAATGATGATGGCCTTTTAATGCACTTAGCCGGATTTTGGGCCGAAGGATCAGTTTAATAGAATTGTTGGATGTGATCTGATAAACGACATTTAGAGTTACATGCCTTCGAGTTCTCGGCAAATACTTACTGCTTTTCCTGGGAAAGCTTGCATCTTTTGGCAAATTGAGCGTAAATAAAAAAAGCCTGTAAATATTAAATTTACAGGCTTCTTTGCGGAATGGACGGGACTCGAACCCGCGACCCCATGCGTGACAGGCATGTATTCTAACCAGCTGAACTACCACTCCTCCGTTTCGGTGTGCAAATATAAGAAGGACTTTTAATTCACCAAAAGTTTTTTCAAAAAAAATTAAGCAACGGTTCCTTCTTTTAGTTTTTCTGCGTTTTCAGCAAACTGCAATGATTCCATAATCTCTTGCAAATCGCCATTCATTACCGCAGGTAAATTGTATACTGTTAAACCAATACGGTGCTCAGTTACACGGCCTTGCGGGTAGTTGTAGGTACGTACTTTAGCCGAACGGTCGCCGGTGGATACCATGGTTTTACGCTTTTTCGAGGTTTCTTCCAGGTGCTTTTGTAATTCTACCTCGTAAATGCGTGAGCGAAGCACACCTAAAGCTTTATCATAATTTTTTAGCTGCGACTTCTGATCCTGGCACTGTGCTACAATGCCGGTAGGGATGTGGGTTAAGCGTACGGCCGAGTAAGTGGTGTTTACTGACTGTCCGCCCGGGCCCGAAGCACAGAACAAATCCTTACGGATATCACTTACTTTCAAATCAATGTCAAACTCGTCAGCCTCAGGTAATACCACTACCGATGCGGCCGAGGTATGTACGCGGCCGGCAGTTTCGGTATCAGGTACGCGCTGCACGCGGTGCACGCCCGATTCGTATTTTAAAGTACCATAGGCATCTTCGGCATTTACGTTGAATACAATCTCCTTGTAGCCGCCAGAGGTGCCTTCGGTGTAATCTACCAGTTCGGTTTTCCAGCCCATGCGTTCGCAGTAGCGCATGTACATGCGGTACAAGTCGCCGGCAAAGAGGGCGGCCTCATCGCCGCCGGTACCGCCACGTATTTCTACAATGGCCGGGCGCGCATCTTCCGGATCTTTCGGAATTAGCATCAAACGGATTTCTTCCTCTTTCTCATCGCGCTGTACCAGCAGTTCATCCAGTTCCATTTTAGCCATCTCCCGAAATTCCTCATCTTTTTCGGTAGACAGGATTTCCTTGTTGGCATCAATGTTACTCATGATGTTTTTATAGATGTTGTACTGCTCTACAACCGCAGTGAGGTCTTTATATTCCTTGCTTAGCTGGGCAAAACGCTTCATATCTGCCATGGCATCGGGGCTGCTTAGCTCGGTTTCCACAGTTTTCCAGCGGTCTCTTATCAGTTCTAACTTTTCTAACATGGTCTGTTGTTCGTATAATATCAGTAAAGCAAGGTTGGTGTTATGTAGGTTACGGTAGCCCTGCTTTACACTGCAAGCTTTTGGCCTGCGCTGCGGGCCGCCCGCTCAAAGGCTTTCCGCTGCAATCAGGTTTAGTTTACGCAGTGCAGTAGTAATCAGGCAAAAATACAGAATTTCGGCGGCATTTTACAGGGCAGGCTTACAAAGGCAGGTAAGCGGCGGGTCAAAAAAAATCAGGTAGATGGCTGTTCAAAGTAGCGCAGCTGTACATCAGTGCCATCAAACACGGCATAGCTGTTATGCACAATCCATTCGCCCAGGTTAATGTAGCGGCTACGGGTGTTCAATTGCACCTGCATTGGGATGTGGCGGTGGCCGAAAATGAGGTAATCAAACGTTTGCTGCTGCAGTACTTCATTGCAGTAGGTAACCAGCCATTCTTGTTCTGAAGCCTTTTTTTTTTCTTTGGTTTCGTTCACTACCCGGCTATGGCCCGACCAGTAATTGGCCACCCCCATGGTTAAATTGGGGTGTATGCGGGAGAGCAGCCACTGGCAGGTTTTACTCCTGAACAGCTTTTTCAGCAGCTTATACCCATTATCGCCCGGCCCCAGGCCATCGCCGTGGTGCAGGTAAAAGGTTTTGCCGCCCCGTTCAATGGTAAGCTCATTGCTGATGATTTTAGCTTTAAGCTCTTTCTCAAAGTAATCGCGCATCCACATATCGTGGTTGCCCCTGAAAAAGTAGAGCTGTATGCCGCTGTCGGCCAGTTCGGCCAGTTTGCCTAAAAAGCGGATATAGCCCTTAGGTACCACCGTTTTGTACTCGAACCAAAAATCAAACACATCGCCCATCAGAAACACTTCGGCGGCATCAGCTTTAATCATATCCAGCCAGCGTACCAGCCGGGCCTCGCGGGCTTGGCTCATGGCGGCATTGGGGGCACCTAAATGAAAATCGGAAGCAAAATAAATCTGGTTACGTTCGGGCATGGGAGGGCGAAAATACGGCTTTTGTGGTAAACCTGTATATGGGTTGGGGCCGATGCAAACCGCCGGCTACAAACGCCACATAGATTTATTGAAAAGGAAGGGTAAGCCGCCAGCCAAATTAGCAGGGGTGCTGCGCGCAGCGGGTGCAGCATGTGCAGCACTACGCAGCAGACGCAGCACCCTGAAGCAGTGCGCAGCACCCGCAGCACCACGCAGCACGCGCAGCAGTGGCGTAAACGTGTCAGTTACTTTTAGTGGGATGCCCTGCAGGCATCAGGCTTTGAGGTTCGGTAACTTTGCAGAATTAGCAGAACTGGCTAAGTACTACCAAAGCAAAATCAAGCAGCGGCGCAAAATCATCTCGGCGCTCACCTATCCTTGTATTGTGCTGGCCACCTCGGGCGGCGCGGTGTTTTTTATGCTCAAGTTTATTGTGCCTATGTTTGGCGATGTGTTCAAACGCTTTGGCGGGCAGCTGCCTTGGATTACCCAAAAGATCATCGGCGTCTCGCAGGGACTGGAGCAATACTTCTTTCCGGTGCTGCTAACTTTTGTGGCTATAGCAGCTACCCTGTTCAGCCTGCGCAAGACGGAGCGCTTCCGGCGGCTCTCTACGGCTTTGCTGCTTAAAGTGCCGGTGGTGGGGCCGCTGGTGCAAAAGATTTATCTGGCGCGGATGTGTAACTCCATGCGGCTGCTTATCAGCGCCAAGCTGCCACTGCTGCGTACCATTGCGCTGGTGCGGCAGATGATCAGCTTTTACCCGCTGGAAAGCTCCTTGAGACAAGTGGAGAATGACATCATGCAGGGCCAGGCGCTGCACCAGAGCCTGCAGCGCTTTAGCGTATACCCGGCCAAGCTGATACAGCTGGTGAAAGTGGGCGAGGAAACCGGAAGGCTCGACTACTTTTTTGCCCGCGTGGCCGAGCAGTATGTGGAGGAAGTGGAGTACAAGACCTCTACGCTAAGCTCAATGATGGAGCCGCTTATCATTATCTTTTTAGGGCTGGTGGTAGGCCTTATCCTCGTCTCCATGTACCTACCGCTATTTCAAATGAGTAACTCCTTTCAGTAAAGACAAATATCAAATCTTGAATTTGACCTACGACACAATGCTTAGTGCATTCCGGGATTAAAGTAAACTTGTCTTTTAAAACCGGAGTCTGTACTTAACAACAATAGGCCCAGATACGCTGCAGTAAACTTAGAATAGTGAGAGGTACAGTGCTGTGATGACGCACAGAGTGCTGGTTTTATTGGTTAGATTTAAGTCCTCCTTGTAGGAAGACTTAAACCAGAAAAGGGGCGATTGAATTCAAACACTTTTACTAGAGAACAATATAAATTTTACCTTAATATTAATCCTTAAAAAAACGGTAAACTATAAGTTCACAAATTCACTCCATCTATCATAAATTTCTTGCAATACTTTGAAAGCATTGATATTAAATGCTTTCAAAGTATTGCCGTAAGGATTATTAATAAGCGTCATTTCACATTTATCAATAATCACGACGACAAACTTAGATTCAGGTCCATCCACTCTTTCAATTACTTTAGCTTTGAAATATTGTTCCAATAAACTAATTATATGTTCAAAATCGTCCCAGCTATCTAAGGTGTAAAAGTCCATAACTAATGCATCTTCTTCTTTTTTTAGATTTGCTATTTTCATGTTTTATAAGCCTAAATTTTTGTTAACAGACTGGCGCGACCTTTGAGATGATTGTACCTTCACTGGTTTAAGTCTTCCGCAGGAGGACTTAAATCTCGAGCCCATACACCCAGCACTCCGTGCGTCATATGGCACAAAATCAGCATCGCAGCTACTGCTAAATGTGCTCACTTATTGGTTTAAGTCTTTCGCAGGGGGACTTAAATCAATATAGGTAGTTTAGCCACACGGTTCGGTAGTGAAATGATTTTACAAGATTTGGTTTATTGGCTAAGATACGTTTGCAGCAGCGAACCACAAACTATGAAATCAGCAGCCAAGCAATCCTGTTTTTCATTAAACGGGCGGTATCTTTAGGGCAAAATAAATTTATCTGTTGCTGCAATAAATTACTTTTCTGCCTTTCAGGCATGTATGGGGCGATATTGGTATTGTTGATATCGTATAGCAAAAAATGATTTGCGATAAAGGTTCGGGATGATTACGTTTGCATTGTTCAGACCCCTGGTCTGAACTTGTGATAAGGTTTAGGTTGAAGCCTTCCGGCAGCGAGTGCAGGAAGGCTTCTTTTTTTGCGGGTAATTTGCAAAATGGTTTATTTCAGGTAGTTACTTACCGGCACTACTTCATAAGCCGGCTCTTCGGCAAATAGTTTTGAAAGTACCGCCGTGTGCCGCTGCCCCATAATTACCAGTATGCGTTTGGCCTGATGCGCCAGCTGCGCATTCAGCACATTACTGAAAATTTTAAGCTCGCGGCCGTAAAAAATGGAGATGTACTCGGCACCGATATAGTGCTTATTGATGGAGGCGCTATCCACCGTAGCATCCAGCTTACCGAAAGTTCCTTCGGTAACTACGGCGGGTTTAATAAACAGCGTGTAATAGGTAAGGCGGTTAATTTCGGGCGAATTAAGTGTTAGCAGGTATTGCTTTAAGGATAGCTTTTCGTCTTTCAGTTGCTGGTCTAACGAGCGGCCCAAACCGGCAAAATTGTTTATATTTTCGGTAAACTGCTCCAGATTCTGCCCGCTCTTGAACAGCCGGGTTGAAATGCTTTGGTAAAAGTCTATTCCATAAATGCGGCTATGGTTCAGTTGTTTAGCTAAATTACAACCAAATTGATATTGCTCGGCCCGGCCGTGGCTCAGGTCTGTAAATTTTAAGTGCCCAGTTTTAAATGCCTGGTAGGCGCTGTCTACAGTAGCCTGTTCCTGCGGTTCGCGTTCTACCAAAATCAGGTCGGGCCGGTAGGCCGCCAGCTGGCGGTTAATTTCGGCAATTTCTTTCTGCCGGCCGGGGCTGAACATGTCCATGCTGGGGCCTTGTTTGTAAAATGCTTCCTGCCCCAAGTGTGCGCAGCCCAGCAGCATAATTTGTGTTTTAGGGGTTTGGGCGTTAGGTTGTGCCTTAACAACAGTAATTGTAGTTAACAGGGCAGCAATGGTAATTTGAAAAATGCGGATAGGTTTCATAAGGATGAGGTATATACCTGTTGGACGAACAAACGCTGCCGTTGTTACGCCGGTAAAAGGTTAAATTGCCGATGCTAAACCTATGGACGGGATTGAAAGAGCCCCGTAATACGAAGCCTGTTGTATTGCTGCAGCAGGATAGGGTACACATTGTAAATTACATTTGCCAGCAATATTAAACAGCCCCGTAGGTATTGCCCCATAATAATAGCATGGCCGCTGCTCAACAAAAACAATAGTAAGCATACCCAATGGAAATTCTCGTACATGCGCAGGGTATGCAGGTAGCGTTTGGCCTGCGCCCGGTTACGTATTATAGCTGCTGACTGTTTACCAGATGTGGTTGCCGGTTTTACCCAATCGCCATCTTGCACCAGGGCACGTACTTTTAACGCGCCCAACTGCCGGTAAAGCTTGGGTTGTGTACTTAACTGATAAAATTTAGGCGGAACAAACGCCCCCGCCAAACTGATGATGCAAAAAACATACAAAGGCACCAATGAGCCGGCCCTGCTCCAATAAATCACCATCGGGGCGAAGCCAAAGGCCGTCCACAAAAGGTTGATGAGTTGGTTGTGCAGGTTACGGTTCAAGATGGTTAAATGTAATTAATTAGCTTTAAACTGTTAGTTGCTTACTTATGAAAAAAGCCACCCTGCTCAATAGCGGGCGGCTTTTTTTGTATAGGTTTTGCACTACTATTTTCCATATTTCAGCTCAACCATTACCGGATAATGGTCTGATGGGGTGCGCCCGTTGTAACTATCGGTAAGGATGCCGTAGCGTTCTACCTTAAACTGTTTGGTGACAAAAATGTGGTCAATGCGTTCGGGGGTATTAGTACGTACGTTAAAGTCGTTAAAGGTGCCGCTGGGCGCGTAGGGGTGGTCGGCCAGGGTATAGCAGTCTTTCAGTACACCCGAGGTGTTCAGCAGCTCGTAACTGGGCGAGGTTTGGTCTACATTGAAATCGCCGGTGAGGATAACGGGCTCGCTGTGCGGCATGGCTTTAATTTTGGCTAAAATCAGCTTGGCGCTTTCGCTTCGGGCGGTTACGCCAATATGGTCCATGTGCAGGTTATAGAAGTAAAACCTGAAATGTGTTTTCTTATCCTCAAATTGTGCCCAGGTGCAAATGCGGGGCAGGGCCGCATCCCAGCCTGTGTTGGGCCGGTCAGTAACGGTAGATAGCCAGAAGTGGCCTTGCTGCAGCACTTTGTATTTGTCGGTTTTGTAAAATATGGCTGCATATTCACCTTTCTCTTTACCATCATCGCGCCCTACACCCAGCCAGGCATAGCCGGTCAAACCAGCATTTAATGAAGTAAGCTGGTGGTGTAAACCCTCCTGTATGCCGAAAATATCAAAATCATGAAACCTCACCAGGGCAGCAATAACCGGCCGGCGTTTTACCCAGCCATCACCTTTCAGCGAATCATCTTTACTGTCATACCGAAGATTGTAGGTGGCTACCCGTAAGCTCTGGGCCGAAACTACCCAGCAACTCAACATCAGGAGGGCAAGAGTGAGTAAGAATTTGTTTTTAATCATGATAAAAAATGGTATAACTAAGGGTTGGACTACGAACTATAAGGTGCCATTACTATTTCACTACATAAAAAACAAGAGCTTTTATGTTTTAGGCAATTTAATAAAAAACGTACAGCCTTTGTTTTCTTCGCTTTTCAGCCAGATACTGCCCCCATGCAACTCAATAATGGTTTTAATGATAGACATGCCTAAACCTGTGGTTTCCTCGCCATGCAGGCCGGGGCGACGGGCGCGGGTAAATTTGTCAAACAGGTATGGCTGTAAATCGACCGGTATGCCGATGCCATTGTCGGTAACTATAATGATCACCCACGGGTCCTGGTCTTCTATATGAATGGAGATGATACCATTGTCATAAGTGAATTTGGTAGAATTAGCGATCAGGTTGTTAAAAGATTGTATAATTTTCAGCGTATCTACCTGCATAAACAACTTTTCGGTATTGCTGGTAATCACAAACTGCTTGTGCAGCACATCGGCCGAGCGCTTGTAATTATCTATCATATCAGTGAGGTGCCATACAATATCCGCTCTTTCTTTGCGCAGATCCACCTCCGGCGATTCGAGAAACTCCTGCTTCAGCAACTCGCGTATCAGATCAATGTTTCTTTTACATAAGTCCTCAATCATTTTTGCCGATTGCAGGATCGCCTCATTCCCTGCTGTCCGGGCATCCTGCTGAATAGCGGATGCCATCATGCGCATAATGCCCATCGGTTCTTTTAAATCATGCGAAAGAATTTCGAGCATGGAGTTTTTGCGGGCATTTATTTTTTCAGCATATAAGATGTTGGTGCGAAGGGTAGTGATATCTTTTGCTATACCAGCCACCACCAGTCCGGCTTGCTCATTATCGGCTACAGATAAACTTAAATCTATATATGCGGTTGATTGATCGGGTTTTTGAATGCGGAAATCCAGTTTATGCTCTTGCCGATCTTGCAATGCCTGTTGGTAATGATGCATAACATAGGCACGGTCCTCTTCACAAATAGTCGGTAATAATAAAGCTGGCTGATTTTTAACCAGCGCTTCGGGCTGCCCCCACACTTGTTCAAAGGCCGGGCTCAGGTAAATAAAACGCCTTTCGTTTATTTGATAAACGAAATATACGTCAGCAGAGCAAGCTCCTAAAGTTTCAAATAAGGGGGCTAAGATATCAGGCATCGCGTTGGAATTGAAACGGTCAAAAAAGGCAAATGGCAGCAGCAATTATACATGCTGAGTAACTATCAGAACTATTACAAACATGTTTATGTTATGTTTGAACTGGGCAGGCCAGTATAAAGCCCATCCCTGATTAAGTTTGCCTGAGCAGAAAAAGCCGTCAGGTATTTGTATATTGAATTTTGACAAATGGATGCCGCGCCATAGCTATGCCAGCCAATAAAATTAAGCGGTAACTAACACCTTTGTACAGCTATATCATGAAAAATTACCTGCTTTGCGCCTGTGTTCTTATTGGGTTTTGCATACCCGCCCGCAGCACAGCGGCCAGCTTCAGTAAGCTTAAGCCCGTAATTATAGGTTATGTAGGCGGTTACTGGGGTAAAGTAATCGATGTAGATACTATTACTGCTCAAAAGCTCACCCATATTAACTATGCCCTTGTGGCTTTGAGTATCTAACCAATAGCATTATAATGAGATCTGGGTATGAATTTTAGCCGGGCATAAATAACGTTTAGATAACGACTGTTTAATACAAGGGCCTTAACTCTTTTGCAAATATGATTTATAACTACTAACATCGCCGTCATGAACAAAATAATACGTTGGGTATTCATTATCATCACCGCTTTAAGCTGCGTAACCGGCATGAGCGCACAAGCACAAACTGCAGAAGTGGCCGTGGGAGGAGATGTAGCAAAGCCCTTTAAAATCACAGCGGACACCTTCGGCAGCATGAAGCAAATTTCGGTAAAAGTAAAAGCCAACGATGGCCGCGAGCATGAATATACCGGCGTGCCATTGTATGATATCTTAACTGCCGCTGAAGCAATACCCAACAAGCAATTACGGGGTAAATCATTAACCAAATATGTGCTGATTACTGCTGCAGATGGTTATCAGGTGGTTATTGCCCTACCTGAAATTGACCCTGCGTTTACCGACCAAACCGTACTGCTGGCTAATAAAGAAGACGGCGAAGATTTAGCGGCCAATTTTGGCCCTTACCGCTTGATTGTACCACGCGATAAAAAGCCCGCCCGAAGCGCCATGCGGGTTACCAATATTGATGTACTTACGGCCAAGAAGCCCTAACACAGCTTAAAGCCGAAAAAGATAAATAAAGGCGCTGCTATATTGCAGTTACTTTTTTAATGGTTATTGAAGCGGCGGTCGTTGATAAAGTCAACATCGGTCAGCGTTTTTAAGAACATGATGATCTGCTGCTGTTCTGATGGGCTAAGTGTAATGCCGTTAGGGGTATCGGTATGTTTAAACGCAGGATCGAGGTTGGCGTGGTTTTTCATGCCTGTGCTGTAATGTCGTAAGACTTCCTTGAGCGAGTAAAAACGGCCATCGTGCATGTAAGGGCCGGTAATTTCAATGTTGCGTAGGGACGGCACTCTAAACTTACCCGCATCTGCCCGGTTGTGCGTTACGCTGTCGCGGCCTATATCTTTCGAATTTTCATCCAAACCATTATTGCGGTAAGATTGATCGGTAAATAAAGGCTCATTATGGCACGTGCTGCAGGTTTTTACAAATAGTGCATAGCCGGCTTGCTCGGCCGGTGTAAAAGCAAAGCCGGGTTCCTGCCTTTTAATTTTATCGTATTTGGAATTAGCCGAAACCAGCATCATGGTAAACTGCTGCAGGGCGGAAAGTACGTTTGCAGATGTGATGCCGCTATTGCCAAATGCCTGTATAAATTGCTGTCGGTATGCTGCTGATTGGTTAAGTGTATGCAGTACATCGGCCATTGAGGTGGCCATTTCGCAGGGGTTGGTAATAGCATTGGTAGGCACCTGCTGCAGGTGTGCAATGCGACCATCCCACATAAAATTGCTTTGCCATGCCAGGTTGAACAGGGGCGGCGCATTGCGGGTGCCTTTACATTTGTTTACACCTGTACTCAAGGCACTGCCCAAATTAGCGAAAGCGGCCGAAGCTTGATGGCAGTTGCCACAGGCCGTTGATCCATCAGCTGATAAAGCCGGATCGTAAAACAACGTTTTGCCTAAAGCAAAGCCGGCCGGCGTAATTTTAAAGCCTCTTTGTGCTGCAGGTAGCGGCGGGAAGTTTTCAGGTACGCGAAATACCAGGCTATCGGCAAGCAGGTTGCTTGCGGCTAAAGTATGCCACTCAAAAGCCATCAATGTAAGTATACACATCAACGGAAGCAGGAAAATAAAATGCCTGATAATTTTGTGGCGCGTCATTTAAGCTGGCGGTAATAAACAACAAAGGTATAATTGCTGTGGCAATTATACCTTTGTATGAAATAAGTGAGCGTAAATAAAAGCTAAGCCCTTATTTAACGCTGGTACTGTTCATTACTTACGTGCTCCAGCCAGTCTACCACTTTGCCGTTCAGGTTTTCCTGTATGGCAATATGTGACATGCCGTTGCCGGCCGAAGCGCCGTGCCAGTGCTTTTCGTTAGGTTCAAACCAAACCACATCACCGGGGCGTACTTCTTCAACCGGGCCACCATCACGCTGCACCCAGCCCAGGCCGGAAACAATGATTAAAGTTTGTCCCAGCGGGTGAGTATGCCAGGCTGTACGCGCGCCAGGCTCAAAAGTAACCGTGGCCGCCGCGCCGCGGCGTGCCGCATTGGCATCAAACAGCGGGTCGATGCGTACGGCACCGGTAAACCAATCGGCCGGGCCTTTGACCGATGGCTTAGTGGCTGATCTGGTAATTTCCATGTTAAGAGTTAATTTTGGTTCGCGTTTTTCAATGACTGCATGTCAATTACAAAGCGGTATTTTACATCGCCTTTCAGCATGCGTTCATAAGCCTCGTTAATGTTTTGAATGTTGATCATCTCAATATCGGCGGTGATGTTATGCTCGCCGCAGAAATTCAGCATCTCCTGGGTTTCGGCAATGCCGCCAATCATGGAGCCGGCAAAAGTTTTGCGTTTCAAAATCAGGCTGAAGGCAGCTACCGGTAGCGGTTGCTCGGGCGCGCCAACCAATGCTAATGAGCCATCCACACGCAGCAGGTTCAAATAAGCATTAATATCATGCTCGGCAGAAACGGCATCTAAAATAAAGTGCAGCTTGCCGGCGTATGCTGCCATTTGCTCAGGGCTTTTAGATAATACCACTTCATCGGCGCCCAAACGCTGCGCTTCTTCAAATTTTGATTCAGAAGTGGTGAAAGCCACTACGGTAGCACCCATAGCTTTGGCAATTTTGATAGCCATGTGGCCCAAACCGCCAATACCAACTACACCCACTTTTTGGCCGGGGCCAACCTTCCAGTGATGCAACGGTGAATAAGTGGTGATGCCGGCACACAATAAAGGTGCTGCAGCTGCCAGATCAAGATTTTCAGGAATGTGCAGCACGTAATTTTCATCTACCACAATGTTTTCAGAATAGCCGCCGAAGGTATGGTTACCCGGCAGGTTTTTATCAGGCGCATTGTAGGTGCCGGTCATGCCGGGTTCACAATATTGCTCCAAGCCTTCTTTACAGTATTCGCATTCGCGGCAGGAATCTACCATGCAACCCACGCCAACGGTATCGCCTACCTTAAATTTAGTAACATGGTTACCCACGCTGATCACTTTACCTACTATTTCGTGCCCAGGCACGCATGGGTACATAGATGGGCCCCATTCACTGCGGGCAGTGTGTAAATCGGAATGGCAAACGCCGCAAAACAGAATGTCGATTTCTACATCGTGCGGGGTGGGTTTCCGTCGGTTAATGTTTAACTGGTTTAATGGCGCTTCGGCAGCTTCGGTGCCAAAAGCTTTTACTGAGGTTACTTCCATAAATTGATGTGTGTATAATTTTTTAAATAGATTTTATGATTTTGGCTGGTTGCCGCCAACTACGGTATGTGCATAAACTTTTTCTGATTCAACAATATTTTATAGTGCAAATATCGGCAGTAAATATGGTAGGCGTTTATAACTATCAAACCAATGCTTAAGAAAATCAAACCTCCAGCCCGCGCAGTGCTGAGGGGGTGGTGCCGGTAAAACGCTTAAAGTAATTATTAAAATAGCTGGGGTATTCGAAACCCAAGGCATAAGCAATGTCGGCAATGTTCCAGCTGGTGTGCTGCAACAACGCTTTTGCTTCACTGATAATGCGCTCGGCAATATGATTAGTGGTGGGCTTACCCGTCACTTCTTTTACCGCCCGGTTGAGGTAGTTGATATGTATAGAGAGATTTTGCGCATAATCCTGCGCGGTTTTTAATTGCAAAGGCTTATCCGGGCTTTCAATCGGAAACTGCCGTTCCAGCAACTCCAAAAATACGGCGGTAATGCGCGAAGCCGCATTTTTATGCTGGTCATAATTTTCGGAAGGCTGCATTTTCATGGCCTCATGCATAATCAGGTGCATGTAATTGCGTATCAGGTCATCCCGGTACACATAATTAGTTTGCTGTTCTTCAATCATCTTAACAAAGATGGTAGTAATAAAATCACGCTGCTGCTGGCTGATATTGAGTATGGGTGTGCCGCCTATTTTAAAAAAGGGCGACTGCTGCAAGCTCTCCGACCGCTCGGATAGCTTCAAAAAATCTTCAGAAAACAGGCAGGTATAACCTTTGTAAGTAGTAGAAAGTGTTTCCCAGGAATAGGGAATGTGCGGGTTGCCAAAAAACAGCACCGTACCCTCGGCTTCAAAGCTACGGTCGGCATAATGAATAATGCTTTTGCCGGTGGTGAGGCATATCTTGTAAAAATCCTTCCGGCTGTATATGCGGGTAGCCTGCCTGTCGCCCTCCAGTTCAAATACATTAAAACCTTTCAATTTAAGGTCATTATTAAATGTAGATATTGAGCGCAGCTCTTTATTAGTCATGCCGCAAAGTTAAGGAAATCAAATTTGGCGAAGGGGTGTGAATGAGAGAAGCGCTTGCTTGAAATCTGTTTTGAAAATGTTATCTATCCAGTTGCGGGCACAACATAAGATTTTAACCCAGCAGGACTAAATAAGAATGGCTTTGAGGGGGTAATCGGCAGAATGCTCGCTGTAAGCTCAGGTTCTGACCAATTGGCGAGGCTGCTGGTAGAGGGATTTAGCTACTGGAGTAGCAGATTATAGAGCAGGAAAATTTCGGCTGCGGGTTATGCCGCTTTCAATATGTTCTTATACCGCAATACCCAGGCAATACCCAACATGCTGATATAAGACCAGAAAACAGTATTAATAATAAACTCGAAGCTAAGGCCGCGCCAAAAGATTTGAAACAAACCTGAAAATACCAGCGCTGTACCTAAAAGGTAACCACCAAAAAGTTCTTCGGCCTTGGCAGAGATGGTTTGAGCAACAGCGCCATAAATGAACATAAATATAAACACTCCCCAGGCTCCGTAAGAGAGGTAAGCATCAACAATAAAAGCAGGTTTGGCTGATACAGACGAATTAGGGTTAATTACACCGGCATCGTATACCCGCTCCATTACCAGCGCCTCGGTATTGGGTTTACCTGGCCAGAATATACGTGGGATAAGGGCGGTAAGCGATTGCTTAAGCAACTTGGTATCATAAAAGTCAATTTTGTCAGGGGTTGACCGTACAAAGGTGGTAAACATATCTATTTCGCTCAGCCGGTATACCAAAAAGTCCCAGTTAGTATCTACCACACCATCCTGATTAATTACAGCATTGATAGCCAGTTCAGAGGCATCATCGGCATTGGTATCTCCAGCCCAGGCATTTTGCCTGAATACACGTGCATAAGTGGGTAACAGTAAGAATAAGGCCAGTATTGCCGGAACAAAGGTGGCAATAACCAATTTTTTGTAAGTAGGATACAAAAACAAGCCTAATACCAGTACGCTGATAATAATGGGCTCTTTAAATCCCGAAGTTAAGGCATTATAAAAATTAGAGAGGTATAGCGCTATACATATCAGCGTGTTTTTGATTTTTTTTTGAGGAATGGCAAAGGCCAGTGCTAATGTGCCTGCAATAAAACTTAAAGAACTAAATTGATAGGAAAACTGCGAAAGGCCTGGGAGTTTTAAAAATATTACTGAAACCGGCAACGAGATAATGGCTGCGTAAAACAACAGGTTGGTAACATCGCTGGTATGAACTTTATAACGGTGCTTTACCGGATAATTCATAAAAAGCAAGATGCCTGACACAAAGGCGGCATGGCCTAAACAATAATACCGCTGGCATTGTGCCGTAATTTGCAGTTTATTGATATCTAAGAGGTAAGCAAAGTTTGTTTTGGTAAAATAAGTATAGCCTGAAGCATTCAAAAAATAAAAAATAGAGGTACAGCAGGTATAGCCTGCAAAAATGATTTGCACTAAAAAAAGGGGCCTCATTAATTGGGCTGATACAGGCCTGTCATCAGGCAACGGATGTGCCCAGCCGGTAAGTGTAAGAAAGAAGATAATGAACGACCCTAGCCAGGCAATCCAGTAGGATAAAATATAATCGAACGCAAAAAGGTAGGAAAGCATCCATGGTATAAAAAGTGCAATTATGCGTTCAAATGATATCCTTTTGTTCATTACCGGTTTGCTTGCTGCAGTATAATAGTTTCTATAACTTCAGCAATGGTCTTAAAATTATATGATTTAATTAAAATGGCTGATTGACTGCCCATGGCTTTAAGCTGGTGTTTATCGGCAGCAAGCCTTCTCAGGCTATTAACCAAACCTTTTATGTCGCCGCTTTTAAAAATTTCACCGTTGTGTGGGGTTACCAAATCAACAGCGCAACCTACCCGGTCTGACGCTATAACGGCCTTGCCGCAAGCCATAGCCTCATTAACGGCCAGCCCCCAGGTTTCGCCGGGGCCTTTGGAAGGCAGGCAAAAAATGTCGCATAGCTGGTAAAGGGCTGGCATTTCACTTTGATTTTTAAACCCTAAGAAATGTACTTTTTTATGAGTTGAGGCGCTTAACTGCAACTGATGCTTTAGTTCGCCGTCGCCTGCAAAAATAAGATGCAGGTTTGGCATATCAACTTGTAAAAATGCCGATAACAGCAGGTGCGGATTCTTTTTCTCCTCCAGCTTTCCTGAAAAGAGTATGACGATATCACCTTCCTCAATATGTAACTCTTTTTTGATTAGTGCTGCTGATGGTTGTGGTGTTGCAAAACGCTCGTTGTCTACCGCGTGAGGGGCAAACGATAACTGCGATTGGCGCAGGCCATATTTTTGAAAATAAGCTTTATTGTTGGTACCTGCATAAAAAGCATGATTTACATGGCTATACACCCATCGTAAAAAAACTGCCCGTACCATTGATTTTAAACCGGGGTTAGCATCCAGCAGGGTAGAATCGCCCCTGAAATAAACAGGTATTTTACCTTTAAAATATTTTAGTACTTGTAAATGGCTGTGGTATGCCCAGCCAAACACCAGTACAGCATCGGGCTCATAAAGCGCTATTTGTTTAATAAGCCCCGGTGTTACAATGCCTTTGAAATGATGTGAGCCCGGATGTGCAGAGGTGTTTTCTGCCCACTCGTAAGAATAGCCTTCTAATAATGGGATATCCCATTCTACTGTTTTATTAAACCCTGGGTCATGCTTTTGCAGCGCTGCCTTACCCCAGGTGTAAAATACGCGGATATTTAAATATCCGCGCCGACTCAGTAACTGAAATACCGGTGCGTAGTATTGTATGGGATGACTGGTAATAATGGCTAAACGCATTATATCACTTCGCCTAAAATTTTAAACGGCTCTGCGGTGTGAAGCCGTTTAAGTACAAATTCAATGTCTCGGCAGTAAATGGTATTATATGATCCGAAGTTATTCAGCGGCAATAAGTTTCGTATAAAGGGATCATACTGGTAAAGCTTAAAGCCGTGTGCCAAAAGCTGCCTGTGAATATTGCGTTCATCAAAGCCATACCTGCTACCGCTGCCGTTAAGTTCAATAATAATGGCTTTTAAATTGTCCTGCGCGAGCGTATGGGGCATTCCCCGCAACACCTCGGTTTCAAAGCCTTCTACATCAATTTTTATCAGGGCCGGGGCTTGGTTGGTATGAATGGAATCAATAGTGATTACATCTACCTGAATGGCATTACTAACGCCCTGTTCCTGGTCGCTCATTACATGGTTGGTGGTATCGCCATCGGTAGAAAAAGATATGAAGCCGCTTGCCGCACCGGCTGCTGCTTTGATAATTTTTACCTTTGGCTGCAATTGATTGAGCGCAATATTCTGGCTTAAGATAGCGGCTGTGGCTTCAACAGCTTCAACAGCCACAGTGTGCACTCCGCATACACCGGCAGACAGCAACGAATAAGAGCCCACATTGGCGCCAATATCAAAGAAAGTATCTTCGGGCCGTAAAAAGTGCAACAGGAAGGACATGTCGTTAAACTCATGTAACCCTGTGTAAATATTGCCTGTAATTCCGGTTAGCCCTTTGCGTGCCTTAAATCGTACCTTTCCAATATATGGCTTTGTTTTGAAACGATTGGGGTTACTATGTTCTGTAATTGCCACCACAACAGGCGAAAAAGTGCCTTGAAAGGATGCTTTTTTGCCAGCGGATGCTGGAACAGGAATCCGAGCGTACGTTTAAGTTTCTCCATCTGTCACAAGGCCGAGCAACTCGCATTGCAGCCGGGTTAGCTGTTGTGCCGAATATTTATGTATAGCATCAACATTATATTCAGGTTGAGATGCCTGATGCCCGGTAACTGCTTCAAAAAATTTAAACACATCTACCATGCTGATCTGATCATAACTATATGCGTGCTTTACCCCATACTCAGCTAATATCTTCATTGCCGGGCTGGCCGGATTAAATATAGTTAATAAAGGCTTTTGGGTCAGCAAATAAGGGTACAGTTTTGATGCGGTATATTTAGGATCATCAGAGCCTGGTATAAATAATGCATCGGCTTGCTGGAGGGTAATGAGGGAATGATAAAAACTGATCCTATCAGTAATTTCCGTTACATGCTTTTCAACGCCGTATTGTTCGGCCAGAGGGGAAATGCTGGGTTTACCCTGGGTTGCTGCTGCATAGCTGGTACCGATAAAGTAAAATTTTATTTTTCGATATCGTTGCGGGTTATCATGCAACCCTTGCTTTAATGCTGAAAATACCGGCGCAATGGCCTTGTGCATGTCTGTGCCCCCACGGCCAATGTATACTACATTGATATGGTCCGGATTCAGCAACCGCTCAAACTTGTTGCGGTTGTAATTTGCAATTTCCATATCGCGGTAAAATGCGCCAAAGGGAATAACAGCCGAAGGGACGTTTCGAGTTGCAGGATAGCGCTCTTGCAGGTCTGTAATATAATCAGGCGATACACTGATCAGCCCATCAGCCTTATTCATGGCAATAGGCTCCATCAATTTATTTATCCTGTACGAGAACCAATATTTGGGCGGACGCTGATGTTTAGGTTTGTCCTGGTAATATTCAGAATGCCAGGGGTCCTGCATGTCAATCACATAGGGGATGCCAAATTTTTTCTTCCAGTACGCCCCTAATATGCAAACCGGAAACTGCGTGGTAGAAAAATAAATGAGATGATATTGCTGTTTCCTCAAAAGCTTATTAACTGTGCTCTTGTAATACAGCAGCGAGCGCAATGCGATACTCCCCAATCCAAACTTTGAGGTCACAGACTTATTCAGTGCTTTAACTTTATGAATCACGGCACCTTCCGGCAGGCTTTGCAGTAACAGGTCATCTTGGGGTATATCGGCATAGGCGGCATCTACCATCACTACTTCGGCCTGCCATCCGTTTTGCGCAAAATAAGGTAAGCTCATCCGCACCCGTTGCATGTCTGCAGCGTTTACCGGCGAAAAGTAGGGGGATATAATGAGAAGCTTTTTCACTACAGGTGTATACGTGAGAAGAACTTGGGGTACAACCCCATGGTTAAATGCAAGCCATAGCATTGGTTTATTAGCCGCCTGGCTTTGCTAAAGGGTAATAGCAGTAAAAAATAATACCATAAACGGTGCCACTTGCTATCTTTCCATTTGTGCCATCCAATATTTTGCCGGCTGTAATGGGCTACTATTGCCTGATAGTTCCAACGCTGGTTTAATTTAAAAACGCGGTTATGGCTAAAGACAACATTATTTAGTGCTGCCTGATCGTGAGGACCCCATATTCCCTTACCTGTCCCATCCCAAAAGTTATAAGGGTATTCTCCATTACTGTAAGCTTCTTCCAACAGGCGCAGCGCATCGGTGCCGGCCACTATAAAACCGGTATTGCCGGTCCATTTAATATGGGCAGCAGTAGTTAATGTTTGTACTGGGTCTTTGCAAAGGCCTACATACCCTGCCGGTACATCCTCCATTGGCGGACAATTGGTACCAAACAAAATATCGTCATCAACTATAATGTAGCGCTGATACCCAGGTGCGCTTTGATGAGCAATAAGTTTATTAAAATGTGGCGCAAGTTTACCTTCAGATAAATCTTTTTTGATTAGCATGCTTGAATATCCGTGCGACGCCGCCCACATCGACAGCCGGTGATAAGTGATATCTGTAATATGACAGCGGTTGCCCACCGAAACCATTAGCGCAATTGTGTTCTCTTTCAATTTTTTATCGGTTCCATATTCTTTTCCACCAGCGGTTATGTTTCAGCTTTTGGCGGGCCTCCGTCCAATCGCAAACCTCATCTACAATATCATAAAAGCCCCTTTGTGATAGCGGAAGCTCATTATTGATAATCCGCTCTATCAGGTTTGGAAGCTGCCTGTAAAATGTTTGGGTTCGATAAGGGGGATGCAATGACCACATCCCATCGCCACTGCCCAAAAAGTCAATTCTTTTTAACCCATGTGCACGCATATAAGAAGCTATTATATGTTCAGGTAAATCGGCATTTGCATTGCCCTCTATTACAGCCTTTAACTGGTTGCGCAATGAGGGTTGATGCAGGGATAGCTTTCTTTTCTCGAATTTGAACTTATCAATCATGAACAGGCGTGTACTCATGCCATCCAGTTGATAGGTATATGGCGCTATATGCCTAATTATTGATTGCCCTTTTAGCACTTTGTCAGGATGGGGCGGGCCGGGGAGGGGGGATACAATCAAGCACCGATCATCCTGCTCGAAAAAATTTACTGCTTCGTTAATCCAATTTTGGCTCTGGCCTCCTAAAAAGATGTCAGAATCGAGATGGAAAACAATATTGTTTTTTGCCTGCCAAAGGCCGAAAAAGTAAACATAGAAGGGGCCGCCCCTAAAATCGTTATCAGGTATATAAGTAGTGCCAAAAAATAGCTGGGCTACTGCTTCTTTTGCAGTTTTTGAGTAATCAACCGGTACAATCCTCACTTTAAATTCTGCTGCAATTTCGGCAGATAAAAAATGGTCGAATTGCGTTTTGTAAGTGTTCCAGCCTTCTGCAAACCTGCCTTGAGCAGGTTGGGTATCTACAATCAATAGTACTTCATCAACCTGCCCGGCCAAAGCGCTAAGCTGATGTTTCAGTAAAACCCTGGCATGCAAATAATCAACCGGCGCAAGGTTAATTTGTAGCGTAGCTTTATTTTTCAATAGCTGATTGTACAATTTTTAACAATCTGGCAGATTCTTTTTCCCAATTATAAATACCGGCAGCAGCTATGGCGCTCAGCCTTGCAGTTTGCAACTGTTCAAGGTCATTAAGCCATTGAGTGAGTTTATTTACATCATCAGCACTGGCCTGTTGCAATAGCATTAACCCAGGGCAAAATGTTTTAAAAGCCTCCTGCTGGCCCTCCGTTTGGGTGGCTATTACCGGTAAGCCAGCCTGTATGTACTGGAACAATTTATTGGTAATGGTATAATTCCGGCTCGGCGGCATATCGCGTTCAAGCGCCAGGCCAATATCAAAACAAGCAATTTTATCAGCCAGTTGCTGCTCCTCAACGAGCTTATGGAAGCTCAGTTGATGCTGTTGGGGAATCAGTTCTTTTAAGTGTTGAGTATAGGCAAGCGTTATGTTACCCAAAAGATGCACCTCAAGAGGGGTATCGATATGCCTCAGCAAGGTAAAAAAGTTTTCCAACCCTCGCCCCGGTCCGATGGTTTGCGAAAACCAGAACAGCTTTAGTGGCGAATTGAAAGATTTTGGTTTATTTAAAAGATCCTGCCGTAAGGGAAATACGTTATAAATAACTTCGGGCCTACGGCCGCCATATACTGCGGTCAGCTTTTCGGCAAGCACATGTGAAGTTGTGTAACAAAACGATGCCGTATTTAATGCTGCGGCTTCGGCATTGCGTAGTAGTTGAAGAGGGCGTTCTTTTTGTGCTGCCGGTAACAAATCTTCAGAATACCAGTCCTCCAGGTCAAATCCCACCTTGTAACCCTTCTTAATGAGTTTAGTACTTATATGAGCGGCCAGTTCCTGGTGGCAGATATATAAATCGGCGTTAAGTTGACAACAAGCAGCATAATAGCGACCAGCACCATAACCCAAGGTAAGTGCCGAATTGATATTCAAAGTGCGCTTCATCCAGCCGGCTGCTCTTCTTACAGCTCTATCTATAAAAGCCTGCCTGCCTGCCTGGGTCAGGTCGCTTACAATCTGCAACGTGATATTGGGGTAAGCGGCAATCAGTGATCTATCTTTTTCGAAAAGATAACTTGAAAATATGCTGGTGACTATAGTTACTTTGTAAACCGTTGCAAGCGTAGTCGCTTCCTTTAAAACCCTTGGGTTGCGGCAGAGGTGAGACTGGGTAACAATACAAACATGCAGTTTATGATGCGGCATACCTTTTACTCGTTTCTTGCATGAGGAATTGATTTACAGTTTGATGCTCATTTAAATAGCGTTTCATTTTAGATAGATGCCGCCCGTTTTTTAATAGCCATTTAACTGCCACCATCCAGTCTTTAACATTAAAATGCTTTAAAAAATGGCTGTTTACATTTAACAGCATAACCGCCAGCAAAAAATTGGCAACCGGTGAGGGCGACTGACGGCGGTACCAGGCGAGTGATGATTTAAAGCTATCTTCAGGATGGGGGGCAGTGATAATGAAACTGTTGAGTACCATGACCTGGTTGAGTGTCCAGATCCATGTTACCTGGGTACGGCTGGTATGAATGGTGTCTGAAAAATTAGCCAGTGGTTGGGCATGCAAGCCCATCGGAAATTTAAAAGCCCGTTCCCTGATCAATTCAATAGCGCTGGAATCGCTGCTTGGCGGGGCTTGGTATTCAGCCGCTTTGTGTGCACGATATATTAAAGCGCTATTGGAATGCAAGGCACCCATGGCCTGCTGCGGTTGCGGCCAGTTAAATAACCGGATGCCGTTTTCAATGGGCCATGTAGTACAGCCGGTATCAAGGTATTTTCCGTCGGGCTGTTCTTTCCAAATCCGCATGTTGCTCCAGGCCACATCCAGATCAGGGTTATTATTCATTAAACTTACCATCTCCTGTAAAAAAGAGGGTTCCCACCAGTTGTCATCTTCCAGAATACTGACGTAATTTTCGGCGCAACCCGCAAAAGCGAGGTTAAAGCTTTGGGTTGGGCCGAGGTTCTGCGGGTGGTTTTTTAAAAGGAAACGGTCATCGTGCAGTGAGGCGATATATTGGCCGGGAAAAGAATCGTCGGGGCAATCATTATGCAGTTCGCAAATCCAGTTGGTATAAGTTTGAGCCAGCAGACTGTCAATCGCTCGCTTCAGCAAGCGGTTTCGTTTATAAGTAAATAAATAAATTCTGCAGCAAGCCGGCATTAGTTGAGCATTTGCTTTAACCGTTTAGCGGCTTTCCAGCCCAATATGCCGGAGAGAATTTTAGTTACTCCGCCAGATGGGAACCCGAGCGTTGGCCTGACCAGTTTTTTTACCTGCGCTTCTGCATCGGTAACAAGCTGTGGGTAATTAGGATATAACTCATAAATAAAACTTTGCCACATATTGGCGCAGCTTTGCTGAATACCCGGCTCGTTTTTATAATGTGTTAACACCAAATCTACGCTTAGGGCAATGGATTGATATAACGATACATAAGCCGGGTAGCTTTTTACGCCCGACAAGCCCTTTACACCTGAACGGTATGCAAGGGCAGCGTTGTGATTAAATACGAGTGATTCTGCCTTCAGAAATATCCGTGTGAAAAACTCCAGGTCATCATTCAGGCTCAGTTCTTCATTCCACCCGCCAGCTTCATCAATCAGTTTCCTCGGAATTAATGCCCGCCCGGGATTGGTCATGGGGTTAGCGTTATACCAATAATGGTTTATCCATTCTTTAAAACTCATGTCAGCAGCTGGCAGCGGCTCTATGTTTAAAGCAGCAGTATCATCACCGTAAAACCGCCCCCATGCCGATAATACCACCACATTGTTGCGCCCGGCTATTGCCTGCACCTGAGATGCAACAAAGCCGGGTTCCATTAAATCGTCGGCATCAAAAAAAATGATGTAGTCGCCGCTGCAATTGGCATAGGCAATGTTGCGGGCTACGGCAGCCCCTGCGTTTAAGGTATCGTAAAGTTTTATCCGTTCGTCATCAAAACCAGCAATAACTTCAAGGGTATTATCAGTAGAGGCATCATTTACCACCACCACCTCTAAGTTGCTGTAGTTCTGGTTGCATATAGCGGTTAAGGTTTGCCCGATGTATTTAGCCGCGTTAAAGGCCGGTATACAAACGGATACTAAGGGCTGGTTAATCAATACCGTGCTTGCGTTTTAATTTTTCAAATAACGACGAAGAACTGTAGCGGCCATTCTTATCAAAATTTGATGATTTCCAGATTTCGTTCCACAAATGCAGGGTATATGAGTTTTTAGTAATGCGCCTGCCAGTAAGCGTAGCCGGCTTGAGTATTGGGCGAAGAGATTCTTTAAACCTACTTTTAAAGTTGGCGTTTCCTAAAATCATTTCGTTGACGTTACGCCAGCCTATAGGATTAAAATAGTCAAAGGGCATTACAGCACCTTCAAGTTGTAATGCTTTTACGCCTTGTTGAAACAGAAACGGACCTGCTAAGCCAAAGCTCATATTCTGAAGGTCTATTTTATCAATCTCATCGAGACAGTAAGTAATAAACCGGCTGTTTTGAGGTGCACGAAAAATGCAGTTATTAACCAGTGATCCATATTCACTTTCATAACTTGAACAAAAAATTAGTTCCTGCTCAAAATCAAGCGGTTTCAGGCAAATAATATCCATATCAACCCACCAGCCGCCAGTTTTTTTAATCATCTGCAACCGGAATATATCGGCAAAACCCGACACTGAACCTGCTCCCCAGCCTTCCTTGTAGCGAAATATGGCGCTTTCGGGCAGTATGGTACGTGCATCTATAATTGTAGTACCTGCGGGTGGATTTTTAATTTCTTCGTAGGCATATAAATGGAAGGGATGCCCATGGTCAAGAAACGACTTAATGCATAAGCGCTCCACATTTGATAACTGGCTCCCAATCCAAAGCGACTGTACAGTAGGGTTCATATAATTTTCTTCCAGGCTGTTTTAAAATATCCTTGTTTTGACAGGTCTACGTAGTGATGTAAAATGCCATAACCGCTTGCTATGCTTTCATCATCAGGGTTTACTATGTATTGTTTCGACGGCAGCACCTCACTGTTTTGGTTACCAATCAGCATAGCCGTTAATGCCTGCTCTAAATAATAGTTTGTACCTTCCTGGTCTTCCAGCCGGGCAATCCAGTGTTCAATGTTCATCCAGTTAATCATGGCGCTGTTTAACCCAATTACTCCAACGTTAAGCTGATTAGCAATTGTGCTTCCGCAGAGTTCGTGCATTAACGCTTCTGTGTAACCGTAGGAGTTTTGGCAATCCTGCATATAAAGAGGGCGGACGGGCACTTTAAGCCAATCAATCATTTCCTGCGGCTTGCTCCAAAAAAGCATATCAGCATCTATCACTAGTTTCCAGCCGTAAGGCGCTATGGTGTGCACATCGCTCAGTTTTTTAAGGTGAGGGTATACACGGCGCTTTGAATGAATAACCGGAAATTTTGCTGAAGGTATTGTACGTTCAATATTTGAATTGATTTCGGCTGCGGTATGAATAACTGTTCCGGGCAGTTGCAGCTTGATTTGCAGAATAAGTGTTTCATCAAAGGTGCCGTCATCTACCAAATGATATTCAAACTCATTAACACCGGCTTTTGCAAGTGATTCGATACAAAATAAGGTTTGATATAAATACTTTTTTCCGGTAAGCATATAAACCGGCAATCCACCGGGAGCCGCATAAACCGGCGGCAACCTTAATGCTGCTGCCTGCATTTGCCGCTGACCTTTTAACATGGCCTGGTAACTGAAAAAGCCGCCAAAACGCTTATACCGCTTAAGGGTTGAACGTGGGTGGCGAAAAAGTACATCAATTAGTTGTTGCAGCAAAATCTATAAGTGATAAAACGCGTCGCGCCAGAAAAGGTGCCGCACATTACTGGTGTAATGGCGTGCAACCGTATTGTTGATATTCATGGGTTTTACCCGCTGGTTATCTTCATGAAAACTTTTGATGATGGTTTTTGGCCATAGCACACCCAACGAAGCTTGGGCAATGCAAGCAAAAATAGTTTGTTCGGTTAAAAAGTCATATGCGGGATGAATGCGGTTTAAGGTTTCTTCGAGGTTAAACCGTTCGTAAATGTCGCCGCCCGATGCATATAAGATGCCGGCATTAAAACAGTAATGATCAGGCAGCGTGGTATGATATATATCAAGTACTGCCTGATGGTAAGCTCTTTGAAAATCTTCTGAACCGCCGCAAAAAAAGCTCTGCACATTTTGGGGTAGGTAAGGGGCGAAATCGTTAAAAAATAGGATGTCGCTATCCAGCCACAGCACAGGCGCATTGGCAGCAAAACGGAGTATCAACGCCATTTTTTTGCCGAAAGGTTGAGTTTCGGCATAGGTTAGTAATGCTTTGCGATCATGTGCCTTATGAAAGCTAACCGTATCTTTCCAGTCAAGCACGTGCAGTTCACCCGGCCAAAAGGCCAGATTTTTTCTGATTACCTCTGTACTCAGACTACCATCCGTACTGATAATTAATTTGGGCAGTACAGACCAGTTGTCAGCAATAGAAGCAACAGCAAGCTTGGTCATCAGAAGGTGATTGTTGCCGGTCATCATTACCACTTGGGTGTCATTATAAGATTTGCCTTTAGCAATGGTAACAGAGCGGTATTGCAAAAGTAGCTTGTATAGCGCCGGCAAGCGGTAGGCCAATGATGCTTTTAGCTTATTTATCATTTACAGAATAAGCAAGGCCATCAAATAAACCGCATGCACCACGCCATTTAATATAGCCTATCGGTTTTTTCCAGGCCCGGTAGGTAAACCATGCCTTGGCTTTTCTGAATGGTAATGAAAGTGCCGATATATTAGGCCAGGGGCAGATTTGATGACTATGCAGCAATTGTACCCACGATTTATTGGTTTGATGAATAAGGTTTGCCAGGTAATGCTCACTCATGCGCGCTGCGGGTATTACATGAGTAAGTGATAATGATGGAAAATAGCCAACCTGCCAGCCTGATTTTAAAGCTTCGATAACCATATCATTGTCGCCGCCCGAAGAAAGTGCATTACCGCTACGGTCTGAGATGGTATGTTTTTTACTGATGTAAGTCTTGAGCGCCTGCCGCCTTAATACCATACCTGCACCTATCGGTGCATCAGCCGGATATTTGTTATCCCATTTTGATACTGACTCATATTCACCAGGGTTACGCAGCGCCAGGTTATTATAAAACTCTTTCAACCAGGCAGGCGGAGGTATTTCAAAATCAGGGATGGATTTGCCTCCGGCTGCACCCATGAACGGATGCCTGGTGAAAATGTCTAATGCATTTTTAAGATAATTGTGATCGAGGAGATTATCATCGTCCACCATTACTATAATACTGCCTACCGAAGCTTTGATACCGGCCAGGCGTGCACTGGTTAACCCGGGCTTGGGTTCGCGGATGATGCAGCTGTGCAGATGCCAGCTGATATCAGCATCTATGGCATCAGCCGAATTGTTATCTACCATCACCAGTTCCCAATGTTGCAGCGGTAAGGTTTGCTCCCTCAACGCCTGCAGCGTGCGCCTCAAAATGTGCGCTTTGGGGTTGTAGGTAGGTATAATAACAGAAATGCTAATCATTACGGTAGCCTGTTACTTTAGCAGGAACTCCGATAGCAATTGCGTAATCGGGTATATCTTTTGTAACCACCGATCCGGCTCCTATAACGGCGCCATTGCCAATGGTAACGCCACCTAATATTTTTACCCCGGCACCAATCCAAACATCATCGCCAATCTGGACCGGCAATAAGATATCGCCCATTGAACGTATGAGGGCATTTTTACCGGGTATGGTATGATTGGAGCTTACAATGCAAGTGTGCATGGCTATCAGTGTATGGCTGCCAATGGTAACCCCCCCGTGCCCGTATACTGTTACGTATTCACCCAAAAAAGTATGAGCTGCAATTTCTATTTTACCGCCATAAGCTTTGAGTATAACTCCGCGGGAGAGTTCACAGCCCTGCCCAATAATTACCTGTCCTTTTTGGCCGTTCAGCCATCCGTTAGATAGAAACGCACCGGGCATAATTTTAACACCTTTGTTGATTATCACACCCCGCCACTTAAAAACAAGTATATAAAGGGAGGAAAGTATTTTATGCACCAAAGGGTTTCAATTAAGATGAAGCTATATTGCTTGATTTTCGAACTTTACGGAATGCAAGTTTCAGGTGCAGTAATCGTATGTTGATGCGAAGCACCGGTGGTAAAACTGCTTTAAGTACACGCCAAGCCATATTCTGACTGCTGGGCACCGGTACACTGCAGCGCTCACTGAGGCGCATAGCGCAGGCAGCGGCATCATCATTTTTGCTCATTATGAAGGAGCCGGCGGTACGCTGGGCTTCACGCCCAATTGCCTTACGAACCAAAGGATGGTTAAACCTGCTTTCATACTGTAATAATAATTGCAGCCTGTTCAGCCAACCTTGCTTTTGATTGGTACTACCCGAATGGGAATATCGTAAAGAAACGGATAGCACTTCTTCTATCACACAAAAACGGGCGCCATGCTCCGCAAGGCGTACATGCATATCTGCATCCTCCCATATCCGGTAATTTTCATCAAATCCTCCTGCCTGCAAAAAAACATCGCGTTTATAAAGGCCGTTTATGCCGCCTATCGGGTGTTCAATTACGTAAGCCAGCGGCAATGTCTGTATCTGCTCATTTGAATAATGCCAGCTTAATACCGGCTGCCGGGTTACAGCATCTATCCAGTAAACATTGCATAAAATTACATCATATTTACCCGCATTGGCTATTGCCGAAACTTTTGAAATATAATCGGGTACTATTTCGTCATCAATATCATGAAAATGAATGTAGCTACAGGTAGCAGCTTCCGCCAGCCTGTTGCGGGCGTAACCCGGCCCACGGTTAACCTCGCCCCGGATAACTTTAAAACCTTTGGAGCTTAGCAACTCCGCAGTATGGTCTGTACTGGCATCATCATAAAACAATACTTCGTTAAACGGGACAGAAAGCGCTGACAGGTTTTGTAAGAACGTTTCAATATAAGCCTCTGCATTATAACAGGGAACTAGTAAAGCATATGTGTTAATATCAGTCAAAGGCAAATGTTCTTTTCATTCTGCGCAGCAACCTGATTATAAAAGGTGGCATTCTATTATCGCCCAGTTGTGATAAAACCGGTAAAGGTAATTTTACCCGATAAGGGATTTGTATAGACTTTTTGTTGACTGGCCGGAACTGCTCAAAAAGTTCTGTCCATTTGTGCAGCGCAATTTCTCTCGAGTAATGTGTTTTAATATGGTGCTTGGCATTTATTGATAATTGCTCCCAAACAGTTGGATTGCTGTGTAAATAGCATATTTTATTTACCACCTCATCTATACTGTTGGCATACAAGCCGGTTTCACCTTCAATTACAAGTTCAGGCAATCCGCTGTTGATTCGTTTTACTACGGGTACAATACCATTGGCCATTGCTTCAATTAAAGCTACCGGCAATCCTTCATAATCAGACATCAATACAATAACCTGAAACGAGGGAAGTAACTTTTGCAATTCAGCATTGCTGATTAAGCCGCCTACATGAACATGCTTGCATTGTAATTTGTTTATAATATCATACACCAGCTTTTCATCGGTTCCCGCACCATAAATACAGGCTTCGGCGTTTGTAAGTTTGGCAGTGATACGGCAAAAAGCTTCTGTAATGTTATCAATGTTCTTTTGCTGTTTTACCAGCCTGCCGGCATAAAGTATTTTAAACGGTGTTTGGTTAAAGCTGCTTTTTATTTCAGGGATTGCTGAACCGTAGGGTATAGTTTTTATTAATGAATTATAGCGATAGGAGAGTAGTTTCTGTTTTATATGCTTGGAAACCGCCACAGTAGCGGTAGGGGTGAAAGGTGTTTGCTTTTGAATGAAATATTGTGTCAATAAATCATACTCATGGTCATCATTATGCAAAATCATCACGGTTGGAATGTTTGCACCAATTATCCATTTACCTGCAAATAATGCAGGAAGAATATGACTTACAATCACCACATCAGGATTTTCTCTTTTAACAAATTTTAAAATCCATTTAACTTCTGATTCTGAATAGCGTTTTCCGGTAACCTTTATACAAGGTATTCCTTTATCTTCTAACTGAGTTATAGTTGTGCATTCATCTTTTGGAAACCAAGAGGTAAATAAGACGCGAATGTCATATCCTTTTTTTTGAAATTCGGGTAATAGCCCTAACAGCCAGGCATTGATACCATTGGTTACATTTTTACCATCATGTGCACAGAACACTATTTTCAAAAGATAGAGCTTACGGAAAAAGGTTTAAAATTTTATATAAGAATTGCCGCTTAGTCCAATCCTTTACCGGTCCGTGCGCATCATCTGCACAAATCAGTTGATGATCATGTGACCATTTTTCACCCATTTTAGGGTCGTGGGTTTTGGCATCATCATGTACATTAGCTACCGACAACGGTTTCTTAATACGCTTACGCTTGTTGCCTTTTACAATGCGTAGCCACAACTCATAATCAAGTGAGCAATGCAACTCTTCCCAAAGCGGCTGATGGATGTTTTTACTCCAGAAACAGGAAGGTTGAGCCAAAGTAGGGAAACGCAAAAAATAATCGAGCAAGCGGCCCGGCTTTACTTCTGTAAAAGTATGAGTGTAAATGTTATAGTTCAAAGAGTGCCCATATAAAAACGCTGCCTTAGATTGGATAAAATTTTGGGCAACCGTTACCAATGTTTCCGGAAGGTAATAGTCATCGCTGTTCAGCCAGGCGTAATAATCTCCGCTGGCCAAGGCAAAACCCATATTGATGGCATGGCTTTGTCCCCGATCGCGCTCGCTATGCCAGTAGCTTAGCCATTGTGAATATTTGTCCAATATCTGGCGAGATTCGTCTGTGCTGCCGCCATCCATGATGATATATTCAAGGTTCGGATAGTTTTGTAATAGTACCGAACGGATGGTTTGCTCCAAAAAAGCCCCCTGATTATAGGATGGCGTAACAATAGTAATTTTAGGCCAGGTTTGCCCGGTATAAACGGCCTGATTCACCTGTTCTGTCCACGGCCATCCTGTACCTTGATGCGCAGGTTTGGGAAGCTGATCTAACAGGCCGCTTGCTGCAAAATTTGTAACAAGCGGTAAGGGATAACTAATACCCGTTTTTAAAAGAATTTCTTTGTATGAAACGAGATCAGGCAGGCTGATTTTCATTTGAAGCTTCAGCTTTTTTAGCTATCACCACATAATTCATGGTATTGGTGGTATCAATCGCCTTATTGTCTATATAGTCAAATAATTTATTAATGGTCTTCACACCTCCTGATACTCTGAACAGGGTTTTAATTACTTTACCTTTAAAGCCTTTTATGTTTAATAATGTAGGATATACCGCATGAATTAATGCCTGCCCTGCAACAGCCCATTTGCCGCCATTGGCATTGATTTCCAGCACAGTAAACCCACTTCGCTCTAATAAATACCTGAACCCATGTTTTGTAATCCTGAAAAAGTCATAAGGTTCCTCGTGCAATGGCCAATACATGGGGCCGCTGATGATACAGTATCCTCCGTTTTTAAGCAGGCGATAAGCTTCATTAATTAAACCCTGGTGATCTTCTACATGCTCAATAGTTTGGGTAGAAATGACGGTATCAAAAATGCCATCTTCAAGAGGAATGTTATTGGCCGGACATATGATATCAACTGCAGTTTGATCGGATTGCGCAATATCACAACCTGTATAACTTTCAATTTGTGCAGCAAGTACCTCGTGATAAGGTTTATTACCACAGCCGATATCTAATAATTGCCCTTTCGCATAAATGTTAAATGCTCTAAATAATGCCTTATGATATGATTTATAATGCAGGTATAAAGAATTATTCAAATTTATATCGGTACTGCTAAGGCGACTTAATTGGTCTTCTCTCATTTAGTCTGCATTATTTCTAAATAGTTACCAGCTGGGCCAATCATATTTTTTATAAGCATGGCAACCAAAGGGTAATTCATTATTTAAATATGAAAGATACTTTTTAGGTTCGGCTTCAATTGCAAAATGTGCAGCATCATTATCATCAGGTATTTTAAATAACGGGGAAAGTAAATTACCCCAGTATTTAAAAAAGCCATCCTCATTATTTTCTCCCCAATTTTTTACTTGCCTTTTTAAATATTTAACTAAAAAATAACAAGCTTGCGTTTTACGCAGCGAAAATCCACCATTTCCTACATTTTTAACTTTAAAGTGAGTTCCAAATAGCTTATTTACTAAGTTTAACAGCTTAGTGTAGTTCTTTAAAAAGCTTATTTCATTAAGGCCGTTAGTATGGGCAATTTGAGGGGCACCGATGTAATCATAGTTTTTGTCGCACCACAATTTCAACTCATCTTTAAAAACAAATGAATCAAGCTGATAAATTAAAATGAATTTGTACTTCAGAAATTGTTTGTAGAAGTGTGCTGACAACATTAAGCGGTTGTAACCAGCGATGTCTTTAAAATAGACATCGTCAAAATAATAATCATCATACTTGATTCGATTTTCACAATATTTTTTATAAAAAGAAGTATCCAGGCTCTGAGGAAATATAAAAATAATTTTGTGCCTGCCTAATACGTTTAAGCATTGATTTAATGAAGAAGTCTCATCCTGATCTATATGCTTTTTATAGATAGGAATAATTACTGCAACCTCTTCTTTACTCATTAACGATAGCAAAAGATGTTAACTAAAAGATCCATTCCCAAAAAGATTTCATTGTTGAGAAAAGGATGTTTTTTTTGAACTGCTTCTTGAATATAATACCGCATACCCGCATTACGAATGATGGTAAGTAATGTATCAAGTTCTTGAGTCTGGTTTAGATATGAGTGATACTCAAGAAACATATACTCAACTTTTGTAAGTTGATCTGCTATGTCAGGAATTACTTTTACTTCTTCGCCTTCAATATCTATTTTTAAAAAAGTGATACATTCATAACCAGCTAAAACCGTTTTTAACCTTACAGCTTTAACTTCAATTCTATTTTGAAGCGCTTCTTGAATAATTTTACCCGAATGGCCACCATCAGAGATAAAACTTACATGTTTATCGGCAGTCGATACCGCCTCGTTTCTTAATAGAACGTCTTTTAAGCCAAATGATTCAATGTTGTATTGTAGAATGGAAAAAATTGCAGGATCTGGTTCGAACGCTATAACTTGTGCCTTTGGATGTGTCATTTTTAAATAAATTGTTGCCAAACCAATATTTGCTCCACAATCTATTATGACTTCATCAGGATTGGAATTTTTAAAGTGATAGATCTGCTGTTTGAATATTTCATAATAGGATGAACGAAATGTCAATACGTCTCCTATTTTAAACTTTTTTTCAAAAAATATTATATCGGCAGGCGTAAACCGGCTGAGCTTTCGCAAGCGGTAGCGTTCCATATAAGAAAGTCCATCATCAGCAATTAAAAACGACGGAGCTTTGCTTTTAATTTTTTTAAAAAAGTTTTCAATCGCCATGATACGCTTTGTCTGGTTTGCAAATCAAAGTCCAGAAAGTATTTGTAATATAAATCATCTCTCAGTTTATCAGTAATGTGAGTATCTGGCAGAGCAGTCTCAGTTACGGATGATAATTGTATTTTGGTAAATATAGAATCTTGATTGCGCGTATGGGTGGCGCGTTGATTAAAACCGATATTCTTCGTTAAGTTTGCTGTAGGGTTGATTGCCAATCCATTGGCTTTGCATATAATATACATCCATTGGTAATCCCAGGCATCAACCTCTTTGTTCATCATGCGGTTAAAAATGTCTCGCCAAAAGGTGTAGTAGCTGCCGTAGTACTGCTTTAATAAATTGAGTGATTGCGTTGGTGAATAAGATTTGATCTCATAATCATAATATTTCCAAGCCCGCCTCCAAGTAGCCCACCCCCAAACATGAATATGCTTAGTGTAATAATGGCTGTAAGGCAGCTTTGGAGTGAACGAGTCTAAAAAGTAACATCCACTGATATGCATAATCTGCTCATCGCATTCATACAAGTTCAGCATCTGTTCACAAAAGAAGAAGAAAGACTGATGCGGTAATACATCATCTTCTAATATTATACCTGCAGATACATGTTCAAAAAACCATGTTATGGCAGTTGCCGGGGCAACCCCACATCCTAAGTTTTGATTTTGAAATAAGGTTTTGAGTTCACATTCCCAGTCAATCTGTTTTATGATACTCCGCACTTCTTGGCAAAGTTGCTCATCAGCAACATGATTTTCGCGAGGCCCATCAGAGGCAATGAAAAGATACCGGGGCTTGAGTTCGCAAATTTGATCAAACACCTGCCGGGTTTCGGCGGGTCTGTTGAAAACTATGAATAAAACAGGGGTATTAAACATGCTTACTTGTGGGCGGCATAATCACAATGACTCAATCTTAAGCTTACAGCAGGGAAACAAATAAAATGTTTAATTAAACCCGATTCGGTTGAGCGCTGTAAAATTCCTTTAATTTGGCTGGTTCGCTTGTTGCCACCATGTCCAAACGGATCTGCTGCAAAATGCGAGTGTATAAAAATTCGTGCCTTATCAGTTACTTCAGGCATTCATGTAAAGCTTCGAGATATTGCTTGCCAAATTTGAGGTCGGGTTCCAGATAATTCCCTTCAGCCCACTCATTCCATGATTTAAGAAATACAATTTTCTTTTCATCTTCATTATTCTCTATGATTGCAATGGCATCTCTTATGTGCTGACTAAAAAGATGCGGTGTAGAATTGGTTAATATCATAGAATTTATGCCAGAACGAGGTGAGTTATCCCAATTAGGTATCACACACGGAAAATGATCATATGGCAATTGTTTTTGTGTAATCAGGAAAGGTAAAATCTGCCTGTAGTTAAAAATATGAACTGGCCGGTTCAAAAGTTTCCGGTAAATTCGGGTTAATGCAGGGTGTTTTATAAATTGATTTTTCAATTTGTAAAACATTTTATGATTTGATACTGGTAAACCTTTATATAAATTGCCGATCATCACATGATTCACAGCATCGCAACCGTGCTGAGTTGGATCCCAGTCTTCGCTGCCTGTGTTAGCAACAATATATAAACCAGGTAATCCATTTTGATTAGCCAGCTTTCTGAAGGTTTCAGTGAATAATTTAATGTCTGGAATATCATTAGGCTCGTTGATGCAAAACAGCGGTTTATTATTTACTGTAATGTATCGCTCGTCTTTAAAAGCAGGGAGTAAATAGTTAAAAAAGTTTGTATAGTCCTCAACACCCGGATATTCTTGTTGAATTAATATTTTCTTGGGGCTTCCATGCCAAATGCCAGTCCATGAACCATTTGCCCAAGCCAAGCAAAAAGGGAAATCTGGACTTTTGCTGGCAAGTACTTCTGCAAAGGGTCTTTCAAGAATTGTTTTGCCGTTACCAAACCAGTAATGCCAATAGCAAAAACCTTCAATTCCGTAGGCTGCAGCCATTTTAGCCTGAGCTTCTCTGGTTTCAGCTAATCTGAGGTCATAAAAACCAAGCTCTGAGGGTATACGTGGCTGATCGTGTTTCTTAAAAAGTGGTTTAGCTTTGGCCACATTAGTCCACTCTGTAAATCCCGTGCCCCACCAACTGTTATTTTCAGGTATAGGATGAAACTGCGGAAGGTAAAAAGCAATAGCTCTGATATTACTTGAAGCCATAGATTACAGTTGTTTTTTTATTGGGACAAGCAATTGTATAAGAATAGGCGGAATGAATTGCTTTATGATCTTTTTTATCATTGAAGGCTGTTTGACTTCAGTGATAATTGGGGAGGCAATGCTATAGCGAAGTTGAAGGGTGTAATAATTTTCATCCAGCAGCTTTTGATTTCTCATCATACTTTTATCGTGCAGGCGAATATGAGTTAAGGCGCTGTTTGCATAAAAATGATGAAACTTATACCCCCCAATACTGCATCTGATATTAAAGTCCCAGTCTTCTAATGCTTTTAAAGATTCATCAAACAAGCCAATGCGTTCAAATACTGCTGAAGGATACAATGGTGCTGAAACTACAAAGGGATTCTTTTGCAATAAAAGTTCTTGCTGACTTTTATGATTATCATCTTCTTTAAGTTCTATGTGAGCAATAAAGTGTGAACGGCCGAGTATTTTTAAATCAGAAGGATCATTATCCTCAAAATAACGCATGCTTGAATAAACAATTGTTGATTCGGCTTCTGATACAGAATCATATACCTTCAAATTCTGCTCAAGCTTGTTTGGCTCCAATGTGTCATCTGCATCTAAAAGCTGAATATAGATGCCTGTGCTTGCCTTTATGCCATTGTTTCTTGCATTTGACAAGCCTCCGTTTTTTTGTTTAATGTATTTGAACCTGTTATCTGTAGTTAGATGATTTTGCACAATATGCTCTGAATCATCAGTGGAACCATCGTTAATAATAATGCATTCCCAATTAGTATAAGTTTGCCCGAGCACACTATTTAAACTTTCGCTCAAATACCTGCCCTGATTATAGCAAGGAACGATTATTGATATTAAGGGACTTTCTGTTTTATATGAATGCACTTATTATCTTAAAAGCTATTCGCTGCTGTAGGGGTACTGGTTTGAAGAGAATATATTTTAGCAAAAAAGCATAAAAACGTTTTCTTCTCAAACGTAAGAAGCTCATTATCATTAATAACGATTTTTGATGCAACTCTTTGTTAAACAATTGCATCTTAATTTTAACAATGATTGCTTTTTGCAGGTCAATGTCACTTGTTCTATAAAATATGTCTTCAATTGCACTATAAACAGCCAAACTTAAGTTGTTACTCAAATAAGTTGACTGCCTTGAATGTACCCTGTACTTAAACACCCTGTCGGTTGTAGATTTAAATACAGCGCTATTAATCAGCATTTTTAGCCAAAGGTGGTAATCTTCGGCGTTTTGTATCGCAATGCGTTCGTCAAAGGCACCGGCGGCAACAATAGCCGACTTTTTTGCCAACACAGATAATATGGGGATTTGATTTTGAGCAATAAAATCCGGGAAGTTTTTTATCGTCCAATTATTTTTCTCTACCACATCCATAGGGCTTAGCTTGTTGTCTTCAAGCATATAACCTTGACAGAACAGCAGGTCGATTTCGGGGTGGCTTAGTAATATATCCATCTGCAGTTGCAACTTCTCAGGCAACCAGATGTCATCTGCGTCAAGAAATGCGAGGTAGTTGCCTCTGCTGTTTGCTATAGCCAGGTTGCGCGCTGCACCCTGTTTTTTATTGGGTTGATAAAAGTAGCTTACCCTGTCATCGCTCAGGTACTTTGAGGCAACAGCCTGCGTATCATCAGCAGAGCCGTCATCAACAATGAGCAGTTCCCAATGCTGATAGGTTTGCTGCAACACACTTTCAATGGCCTCACTTATATATAAGGCTGCATTGAAAGCGGGCATCACAACAGATATCAAAGGCTGATCCATTGCTCGGGAACGATGTTTGAAGTTTGATTGCTGAACCATTTTTCAGGTGCAATCACTACTTTTTTAGGGTGTTTGCTTAACCAGGCGCCCCACCAGCTATAACTGCTGTTGGCAATAATATGGTGCCGGCAAAGCGTCATCAAATACATATCCACCCAGCTTTCGCGGCTATTGGCAGAAATAAAGCGGCCATGGTTAAAACATGATAAATGCTCATGGCACCAGTGAATATCATCAGAAAAAATGAAGTAGCTGGGCGATGTAATTTGCTGTTCAATAACGGCTGCTGCATCTTCATAATATTTAACAGGCAGTACGCCGTGATAAGCCCCCACTGCAGGCTTAAGATAATCACCACGACGAATGTGAACGCTTACCGGATTATGGCTGTCTTTAATTTCGTTTTCTAAAAGTGCATCCCGCTCATTTAAATGAGGGAATGTAAATTCCTCTGAAATGATATCTCTAATATGCCTGAAATACCGCTCATCCTGAAAGTAGCCATCTAAATATAAATTTGGTGGAGCGGAGCTTGTTAAAGAAGATAGGGGTGTCTCGTCGGTTGTAATGCTGGCTTTAGGTAATAATAAGCGCCTCATGCCATTCCAAAACCAGCTTTTGGCTGTAAAAATATCGTGGATGAAATTGTTGGCTATTGTGTAGGTAGCGTTTGAAAAAAGATTCAATTCAAACTTTCGCGGTGTAAAAGTGTCGGTAGCTTCGGTTTGTTGTGCTAAAAATGATAAATCAACATATACAGGTTGCCGGCCGCTTATGCCTTTTGCCGCAGCATACTGAAACATTTGATTACCCAGGCCACCTTGTAACTTAACAACAATCAATTTAAATACAGAGATTTTATTGAGCAGGTGAAATGCTGCCCGGTGCTGGCAAAGGTGAAATGGCTACGTCCATGGGGTTGAGTAACAGCCCCACATTTTGCAGTCTGATGATAGATGGGTTTAGTTCTGGCGCTGCAACATCATTAATTGTAAAGCTGATCACGTTCTCTACATAATGAAAGGTTCTTTCTTCTATAGAAAGCCCCAAATTAATTGTATACCCTCCGGGCGATAAAATGAGCTGATTATTGGAAAACAGGGCTTCGTAATTACCGGCTTCTAAATCGCGTTTTTTACTCCAGGTGGTTACCAGCGGCAGGTCGGTATGGGTAACCAGGCCAATGGCAGTTATAAAATTGGTGGATGCTTTATTTAGCTTAAAAAAAACACGCACCTGCCACTCACCACCCACATTTACCTGATTGGAAATATTGCCGTCTGTATCTTCAATTTGAATTTTATAGGCATAACAGGGCAAAATTTCAGCATCCTGTGGTAGCGGGATGTGAATCACTGCTTCTTTCTGCTGCTCAATTCTGAGGTAATTGTCTATTGCTGAATGTGCAGAACCTATAAAATTCACATTGCCTTTTTCTAAAACAATGCCGGTTTTACACAACTTTCTTACTGCTTCTAAATTATGACTTACAAAAAGCACAGTTCTGCCTTCCCCCTTGCTTACCTCATTCATTTTGCCAAGGCACTTCTTCTGAAACTCGGTGTCTCCTACGGCCAGCACTTCATCCACAATCAATATTTCGCTCTCTAAGTAGGCAGCCACAGCAAAGGCCAGGCGTACATACATACCCGATGAATAACGTTTAACCGGAGTGTCAATATAGCGCTCTACGCCAGAAAAGTCTACAATTTCGTCAAACTTCCGCTTCAGTTCGGCTTTGCGCATACCCAGTATAGCGCCGTTAAGAAATATGTTTTCACGGCCGCTAAGTTCGGGGTGAAAGCCTGTGCCTACTTCAAGCAAACTGGCAATACGCCCTTTTACTTTTAAAGAACCTGTAGTAGGAGCGGTTACCCGGCTTAATATTTTTAATAAAGTACTTTTACCGGCACCGTTTCTTCCTATTATTCCTACCGCATCGCCCTGTTCAATATCGAAGCTGACATCCTTAAGGCTCCAGATAATATCGCTTTCTCCTTTTACCGTACGATCATTGGTTTCACCAATTTTAATAAACGGATCTTCCTTACCCCGTATTTTCGACCAATACCTTTCCAAATCGCGGGATAGGGTACCTGTACCAAAATACCCAAGTTGATAGGCTTTCGACAAGTTTTCAACTTTTATTACTTGAGGCATGTACGGGGTTTGTTATTGCTTATCGGGCATGGCTTCGCCGCGTAAATCACAATTTTGTGGCTAACTTATTATGTGTCAGCACTTTTATAATGCTGCTGAATAAGGGATATTAAATCTCTAAGTTAACCCTTTTTGTGAAATGTTGAAAGAAGTTTATTAATAACCGGCTGTGGTTTACCTGGTTATTGCAGACAGTTGCCTGATGATTTATAATAACAAATTTGCCATATCAAGGCATTAAATTTTACTGAATGATTCTCCGTTTACAGAAGCACAGGTTGTAAGATAGCAGCCAGGCAACAAACTGGCATGGCAACTTAGACATTATACAAAGAGGGATAGCGCCTATGTTATGTTAAGTTAATTAAGCATAAACATAAGCAACAATACGCGTGAGTTGACAGTCCGTTTTTTTATCTGATGGATACTCAGGGTTAATCTATATGTCAAATCGCGTAATCTAAATTTACGTAAAAAGGAATAAGTCAACATTAGTGCAACATTTGTGTTACACCAACATATTCACATGAAATCTTGTCAACTTTAATCGTTAAAACAAAAGTCATTAACAAGTGCGCCGGTTGAAAACTTACAAACTTCTGTTAGCCATTGCAGCAATATTATTTATTGCCAAGCCTTTCGTGGGGTTTAGTGTTTATGACAGGCTCGGTGATGGTGCTCAGGAAAACAGTTTGATGGCCAAAGTTTTTGCTAAACGTAAACCCGAGTTTTTAGAAGAAGCTACTGCCAAATCTATTTCAATTCGGGCACAGTTAAGAGACAAAGCCAAACAATTTACCTTTAGCTTTCAGGCACTTTTAATTTACCTGTTCCCCTTACTTTTCGTTTTAAACGGTAATAGATTTAGACGCCATTACCAGCAATGGCAAACCTGTGTCCATACGCGGCCCCTTTATTTGCTTACCCGGCAGCTTACAATCTGAACTTCTTTTCTTTCAAACCCAGGCGATAGCCTGATGTAGCTTACAGTTTCGCTGTAAATTAATTTTTCATTTCCTCAAAAATCTTACTAATGCCACGTTTTAAACATGGTTGGTGCCTGGCATTCTTGCTATTGGTTACCGGTACCATATATGCGCAAGCGCCAGCTAATTATATTTCATTAAAAGCACTGCTTGTCCAGGTTGCTAAAAATGCGCCTACCCTGGGTACAGATTCTACCATTATCCTCATCAAAGAAGCCCAGGCGCAGGAAACAGCCCATAACTGGCTGCCTAATTTAAAGTTAAATTACCAGGCTAACCTGGGTACCAACAATAACGTAGGTGGCCCCTATTTCAGCTACGGTATAGTGCCCTCCAACAACCGGGGTGTGCGCGATGAAAGCAATACTACCGCCGTGCTGGCCAATTTGGGCATAGCGGCATTTGATATGGAACTTTACAATTTTGGAGCTTACAAAGCGCAAAACAAAGTAGCCCAGGCAGATATTGCCTTACAGCAACGGCAATTTGCCACATCAAAATATAACCTTCAGGCGTATGCCATTGATAATTACCTGCAGTTGCTCCGATTGCAGGAGTTTCTTACAGTACAGCAAAGAAACATAGATCGAAACACAGAAATCAGGCGGTCTATACGTGCGCTGGCCCGTAGCGGTATCAGAGCGGGTGTGGATACCAGTATTGCAGAAGCCGAGCTGTCCAAATCACGCCTCAATTATATTGAACTGAAAAATCAGGCAAAGCAAATCCAACTTAAGCTGTCTGCCGTGAGTGGTCTGCCTTATGAAAACATCATGCCCGATACTACTTCAGAAACACGGTTATTCAGCCAGTCAGCAGAACACCGCCTGTTTTATGCAGATACGTTGAACCATCCGGTTATTCGATACTATCAATCATTGTACAACAATAGCCTGCAGCGCGAAGATTTGGTAAAGAAAAGCTATAACCCTAAAATATTATTACAGGCAGCCGCCTGGGGCAGGGCGGCCAGCCTGGATGCCAATAACGGTTTCACCAGCCTGCATAACGGCTGGGGCTTTCAGCGGGAGAATTATTTAGTTGGAGTGGGGATTACTTATAATTTGTTTGATTTAAAGCGCAGGCAGTTAAAGTTAAATACCCAAAAGGTAAACACCCAGTATGCGCTTGCCAAATTAAATGAACAGAAAGTTTTACTGGCGGCCAGCGCAACTCAGGCCGATGCCAATGTGGCTACCGCCATGGAGCGCCTGCAGGAAATACCCCGGCAACTTAAAGCGGCCAATGCGGCTTACCGGCAAAAGTTCTCTTTATACAAAAGCGGTTTAACCGATGTAATAGAGCTTAACGCAGCGTTAAGCCTGCTTTACAGGGCAGAGGTAGATTTAATATCTGCCAAATACGGCTATATGGAGGCCCTTTTCCAAAAAGCGGTGACCGAGAACCAAGTAAACACAGTTATCAACCTTTTAAATTAAATACAGATATGTCCATGGTTACCTCTGCACTGAAAAGGCCGGTTACTACGGTGATCATCACCATCAGTTTACTTATCTTTTCGGTACTCAGTGCAATAAAAATACCTATTGATATTTTTCCGCAGCTCAATATGCCTACCATGTATGTAATTGAGTCATACGGCGGGATGTCGCCACAGCAAATGGAAGGATTCTTTTCTACGCGTTTGCAAGATCAGTTTTTGTATGTAAACGGTATCAAATCCATTACCAGTAAAAACATCCAGGGTTTAACCTTATTAAAGCTCAGCTTTTACGAAGGAACAGATATGGGCGAAGCTTCGGCCCAGGTAGCTTTGCAGGTGAACCGGGCCATGAAGTTTTTTCCGCCCGGAGCCCTGCCGCCACAAGTGCTTCGGTTTGATGCTTCATCACTGCCTGTAGGCCAATTGGTGCTATCTTCTAAAACCAGAAGCCTGAAGGATATTTACGATTTGGCTACCACGCGGGTTAGGCCAATGTTTTCATCAGTAGCCGGCCTCTCGGCGCCACCGCCATTCGGTGCCAACTCCCGGTCGGTTATTATCAATGTAGATCCAAGCAAATTGCGCAGTTACAACCTTACGCCCGATGAAGTGGTGGGCGCACTGGCCAAGTACAATGTGATGTCGCCATCAGGAAATCTGCGTATGGACAATACCATGTATGTAACCACCATGAACTCCCTGATTGGCCAGGTAGAAGACTTTGGCAACATACCGGTGGTTACCAAAAACGGCAACCCGGTATTTGTAAAAGATGTGGCCCGTGTGTCAGACGGTGCTGATGTCACCGTTAGCTATGCGCTGATTAATGGCAAACGCTCGGTATATATACCGGCCGTTAAAACTGCCGATGCTTCGACCTGGGCCGTAGTGCAGGCCCTGAAAAGTAAGCTGCCTGATATTCAAAGCCTGTTGCCCGACGATGTTAAAGTATCTTACGAGTTTGACCAGTCGGTATTTGTAATTAACGCCGTAAAAAGCTTGCTTACCGAGGGGGGGCTGGGTGCTTTACTTACCGGTCTGATGGTGCTGCTCTTTTTGCGCGACTGGCGCAGCAGTTTAATTGTGGTAATCACCATTCCGGTATCTATTCTGATTGGTGTAATGCTATTGGGCTTCTTCGGTCAAACCATTAACATCATGACGCTGAGCGGGCTGGCCTTGGCCATTGGTATATTAGTTGACCAGGCCACGGTAACCATTGAAAATATACACCAGCACTTGGAAATGGGCAAAAGTAAAAAGCTGGCTATCTTTGATGCCTGCGAGGAGATCTCATTTCCATTACTGCTCATTTTGCTCTGTATACTGGCCGTATTTGCGCCATCATTTATGATGACGGGGGTGCCTAAAGCCATGTTCCTGCCGCTTTCGCTGGCTATTGGCTTAACCATGATTGTCTCTTACATTATTGCACAAACCTTAGTGCCCATATTGAGTAACTGGATGATTAAGGCGGAACAATACCAGCATTACCATCATGACCAACTGCATGCCCATGCCGGCGAAACATTGGACAACCAGGAGGAGAAACAAGTAAAGAACCATCTCAGGGAAGAAACTCAACACCCGGAAGGCAATGACTTTTTTGAACGCATTAAATTGCGTTTTATGAATGTGCTTAACAAATGGATGCCCAACAAAAAATGGATTGTGCCGGCATACCTGTTGGGCGTACTGGCCTTGGCTTTGGTGGGGTTTATCATTATTGGTAAAGATATGATGCCCAAACTTAATAACGGGCAGTTCCAAATACGGATAAAAGAACCAGACGGAACCCGTTTGGAACGTACAGAAGCCAAGTTGAAACAGGTGCTGCAAATTATTGACAGTACCTCTGATCATCATGTGGCTATCAGTTCTGGTTATGTGGGATTGATACCCAGCAGTTACGGGGTAAGTAACCTGTATGTATTCAATACAGGCACGCACGAGGCTATACTGCAAGTTAATTTAGATGCCGAATATCATGTGAACATGGATGATTTCAAAGAAGCCCTGCGCAAGAACATTGCCTACGCGTTGCCTGAACTCCGGGTGACTTTTGAACCTATTGACATGACTGAAAAAATCATGAGTCAGGGAGCGGCAACACCAATAGAGGTAACTGTTGCGGGTAAGGATATGGATCAGATTGAGGCATATAGCAACAAACTAGTGGATAAATTGAAACAGGTCCCTTACTTGCGCGATGTGCAAATCAATCAGCCACTGAAGTTTCCGGTAGTAAAAATCACTTTAGACCGGCTTAAACTTGCCCAAATGGGTTTAACTGTAAGTGAAATTTCCCGTTCGGTTACCGCAAGTACCTCATCCAGCCGCTTTTCAGAAAAAAACCAGTGGTTAGATGAAAAAGCCTCCAACACCTACCAGGTGCAGGTGCAAATTCCGGAATATGTAATGAATAATATGGATGAAATTCGTGAAATTCCATTGGTTAAAGGGCAAAGCAGCCCTGTATTAGACGACGTAGCCGATTTCAAAACTGTTTACGTTCCGGGCGAGTATGACCGCATGGGGCCACGCAGGTACCTGACGGTGAGCGCAAACATCCATCACAAAGATTTAGGTACAGCTACCTCAGCAGTACAGAAAGCAGTAAAATCATTAGGTGTGCCTCCGAAAGGCATTGTCACACAGGTGCAGGGTATGTCGAGTTTATTAACCGATACCTTGTCCAGCTTACAAAATGGGTTGTTATTTGCCATCCTGGTTATTTTTCTGTTGCTGGCAGCTAATTACCAGTCGGTTAAATTGTCGCTTACGGTATTGTCTACCGTACCTGCGGTGGTATTAGGTTCTATCACAGCTTTGCTGATTACCGGTTCCACCCTAAACCTGCAGAGCTATATGGGCATGATTATGTCGGTAGGGGTATCGGTGGCCAATGCCATATTAATTGTAACCAATGCCGAAAAATTACGGCTCGATTATCAGGATGCCACCCGTGCAGCCGTAACCAGCGCCTCCATCCGTTTACGCCCTATTTTGATGACCAGTTTGGCCATGATTGCAGGGATGATCCCTATGGCTTCAGGCTTGGGAGAAGCAGGCGAACAATCAGCCCCACTGGGCAGAGCTGTAATTGGAGGGCTGTTTGCCTCTACCATTGCCGCCCTGTTTATTTTACCATTGATATTTGCCTGGGTGCAAAATAAGACTACATATAGTTCACCCTCTCTGATGCCTGAAAAACCAACCGAAGACCTCATTTTAATTGAAGAATAAAAATCATGAAACGTATATTCACTATAACTATTTCAGCCTTATTGTTTACCCTATACAGTTGTTCGGGCCCGGAAAAGCCGGTTGATTTAACAGCAAAAAAAGCAGATGCCGAAAGTAAATTTGAAATCGGTACAGTATCTGAAAAAGCCATGTTAAGCTATGTGCGGTTGCCCGGGCAGCTTAAGCCGTTTAACGAGGTAAACATCTTTGCCAAAATCAACAGCTTTATAAAGCAGATTTATGTAGACCGGGGCTCAATTGTACACAAAGGCCAGTTGTTGGCGGTATTAGAAGCGCCAGAAATGGCATCGCAGGCGCAATCTGCACAGGCCAGGTATTTGCAGGCGCAGGAAACTGCAAATGCCAGCCGCGAAAAGTACCGCAGGCTGAAAGAGGCTGCCAAAGAAGAAGGGGCCGTATCGCCGCTCGATCTGGATAATGCTTTATCTAAAATGAAGGCCGATGAGGCTGTGGCATTATCTGAAAAATCAAATGCCACCTCGGTGAGCGATGTGCAGGATTACCTCCGTATCCGCGCACCGTTTGACGGCACTATTGTGCAGCGCAATGTTTCGGCCGGAGCCTTGGTGGGCCCGGGCAAATCTACAGACCAGCCGATGCTGGTGTTACAGGATACACGCAAGCTGCGGTTGGAGGTAATGATACCTGAAAATTATGTAGATAAAGTTGATTTGCAACAGCCGGTATCGTTTGTTTTCAATGCATTGCCAGGGCAGGAGAACAAAGCGCGTATCAGCCGATCTTCCAATGCTTTAGGTTCCCAACGCTCTGAAGCCATTGAGGTGGATGTACCCAACGGAAATCAGCTGTTGAAGCCGGGGATGTATGGCGAGGTAAAGATACCGCTTCTGTTAGGTTCTAAGTCTTTGTTAGTACCCAATAGTGCGATCATCAGGTCAACAGAAAGGCAATACGTAGTTAAAGTGATTAATGGGAAAGCTGTGTACGCTGACGTAAAAGAAGGCATAGCCGGCGAGCAGTCCACAGAAGTTTTCGGTAACCTTAAAGCAGGTGACCGGATTGTGCTACATGCCGGGGAGGAGTTAAAAGAGGGGCAAATTATTAAATAACAACCGTAACTAAAGGTTAAACATTAGGAAGCAGATACCAGAGTAAAAGTAAACTAACCAGTACAATAGCGGCTGTAAGTAACATTGACAGTCCGAATGACGGGTAATAGGCGTTGTTGAGTAATTGCTTCTCGATATGACGATAACGCAGATAACCCAAAAGAGCAATAGCAGCGCCAATGGCAACAAGGGTAATGCCGATGGCAGCAGAAAACCCCTTGCTGGGCAGCACAATCTGGTCTGTAATTGCAAACGAAAGCTGCTTAACAAATAAAGAGAATTTAACTACTACAAAGCCAAAACCCATTAGTGCAATACTTGTCCGTATCCAGGCCAGAAAGGTTCGCTCATTGGCTAAGTGGTCGCTTACATTGGTTACTGCTTCCTGCTTGTTTACATGTTCACTCATTTTTGCTATGGCTTAACTCATTAGGGTAAACACTGAACAGCGTAAACTGATTCAAATATTTATCTAACAGCAGGTAAATACAAGTGTTTGATTTCAAATTGCTGATGTTAATTTATAATGGTTAGCTTTAAACAGGTACAAGGTTAAACTTATAAGTTGTTGTATGATAATCATAACTTGTGGTTATGATTAATAAGAAGTTGTGATGAAAATACAGCGCTTTAAGCCAGTACTTTTGGAATGTTAATTCAAAAGCACTATCAGTAAATGGAAAATCATCAGCAAGCAAAAGAGGGCGTAAAGTCTTGGGTTAAAATAACCAGATATGTAATTTTCTTAACGCTGCTTTTGGTTGCCTGTATGGTTGCCATTGCTTTTCTGCTTACCAAAAACCCGGAAAATACTTTAGCTGTTAATTCAGGGCTTCGGATATTGCCTCCATCCTCGGGCAATAGTAACCAAACCGTTGCGTCATTAACATCCCCGCAAAAACAGGTGGCTGACTGGAAAGCCCCGGATGAAAGCGTAATTCCTGCCGGCAACGAAGGCAAGATGATTGCATACGGCCGGAACCTGATTGCCCATACCAGTTTATATCTCGGCCCTAAGGGGATGGTGGCGCAAATTTCGAATGGAATGAATTGCCAGAACTGCCATCTGGATGCAGGTACAAAATTTTGGGGGAACAACTATGCTGCCGTTTTTTCTACCTATCCTAAATTCCGGGCACGTTCCGGAACAAAAGAAACAATAGTGAAACGAGTTTCCGACTGCTTTGAAAGAAGCCTTAACGGTAATGCACCAGATAGCACGGGCAAAGAAATGAAAGCTATAGTGGCCTATATGAAGTTCTTAGGCGCAAATGTGAAAAAAGGAACTACTCCAAACGGAGCAGGATTGGAGAAACTACCTTACCTCAACAGGGCTGCCAATGCTGCAAAAGGCGCTATACTGTACCAGGCCAAATGCGTTACCTGCCATGGCACTAACGGAGAAGGTACATGGGCTGCAGATAAAAAGTCATACACCTATCCGCCGCTATGGGGCGGGCACAGTTATAATGACGGAGCTGGCTTGTACCGCATATCAAATTTTGCAGGTTACATCAAAAATAATATGCCCTATGGCGCTTCTTACCAGAACCCACAGTTAACCAATGAAGAAGCCTGGGATATTGCAGCTTTTGTTAACTCCCAGCCCCGGCCTCACAAAAATCAGCAGCATGACTGGAAAGATATCAGTAAAAAACCGGTTGATTTTCCCTTTGGCCCATATGCTGACCGCTTTAGTGAGAAGCAGCATAAATACGGCCCCTTTCAACCTATAAAAGCAGCTCATAAAAAATCATAATCTATTAATCATCAATTCTCAAAATCATGAAAAAGTTAATTCAGGCACTTGCCATTGTAACCGCCATGCTGGTGTTCAAACCCGCCATTGCACAAACCACTAATCCTGCCGCGTTTACCGGTGCTCAGCCAAAGTTGAAATCATACAATGCGCTGTACATTATCAATTCCAATGATGAAAAAAGGATCAGGGCTACTCTTCGTAACCTGAATAATGCGCTGGAAGATCCTAGGCTGAAAGGCAAGCTTCATGTCGAGCTGATTGCTTTCGGAGATGGCGTAGCAACTTACCAGAAAACCGGCCCTTTCGAACAAACGCTTAAAGACCTGCAAGCCAAAGGTGTGATACTGGCACAATGCAGCAACACAGTTAAAGAACGTAATATTGATAAAGGCACACTGTTCGATTTTATATCTTATGTGCCCAGTGGCAACGGAGAAATTATTTTGCGCCAGTACGAAGGCTGGGCCACTGTTCATCCTTAACATGGGGGGGAATTTTATAAGTTTTACTCAATAACCACTAATCATGTTATTTTCAAAAAAAGCATTGTTTACGGCATTAAGCGTTGTTGTACTGGCGGGGTCTGCTGCTCAGGCACAAAGCCATCGTTTCGACCCGCCGTGGAACACGCCGCCTGAAAGCAAAGTACAATTTACCGTATACGGCGTTGATAACGTACCAGACCTTTTTGGCGATATTAATGACCCGCAGTTGGTTGTATTCTTCGCCGGTAACCAATTTATGTGCATTGACGAACTGATAGGTGCTTTTAAGAAGAACTATCCTCAGTATCAGCGCGTATTTTCCGAAACCCTGCCGCCGGGCATACTGGCCAAACAAATTAAAAACGGCAGTATAGTAATAGGTAATATGCGCATTACCCTTAAACCCGATGTTTACACTGCCGGGAAAAGCAAAATTGATCAGATGCCTGAATATTTTACCGAAACTAAGCTATATGCTAAAAACCGGCTGGCTATCATGACCAGAAAAGATAATCCTAAAAACATAAAGGGCTTGAAAGATTTAGGGCGTAGCGATGTTCGGGTAAGTATGCCAAACCCTGCCTGGGAGGGCGTAGGGCAGCGCATTGAAGAAGCCTACCGTAAAGTCGGTGGAGAAGAGCTCGATCGCGCCATTATGCAAACCAAGGTAAAAGATAGTACTACTTACTTAACACAAATTCATCACCGGGAAACGCCTATGCGTATTTTGTATAATGAAAGCGATGCTGCGCCGGTATGGTATACAGAAGCGTATTACCAGAAAATGGTTAATCATCCGGTAGAACTAATAGAAATACCTGAAAGTGAAAACATACAGGCACAGTATGTTGCCGGACTGATGAAAGCAGCGCCGCACAAACAAGCTGCGAAAGATTTTATGAACTTTTTGGTAAGCGCACAAGCAAAAGCTATCTATAAAAAATATGGGTTCATTACAGAGTAATAGCTTAGAAAGAAACCTTAATACTAAATTAGCTAAAGCACTACAGAATGTTTGATTTCAGATTGCAGGTCTTTCATACAGTTGCCAAGCGGCTCAGTTTTACCAGGGCCGCCGAAGAGCTCCATATTACGCAACCTGCAGTAACTAAACATATACGTGAATTGGAGCTCCACTACAAAACTTCGCTTATTGAGCGAAGCGGTAACCGGAAGGTTAGTCTTACGCCAGCCGGGCAAACGTTGCTCAGCTATGCAGATCAGTTATGGCAAACTTACAAAGAGCTTGAATTTGATATGAATGCTGTGCGTAACCAGCATAGCGGTACACTACGTATAGGTGCCAGCACTACAATTGCGCAATACATACTTCCATCTGTTTTGGCAGCATTTCATCATAAGTTTAACGACGTGAAAGTGGTGCTGACCACAGGGAATTCCGAGCAGATAGAAGAAGCCTTAATTAATAAAGAAATAGATTTAGGTATAATTGAGGGCAGGGCACGGCAACCGCAAATTAATTATCAAAAGTTTGCAGATGATGAATTGGTATTGGTGAGCCGCACAATAAATGTTAAACTTAAAAAGGAAACATTAAAGCTTGAGGAACTGAAAAATTATCCGATAGTGCTTCGCGAGCATGGTTCAGGTACATTGGATTTTATAGTTTATGAGTTGAAGCAGCAGGGTATACGGCTGTCAGATTTACAAGTGGAAATGCAGTTAGGCAGTACCGAAAGCATAAAATTATACCTGTTAAACAGTAACTGCCTGGCATTTTTATCTGTTCATGCCATTGTTAGAGAACTCAGATCCGGCGAGTGCCGTATTGTAGATGTAAAAGGCCTTTCTATTACCAGAGCTTTTAATTTTATTCAGTTACAAGGGCATCCTCTGCCTTTAGCTGAATTGTTTGTTCGGTTTGCTTCTAAACATTAAACTACACTTGCGGTAGAATTAAAGGTGCGTACTGTATTCGGGGGTAACCTTCATATAAATAAGGAGTCATAACAGTAAGGTTGCGTGCAAAAAGAGGCTGCATACAGCCTCTTAATCATTCCCCGCATCTTTACTCACGGATGCTTGTAGGATCTTTAAGTGTCATCTCAGCAATTTCATCTTTGCGTTTAAAAGCAACACCAGGATGCTTCTGCATATACTTGATCAGTTCCGTTGCAGCTCTAACCATCTGCGGTGTGCCGCTAACCCGGTCATGAAATGTTACGGAAAGTTGTCTGCGCCGTGTTGCCGACTCTTCGTAAAGCTGGTCGAAATCCATTTTCACCTGTGTGATAAACTGGTCGGGCGAAAAGTTCCATAAATCAATCATGCCCAAATCATTATTGCGTATGGTATATGGAACCACCGCAAAATCTTTTTGGTTCACCTTGATGATGAAGGGCTCGTCGCGGCTCAGGTCATCAATGTGGTAAATGCACCCCAATTCCTGTAAAATTTTTAGGGTGTTTTCACTACGGCGCAAAAAGTTAGCATTGTAACCAACCGCTGTTTTTCCGGTTATTTTTTTAATCGTGTCCAATCCCTCTTTGATGAATTTTTTCTCTTCCTCATAAGACATGTCGTATTCATCTTTCCAGGTCATGCCATGGCCCGAGGCTTCATGGCCGCGGTCCACAATTTCTTTAGCCAAAGCCGGGTTTCTTAATACAGCGGAACCCACCATGTGTGAAGTAACCTTGATGCCTAATTTGTCCCAGTTATCCAGCATGCGCGGTATACCTTCTTTATATCCATATTCATACCAGGTGGTTGCTGGTAAATCTTTATAACCCGGTTTCATATTGGGAGGAAAAGGGCTTGGTGCGTTATCCGGCTGGCCGCCTGCCTCAAACAGCATGGTAGCAGAAACTACCAGCCTTGAGCCGTCTGCCCATTTTGATCGTGCGGGTGTATAGGTAGTTTTATCTGTCTTTTCAGCCATCGCTATATGATTTGCACCAATAATACCAGCTGCTGATAGCAGGCCGGTTTGCTTAATGAAACTTCTTCTGTCTGTCATAACGGTAATGTTTACGAGTGTATCTGATATAAATTTGATTGAAATGAACGCTTATCAAGCAACGCTGTTCTTGAACACGAACAGCGTTGACTTTAATCTGCAGATTAATAAAGGCCTTTGTTAAAGTTGGCAATGGCTGCTTTTGGGTCGGCGAAATAATCAGCATATTGCCGGCCGGCCTCACCAACAAATATTTCATACCGGTCTTCCAGGATGCCATTGTAAATATCCTCAGCTGCTACTGCCGGTGGCAAGCCATACTGCTCTCCACCCATACCTTTGGTAGCATCAGTGTTGATAAGTGAAGGCATTACCTCAAAAATTTTGATGTTGGTATCTGTTGAAAGCGTTAAACGCAGAGCTACAGAATGCGAATGCAGAGCTGTCTTTGCATCAGAATAGGTAGGTAAAACCACCAGCGGATGGAACGCTACATTGGAAGTAATATTCACTATAGCTGCTTCGGGCTGTTTTTTAAACAGTGGCAACAGCGCTTCAATCAGCCGAACCGGGGCAAAATAGTTGGTTTCAAATTCCTGCCTTGATTTATCAACGGCATTGGCGCCTTCGCCCAGCTTATAAACGAATCCTACTCCGGCATTATTAATCAGTACGCTCAGGTCACTGTAATTAGCTTCCAGCTTTGCAACCAGACTTTTAACCGAATCCGCATCGGTAACATCACTAACAATGTACTCAATACCTAATTCTTTGGCTGCTTTGTCTAATTTTTCAGCATTACGGCCAGAGATAATTACTCTGTTGCCTTTTTCGCTTAAAAGTTTTGCTGTTGCATAACCAATTCCTGAACCGCCGCCGGTTATCAATACTGTTTTCTTTGTAATGTTCATGATTTCTATTTTTTAAATTATTATTCTTAAATTTGCTTGCGATTTGCAAGTAAACAAAGGTAAGATATTATACTTGCTATTTGCAAGTATAATTTAACATATTAATGTCATGAAAGAAATTCAGCAGCGATCAAATTGTCCGGTATCATACTCATTAGATTATATAGGCGACAAATGGGTATTGTTAATATTAAGAGATTTGATATTCACTAACAAAGCTACTTATGGGGAGTTTTTAACTTCTGAAGAGAAGATAGCTACCAACATTCTTGCCGACCGGCTTAAGTTGTTACAAGCGAACGGGTTCATTAAATCTACCGTTTCACTTGAAAAGAAAAACAAATTTATTTATAGCCTTACCGAAAAAGGTATTGACTTGATTCCGGCCATTGTCGAACTGATGATCTGGGGTTCGAAATACAATCCTCCGGGTGCAGAAAATCTCATTGAAAAATTAAAGAATGAAAAAGAGAGTACAATTGCCTACTATACACAACGGGCAAGGGAACGAGCTATAGCAAAGGCGCCGGATAGCGAACCTGAATAGCTATCAAGATAAATTTACAGCTACTTTGAAGCCGCAAAATGCCGCGCTCAACAACAAAAATGCCGTGTACACGGCATTTTTGTTTTCTGCAAGCAGATGAATGTGGTAATTAGCTACCGGGAATTTATAAAACGAGCATGAAAAAGTTTCTTTTAATTTCGGGAGCAGTAGTATTTGTGATGCTTGTTGGCTTACAATTTTTCCGGCCGCATATTGATCATCCGCCGGTAACAGGAGATTTGCAGGCGCCGGCCAACGTTAAGGCGATATTGGTAAAAGCCTGCTACGACTGCCACTCCAACCAAACGCATTTACGCTGGTATGATAAGATACAACCTGTATACTGGCAGGTAGCCGAGCACGTGCGCGAAGGGCGGAAAGGCTTAAATTTCTCGAACTGGGACAAGCTATCGCCGGCAGACAGAAAAGGGAAACTTTGGGAAGCCGTCAACCAAATTGAGCAAGGTGCGATGCCAATAAAAAGCTACGCATTTGTGCACACTGATGCCAAAATTTCCATGCAGGATCTCAGCATACTGAAAAATTACCTGACGGGAATGGTACATGAAATGCCCAATGATACCGCAAAAATAAATACGCGGAACAAGCAACTGCGGGCAGCCTCAGTAAAGTTGCCACCGCAACCGCCCGTTGCTTTAAATGGCATTACCTACATCCCCGACTATAAGAACTGGCAGGTAATCAGTACCTCTGACCGGTTTGATAACGGAACCATGCGTGTAATATATGGAAATGATATTGCCATAAAAGCTGTTAAAGAACATCATATTAACCCATGGCCAAACGGGGCTGTTTTTGCTAAAGCCGCGTGGGATAAAATAGAGGATAGCCATGGAAACGTGACTACGGGTGCATTTAAGCAGGTGGAATTTATGATTAAAAATACTGAAAAATACAGATCAACCAACGGTTGGGGCTTTGCAAGGTTTAAAACACCTAAACTGAAGCCATATGGCAAAGATGTAATGTTTACCACTGAGTGTATTAACTGCCATAAACCTATGCAGGCAAATGATCTGGTGTTCACCTTTCCAATCAAAAATTAATTATGAAGCCGATATTTCTTTTACTCGTCAGTGCCATTTTTATATGGGTAGGTTGCAAATCATCAACAGATCCTGATCAGTTGATAAATCAAAAGGCATCATTGCCGCAAACTTTCAAGTTATCTGAACTGCACCAAAAAGTAATTACCACCTTTATTAACAACAGGAACCATACCACCTGTTTGCTGTACGGCAATAATAAAGCATATATGGCTGCAAGTGCTGCTCCCAGGATTGAAGCGCCCGGCGAATCATTTACTTTGGTAACCTGGCAGCAGCAGAATGATGAACACTGGTTTGGCGCACGTATACCAGGTAACCTGGTTTCGGCCGAAACTTTAACACTAACCGGTAAGGATAATGCTCCGGCTTATCAATATCAGAAATTTTCTGGCCAGGATTTGGTTAAATTTGCAGATACTACCGGAAATACAGACCGGATTAGATATATACTATTGCAAAAGGCATCAATCACACCATGATTTTTGGAAGGTACATACAAGGAGAAAATTCAAGGGCATTTATCATTTCGCAGAAGGTAATCTGGCTATCAGCCCTGTTTATGGGCATTTTAGCTTCCATTCCAAAAATTTTGCAGTTGCAGGTAAGCTTAGGCGAGGTAATTGCTGACTGCATCATTGCCTTTTTTTATTCGTTGTATGTGTGGTTTTATAACCTGTATACCTTGCCTAAATATGCAAATCAAGCCATTACAACCCGCTTTTTTGGCGCAAGGCTCATCAGAAGTTTGCTGCTGGGGTTCTTGGTGATGGGAATACTGGTAATAGTAAACCAGTTAATGTTCAATGACCGCTTGATTGGCTCCATGATACTCATGTACCAATTCAGGGGCGTTTTAATTAACCTTACTATATACATGTTCTTATACCTGCTGTATCAAAGTTATATTAACAGGGTAATTGCCATAGAACTGGAGCGTACCAAAGCCGATCATCTCGAAGCCCGGTATGAGTTGTTGAAACAACAGGTGAACCCTCATTTTTTATTCAATAGCCTGAATACTTTGAAATCAATGGTGGAAATGGGCGATGACAACTCGGCCGATTTTATTGTAAAGTTATCAGACTTTTACCGTTTTTCATTGGAGAGCCGCCAAAAGAACGTTGTGCCGATGCAAGAGGAACTCAAGATGCTGAAAGCCTATTTTTATCTTATACAAGCAAGGTTTGAAGATGGTGTTTCTTTGTGTATAGATATTTCGCCCGAGCACCAAAAGATGATGATTCCTGTTTTTACCTTGCAACTATTGGTTGAAAATGCAGTTAAACACAATATCATATCTATAGACCAACCTTTGAATATTAAACTGACCTCGTTAGGTAACTGGCTGGTGGTACAAAACAATCTGCAGCCTAAAAGTATTCCTGAGCCTTCTACAAAAATTGGCCTGGAAAATATTAATCAGCGTTACCTGCACTTAACAGGCCAGCCAATAGAGGTCATATCAGACGGCCATTCTTTCACCATAAAGCTTCCGGTAAATGAATATCCTGGTTGTTGAAGATGAATTAAAGACTGCAAGGGCGTTGATCAGGCTCATTGCCTCTATCAAACCAGATAGCCATATAGCCGGACCATTACAGCGGGTGTCATCAACTGTTGAATACCTGTCATCACATCCTTCACCCGATTTGATTTTTATGGATATTCAGCTTGCTGATGGATTATCGTTCGAAATTTTTGAGAAAATAGAAATAGATGTACCGGTTATCTTTTGTACCGCCTTTGATGAATACGCTCTCGAAGCTTTCAGGGCTAACGGTATAGCTTATATTTTAAAACCGTTTTCTGAAGATGCAATTAAAGCAGCTTTTACAAAATTGGAAAAAATCAGTAACGCCATCGGAAGTAAGCAGGTGCCATCAGAAATGATCAGGCAATTGCTTCAAATCAATCAAGCGGGCATAGGTAAGCAAAGCTTTCTGGTATACAAATACGGCAAATACACCACGGTTGCTGTAACTCATATTGCTTACTTTTTTGTAAGAAATGAGCAAACTACTCTGGTAACTTTTGAAGGCGAAATGTTTACGCTTAATCAGTCGCTTGACGAAACTACAAACCAGTTAGATCCCAAAAGCTTTTTTAAACTTAACCGGCAGTACCTTATCAGCTTTAAAGCTATTAAAGAAGTAGAGCACTACTTTGCCCGCAAACTGCTTGTTAAACTTATAGTAGAAACGGAAGAAAAGCTTCTAGTTGGTAAAGATAAAACGTCCTCCTTTTTGCAGTGGTTGGAAGAACGCTAACTTGTGGCGATGCCTGTTCACTGTAAAATGAAAAAACAGAGGTGCCCGTATCAACTACAACCGTCCGATTGTAGTTAATGCGGGCACCTCGCTTATTATCTGATCATTGCATCAAGCAGAGCCGGATCTAATCCCACTGCCTGATAATGCTTGCGCGCAATGTCTAAAATGGTAAAGCCGTCATCATAGGCCAGCATACTGCCGTTGGTAACTTGGTCTATATAAATAAAGCCTCCGGTAACCACAAATAGAATCATCGCAGGTTCTTTTGCTGTTGGTTCTACTACCAAAGTATGAGCCTCGCCGGCGGGTTCGTAAATAAATGTACCTGGTTTAGCCGCCCACTCATGTTCCAGGTAATGCCAATTACCTCTTAAGGTGTAGCCAATTACCGAAGTTGAATGAAAATGTGGTGGCATTTGCGCACCTGGGTCAGCGCGCAGGATGACGATAAACCCACCATTGCTCAAATTAAACTGGCAGGGCTGAAAAGCAACGCCCGGCCCGAAGGGCACCCAAAGGCGTTCATCATCTAAATTAGTGTCTACTGTATAGTCGGTTACCTGGCGCTGCCCTGGTAATAAACCGTCTGTAAAAAAACCGAATTGTTGAACTGGCATATTTGTGTTATTATGGGCCTGCCATTGAATATTGCTTCAATACCTGCGCTTGCCCGGGTTTATAAATTCTATTAGTGATTAAATTTATTTATAGCTGCTGAAAGCGCGTCTTCAATGTTTTTACCGCCAACCTGCTGAAACCGGATTATCCCTTCCGGATCGATCACCATTGAAGTAGGATAAGTGTTGACATGATATAGCTCGCTCACTGTTTTAGCTTTTGGTAGCAGCGTATAGTTAAATGGGTGATTTTTAAGAAAGTGGTTTATGGCTTTTGCATCGTCAAGGCCCGGTGCCAAAAACACAACATTGTTGTTTGTATAGCTTTTTTCTAACTTATTGAGTTCAGGCATTTCTTGTACACAACCTGTACATGTAGTAAACCAAAAGTTAAGCACAACCGTCTTGCCTTTTAATGCAGAAAGCTTCCACTGTTTGCCTTTTACGTCGGTTAAAGTAAAATCAGGAGCTGGTTTATTCAAAAGCAATTTTAAGGTCGCGTCTTGTTCTGCCCTTTCTTTAAGATATTCATCCGTCATGGGTGAAATAACCACTATTTCAGGATGTGCTGTATTATGGTTCATTAAAAAGCCCCGGCTACCCCAGGCTTTATTTACGCTGTCCAATTGATGTTCACTTACGATTTTGCCATCCGGCAGCTTGTATTGAACCTGATTAGTCTGCTGGGCACGCACCGATAGCGAAAGAGCGAGAAGCATAATGCTGCTTAAATATTTTTTCATTAGCACTTTTTTCCGACAAAATTAGTGGTGCTGGCATTGGTAAATGTTAACGCACGAGGGTTTAGTGTTAACCAGTGTTAATACGAAAGGCTCGTGCATGTAATTAATTTATCTTTGTTCTACAGTGAAGCAAAAACTACAGTTTACGCTTATCATCGCCACCCTTACGGTATGCAGTATTGTGCTGTTTCAGCTATACTGGTTGTATTATAATTACAGTAATACTGAGCGTACCTTCCATGCAACTGCTGTACATGCTTTAGAGAAAAGTATAGCGTCATATCAATCGCAACAAATTGAACTGCCGACTTCGCTTAATTATAAAAAGCCTTCGCTTACCGTGTTTATGCGTACTACGCCCAGCGTTGAGGCTTTTGATCTCGATACGCCAAAGCATAAACGGATATTTAACGCTGAATTTAGTACGGTTGCCATTGATAAGCAGCATGTGCCTTATGTAAAAGCTTTAATTGCCAGGCTGATGACACAGCAGTTGCATAAGCCGTTTGATTTAAAGGTATTAACCGGTATTTATACCAGGGAGCTAGGGAACAGTGGTATAAACATACCCGTATCGTTAGCATCCAGGAGCAAGCCACTGGGGATCAGGCCGGGCGAAGTAGCCTCCAGAATAGATTTTTATAAATCACCGATAATTATTGCTGCGAAATTAGACAGTAGCCGGTGGCTGCTTCGGCACAACCTGCTACCGGCTTCAGTCTCTCTTTTATTGATTTTGCTTTCGGCAGGCAGCTTGTGGTATATGGGAGTTATCATCAGGCGGCAACTAAAACTTGACCGGCTTAAAAATGATTTTATCAGCAATATTACGCACGAACTCAGAACGCCGTTAACCATACTTCGTTCCTCTAACGAGGCCATTGCCAGTTTCAATGTAGCCGCTGACCCTCAAAAGCTTACCCGGTATACCGATATCAATTCAGACATTATCAATAAATTAGAAAGCGAGATTGAACGAATTATGGATATCAGCCTGATTAAGCATCATCCGGATGTGAAACCAATTCAAGAGGTTGACATCTGTGTGCTTATTAGCAACCTCGTCCAACGCTTTCAACTCATTGAAGATACTCCAATTGAAATGATTTGCCCGGATCAGAATAAACAAGTGAGAACAGACCCTGACAAGATAGAAACCATTTTAAGTAATTTAGTGGATAATGCATTAAAGTATGCTGGCTCTGCGGCATCAGTAGCTGTAAAAGCGGCAATTAAGGCTGATAGCTGGCAACTGATGGTAAGTGATACAGGAACAGGCATTAATGCCGAAGATCTGCCTTACATTTTTGATAAATATTACAGGGTAAATAACGGCGACCTGCATGATGTAAAGGGGTATGGATTGGGATTAAGCCAGGTAAAAGGCTTGGTTGAGTCTTTAAAAGGAAAAATAAAAGTGAAAAGTAAAACAGGCCAGGGTACTACCTTTATCATCACTTTTCCTTTATGATAAGTAAACCGCAGATATTATTAATTGAAGATGAACCTGTATTAGCATCCATCATCAAAGAATCGCTGGAAAGCCGGGATTTCGAGGTTGCTTTGGCCGCTAACGGTGTTGAAGGCTGGAGTTTATTTAATGAATTGAAGCCTGCGCTATGCGTAATTGATGTAATGTTACCTAAAAAGGATGGTTTTGCCTTGGTCAGAGATATCCGTATGGTAGATAAGCGGGTACCGCTGATCTTTCTCACCGCAAGAACACAAACAGAAGATGTACTTAAAGGGCTGGAACTGGGTGCAGATGATTATATGAAGAAGCCTTTCAGCATGGAAGAGTTGATTTTGCGCATTAAAGCATTATTGCGGCGAAACGATCATCAGGAAGAAAGCCCGGCACAGCCGGTAATTCATCCGTTAGGGCGGCTGCAGTTCAATTACCAGCGCCTGGAAGTTTCTGGTACAGAGGGAACCGCTGTATTATCACAGCGTGAAGCCGATCTGTTACTGCTGTTGCTGCAAAATAAAAACAGGTTATTGGACCGTAGAATGGCCTTACTGAAAATTTGGGGCGAAGATAACCGGTTCAATGCCCGCAGTATGGATGTTTACATTACCCGGTTGCGCAAATTTCTCAAAACTGAACCCTCGCTGGTTATCCAAAGTATCCGGGGGCAAGGGTATAAATTAGCAGAAGTTTAATTTGGCCCAGCCCTTTGATGCCGGGCTGATATCCTTAATGACCTTATCCAATTTTCCGGTCCACCTTCATTTGGCGATAAACCTGGCACACTGATTTTGAAGTTTGTGTCGTTCTTGGATCCTGTGTGATGACGGATTCCAGAAACTCACGGTGTGTATCGCCCCATTGGTTCATTGCATCAATAATGGGCATTAATGACCATCCTATTTCAGTTAATGAATACTCTACCTTAGGCGGTAATTGCGGATAGATTTTTTTCTGCACCATACCGTGCTCCTCAAGTTCTTTAAGTTGTACGTTTAGCACACGGCGGGTAGCGCCCGGTAAAAGACGCAAAATTTCGCTTGGCCGCTTAATATCCATAGAGATGGCGTTAAGCAGTGCTGGTTTCCATTTGCCGTTCAGCACTTCCTTAGTTAAATGCAAGCCGCAATCAATAGCTAACGGAATCTTTCTTTCGTACATAATTATGCCTTTCTTACACAAAATTAAGCATTGCCCCTCAAATCGTTATAGGGGATAAATTTATCCCTATGACATAAGTTTATCCTATATTGTTTGCCTGCCGTACATACCGGAAGTTTGTATTAAAATAAATGCAAATCATGGAAAATATAGCACACCCGCTGTTAGCGGAATATCAATTAGGAGATTTAAAATTAAAAAATAGGGTGGTTATGGCGTCTATGACTCGTGGAAGAGCCACCAATGCAGGCTTAGTGCCTACCCCTTTAATGGCTGAGTACTACGCCCAGCGGGCATCGGCGGGATTAATTTTAAGTGAAGGTACCTGGGTAAACTCAAAATCTATAGGCTTTATTAATGTGCCGGGCATTTACACCCAAGAACAGGTTGATGGCTGGAAACTGGTAACCCAGGCGGTACATGACAAAGGCGGCCTGATTTTTTCTCAATTAGGTCACATCGGATCGGCCTCTCATCCTGACCATCTTAACGGCGAACTTCCTGCAGGGCCCTCGGCCATTAATCCCCAAGCCAGATCATTTACGCCAGAGGGGTTTAAAGAAACACTTACACCGCGGGAAATGACTGTTGCTGAAATTAAACAGACCGTACAGGATTACAAGCAAGCTGCTCAAAATGCCAAAGCAGCCGGCTTTGACGGTGTTGAGGTGCATGCACAATCCGGAATGCTGATTCCTCAATTTCTTAGCCTGGCTGTAAACCATCGTACCGATGAATATGGTGGTAGTATAGAAAACCGTGCCCGAATTGTATTCGAGATATTGGACGCCATTACAGAGGTTTGGGATAGTACCCGCGTTGCAATCAAATTTACCCCGGTGGCTATCAGTAGTGTGGGTATTGTTACACCTGATGAAGAAACCATCCCAATGTATCAATACATTCTTAAAAAATTGAACGACTACAATCTTGCTTACCTGCACATTGCGGGCCCTGCGGATGATTTATCCGGAACACCGTGGGAGGTACTGCTGGATAATTACTTCAGTCATTTTCGCAGGAACTATAACGGCCGCCTGATGGCTAATCTGGGTTTCACCCAAGAGAGCGCAAATCAAATATTAGAAGAAGGCAATGCAGACTTGGTTTCTTTTGGTATACCGTTTATTGCCAATCCTGACCTTGTAGAACGCTTTATGTATCACTTGCCTTTATCAGAAAGCAACCGTGAAACTTATTATACCGGTGGCGAAAGTGGTTATACTGATTACCCGAAAGCAATAGATGAAAGTATTTTTGTCTCATAAAAATAAATTTATTCTATCAATAAGAGTGAGACAATGACTTTACCAAAAATAGAGTAAGGGCATTGTTTTTGGGGTTGATTGTGTAACTGTTATTTGTAAAAAAGAGGTAAGATATAAGCTAAAGTTGATAATTGTCAACATTTATTGTTGACAATTATCAACTTTAGCTTATATTTGCTTTTATGAAAAAGCAAATAGAGCAAATAAGGCGCTTCAACAGATTTTACACTTCACATTTAGGCTTGCTTAACGAGCATATTTTAGATGGACCGTATTCGTTAGCCGAAGCCCGCATTTTATTCGAAATTGGTTTACATCAACCGGTATCATCCCAAAAGCTGGGGGCTTTATTGGGATTGGATAAAGGGTATTTGAGTAAGATTATTAAAATGTTTAGCAATGACGGTGTGATAATGCGAACCCCCTCGACGGAAGATTCACGGGTTTATCACATCAGTCTTACCGATCAGGGTTTCCGTTTATTGAATGATCTGCAAGGGAAATCAGACATGCAAATAGAAGACTTTCTAAAAAAACTGTCAGCCGATGAAGCAGGAATGCTGGTTAGTTCCATGAGAACGGTTGAAAACTTATTATCCTCAGATTATAACAACACAGTACTTGCCCATCAGGTAACTTACAGAGAGGGCTTGAAACCAGGCGATGTTGGGTATCTGATTTATTTGCATGGTATACTATATGCACGAGAATCCGGCTATTCGCAGGAGTTTGAAGGATATGTAGTCAAAACTTTTTACGATTTTCTGGAACATTATAATATCCAGAAAGACAAAATATGGCTGGCTACTTATAATGATCAGATTGTTGGCTGCATTGCCATTTTATCCAAGCCAGATAATGAGGCGCAGCTCAGGTGGTTTCTGGTACATCCCGTGTTCAGAGGAACCGGTGTAGGTAAACATTTACTTACTACCGCACTTACGCATTGCCGCGAGCAGCAATTTGACAATGTTTACCTGTTAACTACTGATGTGCAGCAAAAGGCTATTGCCATGTATAAAAAAGCAGGTTTCCGGCCAACTACATCTGTAGAAATGGAACAATGGGGCAAAATGCTTCGTGAAGAACGCTACGATCTTGATTTAACCGACTCCAAGTAATTAACCATTAAAAATAGTGACAGGCGTCTGCAGGGCATGTGGCTTTGCTGGCGCCTACTTAACCTCCTGAAAATTACTATTATTACCCTTGTAGCCCAACAAGGTGAACACCTGCGGATACTCCAATGTATAAGGGCTACTTTTCCTTTTTAAATTTATTTTATAATAGAGGCAACCTTTCAATAATTGAGTACGTGTTGTTGGTGTAAATGAAATCAACCGATTAGTGTTAAGAAATGAATTACCCGCATCTGCTTACCGTTACAGACACCATATATTGGATGTTGCTGCTAAGTAAAGCAGTATTGGCAGTTCTGTTTTTAATAAAAGTAAATCATCGTTGCTTTCAGTCTTACAACCGCATTGAATTTTAATACGCTGGCCAGCAAGCTAATATTTAATGTAAAAAATTAAGGTTTAACTTACAACAACACTATTATGAAAATGAATTTACGCAAAGCCGCAGGTTTTGCACTGCTGGCATGCATGGCTGCTTTTTCGGCTTGTAAAAAAGATAGCACAGGCACAACTCCTGATAATGGTTACAACACCGGCACACCCACCACCGGAACAGGCGGTGGAACTTCTACTACCGGAACCACCTCAATCAAACTGGCTACTGATCCAACTCTGGGTAGCATACTTACCAATAAAGATGGCCGTACACTTTACTTTTTTGCTATAGATGCCGATGGGCAGTCGGGTTGTAATGGCGGTTGCTCTACTGCATGGCCAACATTCTATGATGCATCACTTACTTTGGCCAGCGGCCTCACCGCTACCGATTTTGGTACCATTACCCGTGCCGACGGCAGCAAGCAAACTACCTACAAAGGCTGGCCGCTATACACCTTTGCAGGCGACAGCAAAGCCGGTGATGTAAATGGCGAAGGCAGTGGTAAAACCTGGTTTGTGGCCAAGCCCGACTATACCGTAATGCTGGTAAATAAGCAATTGGTGGGTGCCGATGGCGCCAACTATACCAGCCAGTACGTACAGGGTACTGAGGTAGTGCAATACATTACTGATGCTTATGGCCGTACATTGTATCATTTTAAAAATGATAAAGCAAAAACCAATAACTTTACCAAAGCCGATTTAAGCAACAACGCGGTATGGCCTATTAATGAGGTGACCGGTGTAAGCCGCGTACCATCTATACTCAATCAGGCTGATTTTGGTACAATTACCGTATTCGGTAAAACGCAGCTAACCTATAAAGGCTGGCCATTGTATATGTTTGGCGCAGATAACGGGGTAAGAGGAAACAATAAGGGGGTGAGTGTAGGACCTGGCGCCTGGCCAGTGAATAACGCCGCTACTGCTGCCGCGCTTTAAATCGGCTATCAGGTGTAATGCAGGGCGGCAACAGCATTACACCTGAAAATAAATTTTACTATAGAGGCAACCTTTGCCCGTTTGATAACGTGATACAATTAAACAACACAAATTGATCTGAAGCAGTAGCTCCGGGGCCTATGGAAGAAGCAGCTATACCTGAACTGATAGCCGGCTGCTTAAAGCAGCAAAGAAAAGATCAGAAAATGTTATACCAAACATTTTACGGCTTTGCTATGGGTATTTGCCTGCGGTATACCAACAACCGTTACGAAGCTGCAGAGGTAATGAACCAGGGATATTTGAAGGTGTTTACGCATCTGGATAAATATGACTCTGGCAAGCCCTTTAAAGCCTGGTTGGGCAGGATAATGATGAATACCGCCATTGATTATTACCGGAGCAATTTGCGGATGGCTTTTTCTGAAGACATTGAAACTGCGGAGCAAATTGGTAACGATGATTTTCCGGACAGGAAGTTGCAGTATGATGACCTGCTGGCCATGGTGCAGCAGTTGCCGCAAGCCTACCGTACGGTATTTAATTTATATGCCATTGAAGGCTATTCGCACGAAGAGATCGGGGAGTTATTACAAATCAGTACAGGTACCTCTAAATCAAATTTATTTAAAGCCAGAGAAAAACTAAAGCAGATGATTACAGCGGCAGATGAACTGCCCAAAGGGATATCAGGTAATGCCTCAAACCCTATTGTGGCCGTGCATCCACTAAATTTAAAAGTTACTTTTTTTAATCACAGCAATCCGTTTAAATGAAAAAGCCTGACCATAATAAAATAGATCAGCTTTTCAGAAACGGTTTAACCGGTGCTGAGGGCAAACCTGCTAACTTCCGTGAGGAGGATTGGGATGCCATGGAAGCATTACTGGATAAAAAGGAAGATAAAAAGCGGGGAATTATCTGGCTGTACTGGGTATCAGGAAGTATTGCAGCACTGCTGTTGCTTTTCTTCGGTTTAAACTGGTATAATGACACAAGTACTAAGCCTAATCATCCACTGGTTAAAGTTCATCAACCGAAAGTGAAACCTGACGTAAAAACTGAGCAACCAGATGATCAACTTAATCCGGCTACAACTGAAGGATTAACGTACACATCTTCTGCTAAATCAGCACACACTGCGCAGCATAGGTCATACAAAGGGCTAATTGCTGACAGCGCCTTGCGTGAAGATGGTTTAGCTGTGTCAGCCGGAACCGCTTATCTACCGGTTAATTCAATTTTAGGAACTGAACCGTTATCTGTTACCGGCTTAACAAGAATTAAGGAACACCAGCCTTTTACAACTTTGGTTAACCCGGTAAATGTGGTTAAAAGCAGTGTAATTACAGCTAACACACCGGATGACCTGGCTTGGCTGGCTGCCGCGCATGATGAGCCCACGCCAAAGCTGAGAGGGCGGGCATTACTCACTGCAGCGCTATTAACAGCGCCTGATGTAAATAAAGCAGGTCCGGGTGGCGGAAGTAAACTGGGTGGTAATGCAGGGCTACAGGTATCGGCTCATATTTCCAGCCGCTGGAGCATTACTACAGGGGCCACTTATGCGTATAAGCCTTATCGTATCGGTGCTAACCAAAGCAGCTTATTGTCGCAGTATTTTGCTTCGGCCAGTGCGGCGGGTATAGCCGCTGCGCCAGGGGCCGGTACAACTGCTGTAACACATGCAGGTAATCAATTGGCTGTAAGAACGCTTGCCGTGGCCAGGCCGGCTGCATTGAGTGCTACAGCTCCTGTTAACCCTTTAACGGGTGTAATGGCAAACTGTACCGTGCTCGATATTCCGGTAAATGTAAATTACCAGGTATCAGGTAATGCAAAGCGCAGTTTTAGCGCAGGTGCAGGTTTGTCATCTTACTTTATGCTTACCGAGCATTACAGCTTTAATTATGCCGATAACTCGGTGCGTGAGCTTGATATCGCAAACAAAAACCAACACGTTTTGGGGGTACTTAACTTGAATACCACTTATCAACAACAGGTAAGTCCTAATTTAAAATTGCTGATACAGCCATATTTAAAATTACCTATTACTCAAATCGGGCAGGAACAGGTCAATCTGCAGTCTGCAGGCGTTGCCGTAGGCTTTAGCTGGAACCTGAGTTCGGCCAAACCCAAGTAAAAACATGAAACATATCGCTTTAATTTTACTGACTTGGATCGGGATGATCCAGGCCGGGCAGGAAACCTATGTCTGTAAAAATGCTAAAATCAGTATTTATTCAAAGGCACCTTTAGAAGATATTGATGCGATTACCACCAAAGGCACCTCGGTATTTAATGCCGCTACGGGCGACCTGGCTTTCAATGTGCCCATTCGTTCCCTCGTTTTTCAAAAGTCATTAATGCAGGAACATTTCAACGAGAATTATATGGAAAGCGACAAGTTTCCGCAGGCATCTTTCCGTGGCAAAATTCAGCAGAAAGTAGATGTAACTAAAAATGGCACTTACCCGGTTACGGCTACAGGTGTACTTGAAGTGCATGGCGTTAAACAAAACCGTAGTATTTCGGGCAAAATCATGGTGAATAATGGTGTGGTGAGTATGAATTCAACTTTTATGGTGAAATGCAAAGACCATAACATTGAGATACCGAAGCTGGTGTTTGAAAAAATAGCAGAAACTATACAAGTGGAAGTAGCTGCTACTTACACAGTTTACAAAAAATAGCTTAACCCTTGCCTTACTGATCAACAATTTTTATGAAACCCTATTTTATTTTATTTGCCCTGCTGCTGGCTTGTACATTGGTAAATGCACAGCAAAGAACCAACCGGCCGGCCATTATGCAAACCGATACCGGTTCCGTAGCTTCTGCCGATTCGCTGATGAATGCCCTGGCCGGCGATGATGACAAAGAACCAGTGCAGGCAGCTTTTAAATCTACCCGCCTGATTTTAACGCCTACCACTGAAACCAATAAGAAAAATACATTAAATTTTATGGTGATTCACCGGTTTGGCGACATTGCCGGCAGGGATGGCGGCGGTAAAACCTTCTGGGGTTTAGATAACTCGTCAGACATTTATATCGGATTCGAATACGGCCTCACCGACCGTTTAGATATAAACTTTGGCCGGAGTAAATTTGAACAATTGCTTGATTTGGGCTTAAAGTATAATCTGTTGCAGCAAAAGACAGATAACAGTATGCCGTTTACTTTAACGGTACTGGCCGATGTAGGCTTAAAGCCCTACAAAGTAAACACCAATGTATTTGATGATTACAGTAACCGCCTGTCTTACTTCTATCAGGCCATATTTTCACGAAAGTTTTCCTCCCGGTTTTCTGCTGAGGTAGCTCCTTCGTTTCTGAGGAATAATTTACCTTTTCCTTATATACAGGGTAACGAGCAAAACATCTTTTCGCTTTCTGCAGCCGGGCGCTTCAAGGTCACCAAGCACATGGGCGTAGTAGTAGATTATGCACATCCGTTCTCCGAATTCCGCCGTCATAGCAACAGCCCTAAATTTTATGATCCCTCAGGTATAGGTATCGAAATGGAAACTGGCGGGCACGTATTTACCCTGAACCTGAGCAATGCACAGGCCATTAATCCGATCAATTACCTGAGCGATACGGAATCAAAATGGACTAAAGGGCAGTACCGCCTGGGCTTTACCATTTCCCGCGTATTTGATATGAACCATAAGCACAAGGGAACTTATAAATAGAATTTTCATTACCAACACTTATAACACAATGGAAAGAAAAGAATTTTTAACCCAGTTGGGTATCAGTTTAGCCGCGGTGTGCGCAGGTTGCAGTATAGCTTCTTGCGGTAGTATGCCTAAGCAAGACGACCCTATACCCGAAGGTGGTACCGGAACAGGCAACAACGGTGGCAGCAATGGGAATAGTTTGTTAGATGCAGATTTAAGCAGTGAGCTCAAGAATGCAGGTGAATTTAAAATTGCTAACGGTATTATATTGGTGCGATTAAGCCAGGGCAGCACTGCCACCGCCTTTACTGCTGTACAGGCAGCCTGCACACATCAGGGCGTTTCTATAGGGTGGAATACCGCGCAGGGTAAATTTGTATGCCCGGCGCATGGCAGCCAGTTTGATACACATGGCGCTGTGTTACAGGGCCCGGCCGCTATAGCGCTTAAAGAGTATAAAGTAAATATTACAGGCAACAATTTAACGGTTACTGCCTAATGATGACACCCATTTTAAAAATGTAGTACTAAAGTAACATCAGGACACTGCCTGAAGGCAATAAAAAAGCAATTCATAAATGGAGTTGCTTTTTTTAATTAAATAATTAGTTATACCGGCATCATTAAAAGAGCTTTTAATAATGGATTTACGGTAATACAATAATTAAATACATTAATCCATTTACTCTGAATGTAGGTTGTGTCATACAGTTGTATTATGGAGCATGCCTGACATGAGTGTTGAGGTTTCAGCATCAAGGTATATGCATTGTGTAACATAAATTAATACCAATCAAGATAAAATATTTCTTTAAAAAGTATTATATTTCTCGATAATTTGCATAGCAACACTTGTCGCTATAACAGTTATTCAAAAAAAAATACTTTTTAGGTTTTTATTATCGCGCAAACAACTGCACCAGTTATTTTAACAGTGCAAAGCCAGTTATACTTATTCCGTTAATGCAGATCAGTAAATTAATATATGTGATTGTGCTGTTGTTCAGTACGCAATTGGTTATTGCTCAGAAATCAATTAACATCACCGGTGATTCGCTTGAACACATTTTTATCAGAAAGGAAATTCTATGTTTTCAAGACACTAAGGGAATATATGATATAAAGCAAGTAGCAAGCCCCAATTTTGATGTGCGATTTAAACCTAACACCGGGTTTTATCCTAAAAATGTTCAGCAAGCATCGTATTACTGGTATAAAATTAAAATCAGGTTTCACCAGCCGCTTCCTTCCGCCAGTAGTGTGATTGAGTTTTTTGATCAAACTACAGATCAAATTACGGCTTATATGCCAGATGCTGCCGGTAATTACCAGCAGATTGTTGCCGGGGAGAGTATCCCTTTCGGGCAACGCATACTGGCGCACAAAAATTTTGAGTTTATTATCAATAATTTTTCCGAAGGGGAACGTACGTATTACTTCCGGATAAAATCAAAATATCCGGTAAATGTAATTATGGTTTACCGTAGCCTTAAACGGTTTGTGTACTATACGCTTGCCGAATATATATCATTTGGCGTGTTTTATGGTATGATACTCATTTTTTGCCTGCATAACATACTTATGTACTTTGCCGTCAGGCGTTTGCAGTACTTGTATTATGTAATGTATATTGTAAGCGTAGGCGTTTACGAAATGAGTGTTGATGGTATCGGTTTTCAATATTTATGGCCAAATGCACCGTTGCTGAATGATTATGTGTTTGGCGTAGCATTATATAGCATTAGTTTATTCGCTTTGGTTTTCACCAAACAGCTTCTTCAGGTAAAGCAGCGCAATTTGGGTTTGTACCGCCTAATCAACTTCACTATTGCTGCACGAACTGTATTTTTTGTGTATTGTTTTTGCTTCAACAATAGCTTGTTCATGCTCAAGTTTATTGATTTTATACCTTTAGCTATTGCCTTTTATACAGGTATAACCATGTATAGAAATGGTTTCAAGCCAGCCAGGTTCTTTATAGTAGGGTATACCTTTTTGTTTATTGGCGTAGTAATTAAGGGTATATATGTATTGGGTTTGGGGCGCTCGCTTCCTTTTTGGCAGGCTCATTACAGTCTGACCATCAGTTTCGTTTTCGAAATGGTTTTTCTTTCCTTCTCTATCGGCGACCAGGTTCGTATACTTAGAAAAGATAAAGATTTGGCGCAGGAAGAAGTGATTCAGCAAATGAAGATCAATGTGGATTTGAAGGACTCGGTAAACCGGGAATTAGAAAAACAGGTACAGGATCGCACCCGCAAGCTGACTTTACAATCAGAAGAAATTCAGGAAAATTTAGCCACCATTGCCCGGCAAAACGAGGATTTGCTTCATGTTAATGAGCAGTTAGCCCTACAGGCAGCTGAGATTAGCCGGATGAATGTACTATTAGCTCAGGATAATGTACAGCTTCAAACAAAAATTGAGAAAGTAAATGATGCGCGGGTGCTTTTAACTGAAATGAGTTATGAAGATTTTAGTGCAAAGTACCCGGATACAGAACATTGTTATAAATTTTTGGCCGAATTAAAATGGAAACAGGGTTATAGCTGTTTAAAATGTAATCATACAAATTACTGTAACGGTCGGGTTCCATACAGTCGCCGGTGTACCAAATGTACTTACGAAGAATCGGTGATGTTAAACACCATTTTTCATAACACGCGCATACCTATTGTAAAAGCCTTTTATCTGGTATACCTGATGTATCATAGTAAGGGAAGTATTTCGGCCCGCCAGTTGTCTGAGAAACTGAGCTTGCGTGCAAGCACCTGTTGGGCTTATGCCATTCGTGTAAAGCGCGCTATGGAAGAGCAAAAGGGCTTCAGAAAGCATAACCAGAAAGAAGGATGGATTTCATTGGTGATAGATAAGAAATCATCTGCCAAGGCTGTAAATGCTTAGGCGATTTATTTGCTGTTCGTTTTGTTTAGCTATTAACTGTATTCATCTCATACTTATTCCTGAATGTGAATGCAGCGAGGCGTTTACTCGGATAAATACCCGATCCGCATTAACTCCGTAACCAAGGTTTCGTCAAAATTACCTGTCTCTTTCTTATTTAAGTGCCCGGAGCATTTCTAATGCTTCGGGCAGCTATGCGTTTTGCAGGTTATCAGAACGCCTTCCCTTAGATATTGCTGTGCATTAATGCTTCTCAGAGGCTCACTGAGCTAATTTTTCAAATTTTTTTTCAAATGTAACTTCTTGTTATTGAAGTGTAACACCCCGTTTTTTACATATCAGAAAATATGGGCTGCCTGCTGTTAAATGCCACTTTTTGATGATTGTTATCTTGTGCATAAACCGCAACAAAAATTTCATAAATAACTAATATTCAGTAGTTTATGTAAAATTATACCTTTGTTTTTTGCTTAGAACCGCTTTATCTTTAGGGCACCAATTTTAATTAACAAAGTTTTTAACCCTAATTTTTGAAGAAGATGAAAACACAAATCATTATTCAATAACATCGGCATTACCTCTCGCGGGCCGCTGCCTTGATTAAATGCATAGCTTAAATTTTCCTGTTGTTGAGCGCTGCTCAGTTAAATTATAAGGGGAATAATTATGCAGTATAATCACTACCTGGCGGTAGCAGCAGTACCGATGGCCTGTAATGCTCGCTTCAGCATTTAACAAATGAGAGCCGCCTTTACTAGGGCTGCAAGTAAATTCTATTAATTCTTAAACTATATTATGAGAAAAAAAATTACTCTACTTATTTCAATACTCATGACCTGTACCTTCCTCGCGTTAGGTCAGGATCGTGTTATTAAGGGAACTGTAAAAGATAACAAGGGGCTGGGAGTTCCCGGTGCCAGCGTTCGGGTGGTGGGTACGCCACGTGGGGTAGCTACAGACATTAGCGGTAACTATACCATCACAGCAGCTGCTAACAGCGTTTTAAGCTTTTCCAGTGTTAGCTATAACACAGTTCAAATACCAGTTAATAATCAGACAACAATTAACGTTGTTTTAAAAGATGATGGAAAGCAACTCAGTGATGTAGTAGTGATAGGCTACGGTACCCGGCAAAAGCGCGACGTTACCGGTGCAATTTCCAGCGTTAAAGCAACGCAACTGGAGAATGAAAACCCTGCCAGTGTTACTGATATTTTGAAAGGTAATATTCCGGGTATTAACGTAGCCATGAATACCTCACCAAAAGGAGGCGGTAGCGGTGATCTTTTGGTGAGGGGTAAAACTTCACTCACTGCCAATACAACTCCGTTGATAGTGTTAGACGGTGTGTTTTACCAAGGGCAACTTGCAGACATAAACCCAAATGATATTGAAACTATTGACGTGTTAAAAGATGCAAGTGCTTTAGCCGTATATGGTTCTAAATCTGCAGCAGGCGTAGTGGCAATTACCACCAAGAAAGGCAGCTCGGTTAACGGGACGCCGACCATTACGTTTAATGCCAACACTGGTATTGCACAACTGGAAAGGCAGCAAAAGGTTTATGACCCGCAAGGCTTTTTAAACTGGCGGGCTGATGTGCAACGCGCTAACAACACCAGTTTGCCCAGCTATCAATTTACAGATCCGCGCCAGTTGCCGGCAGGTGTAACCGTTGCACAATGGCTGGCACTAACCGGAGCCACCGGCGATCCTGTTGACCAATGGCTGACCCGTTTGGGTTTGGTAGGTAACGAACGGGCTAATTACTTTGCCGGTAATACCATTGACTGGGCCGATAAAGTATTTCGTAATGGCTTGCGTCAGGATTATACCATCAGTTTATCCGGCCGTAACGAAACCATGAATTATTACATGTCTGGTAACTACGTTAAAAATCAGAACTTAATTGAAGGCGGGCAATATGAAAACTACCGCGTACGGGTAAACCTGGAAGGTAAAGCCTCTAAGTTTTTAACTTTGGGTATTAGTTCTCAGTTTGCCTCGAGAAATGAAGGTGCAATTGAGGCCGACTGGACACAGATTGTGAACAACTCGCCTTACGGTGATTTTTACAAAGCCGATGGAAGTTTAAGGCGTATACCTACAGATGATAATGGTTTAAATGCCCGTAACCCCTTTCTGGATAATTACTACAACCAGCAAATGGCCGTGCAAAATACATTATTTGCTAACTTGTATGCTAAAGTGAAATTACCATTAGGAATTCAGTATCAACTGAATTATTCGCCCGATTTGGAGTTTTACCGCAATTTCTACTTCAATTCTCCGGCTAATCCTAATGTAACCATCCCTGGCGGCTCGGCTACCCGCTCCATGGAAAACAGGTATAAATATACCATTGACCATTTGGTTACCTGGAACAAAACTATTGGTATTCACAACATTGATGTTACCTTGTTAGCAGAGCAAGAGAAATACCAATCATGGTATACCAGCGATGGTAATCAGGGCTTCAGCCCAACGGCAGATTTGAGCTATCATAACATTGGTGCCGGTATATTGCCTACTGTAAGTAGTGATGACCGCCTTGTTACTGCTAATGCATTAATGGCTCGGGTCAATTATTCATTATTAGGGCGTTATTTGCTTACTGCATCAGTAAGGCGAGATGGTTACTCGGCATTTGGTCAAAATCATCCTTACGCGACCTTCCCGGCCGTAGCATTGGGCTGGGTATTTACCGATGAAAATTTTGCAAAAGAAAGTAAATACTTCAACTGGCTTAATTATGGTAAACTTCGCCTGAGCTATGGCGTTAATGGTAACCGCGATTTGCAATCTGACGGTACTTATAACCCCACTGTAGCTCTTCCTCTTTTAAACACAGGTAAATATCCTGTTATTAATGGTAGTGGGGTTGCAACTGCAGGTAACACGATTGTAGTAAATAATATCCCAAATCCAAATTTAAAGTGGGAGCAAACTGCTTCATTTAACCTTGGATTGGATTTGGTTATGTTAAATAACCGACTTACCGGTAGTATAGATGTTTATCACAAGAAAACTACCGACTTACTGGTAAATCGTAGTCTTTCGAGTGTACAAGGATATTTTCAATCTAATTTCATCTCAAACATCGGGCAGTTAGATAATAACGGACTGGAACTTACTCTTACCAGCAAAAATATTCAAAGCAGTAATTTTAGCTGGAGTACCACTGCAAACTTTTTCTTTAACCGCAATAAATTGGTGCATCTGTATGGAACAAGAACTACTACTGATGCCAATGGCAATACCATTACAACAGAAGCAGATGATCCGGCAAATAACTGGTTTATCGGCCGCGATATTAACGTGGTATGGGATTACAAAGTACTGGGTGTATGGCAAACCGATGAAAAAGCACAGGCTGCACTTTACGGTGCTACCCCAGGCGATTTCAAACTGGAAAAAGTAGTAAACACCGGCCCTAACCAGTACAAATACACCAATGATGATAAGCAATTTTTAGGCTACACTAATCCACGTTACAACTGGTCTTTACGCAATGATTTCCATTTCCTGAAAAACTTTGATTTTTCGTTCTTACTGGTGTCAAGTTTGGGTCAGTTAAGGCAATTTAATCAGGCAAAAAACAATCCCGGCAGTGTGGGCAATCAGCGCCAAAGCTCATATGTATATCCATACTGGACAGCTGACAACCCGATTAACGATTTTGCCCGTTTAAATTCCGGTTCAAGTGGCACATCTTATAATATCTGGCGCAAATCATCATTTGTACGCTTAAATACAGTATCGATTGCTTACAATTTGCCAAAGAGCTTGGTAACGCGCCTGCATATGCAAAATTTAAAGGTGTATGCCAATGCAAACAATGCTTACGTAGCCACAGGCTGGAACTATTGGGATCCGGAAAACTCAGGGCCAACCCCACGTTATATTTCGGCAGGTATCAACGCTACCTTCTAAGTATCACTTAAACTAAAAGAATTAAAGATGAAAAAAATATATAGAACATCTGTACTTGCAATGAGCGTCAGCCTGTTGATAAGTGTTAATGGCTGTAAGCGGAGTTATTTAAATCCGCAGTCGCTTTCTAAATTCACGCCCGATGTTTCATTAACTACACCCGGCGCAGTACAAGGCGCCTTGGAACAAATTAATACAATTGTTCGTGGCGAATATTTTGGAGACTCAGCGCCAATGATTACAGAATCGCTTTTTTCTGACGTGGCCGTTGATGGTACCACCGATAAAACAACCAATGCCCAGGATCTGAACGTGCGCATTACCCCTACGGCTCAGTTGAATGATAATGATTACAATAAAATAGGTTGGTATTGGCAAAATTGGTATAGAGGTATACAAGAGGCTAATGTCATTATCACTCGTATTGATAACATTAGTTGGGGATCTGCTTCCGACCGAAACTCTGCACTAAGCCAGGCGTATTTTTACCGTGCCTATTGTTACTATAGGCTTTGTAATGAATTTGGGGATGTGCCATTGATTTTAAAAGAAGAAACCGAGCCCAATACCAGCTATTTTTCTACTAAAAGAGATGTGATTTTAGGGAAAATGAAAACTGACTTGGATTATGCTTTTGCCAATGTAAGCAATAGTGTAAATATAGGCGATGTAAGCAAGGGCGCTATCGGGCACTTGCTCACCAAGGTAGATTTGGCGTTAGGGAAGTTTGATGATGCAATTACAGTATCAACAAGTGTAATTAGTGGCAGTAAATATAGGCTGATGACCAGTCGTTTTGGTAGTACCGGTGGTGATGCCACCAAAAATGTGATCTGGGACTTACACCGCCCTGATAACAAAGCTATTGGCGCCAATACGGAGGCCCTGTATGTGGTTTTAGACCGCGAGAATCTGGATGGTGCCATTTCGTTCGGTTCGCAGCTGATGCGTAACTGTACGCCGTTTTATGCTAATGCCAATATTATTCTTACCCCAAATAAAAAGGCAGGTATGACGGATGCGGTTAACGCTGAGTTTCCGCTCTCGCTTTACTATGGCCGTGGTATTGGCCGCTATCGGGGCACACCTTACAGTACCAAGTACATCTGGACAGATAATACCGACCTGCGCCACGCCCCGGGTAACTGGATGAACATGACGGATTTGGTTTATAACAATCCTGCCCTTAAAACATCTGACCCTACCTGGTATGGCAAACATTTGGTGCAGTATACTGCTGCAACAGTGGGTACTGCGTTCCAAAATGGTGCTAAGGATACCATTCGTAACTGGTTTGGCTGGCCGCATTACAAGGTATTCATCAGCTCTACCAACATTGCTACCGACAAATATTGGAGCCCACCGCGTGGTACGAATACTGATTGGTATGTATTCCGCCTGGCAGAAACCTATTTGCTGAGAGCCGAAGCTTATGTATGGAAAGGCAACCTGGCCCTGGCCATGGCAGACTTAAATACAGTTCGTGCCCGTGCCCAAGCCCAGCTATTAACCGATCCGAACGCTGTTAATATTGGTACAGTATTGGATGAGCGTGCAAGAGAGCTGTATTGGGAAGAACCGCGTAAAACAGAACTTACCCGTATTGCTTATATCTATGCACTTACAGGGCAGCCTTCCTATAAAGGAAAGTCATATAGCTTGTCCAACTTCTCTGCCTCAAACTTTTTCTATGACCGTATTATGGAAAAAAATGATTTTTACAACAAAGGGGTAGTGACTAATTCAGGTAACACTTATACCATGTCGCCTTATCACGTGTTGTGGCCTATTCCCAATAATGATATTTTGCTTAATATCAACGGGCATATTAATCAAAACGTTGGTTATAGCGGATCAGAATCTAATGTGCCGCCATTAGATAAAATACCTTAATGTTGCCTCCGGGATAGTTTTAAATATGTTTTTATTGGTTAGTGCATGCAGCTAAAAGCTGCATGCACTTTTTATTTATATTATTTATAAGGGGTTGATAAGGGTATATCTGTCCGATTCTATGTTTGTAGCTTATATAGATTCCTTGAAAAGTTTAAAATTTATAGGAAATCATAGCTCATTTCAAGATCAAAGATTTTTGAAAATATGTTGAAGCAGGCAGTACTGAATTGGTTAAATGGGATTAGCTGAACAATAATAATGTTCTGAAATGCAATCGGTTACCAAGTGAGATGAACGAAACAACAGTCAATAGTGAGTTGGCATTATGTATGCTGTTAAGCATACATTTAACTTATTGAACTGACTTAGCAAGTGAATTTAAGTCAAATATGCGGAGAGGGAGGTTCTTTTCTTCGAGTATTCACCTGTATACATCTGTAAAAGGTTATAAACAATAATGTATGACCCTACATGGATGATCAGCAATCAATTATTCAGTTGTGAAATGATGTAAAATATTGATAAACAAAGGATTGTATGAAATCTTGTATGGACATACAAAATACATAATATGTAGGGAAAGCGTGCTAAATGGCAAATAGAATATATAATATAATTTATATTTTTAAAGGCCGATTTATCACAATCAATGCTTAACAAAAAATCATTATCAGAAAGAGACATTTGCACAAAGTTTATTACTCCAGCATTGGAAGATGCAAAATGGAATATAGAACTGCAAGTACTTGAAGAGGTGTTTTTTACCGATGGTAAAATTTATGTTCGTGGAAAATTTACTGCGCGAGGGAAAAGAAAAAGAGCTGATTACATTCTTTACTATAAGCCTAATATACCGGTAGCCATTATAGAGGCGAAAGACAATAACCATTCTATAAGAGCAGGTATTCAACAAGGCTTGGATTATGCTAGAATATTAGATATTCCTTGCGTTTTTAGTAGCAACGGAGATGGCTTTTTATTTCATGACCGCACTGCTACTGACGGTAATATTGAGACCGAATTAGACTTAAACAGTTTTCCTTCTCCCCAACAACTTTGGGAGAAATACAAAAAATATAAAGGTATTGAAACAGAAGAAGCTGAGAAGATTGCTTCACAGGAGTATCATTTTGATAATACAAACAGGAAACCAAGGTACTACCAGCAAATAGCCATAAATAAAACGGTTGAAGCGATAGCTAAAGGTCAAAACCGAATTCTTCTTGTAATGGCAACGGGTACAGGGAAAACCTATACCGCATTTCAAATTGCATACAGATTATGGAAGAGTGGAGCTAAGAAAAGAATCTTATTTCTAGCAGATAGAACCGCATTGGTTGATCAAACGCGAAGAGGTGACTTTAAGCATTTCAAAGGTGCGATGACTGTAATTAAAAAAAAGGTCGTGGTCAATCAAGATGGAAAGGAAGAGCTTATTTCAACCCTTAAAAGAGGCATCGATTCCGCGGATAAAGCATTTGAAATTTTTCTTGGGTTATATCAAGGATTAAGTAATTCTGATCCAGCTATGCAGGATGCCTACAAAGATTTCTCTCCAAGCTTTTTTGATCTGGTCATTATTGATGAGTGTCATAGAGGTAGCGCTAAAGATGATAGCAACTGGCGGGAGATCTTAAATTATTTCAAAGGAGCAACACATATTGGCTTAACTGCTACACCTAAAGAAACAACTCAAGCCAGCAACACTGAATACTTTGGGAGTCCAATTTATACCTATTCATTAAGACAAGGGATTGATGATGGCTTCTTAGCTCCTTATCGTGTAGTTAGGGTTGGATTGAATGTTGATGCTGAAGGTTGGCGACCTGAACAGGGTAAAACAGACAAAGTTGGTAATGAGGTCGAAGATAGAATTTACAATCGTAGCGACTTCGACCGTAAGTTAGTAATCGATGAGAGGACTGATACTATAGCGGAAAAAATAACCGAGTTTTTGGAAGGTTATGATCAATTTGCGAAAACTATAGTTTTTTGCGTAGATATAGATCATGCTGAACGAATGCGAACCGCTTTAGCCAAGCATAATCCCGATCTAGTAGCAGCAAATTATAAGTACATAATGCAAATCACAGGTGATAATGCAGAAGGTAAGCGTGAATTAGACAATTTTATCAATCCTGAAGAAAAATATCCTGTCATTGCTACCACCTCCGAATTAATGACTACAGGTGTAGATGCCCAAACTTGTAAAGTCATAGTCCTGGACACTGTTATTAATTCAATGACTAAGTTTAAGCAAATCATTGGCAGAGGTACGCGGATAAATGAAGAATATGGAAAACTTTACTTCACAATACTGGATTTTAGAAATGCGACTGATAATTTTGCCGACCCTGCTTTTGATGGAGACCCAATACGGATTAAGCCAGTAACAGAAGAAACGGACTTAGGTAATGTCATTGACGAAGAAGAGGAAATAACGGATCCAATTATTGATACCGAAACAGGTGAAGAAATTAGGATTGAACGTCCGAAGATAAGAACGCTAAGTCCTGAAGATGACGGTGTAACTACACCATCGCGAAGAGAAAAAATTTACGTAAACGGTGTAGATGTTTCTGTTTTAATTAGTCGCGAACTTCACTTTGATCAACACGGTCGGCCCATAACTACAAGCTTAAAAGATCATACTAAGCAAATTATAACAGGGCAATTTGCTTCTTTAGACGAATTTTTAAATAAATGGGGTGCTACAGATCGCAAGGAAGCAATTATTGCTGAATTAGAAGAGCAAGGCGTTTTGATTGAGGCATTATATTCAGCTGTTGACAAACAGGTCGATTTGTTTGATTTAATTTGCCATGTAGCTTATGATCAGCCTCCATTGACAAGAAAAGAACGGGCAAATAATGTAAAAAAGCGTAATTATTTTACTAAGTATGGTGAGCAGGCCAGAATGGTTTTGGAGGCGTTGCTTGAAAAGTATGCTGATCAGGGTATCGAAAACATGGAAAACATTACGATTCTTACTATACCGCCACTTAATGAGTTAGGTTCCGTTACTGAAATAATGAAGATATTCGGAAATCGTGAGCAATACGATATAGCCATTAAAGATCTAGAACGAGAATTATACAGTGTAGCGTGATGACTATCAAATTAGGAACATTAAAGAATATTGATCTTAGAAGTGTTTGGGGGCACGAAGCTTTACACTTTACCAGATGGCTAGCCAAAGATGAAAACATAGGTTTGCTTGCTGATGAATTGGACATTGATTTAGAAAATATAAAACCTGAAGAATCAGCTGGAAGATATACTGCAGATATTTTAGCTGATGATGCTATCTCTAAGCGAAAGGTGATCATAGAGAATCAACTAGAAGCAACAGACCATAAACATTTAGGGCAAATATTGACTTATGCTTCAGCTCATGATGCCGGTATTATCATTTGGATAGTTAAAGACTACACAGAAGAACATAAACAAGCTATTGATTGGCTCAACCGACATATGCCGGAAGAAATTTCATTTTTTCTGGTGCAAATTGAGCTTTGGCAGATCGGATCATCTGATCCTGCACCTAAGTTTAATATTATTTCTCAACCAAATAATTGGGCAAAAACTATAAAAAATGCTTCTTCCTCAGAAAAGGGTAGCCCTTCGGAGCTTAAATTGTTTCAGCAAAAGTTTTGGCAATGCCTCAAAGATTACGTTGATAAGCTAGAGGTAAAAACATTAGTTAATTATGGAAGAACTCCAAGGCCTCAACATTGGTATGACATTAGTTTTGGAACGTCCAAAGCTCTTATATCGTTGACGTTTAACTCTAAACAAAATCAAATTGGTTGTGAATTATATATAAAAAATGATGAAAGTATATATGAAGCAATCAAACAGCATAGGGGGCCAATAGAGCAATCTTTAGGTGACGACATCCAATTTATGGATTTGCCAGAAAGCGCAGCCTTTAGAGTAATAAAATACTATTCGTGTAATCCATTAGATGAAGCAAAATGGAACGAATATTTTCTATGGCTTAATAAGAATGCAGAAAAATTTCAAAAGACCTTCAAAAAATATTTTTAATGAGCAATATAGGCGGTGTAATTAAATCAATCAGAGATATTTTTAGAAAAGATCCTGGTCTAAGTGGCGATGCACAACGCATTGAGCAGTTGGGTTGGATGATCTTTTTGAAGCTGTTTGATGATAAAGACCAAGAAAAGGAGATACTTGACAAAATATAAATCACCAATCCCTACAGACTTACAATGGAGGAACTGGGCTGCTGATGATGAGGGTATAACAGGTGAAGCATTGATTAACTTTATTAACAACCGCTTGTTCCCAGAGCTAAAGAATCTTACTATTTCAACAGAAAATAGGCTGGGAATTATAATCCGTCAAATTTTTGATGGCACTAATAATTATATGAAAAGTGGAACTACTTTTCGCCAGGCGGTTAATAAACTCAATAAAATAGATTTCAACAATAGCAAAGAACACCATGTTTTTAATGTGATATATGAGGAAATATTGCAGGGATTAGCCACTAAAAAGGATACAGGAGAGTTTTATACGCCCAGAGCGGTAACCCAATTTATTGTAGATATGGTTAATCCTAAATTGGGTGAGAAAATTGCGGACCCTGCACTTGGAACCGCAGGGTTCCTTGTATGCTGTATTGAGCATTTACGTAAGCAACTAAAAACTGTTGCTGATCGTCAAATTCTGCAGGAGTCCATAACCGGTACAGAGTTGAAGCCTTTACCTTTCATGCTGGCTGTGGTTAACTTGATTACGCATGATATTGCAATACCTCAAATACAAAACGATGATGCGTTAAGTCATGAATTAACTTCTATAAAACAAAAAGATCATGTCGATATCATTGTTGCTAATCCCCCTTTTGGTGGTGTAGTAGGTGATGGAATGGAAACTAATTTCCCTTTAAATTACCGCACAAAGGAAAGTGCTGATCTTTTTCTTATCCTTTTTATTCAAATGCTTAAAGAAGGTGGAAGGGCTGGGATTGTATTACCGGATGGAAGTTTGACTGGCGATGGCGTGAAACAACGGGTACGTCAAAAGTTATTGGAGGATTGTAATGTGCATACAATAATCAGGTTACCACAATCCGTTTTTGCACCTTATGCCACTGTAAACACCAACTTGATTTTTTTTGAAAGAGGAAAACCAACAAAAGAAATTTGGTACTACGAACATACTTTGCCTGAAGGGCAAAAAGCATATAGCAAAACTAAACCTATTCGTATCGAAGAGTTTGAGCCAATAAAAGCGTGGTGGAAAGATCGAATAGAAAGTGAAGTGGCTTGGAAGGTAAATATACAAACCATTAGCGAACGCAAGTTTGATTTGGACATTAAAAATCCAAATAAGATTGTAGAAGAAGTTGCTTACGACAGAAAGGCAATCATCACTAAAATTGAAAGCAATCAGTTGAAAATTTCCAACATTCTAGAGGAATTAAAATCGTTAGCATAGAATCTAGATGAACAACGAGTATTAGCAGCTATCCTGTATTTTGTATTGAATGATGGGCAACAACGCATTATCAAACGTGTAGACTTAGAGGGCGACGCACAGCAAAGTCTGCGGATGCGTTATACAGACTCGGTTCGAGAGATGCTCGTTGAAAACGAAGAATTGCATTTGATGCCGCTTTCTGAGGCGGATGAGCGGCGAAATGCCTTCTATAGTTATGATTTGGAGCAACCAATCGATAGCTTAAACGTGATGAAAGAGGTTCTGCAAAATAATATCCTTGAGCAATTTCGGTTTGACCATGATAATTTGGCGAACTTGGAAGGATTTATCATTGTGATTGGCGATGAAGCACACCGGGTTGTTCTGTATAAAAAAAATTACCCGGTAAATATTTTACAAAGGGATAGGTTTTTACTGGTACCTATTTCCAACACACGTTTTGTACCTGCCGCACAAGATGCCATTGTACTCGATAAAAAATTTGATTTCATGTTGGTTGAAGATGAGTTGTTTGTAATTAAACTGTCTACCCTAAAAAGATCATTCGGTTACGAAGCTGCAATCATGGGCCAGGCGCAACAAACGATCGCGATTATTCAAAACATTGCGCTGCTGGCGGATATTCAGCCTTTGTTGGATTTAGCTACCCAATTGACAAATGCGAAGAAGCTGGTGAAGGTAAGACGCTCTCCTGTGCTTCGGGTGCCGACTGCCAACGGGATCAACTTCATTAGAAACCATCCTAAGCTAACTGGGCGAATCCATTTCAACGCCGATGAGACACAGATATCACTGGATACTGGGGTTTCAAAAAGACTATTTCTTAAATTGCTTAACGACGACTACCTATTCTCACAACTGACGGAACTGCAATATGACACAATCGCCAAAGATGAAGTTGTGTAATAGGCGACCTACGTGGCTGGCGGTGACTATGATGGCCATCAGCAAGGCATCCGGGCTATGAAATCAGGATAAGCTTTAGTATATTTGAGCTTATGCCTCAGTGATTCAAAATAATCTTAATAAGAATAACTGAACAGCATCTGGTAGTCGACAATCAATTTAAAAGTTAGTATTGACCGTGAACTATTAGTGCTATTTTATTTTGCAATAAATGTTTTTTTTGTTAACTTAATATCAATCATGTGGATTTAAACAGTCTCAAATTAAAGTGAGTTCTTGGTGAGTCAATTTTAAAAACGGCTGATAAAATATTGACAGTGAGATGAGAAGAAATTTGGTTCGAGTTCTGTCCATGCCTTTTGATTTGCTTCGTGGTTTCAACTGGTCAAACTACTTTTAGATAGCCATTATCCTTTTTTATTATTCCATTATACTCTGCAAGTTTAATGGCCTCTATTAACAGCTGCTTCATTTCTTCAGTTACTCTGCTAAACCCAAACAATTTGGCAACTAGGTTGGCAGCACCTTCGTTCGTAATGGCGACAGCCTCAGACACGACTTGCTTTATCGCCAAATTGATTTCTTCCGGTGCAATCATCTGCAACCTTTTTGAACTAGCCGGAAGTTGGCTACGATTTCGAACTACAGGTTCATCCATTTCATTAAGCCAAAGGAAGTCACCTTTTATTCTAATCAACGCGTTTTGCTCGCTGTATTTACACGCTTGGGTAAGCGTATATTTTATGCGTGATCCTATTTTTAATACGCCAGCTGCTTCCACCATTCGCCGGGCCATTTCATCAAAATGCACAGGACTCTCTACTTTTACCACTTCGCTGATCCAGGTGGACAAATTTCCGAAGGAATGCAAATGCATTTCCAAATGACCGATAGCCGCTGGCAGCGTCGCTTGCTGATAATAAGTGATCTGAGTTTTTACTTCTTCAACCTTTTCACGCGTTAATAACTGCTTTTCTTCTTCGTAAACTTTCGTTTCCTGGTCTATTGTAGCGGTCAAGGCTTTAGCTTGTTCTATAGCTACAATCAACCGCTTTAATTCACGTTCAGGGTTTCGATACCAGTCCGTGCTCCACACGCGATAGATATTCCAGCCAAACATTTTCAGCACCTGCTCACGCAAGCGGTCACGGTCAGTTGCAGATCTCGCCTTGGCATAGTTCTGGCCGTCACATTCAATTCCTATGATATAACGTCCCGGATTATGTTCGTCGACAACTGTAAGGTCAAGGTAAAAACCAGTTGATCCGACTTTGCTTCTAACAACGTAACCCAGTGCGTTCAATTGCTTGAACACCTCGTCTTCAAAAGGCCTGGTATCTGTTGCTATTGGTTCACTGCTGTGCTCGAATTTTGCATATTGTGCGAAATACAAGAAACTTTTTAATGCGCGAATACCAAACCTCGCATTATCTCCCACGAGGATATCCGCGGAAGTGATATTGGTAAAGACCTCACAACGCATCTTCGCCCTGGTGATCAATACATTTAGCCTGCGCTCGCCGCCCTCATTGTTTAATGGGCCAAAGCTCATAGGTACGGTACCGTTATCTATGCGTCCATATCCGATACTTATGTAAATGACATCTCGCTCATCGCCCTGAACGTTCTCTAAATTCTTAATGAAAAAGGGCTCATGTGGGTGACTCTTAAAGAAGGATTCCACGTTTGGATCTTGGCGGCGTTGCACTTCTAATGCTGCTTGTATGGCCTGCATCTGTGAAGTACTGAAAGCCACAACCCCCAAGCTCAATTCAGGAGATTGCCTGGCATGTGCTATAACGGCCTGCGCAACTCTTTCAGCCTCTATAGGATTGGTGCGTGTTTTACCCCGATCATAGACAGCATCTGCAAGATGATGGAAGCGCAATCCTAAGCTTTGCCGTGAACCCGGACTTGGGAATATCACCAGTTTATTCTCGTAAAACTCATGGTTAGATAAGGTGATGAGCGATTCATGCCGGCTGCGATAATGCCACTTCAACATGCTGCTTGGAGCACCCTGGCCGTCACACATGCCCAGGATGCTCTGCATATCGGCCGTTTGATTATCCTCATCCCCGACATCGGTATTCAGTTTGTCAAAGAAACTGGTTGGCGGCAGTTGTTTAGTATCACCAACCACGACCAGCTGCTTGCCACGCATAATAGCACCTAAAGCATCAACAGGCCGTACCTGACTGGCTTCGTCAAAAATAACCAAGTCGAACGCTATGCTTCCCGGCGGAAGAAAATTGGCAATAGACATCGGGCTCATCATCCACACAGGTTTAATCGCCTGCATAGCAGCGCCCGCTTCTTCAACTAATTTTCGTATAGGCATGTGACGAGCTCGGCGGTTAAATTCGGTTTTTAAAACATTTACCTGGCCGCCCGCATGTTGTTTAGGAATGTTTTCCCAATGTTTCAACGCAACCCGTGCCCGGTTATATACTAAATTTAGCTGGTCAAGCCGCCGGAACTGACCAATCACGCTTTCGTGGCTAACGCGCTCAAACTGGGTAAGTGCCGGGTTGAGTTTGAAGGACTGTTCAATCAGGTATTCATACCAGGTCTTCAATAAGGAGGTTTTCAATGACTGCGCCGCCTGATCCCAACTGGTTGCCAAATCAGCGAGGTATTTAAATCCGGCCTGACTTGCTGCCTGAGCCAGATTGTTCCAATCAATAGCTAGCTGAAGTTCTGCAAACCGCTCTGCGCGTTTCGACCAAAATGCCGACTGTGCACGGAAGGTCATCGCGGCGATCTCTGATTGCTTGGCGCTTTTCGACTCATTGAATTTTAGCGAAGCGAAAGCGGCTTGGCGTTGTAATTCAATATGTTGGGCAGCTTGTTTAAGCTCACTTCCAAAAGCCGCAGCAGTGCGGGCAGCATTATTCTGTTTTAAGAATTCGAATAACTGACGACTTATTCGTTTTTCAGCGAACTGTTGATGCACACCAGCAAGATATTCGGCCCCACGGCCTAGCGCTGACCACTCCGATTTTTGTTTCAACCAGCGCTTTCCAAACAATGACGCCGCCAATGGATCCAATGCAGCCATTTCAGTTTCCATACGCCTGGCTTCAGAAATCGCGTCAACAATCTCTAATCGTTCAGAAACATCGGCAGGTAGACCAACTTTTAGAAACGACGCTAGTCGCTGGTTTGCCCGGCGATAACTTCCGATGAGGAACTTGTACCACTTCTGGCCATGGGCTACTAAATTTTGTCTTATGTCCAGAATGTCCTGAGACCAGGCTTCGGGGATGAGCTTGTCTTTGTATTTCTTGTATAATGTGTCACGTGCCTGCCCTATTTCTATCAATTCACGAATATCGTGTTGCTTTAACAGCCATGTATCACTAACTAAGTCAATGCCTGCAAGATCAGGCGCTTGAGACGCTACTTCTAATTCTGTGATTAGCAAGTCCAATGAGTGATTGTCCTCGGCAGGTCTAAGGCCAGTGGATGCCTGTATGCTTTCTGACATTTCACGCAAAGCAGTAGCAGCTTGGCCAGCCTGCCGTACCTGCTCTTGAACGGGACCTTTCTCATGAGGCAGCAATACAGTAAGCTCACTTCCCCAGAACAACAAGCGTTGAGGGACGCCGATATCTTTCAACCTGGCCTGAAGACGGTCACAGATCGCTGATGCCTCCCGGACCTTCTCCGCATTCCACTGCTCAATATCAGGAATAGGTACTTTCAAGAGGTGCTGCTGACCAATTTCGGCATCAATCTGCAATAAGAAACCGATAACCTGATGAGCACTTAAACCGCTACCACTAATGCTTGCGTTAACGGCGTTGCAATATCTGTTTAATTCATCGCGGGAAACTGCTAATTGTTGTACCTCTTGTTCCAATTGGTTAATTGCAGGTCTTCCGAGTTCCATCACCCGTTTCAGCTCCTCCAACAAGTCACGTTTGTTAGCTTTATGACTATGTAGTTCCAAACAAGCTTCTCCCAACTGAATAGCATCCAGTCTGCGCTTAACTACTTCCAGCGCAGCCATTTTTTCCGCAACAAACAATACCTTTTTGCCTTGGCCGATCGCATCAGCAATAATATTGGTGATGGTTTGTGATTTTCCTGTGCCTGGAGGGCCTTGTATGACCAGATTATGACCTTCATTCACCGCTAGAATAGCCTGCATCTGTGAGCTGTCCGCATCAACTACCTTAAACAGGGCATTGGCGTTTGTTTCCTCATCCAAGTCTTTACTCTCTTCTTCGTCAGGTTGATAGTCCGATTGAAAGCCGGTTTCAAATAGTGCTAATATGTTTTCATGTAAGCCTGGCTGGTGGGCATCCGGCCATTTAGCGGTATCAAGATCGTTATAGATCATGAATTTACCGAAAGAGAAAAAGCCAAGCTCAATCTCGTCATGCTCAACACACCATAAGTCTTCCTTTGCTATATGCTCAGTTATGGAATTAAAGTATGATACCACATCCAAATCCTCAAAATCAGCTAAATCAGGAATAGATATATTGAAGTCAGCCTTCATTTTGGCCTGTAACGATAGGTTTGCCCCAATGTCGCTGCCGGTATATTTTAAACGAAAACGCTCTTGTGCGCTGGAACGTTCAAGCTCCACAGGAATGAGTAGGAGTGGCGCATAACGCGGTGTTTCTATATTACCTGCTTCATACCATTTGAGTTTGCCCAATGCCAGGTAAAGTAGATTGACGCCCTGCTCCTCAATGCTGGTACGCGCAAAGTAATAGGTATTCAGTAATTTTGTTTGAAGCTTTTGTTCGGATTCATTGGTCTGTAACTTGGTGTCATGATAAGACTCCTCAGTTGGCTGGGCCAGTTCAGGCTCTTCATCCGCATGTTCAATAATCTCTAATTGCGCTTGGGTAGTGCGCTTCTTTTCAGAAATACCTAAAAAGGTCATGGCCTTATGCTGTCTGGCCAGTATGTCAAAGATGAATTCAGATTTTTCCTGGACAATTTTTAGCCCTTTTCCTTGAGGCGTTTTATAATTGAGCAGCGGGTTTCTCAAACCAAGATCCAATAGTTCCTTACGTGAAGCTTCCAGCTTCGCTTGTATAGATTCCAGCATGTTGTGAATAAGGTCAATAATTGTTGACGGCGGTATCAAATTTAGTCGATTAAAGCAATTAAATCAACTACTGAATTCACAGACAATATAGCTTTTAAGTAATACCGAAGAGATATATGTTGATTCAATTTCCATTAAAAGCTCTTGAATGCCTATTCATGTGATAACTCATCAACTATATCCAATATAAACAACGAATAGATACCTTTGTAACACGATGATTTGCACGATATTTATATAGCTTGAATTTGTGCATTCAGTAGTTATTTACTATATTTAACTATTAAGATTTGCAATCAAAGAACATTATAAAGTTGGTGAGTGATTCGGTGAGTACGAATATGACTCCATCATAAGATATTGAAAGCAAGTAGGTTATGAATGCAGGCGTATTCCCCTACGGGTTACAAAAATCAACATCATAATGCATTAAAAGCCTGCAAAGTAATCGTTTGCTGGCTTTGTTTTTTTCGCTGGACTCCCATATTTCGCATCATTTAAGTGAGTGATCCGGTGGGTCAAAAGTGGGGCCACCCAAGAGACCTCTGATGAAAATCAGGTGCTTTTTTGTTTATTCTTTATTTTTGCTGCTACTTAGCCTGGGATTTTTGCAAGTTTTATAAATTCCCAGGTGTTTTAGGTTCGAGTTCTTTCGCCTTACCGAACAAGATTGTCTGCTTTTATCCATTACTTTGCATTCTTGACAATTTTTTGTGACATCTTATAAATAAGGAGAAACAGGCAAATTTTTTAATCAATTAAAGGTATCTTCAGCGATAAAAACACCGATATGATAAGTGAAAGTGCATTTTTGATTAATGAGGTAACTGTATGATTTGCCCATAAAAGGCTTATCTCATCTTTATATTCTAATTTTTTCTCCTCTAAACTTCACGCCCTGATACGTCCAGATAATTTCCCAGCTACTTCCATTCGGCTTGAACTCAAAGCACTCAGCTGACTTGGCATCTTCAAAAAACATCGTTTCGTTTTCTGAGAAGAGATCTGTTAACTTCTTTCCATCCTTAAAGAGTGTCAGTTTGATACCTTCTACCCTAAACTCCAGCTTTGTATGGTTAGCTTCTGCAAAGTCGTAGGTACCGGTATACCGTTTTAAAACAGCTACAGGTACAGGGGGTGCTTTCCTATTGATTTCAACAGGGAACTGGTAGGGTTTTCCCTCTATAATGTTGACCAGATCATTGATGGTTTGCTGAAAAGGGATTTCGTCATAATTAGAGAGCAGTACAAAGCTGTAGTTCAGCTGTGTATGAGTATAGATTTGCGCCCTAATACCATCCGCTCCACCATTCTTCTGAATCACACGCAAGCTGTCACTAAGAGCAGAGCGAAACGGCTCATCTTGCAGGGATCGCAGGTATAACATCAAATCGCCTGTAGTGGAATAAATCCGTGCAGTGGGAAACTCATCCGGAGTGATATTCGGTATGCGGGTAATCTTTCTGTTTTGCAATTGGTGATTCTGGGCCGGATGCTTCAGATTGGCATGACGGATAAAAAAGTGAGCGCCTGATGCATTCATATGCAACGGATCGAAAATGTACTCTTTCACACACTGCACAAAAGATTTACCGGTAAGCTTTCCAATCAGATAGTACACTACCTCATAACCCACGTTAGAGTACAAGGTACTGGTTCCGGGGGCGAATTCCAGTTTCTCCTCGCTTGCTGCCGCTATAATTTCGTCAGGTGACAACGATAATGCATGCTCAGGCTTTTTAGTAAGCTCACGCGGTAGGCCAGAGCTGTGGTGCAGGAGTTGATTGATCGTGATTTGGTTGCTGTTAGAAAAATGAGGCAGGTATTTACTTAACGTATCTGTCAGTTTTATTTTATGCTCTTCTTGCATCTTTACCAGAATGCCATAGGCCATCAGCTTGCTTACAGAGTGTATATCGAACTGGCTGGTATTATCAACGCGCAAACTGCTATGCGGATTAGTCGATAGATTGTAAGCTTTCTTCAGAACGTCCTGATCCTGATTACAGATATAAACACAGCCGTTAAACTTCTTAAGTCGTGTTAGAGCTGACAGGTACTGGTCAATACGTTTTTGTAAGTCCAAATTGGAAGACGTTATAATATCCCTTTGTTTCGTCTGACCAAATAATATGCTTATAGATAAAGTGCATACAATTGTTATTAATGAAAAGCTGCGGAAAAAGTTCATGAGATTTAAATTCATATTTATGTTAGCGTGCAAATATTATTTTATCTAATCGAACGATAGGTTAATGAAAGGTTAATGTCAGGTCAGCATCTGTTGCTGTACCATCAAACTGCCTATATTTGACTTGATGTTCAAGAACAACATTAGATTGCTTATAGCGGGTTGCGGATTGATTGTTGGTTTGTTTTGCGTGCTGCAATACCTGCTTATCATCAAAACCTACCGGCTGGAAAAGGGAAAATATGTCAGCGAAATCCGCGAGGCTATAGTCGAACATTTACGCGAACCGATAGAAAACGTGCATAGTCGAGCTGTTACCTCGATTATCGAAGTTGTAAAGGATCGTCCAGCTTTATCAAAAAATATTTTGGCTGCTATTCGTACACAAATCGCCAAAGACAACCAAGCGCAACGTTTAGCATTATCATCAGCTATCCGCAAAGTGCCGGAACTGAACCACGTGCATTACAATTTAAGCTATTTCCGCATCCTACTTTGGCAGGGTAATAACGCTGACACACTGTTATCAGACAAAGAGCTGCCGGTAGAGGTTGCTGGTGAGCATATTCTTCCGCAAAAGAGATTACTCATTAGCAATGGCGCTCAAAGCACCACTTTCGACCTTGTAAAGGCAAATGGCCAGTCCATTACCTGCACACTCGAAGTCAGTATACGACAATATGCGGACCTTGCAGACTGGCGATCACAGGCGCTGAAGCGATTAACAGCCACGTTTCTTTTAGGTGCAGGCTTGGTGATATTAATCGTACTGGTGTTGTATGGCATTATAGCGGCGCTGCTCCGGCAAAAGAAAATAGCGGATATGAAAACCGATTTTGCGCATAACATCACGCATGAACTGAAAACACCGTTAAGTACTGCCGGAATAATTATTAAAACGTTGGGAATTATAGATGCCGCAAAGGACAAAGAAGCGTTTCACCAGCAGCTTTTATCGCTGGAGAAGCAGCATAGTAAGATTGCTAAAACGGTAGATCAGGTTCTGGAAAGCGCCATGACAGGTCCGTTACATGTTAATACCGGATCTGTTGATGTTCGGGCTTGGCTGAATGACCTGGTGGATAACCAGCCCGTTGCCATGCATCAGCTGCAGATTGAGTGCAATGGTGATCAACTAATTTTTACTGACGAAACATTATTAGCAAGCATCATAGGAAACCTATTGGATAACGCAATCAAGTACAGTCAGCCAGGAACAGCAATTATAATTCGGTTTTATACGACGGGCAAGACCTGCATAGTTGAGGTAGAGGATGAAGGGGAAACTATTCCGCAGCAATACCGCTCTTATTTGTTTGACAAATTTTACAGGATACCTGAAAAGGAGGACAATCACACAGTTAAAGGTCTCGGTTTGGGCTTGTACCTCAGTCAGAAAAATGCGGCCGCACTTGGAGGACAGCTTAAATACCAGCCTACCCTTGAAGGCAATTGTTTCCAGTTAATTCTTCCTGGTAATGAAATATAGCATACTGCTTGTTGAAGATGATGAGGATTTAGCTACCCATCTGGCACAGTACCTGCAAATGCGCGCTTTTAAAGTACAGTGTGCGCGGGATGGTGTCATTGCACGCCAGTTATTATCGGAAAAAAGCTATGATTTGCTGCTGGTTGACGTGATGATGCCCAGGGAAGACGGATTTACCCTGGCCAAATACCTTACAGGCAGTCATCCGCAAGTACCTTTTCTGTTTCTAACGGCAAGAGATCAAAAGCAGGACGTACTGAAAGGCTTCGGCTTGGGTGCCGAAGATTACATCAGGAAACCTTTCGATGTGGAAGAATTGGTTTTACGCCTGCATAATATTTTAAAAAGAAGCAAGCCTGGCAAACATGATCCAGAGGTATATCAATTTGGAGCGTTTAGGTTTGCCTTTAACAATCTGTTGCTTGCCGGGCCGTTGGGTGAGAGAGCGCTTACTGAAAAGGAAGCCCTGTTATTAAAAATGCTTTCCAGCAATAAGAATAATCTGGTCAATAGAGATGATGTCTTACGTGAACTCTGGGGAGAGCCGGATTTTTTCAACGGGCGCAGCCTGGATGTATTTATCAGCCGGTTACGCAAATATCTGTCTGCCGATTCGCGCGTTCAGCTTGAAAGTATACGCGGAGTCGGTTTTAGGCTGAATGAGGACTGCTGAACTTAATATTCTTGAAATTATTTTTATCAACGCCATGTATTACCATATCATACGCTTTAGATCATCCATTAATTAGTTCGACTTTAGTCTTATTGGGGCTCCCGAAAGGGAAATGGCGAACCGATCAGGTTCATTTTATATGGTATTACGATTTGCATTTTAAGGAATGTTGCGTAACTTTCATAATATAAGACAATTACAGTCAATTAGTATGAAAATTGGTGAGCATCTAGTGAGTACTGATTTGAAAATTTCATAAAATATTGGAAAACAGCAAGATATTGGATAGAACGCATGTCCCGTCCAGTTTTGGGAGGGAGTTTTACAATTACATGAATTTGCAGTAGCTCCCGAGCTTAGGCTTTTTGCGGGGATAGAGTGATCAAGTTCAACGGAATTTCCAGTTGTTTAACAGATCTTCACGTTTTTAATAAGCTGTCTGACTTATTAAAAACGTGCTTATAAAATTGCCATAAAATCACTACATCAGCGGGCCGTCATGGACTGGTGGCGGATCATCTGAACGAAAAGCCTGCGCGCGAACCGCCATGCTTACTTGATTATAAGAAGCTACCCACCTGAGAAAATCCTCGTCTATCCCCGAAGAAAAAGTTAAAAAAAGCGTATCGGCGGACACGATCTGTGCGCCGAGCGTCGTATGAGGATATCGTCTGGCACTTTCCGTGACCAGTAGCTCTGCCAGTTCACTCAGCGTGTAAAGGCTGAAAGCCTCCGCAAATCTAAAATTGGTTACCGAATCTTTATAAAGATTAAAGGGCGCTACATCAACTGTCATCGTATGCGGGACATCACTGTGCGCTAGTGAGTACCGCCTGGCCGGTTCGACGGCGCTGACTGATGCTATTCCGGGGACAGAGAGTGCTTTGTTGGCATCGGCAAGTTCCGCCCAAAGTAAGCAGGAAGACACATCATGATGCAAGTTAGATACGGGAACACCAATCGTTTCTTCAATCTGACGTTTGAGCTCACTGGTCATTACGCCATGCGCTTTGATTTCAACGATTTCGGCCTTGGAAATCCCCGTTGCTGGCGGCGTAGACAGTGACTCTTGTGGAAATGCTGACTTCGCCCGTGTGACCAGCTCCCGAGTGTCATGTGCCCAGTTCGGCAATCTATCCGTCTCGGTCATGACCAATGCCGTGTCAGGAGTAACATACGATGTAGCCGGTTCTTGAGGCCATAACTCTTCGACTGATGCCCGGGATATCGCAGCGCTCCAAGACCACTCCACATACCCTACGGTACTCCAGCGTGCTTTGGCCGGATCGGGCACTATTGGCCGGACCACCAGATAGGTTCTGAAAGTCTCATCTATTCTCACGCCAAGGTTAAGCTGGTCTAAATATGAAGACGGATTATCAAGCATAAATACTTTACGCGGAACTTCGCCTACCAACACAGCATGTGAACCACTATCCTCGTCCCGGGCTTTATAATAGATCTCTGGGTAATCATCCGTGCGGTCAAGATACCATTCTTCACCCGTGCTCAGTAAAAACGTCGAACCGTCGGCTTTTGTAAACCTTCGGGTTCCCTTCACAAATTGAATAACGGATAATTCCATATTTCCAGCCCCTTCCTCCATCGCCGCCTCAAATCTGATAATCATTCCCGGAACTTCACTGGATCCGAGCTGCAACCTTACTGCCCCTCTGCGCAGGCGGTGCACAGCTACAGGGTGGGATTTGCCCGTCACGCGACAGCCTTCCAAACCAGTTACCCTCCAAACAGGTGTCCTACCCTCCCCACGTGTTTCTATTCCGTGTGTGTCTCTTGTTACCCAACTCACCCTTTCGGAATAGCGTCCTTTTTGAGAGTAAAAGAAAGTGGGAGTCAAACTCCTTAGTTCAAAGATTTCTGCCTGGGAGGCCATCACTCCAAGTTGTCTTGACTGCTCCCATCTGGTGACTGCTTGCGGAGGAAAATACCAAGTAGTTTCCAGTATCTGTTCCTCTGTGTTCAGGCGCACTGTCATTTCCTGTCCGACGGCAACTACCGGTTCTGTGCCGTCGCGCAGCAGAATCTGGCCATTGACACTTTTATGGAAATCTATATTGGTATCAGATCGGGTGATGCCATCCAGATAAAATTTGATCGCAGCCGCGCTGTTGTTGATGATACCTTTCGGATAATCATCAAGGCTCGCGTATACCGGTTCAATACCCACTTCTTGGAAGACAGTAAGTTCTATTGTGATGGACTCTCCACGCAACAGCGTTTCGGAAAATCCATCCAGCGGGTAAGGCGTTGTCCAATCCTGGCTTCTTTGCACCAGATGGGAGTAGGATCGTTCAAAAATTTCGTCCGTTCCGCGTAGAAACCTGATTTTTGCGTCGTATGGGTTTTGATTATTGCCCATCCCGATAAATAAAGTTACAGGGCAACCTGTTTTTTGCACCCGGAATTGTTGTCGCACCGGCTCGTTGGGAAGCATGCCCCAGGATACCCCACTGGGGTACGCCATGGTGGTGCCCATCACAATTTCTTCAGGTGCCGGCGGAGGCTTGAGTACATCTTCAGTACTTATCGAAGTTGCCGTTGACCAGCGCCTTTCCCGGTAGTTAGTAGGTCCCGTGCCACCGTAAACAGACAAATTGCCGTCATTCTGTATAATTAAAAAATAAGCCACATCAAATCCATGCTCTGTCTTGGAAGACCAAACCACAGTGGAAGCTCCGGGTTGATCACTTACTGCGGTGATCATGAAAACTCCATTGGTCTGAAGCATACCTTGGTATGCGCCGGCAGGCCAGCCCGTCATCAGCGCACAATGATACAAATCAGCCTGGTTCCCGCCTGCTCTACGCTGATAGATGCATAGGCGGCCGTCATTGCCAATCAAGGCTAAAAACTTGCCATTTTGCGAAACCAGCGCCTCTCCGTTAGAGAGGTGCTCGCTCATTTTCAGATGATTGCCACGCAGCACAAGTGCGGTTATAGAAATGGTTTGACTGGCATTCATTTAAGTGCTCGTTTTTTGAGTGTTTGCCGGTTAAGCATTATTATTTTTATTTAAAGTTACCATTAATATCTGGCTTAAGCGCAAATATCGTCCTAAGGAGTTCCTGTCAAAGACTTGATAACCGCAATGCATCGACTTGCCTTTAATCATCTTGCAATTTAACTTTTCAATGAATAAACAACTTAATTTATGGAAGCTCCATTGAACTGACTATTTTGTACTGTCTATTGATAATAAACTGTTATCTTTAACTATTCAGATTTGCAATCAAATCGCATTATATATTGGTGAGTAATTCGGTGAATACGAAAATGAAGCCAATGCAACATATTGAAAGTAAGTAGGTTATGGATGCAGGCGTATTCCCCTACGGGCTACTGAGATCAACATCAAAATTTAACAAAAGCCTGCAAATTAGCTATTTGCAGGCTTTTGTTTGATCATCAAACCCCTATATTATCTACTATTTCACATCAATTAAGTGCATAATTCGGTGAGTGAAAAAAAGGAACCGAACGACTTACCGAATCTGCACCAGTACATTAATCTTTAGCTTGTTTCACGCGCTGAACATCTTGATGTTCTTGGATTGCAAGCTTATCTTTGTTTTACTCATTTTATTGCCCCGCAGAAATGAAAACGAACTAAAGCTTACTGTTTTAGATCAAAAAAGCGAAGCACTGCTTTTCGACCCTGTACCTATTTTACATGGCCATCACTGTTGACAGGAGACAAAAAAAGCCTCCGCCGGACGTGACATTGACCCGCACGATGGAACAGCAAGGCGGGCCAAGCTGCCGCCAACAAAGCTAAGGTGAAAACTTTGAATGCTTATTTGGCAAACCTAACTTCTAATGTTTAGGACGGCCATCAGGCGCTGTTAATTAAAGGGGCTGTAGTCACGGCCAGCTATCTCCTTTGTTACTATCGCTATTTATGAGCAAAAATTACGTAGCAAACACCTGAAATGTTTCCTTATCTACTCAGTATTGTTGCTAGCCGGAAAGGAGGTGCTTGGACGGTCTGCCGGTATCGGTCATCTTTTTACTACCGCACACCGCGTGGAGCAGATATTACGCCAATTAACTGATGTGACTATAACTGTTTGAAATCAGGATTTTTCTTTGTTAACTTTTTCAGGGATATCCCCATTGATTAAAAGTAAGAATATGTTTGGCCTAACTATAGCGGTAAAGATTAATTGCTTCTGGCACAGCCGGAAGATATTGCCGCAGCTGAAGCCAACGAGCTGCAGTACCAGGGAAATGGCTTTGAGGTGAAATATATTGTAAGTGATATCTCGACTGGAAGTGAGATAGCTGCACTGTTTGGCCAGTAAAGGGATGACTAATTCGTCAACCCTTTTTATAATAGCCATAAAGTTAATCACCCACTGATTGCCCTGTGCCACCAAACCATCGTTAAGTTTAGCGGAAGATGATGGATAGCCAGTTTAAGATGCGGGGGGCATATAAAACTGCTATCTTTAATTATTAAGGTTGGTAATCAAATTACATCAGGTAAATAGTGAGTGAATCAGTAAGGACGCATAATGCCCTTTTTGCACAATGATAATAGAGGGCAGTCTTACCTGAGCGACGCTCATACTGGCAACCATTGTTTCTTGTCCTGGGTGGATTTTGGTTACTTGAATCGTATTTTTCTACCTTATGATCTAATATCTGCGTGATTTCTGTATGAATATCTATGCTTTGAAAACTTCACCACAGTAAAAAAAATGTAGATGACGATAATAGCCACAATACCGTATCTAATTAATAATCCGGATCTTCATCTTACATGCAATTATTGTTTACTTAATTGCAAGATGAGTGCAGTGGTTATAACACATCAAGTTGTAATATTGAAACCTAATTTACAGCAACAGATTTACTATCGCCAATCTGGGCGCTTATTCATTTATTGATTATGACAAAAATTTTCTTTTTCCTCTTGGCTTTTGCCTTGGGGGATGTGTGTCCGGTACTTGGCCAGCATAAAATGGTAAAACTGGGCAGCTTTCAATTGCAATCTTCAGAAATTATCAAAGCCCCGGGCAGCAAGTTATCTTCGACTGCTTACCAGGGTAACGGCGAGCATTGGTATACGGTAAAAGTGCCTTCTACTGTTCTGGCCGGCCTGGTAGCCAATAAGGTTTATCCCGATCCATATCAGGGACTGAACAATATGCACATTCCTGATGCATCTGATCAGTTCAATAAAGAATATAATTTGATTCAGTACAGTCACATGCCCGGCAAAGTAAACCCTTGGCGAAGGCCGTACTGGTACCGTACTACGTTTACAGTGCCCGCTGCTGATAAGGGGCGCACTTTTCAGCTGGTGTTTAAAGGCATTAACTACCGTGCAGAAGTTTGGCTGAACGGTAAACGCATTGCCGACTCTTCGCAAATGGCAGGCATGTTTGCCGAACACAATCTGGAAGTAAGCAACCATATTGTAGCCGGCCGCAGCAATGCGCTGGCAGTAAAAATATACCCGCTTGATGTGGCCGGCTATCCTGCCAAAGAACAACTGGAAGCATTGGGGCCATTTTATGAAAACGGTGGCCCTACAGGTGATATCGGCAAAAATGTAACCATGCTCTGCTCCGCAGGATGGGATTGGATACCCCCGGTACACGACCGTAATATGGGCATTTGGCAGCCGGTGTACCTGCTGACTACCGGCGGCGTTACGGTTGGCCGGCCGCAGTTGAAAACAGAGCTTCCCAATCTGCCTGATACCAGTGTCGCTAAATTGAGCTTGAATTTGATGCTGACTAATCACACTGCCGTTTCCTCTAAAGGCAAACTCCAGATCAACATCAGTCCTGAAAATTTTACCGGCGGTAGTATTGCAATATCGCAGCCGGTAAATATAAAGGCTAATGGCGCTGTGCAGATGCAGTTAGATGCCGATCAGGTAAAAAGTATGTTAGTTAAACAGCCCCGGTTGTGGTGGCCCAACGGTTATGGCCGCGCTAACCTCTACCGCATACGCCTACAGTACAAAGATAATCAGCGCGGCCTGAGCGACGACACCACCATGATATTCGGTATTCGTACGGTAAGTACCCGTGCTACTGAGGTAAAAGGCTTTACCCGCCGAGAGTTTTTTGTGAATGGCAAACGGGTGCACCTTAACGGCGGCGCCTGGGTGCCCGATATGCTGGTAAACCGAGATTCGGCCCGGTATGATGATGAGCTGCATTTATGCCGTAATGCCAATGTAAATTTGGTGCGCATCTGGGGTGGCGGTATTACCCCTCCTGATGCTTTTTGGAATGCTGCTGACCGGTACGGACTGATGGTATGGTCAGACTTTTGGATTACCGGTGATACCCAGGGTGAGTTTAAAGGTTCGCCCGACTGGCCGCTGGAGGGAAATGTATTCATTGAAAACGTACTCAGCACCATTTATCGCATCCGTAATCATCCCAGCCTATTGGTTTGGACGGGCGGCAACGAGGGGCATGCCCGCCGCCAATTGTATGATGCCATGCGCAACAGTATTATTGCGCTGGATGGTACAAGGCCTTTTATTCCCAGCTCATCAGGCTTTGCCAAATTGCCCGATGGCTGGCCGGGCACTTACCCCGACGGCCAGAAAACCGGTGTGTACAGTGGTGGCCCTTATGCCTGGCAAGACCCGAAAGAATATTACCGGTTGGCAGATGCCGGTCGAGATTGGGTATTTAAGGATGAAACCGGCATTCCTTCACAACCACCCTATAATACGTTGAAAATGAATATTCCGGATACGACCTGGGATAAATCATTGCCATTTCCGCTCAATAATAGCTGGGGTTATCATGATGCTGCTACGGGTGCAGGCAAATATGACGAATATTACAAAGGCATGGTAAAGCGGTATGGCCAGCCCGTTACACGGCTTGATTTCTCAAATAAAATGCAGTTAATGAATGCGACTGGCTATCAGGGCATATTCGAGGCTGCCGGCCATAAGCTTACCGAAACCGGTGGGGTAATGCTGTGGAAACTGAATGCTGCATTTCCGAGTGTGATCTGGCAAATTTATGACTGGTATTTGGAGCCAAATGCCGGTTACTATTTTATGCAGACCGCCTGTGAGCCCGTGCATGTGCAGTTTAATCAGAATGACTCTACCGTAGCAGTGCTTAACCGCACCCATCGGCCTACCGGCAACCTCACCGCCGAAGCAACAGTTTTTGACATCAACAGCAAGCCTGTGTACCGGCAAACCGGCACCGTAAGCCTGCCTGATGAGAGTGTAAAGGAGGTGATTCCGTTAAGTGACGCGCTGAAGAAGGCAAACAGCTTCAGCTTTGTGCTGCTTACGCTGAAGAATGCACAGGGGCAAACCTTGTCATGCAACACCTACTGGATGGCACCGGGTAACGATTATCACGTGTTAAATACCATGACTAAAACGCAGGTGCAGGTAAAGGTAGCTGGTGGTACAAGAAGCTACGCTTCCCGTGGGTGGAAGGTAGAGCTAACCAACAACAGCAATCAAATCGCTTTCTTTGTGCGCCCGCAGCTCATGGTGGCAGGGCAGGAGGTAATGCCCAGCTACTGGTCGGCCAGTTATGTAACGCTGGCGCCGCACCAAAGTATGCAGGTTACAGTAAGTGCACCACTTGCTAAATTAAACAATGGCAAAATCTCATTAGCGGTTGGCGGCTGGAATACGCCAGCACAAGAGCTTCCGCTGCAATAATATTTAAACCCTAAACCAAATTACCCATTACAAAAAAGAGCGGCAAAAATCCGCTCTTTTTTTAATAGGCTCAATCTTTAAATTTTTATGATATATATCACATCACTATGCGGGTTTAAAGTTAAAGGAGGTGCCATGTACCCGTTGCCTTTTACCCTTTTGATTTGCACCGGGGTAAGGTGACCTGTATCACATTGATAGAGCTGAACTTTACTGCGGGCATTTAAACCTATATCTGGTGGCATGGCCAGCTGCTGCCCCTGGGAAGTAGCATTGTACACATAAATAAATTTCTCCGTTCCGCAGCGTACGGCCAGTGTGGTAATGCCTGGTTGTACGTGTGGCAGATTGATCTGCTGAAACGAGCCCTTGCCGGCATTTAACATCCGGGTGGAAATAAACCGTATCCTGCTAAGGTAGGCATCAGTACCACGGTTATCAAAATATTCCCACCACCAACTCATAGGCAGTATAGGTGTTGGTGAGAACAAGCCATACCATAAGCCGCGTTTATAGTCGCTATCCATTTCGGATGCGAAATCATCAAAGTTTTTGGCCCAGTCCCACTCGTAGCTGTATTCGCCTATAACATAAGGCTTATGAAAGCGGTCTTCATACTCATTAATGGTAGCAGGTATAACGGCGGTGTTTTTGTAAATATGCTTTTGATTAATGTCGATAGCTGGCAACGTATTCATCCCCTTCACATCCCGGTGCGAAATACTGGTGGTAATTAAATGATGGTAAGGGTCAATTTGCTGCAGGTAATTGCTCATCTCGTCATGCCATTGTGTAATAGCATCTGCACTTATGGGATGATTTTTATCGCCAAACTGCACATTGTCAACTTCATTAAAAAATTCCCAAGCCGCAATGCTGGTATTGTAACCCCAACGGGCAACAATATAGCGCAGCCGGTTTTTGTAACACATTTTACTGAGCGGATTTACAAAAAAATCGGCTGCTGTTGATGCAAATCCGCCGCTGTTCAGCTGGTAATTGCCCGGCCCTAACGTGAGCATCATGTACAGCCCCAGCGAATCTGAAAGCTGTACCACGTGATCTATCCGCTGAATAGCGCTCGGATTATAATAAGCATCAGCAGGGGTGTACCGGTTGTTGTTAAAATCCTTCTGCCAGTCTAAAGGCAGGTTCCAGGGGCAAATCCAGGTGCGGTAAAAATTGCCGCCATGCTGAGCGAGTGCACGCAGCATGTAATCATAACTGTATTTAGGTTGTTCGTGCAGCTTGCTTAAGTATTTAGAGTCATCATGTATCCTCGACTCCCAGGCCACATTCTCACCAATTCCTCTAAACGGTTTGCCGTTATCAAACTGCAAGGTCCAATTGCTGCCTGCATGCAAGAAGCCACCTTTTGCAGACGCCGCTACCGCGAAAATCGCCTTCGGTGAGACCGAAACCACCTTGCCGGCCTTAGTCAGTTGAAAACGATATTGGTACCGGCCTTTTTCTTGCGGTGCAAAACGGGCTTTCCATAAAGACATCCGTCCACTTTCGCCGGATTCATAATAACATGGCAGTGCTAACTTTTTGCCTGATGGTGAAGTCAGCAGCATATCTAGCGCAACATCTTCCTGCTGATAGGGGTTTTGCCAGCGTTCATTCAATTGGATATTGAATTCTGTTTTTTGATATCGGGCTGGGTGTGGTGTTACACCACTAATATGTTGAATTTGTGCCAGCGCACATGCATAGTTGAGAGAACAAAGCCCTAATACCAGCAAATATTTTTTCATGGGATTGTTAAGCGAATAGTTGATGTAAAGCTACAGGATAAATAATAATAGTTACAACAAAGGGATTGCGTTACTGCAATCCCTTTGTTGTAAAAATGGATGATCTGGCTTTAATAAGTAGTCATGTTATACATTTCAATTTGCTGCCCGGTAGGGTCAGTGCCACCGTACCAGTGGTTGGTGCCTACAAAGTAAAAGTAGTTACCATAGTAGCTGCCGCCTTGTGTGCTGGTTAATGTGCATTTGTAAGTGCCATCTACATAAAAATCAACCATGTTGTGGTTATCCGAACGGGCCTGGCATTTAAAGGTGTGGTAACCGTTATCATTAGTAAGCACCACTTGGTATTTGTACTCTACCTGTCCGTTTCCAATACCGTGCTGAATGTAAGCCTTCAGGTCATTGTTGTCTAAGGTTTTTACGAAACCCATTTCGTTGCCTTGCCAGGTTGATACGTTATCACACAGAAAAACGGCTTCCTCACTTGCCCCGCTACTGGCATTTTTACCGCCTTTAAAGGCGCCGTTAAATTGCAGGCCCGTTGCTGTTTGCCCAACTTTTTGTTGCGCAGCGTTATTTTGCGAACCACAGCTGCCCAGCGGTACACAAATGCCGTTGCTACCCGAAATGTTGTAAGGCTGCAGGCAATTACCCCAAAAGTTAAAGGCGCTTTGCGGCACAGCAGCCCGTGCAGTGGTTTGTGTTGATGCATTTGCATCAGTAACAGGTTTAGCATCTTTTTTACAGGCGGTAAAAACTGTTGCCAACAGCATCGCAATGCTGCCTGCCTTCATTAATTTTACATGTTTTCTCATAAAAATGGTTTTGTTGGTTAAGCGCAATTTAAGGCGGCAATAGGTAGGAAGCGGTACACTACAATTGCAAAAGGGTACACCATCTATCTGCGGGCCAAAAAAAGTTTATCAGTGCAAATAAGGTAGTATTGATGGCAAACCCAATTCTTGAAAATCTGCTGCATGGGGCTATTACTGTACTATAATGAAATAATAGTGGACAGTAGCCCGGCTGCCCGAAACTAATATTGTCCTCATTAACCAATTCAAAATTATGAGGACATTTTTTTACACAACATTGCTGTGTGCATTTTTGCTGTGCACTCATGCCATCAATGCATGGGCGCAGCAAAGGCCGGTAACAGGGGTGGTATCAGACCAGCAGGGTATTACTTTGCCGGGCGTAACCGTTGCTGTTAAGGGCGCCGGCACCCGCACCGTTACCGATGCAAAGGGCGCTTTTACCATCAATTTACCGGGTCCTGAGGGGACGCTGGTGTTCAGCTTTATTGGCCTGCAAACCCGCGAAGTGCCGGTTGCAGCAACTCAAACTAAACTTGAAGTTTCCTTGCAAAATGCCCAGCGCGATTTAAATGAAGTAGTGGTAGTAGGGTATGGTGTAACCAAAAAGAGTGATGTCACCGGCTCGGTGGGGTCCATTAAGGGCAGTGACCTCAATCGTACACCTGCAGCTAACGTGGATAATCTCCTGCAAGGCAAGATTCCGGGCGTGCAGGTAATTGCACCTTCCGGTCAGCCGGGCGCTGGTGCTACCATCCGTGTACGTGGTTTTGGGTCAAGGAGCGATGCCAACGCTTTGGTTGTGATTGATGGGATTCCATTAGGTGACGCCGGGAATATTAAACAGGTAAACCCGGATGATATTGAGTCTATAGAGGTATTGAAAGATGCATCGTCGGCCGCTATTTATGGCTCGCGCGGTGCCAATGGGGTCATTCTGATTACTACACGACGGGGTAAAGCAGGGCAGGCCCGCATTTCACTCAATACTTTAACTACATTATCTACGCTGTCCAATCAGCTGGATGTGTTTCATGACCCGGTAGATGTAGCCGTTATCAGTAACGAGTCGCGCATAAATGGCGGTGAAGCACCGTTGTATATTGGTCAGAATTACAGCGGCATTTATTATCCTTCAGTAGCTGAATTGCGGGGTATTGACCCAACCAAACCCAGGTGGCCATACAATACTGATTATGCCAAGTTGGTTTATCGTAACCCGCTTTCACACAGTTACACGCTTTCGGCAGACGGCGGTACCGAAAAAACGAAGTACTCTGTTTCAGGTAACTACTATAATGAGCAGGGGCTGGCCATCAAAAATGGTTATGAAAAATATACAGGCCGTGTAAATCTCGAGCAAAAGCTGAAGGAGAACCTCACTGTAGGGATCAACGTGATCTCCACATGGACCAAAAACTATGGACAGGGTTTGTCAGTCGACCGGAACATCATCTTTCCGGCTTATAATCCTGATGGCAGCTACTTTCATATTGGAACCAATGATTTCGGTAACCCGCTACAGATTGCTAATACAGTGCTGAACAAAAGCAAAACCATTGATTTGCTTTCCTCAGCTTTTGTAAGCTGGGATATTATTAAGGGATTAAATCTGCGTTCGCGCATCAGTAATGCTTATGGTAATTCTGTGGGCGATAATTACCAGCCTCGCGATGCTACAGGTACAGGTTATCAGTTTCAGGGCTTTGGCTCGGTTGATAATTACAACTCTAACCACTTAACGGTAGAAAACTTTTTAACCTACGACCGTAATTTCGGCGCAGCGCATCACTTTAATGTTGTAGCCGGTACCAGTTACGAAACCACCACCACCCGCACGTCGAACATTACCGGCGAAGGGTTTGTGAACGATATTTTACAAAATGAAAACTTGGCAGGTGCTACCACATATGTGGTTGCCAATAACCTTACCCGCACGGTACTGGAATCTTATTACGCCCGCTTCAATTACACGTTATTAGATCGCTATCTGTTTACGTTTACCGGCCGTACGGATGGATCATCCAAGTTTGGTGAAAACAATAAATATGGTTTCTTCCCTTCAGGTGCAATCGCTTGGAAAGTGAATGAGGAAGCTTTCATGAAAGCCATTCCGCAAGTTTCCGAACTGAAAATAAGGGGCAGTTATGGTTTGGTTGGTAATCAAGGGATTTCACCCTACCAATCTTTATCACTGCTGGGCAGCTACAAATATTTTACAGATGGTGGCTTTCAAACTGGTTATGGCCCGCCGTTTTATTATGATGGTTCCAATACCAACGGTAAAGTATTTAATGGCTTAGGTAACAAAAGCTTAAAGTGGGAAACCACCCGCCAGTTGGACATTGGTTTTGACTTGGGCCTGTTTGACCAGCGCTTTACGCTAACAGCCGATTATTATTACAAGCATACCACCGATTTGTTGCGCCTTAACCAAGTGGCCTTGTCATCGGGCTATAGCGTAATTCAAATTAATGATGGAGTAATTGATAACAAAGGCTTAGAAATTGGCGCCAATGCTCAAATTTTGAACGGCAAGCTAAGCTGGAGCATAGGCGGAAATTTCAACATCAACCGCAATAAAGTGCTCAACATTGGTGGTGGCAATGCTATTGAGGCTGCACAGGGAGATATTGAAGCGATCAGGGCGCCGTTAAACTACTTTATCAACGGGCAGCCCGCACTGGTGTTCGCAGGTTATCTGTTTGGGGGCATCATCCAGCAAACCGGTGGCGTATCGCCGGTAGATGGTACCGTGCAAAAGGCTGGCGATTTACGCTACATTGCAGGCGGGCCGCTGCCAGTAGGACAAAATGGCAAGTATATTATTGGTAACCCCAACCCTAAGTTTAACTACAGCTTCAATACGTCGCTCAAATTCCAGCGCTTTGATTTGTATGCGCAGTTTTATGGTGTAAAGGGTAATGATGTATTCAACTTCTCCAAGTTTACTCCAAGCGCACAATTACAGCGCTGGACGCCTGATAACCCAACCAATGATTTTCCAAGCGTTAACTCTACCCGGGTAAATTACGCTTCAAGCTGGTATGTAGAGGATGGTTCTTTTCTGCGCATCCAGAACATCAATGTGGGTTATAACTTTAAGCCGGGGCTGATTAAGGGTGTCTCTAACCTTCGCGTCTATTTCTCCGGTAATAACATATATACGTTCACCAAATTCAACCCCAGCTTCGACCCTGAGGTTCAGGAAAATGGTCAGTTTGCCGGTAACTACCGCAAACCGCGCGCCTATTCAATAGGCCTGAGCGTGACTTTCTAAACTTTAACATAAAAAGTAATGAAAAAAATCAATTATATCCTATTCGCTGTGGCTGCGCTTTCTCTTACCGCTTGCCGTAAACAGCTGGAAGAAAAGCCTTACGGTTTTCTTTCTACAGAAAATTTTTACCGAACTGAGGCTGATGCCAATTCTGCTTTAATTTATGCGTATTCGGTGTTGCCGGATTTGGACTATTATTCTCGGAATTTTATTACGCTGACCGAGTCGCCCACAGAAGATATTGAAATTGCGAGCGGTAAAAGTGCCGATGAGGTACTGTTGGATAAACTAGCGGCTACCCCGGTAAACGGCGTATTACGCCCGGGCTTTCAGTTGCCGTATGTGGGTATCAACCGGGCAAACCTGGTGATTGCTTATGTACCGCGCATATCTTCCATGAGTGATGCCGCGAAAAATGAGGTTTTGGGGGAAGCTTATGCCTTGCGCGCACTTCATTATTTTAACCTGGTTCGTCTGTTCGGCTCAGTGCCTATGCACCTGGAGCCGGTGGATGACCCCAGCAAGACCAATTTGCCTAAATCGTCTATGCAGGCTATCTATAATCAGATTGTTGAAGATTTAACCAAAGCAGCTGGTATGACAGATCAGGTACGCCGTTTAGGCCGCATTAACCAGGTAGGTATTTGGGGTTTGTTATCCAAAGTTTACCTCACCATGGCCTCAGCAAAAGCTACTGGCTCGCCGGGATATGATTTTGTGACCAGTGCTGATGAAATGTATACCAAGGCGCAGCAGTTTTCGGGCATGGTAGTAAAAAATCAAACCGTATACGGCTTAGATCCCGATTTGGTGTCCATCTATGATGTCAATAAAAAGACAGGTCCTGAGCATTTATTGGATGCTTCAACCGACCGCACTGGTACCGGCGAAGGTTTGTACTCCAAGTTACCTAAAATGTTTATGCCTAACCTGAATTTTAAGTTACCCAATGGGGTATTTGTGCCTGGCGGCTTTAATGAATTCTTAACAGAAGGTGGCTTTTACAACAGCTTTGATCCGAATGATAAGCGTAAAACGCAGTTAATCGTCTCCACTATTTACAACGTGAATGCAGGCTTGGGCGGCACCGGCGGCCCTACGCAGGTACTCAGCATTACCGATGCTTATACCCGGCCGTTTAGCAATAAATTTAATGATTCGGGCTGGCAGGCTGGTGATCAAACCAGCTGCAACACACCTATCCTCCGGTACTCGGATGTATTGCTGGTATATGCTGAAGCCAGCGGGCCCACTGCTGATGGGTATGCTGCGGTAAATGCGATTCGCAACCGGGCCGGGCTGGGCAATTTGCCACCGGGCTTATCCCTGCAGCAATTCCGCGACGCCGTATTGCAAGAGCGCTCGTGGGAGTTGTGCTTTGAAGGCCAGCGCCTGTTTGATTTGCGCAGAACCCATAATATGGAAAATATCCTGGTGAAGCAATATGGCAAAACGGTTACCACAGATCCTTATTTCTTCCCCATCCCCCAGTCAGAAGTTGACCGTAACCCTAACTTAAACAATTAAGCAATAGCATTATTATGAAACGTATAAATCATATATTCATCATTGCCTGCCTGCTGCTGGCGGCCTGCCGGAAAGATCCGGCCAAAGGCATTCAAAGTCATGAGCGGGCTATTGAAGCTGTAACTTTAGGTAATGGACTCGTACAGGTCGGGCCGGCAGTGGTTGATCGTGCCAGTGCTACGGTTACTGTACGGGTTTTGCAACAGGCAGGTACAACCTATAATGATGTAAAACCCGCTATTCAAACCTCATATAAATCTACCGTAAGCCCGGCATCCGGCGAGTCGGTGAACTTTTCTGCGTCAGGCAACAAAGCCACCTATACCGTAACCGCCGAAACCGGTGAATCGCGTCAATGGACCGTAATTTTGCAACCATTTACAGAGGCTTTGCTGGGCACGTTTACTATTCAGGATTATACCTTGTATGGTGGCACCGGCCCGCAATATGGCGGCGGCGGCGTATTTAATATCGCTACCAAAGCAGTATGGCCTGCTGACGGGCCTGGCACAGAATATGACAACACCCTTACCTTTACCTATACCGGTGTAACGGCTGATGGGAATACGCAGGGCACCGTACTGAATAGCGCTGGTGCTGACGGACTGTATGCTAATTTTATTTTCAATAAAAGCCCCGTAACGGATGTGAATAATAAATACCGTGTGATACCCAAAGGTACCGGCAAATGGTTGCATAACTATGCTAACAATACGGTAGTATTCACTTTTGCGGACGGAACTACCACCACTTGTACCTTTGATGCAGCCGGAACCGTTGCTTTAGGAAACAACCTGACAAAAGTTATAACCAATAATGCCTTTACTTTCACTTTAGCCGGAGCTGATGATTATGGAAACATTTATTCGGATTACGATAAAATTGTAAAGCGGCCATATAAACTTTGGGTCGATGTTAAAAAACAATAAACTCAATGCTTTCGGAACGGGCAATGAAGGGCACGTTCCGAAATCAATCATCCACCGTTATCAGTCTGCTTCTGCATTCAATATGATGCCCATTTTCCAAACGTCTTTAGTTGATCTAATTATGAAAAACATTTTCAAAGTAATGCTCTGCGCACTATCGGTAACACTATTATGCTTTGCCTGCAAAAAAAGCGGCGGCGCAAAGGGCAGCGGTGATACCGGTGGAGGCAGCCCGGCCGGAACCGGCACTTCCGCACCTGCAATACCCCGTACGCCGTTTAAAACCCTGAATTATTTATACTCAATATCGGGTGCAAAAACACTGAGCGGTATGCACAACCGCGAGCCGAATGTAACGCCGGCCGTATGGACCAATCAGGCTTTTACCGTCAGCGGAAAGTACCCTGCACTCTGGAGCGGCGACTTCCTTTTTCAGGCCGATAACATCAATAACCGGCAGGTGATGATAGACGAAGCCGCCAATCAATATAGTAAAGGCGCAGTCATCAATATCATGTGGCACTCTTGTAATCCGGCACTTAGTGAGCCTTGTGGTTTTGATAGCCAGGGTGTACAAAGCAAACTTACCGACGCCCAATGGACTGAGCTGCTTACTGATGGGACTGCTATCAATGCCAAATGGAAAAATTTGGTAGATGAAGTATGTGTATACTTACAGCAATTGAAAGATAAAAACATAGAAGTACTTTGGCGGCCCTATCATGAGATGAATCAAGGGAGCTTTTGGTGGGGAGGCAGGCCAGGCGCAAATGGCACCCGCAAATTATACCAGCAACTGCACGACTACATGACCAAAACCAAGGGCCTGAGCAACCTGATCTGGGTGTGGGATGTACAGGATTTCGGTAGCTTGGCCGATGACGTAAACAGTTATAACCCAGGTAATGATTATTGGGATGTAGCCGCGCTGGATGTATATGATGGCAGTGGTTATACCACGGCCAAATATAATACTATGGTGGGCGTAGCCAATGGTAAGCCCATCGCCATTGGAGAGTGCGACAAGCTGCCCACCTCCGATCAATTATATACCCAACCGAAATGGGCATTTTTCATGAGTTGGTCAGAACTTACCTTTTCCAAAAACACCAATGCGCAGGTAAGCAGCCTTTATAATGCGGCCAATGTTACTACTTTAGACAAAATGCCGGGTTGGAAATAATGTAAAAAATTTATCACATAGCCCTTTCATTGTCTTACCCGTCCGGGTAACACGTACTATAGAAATATTAAAATTGGTTTATGTACAACCTGCAGCCGGCGAGCGGTTGCAGGTTGTAATGTTGTTAAGTCGCTATGTATAGCTAAATGTTACTCAAGCCGTATGCATACTCCGATACTTCTGATTATATTAGTACTGCCAATTATATTCATCTCCCTGAACTTTCACCTGTTAACCTCACCGGGTGCAGCAGCAGGGTTCGGTTATAAACAATAATGTGTTACATCATGACAAGGATTTGCGTTGTTGCTGGGTTGCTCTTGCTAAGCCTCAGTATGGGGGTGGCCTTTGCTCAAACCAGTTATATAGCCAGGCAGATTGACAATAAAGACGGGTTGTCTAACAGCTGTATCAACACCGTATTACAGGATGCTGATGATCTGATGTGGCTGGGCACATGGGATGGGCTGAACTTGTATAACGGCACCTCGATGCACGTATTTAATTACGGTAGCGGTAAAGGGCAAAATTATTTAGCCAGTAACATCATTCTTAACCTGCATGAAGATGCGCAGCGCAACATCTGGGCCGGCACTATTGAAGGAGTTTCAAAAATCAATAAACGGAATGGTACCCTTAGTAACTACTTTTATAACAGCCAAAAGGTAAGTTCAAACGGGTATGTAATTGCAATTAATAATCAGGGTAAGGTATTTGCCGCCAGGCGTAATACTTCTACCATTTACTGTTATAATGCAGCTGCCGATCAATTTTTACCCTATAACATTAAAGGCTTGCGGGGCATGATTGCTGATTTTAAGTTCGACCGGCAAGGTAATTTGTGGGTACAAAAGAATCCGGTATTACTGGAGCTTTACCGGCCTGAAGGACAGTGTTTTGTGAAAGCATTTGATCAAACTGATGTCAAAGATGTCATCGGTATCTTTAAAGTAAATCAACAGATTTTCTATACCACTAATAATGGTACACTCTATCAGATTAATGCCCGCCAGCAACCGGTTTTTTGTGTGCATTTACCGCATGAGGTGAGGTCAATCACTTATTATCAGCATCATTACATTTTTGCCTGGGCCTCTAAAGGAATTGGCGAGTACACTACTGATTTCAAACCCGGTAATTACTTTATTCAGCAGCAATCATCATTAGCCAATACCCGTGTTACCTCCTTATGTGCCGGTAAAGAGAATGCCTTGTGGGTAGGAACCGATGGCAGCGGTGTAATTAAGCTGACCAAAAAACCTGATTATTTTGGTGCTGTATTGCGGCAAGCCAATGGTCAGCCATTTAGCATACCTGTGCGGGCATTCTGCAAAGTACATAATGAACTTTGGGTAGGCACCAAGGGTAATGGCATTATTGCAGTTAAGAACTGGGGCAGGCCCGACATGTATTTAACCGGCATGCGTTCCTTCAGTGCGGGCGAAGATTTGCTTGATAACTGCGTATATACCATTGCCAAAGGTACCGATGGGCTTGTATATATTGGCTCGGATGCGCCAGGCATTACTTTGTATAATCAGGTTACCCAGAAATTTACAGATTGGAAAGATATTGCAGGGAGCAAACATTATCCGGCTTTCAGTTCTGTGCATTGCATATTGTATGACAGAGATAGTTCTGTGTGGCTGGGGCTGAATTCTAATGGCTTGGTGCATTTAAAAATCAGGCAGAACGCACAGCATCGCCCCGGCATTGCTTACCTTAAAATGTATAGCTATAATGAGGCAGATACAGGGCCGGCCAACAATGTAATTTATTCACTGGCTAACGGCAGTAACAATACATTATGGGTAGGCTGCCGCTATGGCGGCCTGAGCTTGTTTAATAAAACAACGCAACAATTCAGGCATATTAAAGCCTTTGCGTATCCGGGAGGGTTGTCTAACAACGATGTACTTTCGTTATATATTGATAAAAGCCGCAAACTCTGGGTGGGCACCAGCTACGGGCTGAACTGGACGGATGAACTTAATGCAACCCGCCAGCCTCAGCCACGCTTTAAGCAGCTGAACTCTGATAATGGATTGCCTAATAATACGGTGCATGCCATAACCGAAGATGATGAACGCAATATATGGATCAGCACCAACAAAGGTATTGCCAAGGTTGATCCGCAGAACCAAAAAATTGTAAATTTCAAGCAGGCCGATGGCTTGCAGAGTGATGAGTTTAGTGATAATGCGGTATGGAAGGCCGATGATGGAGAACTGTACTTTGGCGGTATTTATGGGTTTAACTACTTTAAGCCGGGGAGTGTACGAGTAAACCCGCATCAACCTCATCTGATGCTAAGTAACCTGCAGCTGGCGGGTAAAAAGATAAATACCAATGTAATTAAGGTATTGGATGCAGGTACACCCTCATCATTCGGACACTATGAACTTTCACCGCAAGAGAATTACTTTGAGCAGAAAGTGGAGTTTATCAGTTTCACTAATCCTCAAAAATGCCAGTACAGCTATCGTCTGGAGGGTAATGATGCGGCCTGGCATCCGGCCACGCATGATCAGGCCATATATTACAACAACCTTGCGCCCGGAGATTACACACTTAAAATCAAATGGTCGAATGGTGAGGGTGGGTGGACTACCCCTGTAACCGCTTATACTTTAACTGTGAAACAGTATTGGTGGCTCTCTACCCTAGCGTTTATTGTTTATGCTTCTATTATATTGGCATGCGGCGTAATTTACTACCGTTATCGTAAAAATAAGTTTTTGCTCAGGCACCAGCTGGCGGTTGAGCATATGCTGCGCGAGCAGGAAGAAAAGCTGCACCAAGAACAACTGGGATTTTTTACCAACATTGCCCATGAATTACAAACGCCACTAACGCTTATATTAGGCGCTTTAGAGAGGTACTTGTATAAACGAGGGCAGGAGCCGCAAAAAGAAAAAAGCGGGCAGTTTTTATCCATTGTAAAGCATGAAGCCGCAAGGCTGCATTACTTGGTGCATCAGCTACTGGAATTTCGCAAAGCTGAATCGGGACATCTGCAAAATCATTACAGTCATCTTAATATCTCTACGCTGCTCCAGCACATTACCGGCCTGTTTGTTGCCGTAGTTGAACAAAAGCAGCTTGATTATTCGGCTTATATTGAACCCGGCATCAGTTTATGGACGGATAAGGATAAGGTAGAAAAAATCATCTTTAACCTAATGTCAAACGCGGTTAAGCATACCCGGCCGGAACAATATATTATTCTGTCGGTTAATCGCGTTCCGGCGAAAAACGAACTGGAAATAGTTGTTGCTAACTCCGGCTGCCAATTATCAGCACTACAAGTGAGCCGTTTGTTTGATTTATACTTTACGGCAGATGATTCGCAGCAAACCAAAATTAGCTCAGGAATAGGGCTGGCATTCACCCGGCAATTGGTGCATAAACTTAACGGATCGATTTCGGCAAGTCAGGAAAACGGCTGGATTTCTTTTAAGGTTACGCTGCCGCTTGATTTTAAGCCTGAGCCAGGCAGCCTCTTAGCTGGGCCGACAGAACAGCTGGAGCATTCTTCATTAATTTTCAATTCTTTGCTCGTACCCAATGAAAAATGGATGCAGCCAGTTATAGCCGAGAGTAATAAAAAGGCAATGCTGAAAAGCTTTGAGCAAGAGCATAAAAAAATAGTGCTTATTGTTGAGGATGAACAGCTGATTAGATATCTATTAAAAGATATACTTGGGGAGCAGTATATTGTATTTGAGGCCGCAAGTGGGGTTGAAGCTTTGGAAGTGATTGCTCGTAATACCCCCGATTTGATCATCAGCGATATTATGATGCCTGATATGGATGGATTGAAGCTGTGCCGGATGATCAAGGAAACACCCGCTAGCTGTGATATACCTATAGTGCTGCTTACAGCGCGTCATACAATTGAACAAAAAACTGAAGGCTACGGCTCAGGAGCAGATGCATACATTGCCAAGCCTTTTCAAACTGAACACTTGTTGGTAAGGGTTCACAAACTGTTAGAATATCGTGATCGCTTGCATAAATATATGAGAAGCGGTAGCCCCATAACCGACATTATCACAGTGCCTGATGTTAAGGACGATGATAAATTATTTATTGAGAAAGCGGCAACCATCATCGAACAGTATATAGACGAAGATTTAGATAGCGCCTTTTTAGAAAATAAGTTAAATATCAGCAAAATGCAGTTATACCGCAAAACCAAATCACTGGCCGGTATGACTCCTACAGAATTGATTCGGCAGGTGAGGTTGCAAAAAGCAGCTTATTATCTGGAAACCACCGGCCTGACGGTATCAGAAATATTCTACCGCACAGGTTTTAACAACAAGACTTACTTTTTCAGGGAGTTTAAAAAAATCTATCATTGCTCACCCAATGACTATCGGGCTCAATACCGGTTGCCGGGCGTTTGATGCGTTATAATAATATTACTCATTTGAAAACTGCAATATCAGCTTTCAAATGAGTAATATTTAAGTACATGTTACCAACTAACGAGTACTTTGAATTGTGTAAACAAACCTGCTGGCTTTGTAATAACCTAAATTATATTCAATGGGCGGTTCACCAAGGTCAAATACATAACGTTTTTTGAATAGGATTGGGGCTCCGGTATTAAGCCGCAGTTTCTCCGCAATCAATTCGTCAGCAGCTATCGCACTAAATTCATCTTGAGAAAGGGTCGCCACCACGAAATGTTCTTCTTCCAGCATTTTTTAAAGCGGGCGTTTGAAATCCTTATCACCAGTCAGCCCCACCCTGAAGTGAAAATAAGAAATAAAATATACAAATGGTTCATCTGGCCTGCCGCTGGAGTCCATCTACCCGGATCGCCTACGTACGGCGACTTGCCTTATGGCCGGACCATCGACCTCACTAACCAGGAAGCCGCAGCTGAGAATGGTCAAATGTATTGCATTGACCTCATTATACCCAAAGGCAAGGAAGATGACCTACTACCGGCTTTGCGCAGGGAACTAAAAGCGCGATTTAACCAGCCGGTGTCTGTTGAAAAACGAGTAAGGCCGGTCTATGTGCTCACCGTGAGCGATCCAGCTAAAGTGAAAGCGCTTAAGCTATCGACTGCTGCTGAGGAAGAGATGGCTGGCGGAAGCGGCACGTTCACGGGGGATGGAGTAAGGTTAGCTAAGATGGCAGAATATCTGGAGGGTTTCGGGTTAATAAAAATGCCGGTAGTGGATGATACCGGCAATACGAACCGGTACGATATTGCCTTTATCCATCTGCCGGAAAAGAAAGGCGATTTACGGTAGGTACTTTCTAACTTGGGTTTGCGGCTTGTCAAGCAAGAAAGAGATATTGATATGCTGATTTTTCAATGATTTCAAGAGGTAGCTATAGCAGCCTTAATCAGTAGTTTATAGGGTTGAACTTGCAGCACTGGAAAGCATGCAAATTGGAACTTCATCAAATTAAATGCTTATTCTGTCGCTATTCGTAATGAGGTATTGATTGGTACATATGTTATCATTAAATTGATGTAATTGCATAAACCACTATTTTCAATTGTTGAAATTTGCAATCAAATCGCATTATAAAGTTGTTGAGTGATTCGGTGAGTACGAATATGACTCCATCGTAATATATTAAAAGCAAGTAGGTTATGAATGCAGGTGTATTCCCCCTACGGTCTACTAAAATTATCCTCAAAACGTATCAAAAGTCTGTCAACTTAAAATTTGCAGACTTTTGTTTTGAATCCATTGTTTGTTGTATTCAACCTCTATAAATTTGGGGTCACATTGCCGTGATTTTCAGATGTAGGTCAATTCATAGAAGGTTTGTTCATTCAAATTTTTGCTTGTCTTTTCAAGTTTCCGGCTACTGCTAAAACGCACCCGAATCCATTTTAATTAGTATATGATCTGTAACAGTATGTCATCACACTTGGCAGCCTTTATTCATCATTAACAGGTAATTTATATGACTATTATTGTAATTTTACTTTTCCGACTGTAAAAGCCTCGCGTCATTTTTTTTCGTGCGTATGTTTAGTGGAAGTAAATTAACAATTCAAGTCATCGTTTTTATGCTTTGCAGTTTGTACCAGCTGGTCATTGCTACTGGAGCTGACGCGGCTGTTCAGACAGATAGCCTGCAACAGGTACTCAATCGCGAACTGGAAAATAAGCCGACATATGATCAAAGAAAACACGATGAAATTATGCGCCTGCAAGCTACACTCGCTCAAAATTACGCTTCGTTAACAGACCGGTATCATGCCTATCAGCAACTATTTAATGCCTATAAATCTTTTGTGCATGATTCTGCTTATGTGTACTGCAAAAGGCTGAACCTTTGTGCGCATCAATTAAAAGACCTCAATAAGATAAATGAGGCCCGCATCCAGATGGGCTTTGTATTGGTATCGGCAGGCTTATTCCGCGAAGGGCAGGATACGCTGAATACCGTTAACGCCAGATACCTTACACCCCGGCAGCGCTATGAGTTTCTGTTCCTGAAAGCCAGGAGTTACTTTGACATGGCCGACTTTTACCGCATCAACGATTACTTCAATAAATACTATGCCCTGGGGCAGCAGTATTGTGATTCCATCATCCGCTTCTCGGCAGCAGGGTCTTACGAGTCGTTGTCTGCCATCGGGTTAAAGTCCATACGCAAACAAGAGTTCAAGCGGGCCTTGACTGCCTACCATCAACTCTTGCAGATTCCGCAGTCGTACCAAGATAGCGCTGTCAACCTGAGCTGCTTAAGTTATACCTGCTTTCAACTGAAACAAAAAGAGCAGGGTTTGGCCGCGCTCATCAGAGCGGCCCTGGTAGATAATGCACATTCCACCAAGGAATCGGTCGCGTTGACCAATCTGGCCAATTACTATTATGAGCAGGGGGATACGAAAACCGCTTTCAACTGTATACATAACGCCATTGCCGATGCGAACTATTATGGGGCCAGGCACCGCGAGGCGGCCATCAGTACGATTATGCCGGTCATCGAAAGTGACAAGATCAATGGCATTGAGAGGCAAAAACGGACGTTAATCGTGTATGCGTCTACGATCACCTTGTTGATTCTGGTGGTGATTGGCTTTGCCTTCATCACTTCCAGGCAGTTAAAAAAGCTCCGTATAGCCGACCAGCAGATTCTGAGTAAGAACAATGATTTGAACGCTGCCAACCTGGCGCTCACACAACTCAATACCCATTTAGATGTGGCTAACCGTTCCTTATCTAAAATAAACTCGAAGCTGGATGAGGCCAATATGATTAAAGACGAGTATATCGGCTACTTCTTTAATGTCCACTCGGACTACATTGAGCGAATTGACCGGCTGAAGCGCTCGATTGAAAAGCACGTAAAAGAAAAGAACTATGATGAAGTGTTGCACGTGCTTCATAAACTGAACACCAATTTTGAGCGTGAGAACCTGTCCCACAGCTTTGATGAAGTGTTTTTGTCGTTATTTCCCAATTTTGTTGAAGATTTCAATGCGCTGTTTCACCCGGATCAGCAGATACACCTGCACTCCGGCCAGTTGCTGAATACGGAACTGCGGATATTTGCTTTAATTCGTTTGGGAATTGCAGATAACGAGAGCGTGGCAAAAATTCTAAATTACTCACTCAACACCATCTATACGTACAAAACCAAAGTGAAGAACCGCTCTTTTGTTCCAAATGAGGAGTTTGAAGGCCGGATCATGCTGATTAAAGCATTGAAGGAAATTGCAGATGTGGTTTGAAGTAAAAACCGTTTGCAGGGGCTGAACAGCTGCACTATTTTATCACCATATGCGGGAAAATAGCAGGTCTGTTGCCCGCGTTTCTTAGCCCTCCATAAATTATTATCTATATCCCTGTATGGTAAAATAAGTTATAAGTAATTGATTGTCAATTGAATTCGTTTTAATCGAACCATGTTTTTTTAATATTGCCTTTTGTAAGTCTTGTGGTTGCCGCTACGCCCCGCTTACTTTGGACATGGCTGTGATCTCCCGATCAGCCACGTTTTACATACCAATTAAAACCGCAATAGATGAACAAAATTTACTTATTCAAGTATGGCTTGGCTATGCTGTTAATGCTCTGTGCATTCACCACTTTTGCACAAACCGTATTTACCGGAAAAGTGCTGGATGAAACCAATCAGCCCTTACCCGGCGCTACTGTCCGGGTCAAGGAAACCGGTCAGTCGACGGTAAGCGATGGTAACGGAACCTTCCGGCTGTCCAATATCACCCTCCCTTCGATTACCATTTCAGTGAGTTTTATTGGGTACGATGCGACCGAAACCTTGCTGACTCAAGGGAAAGCAGCCACGGTCCAACTCCGCCCCAGTTCACGCAATTTAACCGATGTGGTCGTCGTTGGCTATGGGACATCCCGTAAATCGGACTTAACCGGATCCATCTCTACCGTTGGGAGCAAAGATTTAAATCCGGGCCCGATTACCAATCCTTTGCAGCAACTGGAAGGCAAGGCTGCCGGTGTGGACATTACGCAAAGCGGCAGCGAGCCGGGTACGACGCCCACCGTGCGTATCCGCGGGATCACTTCCTTGCAGGGGGGTAACGACCCGCTGGTGGTCGTGGATGGTGTACAGGGAAATATGGACTTGTTTAACCAGGTACCCCCCAGTGAAATTGCATCGGTAGACATTCTGAAAGATGCTTCGGCAACGGCTATTTACGGTTCACGCGGTGCGCCTGGCGTCATCATTGTGACCACAAAGAAGTCAGCAGCCGGCAAAACCAGCGTGGAGTACACCGAAAACTCTTCATTGGATGTGATCGCCAACAAACTGAAGTTATTAAGTGCAGACCAGTGGACCCAGCAGGCCGCTGCCCAGGGCGTGGATGCTTCGGCCAACCACGGTTCAAATACCGATTGGTTTGGCTTGCTGACCCGCAATGGCTATACGCAAAACCATACCCTGGCTTTCGGCGGTGGTACCAACAGTTTCAATTACCGGGCATCGGTAACGGCCATCAGCCAGCAAGGTATCGTGATCAATTCAAAGTTCAGTAATTATATCGGCCGGCTGACCGCGACACAGAAGGCCTTGGATGACCGCCTGACGCTTACGCTGAACCTGAACAGCGGGACCAATGATTATACTTACAGCCCTACAGGGGTAGGTAATGCAGCGTATACATCCAACCTGATCAGCCAGGCTTATGTCGCACGGCCAACCGACCCGGTGTTCAACACCAACGGAACCTATTATGTCGACCCCAACGTGTTTCAATACACCAACCCTTACGCGGTTGCACAAACGGTGAGTAACGATAATCACATCAATAACCTCTTCGGCAGCCTGCGGGCTGATTTGGAGCTGACCAAAGGGTTGACTGCAGGATGGTTCGGCAGCTGGCGCAAGGTGGATTCCAACAATGGTTACTATGCCCCGGCGGCTTCCACCATTACCAGTGCGGTGAGCTATAATGGTCAGGCCCACATCAATAACAATCATGTCGACGAAAAGCTGATGGATATCAACCTGACCTATAAAAAAGATATGGGTGTCAACCACTTCGACGCTACGGTAGTCTATGAATGGCAAAAGCAAACCTATAACGGGAGCTACGCCGCTGCCAGAGGGTTTATCAATGACTTTGCCACTTATAACGCGTTGCAGTTAGGTACCCTCGCCAATGCCCAGACCGGCGATGTGTCATCCTACAAAAACGACCGTGGTTTGGTGTCTTTCTTAGGACGAGTTAATTATTCGTACAATAACCGCTACTTAATTACTGCCAGCTTCCGTCGCGATGGTTCAACCGTGTTTGGGGTGAATAACAAATGGGCAAATTTCCCCTCGGCATCATTGGCCTGGCGTGTAGATCAGGAGGATTTCATGAAGAACCAGCATATCTTCAGCAGCTTTAAACTTCGTGTAGGTTATGGGGTGACGGGTAACCAGCAGGGTATAGGGCCTCAAAATTCCATTGCATTGGTGGGCTTAAATCCGACCAGTCCGACGGTATATTTCGGCGGTTCTTTGATTCCTAACTATTCCGCCAGTCAAAACGCCAACCCTGATTTGAAATGGGAAACGAAGAAGCAGGCCAATGCCGGTATTGATTTTGGATTTCTGAATGACAGGCTGACCGGTACGGTAGATGTGTTTACGGCCAATACCGATAACCTATTGTTTAATTATACTGTACCTGTACAGGGACCATTTTTAATTAATTATATATTGGCCAATGTAGGAAGCCTGCAAAACCGGGGTTTGGAGCTGACCTTGAGTTACGATGTACTTAAAAGCAGCAATACCCGCTTAACCCTTGCCGGTAACGGAACATTGTTGAAAAATAAAGTATTAAGCTTAGGGGGCAACATTCAAGGCTATAACATTCCTACAAATTACGTCGGTTTAGGTTCAAATGCTTATCTGGTAGTCGGCAAACCAGTAGGGGTTTACCGCATTTTACAACACCAGGGCAAAGACGCCAACAATGCCGAAACGGTAGTTGACCAAAATGGGAACGGCACTATTGAATTACAGGATGCCAGCCCGGACAGAATAGAGGCCGGCCAGTCGTTGCCTAAATATACATATGCCTTTACCCCAAGTTTCGCTTACAAAAACTTTGATGTATCTATGGTATGGCGCGGTTCGGGCGGTAATAAGATTTATAATGGCGTTCGCCAGCAATTTAGCTTACTGCAAAACTTGGGTAAATCTAATGTATTGCAAAGCGCTATTCCGCTGGGTATCGAATCTACCCAATACAGTTCTGATTTGTGGTTGGAGGACGGCGCCTATTTAAGATGGCAAAATCTTTCGATTGGTTACCGGTTCAATTTGCCGAATGTGAGATTCATCAATGCCTTACGCGTATCATTAACCGGTCAGAATCTGGCCTTAATTACCAAATATAAGGGCCTCGACCCTGAACTCGTCGGCTCAAACCTGTCGGGCGGCGATTACGGTACTTACCCCCGTACCCGCACATTCTCTGTTGGACTGAATGTTATTTTTAAATAAGAATATCATGAAAAAAATATTACCCTGCATTTTCTTCGCCACCCTTGCCGCAACCAGTTGTACCAAGGTCGATGAAAAAGTATACGATAAATATCCTGCTTCACAATTTTACAGTACGCCTGCCGGTGCGGATAACGCGCTGGCCACCGTATACGGAAAGATTTCTGGTACCTGGGGCAGCAACTATGCCGGCCGCGATAATTGCTGGTACGATTTAAACAGCTTCTCGGCCGATGACCAGGTGATTCCGCACCGTAACACCGGCGACTGGCAGCTGGACTTTGCCCAGCTGTATACCCATACCGCCCAGCCTAGTTTAGGCATCATCAGCAACACCTGGAACTGGTTGTACTCATCGGTTTACAGTGCCAACCTGGCTGTGGCACAGTTGACTTCGGCCAATGCCGAACCCTCTAAGATTGCTGAGGCGAAGGTGTTGAGAGCCTGGTTTTATTACCTGCTGATCGATGATTTTGGTGATGTGCCATTTTACACGGATAACAATACCGACGTTTCCAAGATACCGCAAACTCCAAGAGCCACCATTTACAAATTTATTGTCGATGAGCTGAAAGCCAACGTGGATGTACTTTCGGAAACCCGGGGTGGCGCTTACTACGGCCGTTTCAATAAATGGGCCGGCTATATGTTCTTAGCCAAAGTGTATTTAAATGCCGGTGTATACACCGGTACCCCTGCCTGGGGTGATGCACTGGCGGCTTGTAATAAAGTCGCCTCCGGCGGTTTTACGTTACATCCTGCAAGCGCCAATACAGCCAGCCCGCTTGGCAACACTTATTTTGATTTGTTTGGTGATGTATGCCCCGACGACGAAACCATCTTCGCCCTGTATTTAAAAGAAAATGTCGTGAGCGGCAATATCTATGGGATCAGAAGTTTAAACAGTGCGAACGGGAATGCGCTGATTGGTTATAATGGCTGGAATGGTACGATCATCCTGGCCCCGTTTTATAATAAGTTTAATGCAAGTGACATCAGGCGGCAGCAGTTTTTGGTCGGGCAGCAGGCCAAAGGTGCTACGACTTATAACCCCACGGTTTCCTCTATTATTTCTCCGGGCGCTGCGCCTGATGAAGGTATCCGCGATGTAAAATTCTTTCCGGCAGCACCGGTGGATGCCAGTGGCGCATCTAACGATTTTCCGATCTACCGCTATGCTGACTTGTTATTGATGCAAGCGGAATGTAATGTGCGTTTGGGAAATCCTGCCGCAGCGCTGCCCTTCATTAACCGGGTAAGGCAACGGGCCGGACTACCGGATTTGACCACCGTAACGCTGGATAACCTCTATGATGAGCGCGGCTTTGAGCTGGTCTTTGAAGGACACCGCCGGCAGGATATGATTCGCTTCGGACACTACGAAGACCCGCGCGAGTTCGTCACCGCCCCGATCCCGGTAACGCAACGGTTGTTTCCGATCCCCACCAGTGCCATCAATGCGAACCCGAACTTAAAACAGAATCCCGGCTATTAATCCTTAATCACCATGAAAAGATATATATACAGCGTTTTCTTGTTAGGTTGTAGTCTCCTGGCGTCCTGTAAAAAAGATGCACAGCTAACTACCCTGCAGCCGATAGGCTACAGCTCGGCACTCACCAGTTCGGCAAGTACCGTAGCGCTGACAGCGGCCAATGATACATCGTCGGTGCTCACCCTGTCGTGGCCGGCGGTCGTTTACCCGGTTAAAGCATCGGTAACTTATACGTTGCAAGCCGATGTTGCAACCGATACCGTAGGTACGAATGCCTGGGCGGGTGCCACCAGCACCGTGATTGGTAAAGATGTACTGAGTAAATCGTTTAAAGGCTCAGATTTGAATACCATGGCTACCGCACTTGGCCTCACCGCCGGTGCTCAAGGTAAACTGGTGTTCAGGATACAGGCTTATCAGGACCGCTATGCCTATTCAAACGCCGTAGCTGTAAGCGTTACGCCTTATAAATTAGCACCTACTTATCCAGTGTTATATATTCCGGGCGATTATCAGGGCTGGGACCCTGCAACTGCGCCCGTAGCAGCGGCGTTGCGGTCAGATAAAATTTATGAGGGCTACATCAACATCCCGGCTGGTGGTACCAACTATTTTAAATTTACCAGCGCCCGCGACTGGAACCACATTAACTATGGCGATGGCGGCAGTGGCAAATTATCCACCGATGGTTTGGCTGCAGGCTTACAGGTGCCCGGCCCCGGCTATTATGAAGTATCAGCCAACTTGAACACTAATACCTGGACTTATACTAAAACTACATGGTCTATTTTAGGAGATGCAACACCTGGTGGTTGGACTACCGATACGCAGTTAACCTATGATGCCAGTAATAAAGTTTGGACCGTTACTGCTAACATGGTTTCAACGGGTTCATTCAAATTCAGGGCGAATAATGCGTGGGTCATTGATTTTGGGGTTGATGCTAACGGTAAGCTGGCTTATGCAGACAGTCCGGTATACGGTTACAATGCAGCCATACAAAATATTACCGTGCCTACCAGCGGCAACTATACCATCATGCTCGATTTGCACGACCCGACCAATTACACTTACAAGCTGAAGAAAAATTAATCATCAGGCCGTGCACACACGGCCTGGAATTTTAAACCGCTATGAAATTTAAAACGAAAAGTTACCTTATAAAAGCGTTGCTGCTTTCGGTCATCACTATTTTTAGCTGTTGCAAAAAAAGCAATGATCAACCAGCCAACCCTGCTTACCCCCAATACAATACCCCTTTTGCTGGTGTGCCTGCCACACAGGATGCCATCATCTATCAGGTAAACGTACGCGCCTTTAGCAAGGATGCCAACTTAAATGGGGTGACTGCACGCCTGGATTCAATCAAGGCTTTGGGCGCCAATGTGGTTTACCTGTTGCCGATCTATCCGGTTGGTGTAGTCAAATCAGCCGGTGGGTTGGGCTCACCATATTCAGTGAAGGATTATAAAAACGTAAACACCGAGTTTGGTAACCTGGATGATTTACGGGCGCTGGTTGATGCTGCCCATGCCAAAGGCATGGCCGTGATGCTGGATTGGGTCGCCAATCATACGTCATGGGATAATGCCTGGATTACTGAACATAAAAACTGGTACCAGCAGGATGCCAATGGTAATATTACATCGCCCTCAAACTACTCGGATGTAGCACAGCTCAATTTCAGTAATCAGGATATGCGTAGCGCCATGATTGATGCCATGAGGTACTGGGTGTACACCGCCAATATTGACGGCTACCGCTGCGATTTTGCCGATAACGTACCTATGGATTTCTGGAAACAGGCCATTGACGCGTTGCGCACCATCACCAGCCACCGGCTGATGATGCTGGCGGAGGGGACCCGCAGTGATCATATCAAAGCTGGCTTTAATATGGTATACGGCATGTCTTATTATGCTACACTTTCGAGCAAAGTGTTTGCCAATGCCGGTTCGGTGACTTTATTGCAAAACGAGAACGTAAACGAATACGCCAGCTCTCGTCCGGGCTCGCAGGTGCTCCGGTACATCACCAACCATGATGTGTACAGCAGTGACGGCAGTCCGGTAAATATTTACGGTGGAAGAACGGGTTCCTTATCCGCCTTTTTGGTCACTGCTTATATGAAGGGGGTACCCATGATCTATAACGGTCAGGAGGTCGGGACCACTCGTGATTTGAATATTTTCTATCGTAATCCCATTGACTGGACCGCTAACCCGGATATGACGGCTGAATACAAGCGCATCCTGAATTTCAGAAAAAGCAGTGATGCAGTAAGAAACGGAGATTTAACCGCTTACAGCAGTGATGACGTCGCCGTATTTACCAAAACCACTGCTGCGCAAAAAGTGCTGGTGATTGCCAACCTGCGCAACAGGGCCGTTACTTATATTATGCCATCTGCGCTCACCGCATCCGGCTGGAAAAACGCTTTTACCAATACAGCTGTAACACTGAATAGTCAGGTGTACCTACAACCTTTTCAGCATATGGTTTTGGTACAATAGTTTATCAACATTAGTATTTAGTGATCATATTGCTATAACAGTTAGGTGCAAATGAACAGGTGTAGAATGAACTGGTTTTGCGGTGTGCTGTATATGACCATGGCAGTAAAAGCCTATGCACAAACAGTACCCAACTCCCCCGAGGCGATAATCACTAACGGTTTACTACAAGTCCGCGTTTACCTGCCGGATAAGCATACAGGCTACAACCGCGGGCCCAGGTTTGACTGGGCCGGAGTGATCAATAAATTACAATACCAGGGGCATGACTACTTTGGCAAGTGGCAGGATACGTACAATCCTGCTGCACATGATGCAGCCATGGGCCCTGCTGAGGTTTTTGATCCGGTAGGCTTTGAAACCGCTAAAGCAAGCGAAGCCTTTATTAAAATAGGAATAGGTGCCCTGGTCAAACCTGATGATCAGGCTTATGATTTTATGAAACCTTATGCCATGGCCAATTCCGGCAAATGGACGGTAACGACCCAAGCTAACCAGGTGCAGTTTGTTCAGGCGTTAAATCAGGGCAGGTATGCTTATATTTACCAGAAGTGTGTGCAGCTGAAACCCGGAAAGCCGGTTATGCTGATTACCCATACCCTGAAAAACAACGGACGGCAGCCGATCAACACCACTGTTTATAACCATAACTTTTTTGTGATAGATTCCACGACCACCGGGCCCGGCTCGGTGGTAATCTTTCCTTTTAACTTAAAAGAGAACATCAGCAGAGACGCCGATTACATCAGGATTGACAGTAATCAACTCGAGTTTACCAAAGAGCTCAAAAACAAATATATTTCCTTTCCAGATCTTACCCATGGGGAAGGATCGGCTTACCACATCCGGGTTGAAAACCGAAAAACGGGGGCAGGAGTAGAAATGACGGGCGACCGGCCCATCGCAAAAATTGCCTTTTGGTCATCACTGAAAACCTTTTGCCCTGAGCCCTACATCAACATCAGTCTGCCACCGGGGCAGGAGATAAGCTGGACATTAACCTACACTTTCTACACCATTGCTCATTAAACCCATTTTATACATCTCTACATCACCACTATGTTAAAAACCATACGCAGCACCTTCGTTCATTTTTTGTTGCTGGCCTTGCCACTTTATGTCATGGCTGCAGCAACACCCAAGGTTCAAAAAAATACATTAGTGACTTATCCGCTTCCATCAGGCCTTCAAGCCAGTACAGTTTATATCGTCAAGATAAACAACACGCCTGTAGAGGTAGAGCAGGTGGGCAGCGGGGGCAGGGAAAATCTGCATGCCGCTAATTTCTCCTGTGCCGGGGCTCAGGTAATAACGATTACCGCACCCGAGAAAATCAGCACTTATGCGATACGGCCGGCGAGTCGCAAAATAGCCGCACGGATAAAGGGTAACACACTCACTTTCACCTTGCCGGGTCCACAAAAGCTGTATATCGAAGTCAATCACCTGCCTGATCTGGCGGTTTTTGCCAACCCGCTGGAAGTAGAGGTGCCACAAAAAAGCGATGCCGGTGTAACTTATTACGGTCCGGGCGTGCACAATGAAGGCAAGATAGAGCTCAAAACCAACCAAACGCTTTATATAGCCGGCGGTGCTGTAGTGAATGCCGACCTGCGCGGCCGTAATATCAGCAACGTTAAAGTTTTGGGCCGCGGCATCTTGAACGGCAATGTACGTATTGCCAACAGCAGTGATATTTTCATAGATGGCGTATTCATCCGCAACACCAAAAGCTGGAGCAATACGCTGATTGATTGCCATAATACGACTTACCGTAATGTAAAAGTATTCAGCTACCAGACCGTTTGGGGGATAGACGGAATCGACCCGGTATCGTGCAAGAATTTTACCATCGATGATTGCTTCATCCGTACCCGGGATGATTGTATCTCCATTAAATCCATGGAGCGCTTTGGCAACGATACGGTAAAGAACATCAACACCGATTCGATTACGGTAACCAATTGTGTGCTGATGGGCTGGTCACATGCCGATGGGGTAACCATGGGTTTTGAACTGCAGGGCGGTCTGGCGCAACATGTACTGGTAAAAAACTGTGATATACTGGCTTCGGGCGGGCAAGGCAGAACCGGCGGCCATGCCGGGTTTAGCATCGTGTGTGATGGCCCCGCACTGGTGCAGGATATCCGTTTCGAAGACATCAGGGTAGAAGATAAAATGGAGTATAAAAACCTGGAGCTGATCGTTACCGAAGGCCGGAGGTATGGCACCGCCGGCCCTGGGAATATTAAAGGCGTTTACCTGAAAAACATCCGCTGGCAAAATCCCAACAAGCCTTTCGTGATTGCCGGGGTGCCTGATAATTGGGTAGAGAATGTCGTATTCGACCATTGTTATTTAGGCGGAAAGCCCTTGACCAGCTTTAAGGACGGCGATTTTCAAACCGAGTTTGCAAAATATATCCGCTTTATTTCAGGGAAGTAGCTACAACGTTGTTGGAGGTAATTGCACACTGCAAATCTTGACATTTTAATCAAATACATAAACACATGAAAAACGATATAACACGGTTGGTATGGGCGCTGATGATGGCGTTCCTTGTGCCATTTGTTGCCATAGGGCAAATTTTAAATCCCGTTCAATATGGAAAGCCTTACACCCATATGCCCGACAGGCGGGATGTCAGCATCTACCAGGTAAATATGCGCGCCTTTAGTAAGGATGGCAATTTCAAAGGCGTTATTGCGCGCTTGGATTCCATTAAAGCTTTAGGGGTAAACGTCGTCTACCTGCTGCCCGTTCACCCGGTGGGCGTATTAAAAACTGCCAATTCCCCTTACTGCGTAAAAGACTATCTGGCAATTAACACAGAATTTGGAACGTTGGAGGATTTACGAGCCTTGGTCGACGGTGCCCACGAACGCAAAATGGCTGTGTTGCTGGATTGGGTAGGGAATCATACCTCTTGGGATAACGCCTGGATTACCGAACATCCGGACTGGTACAAGCATAATGCCGAAGGCAATATTGTGAGCCCCATGGGATGGCGTGATGTGGCCCAGCTCAACTTCGATAATTCAGCAATGCGGCGGGCCATGATCGGCGCGATGAAATACTGGGTGTACGCCGCTAATATCGACGGTTTCAGGTGTGATTACGCCGATGGCCCACCGGTTGACTTCTGGAAACAAGCGATTGATACGCTTAAAAATATACGCACCCACAAACTGCTCATGCTGGCTGAAGGGCAACGGCCGGGCAATTACCAGGCAGGCTTCGATTATAATTTTGGTTTCAAATTCTTTGAAGGGTTGGAGTCGGTATTCAAAAAAGGCAGATCGGTTAAAGTGATCGATACTCTAAACACCTTGAACTATGTGGGTGCTGCAGGGGGGCAGCAAATTGTACGTTACCTGACCAACCATGATGTAAATGGCTCTAACGGATCGGCAGTGGAAATTTTTGGCGGCAAAAACGGTTCCATGGCGGCCTTTGTAGTGGTGGCCTATATGAAGGGCGTACCGCTCATTTACAACGGACAGGAGGTCGGCTTGCCTTACCGCCTGGTGTTCCCCTTCACTTCTGCCAAAGTGGACTGGAGCCTTAACCCTGAGGTAACGGCAGAATATAAAAGAATAATAGCCTTCCGTAATGCCAGCACCGCTATCCGTCGCGGAAAATTAACTTCATATACGACAAATGATATTTGCGCTTTCACCAAAGAGGATGGCGGTAAAAAAGTAGTGGTGATCTCTAATTTAAGAAACAAGTCACTCACTTTCGCTGTGCCGACCGCCCTGGCTGGAACCTGGAAAGATGCTTTCACCGGCGCCAAAACCACCGTAGGTGCTACCATTACCATGAAACCTTATGCTTACATTGTCCTCAAAAATTAAAGACACGGTTCACCTTGAGGATTTGTCATGTAATTAAACAAATTTATAGTTGCAATAATTACACTGCTGGCGCTGGGTACCGGTGGCGCAAATGCCCAGCCGGGACCAATGGTAAGTTCCGGAACCGTCAGTAAAATTGAAGGTGGATCCACAATGTCAAGTCTCGGGTAACACGAGAGGCATAAGGTCTGTTAGTAATATGTTAAGGTAAACTTTCGGCTTACTAAAATGACGGTACGGCGTTGGCCAAGGGCCGAAAGTCATACCCGATGAAGCAAACAAAAAAGCATCCGAGCCCTTTATTAGGAAAATTTAATCACGCATGATCCCCATCAACGACTTAGTGATACCCGCCGCGCGAAAAGGCGAACTTCCGGTTTTACAGGAGCTGATTAGGCAAGGCGCCGATTTGAACGTCAGTGATGAAAAAGGGTACACCCCCTTGATCATCGCCTGTTACAACCATCAGGTTGCGGCCGCAAAGTTGCTGCTGGCACATGGGGCCAACGTTAATGCAGCTGATTTGGGCGGGAACACCGCGCTGATGGGCGCTGCTTTTAAAGGGTATGCGGATATTGCCCAATTGCTCATAGAACAAGGCGCTAACCTGAACCTGCAACATGGCAATGGCGGTACAGCATTGATGTTTGCGGCGATGTTTGGCCGCAACGAGTTGGTTAAACTGCTGCTGGAAGCGGGAGCTGACCGCTATATCCAAGATAGCAGAGGCCTGACCGTATTGGATTTAGCTGTTCAGCAGAACAATGACGAAGCGATCCAGCTTTTACAACAAGAACCTTTATAACAAAGAAGCCTTGCCGCAATTGCGGCAAGGCTTCTTTAAGAAAATACTTATTGATATTAAGCCGGAATTTTCCTAGGCTTTTCCCTTTCCCAAAAACGGTGCAGTTTGATGGCCTCAATAAATGAAGTTGCTAATTGAGCTGCGTCGCCGCTCACGATCACGCCCTCATCGCTTTCCATCTTCTTGCTGAAGTAGGTGGCTTCCAACACTTGCAGCGCCTGCTCATCGGCGGCTATGGCTTTGCAGTGTTTAAACGCTTCGTTCAGGAAGTGTACCGCATCGGCATCTGCTTCCAAGGTGGCTACACTGTTCAGGCCACCCGGTATATACACTGCATCAAACAACACAGATGCTGCGCCCAGCAGGCTTTCGTCTACGTGTATCTTATCGTCGTTAGCTGATGTCAGGTAACCTAAACGGGGCGCAATAATTTCTGTTACGCCGCCTGCTGCTTCGATGGCTGCTTTCACTTCGCTCAAAGATTTTCCGTCCACACCATCAGCCGCCAGTATGGCTACTTTACGGGTTTGTATGCTGTCTTTAATGGTATTCGCCATACTTAAAGCTTCGGATTTGATCAAAGCGCCCTCCACCTGTATAGAGGCATAGTCAGCCGGATTGGCGTCTGCCGGAATGTTTTGGTTCAGTTCGTTATCCAGCGTTTCAGGTATATGTAAACCCAATGCATAAGCCACTTCGGCCGCCAAACCTTTGTCGATCTGGGCCAGAAAGACCAGCATTCGTTCGCGAATGGCCACCACTTTCACTTTGCCCAACTCGAAACATAGTGCATCGGTCAGGTGATTTTTCTCTGGGTCAGATTGGCTGTTCAGGAATAGCCGCGCCTGGCTGAAATGATCAAAAAAGCTTTTGCTCCGGGCTCTCACCTTACTGGCCGATATCCGTTCCGGGTAGGTCACAAAACCACCATCGGCTGCTTTGGCCTGTCGCGGATCGTTGTTGCCTATGGCATTCGGACTATAGCTGGTTTTGCCTTTATTGATCGTTTGGCGCATGTGGCCGTCACGTTGGTTATTATGGATCGGTACCACGGGACGATTGATCGGGATCTCCTGGAAATTAGGGCCACCCAGCCGGGTGAGCTGCGTGTCGGTATAGGAAAATAAACGGCCCTGTAACAGCGGATCATTCGAAAAGTCGATGCCTGGTACGATATGGCCCAGGTGATAGGCAACCTGTTCGGTTTCGGCAAAGAAGTTGTCAGGGTTGCGGTTCAATGTCATTTTTCCAACGCGTTGTACCGGCACTAACTCTTCAGGAATAATTTTCGTGGAATCCAGCAGGTCAAACTCGTATTTGAACTCATCTTCTTCCGGTACAATCTGCACGCCTAATTCCCATTCCGGGAAGTTACCGCTGTCAATGGCATCCCACAGATCCCTGCGGTGAAAGTCCGGGTCTTTGCCCGATATGTTCTGCGCCTCGTCCCAGGCGACAGCGTGTACGCCTAATAGAGGTTTCCAGTGAAACTTCACAAAGCAGGCTACGCCTTCCGCGTTCACCAGGCGGAAGGTGTGCACGCCGAACCCTTCCATCATGCGGTAACTGCGAGGTAAAGCGCGGTCGCTCATCACCCACATGATCATATGGGCCGATTCCGGTGTCAGGGAAATAAAATCCCAAAACGTATCATGCGCCGAAGCAGCCTGCGGGATCTCGTTATCCGGTTCCGGCTTCACCGCATGAATCAGGTCGGGGAACTTGATCGCATCCTGAATGAAGAAGACCGGCATATTGTTGCCGACCAGATCGAAGTTGCCTTCCTGGGTATAAAACCGGACCGCGAAGCCACGCACATCACGGGCCAGGTCAGTGGAACCTTTGGAGCCGGCTACGGTAGAGAAGCGAACAAAAACCGGTGTTTCTGTTGCTGTATCGTTCAGGAACAGCGCTTTAGTGATGGGAGCCAAAGATTCATATACTTTAAACACGCCATGCGCGCCCGAGCCGCGTGCGTGGACCACGCGTTCAGGAATCCGTTCATGATCAAAGTGCGTAATTTTTTCACGCAGAATAAAATCTTCCAGCAGAGTAGGGCCACGATCACCTGCCTTCAGTGAGTTTTGATCATCGTTTATCTTCAGACCGGTGTTGGTGGTCATGAATTCGCCTGTCGCGTCTGCCGTATGGGGCGCCAGGTTCTCTGTTTTGAGATTGGCCGGCTGCGCGCCTTTATCTAAATTTTTGGTATCGCCGGTCGCATCCACACCTTTTTCCGTAACTTTTTTAGTTGTCATGTTGAAATGAATCTTTGGGGTTAGGCTTCTTCGGAAGCTTTGTAATTGATATCACCTTCGGCTACCTCCGTCAGTAATTGATCGGCTGCCTTTTCCTCTGTCAGGTTTTGATAAAGCAGTTCCGCCACATCGTCGTGTCCCAATGTTTTAGCCAATTGTGTTAACCCACCATAAGTGGCTATCTCATAATGTTCGATCTTTTGAGAAGCGAGAATGATGCCCACGTCACGGGTGGCGGTACCCGATTCGGTACTTTCCACGATGCCTTGGCCTTCTTTGACCAGCCCTTCCATGGCATCACATTTCTTGGCGAGCACTTTTTCGCCCAATAATTCAAACACTTGTTCCAGCCGGCTGATTTGTCCCTGGGTTTCTGCCAGGTGATCACTAATGGCTTTCTTGAGTTTTGCAGATGTGGCCGCCTCAATCATCTTCGGCAGGTTTTGGGCCAGGTGGTTTTCTGCCCAATAGATATCCATGATGCCGTCCAGGAACAGTTCCTGTAAAGCCGGTTCCGCCTTGGGGGAGGTTTTGGTCGTGAACTTGGGTTCCGTACCCGTTTCTTTTTTCATAAAATTTGCAGATTTTGATTTGAGGGATGTGTGTGGATAGAACCCTTGATTCAAACGTATGTTTCAATTAATGAAAACTATTGCTATTCATCGCTGTACTGATGGACGCATAAAAACTCGGGCATCACTGCAGTCCGCCACGATCTGCCTGCAAATTTTAGGCTGTCAGGGATATCGCGTTTTACCTCATAACCGCGGCTATTCACTTGTCACTTTCCCGAGGTGTCAAGGCCTGCTTCTTAAATGCTATCTGCAAGAGGATGTTGGTGAAATTCTGTACATGAGCCCAATGGCCATAGGACGGCCAGTCCAGTTTCTGAAACAACAGCGCAATAAAGAGCCAGGAATGCTGGGAGTTTAGTCCTGGAAATCACTTACCTTTGCCACTGACGTTCTTTACCAGAAGAAATCTTCCAGCAGCAAAGGTTTCCCCGTCGAGGGGAATTAATAAGGAACCGTGTGCAAATCACGGGCTGTCGCGCAACTGTAAGTAACATTTCCAGTGATGACCACGTAAAGAAAATCCATTGTTTGCCAGGCAAATGAGAAGGACGGTTCATCATGTTACAAGCCAGGAGACTTGCCTCTGCTGTTTTAAGACCGATGCTTTCGCGATTGAAGCAGTAGTCAATGGACAAACAGGATAGCTATAGCAGCAGGGCTGAGTTGCGCCCGGCAGTAATGGACTTCTATTGTTTATTTCTACACCCATTTCCCGAAGGCATACCAAAAACGTAAGGAGCATTAATCTTTCATTAATGTTTAACCCACAAGTTTTATGCGTATGCTAAAAAACAACCTCGGCTATCCCAGAATGGGCAGCCACCGACAACTGAAAAAGGCCAGCGAGCAGTATTGGTCAGGAACCTTAGAGCTGAAGGAACTCAATCAGGTCACCCGCCAGCTCAAAGAAGAAAATTGGCAAATCCAGCTGGATGCGGGGATTGACCTGATTCCCTGCAATGATTTCAGTTATTATGACCAGGTACTGGACATGAGCCTGCTTCTGGGCGCTATCCCCAAACGGTACTCACCTGTGCTTAGTCAGGTGCCCTCCAATCAGGAAATCGACCTGTACTTCGCCATGGCGCGCGGCTATCAGCAAGATGGCTTGGATATCACCGCGATGGAGATGACCAAATGGTTCGACACGAACTATCACTACATCGTTCCGGAGTTTACGGCTGATCAGGAGTTTCGTCTCTTTTCTGAAAAGATATTCGCTGAGTATCATGCCGCCAGACAACAGGTCGGCAACAAAGCAAAGCCCGTGTTGATTGGTCCGGTGAGCTATTTGCTGCTGGGTAAAGAAAAAGAAGCCGGCTTTCACCGGATTGACTTGATTGTGAAATTGGTTCCCGTGTATGTCGCGATTATCAATAAACTCAGATCCTTGGGCGCAGAATGGATTCAACTGGACGAACCGTTCCTCTCACTTGACTTATCCAAAGCAGAGAAAGACGCCTTTACTTATGCTTACCGCGCTATCGCCAACCGGGTGAGTGGCGTAAAACTGATGCTGGCCACTTACTTTGAAGGTTTGCTGGATCATACCGCACTCGCGGTGAGTTTGCCGGTGACAGCACTGCATCTGGATTTAGTGCGGGCACCGGAACAATTAGATGAAGTGCTGAAACTGATGCCTGAGCACTTGCAACTTTCACTGGGGGTGGTGGATGGCCGCAACATATGGAAAAACGATTATGCCCGGTCATTACCCCTCATTCAACAGGCGGTGGACCGCAGAGGAACTGACCGTATTATGATTGCACCTTCCTGTTCACTGCTGCATACACCGTTTGACCTGGAACTGGAAACTGAACTCGACGACCAGCTGAAAAGCTGGATGGCATTCGCCCGGCAAAAGCTATCCGAAATATCTGAATTGGCTGAGCTAGCCGAAGGGAATACCACCCTGCTGCAAGCGAATCAGCAGGCGATCGAAAGCCGCAGCATTTCCGAACAGGTGCACCGTGCTGAAGTCAAAGCCAGGGTAGCCGGAATTGATGCAACTCAGGCCAGTCGCTTAAGTGCTTTCCCGGCGCGCCAGCAGGTACAACAAGCGCGGCTTCAACTTCCCGCATTTCCGACAACTACCATCGGTTCCTTCCCGCAAACGGCTGATATTCGCCAGCTGAGAGCCCGGTACAAAAAAGGGGAATTGACCACCCAGCAATATGATCGCGCCTTGGAGCAGGCGACCATCGAAGCGATTCGCTGGCAGGAAGAGATCGGATTGGATGTACTGGTGCATGGCGAGTTCGAACGTAATGATATGGTGGAATACTTTGGTGAGCAGCTCAACGGCTTCTTATTTACTAAAAACGGCTGGGTACAGAGTTACGGCAGCCGCTGTGTGAAGCCGCCAGTGATTTACGGAGATGTGAGCCGCCAGCAGGACATGACGGTACGGTGGAGCCGTTTTGCAGCTGCACACACGCATCAGCCGATGAAGGGGATGCTTACCGGTCCGGTCACGATGCTGCAATGGTCATTTGTACGGGATGACCAGCCGCGAGAAGTGACGGCTAACCAGATTGCTTTAGCGGTACGCGATGAGGTGGTGGCTTTAGAGCAAGCCGGCATCAGGATCATACAGATTGATGAACCCGCCATCCGGGAAGGGTTGCCATTGCGCCAGCATAAACGTCCGCACTATCTGGACTGGGCGGTGAAAGCTTTTCGTATTTCCGCCAGTGGTGTTCAGGACGAAACGCAGATTCATACGCATATGTGCTATAGTGAGTTCAACGACATCATGGAGCACATCGCCGCGATGGATGCGGATGTGATTACCATCGAAACTTCCCGTTCCCAAATGGAGTTGTTGCAAGCGTTTGCCCATTTTGAATATCCGAACGGAATCGGGCCCGGTGTCTATGATATTCACTCGCCGCGGGTGCCTGGCGTGGAAGAAATGGTCGCCTTACTGGAGAAGGCTGCCGCGTTATTGCCCGCGTCTAAGTTGTGGGTCAACCCGGACTGCGGGCTGAAAACACGCAAATGGCCGGAGACGAAAGCAGCACTGGTCAACATGGTAGCTGCTGCCCGGCAGGCACGGGAACTCCTCCTGATTGAACCGTAAAAATTTACTTTAACAGGAGGGCGGCGGAAATTGCTGCCCTCCTGTTAAATTCATCATTCAAAAGAACGAATTGGGAGTGATGATGACCATATCGAACATTGGCGGAAATCACATAGCTGCTGCTTGCACTGGGAAACGTAACCTGCACCGATTGCTCACGAACATGCGAAGGTGCAGTGATGAACAGTAGCCTGCTGGCGGCCGGAGAATGAACGTCACTCTAAAAAAAGTCGTACCCGGCAGTAACATCAAATAGGGATAGCATAGGTGACAGATAAACCCAACCGAAGCATCCGCCGTGTCTATCGCATCACCTCCGGTCTTACGAATGAAGCGAGCGTGGGTATGGTAGCCTTCCTGCTATCGGCCGAATGCCATTTTTTGGAACAACGAAAGCATATACAAGATTGCTAGTGCAGTACTAAGCCACTCGTTCTGTGTCCTCCCAGATATGCCGTACATTTTGCACCATGGTCTAAGCGATAAATGCATAAAGGATTAGCTGATCCACCTGCAGCTTACCAGCACCCGCCTTTGTCCCTATGGACGCTAAGTGTTTGTGATTAATGTGTTGGTAAAGTCATCACGCTCAGAAGAATCGCGTGAAATTTGCCTTGCCTTTGATTAATTAAGATTATACTCCATGCCCAAAAACAAGGCAGCGTTGCCAATCACTATTGGGTTGACACCTTCAGGTACTGAAGATCGGACTCATCCAATCGAAAGCTATAGACTTGGTGCATTGATATTCCTGAGATGGCATAAAAGTTTTCGATTGGACACAAATACGAGGGCGTGAGATTAAAAGCGGCGAAAATTAGCGATAGAGTACAAAGCGTACGGGCTGGAAGCCAAATCGACTATGCTTTAGTAAACGAACGTTCGAAAAGCGTTTATGCTCAGGAGCGCAGGGACTCGCGTTACCTCAACAGGTGTTAAAATTCGTTAAATTAATGCCATTCGGGATGAATGTCAATAGCTTAGTAACTGGAGTTCATCTTATTAATCCATCAATCCAAATAAATTTGTATGAAAATAATTCGCGATAGCATCGTTATCTACCTGTTTGCTCCGCTCATGTTGATCGTGGGTTGCAAACCATCCCGGCATGCGGATATTGAAGATGCACCTGCATTCAATTCCCGGCATATGTTTTCAAAACATGTGAAAGATAGCTTTTATATCTCGGTACAGGTGCCTTTGGCCTACTCCAAAAAGCCATTGCAGCGCTACCCGGTAGTAGTAGTGACCGATGCTAACTTTTTTTTTCCGATGCTTGGCCCCGTACTGCACCAATATGAAAAAGGGAGGTTGCTACCACCGCTAATCCTGGTAGGCGTAGGCTACCGTTCATTCGAAGCAATGAATGCCTCGAGAGTAAGAGATTATTTGTATCCCCAAGCCATTACCTCCGATGAGATGCAGGCAGTTGGAGGTGGTCAGCGCTTCTATCACTTTATCACCTGCGAATTATTGCCGGAGATTGACGCCAAGTACCGCACGCAACAGGGGCATCGTACCTTAATGGGACATTCATTTGGCGGCTATTTTTCTGCGTATGCGCTGCTGGAACAGCTTAATACCAACAGAGCTGACTTTTCAAATTTCATTTCAGCAAGCCCTTCATTATGGTATCACAACAATTACTTGTTTCAGCTGCCGAAAAACATATCGCTAGGAGCCTCTACCGATTCCCTAAGCCTGTATTTAAGTGTAGGCGGGTTGGAAGACTCAACCTGGACCATATCCCCCGTCAGGCGCTTGTCAGCTCAACTTCATTCCCAAACGGGTAGCAGATTGAAAACCACGATGTTTACCTATCCGAATTTGGATCATATGGATGTGGGCCTGATTGCATTCATCAAAGGACTCGAAAGTATATACCAACAGTAGAGAATGCACCGAAATAGTGCAACTAAATGCCATGGATAAGCTTGAATCCTTTGTTGCCCCCGTTAAAGCGTGGGCATGAAAAAATCAGTGCAGCGGCACACGTTGTTTGACTTTCGACTGCTCAACGTGTTGAAGTACAATGGTTTTAATATGCAATTTATTGAGCATTTGTAGCCGCTTGCAGCCCTTCTTTACCATCTGTACTATTGGGGTAAAGCTGTAACAGCAGTTTAAATACCGGCAAGGCCTCAGCTGGCTTTTTGTCTATTAATAGCGTTTGATATGCCCAATTAACCAAATCGCGTTCAGGAATCTTATAGCCCGGGCGCTTTAAGCTTATGTGGTTATATGCTGCGTTCAGGTCTTTATAGGATTTTGATTTCCATAAGTCGTATAACGGTATTAGTGCATCCGAAAGGTTACCGCCATTGGCGGCTTTAAGTTCAGGATAAAAAAAGCCGGCTATTTCTGAAGCTAAGTTTTCCGGGCCTATGGACTTCATATTGGTAAGGACGATAACGGCTAGATTCTGGTCAGGATATACATAAAACCATGACCTGCTGCCACCTATTCCTGCTACGGCCCGTGGTGATATATTCCTTCTGGCTACCCATCCTAATGCCCATCCCCCGTAACTGCCATTTGTTAACTTTTCAGGCGCCCACATCTCCCTTATGGTATTGGTCGATTTCAATAATTTTCCAGATTGAAGGGCGATGATCCACTGTGCTAATTCGGTTGCTGTGCAATTGATACCTGCGGTTGACCTGAGCTCCGGGAATTCTTCCCAGGTGCGTTCCCAGGTGTGTCCTTTTACAAAGTTTCTTTCTGTTACCCTGGATATAGTGTAGGTAGGTGCTTTGTTCAGGATGACATCGCGGGAATCGCCAAAGCCTGCCAGCGTCATGCCTGCCGGTATAAACTGACGTTCTTTTACAAATACTTCAAAACGCTTACCGCTCAACTTCTCGATGACTTGGCCTAACAACACATAATTGGTTTGATTATAAGAAGTTTGTTCTCCCTCTGCAAACTCCATAGGTAGCTCGCGTGCAGCTTTAAAAGCTTGTACATAAGGCAGTCCCTGAATGTACCCTCCATTTTTTACATTCACAAAATCAGGTATACCCGAGGTATGATTGAGCAGGCTTTTAACCTTAATGTTTTGCCAGGACAGGGGCAGGCTATCCAGATAATTGCTGATCGGCTGCGTCAGGTCTAATTTTCCATCTTCGACCAGCTGCATAATGGCAACACCGGTGAAAGCTTTAGTCGCAGAGTTGATAGAAAATAGCGTGGCCGGTGTCACTGGTGTCTGATGTTCTATATTAGCTGTGCCGAAGGACTCATTAAGCCATATGCTGTTACCCCTGACAATGGCAACCTGTAATCCTGGTATTTTGCGGGTAAGCATCTGCGCTTTTATAAACCGGCGAATGGAATCGGGTCGTATTTGAGCGAAGCTGAGGTACGGTATGAGCAATGTAAGAACAAGAAGACTTACTCCTTTCCCTGGCTGTTTCATGTGTCGTGTTTAGCCGTTAGATGTACTCAAGAAACTATTGTTACATCTGCCCATTCACATTACATAGCAGGGGGAAGCGAATAGGCATTTACACTCCTGACATCGATGTCAACTAAAGACGGTTTTATGAAAAGAATAAAGCAGTTGTTGTAAATAGCTAAGGACGATGGTTTGATATAAATTGCAACATGACTTCAATATCCATGAATTCGCGTCCTTTATTCCTGATACCGTTATTCTTGCTGCTGTTTACAAGATTAGCAATCTGGTTATCTGAACGCATTTTACCTATGCATGTGTCGTGGGTACCTTCATTTATGACTTACTACATCAGCATCAAATTTGCTGATGGTTTGCTAAACAAAAAGCGGATACAGTCGGCATCTTTACCAGCCTCACAAGGCAGGTTGTTCTCAGCAGAGCTGATATCACGTGCGGTTCCGTAAAATTGTTCCAAACCTGATACGAACTGCCCGCTTGCATTGACCAGGTACCTACAGTAGCAGGCCATGGCTTTGCGGTGTGACGCAGGCTTCGCATTTACGAATGCACTGGTGGCGACTGCAATGGCACCCGCCATTAGCCTGAGATGTTCTTTTTCATGAAATGTAGTGCTTTGTTCTATCAAAAACACCCGAAAACCTAAGGTTATAAAATGTTAATGGCCTACTCTGTTGACGGCTTTTTAGCATCTCCTGGCCGCGCTCACTCACCTGGTTCCTGTTCGCGGCGGTTGTTCAGCTCACCCTTTGCCAAAGACATTGCTTTCCCTGTTAATGGTCGATATGCAGATGACGCTTAACAGCAGGAAAAAATATTGAAGAGCAGGTACGTATGCCTACCCATATCCTGCAAAACACCTGCGCATGAATAGGGACCCTGATGAGAGGCGCCTAACCCCACCAGTCCCGAGTAGCCGGGATATGGGGGCATCCGATAACTGCGCCCCATATCCCGGCGTAACGCCACTGGCGTGTCAGCAACAGCAAGGCCACCGGCAATTCGGACAAGGGAATTGCCCAAGCAAGCGGGTCAACTGACCAGGCGGGTATGGCTTGTACACGCCTCTGTGCTTCAAGCCTATCAAATCTCAGGAGTTTGCTCCATGCCGTGTACACAAACGGAAAGATCAGCAAGCCCGTGCCCAATGTTCCGATGCGCTGAAGCCGTTGGTAAGTGATGTCTGTAGCGGTTATTTGATCAACATGTGATCAAATAACCGCTTAATTATAAAGCTTAAACACTGGTGAATAGGGGAGGTTTGAGCTTGATTTTCGATATTGGTGATGGATGGCGCGTTCAGCATCAACAAAACATAGCCTGAACCTTTCATTTGATGGGTTTTCATCTAGCACCATTTGTTCCCCTTATCGGAAAATTTTTATGACCTGTTCACTTCTTGTTGGATGATTTTAGCGATATCTGCTTTGATATTATGATAATTGGACAGGATCATATCGCTGGTCACCTCACGTAAAACAGGCAGGTCTTCATAAGCAGTTTCCTCTGCTTTGATTTGCGCATGATCATTGATGATGTGGTTGTGAAACATTTTAAGCTGAATCGCTTCATCGGGATTGTCAGCGACCATACCCACGAATTCACCGGAGGATAAGGAGGCGATCCTGGAGGCTGGTATCGCATAGTCCAGTTGGCTCGACCGGCTGACCGAAGTGTCCTGGCTGTTGATGGTCAAACTCTGCTTTTCCTGATTGATCTTGCCGAAGCGCTCACTTAATTGTTTGGCGGTATCACCCATCACCTGCCCGGAGATGACATTACCAACAATATTCATGATTACTTCAGCCTGGTCCCGCCCGTAATCCTTTTTCAATTGGCTGTAATCCTGCACGGCTAATGTCGTGGCGACTTTGTTGGAACGTGCAGTGGCGATCAGGCTATCGATGTTGCTAAAATAAATGGTGGGGAACTCATCGAAGATGAGGTTGCATTTGAGTTTATTTTTTTGATTGGCCAGTTTGATCGCCCGGGAGATATATAAGCTGAGTACAGCCCCATACACCTGCTGCTTGAGCGGGTGATTGCCCACGCAGATTACTTTGGGTGCTTCCGGGTTATTGAGGTCTAATGTGAAATCGTTCCCGGACATCACATAATACAAGGAGGGCGAGGCCAGCCGGGCCATACTGATCTTGGCACTGGCAATCTGACCTTCGAGCTGGTCAGTGGCCTCATTCCGCCAGGCGGATACAAAGGGGTTGATCAGGACCTCTACTTCGGGCTCGGTCTGCAGCAGTGCAAACAGATCCTTGTAGTCGGCCTGAGCCAGTTCAATTACATGGGGTAACGTACAATATTTTCCGTCCTGATATTTGCGCAGGAACCAGATCAGGGCAGTTACGAAATTGATCGGCGATTGCACGAAGAAGTCGCTTTGTTTTTTGATCCAGTCCCTGTTCAGGCCCAGCATAAAGGTCAGTGATGATTCCATGGCATCCGTGATGTCCTGCATGCCGGCCGGATCAAGCGGATTGCAGCGGTGCGTCCGGGAAAGGTCCTCAAAATTGATGGTGTAGAAGCGGGCGGGTACCGCATAGCTGCTGCCGTACCGCCGAAGTGTGTTATAGGCAATCCGGCTTAGATCGTCATACTTAAAGTCATACAATAACATCGCAAAACCTTTTCGGATATGTTGGGTAATGATATGGCGGATGACAAAGTAGGATTTACCCGCGCCTGGACTGCCCAGAACCAAAGTCCCGCGGAAAGGATTGACAATATTAATCCAGCTTTTTCGGGTTTCGCCTTTCAGTGTATATTCGGCGGGAAGGTTGATGGCATACGGGTTGTGCAGTTTTCGCTCTTCCTGCGGGAACGTTTCGTTAGCCCGGTTGAAAATATCGTGATTCAGATCGACCTTTAGCATCCTGAACCATTTAGCGCCGGCCAGCATGATGATCAGGTAGCCGATGGCAGAGGCGCCTAAGTACAATGAGCTGCTGAGCGCTTCAGGCAGGCCGGATGTCAACCATAAGCTTGATAATGAATAGAGTAATAAGCCCGCCGCTCCGTACAGCATGACCACTCTTTTTCGGATCGCTGTATCTTTCTTTCCCCGGCTGCCGATCAGGGAAACGATCAGCAAGACCAGCGCCGTAAGCTTGGCCAAGAGTAGAGACTGGAACACAGGCAGGCGCGCCAGGTGTGCTAAGATGGTATTAATGACCGGCCAGGTCAGCTGCCATCCGGCAAAGGCTTTGTAACAACAGAGGTATACATGGATGATGAGTACACAGACACTGAGGAGCCGGGTAAAGTCAATGACCTTACGGAGGGCTTGTTCGTTTTCTCCGGTTTGCATAAATTTTAATCAGAGGTTCAACCTTTTTTTCTTTTTCTTCTTTGTCCGATGAGCGGCGGGAATACCCGGCTCGTCCGATGTTTTGCCAAAAAGAGCTGTTAACAGCTCACTTGAATCATTGCCGTCTCCAATGATGAGCGTTTCCTTCCTATCAGCACTGCTCCTCAATTGAAGGTCCGGTGCGTGCCGGTCTCCTGCGAACCTTGATGCAATCGCTGCCGCAGCATAAGATTTTCCAAGGTCGCTACCGTTGAACACGACCTTCAGGTGATGATCAACGAAGGTCAGGCCGTAGATCACGCCAGTGTCTGTCCGGCGGATGATCGTCCGTATATCCGCTTTTTGGAGTGATCGTTGAAATCCTTTCAAAGTCGCATTCTCCCGGATTGCAGCATCCACTTTCGACCTGATCTGCTCTTTAACTGCGCGCCGGAGCGCATCATTCAGTAAAAATCTTTGCCCTAAAAGCTTCAGTGTCGGCTTGCCTCGCAGTTCGCTTGCTTTGAGCGGTGTGCCGATCTTTTGACCGCTATTATCCAGGATCCAGTACCGCAACCCGTTGTTTTTGTACATCACGGAGGTTGTGTTCCCCCTGTCCGCCATAATATTGTAGTGTTGCAAGACCGCATTGAATTCCGGTAAACTGGTAAAGCGGTAAGTATCGGCCACCACCCGTACCACTTGCTCAACCGCTAACTTCGAGGCGCCCTCTCCGTAAAGAACAGGTTCGATCCGGGGGGCCTCCGCCTGGCACTTCGACTCCGCCTTCCGCAGACCAAACTCAAATTCAATGGCTTTACGGGCATCCTCCGATCTGGTTTTGCCCAGATTATGCAGAGAGATCCGGTGTCCGTCGCGATCAATGTTCGTCGTTAGGATATGAACATGCGGATGTCCTGCGTCGAAGTGCTGATAGACCAGGTAGGGTTGTGTTCCAAAACCAATACCTGTCATGTACCTTTCGGCAATTGCAGACAGTGTGCCTTTGGTCAGGTGCTCACTGATGTCAAAGTTCAGGGAGATGTGGACGGTATTGGTCCTTACCCGCTGGTTCCTGCCGGCAAGATCAGTAAGACGAAATAGCTTATCACGAAAACTTAGCTCCTCCGGATCCATGCTGTAGCCGATCGCAGCCAGCAACTCAGCACGTCCGGTGGCCACCTTGACCTCATTGTAGGATAGGGCGCCCTTCAGGCTTTTCCCGCTTCTAATTTTTGCGACCATAAATCAGCGTAGTTGGCTACCCTTAATCTGATTTCTGAAATTGAGGGTTCAAGTTGGGCAGTGATGAGTGAAAGTAAGCTCATCCACATCCGGTGGTCTGCCTGTCCGTGAGCCGCATTGATATTTCTTACGGCCTGGTTCAGGTTGTGACCAATGGCGTTCAGTTCCTTGCGCAACAGGATCAGTTCTTCTAATATGTCATCCATGGCCTTATCCCGCGTCTGAACGGTGACGGGTTTGCCCAGGAGCAACGCCCTTCCGTACTCACTTAAATTCTGAAAAGTTGTCCGTTCGTACCTTTGGGTCAAGGTTTCCTCCTCACTGGGCTTTAATCGGATCTTCATCCATTTTGACCTGTTTTCTTGCTGGCTCATATGTCCTCCTAAACCGACTCCGGAGGTTGAGGTCCAGACCCGCCCGACTTTGGAGGCTGCGGGCAAGATCCGTTTGTGGTACAAACGTACATCTTGCTTTCTGCACAAAGACAGCAGTAAACTGCACCTTGCATTGTCTTCGAAGTTTTTGATTTTTTAAAAGTCCCGGTTTTTTAAGTATTCTTTAAGTGCCTGGATATTCAGTTCCTTTAAAGTGATATCCGCTTCCGCGGCATATGCTTTTAGTTGTTTTTTCAAAGACCTGGGTATCCAGTTGTTGAAACGCAATTCCTTTTCCGGTTCCTGCTCAGGTGCCTTTACCGGGTGTACGGCCTGAATCGGCGTCGGCGGTATTTCCTTTTTAAGCTTATCGGCCAGGGAACCGAGCTTTCCCTTGTAATCTGTCATCAGCGTTATGATTTAAATGGTGAAGCCAGGGTTGAACAATGCTGCAATTGTAGAAATGAACATATGAACCTTGCTGCAAATGAACATTTGTTCAATACCCGAAATGTGCCTTTGTTCATTTCCTGATCTGTTCCATTGACGTTTTGCAGTCATATGCAACAGCATAATCAAGCGCTGATCTGTTCAACGATTTCCTCAGCGAGCCCGGTGATCTCCGCGACGGCTTTCATATCGTTACCCTGCAAGATCCCACCTGAAATTGAGGAGCGTGTATAACTCACCCGGTCGTAGATCCGGGTGGCCAGCAACGGCGTGCCCAGGGTAGCCAACAGGTCGTAAACCTCTTGGGTCAAACCGGAACGTGGCTTTAACATATTCAGGACGATCCCGGCTCTCAGGCCATAGTTCTTGGCCTGTGCGAACTTGACAAGCGCCAGGGTCGCCCGGATTGCCATCACGTCGAAGAAGCCTGCCTTTGTTGGTATCAGTATAAAATCTGATTGGTCAAACAGGTCACCCAAACGATTGGAAAGGTAAGGCGGAGTGTCAACAATAATCAGATCATAAGGTAAGTTCCGCAGTGCCGGAAGCTGTTCGGGCGATAAAATGTCCATATCAGGAAAGTCTTCCCTGATATGATAAATACTGCCCTGCAGATCCGCATCCACGAGGGCAACTTTTAATTGGTCTTTGAAAGACAAAGCAAGGTTTAACGCTAAGGTACTTTTACCTACGCCACCTTTTTGATGTGCCAATGTGATGATCTTAGTCATTTGCGTTTGCAATGCTGTTCAAATGCCGATTTGAACAAGTGAATAATTGAACATTTGTACAACAAAGGTCTAGGATCTGGTATGGTCAAAGCTCCGATACGGTCCGAGTCGGATTACATTATTTTTATTTTATTATTTTGCTTACGGATAATCAGTAATCAGATCAGTTGGTAAAATGGTTGAACTTTCAGCAGGGTTTTGGAACACAGTGGTTTGGTTATCCGTAGGTCTTTGTCATTCATGCGGAATGAAGGATGTGAATTAGCGTGGATGAGCGAAGGTTGACCCTGCCGCTGAGGTGTTTGTTTGTGCACGACAGGAGGAAATACGGACATATAATGAACGATAGAAAGGGGAGCAGCCAATGAAAACTTTCCATTTGCCGGATGACCTGTTAGATGGTACGGCGATTAGTACTGAAGCCGTATGGATACGGTGTTATACTTCCGGACAGGATTCCGTCAAAAATAAGATCATACTTACTCAGAATATGATCAACCTGCTTGTCAGTGGCACCAAGACCATTGTATATCCTGGTTCAACTGCAGTGGTTACTGGCGGGGAATTGGTAGTATTGTCTGCCGGCAATGTACTTACTTCCGAATTACTCACCGGAGGAGACTGCTTCAGTAGCGTTTTGGTGTATTTCACTAATGAAGTGCTGAACAGCTTCCTGATCAAATATCATCATTTGTTACCGGCAGGTTCTAACAGAAATAGCGATGGAAGATCGTTTCTCATTTTCAAACAGGATCTGTTCATCAACCAGTTTATTGCCACTGTGCAGGCATTGGTCGGTGCAGGCGATGCATTAAGTCCGGAGCTATGCCTGCTTAAAATAGAAGAGTTGCTTTTATATCTGCTACGTGCCGACCCCGAACGTTTCAGCGCCATACAGCAGATCACACTTGATAAGAATGAATTGCAGCTGAAAAAAGTGGTAGAAAGTCACGTGGGGCAGTCCATTACCGTAGGAGAGCTGGCTTTTTTGTGTAATATGAGCATATCAACGTTTAAAAGGCGATTCGGCGAATTATACCATACCACTCCGCAGCAATGGCTTCTTGATCAGAAGCTGAAAATGGCTGCAGACCTGCTGCGGTCACCCGGCGAAACCCCGGCAAGTGTATCCCTGCAGGTTGGCTATCAAAATCACTCCAGTTTTACTGAAGCTTTCCGAAACCTGTTCGGATGTACGCCAAGTGAATACCAACAATTAAGATTGAACGTTACGCCATAGTATCTGAACGCTTACCCTTAATCCGGCCTGATGATATCAGGTTACCTTTGTTCCATCAAAATATACCAAATGGAAACACTGGAAAGTAATAAAAAAGCGGTAAGCCGCTTTAATCAGGAGGTGATCGCCTCATGGGACGAACAGAGCTTTGAAGCGCTCATGCATGCAGAGTTCGTGAACCGCTCTGCACCCGCGGGGATGGACAATGGCCCGCAGGGGATGCGCTATTTCTTCAACGAGATATTAAGGCCCGCCCTCACCGGCATCGAAGTAACCATTCACCAGCAAGTTGCCGAGGCGGATTGGGTGACTACGCGCAAGACCATCAGCGGCCGGCATACCGGCACCTTGTTAGGTATCCCTGCAACAAAGAATAAGGTCCAAATAGAAGTGATTGATATGGTCAGGTTGAAAGACGGTAAGTACATGGAGCACTGGGGCATTACTACCTTGCCTGAACTATTGGCCAGTCTTTCAAAGTAGCAACCTGATGAAGAAAGATTATTTTGCTGTCTTGGCGGCTTACAACCGCTGGGCAGACCAAAAAGCCATGAACTGGCTGTCCGCTATTGATCATGAGGCGTGGCAACGCTTGAATCCCAGCAGCTTCAGCAGTGTGAGACAGACGGCTATTCACATCGCCAGTGCAGAAAAGATCTGGGTAGACTTTTGGACAGGTACGGCTACACCGGTTTACCTGTCCGCCGTATTTTCGGGTGATAAGGATGAATTAATTGCCATATGGCGAAAGGCCGGCGAAGATCTGGTTAATTTCATCAGCAACTATCCTGAAAATGAGCTTGACCGGCCGGTCAACTTTGTTTACCCGAATGGAAGTACCGGCCAGATGCCTTACTACCAAAGTTTCGCCCATGTCGTCAATCATTCTACTTACCATCGCGGGCAACTGATTACTTTGTTGCATCAGGTTGGTTTCTCTGAGCTGTCATCTACAGATTTGGCCACATTTTATCTGCTTGGCAAGTGAAGCGCAGTGCTGACCTGCCGGATGATGACAGATATTGAAGAGTCACCGGCAAGCCGTATTTTAGTCTGCCGGTACCTGCAGCGACGACGTACTAAAGGCACTCATCTGGTCAGATTCACAAAGGGCAGGGATAGATTTGGATCAGGCAACCAAGGTAGCAGTTATAGGAGGGGCTGTATTTTAAGTAGCCGTAATCGTCTAACTGCTTGATGCATTTATGATAGGTCGCAATAGAGCTGATATGGGACAACCGCATCAGATCTTTTCTGACAATCTTGAATACAGGTTCACCATTGCTTTTGCTCCACAAGGAAACGGCGGCCGTGTACAGGCTGATATGGCTGGGCAGCAGGCGCTCGTCTCTGATGGCGGTTTCCAAAAAGCTGTTCAATTGTTTTAAAGCGTTCATTTTATGCCTCCGTCCAAAAGCTTCAGAATGTCTTCCCGCTTGTAGTACATAATCCTGCCGACCCGGCTATATTTCAGTATACCATTGATTCTCAAAGTCTGTAAGGTGCTGGCAGAGATTCGCAGCATTTTCCTTACCTCATCACTTTTCAGCCATTGCTTCACCTGCATGCTTGGCATGGAGATCATGTTTTTAATATCTTCTAATAGCTGTTGCCTGAATTGTTGCAGGTCGTCTTTCGTTACAATTTCTATTGCCGCCATAATGATAATTTTTCAAGCAAAATTATTTCCCCAGCGTGCTCAATCGTCCGATGTTATCCGAGTCGGAGGATCAATTAATCTGAATAGTTCGTAAAGGGCTATTGATATTCAGCCCTGATATGAACAAATTTTTTGACCTGCCCTATAATATCGGATTTGGCTTTAAAGACGAGGTTAATCTTGAGCAAAAGCTTAAAAGGTGGGCTATGATGCTGCCTCCGTAATCAAATTTCACCACTTGAAACCAGTGGAATCTGTCATTACGTTTGAGAAACACTAAAGAAATTGCACATAGTTTAACAGTACAATTCAGACCCAATTTCTTGATCATCACATTCAACGAGTTGAATTTGGAATGACTCGGGCCTAATTGATTATAATAATGGATTATGATTCGAATGCGTCTGCCATCAATTCCTGTTCCCGGCGTGAAAGACCGAGGTTTGCCGCAACATCTCGCCAAGTATTGACCGCCGCTTCAATTTCCTCGAGGCGTTTTGTTGCATCCGCTGAATTTAGTCGGAAAAAAGCGGCTACTTCAAGCGCCAGTTCCGTGTCTAATGAATTATCGTCTTCAGAAATGTTCAATGTAAGACCTGTCCCATAAGGGTTAGGGTTCATATCGTATGCCGGTGACAGGTCCCAGCCGCCAGCTCGAAGTAGGAAGCCATGGTTTCGTAGGTGATCATCCGTATTTTTGATCAGTATATTGAAAACGATCCGGCTCCATAACTCTTTCAGGTTATGGTCGACATTTCTTCCTTGTTTCTGTATAACGGAGACAAGGTCCAGGTAACTGACGCCGGTGTTATGGTCTGCACCATCCTGTTGCCCCAACAATGTCATCGCTGAGGCGAAATGGATCCGCATTTGCTGCTGCCGGTCGAAACGCTTGCTCAAAAAGGTATAGTGATTTCCCGAAAACTTTTGGACTTGGGCAATCGGTACCTTTAGTCCGGCTGTTCGTGCCAATTCCAGCACCACCATTTCCCAGCCTGCCATATCATACTCGTCGCTGACGCTGGGAAATTTGGCGATCCAAAGGTCGCCACCCAGATCGGTCACGCTGGCTTTCGGACGCGCGCCGCCAAGCGATGCGCCCGGTGCCATTAGCATATTCAACCACCTTAGTTCTTCCGAATCATCTTTGGCGCTATCCCGCTCAACTTGCCGGCTGGCGGACTCCAGATCGCGCAGGGTTACCCAAGGTGGTGCAGCCAGGGCTTGTTCGTCGTTCATAAAGATGCCATCAGGGTTGGTTTTGAAGCGTACGCCGCCCATACGGGTTCCGTCGAATACGCCCAGTAAGAAATCCTGTTCGAAAAGTTGCTTTGCCTTGCGTTCTTCTCGACGGGCCAAGATGGCTTCACGTCTTTTCATCAGCACACGGCCCCAACGGTCAGGCGAGGAATCCAGGAACATTCCGAAGTTCGGTTTACCATCATTCAGGTACTGGGGACCGGCAAACAGCTGTAAATCGGGATCAAGTACCTGCGCCTGCGGGTGCTGCAGCCAGGCTGCATTGTATTCAAAAGAAAACACCTCTTTACCGCGTACGACTTCGGCATGCAGCACACCAATCTGTAGCCTTGCATTTAAGCCATCCCAATCAGCATATACGTAAATCTCCATAATGTTATTTCTTTGGTGCGCGTGCTTTGGTGATCAATCCGGCATCCTGTAATTTTCTGCCTAAATCGTCATCTGAACCCAACTTTAGAAAATCCTTTTCCAAACCCAAGACCAATAAAACCTGAAAGTAAGCACCCATGGTAACAGAGGGCCTACCTTTCTCTACCTGCCATAAAGTTGACCGACTGATTCCGGCACGTTCACTGACCTGGTCCATGCTCAGTTTGCGCCGTAAACGGGCTAATTTGAGGTTCCCGCCAAACTCCGTTAAAACACGTTGCGCTTTAGGCAACAGAATCACTTCAGTTTTCATAACGTTTTATATAATAAACAAAATTGCGTGTATATGTTTAATTTATCAAACATTAAATTACAATGATAATCTAGGTAGTGTGAAGTTGATGGATAAGACATTAAAGTTTCTAATTCAGTGAAAACTATGGCTAACCCAACGCGTCTAAATGATTGCGAACGCACTGCGTTCGCAATCGAACAGGACCCCCAATGGTGGTATTGTGAAGTAGCTATCGGTGTAACGTGGGTATTTTAGATTTAAGGGCCTTCATGTCCTTACTCAATTTGATATTGAGCACCTTGGCATATTCCTGGGTCGTCTTAATACTGGAGTGACCAAGCATTACTGAGACGCTTTCAATGGGCACATCATTAGCAAGGGTCACTGTCGTCGCGAAAGTGTGCCTGGCGATATGGAATGTCAGTGCTGTCTTGATCCCACACATTTCTGCGATCTCTTTGAGATAATCATTTACTTTCTGATTAGACGGGACAGGGAAAACTAAACCAGTATTAGAACATTTCGGGTGATAATCATACTTACGCATCAGTTCAATGGCCTGTGGCAGTAAGGGTACCCTAGTCGGTATATCTGTTTTTTGACGATTCGTAACGATCCATATCTCACCATCATAGCGATTGGTCAGGTGATCGCGATGCAGTTTTTTAACATCGGCATAGGCCAGGCCGGTGAAACAACTGAACAAAAATATGTCTCTTACCTGTTCGAGGCGGCTTGATGCGAACGCTTTGAACATCAGCCGGTCAATATCGGACTGCTTAAGGCAGACACGGTGTACGCGTTTCGTTTTCCCCTTATACTTCATAAATGGATTACGGTCGATATAACCATTGTCGAGGCATATCAATACGATCTTTTTAAAGTTCCGGATGTACTTTACAGCGGAGTTGTTGCCGCAGTTCCTTTCCGACCTGAGCCAGTAATCGTAATCTATCACAAACTGATGGTCAATTTTCCGAACCGGAATGTCCTTTAATTGATATCGCCACTGGAGAAAGCGCTGGGTATGCGCCAATGAGATCCGGTACCTGCTCAATGTTCCTTTAGAGCCGCTATTCCCGATCATTTTTTCATAGCGATCGTTATGCTCCTGAAATATCTCGATCAGCATTTTAGGTTGCTCGTCCTTACCGAGGAAACGGTTCTTTAATGCTTCTGCGGTGATCCATTCACCGCCTTTGATCATCGCGCTGTGGGCATCATCCACTTGGGACCGGAGTGTATCCAGGTAGTTATTAAAGGCTTTGATGTTCTCTTTGGTGCCCTTCATTCGCCCCGCGGAACTCACCCATTGTGACGGTTCGCATTCACGACCTGTGCTCAGCTCGGAACGCTTGCCATCGACGGTAATACGCATGTATACAGGCTTGGTGCCGGATACATAGTTTCTTGGACTTTTCAAGTAGAAAAGTACGCTGAAAATTGTCTTCATAATGACTCACTAAATGGTTAAACAAATTTAGATCTACGGTCACTTTTAAACAAGATGTTCATTTTTTGAACTGGCTGTCAGTCAGGTAATTAAGCTCTTTCTGGTGAGTCAAGGTAAAAATTGAAATGACTCACCGAATTACGCACCAAAAACTTACGAATCGACGTATAAAACATCTCAACGGAAAATAAAAAAAGCCCGTTTCTATGCGAAATACGGGCTTTTAATTTATTTTGGTATAAAAATCAGCGGAGAGGGAGGGATTCGAACCCTCGATACGCTTTTGACGTATACACACTTTCCAGGCGTGCTCTTTCGACCACTCAGACACCTCTCCGTAGTCTGCTTTAAAATAAAGCAGGGCACAAAGATAATACAATCTTTATGGCTGCCAACAAAAAAGCGAAGCCTTAATTAAAGGCCCCGCTTTTACAAACTTTAACACAACAAATTATAAACTAAGCCATGGGCGGCTAATCTTTTTTATCATTGTTTTTCTTTTTAGCAATCTTTTTACTCACACGTTTCTCTTGTATGTTGAGGCGCTTACGTTCGCTTGGGGTTACCTTGCCATCTTTCAATGCGTGCTTGCGTTCACGGTCAAGCATTTTGTCTTCCTTACTCAGGTTGTGCGCTTCACTGCCGGTGAGTTTGCCCGAGCTGCGGCCCTGATTAATTTTCTTTTGCTGCTCGGTATGCCCGGGCTTGGTTTGCGCCTGTGTGGCAGAGGTAAAGGCCAAAGCAGCCATAAATATACCTCCCATGATTGCTAATTTCATAGTGCAATGTTTTAAATAATAATTAATATTATTAATAACGATTGCGGCTATTTGTTTTTTTGCGTACAATGGCACGGTTAATACGAGCTTGTTTGCGCAGCAGTTTAGCATTCTCTTTTGGCGATACATAGCCATCAGATTTCGCTTTGCGGATGTCTTTTCTCAAATGTTTTTCCCGTTTCACTATCCGGCGGGTTTCTTTACGGGTAAGTGTGCCAGTGTTCACACCCTCATGTATACGGGCCACATGGTTACGTTCGCGGGCGTTAAGTAATGGTGTTCTGGTTTGCGCTTCGGCTACTGAGGTGAATGCTAAAGCAGCAATCAATACACCTCCAAAAAATTTGCTTTTCATAGTTTTTTAGTTTTAAGTAATAGATTGAAGTATTGTTAAATGGTTTAATGTGAACATCGCCTGAAAAACAGATGTTTGCACACAGGTAAATAATTTTGAGTATGTTTGCCACAAATTACCCAAGGTACCCCTATATCGGGCTGTTTAGATTAAAATGCTGAGCCTCAACGAGATTAAAAAACCCATAGCTGCCGAGATTGATGTTTTTGAGGAAAGGTTTAAAGCCTCCATGCAAAGTTCGGTGCCCCTGCTCGACAGAATTACCCATTACATAGTAAAGCGTAAGGGCAAGCAGATACGGCCTATGTTTGTTTTTTTTGCGGCCAGCCTTTGCGGCGGCATCACCGAGGCTACCCACCGGGGAGCTGCCTTAGTTGAATTATTGCATACCGCTACTTTAGTGCACGATGATGTAGTTGATAACTCTTACCAACGCCGTGGGTTCTTTTCTATTAATGCTTTATGGAAAAATAAAATCGCTGTATTGGTAGGTGATTTTCTGCTGGCTAAAGGGATGGATTTATCCTTAGCCAATAATGATTTTCAGTTGCTGCGCATTGTGAATGAGGCGGTAAAGCAAATGAGCGAAGGGGAACTGCTGCAAATTGAAAAAGTACGCCGCATGGATATTGGTGAGCCGGTATACTATGAGGTCATTCGCCAAAAAACGGCTTCCTTAATTGCCTCGTGTTGTGCCAGTGGCGCTTCTTCGGCCGGGGCGGATGACGCTACGGTTGAAAAAATGCGTTTGTTTGGTGAGAAAATTGGTATCGCTTTTCAGATTAAGGATGATATGTTTGATTTTGGTACCGATGACGTAGGTAAACCATTGGGTATCGATATCAAAGAAAAGAAAGTAACGTTGCCGCTTATTTATGCGCTGAACAACAGCAAACCTGCCGAACGCAAACGCATGATCAACCTGGTAAAAAATCATAACGATGATGCTGCTAAAATCGCGGAAATCATCAGCTTTGTTAAAACCGCTGGAGGATTAGAATATGCGGAAAGCCAGATGAAAAAATATCAGGAAGAAGCTTTCGAAATTCTCAACACTTTTCCTTCCGGCGAAGCCCGTACGGGTTTGGAGCAGTTGGTAAGATATACTACAGAGCGAAATAAGTAAGTTTTATTTTTTCTAATATTTTTAACGCGTCATGGCGAGGAACGAAGCAATCTCTCTGCGCGCGTTAAGGCTTTATGTGGAGAGATTGCTTCGTTCCTCGCCATGAGAGTTAGGAAAAGCAAATTTCTATATCCCCAATACTTGCTTCAGCTTCACATACCCCGTTTTACTAACCGGTATTTTATCGCCCGATTTGAGGATGGCCAAATGTGCATCCTTTTCGTAAGGGTCGATCCGCGTAATTTCTGATATTTTGAGAATGTAGGAGCGGTGTACCCGCACAAATTGACTGGGATTAAGCGCCTGTTCAAAATAACCCATCGTTTTGTTTTTCAAAAACGAGCCTTCTGCCGTATGAATGCTTACATAATCATCATCGGCGGCCAGGTATAAAATATCATGTACAGGGATGATTTTTACTTTAGTACCGGTTTTAACCACTACCCGCTCCTGGGCGGCGGCTGTTTGGGTTACGGCATTCAACAACTGCTCGGTTTGTTGCTGTTGCTGTGGTGCAGCTGCTGGAACTTGCGCTAAGTATTTATCTATGGCTTTATTGAAGCGCTCACGCGAAAAGGGTTTCAGCAAATAATCCACCGCATGGGCTTCAAAGGCTTTGATGGCATACTCATCAAACGCCGTGGTGAAAATAACTGCAGGGGGCTGCTCAATCAACTCCAGCATTTCAAAGCCGTTAATTTTGGGCATCTGTACATCCAGAAAAATCAGGTCGGGTTGGTACTGCTGTATGGCTTTTACGCCTTCAAAACCATCCCCGCATTCCTGCAATAGTTCTATTTGCGGGTACTGTTGCAAGTACTCCATTACTACCATACGGGCTAAGGGTTCGTCGTCAATAATGAGGGCGCGTTTCATGGTTGTGGTACAGTGATAATGGTGGTAAATATACCATCATTTGCATAAGTTTCTACCAAATCATTACGGCCAAACAGTAAATACAGGCGGCGCTTCAAGCCACGCAGGCCAAAGCCGGTACCTTCGCGCGGCCGGGCAGTTTGTAAATCAAAAGGATTTTGTATGGTAAGGGTGAGATTGGGTTTATCTAGCTCAGCCCGAATACTTACGGTTACTTCGCCCGTAGTATCATAAAGGCCAAATTTGATGGCATTTTCTACCACCGGCTGCAATAGCAGTGAGGGCATTACAGCCTCACGGCATTTATCATCACAGCTGATTTCGGTTTGCAGGCGGTGCCCAAAGCGTACCTTCTCAATAGCTAAATATAAATTGAGGTGCTGCAATTCCTCCTGCAGAGTAGTTTGCTGCTGGTCGTCGCGCTTAAGGGTGCCGCGCAAAAACTCAGATAGCTGGTGAATCATGGTGCGGGCTTGGTCGGGTTTAAAGCCGATGAGGGCGTTGATGGAGTTTAGACTGTTAAATAAAAAGTGTGGCTGTAATTGCTGGCGCAGGTTGTATAGCTCGGCATCACGTGCCAGCTTTTCAGCTTCAGTTTTGCGTTGCTCGTTCTCTTTCTGATCCAATTGCGTATACCATACCACGCTGATCATGGCTATCCAACCGATGGCCATAAACCCGATGCAAAAGCGAAGAATAAGCGATTGCATTAAAAAGCTGCTGTAAATATCGTTGGGCAGTATGTAGGTGAGCATACCCCAGCTTACTGCAGTGCTGATGCCGGCCAGCACCAGGCAGCCAATCAGTAAATTAAAGTAACTGCCTTTGCCGGGTTGATAATAGCTAAGGCTATTGTTGATCAGCCAGCAGGCTATGCCTAAAGGAATAGTAAAAATCAGGCTATCAATTAATGCCGTATACCACCAAAAGCCGAAGCTGTGTATAATGTAGGCTTGTAAAGCAGCCCACATCAGGCTTCCGCTGATAATGGTAATGTTAAGTTTGATGAACAGGTTGTTTGATGTTGACATTTGGCCTCCCGCCCCCTAAAAGGGGAGTTTTAATGCAAAATGTGATAAGGTTTAGGTTTTATATGAAGTATAGGTTGTTTCTTAATATGCGCGGATATCTACACCACCCAAAATAGATACGCCATGCAATTCCAGTATCTTATCGGGCGATTGTTGTACAGCACCAAAGGCTTTGCGTTTGTCATCCACGCCGCTCAGCACGGCCGACATGGCCGAGATCACCTGCCAGTGTGGAGGGACAATCAACTTAATGCCGCCCATTAGCTGGGTAATATCAAGCATCACTTTTCCATTGATATCGGCCTGACTGAAATCTATCTCGGTGCCGCCGAAGATGTTGACAATATCGCCGCCTTTAAAATTTTTAGATAAAATTCTGCGCTTTACCCCGGCAAATACTGAGGTGGCATCTACAAAATCATCGTGCGGATGCGGCGGCGGGTTAGAAGTAGTGCTGCCGGTGCTGTCTGCCTCTTGCTGGGTATAAGTATCTGTGCTTTCAAACTGACCGGCAAAAGGGTCGGCCGCCATTTTATCTGCGTCGGTAGTAGTGGTAGGGTTAGGGTTGATGCGGGCATCCCAGGTGATAGGTTCAGTGCGGTGGTTGCGCTTAAGCACCAGCCATGTTCCTAAGGCAATCAGCAGGATTGGCCAAACCAAGTGGCGCATTTCGTGGGTATCAAAAATATCATCAATCAGGAAAGCTACACCCAGTATCACCAGGATAAACCAACCCGGTTTGCGAAAGTCGTTTTTCGCACCCACAAACAAACCCAGTACAATTAAAAAAGTAGGAAAGCTAAACAGCCATCCGGGAAAGAAGAATAAATCAAGGCGGTTTAACAGTAGTATGCCGCCTACCGCTAACAAAATGAGCCCGGCAAGTACTTTGCCGTTGCGGTTTTTGCGTGGATATGGAGATTGAATATTCATGGCTTTGTGTAATTATTATGCTTCAAAGGTAACAGGCTACTGCAATGTTACCTAAGCGAACATGGTAATTTAAGGTAACAAGTCGGTAAAGCGGTGTATTTTGTCGGTGAAAAATTGGGCAATAAAAAAGCAGCGGTTACTTAACCGCTGCTTTTTTATACTTTATAATCACACTACACCGCCGGTTCCTGCTGGCTGAGGCAGTGGAAACTGCCCAAGCCCCAAACCAAATCGGTAGAATCAATGCCGATCACCTTACGGTCGGGGAAGCATTGTTGCAGAATATCCAATGCTTTATCATCTTTATCGCAGCGGTAGGTAGGTACAGCCACCACCTCGTTGCCGATGTAAAAGTTGGCATAAGAGGCCGGCAAACGCTGGTCTTCGTGGGTTACACTATCCGGCATCGGCAGTTCAACCACGTTAAGTTGCTTGCCGTTAAGCAGGCGCATGGTGTTGAGCGTTTGCAGGTTTTCTTGTAAGATGTGGAAGTTTTCGTCGTTTTTATCTTCTTCAACCACAGTAACTACGGTGTCCTCATTCACAAAGCGGGTAATGTCATCAATGTGGCCGTCGGTATCATCGCCTACAATGCCATCGCCCAGCCAAAGCACTTGTTCAACACCATAGTAGTTGTGTAAAAAGGCTTCAATCTCCTGCTGGTTTAAATGCGGGTTACGGTTCGGGTTGAGCAGGCAGGCGGTAGTAGTTAACAAAGTGCCTTTGCCATTAAAATCAACCGAGCCGCCCTCCATTACTATGCCCGGATGGTATACCGGTAAGCCGAAATGCTGGGCAATGTGTGTAGGTATCACATCATCCAGATCAAAAGGCGGGTATTTGCCGCCCCAGGCATTGTAACCCCAATCTACAATGGCTTTCTTACCTTCCTGCGGATTGATTAGAAATGCTGGTCCATGGTCGCGGCACCAGGCATCATTGGTGGGGAAGTTGTAAAACTCAATTCGGCTCAAATCGGCACCTGCTATCTGCAACTGCTCAATGGCAAAAGCTTTCATGTCATCACTACCTACATTAATGCGTACCAGTTCGCCAGGCGTTAAGGCTTTAATAAAAGCGCAGTAATGTTCAAATATGCTGTGCAATTTGCCAGGCCATGATGCCTCTTTGTGCGGCCAGCTCAGCCAGGTAGCCGTATGCGGATGCCATTCAGCCGGGAAAAAGTAGCCTGCCTGAGCAGGAAAGCCGGATTTCAGGATTTCGCTGCTTGCTTTTAAAATGCTGTCGATATGTGGATTATGGGGTGTAGACATCGGGGGCTGTCAAATATAATATGTCATTGCAAGGAATGAAGCAATCCTAAATATGCAGGGCTTGCATAGTGGCTCTGTAAATAGAGGATTGCTTCGTGCCTCGCAATGACGAAGTGGGAGTAATGATTGGGGATTACAGTAATTAGTCTTCGTCAATTAATCTTTTAGTTACCGGCGCATAGCTGTCAATGCGGCGATCACGCAAAAACGGCCAGTGGGTGCGGTAATGGTCGGTTTGCTCGGTATCAATATCTACTACGGTTACCTGCTCATCATGATGCGAACCCTGGAACATGACGGTACCGAAAGGATTGGCTACAAACGAACCACCCCAAAATTTCAGGCCGGCTTCTTCGCCCACACGGTTTACACTTACCACGTGTACGCCGTTAGCCACCGCATGCGAGCGCTGTATGGTTTGCCATGCATTGTACTGCTCGGTATTGGTGTCAGGCTCCTGGGTAGATGCCCAGCCAATAGCGGTAGGGTAAAATAAAATTTCAGCACCCATCAATGAGGTAATACGTGCAGCTTCCGGGTACCATTGATCCCAGCAAATGAGTACGCCTATAGTAGCAAATTTGGTTTTGAATACTTTATAGCCTAAATCGCCAGGGGTAAAGTAAAATTTCTCGTAAAAGCCAGGATCATCAGGAATGTGCATTTTACGGTATTTGCCCAAATAAGTGCCATCGGCATCTAATACCGCAGTTGTATTATGATATAGACCTTGTGTGCGCTTTTCAAACAGCGAAGCAATAATTACTACGCCCAGCTCGGCAGCTACTTTTGATAATTCATCAGTTGACGGGCCCGGAATAGGTTCGGCCAATTTGAAATTATCATAATCCTCTACATCGCAAAAATACAGAGAGGTAAACAATTCCTGCAGGCACACAATTTGTGCACCCTTGGCAGCCGCCTCACGTACTTTTTCAATAGCTTTCTGCAAGTTTTGCTGCTTGTCAGCCGTACAAGTGGTTTGTACCAATCCTACTTTTACTTTAGCCATAGCGTTTATCAAATTTTGCGCAAAAATACATAAATAGTTGATGGGTTTATGGATTCAATCGTCATCATAAAACCATCTAATGGGATGCTCTAAATAAGATTGTTACGTATTTGCAAAGTCAATGAATTGTTAACCCATTTAACTAATTCAGCCAAATACCTACCTTTGCCGCCGTAATGACAGAAATTGCCGAAATACCGAAGCCTAAAACCTGGAAAGATCAACTATGGAGTGCCACTAAACTGCTATTAAAAATTGGTGTAACTACTGCGTTGCTTTGGTATGTATTCAGCAAGGTGCCGTTCGGCGAAGTGAAATCGCGCTTGCTGCATGCCAATTACTGGTGGATGGCTGCGGCTGTGGTCTGCTTTTTTGCATCTACAGTAATATCAGCATGGCGGTTAATGAGTTTCTTTAAGTCGATTGATTTGCAGCTCGACTCCCGGTTTAACTTGCGTTTGTACTTACTGGGTATGTTCTATAACTTTTTGCTGCCCGGTGGTATCGGCGGCGATGGTTATAAAATATGGTTGTTAAACAAACGCTATAAACAACCCGCCAAAAAAATGTTCTGGGCCATTTTATTCGATCGTCTGAGCGGTATGTGGGCCATCGGGCTGATTTTGGTGTCGCTGATTTTGTTCATCCCCAAAATCAGCGATTATATTCATATTGCTATACCCGGCAGTATCTTTGTGGTGGGCACACTGGTTTATTATATTGTTGCCCATTACTTTTTTAAAGAATATACCCGGTACTTTTGGCAGGGGCATGTGAAGGCCGTACTGGTGCAATCCATGCAGGTATGCACAATTATATTGATTATGCAGGGGCAGAATTTTACTGGTAAATATGCGCCCTACCTATTATCATTTTTGCTATCTTCTATGGCCTCGGTTATTCCTATCAGCGTGGGAGGTGCGGGTATACGCGAATGGATATTTACCCAGCTTTCGCCCGTGTTCAATATGGATGTAGGCTTGGCGGTTTTTTTGAGTATCTCATTTTATCTGGTATCACTGGTGGTAGCCCTGCTGGGTATTTATTATTTGCTTCGCCCTGCTAAACTGGAAGAAGGCTTGCCCTCAATAGAAGAAAAGTAGTTATGCTAGCGGTCATTTGGCTGTAGCATTCATAACTTATTCCCTACCTTTACGTTTACCTATAAACCAATTATACGTAAATGGACAGTTTTAATGATTTTAATAACGCACAGGTACGTGCGTTGCCACGCCATTTAAAGCAGTTTATTGTACAGCAGCATTATGAGCATTATACCCCGGTTGACCAGGCCGTGTGGCGGTATGTAATGCGCCAAAACTACAGTTACTTAAAAGACGTTGCTTATTACCCTTATATCCCAGGCCTGCAAAAAGCTGGTTTAACCATTGAGCATATACCCGATATGCAGGAGGTGAACGATGCTTTGGGCAAAATTGGCTGGGGGGCGGTTACGGTAGATGGATTTATTCCGCCTGCGGCCTTTATGGAGTACCAGGCTTACCGGGTACTGGTGATTGCGGCAGATATACGGCAACTTAATCATATTGAATATACCCCTGCACCCGATATTATCCACGAGTCTGCCGGACATGCGCCCATTATTGCCGATAAAGATTACCATGATTATTTAAGTTATTTTGGTTCAATAGGGGCGAAAGCAATGTTCTCGGCGCAGGATTTTGAGTTATATGAAGTTATACGTGAACTATCCATCCTGAAAGAAATGCCCGATGCCGATCCGGCCGCTATAGCCGATGCTGAACAGCGGTTGGCCTATAGGCAGGAAAACATGGGTGAGCCTTCGGAAATGGCCTTATTAAGCCGGCTGCACTGGTGGACGGTAGAGTACGGCCTTATTGGTACTTTGGATAATCCTAAAATTTATGGCGCGGGCCTGCTATCCTCTATTGGTGAAAGCGTAAGCTGTATGCAGCCCGAAGTAAAAAAAATACCTTACACGCCGGATGCGGTTAATTATACTTATGATATTACCAAGCCGCAGCCCCAGTTGTTTGTAACGCCAACCTTCCAGAACCTGATTGATGTGCTGGAGCAATTTGCTGATACAATGTCCTTCCGTCGGGGAGGTGCTTACGGTTTACAAAAGGCGGTAGAGAGCCGCAATACTTGCACAGCCATATACAGTTCGGGTTTACAGGTGAGTGGGACATTTACTGAATTTGAAGAAGAAAATGGCCAAGTAGCCTTTATTAAAACCGCCGGAGCCACGGCTTTGGCTGTAAACAATAAAGAATTAGAAGGTCAAGGCAAAGCACAGCACCCGGACGGTTTCAGCTCGCCTGTAGGCAAATTGAAAGGGTATGATATAGCATTAGAAAACTTTACTGCTGCTGATTTAGAAGCAGCCGGTATGGTAACCGGTAATGAAACCCAACTTGAATTTGAAAGCGGTATCATTGTAAAAGGTACTGTTCAGCATGTAATTGCTGCAGGCGATAAAGTTCAATTGATCACTTTTACATCATGTACGGTTACTAATGCTCAGGGCGAAGTTTTATTTGATCCGGCCTGGGGGGTGTATGATATGGCCGTTGGGGAAACCATCACCTCAGTATTTTGCGGTGCAGCAGATAAAGATGCATTTGAACCAGTGGTGCTGCAATCATCCACCCAAACTCACCATGCAGTGTATGACAAGCACACTAAAGAACTGCATTGGCTTTACCAGCAGGTGCGCAATTGCCGCGAACACCATGGTAATTACCAACAACTAACCACTATATGGCAACAACTACGAGCCAATCATCCCACTGATTGGCTGTGTGCTTTAGAAATACTGGAGCTGGCCAATGAGGACGAAACGCACGCTGGTCTGGCGCAGGAAATCAAGCAGTTTTTGGAGCACAAGGCAGCTACGCAGCCTGAATATAAAAAACTGATTGAGGATGGCTTTTACCTCATTGCTCATCCTGTAGAACAGAAACTGGAAGTATAAAGTATTCATCTTGCTGATGCCAAAAATGAAGCAATAACGCTTTTATGTACATTTGTGAGATACAGAACCATTTACCCTATGAATATTATTGTAACCGGAGCCAGCAGTGGCGTAGGTTTTGAAACTGTGCTGGAACTGATACTGTCTAACCATCATAAAGTAATTGCCCTGGCCCGTTCGCAGGAGAAACTGACCCGCTTACTGGAAATTGCCAAAGGCCTGAATCCTGATTGTACCTTATATCCTATTGCTTTTGATATTGTACATGATGATTACGACGGCTTGCGCAATTTCATCGCCTCCCGTTTTGATAACCGGGTAGAAGTGCTTATTAATAATGCCGGTGCCTTAGTGAACAAACCTTTCATAAAAACCGGTGAAAGTGATTTTGTAGAAATGCTGCAAAGTAATTTTTTAGGGCATGTGCGCATCATTCAAAGCCTGCTGCCGATAATGCCGCAGGGCAGCCATATTGTAAACATTGGTAGTATGGGTGGGGTACAGGGCAGCGCCAAATTTACAGGGCTTTCGGCCTATTCGGCCAGTAAAGCGGCGCTGGCCAATTTAACCGAGTGCCTGGCGCAAGAACTAATTGAACAGCAAATCAGCGTGAACTGCCTGGCCTTAGGTTCGGTACAAACCGAGATGCTGGAGGCTGCATTTCCTGATTATCAATCGCCGGTAATGGCTTTCGAAATGGGTAAATATGTGGCTGATTTTGCCACCACCGGGCATAAATTCTTTAATGGAAAGATACTACCAGTTGCAGTGACCACGCCGTAAAGGAATTGCCGCCCCCTAACCCCCTGAAGGGGGAACAGGAGTTGGGAAAGCGTTGATAAAAAGAAAAAAAGACAAATGACAGAGAAACGATCGCTCTTTTGCCTTTTTACTTCTCTTTTTTCATTTGTACCTGTCTTGTTTCTTGGCTCTTGTATCTTGATTCTTTACTATTCCCCCTTTAGGGGGTTGGGGGCTTTACACATCCAAAAACTCTTTACTGCCTTCCACTTTTCGGTTGCTGATGAGCAGTCCAATACTCATAATCACACTGGTAGCCAGAATAACAATAAACAGCAGGCTGGTTTCTATGCCGGGTATTTTAAATTGCTGTGGCAAATTGTAATAGAGCAATACGCTGATGAGTCCGCGAGGGATAATTACCAGCTCTGGCATCAAATCGGTTTTTGAAATGAAAGAGATATATAAAAAACGGATCAAGTAAATAGCAAGTAAAACAATACCGCCAATCAGCAGTACTGACCAGCGTTGTAGCTGATCAACCTCCATTGTAAAGCCGAAAAGCACAAAGAAGAATGTGCGCATCAGAAAGGCACTCTCCGCCGAAAGCTGAAATAGCTGCCGTAAATCAATATGCAGGTGCGGGTACAAAAAATACTTACGGAACCAGGGCCATTGAATTTGATTGGCATTATTCAGAAACAGCCCTAAAGCCAATACAATAATTAAAGCCGATAAGTGGAAAGATTGCCCGATGGCATACACCAATACCAGTATAGAAATAATCAGGAAGAACTTAACATGGTGTGAAATACGGCCAATCAGAAACAGCAGGAACAAGCAGGCGCATAATGCCATTACTAAAATAATACCCAGTTCGGCCCCCAAACTCGCAAATGAACCTACACTAATATGTGGGTTGCGGATAATGAAGTTGAAGAATACAATGGTCAGGATATCAGAAAACGAAGATTCATAGATGATAAACTCGCGCTTAACTTTATTGATGCTTGCAGCAGAGGGAATGGCAATAGCCGAACTTACTACACAAAACGGAATTGCATTTACCAGGCAGCGGTAATAATCAAATCCACTCAACTCATGAAATATCCAGGTAATAATGGAAGCGGTACTGAGCAAAATAAAAAAAGCCGAAAAAAAGGACTTTCGTATAACCGTGTTCTTGTCCGGACTATATTTTAACTCCAGTGCTCCTTCAAATACAATCAAAATCAATCCGAGGGTGCCCAGTGTGGGTAAGATATTGGCAAAATTAAACAGCGTTAAATGAAAGTAGGTAACTGATTGCCTTAAACCAATACCCAAAAACAATAGCAGCAATACCGAGGGGATTCGCGTTTTCCCGGCAAGTAGATCAAACAGGTACGAGAAAATTACCAGTCCGCTGAGTACAATGAGTGTAGTATAAGTGCTCAATATAAAACAGTATTATCAGTTTTGCTTAATATAAGTTAATACTTTAACAAACAGAGGTAAGAAAGTTTTGATGATGTCTGCTCGGTTCATTTTTCTTATTTTGTCATCGCTGGGTGATGTTTTGAGTTAATGATATCGGGTTAAAACTGCCTGCCGGTATATGGTGTTAATTTGTACAAATTATTATATGGCAACTTTATTTTCACCATTCACTATAAAAAGTATTGAATTCAAAAACCGCCTGGTGGTTTCGCCAATGTGCGAATACTCCAGTGAGGATGGTTTTGCCAACAACTGGCACTTGGTGCATTTGGGCAGCCGGGCCGTGGGCGGTGCTGCCCTTGTGATTACTGAAGCAGCAGCCGTATCGCCCGAAGGACGTATCACCTGGGCCGATTTGGGCATCTGGAAAGACGAACACATTGAAAAGCTGAAAGAAATTACCACCTTCATTGAACAGCAGGGGAGTGTAGCCGGTATACAACTGGCGCATGCAGGCCGTAAAGCCAGCCAGCAGCGGCCCTGGGAGGGCGGCAAGCAAATCCCATCTGGTGATGCCAGGGGGTGGGAAACGGTTGCGCCAAGTGCTATTCCATTCGGGCGCAGCCCGGAGGCACCTGTTGAACTGGATAAGGCAGGCATTGAGAAAGTGAAAGCCGATTTTAAAGCAGCTGCACACCGCTCATTAGCGGCCGGATTTAAGGTGGTTGAAATTCATGGTGCACATGGGTATTTATTTCACCAGTTCTTATCGCCATTGAGCAATCAGCGCAGCGATGAATATGGCGGTAGTTTCGAGAATCGTATCCGGTTATTAACTGAAACCGTCAGCGCAGTGCAAGAAGTTTGGCCTGCAGAATACCCATTGTTTGTACGCATTTCGGCCACCGACTGGACGGAGGGCGGCTGGACTCCCGAAGATTCTGTGGAACTAAGCAAAGTATTGAAGGCGCAGGGCGTTGATTTGATTGACTGCTCGTCAGGAGGTAATATACATGCCGAAATTCCTTTGAAACCCGGTTATCAGGTTGAGTATGCGGCAAAAATACGTAACGAAGCCGGTATTGCCACCGGGGCAGTAGGGTTAATCACCGAGCCGGAGCAAGCTAACCAAATTATACAAAAAGGCGAAGCCGATATGGTGCTGCTGGCCCGCGAACTGTTGCGTGACCCTCATTTCCCGCTAAGGGCTGCACACGAGTTAGGTCAGCAAATTGAATGGCCCAAACAATATGAACGTGCACAGTGGCATTAAATGTGCAGTGTAGCAACTATATTTGAATTACATTTAACCAAATAAAACACAAAGCAATGAAACGTACTGCAAAAGCCCATTGGAACGGCACTTTAAAAGATGGTAAAGGCGAGTTAACTACGCAAAGTACTACTTTAAATAATACTCAATATTCATTCAAAACCCGTTTTGAAGAAGGTGTAGGCACCAACCCCGAAGAATTGATTGCCGCTGCACATGCCGGCTGCTTTACTATGGCCGTAGGCGCTGCCTTAACCCAGGCCGGTTTTACTCCCGGTGATTTAAATACTGAAGCGGTATTGGATTTAGATATGAATGCCCTGAGCATTACAGCTATTCACCTGGATTTGAAAGCATCAAAAATTGAAGGTGTAGACGAAGCGAAATTTAATGAGATAGCCGAAGGCGCTAAAGCTAATTGTATTATCTCTAAAGTATTAAATACCAATATCACTTTATCGGTATCTTACCAATAAGCAAAAAGTAAGCTTACTGTAAAAACCAACAAAGCAGGCAATAAGGGCCTGCTTTGTTGGTTTTATAGGTTTAATATTTAATTTTATACATGGCATATTCTACCCGTTCGCGCTTTCCTTTTGTATTTGCTTTTATTCTGATTATACTTTTTGGCGGCATGTTGTACCTGTACATCCGCCATCAGCAGGCTAAAAAGCCCATCATAGCCGAAGATGTAATGGTGCAAAAGATTACCAGCATGGGCAAACTCGAACTGGTTAAGTACAGCATGAAAGATGTGATTGAAAAACGCCAGCCCCATACTTTACTGCCTGATGAGCGTGTACTATTGGTGGCCGTAGGCGAGGTAGCCGCCTGTATTGACCTCGCTAAAGTTACTCCCAAAGACATCATTTCTGGCGACAGTACCGTAACCGTACGCCTGCCCAGAGCCGAAATTTGTTATTTTAAACTCGACCACGACAAATCAAAAGTATACGACGTAAGTGGTACCTTCTTTTCTGAGCACACCAAAAACATGGTAGAAGATACCTACAAAATTGCTGAAAAGCGCCTGCTGGACAATGCCACCCAAATGAACATCCTCGGCAAAGCTCAAAGCAATGCCCAATTGATATTTAAACCTTTGCTGGAAAATATTTCTGGTAAAAAGGTGGTGTTGGAGTTTAAGTAAAAGTACGCTACTTGTATATAAGAAGAGCAACTGAGGTTAGTGGTTTAAATGATTTGGTTACCTTTATTGGCTAAAGCAAACCCCATTATTTAAACTTAAGTATGAAAAAAAACTTACTATTTAGCGTTCTGTTTTTTATTTTAATTTCGACAAGCAGTTATGCCCAGAAGAAGGTGGCTGTAGTTACTTTTTACATCAATAAAGCGATTGGTGTTCAGGAATTTGGCTCTGGCGCAGTTATAGCTTCCATGACAAAATTAAGCGAGGATCCCAATTTCAATATGAATCCTTTGCTGCAAAAATTTCATGATCAATTTTTTAACTCTTACGCTAAGGACTTTCCGTTCCAGTTACTTCCTGAAGATCAAATAATTAACAATGAAGCTTATAAAGCGTTTACTCCAGCTGGCCTTGGTAGCATTGCCGGTGTAAGTGCAGAAACAGTTATCATGCCTTATCCAGGATACAAAATATTATTACCGCTGGCAGGTCATGGCAATGAGGATAATATGCTTAAAATATTTAATCAGGCTGATGGTATATTAAAAGTATATATTGATTTTGACTTGGTTAAAATAGGTTTTGGCGGTATGGGCGTAGTTAAAGTAAATGCGCACGCTAGTATTACACTGTTCAATAAAGCGGGAGATAAAGTATTTTCTGTGAAAGAAGATGCTAAATCAAAAGGTGGTAGTCCTTTGATTGCGGGTGTGCCGGTATTAACGCCCGAAAAGATATTACCTATGTGCGAAAGCGCTTTAGAAGAACTGATGGTTGATTTACAAAAAGATATGCCTAAAATGGTAAAGAAAGCAGATTCGAAGTTATAATCAGATTCAAACCTCAACATAAAAGCCGCTGTAGATATGACAGCGGCTTTTATATTTTAATATAGAAGCAGTTTTACTTCAACACATTTTTCCAGCTCACCAAATCGCCAATAATGCGGTCCAGCTGGTCGGCCGGAACACGTTCCTGGGCCATGGTATCGCGGTGGCGTATGGTAACGGTATTGTCTTCTAAAGTTTGGTGGTCAACCGTGATACAGAAAGGCGTACCAATAGCATCCTGGCGGCGGTAACGCTTGCCGATGGCATCTTTTTCCTCATATTGTAGGTTGAAGTCGGTTTTTAAGTTAGCCATAATCTCGCGTGCTTTTTCAGGTAAACCGTCTTTTTTGGTTAACGGGAAAATGGCAGCTTTTACCGGGGCCAAACAAGGGTGCAGGCGCAATACGGTACGGCTGTCCTGCTTTTCAGGTGTGCTCAGGTCTTCTTCCTCGTAAGCGTTAATCAGCGTGAGCAGGAACATACGGTCTAAACCAATAGAGGTTTCAATCACGTAAGGGATATAGTTGCCGTATGGCTTGCCGTCTTCACCCAGTTCTGGGTCAAAGTACTGCATCTTTTTACCCGAGAACTTTTGGTGCTGGCTTAAATCGAAATCGGTACGGCTGTGTATACCTTCCACTTCTTTGAAGCCAAACGGAAAATCGTACTCGATATCTACGGCGGCATTGGCGTAGTGTGCCAGCTTAGTATGATCGTGGTAACGGTATTTGGCAGTATCGGTGCCCAGGGCTAAGTGCCAGTTAAGGCGCGCTTGCTTCCAGTGCTCGTACCATTGCATTTCGGTACCGGGGCGTACAAAAAATTGCATCTCCATTTGCTCAAACTCGCGCATGCGGATAATGAACTGGCGGGCAATTACCTCGTTACGGAAAGCCTTACCTATTTGTGCAATACCAAACGGAATTTTCATCCGGCCCGATTTCTGTACGTTCAGGTAATTTACAAAGATACCTTGGGCGGTTTCGGGACGAAGATAAACTACATCTGCATTCTCAGCCATGGCGCCCATTTGAGTACTGAACATCAGGTTGAACTGACGAACTTCGGTCCAGTTGGCGGTACCACTAACCGGATCTTTAATGTCATGTTCCAATATTAAATCGCGCAAGCTGTTCAGGTCGTCGCTTTTCAGGGCGTTGTCCATTGCCGTTTGCAAAGCTTCTGCCTGATCGGTTAAGCCTTCTTCATCGTACTTGGCAATTTTGTCTTCAATCAACTGATCGGCACGGTAACGCTTTTTCGAATCCTTGTTGTCAATCATGGGGTCGTTAAAGCCGCCAACGTGGCCGCTGGCCTCCCAAATTTTGGGGTGCATAAAAATAGCCGAATCAATGCCGACGATGTTTTCATTCATCTGCACCATGGCCTTCCACCAGTAGGTTTTAATGTTATTTTTCAGTTCGGCACCATTCTGACCGTAGTCATACACCGCGCTTAAACCATCATAAATTTCGCTCGAAGGAAACACAAAGCCATACTCTTTGGCATGGGCCACCACGTTTTTAAACTGTTCGTCAGTCGTTTTGCTCATAACTTGGCAAATGTAGGTATTTGTCAGGAAGTTGTGAAGAGGGATGTGGGAGTTGGGAACGTAATTATGCTTCGTTAGGAAAGGGTTGCCAGTTATGAAGTGTTAGTGGATGTTCTTTTTCTTTTTCCGCAAAAGAAAAAGAACCAAAAAGAAAACTCGTGGCTGCGTCTTTTTCTTTGAGGTGGGTAGTAAGTAGGCAACTGTAGTGGTGGCCGAAAAAGCCAAGGCCACAGGTTGAGGGTATAGGTGTGCAGTGGGTGTAATTATTTGAATCAGAATGTATAGAATTTAAGAATGAGCAGAATGCTTTATGACACTTTATTATCCACCACGTCATTGCGAGGAACGGGCGCCATCTCTCTGCGTTTAACCTCTTCAAGCTTATAGAGATTGCTTCGTACCTCGCAATGACGTGATGGTGATGTGTGTGCTGCTTGTTCCTTCTTAATCCCTACTTCTTGGTTCTTGACTCTTGACTCTCCTTCCTCTGTCAGCCCCTCAGCTTTGGGCGAAAGGCGGGCAGCACTCGTTGGCCTTGCGCGGAGGGAAAAGGCCTTTTAGTGTTTGCACTGCCAACGGGCAAAGTACAGCCTGTTCATACGCAAACACTAAACAGCCTGTGGTGCTGCCAGCCTTTGCAGCCAAGGCCTTGTGCGGCAAAAAAGCCTTACGGGGCTGTACTTGATTTATTCGCTATCGCTCATGAGACCGCTACGCTAAGTTTTTGGTTCTTTTGTATCAAGACAAAAGAACACTAACGAAAGCATAGCACTAACCAAACAAGCGCGTAGCAGCAATAAAAAATCAATCCTTTCTCAAAGCCTGTATCAACTTAATTCCTAATGCATCACCACTAGTGGCATTATTAGTAAGTACTACCACGGCCATGTTATGCTCTAAATCGGCAGCGGTAAGTGAACGGTAGCCGCCGGTGCCACCAGAGTGTTGTAATACTTTGGATGTTTTGCCTAAATAATGCCAGCCCAAACCAACTATTTGCTGACCATCCTGATAAGTAGTTTGATGGGTAAGCTGAACGGCTTTATTTAATGTTGTGGTTCCGGTTTGCAGTTGCAGTTTGGCATAGCGCAACATATCGGCAGCTGAGCTTTTTAAGCCGCCGGCAGATTGAAACGCTTTAAAATACCAAGGCGCTACAGGCTTCAGGGCCTCGTCATATCCCTGTGCTATGCGGCTGGTATTTGGGGTGCTGATGTTCATGCCGGTTGAAGTCATGCCGGTGGGTTTAATAATATAAGTGTTTACTAATTGCGCATAAGGCTGATGGTAAATGCGTTCCAGCAATACACCTAACAAAGCGGCGCCTAAATTACTGTATTCGTATTGTGTTCCGGGTTGGTGTGTGGGTTTAAAACTTTTCAGATAAGCAAACAACTGAGGTACATCATAATCTGCATAAGGCTGACCAGAGTTAAGCACTGCCTCGTCCATGTTACTTGCCATGCGTGGCAGGCCGGAAGTGTGGTTGGCCAGCTGCATTAATGTGATGCTTTTTAAGGCTGGATTGGCAGCTACCGAATCGGGCAACAGTTGGACGATGGGGGTTTTAAAAGTTACTTTACCGCTGTTTACGGCCATTGCCAACAAGGTGGAGGTAAACGTTTTGGTAATGGAGCCAATATCATACAATGTATTGCGGTTCGGCAGCTGGTTGTTATTCAATTTCGTTTCGCCGTAGTTATAATAATGGTCGGTGCCTTTGGCATATACGGCTATGCTTACCCCAACATTGCCTTTAGTCTGTATGTAAGCTGATGCCGCTTCATCAACCAAGCTGTCTAAATGGGTTTTCAGTGGGTTGTCGGTTAATGCTTTCGTCGTCTTTTGCGCATCTTCCTGGTATCCCTGTACCGCCAGTACCTCATACTTGTTTTGCTTATCCAGGCTAACAAGAAATTGCAATTCATTCAGCTTGTATTTGTTTACGCCGTTTTTGCTGCTCACAAACACCGCCTGCGGTAACGGGGTGAGGGTATATAATCCGTTGTCGCAAACCTTTTTGAAGGTGGCAGCATCAAACTGCATTTTAAAGTGCTCACCGGCGAGTATATATAAGCTGTCGGTTTGATGGGCGTTCATTAATCGCATCACCTGCCGGGCTACGGTGTCGGTTTTTTTCTCGAGCGGCGTAGTTTGAGCCCGGCTTATACAAGGGAAAGCAGCCGTTAAAGCTGTAGCGAAAAAGGAACAGATTGTGTTTTTGAACATGAGGTGTAAAGTTCTGATGGTAAATTTACACTATAAGATGACAAAACTGAGCATCAGGTTACAGCCAGCCTTCGAATATGTGTTATTTACTTCCGCCCGAAATCTTTATTTTTGAAGCCATATGAGTATCAAGGTAGAAAACCTGACTAAAGTATACGGGCAGCAGCGGGCAGTAGACGGGATTAGCTTTACGGCAGGGAAGGGCGTACTAGGGTTTTTAGGGCCTAACGGTGCGGGTAAATCTACCACCATGAAAATACTGACCGGCTTTATTCCGCAAACTTCGGGTACGGCTACGGTAAATGGATTTGATGTAAGCACACAATCTTTAGAAGTGCGTCGGCATATCGGTTATCTGCCCGAGAGCAACCCCTTGTATACCGATATGTATGTAAAAGAGGCTTTGAATTTTGTAGCTGGCTTGCACCGGTTGCCGGAGCCGCAAAAACGTATTGCTGAAGTAATAGAACAAACCGGGCTTGGCCCCGAGCAGCATAAACTGATTGGTCAGCTCTCCAAAGGTTACCGGCAGCGGGTCGGGCTAGCCCAGGCTATACTGCATAACCCTGAGGTGCTTGTGTTGGATGAACCTACCTCCGGTCTCGACCCTAACCAACTAGTGGGTATCCGGCAGCTCATTATTGAATTAGGGAAAACCAAAACCGTAATTCTTTCCACCCACATTATGCAGGAAGTAGAAGCCGTGTGTAACCAGGTGATTATTATTAACAAAGGGAGAATTGTAGCTGATGACAGTCTGCCGGCTCTTACCGCAAAATATCAGGAACCCAACCTGGAAAAGATATTTATCAAACTAACTTATTAAAAACAACATGCGTATATTTAATTAATACGCTATTTAACCACTCATACTTAAACCTGTAACAATGAAACGAATATTTTTAGCTGCTTTATTTTGTCTGTCCGTCAGCATGAGTTTTGCTCAAAAGAATCCTGTAAAAATCAGCATTGGCCCGGAAGTGGGTTTGCCCATTGGCAGACCGGAAAGCCAGCGATATGATCTGGGTGCCGGTGGGAGTTTTAAACTGGAAGTGCCGTTTTCCCAATCAGGATTGCATGCTACCTTCACTGCAGGATACTTCAATTACTTTGGTAAAAAGGTAGACTATTTACAATACACCGGAAGTGGTACTTATCAGAGCAGCTACCGTAACCCTAATGTAGCTTACATTCCGGTAAAGTTGGGGTTAAAATATTATGCCGGCTCTGTTTTTTATGCTGAGGGTGAAGCCGGTATATCTAACAGTGTAAGCAGTTATCGCCCCGGCAGGTATTTTGCTTATGCGCCGGGTGTAGGTGTTTCTTTAACTACGGCTGCCAGAAATGCGGTAGATATTGGGTTCAGGTACGAAAGCTGGATTAAAGGCGCTGATAACATTAATAATTTAGTACTGCGTTTGGCTTATAAATTCAACCGGGTACGGTTATAACAAACTTTAGAATAAGATTTCATATAAACGGTCGGGCGAAAATTATCACCGGCCTTTTTTATTGGGTAGGAAAAGTACAATTTCGCATTATATTCATACCAAGGGAGTAACTAAAACAGTAAGCCGGCGTTTAGCATTAATAACATGTTTAGCATATTTAAAAAAGAAATAGCAGCCTACCTTAGTTCACTGGTGGCATATATTACCATTGGTGTATTCCTGCTGGTGCTGGGCTTATTTCTGTGGGTGTTTCCTGATACCAGTATTCTTACCAATGGCTATGCCGGGTTAGATAGCTTATTTAATATTGCCCCTTACCTGTTCATGTTCCTTATTCCGGCCATTACCATGCGCTCGGTAGCCGAAGAGCGGCGTGAGGGTACTATGGAATTGCTGGCTACACGGCCTTTAACCAACTGGCAAATTATATGGGGCAAGTATTTAGCCTGCCTGGCTTTGGTGTTGTTTGCCTTATTGCCCACACTCATTTATTATTACTCGGTATATACGCTGGGCATCCCACAGGGCAATATAGATACAGGGGCTGTTATTGGTTCGTATATCGGTTTATTTTTATTAGGTGCCGGCTTTACTGCTATTGGTATTTTTACCTCGGCCATCAGCAAAAATCAAATTATAGCGTTCACCATTGCGGTATTTGTATGCTACTTTTTTTATGCCGGGTTTGATGCTTTGAGCCAATTGCTCTCCCTGCAAGAACTCAACCTGCAGGCTTTAGGCATCACCCAGCACTATGAATCAATTAGTCGTGGTGTGCTGGATATGCGCGATCTGGCTTATTTCCTAGTACTCAGTTGGGGTTTCCTGCTGCTTACCTTGCTGGTGCTTACGCTGCAACGGCAGTCGTCAGTTAAACAAAGCCGGTTTTACGAGTATGCAGCCGGTTTGCTGGTGTTTGCTGTACTCTCCTCGTTTGTTTTGTTACGTATTGATTTCACTGCAGATAAGCGCTTTACCCTAACGCAAATCAGCCGCAATATTGAAGAGCAGCTGCCGCAGCCAGTAAAAATTATTGTATACCTGCAGGGTAATGGCTTTCCGGGGGGCATGAAAAGGCTGCAAGGCGCTACTCGCGATATGCTGAACGAGTTGCAGGCTTACAGTCACCGCAAATTGCAATATGAATTTGTAGACCCTATGAAAGATGTGCCGCAGGATCAGCAAAATGCAGTGTTGGATAGTTTGCAGCGGCATGGGGTGGAGGCTACTAATTTCAGTGTAAAAACCGATGATGGTGTATCGCAGAAATTGATATTTCCGGCAGCGCTGGTAAAGTCGGGGGAGAATGAGGTGCCGGTACGCTTGCTGCAGAACCGCATTGGCCTTTCGCCCGATGAGGTGCTGAATAACTCGATTGAGAACCTGGAGTATGCTTTTACTTCGGCTATTAAAAAAGTAACCGGTGCCGGTAAACCGTTGGTAGGTTTCACCGAAGGGCATCATGAACTTAATGATGTTCAGCTCAACGATGCCCTGAAATCATTATCAGACGGTTACCGGGTGGGCAGGGTTAACTTAAACAGTATTTCGCTTGACGGGCTGAATCGGCTCAAATTATTGGTTATCCCTAAACCTGATACTGCTTTTAACGAGGCCGAGAAGTTCAAGATAGATCAATATTTGATGCATGGCGGCAGCATATTGTGGACCATTGACCAGGTAAATGCCGAACTGGATAGCTTGCGCGGCCACGGCGGGGAGCAGTTGAGCTTCCCGAAGCAGCTGAACCTGGATGACCAGTTGTTTACCTACGGTGTGCGCCTCAATTATAACCTGATAGCCGATATGAACTGTGCCCAAATACCGGTAGCTACCGGTAATGTAGGTGGGCAGGCACAAATACAACTGCTGCCCTGGTTATTTTACCCGGTGTTTATGCCCGTAACCAAGCACCCGATAGTACGCAACCTTGATGGTATATACAGTGAGTTTGCCGGCACTATCGATACCTTGGCCATTAAGAATGTGCGTAAAACAGTATTGCTGGCCTCATCGCCTTATAACAAAGTTTTCTCGGCCCCATACCCCTTATCGTTACAAGCACTGGAGCAGGAACCCGATCCGCGTAAATTTCAAAGTGCGCCCAAGCCGGTTGCGGTATTGCTGGAAGGTAAATTTAAATCGGCCTTTATGAACCGGCCTGTACCTATAGGTGCTGGTTATAATGGCCCTGTGGCTAACATTAGCAAACCTGCCAAAATGATAGTAATTAGTGATGGTGATGTGCTGAAAAACCAGGTAGGGCAAGACGGTTCTCCTTTCCCATTGGGCTATAACCGCTACTCGCAGCAAACCTATGGCAACAAAAACCTGCTGTTGAACATGGCCGATTACCTGACCGACGACAGCGGCCTGATTGGCCTGCGCAATAAAGAAATTAAACTGCGGCTGCTGGATAGGGCGCGCATTCGCAGCGAAAAAACATATTGGCAATTGGTAAATACCGTGTTGCCTTTAGTACTATTAACAATTTGGGCGATTTTTCAACATTACCAGCGCAAAAGAAAGTATGCCCGTTAATTTTTAATACTTTTGGGTTAATCAATTATAGATTATGAATTTCATTGTTTCTACATCCACATTACTGAAGCAATTACAATCGGTAAGCGGTGCGTTAAGCAACAGCACAGTATTGCCTATACTGGAAAACTTTTTGTTCGAAATTACTGATGGTAATTTAAAGATATCGGCCACTGATTTGCAAACCAGCATGACTACCTCTTTACCGGTAGAAGCACAGCAAAACGGCCGCATTGCTATTCCTTCACGCATTTTACTGGATACCCTGAAATCATTGCCTGAACAGCCGGTAAGCTTTTCGGTTGATGACCGTACCTTCGGTGTGGAAATAAGCGCCGGTGATGGTAAGTATAAACTGAGCGGTGAGAACGGTGAAGATTTCCCTAAAATCCCGACGGTAGAGAATGCCTCTTCAGTTAACCTGCCGGCATCGGTATTGGCCGAGGCTATTAACAAAACCATCTTCGCGGTTAGCAACGATGAACTGCGCCCGGCCATGACAGGGGTTTACTGCCAACTGTCAACCAATGCGCTAACTTTCGTATCTACCGATGCGCATAAATTGGTACGCTACCGCCGCACCGATGCACGTGCCGCCAGCAATGCCTCTTTTATTCTGCCTAAAAAGGCATTAAATCTGTTGAAATCAGCTTTACCGGCCGAGGATGTGAATGTGTCGGTTGAATATAACAATACCAGCGCTTTCTTCAAGTTTGGTAACATCAATTTGGTGTGCCGCCTGATTGATGAGCGTTACCCTGATTACGAAGCTGTAATTCCGCAAAACAATCCTAACCAGTTAACTATTGATCGCCAGTCGTTTTTAAGTACCCTGAGTCGTGTGGCTATTTACGCCAATAAAACTACCCACCAGGTGCGTTTGAAAATCAGTGGTAACGAACTGAATATTTCATCAGAAGATATTGACTTTGCCAATGAAGCGCACGAGCGCCTGAGCTGCCAGTACGAAGGCGAAGATTTGGAAATTGGCTTCAATGCCCGTTTCCTGATTGAAATGCTGAAAAATTTGGGCAGCGAGGAAGTATCACTGCATATGTCGACCCCTAACCGTGCCGGATTGTTGCTGCCGCAGGGAGGTGATGACAGTGAGGACGTATTAATGCTGGTGATGCCGGTAATGTTGAATAGCTACGCCTAATTATAAACTCAGTAATAGAAAAACGTAAGTCCGGGTATGCAAATAGCCGGACTTTTTAATTAACGGGATAACAAACGCCAAATTATTCAGTTATAGCTGCATATAGCCATGAAGTTTCATTATCAATACTTATTGTTTTTGTTGGCGCTAGGCTTAATTGCAGGCGGGTGCAAAAAGCAGGATGGTGATATTTACATCGCCCCTGATAAAGCCAGCTTGCGGGTGTATAATGCAACCGATTATATATTTAACGTATATCAAAACGGTACACGTTTAAGCAATTCAGCTAATATTGGTGTAGGTGGGGCCTCAAATTCTCTTGAGGTACTGGCTAACCAGCAGCGTTTTGCTTTTAAAACTCCATACGATGTGTTAACTACCGGACAGGATATAGCCCGTAATGATACTTTATCTGCACGGGTGCTAACTTTAGACAGTGGCAAGCAGTATTCGTTATTTGTAGGAGGGACTACAAAAACTACTACTACCTTTTTAGTGCCCGATACTACTGCTAATGTTGATGCCGGTAAAGTGTCAATCCGCTTTGTGCACGCAGCACCCGTTTCTGGCCCATTACGCGTTACGCTTAATGATAATGTGCTGCAATTGAATAATGTAAAATATCAAAGTGTACACAGTCAGTCAATTACTCCTGCGGCCAGCCCTGTAAGTATGGTAGTTAAGCTGTATAAGGCAAATGGTACCACGCCTGCTTATACAAGTCAGACGTTTGAATTTGAAACCGGTAAGAAGTATACCATATTTGCACGCGATTCAGCCAATAACACGGTGAGTATAGGCCGCCATGACGATTAAGATTTGTTTGATATGAGTAACCGCAAATTTAACCTTTCTTATTTATTTGCATTGCCTTTGGTAGTGTTGTTAATTAATGCTTTTCTGGTGTCATGCAAAAAGGAAAGCAATGGCGGTACTATAGGTTCAAACGTACTGCTGACTATTAACAATTTAAGTCCGGATGCATATCCGGTACAGTTATGGATCAATAACCAGCGGCAAAACCAAACCAATACCACTACCAATCTGGTGGGTTTGCAAACTTATGCCTCGTATGGTTACAATGCGCCTTCAGCTTACTTTGGCATACGCTCTTCAGACGGGCCCTTGCAATTGCGCTCCACCCGCCCCGGCGACTCTATTTTTGTTACCCTTGATACAACTAAGCTGCAATCATTAAAGCGATACACGCTGTTTCTGACCGGGCTGTTAACCGATGGTACGCTGGGCGCTATTTTAACGTTGGATAGCACCGCTACCCCAGCTTTAGGACGTGGGAAGATTCGCTATGTAAACGGTTCATTGCGCCTGCCCATAGGTTCGCCAAGTTATGATGTGTATGCCAACGGAACCAAAGCTTTTTCCAACGTAGGATCGTTGAAAGTGACAGATTATGTTGAGCTACCAGCCGGTACTTACGATTTTAAGTTTGTATATGCAGGGCGTAATGTAAATACGAACACCAATGTGCTCTTTGCTCAAACGGGTGTAAGAGTGCAAGATGGACGGCTGTATACCTTATATAGTCGCGGCATTACCGGGCGCACAGACACAGCAGCCCTGGGTGCAGGGGTTATTGTGAATAAGTAAGCAGGTATACCAAATGTATTTTTATTTTTGAGGCTTAAATCACCACACTTTGGAACTGCTGCACCACGTTATTGATTTTATACTTCATATTGATAAGCACCTGAGCGAAATTATCAGCCAATACCAGGGCTGGACTTACCTCATTCTCTTTGCTATCATTTTTGCTGAAACCGGGTTTGTAGTTACTCCATTTTTGCCTGGCGATTCATTGCTGTTTGCTGCCGGGGCCTTAATTGCAGGCGGGCAAACCGGCTTAGATATTTATCTGCTGGGGATTATCCTTGTGGCGGCGGCTTTTTTAGGTAATACCCTAAATTACACCTTAGGGCATTTTTTAGGGGCGAGGGTGTTTAAACCGGAGAATAAAATATTGAAGCTGGAGTATTACAATAAAACCCAGGAGTTTTTTAATAAGTATGGTGCCACAGCGGTGATTTTAAGCCGCTTTATGCCCATCATTCGCACGGTGGCTCCATTTGTGGCCGGGGTGGGGCGCATGAGTTTTATCCGTTACAGTATCTATAATATTGTGGGCGGCCTGCTGTGGATTGTACTGTTTCTGGCTGCTGGTTACCTGCTGGGTAATATCCTCTTCTTTAAAAAGAACTTTTCGCTCATTGCTTTAGGAATCATTCTGGTGTCTATACTGCCACCTATATATATTGCTTTAAAACAGCGCTTTAGTAATCGTCGGGCAGCGTAAAAAACCTTATTTTTTTGTAAGATGAAAATCTTGGTAACTGGTTCATCTGGCAGGTTGGGTAGTGTTACCGTTCATCTTTTAAAAAGTTTCGGCCATGAGGTAACAGGTATAGACCTTACAAGCAGTGAAACTACGCACCTGCTTGCTGACGTAAGAAGTAAGAGCCGGATGCTTGAGGTTACCCAAAACATGGAGGCTGTTATACATACTGCGGCCTTGCATGGCAGGCACATGGATTTGCAATGTCCCAGGGAGGACTTTGTGGATACAAACATCAAAGGCACTTTAAATTTATTGAATGCATGTGTAGCCAATGGTGTTGGCAAATTTTTGTTTACCAGTACAACTTCAATTTACGGGAAATATTTAGTTGATAGCCGTAAAGCCGTTTGGGTAGATGAGAACTTGCCTGTACAGCCCCGGGACATTTATGACATTACTAAGCAAGCCTGCGAGGAATTGTGCCGCGACTTTTTTGAAAAGGAGCACATCCAGGCTACAGTATATAGGGTAGGGCGTTTCTTGCCTGAGCCGGATCACCTTAAATTAACCCATCGGATGTACCGGGGACTTGATGAGCGTGACGGTGCAGAGGCGTTGGGGTTAGCCCTGATGCACAATTTCGAAAAATTTGAAATTTTTAATATCTCCAGTGGTTCACCTTTCCGGCAAGAAGATGTAACTGATTTGAAACACAATGCACCTTCAGTAATTGCTAAATATTTCCCTGAAGCTTTAGATATTTATCGGCGCAATAATTGGTCATTGCCCGATAGTATAGATCGTGTTTACTGTTGTGATAAAGCAGAGCAGATACTAAATTATCAGCCCCGCTATACATTTGAGCACTTATTAAATCAGTATAAAAAATAAGAAGCAGTATAATCCGCAGTTATACCCTTACCCAATCCTGCTGCTCGAAATCATATTTTTTAATCACCTTGGCAGGGTTGCCTACGGCTACCGAATAAGGCGGAATACTCTTGGTAACTACAGCCCCGGCAGCCACTACACTGTGCTTGCCAATGGTTACCCCGGCGGTGATTACCGAGTTGGCGGCTATCCAGCAATCATCTTCAATTACAATTGGTGCGGTTAGAATGGGCTGTTCAAGTATTGGGGTGTTAATGTCACGATATTCATGGTTCAGGCCACTGGCTACAATATTTTGCGCCAGTATTACATTATTGCCAATGGTGATGGGGCCGATGATAACATTGCTCATCCCAATCAGCGTATTGCTGCCGATGATAACATCGCCCACACCATTATTTACGGTACAAAAATCTTCAATTACCGATCTTTCGCCCAGCTCAAATTTGTTGAAAGGCAACACATCCATACGGGTTCGGCTGCGTACAGTAGCGCCTTTACCAGCTTTATGAATAAAAGGGTTTACCAGTAACTTCACCCAGCCGCGCGGCCGTGCTTCCCCTTTGGGAATGAGCATGCGGTGCACCAGCTTTTTGATTTTTGGGTTATTTTTTATGGTATCTTTTACTGACATCAGGTAACTAAAGTTAATTTAAAATAAACAGCAGGCTTTATTTACGCTTGGCTTTTTCCCAAACCGCGCTCTGGCTACCGGCCATGTAACGGAATATTCCACGTACTACGGCATAATTCATCATGCAAAAATAATACGGTATAAAGAGCAGCTTTATTTTCATCTGCCGGGTTTCTAGCAGCCAGCCGGCTAACGAAGCTAAATAAAACCCAACCTGGGCTACCAATAGTAACTGATAAATAAGCGCAGCGTTGCCTTGGGTAACAATAATAATGTTAAGAATTAATGCCAGTATCATTAAAAAGGGTACAACCGTCCAGCGCAGTACGCGGTGGCTGATGTATTCAAAGGTAAGTACCGGTATTTTAAACGGATTAAGCAAACCTTTCAGGCGTACAATGGATTGAATACCGCCAGCTGCTATACGTATTTTTCGCTTTAACTCTTCTTTTACATTGGCCGATGAGGTTTCTGAGGCATAAGCTTCGGGCTCATAAATTACCCGGTAGCCATCCTCGGCCACCAGCAATGAAATCATAAAATCATCCAGAATTGTATCTGGTGGTACGGGCTGGTACAGTGCCGTACGAATGCTGAACAGTTCGCCTGCGGCGCCTACTACCGAATACAATTCCGAATCCCAGGTTTTTAGCTTCGATTCGTATTTCCAGTAGAAACCTTCACCTGCAGTGGCATCGGCTGTTTCTTCTACCTGTACCCGCTTTTCGCCGGCTACAGCACCCACCTTAGGGTTAGCATAGTGGCGACAAATATTGCGCATGGAATCAGCATTTAAAAAGGTATTGGCATCAGTAAACACTACAATTTCGGTGTTTACCTGCGTCATGGCCCGATGCACCGCCGCAATTTTACCGCTCCGTGCTGCCGAATGCATCAACTGGATCTGCGGGTATTGTGCAATAATATCAGGCGTACGGTCAGATGACCCATCTGTAATGAAAATTAATTTGAGTTTACTTGCCGGGTAATTTAGGGCTAAACTGTTTTGTATTTTTTCAGTAATAAACGCTTCCTCATTATAGGCAGCTACTACTAATGTACATTCGGGAAGTTCATTGTCGCTTACTACAGGAATTACCGGTTTGCCACGCAGTGCCCGTTTAATTTTAATAATCAAAAACATTAAAATGCCATAACCAAAGAAGGCATAAAAAACAATAAAAAGACTTATCCAGAGTAACAGGGTCATAGTGTTTGTATCGGGTATCCTAAATCGGTGCTGTTTTGGTTATGCGTAAAATTCCAGCCAATAGCTTTGAGCAGCAGGCCGGTAAAACCTTTATAGCCTTTGCGCATATAGCTGATAATGTTTCGGGGCGCTACCAACAAAAGAAAGTAAGGGTAAAAAAACAGCTTGGCTGCCAGCGGTGCATTGCGGCGGATGAATAGTATGCGGTTGCGATTCATAAAATATTCCTTCAATCCGCTGGCTTTACCTACCGACATGGATTCTTTATGATAAATTTTGGCAGCAGGCTCTACCCATATTTCGTAACCGGCACGCTTAATATGGTCGCACCAGTCCATTTCTTCATAATATAAAAAGAAGTGCTCGGCCATCAGTCCGGCTTTATCAATGGCTTCACGCTTCACCATCATAGCCGCGCCATGGGCAAAACCGGTGGCATGGGCGGGCTGGTCATATTGCCCGTTATCCTTTTCAAACTGCCCAATGCAATAATTACGGGCGGTATAATAATTCATGGGCGTATAGCCAACATATTGCAACGTATCGGGCTGATCGAAGTAGTTAATTTTGGGCGATACTGCACCTACGTTGTTATGAGTGTCTAATACATTTACCAGCGTTTGTACCAAACCGGGGGTAAACTCGGTATCATTATTTACCAAAAACAGGTAATTGCCGGTAGCCGCTGCAATGCCCAGGTTATTGCCGCCGGCAAACCCCAGGTTCTTTTCGGAGCGGATAAACTTAATATCAGGATACTTGTTCTTCCACTCGGGTATGCTATTGATCTTGCTGGCATTATCTACCACAATAATTTCAATATCGGTATACGTATTGGTGGCGGCTATTGAATTTAAAAGTTGCTCAGTAACGAAACTTTGGTTGAAATTTATCGTAATGATTGAAACCTTGCTCATTATGCTTGCTTACGGTAACGGTGTGCAAATGGTTTGATGAAAATATCAATTAAATTGGATATTAAAGATAATATAAAAAAAGACTTAAACAGTTTTGAGCATATTGCCCAAAGTAATACGGCTATTGACCAAAAATTGGATGAACTGCTCAATCTGCTTTCTATAAGTGATATTGATAGTGTAAAAGCCCGTGAATTTAAGCAACGCTTTAATACTGCGGTTGAGAAATCAGTAAGTCGCACAGAATCTATTGAAGCCTTCCGCGATTTTAATCCGGATGAAATGACCTCCCGGGACGCACTGCTGGATGAATTTAGCATGCTGCTTTCTGCCCACGAAGTAAATAGTAAAGATTCGCGCAAATATTTGCTGGCCAAGCAGATGAAGCGACTGGTTAGCGGGGCTATCGGCATCATTTTAATTGCCCTGGGCTTTGCCATGATTGTAATGCCCGCGCCTCCTTATTTTGAAATGTTTACCATTTTTTACTTTAACCGCGAAGATGGGGTGACATTGATGGACTTAATTTCTTTGCTGATTGTATTTACCGGCATATATTTGTTTATCAGAGCCCTGATACAACCTTCGGGCCTGAAGAAATAATATGGCAGAAGCTTTGGTAAGGCATGTGTTATTGGTGGATGATAATCCCCTGTTTTTAAAAGTGTTATGCCATGCCATTCAAAAGGCCGGGCTCCGGTGCTATACTTGCGAGTCGGCCACCGAAGCTATAGCCTATCTGGCTGGCCACAAGCCCGATTTAATTTTATCTGATTATCAGATGCCCGAAATGAACGGGCTGGAGTTCAGGCAGCACGTATTGAGTGATGATACGTTAAAAGATATCCCCTTTGTATTTCTTACTTATGATACCGACCAGGATGTAATGATTAAAGGTTTGGGTATGCAGGCGGCAGATTATATTTTAAAAAATACGCCCGTTAATGTAATTATTACCAAGATTAACAATCTGCTGCATACCGTTGAAACCCAGCGCCAGTTATCGGCGCAGGAGCTAAAGCGGGCTGCCGAAGCATTAAATGTACGTTCGGTTCCGGCCAAAGCTCCCACGGCAGAGGGTTTTTCATTGGATTTCTGGCACCGTTCTTATCAGGATATCCCCGGGGGAGATTTTATCGATTTTGTTGAAGTAGAGAACCGTTACACCTTTATTGTATTGGGTGACATTATGGGTAAAAAATGGACAGCCTGGTTTTTTACCTTCAGTTTTCTAAGCTATCTGCGGGCGGCCATCCGGTTTGGCGTATTTAACCAGGATTATTCTACCGCCAGTATTCTGCAAAAAGTGAATGCGGTGATTTGTGAGGATGAAGTGCTAAAAGATATGATGGCCAGTACCGCCCTGTTGATGCTCGACAGGCAGACAGGCCTCGTTAGTTACTCAGGTGCCGGCGATTTGCCTTTGCTGAAATATGAAGCCAATACTGCCGAATTGCAGCAAATACGTTCATCAGGCCTGTTGCTGGGCCTGTTTGCTGATGGTGGTTATGATGAGCAGCAGATTGAACTGCAAATTGGCGACCGCCTGCTGCTTTTTACCGATGGACTAATTGATTTTGCAGATAACGAAGGTAAAAAGACAGACTACCAACTTTTTGCCCAGCGCCTGCATCCTTTACTACAGCAGCGCATATCATTTACTGAACTTAAAAATACATTGTTCAACCTGTCGGTAAGCCAGCAGGTGGATGACAGCAGTATTATACATATTGAACGAACATGATAAACCTGATAGACCAGCATGCCAATTACATAGTGGCCAACATAGATGTAACCGAAGCCAGCTTAAATAATTCTGAGAGCCTCAAACAACAACTGATTGATCTGCTTAACCGCTATCAAAATAATCTGATTATTGATTTAAAGCAGGTGGAGTATGTAGATAGTTCTTTTTTAGGCGCATTGGTAGCCGTGTTGAAACATGCCATCAGCTTGAAAAAAGAAGTGTTGTTGACTGATCTGCATAAAGACGTACATAACCTGATGGCGCTCATTAGGCTGGATAAAGTATTTAAAATTTATAATACCTTACCTGAGGCTGTTCAGTCGCTGTCTTAATGAGTCGATTGCAGTAATTATGCCATTACAGGAGTTTAAGTTAGCGGCCGGCGAGCACCGGTTTGTGCCTTTGTTGCAGCAAATGCTGCAGTACATTCGGCAACATATAATTTTGCCCGATGCCGCTACCGAGCAGCTATTATTTGAAGCCAAGGTCGTGTTAACGGAGTTGCTCACCAATGGAATTAAGCATTCCGGCGGTCAGGTTACCTGTCTGCGCATAGAGATAGAGAAAAATAGTATCTGCTTTGTAAAAAAAGATAGCGGACGCGCAATGGCTTTGTTACAGCACCCACAGCTGTGTAAACCGGGAGATACCACCTGTATCACTCATGATGCCTTACATGCCTTACACGCCTCATTAACCGCACCTCAGCGAATAAGTTTTACCTGTACAAAACATGATTGGAATGTTAGCATACCTGATTATCATCAATTACCTGAGCACTTTGGTTTATTAATTATTGCTAAAGTAGCTGATGAGTTTGGGTATGAGTATAAGGAGGGAGAGAATGTGTTTGTAGTGAGGAAGGGGTTTTGAACATTGTGGTGTTAACGGTTAGTTCTTGTCTGTGCTTTATTTTCGTTGTTGTTCTTTTGTCTTGATACAAAAGAACAACAACGAAAATAAAGTACAGCCCCGTAAGGCTTTTTGCCGCACGGGGCCTTGGCTGCAAAGGCAGTCAGCACTACAGGCTGTTTAGTGTTTGCGTATGTGCGGCTTGTACTTTGCCCGTTGCCAGTGCAAACACTAAAAGGCCTCTCTCCACCACACAAAGCCATCAGTGCTGCCCGCCTTTCGCCCAAAGCTGAGGGGCTGACAGGGAGAAAAGGAGAGTCAAGAGCAAAGAGCCAAGAAACAGAGATTAAGAAGGAACAAACAACGTACACATATTATCCCACCGTCATTGCGAGGAACGGGCGCCATCTCTATACGTCGAGTAAAGGCATTGAACAGAGAGATTGCTTCGTTCCTCGCAATGACGTGCTTGAGGGAATGCCTCTTCGCCCAGGCGTGGTGGGCTGGCAGAAACCGCCCGGGCCATGCGTTGGCATCGTGTGGGGGAAGGATTGTTTCTGCCTTGATTTTTTGTTACTTTTTGATCAAGCAAAAAGTAAACTGCCAATCAGCACAGCACAAAACCATATAGCGGATAGAGGCTAAAAAGACACCTTTAAAACAACGATTTCTTTTCTTCTTTCTTCTCTTTAACAATTACAAATACATCCTCGTTATCCTTTTTCATCAGGTATTTCTCGCGGGCAAATTTTTCAAGTTTGGCGCGGTTGGAGGAGAGTTCATCCAGTTCTTTAGAAACCTGGGCGGTTTCCTTTAGATAAAAATCGCGTTCCTGTTCCAGTTTGCTGAGTTGCTGACGGTACTCATACTGCGAAAACAAATCATTTTTATCAAAAAATAGCATCCAAGCAATGAATACCAAGGTGACTAAAAAGAACTTATTTTTGAGCAAATCAATCAAACGTTTCATGTCAGGGCGCAGGGGTAATTTCATCTTAAAATTAACTGAAAGTTTTGAGGGATGCAAATATGAAGAAAAAGCAATAAAGTATAAGGCAGATTTTATAATTGCCCAACCGAATGATTACTATAAAGCCATCTTTCTTAAGCTCGTTTCAAGCATCAGAAAAATGGCTTTTACAAATTTTTTAAACCGAAACTTAAGCGTTGCTCTTGCTGCTTCTGTGGCCTGTTTTTCCGGCAGGCCGGCGGCTGTTTTGTTGTTTGCGGCGCTGCTGATTTCGCTGACTGCTGGATGGTGTGTTGCGATGCTGCGGATTCTTCTTTAACTCTTCGCGCAAGCGTTCGGTCTGGCTCAGCTGCTTCATCGGGTAAGGATGCGCATCGTTTACCGGTACTTTACGGGCAATAAGCTTTTCAATATCTTTCAGGAAGTCTTTTTCTTCATCATCGCAAAAAGATAGCGCAATGCCATTAGCTCCTGCCCGGCCGGTGCGGCCAATACGGTGTACATATGTTTCGGGCACGTTAGGTAATTCAAAATTGATGACATGGGTTAATTCATCAATATCAATACCGCGGGCGGCAATATCAGTGGCTACCAATACGCGGGTAGTGCGGTTTTTAAAATTAGTAAGCGCACGCTGTCTGGCATTTTGTGATTTATTGCCGTGTATAGCTTCGGCAGTAACACCTACTTTGGCTAAATCTTTTACCACTTTATCGGCACCGTGCTTGGTACGTGTAAACACCAGCGCTGTAGCAATGGTATCATCTTCTAACACATGTGCCAACAGTGCCTTTTTGTTTTCGCGGTTCACCATATACACGCATTGCTGAATGGTATCGGCAGTAGATGACACCGGAGTTACTTCAACATAAGCTGGTTCGTGCAAAATGGTATCGGCCAGTTGCTGAATTTCTTTAGGCATGGTAGCCGAAAAGAATAAAGTTTGGCGTTTGGAAGGCAGTTTGGCAATAATGCGTTTCACATCGTGCACAAAACCCATATCCAGCATACGGTCGGCTTCATCCAGTACCAAAAACTTAACCTGGTTTAAGTGGATGTAGCCTTGATTAACCAAATCGATCAACCGGCCTGGCGTAGCTACTAAAATATCCACGCCTCTTTTCAAAGCATCGGTTTGTGGGTTTTGCGATACGCCGCCGAAAATTACCAGGTGCTTTAAGCCAGTGTGTTTACCATAAGCTTCCAGGCTTTCATCAATCTGGATAGCCAGCTCACGGGTAGGCGTTAAAATCAGCGCTTTAATGGCTTTGGGCTCTTTGTGCTGGCTGCGTTGCTGATACATCAGCTGCAATAGCGGAATGGAAAATGCAGCCGTTTTACCAGTGCCGGTTTGGGCACAACCTAATAAATCTTTCTGCTGTAATATAAGGGGGATTGATTTCTCTTGTATAGGGGTAGGATTGGTATATCCTTCGGTTTCGAGCGCTTTTAAAATGGGCGCTATTAAATTTAACTCTTTAAATAACATGTATTGGTATTGTGTTGCAAGCAACTGTACTGTTGCTCATAACATATACACAAAGGTACAGTTATTTTTGGCAGTTGAATGTCATAAGAAAATGCCGGACTTAACAGTTAAAATAGTGTATGTAGGTAATAGAAGGCTTTTTAACAAAAAAGCGCAGTAAATTTGAAACCTTAAGTTATATTCACATTTTAGCAATCAATCAAATAAAAAATCAATTCAGATTGTGCTTTCCTGTATAAGCGCCGCTTCGAAAACGTTAATGAATACTATTCGGCTGTTGCTATAGGAAATTATCAGTACCAAATATTCTACAATGCAAAAAGCTGTCGGCGCTCAACAAAATTTATTGTACATAGATACTTTAAGGGGTTTAGCAGCCATCTATGTAATGTTGCACCATGCGGTTTTGCAATATTATGATTTTAATGTGTTTGACCTTACTGGTATAAAGAAAGCCGGTATCAGTGCTTTTTTCTTTGGTCAGTTTGCTGTTAATCTTTTTATTGTGCTTTCCGGATTTTGCCTCATGCGGCCTGTAATTTATAATAATCTACAGCTAAAGGGAGGGAACTGGTTGTTTTATAAACGCCGCATTATCAGAATTTTGCCACCGTATTATTTGGCTATGACATTATCCGCAATTCTGATTGTGTTTTTGGTAGGGCAAAAAACAGGTACCCATTGGGATATCAGTATTCCAATTACTTTTAATGGCCTGTTAACTCACTTGCTGCTAATTCATGATTTTTTCATTAATGAAATCTATCAGATCAACCATTCATTTTGGTCTGTTTCAGTGGAGTGCCGCATCTATATTCTGTTTCCGGTACTTATTTATTTATGGCGTAAAACAGGGCCTTTTGTTACCATTCTGGTTGCTTTGGCAGGTTCTTATGCCGGTTACTTGGTATTAGGCTATGCACATCAATATTACAGCAATATTGATGTGCCTTCTCCGGGAGTAAGCCCCTATATAGTGTTGTTTTGTATGGGGATGTTTGCTGCAGAGATAACAGATTCATCTAACCGCAGGGGCATAAAAGGCAAATACTTGCTCGGAGGATTGTTGCTCTTTCTGTCAGTAATCGTGTTCTTTATGGCCAGGAAACTGGTAGCTACCACCCATGCAGACGCTGACAGTTTTGTTTATCAATGGATTCCTATTGCCTTTGGATTGTGCTGCTGCTGTGCGCTTATATTTTGTTCAAGTATTTATACAAATTCTTCAGGTAGTGTTAAGTGGCTGAAAAATGCACTTTCATGGCAACCGCTGGTGTTTTTCGGGAGCTTTGCTTACAGCATTTATCTCATACATGCCCCTATACTGCAAGTGCTTAGTCAGTATATAATTGCACCATTACATTTAAGCAGATACAACTCTGCCTTGCTCTTGTTAGCGCTGAGTTTGGTGGTAATTATTCCGTTGGCTTATTTATTTTTTATCTGTTGCGAACGGCCATTCATGAAATTAGGTAAAAAGAAGAGTGTGGCGCAGGTTGAGCAGGCTGCAATAGCAAGCCCGGCACCATAAATGGCTATCTGCAACGCATAGCTAAACTATAGTGTATGCTATCAAAGTTAATCAATCCCCGGTACCCGGGCACTTATTGGCATCATGAAACTCTACCAGTTTCGACATTACTTCAAGTGCAATAGCGTAGTTTTCTGAGCCTACCAATTCCTGATATTTGGTTTCCAGGTAGGTAACCTGGCTTTTCAAATGCTCAAACAACTGCATGCCGTTGGGCGTAAGGTATAACATTACACTGCGTGCATCAGTAGGGCTTTTTTCGCTTTTTACCAATCCGTCGGCCTCCAATAATTTAATCACCTTACTGGCTGCCTGTTTAGTAACGTTAAGCTTTGAAGCCAGTGCATTGTTGGAGATACCCTGCGTGCCTATACTCATAAACATGGGCAGGTGCGCATTATTAAAGCATTGCGCACCGCAGCAGAGCTGCTTATCGGCCCAGTCTTCGGTGGCGCGTTTCAGCATGTACACCAGTTTAATCAGCGGAATTTTAGGCTCTGTTATTTTCATGTCCATCTCCATAGCAATTACAGCAAATATCGTCCCATAATGTACAGGGCCATTCTAATTGTATTTATAACGCAACAAAGGCAATATTTATGACCAATATAGTGATTAAAAATCCAGTTTCACCATAGCCCGGATACCCCATTCAGGCGCGCCCGGATTGTTCAGATAGGTAAAGCGTTTTACCAGATCCACCCTTAAAAATTTAAAAATGTTACTGATGCCTACGCTGCCTTCTACATAAGGGCCGTTGTTAAGCGTATAGGTGCCTGCACTGTTTACGCCATTGAGCGGGAAGCGCAGCAGTGAAGGGTCATTGGCCGGGTTGTTTTGGCTTTGCACGCCGCCCCACAAGGCTTTCACATCTATCACCTCGCGCCATTTCAGCTTTTTAAACAGCGGCACCTTGTTGAACAAAAAGCCGTTGAAATTATGATCTACATTGATGCTGGCGTAGTGATCGCTCACAAACTCCAGGAAGTTCATCAGGTTGTAGGATTGCAGCTGGAAAGCATAAGTTTGGTTGGCATGGTGTATATCCAGGAGCGGGAAAGGAATATGGTTGCCGAAAATATAATTACCCTCAGCAAATACATCAGTATAACCCAATTGCGACAGATAAAAGCGCTTGCTGATATTGCCGGTAAAGCTGGAGTAATTATAATCGCCACCCGCAAAACCTTTCAGGCCCTGGGTATAACGTAAGGTAAATATAGGGTACTTGTCAATAATAGGCGTGCGGTAAAGCTTGCCCTGGTAAAAACGCTCGTTGGGTGCATAGCGCAGTTCTAAACTGGCTTCAGAGGTATGGATGGCATCTACGTTGTTCAATTGATTGTTCACCAAATCTTTGAAGTAGAGCGAACCTGCGGCACTCTGATCCCATTTTTTGAAACCCACCTTGTATGAGAAGTGGTTTTGATACTCATGCACATAATCCAGTCGGAAGATGTTATTATATAACCAAATGTCATTGTCGCCGCGTTTGAATGACAGCAGGAAGTTATCCTCCTGCACAAACTGCAGTTCCTGGCCGGGTATTTTGGTATCGTGCTGATAGCTTACCCGTACATAATTTTGCGGGAATGCGTAGATGGATTTATTGTTGATGGAATAAGTGGAGCTTAAAAAGTATTTAAATTGCTGATCGCGGGTACCGTAAGCGCCATAGGTTTCAAAATAATAACGTTTGCTGAACTCCGGCGTGCTGCGGCCACCCAAACGGCCGCGGAAGCCTTCTACCGGGTTAAAGCTATAAAAAGTGTTAACAGGGCCAATTTCAAACGGACCAACGTTTTTATAACCTGCCACAAACAGCGTCACTAAATCGGCGGTGCGCTTAAATGACGGGATGGTTTGCAAACTGTCAATATCACGGTATACACTGGCTTCGGCATTGCTCAGGCTGTCGGGGCGGCTTAGGGCCCAGTATTTATCGTTTTTATCGTCGGAGTGCATGGCGTATACCAGGGCAGGGCCATCATATACTTGCTTAGGGCGTGGGGTGTTTACGGCAAAACTATCTAAAATCACCTTTCGCTCGCCGTAAATACCGCCGCCTTTATTTTTATTTAACCCAAACTCCATGCGCAAATCACTTTGTGCCAGGCGGTATTTGCCACCGGTAGTTTTTTCATAAGCCAGAGTGGTTTGCATCTGGCGCACAAAGTTGAGGTTGATGTTTTTGTTTACTGTTAATACCGCATGCTCCACTGCATAATTACCGTCCATGGTAACGTACAACTTACCTTCAAACAACAGGTCGGTGGTGTTGCGCGGGGTAAAGCTCAGTTCGATCAGATTAGGTGACTGATCTTTTAAGGTATCGGTAATAAAGAATTTATAAAATTCAGGAGAATGGTCGGCAATAGGGCTTAACAACTGGTTAGTTACCAGTGAAATGTTGTTATCGTAAATATTGATATCCTGGTACAGGCGGTTAAAATAAGCGGCTAAACCGGCGTTATCAATATATTTTTCATCATATTTTACCTGCTTGCTGCCCTCAATAATCTGCTTTTTGGTGAAAGGAGCTTTGCGGAAATAATTTTTAGACAGCTTTTCTTCCATGTAGATAGGCAACATGGTTTTACCACCCATAGCCAGCGAGTCTTGCTCCCTGAACATAAACTGGTAGTTTTTGAACAACCGTTTGTTTTTAAACTTGTCAGACAGGTTGCTCAAATAAAAATTCATGCGCTCGTACTGGCGATACTCCGCGTAGCTAAAGTTTTCCAGGCGGTTTTGGTCTTTATGGGCAATTACCTTGCGGATGAGTTCAACTGCCGGGTTACCTTTATTACGATACTTTGTTTTTTTAGCGCCGGTTACTACTACAGCATTCAGCATTTGCTTGTCTTCTGCCAATGCTACGTTAATAGTTTGCTCTTTACCGGCTTCTATGGTTTTTAATACAGTTTTGTAGCCTACAAAAGATACTTTTACCTGGTTATAATCGCCATTGGCAGTTAACGTAAATTTACCTTGTTCATTAGTGCTTACCGCTTTGGTGCTGCCGGCAAATGATACGGTAACAAAGCCCAAACCTTCGTGTGTTTTGGCATCGGTAACGGTACCTTTTACTGTAGTAGGGTTCTGTGCATGGGCCAGTAAGCCAAAATTCATCAGCACAAATAACATGGCACAGCCTTTTAACCAGCCTGAATTATGCGGAACCTTAAAGGTATGGTGTGCTGCAACCGATGACACATAATGTGCCGCTTTGCGCAACGTACAGCTTAAATTTTGGTTGAATTTTCTAACTACTGTAAACAACACTATAGCTGCAGCTACTACAGTATGTAATTGCATACTGAGCACCAGTTTTAAGTAATTGGCGTTAATATCTTCATTGCCCGGAATAGCTTGTTTAAGCAATTCGTTAACGGCAATGTTAGCGAATGATTTTATGGGTAACCTTGTAAGGGGTAGCGTAGTAAAATATTGCGGTAGGTTGAGAACTTTCATAACACTTTGAATGATAACGCAACAAAGGTAAACTAAGTTGACTATATTAGTCAAATAAGTTGACCAAATAAGACGATTGCATGACAAATGAGTGTACAGGTAACACTAAGGCAAAGGCGTCTTAGACAGGAAGTATTATGGAAAGTTGGATTTGTATCTTATTGATTAAATATATATACCAATAGGCAATTAGGCTGTTATTGTAAAAGTAGATTGCACAGATCGCTGCTACTGGTTAAGCGCTTAATTAAAAACTAATAGAGAGAAACGAACAGGGTATCCATTCAATGGCTATTCATTATTTTTTATAGGGAAAGGGTAAAGCTACACGCAAATCATGATCCTCGCCCAATTTATTACTGTACCGGGTAGCTTTGATTGCCTTGATAGCTTCCTCATCGCAGCCATAGCCTAAACTTTTAACTACCATTATATCTTTTGTAAAGCCATCTTTATCAACTGTAAACTGGAGGGTTACTTTACCCGCAATATGATTTTTTTGAGCTGCCGGCGGATATTGTAATCTGCTATATAGATCATTATAGCCATTAACCGGTTCTACAGGGCTTTCTTCTTTGCGTACTGCCGACTGGTCATAATATAAACTTGGCGGGTTTAGGTTACCTTTTGCCGTAACCGGCAAGTAAGTAACATCGTAATACTGCTTCAAATAATCTTGCAAAGGCATCAACCCAACTTCTTTTCTTCTTTTGTTTACGTTAATTTCATCTTCAATCATTTGTATCTGAGTGCCATGGTCGCTATCATGAAGTTGAGATCCGTAAATTTGCTTTCTGCCATGCCCTGTATTTATCCTGTCAATCATAATGGCTAGTGATGATTTGTTCAGTTCGCCTTTGTTGGCAGCTTCGGTAAGTAAAGGCAAGTATTTTTCCTGTACCTCCAGATCATTATGCTGAATGACCAGGAAAGCAATCGATTTGCGGTTTTCGCCTACCAAACTTTTGCCCGGGTAACCATATTGTTTAATAATGGCCTCTACCTGCTTTAAGTTTTGCAGGTCAATTTGTGCTTGCTGGTTCATCATGGATTTTACCTGTGCAGATTCCCATCCATATTTTTTTGCCAAAGTTTCAACTTGGCTTCCTCTGTACAACTCGTCGGTTTTGCCAATGCTGTCCAGCTGTGCTGATAAAGTTTTATTATAGGTTTGCGCGAATGATAGTTGGGTAAATAACAGTAAAAAGACAGCAATGTAAGTTTTCATATCGTTCGTTTTCATAGCTCCAAATTAAGGAGGTATAATTGGCGCAAACTTGTATTTTTCAGACAACCTCTGATTTTATGAATTGAAATATCAGCTGATCATCAGCCAGCTGATTAATATCGCTGAAAAATTTTTGCGGATTGAGCCCGGTGAGTTTCTTATAGATTTTATTGAAATACGCCTGATCATAAAAATTGCTGCGATAGGCGAGATCCGTCATGCGGTTGAAGTTTTTTTCGAACAGCTTATTTTGTAAGGAGTGCCTGAAACGGGCCACCTTTCTGTAAGTTACCGGCGAAACGCCCAAATGCCTGTTAAATAAACGGTTGAAAGTGCGTTCTTTTAAACCGATTTGTATACTTATTTCTTCAATAGGTAATTCGGCTTCAAAATCTGATAATAATTCAACAGCCCTTTTCAATAGCTGGTATTCGGGTAGCGGGCAATATTGTTGCAACAAATAAGCTTCGAGTAACTGTGCCCGAATATGATTGTTGCTGGTTGCATAAAATTTTTTCAGAAAGTAAGAGTAACCTGGAGAATGATCCCAATGGGTAAATAATTGACTCGGGCTTATAATGATTTCCTGAAGCGGACTACGGATGAACTGATTTAAGCCAAGCGGCTTAAATAGAATGGTAACCTTGTTCAGGCAACCACAAAGGTGTGCCAGCAATGGTACCTCCCTGATGCCTTGAACCGAAGTTAGATAAGGCACTGTTACATCTCCATAAACCCGCGTAATATATTGCTGTTCAAATACGGTAGCTGCGTGCTGATGTATATTAAGCACAGTGTGGGTATGGGGAAAAGCATAGTATTTAGCTTCAAAATCAGCATCGGTACGGAGGAAATAAAAGTAACTGATATGCTCTTTTAAAAGCGGATGCTGAGGGTAATAAGGTTCGGGCTGAAGGTTCACTGTATAAAAGTAACTAAATATCAGGGTACCTTTATTAAGTATAATCACTAATCTGCAAATTTGTATCAACAAAACGCCCTGCAATTATCATTGCAGGGCTTTTCTGTTAGCTGTATAATATTGAGCTTACTGGCTATCGCGCAGTGCTTTGATGCGGTCATGTGCAGCGTTGATCTGGCTGGCCTGCTGGCTCACCACTGAGCTGTACTCGGCCGACAAGCCGCTGTTTGGTGACAGGGCATCACGGTAAGCTTTCTTGATGGCGTCCTCACCGCGCTCACACTCCTCCAGGATGCTCTTGCGGTCTGAGCCGCCAAACAGCGCTTTGACGTCAATCCATGCCCGGTGCAATGTGCCGCTTACCGAGTTAGAAGTCTCGGCATCGCCGCCCAGTCTGCCCAGCTCTGCAGTCAGTTCCTGAGAGAACTTGCGGCTCTGCTGGCTGTATTCTTCAAATACCGATTTTAAGTCTTGGTTCTCATCACTCAGGTCTTTGATCGCTTTCTCAAAACCGTCTACACGATCGTTATTGATCTTTACCAGGTCACTCAGTACCTCTTGCGAATTTTCTGTTGTAGTTGCCATAATATATGTTTTTAAATAGATGTGCTGAGATAAAAACAATAACCTTGCCAACATTTACTCACCGGCAGCAACAGCAGCCGGTTGCAATAACTGCTCGGCAATTAAGCTATACGATTGCAGGCGCTCCTCAAAAGTTTCAGTAATGGTAATCAGGATGATCTCATCTACCTGGTAAGTATACGCCATGCGGGTCAGCTTATCTTTTATTTGCGCGGGTGTACCGGTTACCATACGGCGGGCATGGTAGGCCATGCGCTCAAGCTCGGCTGGGGTATAATCTTCGTGTTCAATATCTTCATACGATACCGGCTCTAAACTCCCGCCGCGCTCCAGTTGTAAAAAGCGGTGCTGCATCAGGGCTTCGTGGCGGCGTATGGCTTCTTCATCCTCGCTGCAATACGCAAAAATAGCTACGCTGGCCTGTGGTGTAGGCATATCTGCCGAAGGCTTAAAACGGCTGCGGTACAAATCAACGGCTTGCGCTCCGCCCACCGGGTTAATAAAATGTGCAAAAGACAAGCCCATGCCGAAGTGTGCGGCAAACAAGCCGCTTTGACCGCTCGAGCTTAATAGCCACATTTCAGGCACGGTTTTCACTTTTGGGATAGCCTGCACCCGTTCTTGTATGGTGCCGGGTGTAGCGGTATCATGAAAGTAATCCTGCAAGTCGGCTAACTGCTCAATAAAATCCTGCTCTTTAAACTGGTTGCTGGGGTTAAGTACTGATGCTGTAATGCGGTCGGTACCAGGTGCACGGCCCATGCCCAAATCAATGCGGCCGGGAGCCAAGGCTTCCAGCATCCTGAAGTTTTCGGCCACCTTGAGGGCGCTATGGTTTGGCATCATTACACCGCCCGAACCTAAGCGGATACGCTCGGTTTGTGCAGCCAGGTTGGCCAGCAACACCTCGGGTGTAGAGCCGGCCAGGCTGGTGGTATTATGGTGTTCGGCTACCCAAAAGCGGGTGTAGCCCAATTGTTCGGTATGTTTAGCCAGGGCAATGGTTTCCTGTACGGCCTGCGCTGCGGTTACACCTTTACGCACCGGCGACTGATCCAATACGCTAAGGCGGATGGGGTTTGTATTCATGCTTTTAGCTGCACAAAAACCGGGCAGTGGCAGCCAACTGGCAGTGCTGTCAGCTATTTTATGGCATTTAGCTTACAAATGCTATTTAATGCTGTAATCAATCAGGTCACTGCTGCCTACCAGTACTCCCATGGCTGAAGTTTCTATCTTAATGATACCTATCCCTTTGGCCACATAGTAATCATAAAGTGTAATGGATTGAAAACCGGTGCCCAAAAGGTCATACTGAAGATCGATTTGTGTGTGGATTACATTACTGAAAGCTTTGCCGCCCACAGTTTTGTTGATGCCTTTTTCCATCACTTTTCCTACCACACGCCCGGGTACGCCGTTTACTAAACCGTTATCACTCAAAGGGGCGGTCCAGGTGTGGTTTACAGCCATGGTATCGTTCAGGTAATAAAATTCGAGGGTAATGCCGCTGGCAATTGTTGATGAGCGCAGCATGTATTTATGATCTGCTGCATAATAATATCCGTTATTTGAGCCTGCAGCATGCGAAACACTATTGGTTACATAGTAGTTTTTATTGTTGAAAGTTGCCGTAGCTCCCGTAATGGTATTGGTAGAGGTATCCTGAATATTGCCAACAATAGCCTGATATTTCCAAAAAGAACCCTTGGTAACAGGCTGATAGGTATCTGCTGTTGCAGGCGCATTGCCAAAATTGCTCTCAGGAAAAACCGGTTCTGAAATTTTGCAGGAACTGATGAATAATGCAGACAGCAGCCCCAGTAAACAAAGGTTGATTTTGCTCATGTGGTTTAGATTGGCTTCAAATATAAACAGTTCGTGTTTGGAAATCAACGCCTTGCTTAATGAAATAGGCAAGACATTTAAATAAGTTACGATTGCTTAAAATAAACTGTCTTAATTTATATTTGGTGCGTACCTCTTTAATCATCTGTAATGAGCACAAAACAATTCATATATATACTTTCGGTTGTAATTATAGGTGTAACCAGTAGCGCCCGGGCACAGCAAGTTACGCAGCCTGTAGCGGCGGTGGAAAAAATGCTGTGCAAAAAATGGACAATCAGCTACGCTACTATGCAGGGCATGCGTATAGGCCAGATGCCGGGCAATCAGCAAATGGAGTTTGAGTTTTTTAAAGACAGAACTTTTAAAACATCGGGTAATTTAAGCAGTAAAAAGGGCCAGGGCACTTGGGTGTACGATCTCAAGCAGCACTGCATCAGCATGGCGGTTAAAGGTGGCGAACGCCTGAAAGTTTCTTCGCTGAAAACCAACGAGATGATTTTAGCTGTCGACTTACCCAAAAGCCCGTCTATGCCGGCATCAAACGGTATGACGCAGCTGCAACTGGTATGTAAACCCAAGTAGCAGCCATGCCGGTGTTGCCGGCTTACATAAACGATAAAGAGTTGCCGGGTGGAATGTGCATGGCTTTTACCTGCGGCACATTGGTTTTCAGCCATTGCAGCATAAAGGCCGAACCAGGCTCCTCACTGGCGATATGGCCCAATACCACTAAAGCCAGCGGCTTACCCATAGCGCGTGCATCACGCACATATTCGGCAGTTTCCCATTCTGATAATTCGCCGCACAGCAGTACATCGGGCTGATAGTTAATTAAATCGGTAATTTGGCGCTGTCCACCGGGAGCACCTACCAGTAACAGCGCTTTCTTGCATATTTGCGCAGGGTTGCCTATGTATCTTACCATTTGAATATTTAATCTTTGTTTGGCATTTGCAATTAGCTGTGCAAGGGTAGGGGCAGGGTTAAGCTCGTACAGGCGCTCATCGGCCACTAAAAACTTTTGCCAGCCTAACTGCTCAGTAATGGCTTTTCGTACCCCATCCGGCCTCGTGGTGTGAATATAATCGTGGTTGCGCCATATCGCTATGTTGTGCTCTTTCAGCAATTTTGCTTTGTATTGGTATACATCACTGCTTTCCAGCCATTGGGTGTTATCAGCATGGTTATAAAAAGTAGGCTCATGGGCAATAATAAAGTTGGCGCCCAAATCAATCGCTTTTTTAATTACCTCAATGGTGGCAAACATGGTAGTTACTACGCCGGTTACCACCGTATCTCGGCTGCCCGCTTTTAAGGTGTCAACTGTATTGTTTATAGCGCCGCCCGGTACCTGGCTAATAAACAAATCTATAATTTGCCCTACCGTAACTGGCGCGTTGGTGCTTAACAGGGCAGAGGCTTTACTTAATACAGGTGTAGTACTTAGCAATGCAGCTCCGGCAGCAATGGCAGATTGCCGGATGAAATTGCGGCGATCAGTATCGATTTTATATTTTTTGGTAGCAAATGACATCGGTATGTGTTTTTTCCAAATGTAAATAAACTACAGCTGCTGGAGTTGAATTTGCCGGTAGCAGGTAGGTGAAAAATAATAGGTATAGTTAAGGCAGATGTTCAAAAAAGAGAGCCACTTATCAATTGTAACAAAATTGATACTTTTAGATGATTTGAACCTATTGTTGTTGTTATGCAACGGTGTTTTCTGCTTAAAACGTCTTTAAACATAAAAGTTGTGTAAAAATAAAAACATCTTATTTCTTAATATTGTCTTAATTTAGATATCAAACATCTACTGCCCGGCTCTTCAACCTTCTTGGGCTGTAGTAATTTTTAGCGCTTATCCGATAATAATGGTACATGCATTCGGGCAAATTTGGCATCGATATAAAGTGTTTGTAGAAAACGCGATGCAAGAGTGTGCGCCGGATGACAAGGTAAACATGGCTTACTGGCGCGAACGGCTTTTTTTAAACTGCATTTTATACTGCCTGCCCATTGGTTTAATTATTTTGGTGCCGTGCATTTATGTGCTGTTTGCCAACCAATACTTCTATCTTATAGGTTTTGCCTCTGCTTCGGTTCTGGGCATTGGAGTTGTTTTATTTAATAAACAGCTTAAAATTGTAACCAAGAAAAAGGCAGTAATTGGTATCCTGTATTTATTAGGCATTGTGCTGATCGCTGTATTGGGTGACTTTGGTATAGGATCCATCTACCTGCTTACCATGAGCGTTTGCATTTCATTGCTGTTCAGTAATAAGCTGATTATGCAATCTATTGCAGGTAATGCAGCTATCTATACCGCTTTCGGACTGGTTATCTACTTCAAGCTTTTTAATTTGCCAATTACTCAGTATTATACTACCGATATCTGGTTTACTTACAGTTTGAATTTTATTCTGCTTAATATCATTATTGCAGTGCAGATACGGCATGTGATCAGTGGTTTTGAAGATGCCATTGATACCGAGGTAAGCCTAATGCAAGAGCTGAAAGCCGAAATGGCGCAAAAGAACCGGCGTAACGAACAGTTAAAAGAATCAGAAGCACATTACAAGAGCTTGTTTTTTCTGAACCCTACGCCCATGTGGATCTTTGATGCGGACAGTTTACGCTTTTTGCAGGTAAACAATGCGGCTATGCATAAATATGGTTATAACGAAGATGAATTTTTAGGGATGACCATTAAAGATATAAGGCAGGAAAGCAGTATTGATGCACTGCTGGATGTATTGAATGATACCGGGCGCTCACAATTAGTTACCCGGCATCAGCGCAAAGACGGGAGTATTTTCGATGTAGACGTACGCTGCAGCACTATCCCTTTTAACGGCAAGCAGGCCAGGTTGGTAATGGCCCGGAATATTTCTACTCAAATTTTACACATCAGGGCCATTGAACAGCAAAACAGCAAGCTACGCGAAATTGCTTTTATGCAATCGCATGTAGTGCGTGCACCGCTGGCCCGGATTATGGCTTTAACCAATTTAATAGTGCAGGAAGACCAGGATAAAACCGACCCCAAATTATTAAGTTACCTGGATGTATCTGTAAAAGAACTGGATAGTGTGATTAAAACTATTGTAAATAATACGGAGGAACAGTTTTCGGTAGCTGATATGAAAGATAAAGTGGAATAGCTAAACTTTACAACCTCGTCATTTTTACGCTCACACTACATCCAATAACATTTGCTAAAGACTTCATAACGAGGCATGAATTGAAATAAAAAAGGCGGGCCAGAGAGGCGCGCCTTTTTTATTTCAATTTCAGCTTACTCAATTATTTAATCGTAGCGCTGATCAGTTCAGATTTAAAACGCTCAGCACCCATAAATTTGGTATAGATGCCAATTACACCAACGTTTTTGGCAATATAATAGTCGTATGTCATTACGGTGTTATACTGGCCTGCTTGTTTAAGCTGTACATCAACTGTGGTATGAATAACGTTGCTATAAGCTTTGCCCAGTATGGTTTTGCTAATGCCTTTTTCGGCAACGGTAGTTTTGGTTTGTAACTGGATAGTTTCACCTTCATCCACAACAGTAAATTGGTTGGTCCAGCTTTCGCCGGCAGCTTCACGCTCATCCAGGTAAGGCAAATCCATCGCTTCCATGGCCATTTCACCGCTCATGTAGGCGCTGTAAATGCCGTTGTTGTACCCTAAATAAGAGGTTTCAGTGGTGCCGCCACTTACGGCGTTTAATTTATGATAAGTAATATTACCAATTTTTTCGGTACCGGCAGTCATGGTAGTCACTGTGGTGTCTACGCTGCCGGCTGTTACATCCGGGATGGCATTAAAGGTATTGCGGTAGCTCCAGGTAGAGCCGTTGGTTACAGGCTGATAAGCACCGGCGGTATCATCACCCGGTTTTTGGTTGTCATCTTTCTTGCACGAAGCAAAAAACAATACAGATAAGGCGGTTAAAGAAAACAGAAGTTTTTTCATTGTAATAAAAAATTAGCGGGCGCTATAGCCCTGTTGACATTTACTTGAGTTGCAATAGAAGGCAGGGTACCGGCTGCGCTTCCATTGCGTTTTTCGGATGTATTGACGACTGTTGCAACAAATGCGTTACACTGGCAGGCAAATATTTTAATAATGCTTAATTAAATAGCTTATTTACAATGAATTATTTTCTTGTAAATTTTTACAATTTATACTGTAGGTGAGTAACAACTCGCTGAGTTTACTGTCTTATTTTGTGAATAGCGGGTCATCAATGCCTGCTATCCGCAACAGATGAATACCACTTATAAAGCCTCTTATGATACCACCGTGCGCTGGGTAAGTACAGCTTACGGCATCATCACCCTTATTCCTCTTACACTCACTTTAACAGGCAGGCAACAGGATTATGGTATGGTAACCGCCGGACTGGTGCTGATTGGAACTGTCGTGTTTTTGTTTAGCGTTAAAAATTATAGCCTGTCGGCCAATGGTATTGTTATCAACAAATACATTGGCAGTAAAACCATATGGAAAGCCGATATAAAACAAATTAAGGTGTTAGGTCCCGAACATTTGTCAGGCACCCTGCGCACCTTTGGTGTGGGCGGCTTGTTTGGCTATTATGGCAAATTTGCCAACCAGCAATTGGGTGACATGACCTGGTACCTCACCAATAAAGATCATGTGCTGGCCATCATTACCAAAAATAACCGTACCCTGCTGATCTCGCCTGATGAGGCGGTGCGGTTTTATCAGCAGTGGGTGAATGAGGCACAAGTGGCTTAATTCGAAAAACATAAAACCATTTATTTGTTGAAGCGTAGCTTTTGTAATTAATTAAAAGTTAATATTTGAAATTTATATTAACTGCTGAATGAAGTAATTACAACACAAAAGCCATGAATCAAGACCCTACAACAAAGTATCCTACCCCGCCGCAGGAAGAGCAAAAGCAAGAAGTGCCCGGCTCATCGGCCGAAATGCATCCGCAGCCTGATTACGGCGAGAAAACTTATAAAGGTTCAGGTAAGTTAACCGGTAAAAAAGCCATCATTACCGGGGGAGATTCCGGCATTGGCCGGGCCGTAGCGCTGGCCTTTGCTCGCGAAGGTGCCGATGTGCTGATTTCTTATCTGAATGAGCATGAAGATGCTCAGGCCACCGCCCGGCTGGTAGAAGAGGCCGGCCAAAAAGCTGTGCTGGTTCCTGGTGATATCAGCGAGGAAGCGCACTGCCTAAGCATTATTGAAAAGGCGGTGCAGGAGTTTGGCCAGATTGATGTGCTGGTAAATAATGCGGCTTTCCAAATGGCGCGAACTTCTTTGCAGGAAGTGCCCGCTGAGGAATGGGACCGCACCTTTAAAACTAATATTTACCCCATGTTTTACCTGTGCAAAGCCGCCGAACCGCACATGAAGCCGGGAAGCACCGTAGTAAATACTACCTCGGTAAATGCTTATAAAGCGCCGCCGCAATTAATTGCTTACTCGGCAACTAAAGGGGCGATTCAAAACTTTACGGCCAGTTTAGGGCAGCTTTGGGCGGAAAAAGGTATCCGGGTGAACTGTGTAGCGCCGGGGCCTATCTGGACACCGCTCATCCCCGCTACCATGCCGCCCGAAGAGGTAAAGAATTTTGGCCAGAGCGTACCCCTCAAGCGTGCTGGTCAGCCGGCCGAATTGGCACCCATTTATGTGCTGCTGGCTTCTGATGATTCGAGCTATATGGTAGGTTCAACCGTGCAGGTAACCGGCGGTACACCAACTATTTAGTAGGGATGATTTTCATACCGAGGTTATCCGTGCACCAAACATCAGTAGCGTTTTTCTGTTAACGATAAAAATTTACTCCTATGAAAAACATAAACAAGCTGCTTTCCCTAAGTGTGGTGCTGCTCACGCTGCTGGTTTCCTCTTGCAGTAAAAACCCTAAAGAGGAATTGGCCAAAACCTGGCAGGTAAACAAAATTGAAACCGCCACCAAATTGCCAGAAAGTGTAACTAATGCCATGATTGCCAATTCGAAAATGACCTTTACCAAAGAAGGTAACTACACAACCACAGGCGGTATCGGTGCCGACCAAGGTACTTATGTTTTGAATGAGGATGGCAAAGACCTTTCAACTACTTCAACCGCGGGTAAAAGCAACGAAGTGTATGAAATTAAAAAACTGGACAAAGACAATTTAGTGCTTACCAATAAAGGCAATACCGTAACCTGTATCGCTGTAAATTAAATACTATAAATTTATGGGACTATTTGATGAAGTAAACAATGCAGTTGTAAACCAACAACAGCAAAACGATTATAGTGCTGCCCTGCAGGCTGCAGGTGTAACTGTGCAAAATTTAAGGGTACAGGGTAAAGATGGTATATTAACCATAGTAGGTACTGTGCCCGATACTCAAACCGGCGAAAAGGCAGTATCAGTGCTGCAAAGCCAGCCAGGCATTACTACCGTAGTAAACCTGCTGGAAATGGAAGACCTGACGGCGAAAAACATTAAAATGAAAATTGCCACCCAGGAGTCGAACCTGAACATTAGGAAAGGGCCGGGTACCCAGTTTGATATTGTAGGCAAAGCGGCGCATGGTTCCACGGTGCAGTTGATTAAACGCATGTATAACAACTGGTACTACATACATACCGATAGTGGTATAGATGGATTTTGTGCGGCTAACTTTCTGAAAGAAATGTAATAAGCGTAACATCACATACAAAAACGGCCTGTTATGAAAATAACAGGCCGTTTTTGTATGTACACCATTGGTTGCTACAACCAAAGCGGCTGTTTTTTCGTTACATTCACATCAAAAACTTAAATGGGTTTAAGTTGGGCGTTTATGAAGAAATACTTACTTAGCTATTGCATTAAATTTTTACTGCTGATGATAGGCCTGTTTGCCTTTGTGCCTGCCCGGGCACAGCAAACCAGGCCCGATACCGTTTATACCGGTGTTTACATCACCAGTATTCATGATATCAATTTTAAAGACAAAGAGTACGCCATCACCATGTGGCTGTGGCTGCGTTATAAAAATAAGAAATTCGATTTTCTGCAAAATCTGGAAGTGCCGCAGGCCAAAAGCGTAACCCGCTCTTTTTCTACGGTGGACTCGAGCAATAACCAAACGTTTTTGATGATGAAGCTGCAATGCGTAATGAAAGATTCATGGTCGACCGAGAACTTTCCGTTTGATAAGCAAAAGCTGCGATTCTCGATAGAAAACTCCCAGTTTGATCGTAAAGCGCTGGTATTTGCTACCGATACCGCCGGTAAGCATTTCGACCCCAAATTTACCCTGCGGGGATGGTATATTGACAGTATGGCTATCACCACAGGGGTAAAATCTTATGAAACTGCCTTTGGCGATCAGAGCCTGAAAAAGCCGCATACCGAATACAGCAACTACAAAGTAGTAATGCAAATTGACCGGAGCGCTTTTGGTCTGTTTTGGAAAATGTTTTTAGGTATGTACGTGGCCTTCCTGATTGCTTACATGTGTTTTTATATCCATGCCGACAGCATTGATTCGCGCTTTGGCCTTAGCGTAGGCGCCCTGTTTGCCGTGGTGGGTAATAAGTATATTATTGATTCTTCACTGCCCGAGTCCAGCTCATTTACGCTGGTAGATACCCTGCACGGCATCACATTGCTGTTCATCCTTACGGTGGTTACCTGTACGGCTTACTCTTTGCGGCTCATTAAACAGGATAAGATGGAGCAATCGCGCCGGTTTGATTTCATAGCTGCACAATTACTGCTGGGTATTTACGTGGTGCTAAATGTTTGGTTTATTTATGGCGCTACACGCGGATAGTTTAAATAATGATGAAAGCTATTTGTCAAGATTAATATGGCTAAACTAAACACGTTATTGAAAGAGTTTATTCAAAAAGCAAAAGCGTTTGGATTGCCTGAACAGGACTGCTTAAATGCACACGGATTTTTAACACATAACGAACAAAAATTGGCTTTCGATACCATAGTAACCCAGTTGTATGAATATGAAATTAAAGTTGATGAAGAATTTTTGCATCAAGCTACCTTAATTGCCAGCCTGATGTTAATATCTCCTGATGATTATGCTTACCTCAAAGAACTTGTTAAAGTAAGATAGAGTTCGGTAGCGACAAGGCCGTGGTCTTATTCATATCACCCGTGTTGTTGTTTCCACCATCTAGTTATCAATCCGTGTTAATTTTATTTCTTAATTTTCAGCCACCTAAATAACCGTAGCTGAAATTACATGAACACCGCATTTTTAAACAGGCATAAACAAACCATCATTTATGGTATAGCCATGGCGGCGTTATTGTTTGTATTGCGCTGGCTTGAGCTGCGTTTGCTGATTTTACATCATTCGTTTGAAGTTTATGCCGGCCTCATCGCCATAATTTTTACGGCTTTGGGCATATGGCTGGCCCTCAAACTGGCCCGCCCTAAAATACAAACCCTGGTGATAGAGAAGCCGGTGCCTGAACCAATTGCCGCTACATTTACATTTAACCAGGAGGCCCAAACCCGCCTGAACCTAAGCCGGCGCGAATTGGAAGTATTGGAATTGATGGCAGAAGGCCTGAGCAATCAGGAAATAGGCGAACGGTTGTTTGTTTCACTCAATACCATAAAAACCCATTCGGCACGGATATATGAAAAATTGGAGGTGAAGCGCCGTACACAAGCCGTAGATAAAGCCCGGAACTTGAATTTAATTGCATAATGAAAATAGCCTTAAAGGATGAAAACGGCTGTTCTCATTAAAATCACCCGAAAGTATGAAGCGTATAATGGCTCGATAAGGCAAATTTGAACCACTCAACTCAATAACACACATGAAAAAAAATGTATGGACTTTTGGCCTGTCGGCCGGTTTGGTGGTGGCCCTGTTTATGTTGGTCACTACTACGTTATGTTACCGCAATCCTAATTTTTCGGGCACTACCAGTATGCTGCTGGGGTATACCGGCATGCTCATCGCTTTTTCGTTTGCTTTTGTGGGCATTAAAAATTATCGGGATCAGTATAACGGCGGCTACATCAGCTTCGGGCAGGCGTTTAAAGTAGGCGGTTTGATTGCCCTCATTGGCTCTACTATGTATGTGCTTACCTGGCTGGTGGATTATTATGTATTCGTGCCAGATTTTATAGATAAGTACGCCGCCCATACCTTGCAGGAGGCCAAAGCCTCGGGTGCCAGCGTTGCTGAGTTGCGCAAGGAAATGGACAGCATTACCGAATACCGCGAAATGTATAAAAATCCGCTTGGGGTTATCCTGTTTACCTACTTTGAAGTTTTACCGGTGGGCTTGATTGTTACCCTCATTAGTGCACTGATATTAAAACGTAAAGCCAATCTTAACCAGCCCGCAACTGCATAAACTACAACATCAATGAAAATCAAACTCAGCAGCATCTTTGTGAACAACCAAATTGAGGCCCTGCAATTTTATACCGAAAAGTTAGGTTTTGTAGTGAAGCACAACATCCCGATGGGTGAGCACAACTGGCTCACCGTAACCGCGGCCGATGAACCCGACGGCACTGAGCTACTGCTGGAACCCAACGCCAACCCGGCTGCACTAACCTTTCAACAAGCCATATATCAGCAGGGTATACCTGCCACCGCTTTTGTGGTAAATGACATTACCCATGAATACGAGCGTCTGCAAGCGCTGGGTGTTGAGTTCAAAGCAGCGCCCCAGGCAGCAGGTGGGGTTACTATAGCCATTTTAGATGATACTTGCGGGAATTGGGTGCAGTTGTACCAGATGTGGTAATAGTTAACAATTGTTGCCTATAAGTATACTATGTTGAATATAAACAAACAGTTTGTGTTACTATTTAAGGTATTGTTACATATAATTTTGGCCAAGTATTAGAATTAGGATCCGAATAGTTAAAAAGGAGATTACTACCAGTATATAAATATAATGACGCAACGCTTTTTATGTCTGCAGGACTTAATTTAATGAAGGTATTAGGCGCAATAAATTTATAGATACCATCAAAATCTCTGATAAAACAAATGGTTCCATCAGTTAATATAGAAAATTTCATGGCTGAGTATCTGTTACTGCTGATTGTAGTAAAGTTGAGCCCATTGTCTACAGATTTAACGAAATCGTTTAAATTGGCAGTGTTTTGGCTTTGTATAGATGCATACATAGTGCCATCGTTAGCAACCACAAATCCAGAAAATCTTCTCAAAGGGTTACTAAAAACAGTACGCCATTGATTGCCCGTGCTATTTAAACCATAGAGTTGACTGTTATCAGTTAATAATAAAAAGTCGCCGTTTGATAGCTCATCTATATAATCATAGTTGAGACTGGTAATCGGAGCTGAAAATTTAATCCAGCTTACACCTTTATCACTTGAAACCCATGCTGTACTTTTGTTGTCATCGGTATTAATAACTGCTATGAGTTTACCACTGCGCGTATAATTGTAATATATAACTTTTATTGAAGTACTTGGAACGCTGGCAGGATTGCGGTTATCCCAGCTTTTTCCACCATCTTTTGAAAAATAAAGGCCTAAAGGAGTAGTTATAAATAAATCTCCAGTAGGGGTTGAAACAATAGGGTCGGTTCTTAAAAATGATAATGTAGAAGCCATTTTATGCCAAGAAATGCCAATGTCATCCGAGTAATAAAGAGATGCATCATCATAAAATGTGGCTAACAATCGGCCGTTTGGCAATCTGCAAAGTGTATTTGTAGGGGCATCAGGCACACAGGCTGACCTTACATAACCTCTCGTTGTTTTTATGCCGGTTGCGCTGGCATTGATAGAATCCAGCCTTTGCTTTTTATCATCCAGGGCTACAATTTTGGCTACCTGCTTCCCTGTAAGTCCGTTGAGCTGCCATGTAAACTCAGCCTGGCCATCGGAGCCCGTTGTTTTTTGTGTAAATGAGTTTTCGTCGCAGCCGCTCGCCTGGAAATTCAAAGTGTAATTAGCTGCCGGCTTTCCGTCTTTACTCACCTTAACAGTTACAGGTGTACGGAGTTCATTGCCCACAGTATCTGTTTGTGCATCGCCTTTTATAATTTCCAGTTTTAAGCCGCTGTTTGTTGGTGGCGCAGGGGTTTGTGGGGTTTTAGTGCAACTGCCCAATAAGCCGGCAGTTAATAGTGCAATTGATGTAAGTTTTAGGTTCATAGTTGAACTTCAAATATAAGTTGTTTTACGTTCAACCTATATCTTGTTTGTCATCTGTAATAATACAAACCACGCATATACCGCAATTTTCTACTCTTATTCAGCAGCAACTCGTTCGCTTGATTATTAATCATCGTATCAGGCGCAGTATCGCATTCTTTAAAATTTATCTTTTAATTAAGCCCTTTACGGTAAACCGTAAAGGGCTTAATTATACAGCACATAGTTTTGTATTGCACTGCTTAAAAAGCAAACCGGCTTAACGTTAAGTAAAATGCCGGTAGCGGCAGGGCATAAAAATTTATAGTCGTTACAGGTGGCAGATGTGGGAAGTATTGAGATTGGGCGAAGCTAAACTTAACGGGTGAAACGCTCAACAAAACTACTCCTTATATGAAAAGAAAACGGGTTAGTACCAAAACCCACTCCACTGTTTTAATCCTTCTGGGGTTGCTGTTTTTCTGGCTCTTTTCTGCAAGCATGTATAAGCAATATGGTTTATGTGGAGCGCTGGCCGCAGCGTTGGTTACCATATGGGTTTGTTTACTGTTCAGGAAAGTGCTGATTAAGCCTGTAATCATCGCTTTTGGCGCATGCTTAAATTCCGGCTGCGCCCTGCACTATCACATGGGCGATGATTTTTCCAAACAGAGTAAATCCAGTCACAATTTGCATGGCTATATTATTAAGCACACTTCGCTCACTGCAAATATTTATAAAATAGTGGGTACAAATGAATCAGGAACATACTACAGGGTAAAAAGCGGTAAGATTAAATTTGCGCCTTACGGTTATATCAAGCATTAACTTTAAGCTTGTTTTTTTAAAAGTTTATCGCAGTCAATATAAAGGGTAATAGCTCCGCTCTTCGAAGTTTCCAAATCGAAGCTATATGCAAGTAGATTATATCTACCCTAAACCACTGACACATTCATACCACTGCTGCGTGGTGCTGCGTGTGCTGCGCACCGCTTCAGGGTGCTGCGCCTGCTGCGTAGTGCTTCACCTGCTGCACCCGCTGCGCGCAGCACCTATGCAACACCTGCTTAACTTTCTCATCTGCAAGTGCATAAATATATTTCAGCCTCTTGCAAATTAATTAAACTACCACTATCTTTGCAGTCCCGAAATTACGGGGTAATACAAACTGTTTAATTTATTTAATTTAAAGCAAGTGAATACGTTAAGTTACAAAACTGTCTCAGCCAACAAAAAGACCGTTAACAAGGAATGGGTTGTTGTTGACGCTCAAGGCGAGATTTTGGGGCGCTTGTGTTCAAAAATCGCGATGATGATTCGCGGTAAACACAAACCAGGCTTCACCCCAAACGTAGACTGCGGTGATAATGTAATTGTTATCAATGCAGACAAGGTAAAACTGACCGGAAACAAATTTGCCGACAAGCAATATGTTTCTTATACCGGCTATCCGGGTGGTCAGCGTTTCATTTCTCCTAAGGAGTTAATGGCTAAATTCCCTGAGCGCGTAATTGAAAAAGCCGTTCGTGGTATGTTACCTAAAAATCGTTTGGGCCGTGCAATTTATGGCAACCTGCATGTTTATGCCGGTGCTGAGCATCCTCATGCTGCACAAAACCCTAAAACCGTTTAACCATTAATTTTCTAAAAAGAGAAACACACCATGCCAACAACTAACACTTCAGGCAGAAGAAAAACAGCTGTTGCCCGCATTTACCTGAGCGAAGGCAATGGCGCTATTACCGTTAACGGTAAAGATTACAAAGAGTACTTTCCTACTTTGCCTTTACAATACGTAGTTACCCAATCTTTACTGGTATCTGGTTCAGAGGGTAAATTTGATGTACAGGTAAACGTAGCCGGTGGTGGCGTAAAAGGACAGGCCGAGGCCGTTCGTTTAGCCATTGCTAAAGCTATTGTTGAGCTCGATGCTGAAAAGAAACCTGCATTGCGCGCTAAAGGTTTAATGACCCGTGACCCACGTATGGTGGAACGTAAAAAACCAGGACGCCGCAAAGCACGCAGAAGATTCCAGTTCAGTAAACGTTAATATTTTAAGGAGGACACAACAATGGCAAGAACAACATATCAGGACTTACTGGATGCAGGTGTACACTTTGGTCACCTTACCCGCAAATGGGATCCGAAAATGGCGCAGTACATTTTCATGGAGCGCAACGGTATCCACATTATCGATTTAAATAAAACCTTATCAAAGGTTGAAGATGCCGCAGCGGCCATCAAACAAATAGTAAAATCAGGCCGTAAAGTATTATTCGTAGCTACCAAAAAGCAAGCGAAAGATATCGTGGCTGATTATGCAAAAAGCGTAAACATGCCTTTCGTAACCGAGCGTTGGTTAGGTGGTATGTTAACCAACTTTGCTACCGTACGCAAGTCAATCAAAAAGATGTCAAACATCGATAAATTGACCAAAGACGGTACTTACAGCAACTTATCTAAAAAAGAGCGTCTGATGATTCAGCGTGAGCGCGTGAAACTGGAAAACCTGTTGGGTGGTATTGCCGACCTGAACCGTTTACCAGCCGCCTTATTCCTGATTGACGTAAAGAAAGAGCACATTGCCGTAGCCGAAGCTTTAAAATTAAGCATCCCTACCTTTGCAATGGTAGATACCAACTCTGATCCGTCAAACATCGACTTCCCTATCCCGGCTAACGATGATGCTACCAAATCAATCTCTTTGATTACCGGTATCATGATACAGGCTATCCAGGAAGGTTTAGACGAGCGCAAACGCGAGAAAGACGACGAAGCTGAAAAAGAAGCAGCAGCTTCTAAAGCTAAAGCTGATAACGGTGGCGAAGCACCAGAAGGCGGCCGCAGAAGAAGAGGCAACGCTGAAGGCGCTGCAGCTACTGCAGAAGCACCAGCTCCGGCTACTGAAACTTCAGAAGAGTAATTATAACTTGGCAGCTTACAGTATGCAGTGGGTAGTATTAAACTATTGCTATATACCGTAAGCTGCCATTTACATAAATTGAATAATTAACTGGTGTAGTGAAAAGGGAGTTAACTACTCACAATTTCATTACTCACAATTCACAATACAATGTCTACAGTACAAATTTCTGCATCAGACGTAAACAAACTGCGCCAGCAAACCGGTGCAGGTATGATGGACTGCAAAAAAGCGCTGACCGAAACTAACGGCGATTTTGAAGCAGCAATTGACTATTTAAGAAAAAAAGGTGCTAAAGTAGCTGCCAGCCGTCAGGACCGTGAGTCTAACGAAGGTGTGGTAATTGCCCGTACCTCTGAAGATGGCAAACGCGGTGTAATTATCGAGCTGAACTGCGAAACCGATTTCGTGGCTAAAAACGCAGAGTTCATTGCTTTCGGTAATGCCATTGCTAATGCAGCCGTTCAGGAAAAACCAGCTAACCTGGATGAACTGAACGCTTTAGAACTGGATACTGAAACCGAACGCCATACCATTGGTAACCTGATTATCGACAAAACCGGTAAAATCGGAGAGAAAATTGGTGTATCTAAATACGAAGTATTAGAAGGTGATAAAGTAGTAGCTTACATTCACGGTAACTTCCGTTTAGGCGTATTGGTAGGCCTGAGCGCTGATGGTGATAACGTAGAAGCCGCAGGTAAAGACATCGCAATGCAAATTGCTGCCATGAACCCTGTAGCCGTTGATAAAGACGGTGTAGATGCTACCACCATTCAACGCGAATTGGATATTGCTAAAGAGCAAATTCGCGCTGAAGGTAAACCAGAAGAAATGGTAGAAAAAATTGCTGCCGGTAAACTGAACAAATTCTACAAAGACTCAACCCTGTTAAACCAAGAGTTTGTGAAGGATTCTTCTAAAAACGTTTCTCAGTTTTTAGATACCGTACAAAAAGGTTTAACTGTAACCGCATTTAAGCGGGTTGCTTTAGGAGCCTAAGTCATTTATATTTATCCCCGCCCTACAAGGCGGGGATTTTTTTTGCAATTACATTTCTATACAGCCATGCTAACTGCACTATTTAACCTCAAGCTCATTACTAATGGTAGCATCAGTTCAGGCAAAGCCATTCTGATTGATGGCAAACAGATCAGTGCCATTGTTGATAGCGCTCAAATTCCGGCCGATGCCCAACAGGTAGATCTGCAAGGCGCCTACGTAGCGCCCGGTTTAATCGATTTGCAAATTTATGGCAGTGGCGGCAAAATGTTTGGCAGTTTGCCAGAAGTAGCCGCACTGCAGCAAATGGAAAGCGACATGCTAAGCCAGGGCACCACCGGCTTTTTCGCCTGTATGGCTACCAATAGCAATGAGGTGGTAGAAGCAGGCATCACTGCTGCCAAAGCTTACCGCGCCCAAGCCAAAGGCAGCTTTTGGGGGCTACATTTAGAAGGTCCTTACCTGAACGCCAGGCGCAAAGGTGCCCATCCCGAAAAGTATATCAAGAAAGCAACGCTTGCTGAAGTACAGCGCTGGGTAGAAATGGCCGAAGGCGAAATTAAAATGATGACAATTGCACCTGAGCTGCAGGATCAGGAGGTGATTGATTATCTGCACAGCCAGAATATTGTTATTTCCTCAGGTCATAGCGATGCTACTTATGAGCAGGCTAAAGCATTTATCAATAACCCTATACAGGCTATTACCCACTTATATAATGCCATGCCGCAAATGCATCACCGCGAGCCGGGCATCATTCCGGCCATATTTGAAGAGCGGCCTTATACCAGTGTGGTAGCCGATGGTATTCACGTAAGTTTCCCAATGATCAGGCTGGCCAAAAGGCAACTGGGCGATAAGTTGTTCCTGATTACCGACGCGGTAACTGCCGCGACTGAAGGTGCTTACCAGCACCAGTTTACCGGCGATCGCTATACCATGCCTGATGGTACCTTATCCGGCTCTTGCTTAACCATGCTAAAAGCAGTTCAAAATTGTGTAGAGCAGGTAGGCATTGAATTAGCCGAAGCCATTAACATGGCCTCTTTGTACCCTGCACAACTGGCCGGGCAGTTAACCAAAGGGAAAATTGCTGCCGGATATGATGCAGATTTGATTATTTTTAACCCCGGTTACGAAGTGCAGGGCGCTTACCTGCTGGGGCAGTCCATTCATATCAACAAATAATTATTTTAAGCTGAACTGAAAACTATTCAAACCCAATGAAATACAAAAGAATATTACTGAAACTGAGCGGCGAATCATTAATGGGCAGCAGGCAATACGGTATTGATAATAACCGGGTGTTGCAATATGCACACGATATTAAGGCCGTAGCTGATGCCGGGATAGAGATAGCCATTGTAGTAGGCGGAGGTAATATATTCAGAGGCTTAAGTGCCGAAAAATCGGGCATGGAACGTGCGCAGGCCGATTATATGGGTATGCTGGCCACCGTAATTAACTGTATGGCCCTGCAAAGCGCCTTAGAAGGTATTGGTATTGAAACCCGCCTGCAATCGGCCATTAAAATGGAGCAGATTTGCGAGCCGTATATTCGCCGTCGTGCCATGGGCCACCTGGCATCAGGTCGAATTGTGATATTCGGTGCAGGTACCGGTAACCCTTATTTTACTACCGATACCGCTGCCTCTTTACGTGCTATTGAAATTAAAGCTGATGTGGTATTGAAAGGCACTCGTGTAGATGGCATTTATACTGCCGACCCGGAAAAGGACCCAACCGCTACCCGTTATGATGAGATCACTTTCCAGGAAGTGTACGACAAAGGCCTAAACGTAATGGACATGACCGCCATTACCCTCTGCCAGGAAAATAAATTGCCGATCATCGTATTCGATATGAACAAAGAAGGCAACTTTAAACAGATTGCCGAAGGTGCTGCCATTGGTACTTTAGTAAAGTAAATCCATTTATACAAAATAAAAATAAGGCGACAGCATAAGTGTTTATGTTGTCGCCATACTTGTTTTATTGCTGTATCTACTTATGCTTACCAACAGCAAGTGGCCGCACATAATTAAGCAACGATACCAGTAGTTTACCCGGTTCTTCCAACGGAATCAAATGTGCGGAGTGCTCAAACCATATGCCTCTCTTCATCGGGGCTTTCACCTGACTAAGCCAAACCTCGGTAGGAACATTGGGCGTGGTATAATCATGCCGGCCCATAAACATAAACACCGGGATAGGGAAGCGGTGTACCGGCTTAAAATTCACGTTTAAAAACTCCGGCATCACCCGCCATAATGTAAAGAGACTACCGTTACTGATAGCATCTGCATCCGTTAAATTATAAGCAGGTGACAGCAGCGGGCCGTTAAAAAAGTAAAACGAGTTATTGCGGTAAGCCGATAATCCGCCATAATACTGCGGCCAGGTTCGGGCAATGATAATTCTTTCGCGTGTGATGGGTTTGTTGCCCGGGTAGGGCGCAATAGATTGCAGCTCTTTTAAGGCTTTTTCATTTCTAAACTTTTTGGCTTGGGCCATACCATATTCAAAGCTTAGCCGCTCATTTTCCGTGGTATTAATTACCTGGCCTATTCCTGCATAGGCATAAAATAAGTCAGGGCGCTTCAATGCGGCTTTCATCCCTATAATGGTACCCCAACTATGGCCTATTAAAATCAGCTTTTGTTTACGGTATCTTTTGCAGACTTGCTCTGCCAGTTCAATGGCATCGTTTACATACTGCTCAATGTGCAGTGTTGCGGCCAAATGTAATGTATCATTAGTAGCATAAGTTTTACCCGAGGCACGCTGGTCGTAGTTCACCACCGTAAAATATTCTTCTATCGGGCGTTGAAACATCCAGGTGAGCGGTGCCATAGGCGAAGCCGGACCGCCGTGCACAAACAAGATGATAGGATTGTCGCGGTCTTGCCCACGTACATACACCCATTGCTTTACACCGTTAATTTGAACCTGATAAGTTTCTTGTACACCATTGGGCGTTACAATAGAGTCTAAATCTTTAATAATAGCTTTTGCCTTCGCATATTCATCAACCGTGTTATTCTGCTGAGTAAAGGCTGCCAATGTGTATATAAGGCTGAAAGCAGTAAAAATTAATTTTTTCATTCAGGTTTAATTTAGAGATATGTAAAAGCTATGTGGCGTGTTATAATTAAGATATCAAAACGAAAGATTGGTTACAAATGGAGCGAAAAACAGTTAATGGGGCTACATCCTCTCGCGTTAGCAATTGCAGCGTAAAGCGCGGAACGCAGGGCAATGCCTTTTATTGAATTAAAAGTCTAAAAGCCAGAAGTAAAAAAGATCTGCCTGAATTACTTTAAAATCTGCTTTTAAATACAAGCTTTAGAATACTGTAAGCTTCCTATTGCTTCTTGCTTTGATAAACCTTATTTTTGCACCAAATACCAATTAAGATGAGCGAACTCATTAAGAAGCAGTTAAATGATGCAAAGGCCCTGATGCAAAAGGCCATTGAACATACCGATAACGAATTATCAAAGATCCGTGCAGGTAAAGCCAGCCCGGCTATGCTGGATGGCCTGACTGTAGATTACTACGGTACACCAACCCCTTTAACCCAGGTAGGCAGCGTAAACACGCCTGACGCCCGTACCCTGGTGATTCAGCCTTGGGAAAAATCATTGCTGGTGCCAATTGAGAAGGCCATTATGGAGTCAAACTTAGGTTTAAACCCACAAAACGATGGTACCATTATCCGTATCAATGTACCGCCGTTAACTGAAGAGCGCCGCCGTAATTTGGTAAAACAGTTAAAAGGTGAGGCCGAAAACGGTAAAGTGGCTGTACGTAATATTCGTAAAGACATCAACGATAAAATCAAGAAGCTGAAAACCGAAGGTGTATCTGAAGATGAGATGAAAACCGGCGAAGGCGAAGTACAAAAGCTGACCGACTCTTTCATTGTAAAGGTTGATCAACTGGCCGAAGCCAAAGAAAAAGATATCATGACGGTATAATACCGCCAAGCAAATGTCAAATTAAAGGGAATGAGCGTATTGCGCCATTCCCTTTTTTACTTTTGTACCTACACGTATGAAGTTACTATTATCTTATCTATCGCAACACCGTTGGCTGGTGATACTGGCCCTGGTGCTGGCCGCCTTCAATATTGGCTTTTCCCTGCTCGACCCTATGATTACCGGTAACATTGTAGACCGCTATATGGTGCCCAAGGACGGAAAGAACTACTCATTTGAATACCGCCTGTATGGTTCACTGGGGCTGATTGGTTTAGCCATTGGTGCCGCCATGGTATCGCGCATTGCTAAAAATTTTCAGGATTATTTTACCAATATCATTGTACAAAAGGTAGGTGCTAAAATGTATTCTGATGGCTTGCGTCATTCATTAGAACTACCTTATCAGGTATTTGAAGACCAGCGCAGCGGCGAAACTCTGGGCATTCTGCAAAAGGTGAGGTTGGATTGCGAAAAGTTTATTACTTCCTTCATCAGCGTACTGTTTGTAAGCTTAGTAGGGATGATTTTTGTAATTGTGTATTCCCTGAGTGTAAGCTACAAGGTAACGCTGGTATACTTTGCGGCCATACCGGTAATTACCTTTGTGAGTTTGGCATTAAGCAAACGCATCAAAAATATTCAGCGCAGTATTGTGGCCGAAACTACGGCATTGGCAGGTTCCACTACAGAATCATTACGCAATATCGAGCTGGTAAAAAGCTTGGGTTTAGCCAAGCAGGAGATTGAACGCCTCAACAAAACCACTTATAAAATATTAGACCTCGAGTTGCGTAAAGTAAAATTTGTACGTAGTATGAGCTTTGTGCAGGGCACCGTAGTTAACCTGGTTCGCAGTGCCATGGTATTGGTACTATTGGTGCTGATTTTTAAGAACACGCTTACGCCCGGTGATTATTTTAAGTTCCTGTTTTATTCCTTCTTTTTGTTTAACCCTTTACAGGAGCTGGGCAACGTTATCCAATACTGGCGCGAGGCGGAAGTATCATTAGCCAACTTCAAACGCATATTATCTATCCCGATTGAAGAGAAGCCGGAAAAGCCGATATTAATTGAAAAGATAAAGCAGTTGGAGTTTGAGAACGTGAGCTTCAAACACCTTACTGCCAATCGTAACGCTTTGCAGCAGGTTAACTTTACCACCGCAACCGGCGAAACTATTGCCTTTGTAGGTCCTTCAGGCTCAGGTAAAACTACACTCGTAAAGTTACTGGTAGGTTTGTATCAGCCTTTAGAAGGCTCAATTTGTTATAATGGCACTGCCGGTAAGGAAATTGATTTAGACCAGCTGCGCGAAAAGATTGGTTTTGTGACGCAGGATACCCAATTGTTTTCAGGTACCATTCGTGAGAATTTAAAGTTTGTACGCCCCGATGCTACTGATGAAGATTGTATGCAGGCTCTGCGCCGGGCCGCCTGCCAAACCCTGCTGGCCCGTGCCGACAAAGGTTTGGACACTGTAATAGGTGAGGGCGGAGTAAAAGTATCAGGTGGCGAAAAGCAGCGCCTGTCCATCGCCCGCGCACTACTGCGCCGTCCGGATATTTTGATTTTTGACGAAGCTACTTCGGCATTGGATTCTTTAACAGAAGAGGAAATCACCGAAACGATTAAGGATGTATCTGTATTGAAAGATCATATTACCATCCTGATTGCCCATCGCCTGAGTACCATTATGCACGCCGACCAGATTTACGTATTAGAGAAAGGGCGCATCATAGAATCCGGCAAACATGCGGATTTATTGCAGCAAAAAGGTTTATACTACGCCATGTGGCGCCAGCAGATAGGTGAGCGTATTACTGATGATGCAACTGTAGCGCAGGCGTAAACTCCACCGCGTCATTGCGAGGAACGAAGCAATCTCTATACGTTTGGTTATGACAATGTGCAGAGAGATTGCTTCGTTCCTCGCAATGACGTAGAGGAGAAAAAAAATTAAATGAATAACTAAGAAGTTTTTGGTACCGTAATATCCTTTAGCTTACTTGGAATTAGCGATTTCGTTTTCAGGTAAGTAAAACCAACTACCAGCAACGTCATACTACCGCCAAAAATAACGGCCGGTATAGTGCCTAATAGTTTCGCTGCCGTGCCTGATTCAAATTCTCCAATCTCGTTGGAAGAGCCAATAAACATGGAATTTACTGCCGAAACTCGTCCGCGCATATCTTCGGGGGTGAGCAGCTGCATGATGGTACTGCGAATAATTACGCTCACACTATCAAAGGCGCCCTCAGTGAAGAGAAATAGTAAAGAAAGATAAAACGTACGCGACAGGCCGAAACCGATAATAGAGCAGCCAAAACCGGTTACAGCAATCAACAGATTACGCCATGGGCGGTTCATGGGCGAGAAGCGGGTCATGGCCAGCATGGTTAACACTGCACCTAAGGCTGTAGTAGCGCGCATAATGCCCAAACCTTCGGGGCCAACCTTTAATATGGTATTGGCAAATACAGGTAGTAGAGCTACCGCGCCGCCAAAGAAAACCGAAAAGAGGTCGAGGCTCATCGCACCCACCATCATTTTGTTGTTAAACACAAAGCGTATACCCTGCATCAGGCTTTCCTTAATATCTTCTTTAGGTATAAACACCGGCGGGTAGCGGCGCAGCAAAAATACCAGTACTAACGAAACAAGTTCGAATACTACAATAATGGCAAAGGTGGGCGTAATCCCGGCAAAGCCGTAAACTAAACCACCCAGCGCAGGGCCTAAAATAGTAGCAATCTGCCAACTGGAACTGCTCCAGGTACTGCCGTTGGGGTACAGTTCTTTGGGGATGCTTTGGGCATAAATGGCGAAAGTAGCAGGGCCGTAAAAAGCTCGGGCCACACCATTTAAAAAAATCATACTGTAAATAACAGCCACAATCCAGCCGGTGGTAAGGTGAGTGGCTACACTGTGCATGGTAACGGCCATCATAGCCAATGAGGCAAAAAACACCAGGAAGAAAATGATGAGCAACATCTTCCGCTTCTCCGATTTATCGGCCACGTAACCGCCATACAACGCAATGCTGATAGCGGGTATAGCTTCACATAAACCCACAATACCCAAATTAAATGGGTTTTGGGTAATATGATAAATGTAGAAACCAATAATAACGGCCTGCATTTGGTAAGCGAACGTAAAAAAGAAACGCATACCAATGTACGAGCGGAAATCTTTATATCTTAATGCGGCAAAACTATCAGGCTTAACACTACTCGGGTCTTCGTTACTCACAGGGCAAAAGGATTGATGCACTGCAAAATTACAAAAAGCGGGTTGGTTAACCTATTAAAATGTCAATCCTTGCTGGTCAATCAAATATACCAGTGAGGTAATGGCGGCTGCACCTAGTTCCAGTTCGCGCTTATTCACATTTTCAAACACATCATTCGGGGTATGGTGAATATCAAAGTAACGCTGCGAATCGGGGCGGAAGCCAATAAGTTTAATGCCCGGCACCTGGCTTTGCAGTGGTTCAATATCGGTACCAGCGCCGCCTTGCGTTAAGCGGTCAGCTTCGTAAGGTGCCAGCAGCGGTTGCCAGCGCTGGTTTACGGCTTTTACAAAGTTGGCATCTACGCCGCTAAAGCTAAATCCCCGGGGTGTAAAGCCGCCCTCATCGGTTTCAATAGCGGCAATATGGTTTTCTTTGTTAGCTGCAGCCAGGCGTGCATATTCGGTACCGCCGCGATGGCCGTTTTCCTCGTTCATGAAAAATACAGCCCGAATGGAATGTTTGGGGTGATAGCCTACCGCTTTCAGCACACGCAATACTTCAACTGATTGCATTACGCCGGTACCGTCATCATGGGCGCCTTCGGCCAAATCCCAGGAGTCAAGGTGGCCGCCTACGGTGATATAGTCATTAGGGCTTTCGGTGCCTTTAATTTCGGCTACTACATTGTATGATGGTGCATCGGGGAGGGTTTCGCAGTTTTGCTTAAAATAGAATGTAAGCGGAATGGCCGAGCGCTGCCTTAACAATTGTGTTAATCTATCGGCTGCAATGGTGGAAATAGCCGCAGCCGGAATTTTCGGGCCGTTGCCATAATTGGTACCCCCTGTATGTGGATAATCATCCAGTGTACTGCTCAGCGAACGTACAATTACACCCACTGCGCCATATTTGGCAGCAGCGGCCGGACCGGCATTACGCTGATCGCCGGCAGTGCCGTAGGCCTGCCCGGTTTCAATAAAACGCTGATCGAACGGACGGTTGAAAAACACAATTTTACCTTTGATAACGCTTTCACCCAGTGTTTGCAGTTCGGCTAAGCTTTTTACTTCAACTATTTTTGCGGTTAAGCCATTGGTCGGCGTAGCCACCGAGCCACCCAAGGCGCAGATGGCTACCGGTATTTCTGTTTTTCCAAAAATAATTTTGCCCTGTTCTTTGGCGCCGCGTACCCAATGGGGTACCATTACCGGCTGCAGGTACACGCGGTCGAAACCATAGCCTTCCATTAACTTTTTACTCCACTGCACGGCCTTTTCTGCATTGGCCGAACCGCTTAAGCGCGGGCCAATTTGTTTGCACAGGTAGCGCAAATTGCCATAACATTGTCCGTTGACCAACGCCTCATCATAAATTTTACGAATCATGGCCGAATCTTGTGCTTTTGCCAGTGGCGCAGCCAGTGTTAAGGAAAGAAATGCAGAAAAGAGCAGGGATTTTTTCATGAGAACCGCAGGTTTTGTTGTAATAATGCGGTTAAGATAAAAATTATGAAATCTTATCCCAACTTAAACCTGCATTTTTTGCCTGAAATGCCAGGAGCAGTACCTGATGTTCAGGCTTGGTAAGTTGCGGGTCATTGGTGAAAATATCTTCTACTACATGGCGTGCTTGTAACAGCAGCGGCTGATCTGTAGCCAGGTTAGCCAGTTTAAGGTCTAACACGCCGCTTTGTTGTGTACCTTCAATGTTGCCTGGGCCGCGCAGTTCCAGGTCAATCTCCGATATTTCGAAGCCGTTGTTGGTACGCACCATCGTGTCCATCCTGATTCTGCCTTCGCGGCTCAGTTTGTGGCTGCTTAGTAAAATACAATACGAATGCTCGGCTCCACGGCCTACGCGGCCGCGTAGCTGGTGCAGTTGCGAAAGTCCGAAGCGCTCGGCGTTTTCAATAATCATAACTGATGCATTGGGTACATTCACGCCAACCTCGATTACAGTAGTAGCCACCATAATCTGAGTTTCGCCTTTTACAAAGCGCTGCATCTCGAAATCTTTATCGGCGGCAGGCATTTTACCATGCACAATACTGATGCGGTACTCCGGCAGCGGGAATTCATGCGAGATGGTATCCACGCCATCCTGAAGATTTTTTAAATCCAGCTTTTCACTCTCCTGTATCAGCGGGTAAACAATATACACCTGTCGGCCTAAAGCAATTTCGCGCTTCATCAATCCGAACACGGCCAGGCGCTGATTTTCATAGGCATGCTTGGTTTCAATGGGCTTACGTCCGGCGGGCAGTTCATCAATTACAGATACATCTAAATCGCCATACAAAGTCATGGCCAGGGTGCGCGGAATAGGCGTGGCCGTCATTACCAGTACGTGCGGCGGCAACACATTCTTCTTCCACAGTTTTGCACGCTGCTCTACGCCAAAACGGTGCTGCTCATCTATTACCACAAAGCCGAGATTAGCAAATTGTACGGTATCTTCAATTAAAGCATGGGTGCCAATCAGAATTTTCAGTTCGCCGCTTACCAGTTGCTCATGTATAATTTTGCGCTGCTTTTTGGGGGTGGAACCGGTAAGTAAACCTACGGTCAGGAAATCATCACCCAGCAGGCTTTTGATTGAAATATAATGTTGGTTAGCCAATATTTCGGTAGGGGCCATCATGCAGGTTTGAAAGCCGTTATCAATAGCCAGCAGCATGCTCATTAAGGCCACTACAGTTTTGCCACTACCTACATCGCCCTGTAAGAGGCGGTTCATCTGTACGCCGCGCTGTGTGTCAAGCCGGATTTCTTTGATTACCCGTTTTTGCGCATTGGTAAGCGGGAAGGGGAGCTTATGATGATAAAACTCGTTGAAATACTCGCCTACATTGCCAAATACATTTCCTTTAAATTTTTGCGTACGCAGCAGTTTGTTACGGAGTAGTTTGAGCTGAATGAAAAACAGTTCTTCAAATTTCAGCCGGTGTTCGGCTTCATTTAAAACCACAGCATCTTCGGGGAAGTGAATGTTTTTATAAGCTTCTGCACGGCCCATTAAATTGAGCTGTTGTAGAACGTATAGCGGCAGATTTTCATGGATGTCTTTTAGGTGCTGATCCAATAAAATGGCCGTGAGTTTCTGAATGCCTTTGGTATCCAGCGAAAACTGCTTTAACTTTTCGGTGGAACTATAAATGGGCTGAAGCGTAAGATTCCCCTTCTTTTTTAACGCCTCCGGACTATACTGTTCCAATTCCGGATGCGACATTTGGGGCTTGCCATTAAACATGCCAGGCTTACCAAAAATAATGTAGGCTTTACCGGGTATTAGGCTCTTTTCAATCCATTTGATGCCCTGAAACCACACCAGTTCCATTACACCAGTATCATCCTGCACCTGGGCTACCAGGCGCTTGGTATGTTTTTCGCCTAATAATTCTTTTGAAACCAGGCGGGCAATTACCTGTACGTAGGGAAGTTCAGCATCTATTTCGCGCACTTTGTAAAATTTGGTGCGGTCTATATAACGGAAAGGGTAGTGCTTTAGCAGGTCTTCGTAGGTGAAAATAGCCAGATCTTTTTTCAGCACATCGGCTCGTGAGGTGCCTACACCTTTTAAATAATCAATAGGGGTTTGAAAGGGCTGATTCACGAGAGTACAATTGGAGGACAATTTTCAACAGCCGCTTCTTCATTAACGGCAAAGGTAATTGCTCGGCATCGAATATAATTACTTCAACCGGATGCCAGTATATACAAAGCAAACTCCCGGCTGGAGGGTGTTATTTTAAAGCAGCAATTACCGAAATTTCAACATTCACGTTTTTAGGCAGGGCGGCTACTTGTATGGTTTCGCGGGCCGGAAAGTCAGCAGTAAAATAGGAGCCATACACCTCATTAACTTTAGCAAAATCGCCCATGTTAGTTAAAAAGATACTGCTTTTTACAATTGAACCAAAATCAGCCCCGGCTTCAGTAAGGATGGCTTTGATGTTTTCCATCACTTGAGTGGTTTGGGCCTCAATACTGTCCATTACCAGTTCGCCGCTTTGCGGGTGCAGTGGAATTTGGCCTGATACAAACAGCAGGTTACCGGTTGCTACGGCCTGGCTGTAAGGACCAATAGGTGCAGGTGCGTTAGTCGTATTAATAATGGTGTTCATTTTTTCAGAATGAAGATGTCAATCAGTTTATAAATGATGCCCAGCACAAACATGATGATGGCCGTAGCATTGATAATATGCATTACTTTTAGGTTGAAGCTTTGAGGCCTGTTGGGATCTTTTTTTCGAAAGAAATACATACACAAATATAACAAAAAAAGAGGGCTCCGGATGTTTCCGGAGCCCTCTGATTATAAACCAGTGTTTTACTGAAATTTATTTTTGTTTGAATTCAACACGACGGTTTTGAACGCGGCCTTCTTCAGTTGAGTTATCAGCGATTGGTTTAGTTTCACCGTAACCTTTAACTTTTAAGCGACGAGCTTCAACACCTGAGTTAACTAAGTAAGTTTTTACTGAGTTAGCACGGTCTTTAGATAAAGTCATGTTGTGAGCAGCAGTACCTTCTGATGAAGCAAAGCCGTCAATTTCAACAGTTTTTGAAGTGCTTGAACGCAGGTCAGCAGAAGTAGCATCTAATACTGGGTAAGAAGATGTACGTAATACTGAGCTATCGAAGTCAAACTGAATGTTTGAGTAAGCAGTACCATTTTGCATAGTGCTGTCTTGAGTAGGCATTTTCAGTTCGCAACCTGCACCATCAACTACAGTACCAGCTGGAGTGTTAGGGCATTTGTCGAATTGATCAGATACACCGTCACCGTCAGAATCTTTTTTCAGATCGTTAACTGCGTTTTCAACGTTAGTTACACGGCCTTTCAAAGCTTCAACTTCTTGACGTAAAGCTGCATCATACAGTTCGTCATACATCATAGCTACTGGGTTTACCCAATCCAGGTTTGGTTTTGATTTTGAACCCAAAGTGAATTCGAAACCACCGTAACCGTATGAGTAATGATCTCTGGCTGAGTAACCGCCACCGCTGGTTTTAACACCGTCAAAGTTATCACCGTCAACATAAGTTTGAGTGTAACCTAATACGAATTGTACGGCGTCATTCAGTCTGAATTTAGCACCTACGCCTACAGGGATAATTAATTCTTTTACGTAATGAGCTGAACCATCAGAGTTTACATAAGCAAAGTTGTTACCGCCGTTAGGAGTTAACTGCAATACCGGATGGTAGAACGCTAAACCACCACCTGCAGTACCGAAGAAGTTAACTGCATTTTTGCGGTGTAAGAAGTCGATAGTACCGAAGTTGATTACACCACTTAAAGTACCGGTCCAGATACGGGTTTCATAGTTGTAAACACCTACGCCAGCAGGGCTTGGAGCAGGGTAAACGCGGTATTTACCAGGAGCAGAGAAGTTATCACCTGATACTTTACCACCGTGAGCGTCTAATTGTAAGCCGAACACGTGGGCAACTTGCCATCTGATTGACGCACCGTAACCTAATTTCAGGTTTTTGTCGGTAAAATCATTGAATGAGCCGCCGGTAGCTAAAGATGGTGATAAAACACCTGCGTTGATACCAATGCTGAAACGGTTGTACTGTTTCGCACCGCCAAATACTTTAGCGTTAGTCATACCGTTAGACATCATAGTAGAGTCGGTAGACATGGTGGTTGTGGTGGTAGTGGCTGTTCTGGTTGAATCTGTAGTTTGAGCTTTCAACACACCAACTGCCATCAAAGACGCAACTGAGAGTGCGGCTGTTTTCTTTAATGTAGAGTAGTTCATAGTTTTTAAAGATTAAACAATTTTAATTGTGATTTTTTACAAAATTAGTAATTATGTTTGAATGGTTACCAAACACCGTTCCAACTTTGCGTTGTACACTGGACAAATAACTGCAAAAAAATGTTTTCGAAAAATTAAAAATTGTTAAAACATGAAATATATACTGCCGGATAATAGTTTATTTTCTTTTAATAGAAAAAATTTCGTTTCACGACTAAAGCCTCATTCTCTGGCTGTTTTCAATGCAAACGATGAATTTCCCCGCAGCGGAGATCAGGCTTTTTTATTTAAGCAGAACCCGGACTTTTTTTACCTCAGTGGCATTGACCAAGAACAAAGTATTTTGTTGCTTTTTCCGGATTGTCCTAATCCACTATACAGAGAAGTACTCTTTTTAAGACAAACCAATGAACACATTGCCATCTGGGAAGGACACAAGTATACCAAAGCAGAAGCCAGAGCGGCCTCGGGCATAGAGCAAATTTACTGGCTGAATGATTTTGAAAATATATTGCACAGTATTATTAATTATACCGAGCATATTTATATCAATTTAAACGAAAATGATCGCTACGCGCATACCGTTCCTTACCGCGATATACGGGTACTGGAGGATTTGCGCAGCAAATACCCTTTACATAAATATGAGCGTGCTGCTCCTATACTGCGCGATTTACGCCCGGTAAAATCGGCCATTGAAGTTGAGCTTACAAAAAAAGCATGCAGTATTACACGTGATGCCTTCGTTAGGGTACTGAAGTTTACCAAGCCGGGTGTAGCAGAGTATGAAATAGAGGCAGAGATTATCCACGAGTTTGTGCGCCAGCGGGCAACGGGGCATGCTTATAGCCCTATTATTGCCTCTGGAGCTAATGCCATAGTACTGCATTATAATGATAACAACCAAATCTGTAAAGATGGTGATGTAATCCTGTTTGATTTCGGTGCTGAGTATGCTAACTACAATGCAGATTTAAGCCGTTCCATACCGGTAAATGGCCGGTTTACACCACGCCAGCGCCAGGTGTATGATGCAGTGTTGCGTGTAATGCGCGCCGCCACCCAAATGTTGCAGGCCGGTACCATCTGGAACGAGTACCATGAAGAAGTAGGCAAGGTGATGACCAGCGAACTCATTGGGTTGGGCTTGTTGGATAAGCACGACGTAGAAAAGCAGGATGCTAAAATGCCTTTGTATAAAAAATATTTTATGCACGGCACCTCGCACCATTTGGGCCTGGATGTGCATGACTATGCCAGTCGTTACCGCGCGTTCGAGGCAGGCAATATACTTACCTGCGAACCGGGTATTTATATACCAGAAGAAGGTTTGGGCATCCGCATTGAGAACGATATATTAATTACTGAAGGCGGAAATATAGATTTGATGGCTGATATTCCGGTAGAGGCGGAGGAGATAGAAGAAATCATGAACTCGCAAGCCGTATTATCTTAAATACCTATCGGCAAAGCGGTATAAGTTAAAATCAGGTTGCACAAAAGCTTTGGTAATTGCTTGCCGAAGCTTTTTTTTATCAATACCGGCCATCTGCTTTTGCTGAATAAGGCGGTATACCTTTTCGGTGAGCAACAGTTCCCGGCGGGTGTTGGCAGTATAGGCTGAGGTATGTATATAATTATAAATATGTTCAATCCCCTCGTGGCGCGTGGCTGCAGTTTTAAAGACGGGGATGGTTTTATGGTTTTGGTGCAGCAGCTTTTGCAAATTGTTGGCAAACTCATCAGCCCCGGCCCGGTCGGCTTTATTTATAATAAAAGCATCTGCAATTTCCATCAAACCCGATTTGATGTTTTGTATCTCATCACCAGCCTCAGGTACCAATACTACCATAGTTACATCGGCCAAACCTGCTACTTCTACCTCAGACTGGCCCACGCCTACAGTTTCTACCAATATATAGTCAAACCCCGAAGTCCGCAGCACATCAGCCATCTCCATAGTTTTTATGGATAGCCCACCCAATGAACCACGGGTAGCCAGCGAGCGGATAAACACATTAGGGTGATTAAAATGGGTAGCCATACGTATACGGTCGCCCAGCAGGGAGCCGAAGTTGAAGGGAGAAGTAGGGTCAACAGCTAAAACCGCCACCTTTTTATCATCAGCCACCAGGGTGCTGATGAGGGAATTAACCAAAGTGCTTTTACCTGCGCCCGGCGGGCCAGTAATACCAATTACCGGTACATGAGTTACCTTTGGTAAGTTTTTCAGCAATTCATCGGCCCCGGTTAAATCATTTTCCACTATGGTTAGTTTGCGGGCTATTTGCCTGTAAATGCTGATGCTAAGCGGAGTATGTGCCGGGATGCCTGCCATGTTACAATATTAGCTAATTAATAAACTTTGTGAGCTGAGGTTCGAAGTTCTGTTTAAAATAATTACGTTTGAAACTTCAAAAACGTGTTTAAATCATGAAAGTAGCCGGTTGTACATTTATCCGCAACGCGATAAAAAATGATTATCCGGTGGTTGAAGCCATCACCTCTATTTTACCCATTTGCGATGAGTTTATAGTGGCATTGGGTAACAGTGATGATGGTACCGAGCAGCTTATTTATAATATTCAGTCGCCTAAAATCCGCGTTATTCATACTGTATGGGATGAAAGCTTGCGCGAAGGAGGCACTGTGTTTGCACAGGAAACAGATAAGGCCTTTGCGGCCATTTCGCCCGATGCAGACTGGGCTTTTTATATTCAAGGCGATGAGGTAGTGCATGAAAAATATCTGCCGGTTATTAAACAGGAAATGGAAAATAACCTGAAAGATACTGCTGTGGAAGGCCTGCTGTTTAAATATAAGCACTTTTATGGTTCTTATGATTATTACAGCCACTCGCGCCGCTGGTACCGGCGCGAAATCAGGGTGCTGCGCAATAATCCGCAGCATATTCACTCTTACCGCGATGCGCAAGGCTTTAGGTTTGATGATCGCAAAATTCAGGTAAAATTAATTGATGCCTGGATTTATCATTATGGCTGGGTGAAGCCGCCTAAAGGTTTAGAAAACAAAGTGCGCAATTTTAACCAGTTTTATCATGATGAAAACTGGATGAACGAGCACATGGGTACCACTTTTAAATTTGATTTCGGGAATGCCGACCGCCTGCTGCCTTTCGAGGGAACCCACCCGGTCGTAATGCAAAAGCGCATTGCCGCCCAAAACTGGAAACTGGAAGTAGACCCCAACGCTGCATCTAAGTATATGGATTTACGCCGCCGCCTGTTGCAATGGGTGGAGGATGTAACCGGGTGGCGCGTGGGCGAATACCGGAATTATAAGCTAATTAAATAAGCACAGGCACTACTTGCTTATTTGCTGTTCGCCATGTCTTCCTGGTTCAGGCTGGCTGTAACCGGCCTGGCTTCTTTCAATGCGGTATAAGCAGCTATTGCTTTCTTTCTGTCCTTCTTTTTTTCAATATTATTAAAAGATGGCATACTGGCACCTTTGTAAAAGTCTAGTATGTTTTGCTTCAGATCTGGAGTGAGATGCGCGAAATTGTCTTGATGCAAATTGGTGATTAATTTGGCGTAAGACTGGTCTGTAATTGAATACTGGCCTAAACTTGTGGTGCCACCGGTATCAAAATTAATATCTGGCAAATTGAGTTGATTGTTGCCTGCGGCTGTCAGGGCTGCAGAGTAATTTTGGATAATGACCTTAAAACTTTCTGCAAATAACTGTTCACCTTTAGGGGTAGGATCAATAAATTTCAACGATTTAAGTGGCCCTACTTTGGGCAAAATGGTTACCAATGTTGCCAATAACGAAGCTGTAAAGCTTTGGATATGCTTCTTTTTACCATACTCCAAATTAAACATATGCCGTTTCATGCGGTAACGAAATACTTTGGCTACCGGGGTAGGGTTAATTTGGTCAATGGTGTTTTTATGTGCTTTCCCTGCATTCTTAATCAGGCGCGGAAACAGGTTGCGTATACCCCACCTGAAAGTATTGATGCTTGAATTGATATCTTTAAAATACTCATTTAAATTTTGTCCATAAGTCATTCTAAATGCCCGTTCCAGCAAAGGTACGTTCATGTTGAACCCAATAAAATCATGATAAGCGTTTGAAGCATAGCTGCCCTCCGTTACCTGCAATACATCATAAGTAAATTCCATGCGGCTATGTGAGGTATGGTCTTCTCCGTAGGTAACCACATCCCCAAATTTATTGCGCAGTTTTGGATATACCAGCGGTACGGTACGGTTGGTAGCCAGGGAGTGCCCGTACTTATCGGCCATGTAATGCGACATTGCACCAAGTGCAAAGGCATATTCATCTATGGTGTGTGCCTCGTTAAATAAATTCATTACCAAATCGCCGCTGCGTACGTAATGCAGTAAATCGGTAAACAATGAATTGCCGCCTGGCATGTAGCCCATATCAGCCATCAGTGCGCCGCCATAAGCGTAAGAATGTGCTTCTTTAAATTGCGGGCCGGTGAGTTCGCCAAATTTTTTAACCAGCAGCGGTTTAATGCCAATATCCCATTCGGCATCAATGATGGCTTCGTGCGCCAGTATGGAAAAGGCCTGAGCACGAGTACAGCCCAATAGCAAAACGAACAGGATAGAGGTTAAAATTTTATAATGAGTTCGCATTCGGGTATAAAATAAGATCTGCAAATAATAAAGCACAGGTTACAACATCAATTGTGGTGAGGTGTTTGCCGTCAAATCCAATTGTTACAATCAGCCTGGCCTTCATATATACCATAAAAGCCGCTTTAATTAATAAAGCGGCTTTTATGTAAGTTTAAATTCAGCGCTAAACTAAGCGAGGGAGTATTTGTCTTTCCGGCCTTCTTTTACAGTTTTAAGCTGGCCTTTGCTTTTTAAAGTAGATAACACGCCCGAGATTTGCTTGCTGATTTTTTGGGCGTCTGACTTAGGCTCATATTGCGCCATAGCGGCGGCAATGTCTTCATTAAAACCCGAACCTATCTCGTTTAAGGCGAAGGCAATACGGGCATTAATGGTTAAATCATCCGTGTACTTTTCGGGTACTTCCAAAGCTTTAGCCGGTGTGCCAGACGTGTTTCGTTTTTTGCGGGTTGTTGCTGTTTGCTGTTCGTCGCCATCAATGGCTTCATTTACAGCTTCTACTTTTGCCCCGCGGCCACGCTGGGTAGAGGTGTCGCCGGTAAACGCGCTCAGTAAGCCTTCAATGCGTTTGGCTTCGTGCTGATGAAACCTGATTTTTTCTTTCAGGTGATCAATAATGTCTTTTTCGGTAATATTTGCCATAGTTTTCGATGTAATCTGAGCAAATGTAATATTTATTTGTAACTACCAGATTTTGAACCGATAGCGCAAATGCATTCACTAAATTCCTGCCTCAGGCCGTTTGGTCATGATCTGCCCTGGGGTCTTCAGGTAAAATTTCCATATTGGGGAAATTAATGTAATTAGCATACCATTGTATGGCGCTTACCACATCCATGGCATCATCGGCACTGATATTAATGGTTTCAAAAGCGTACAATTTTTCGCCGGCGTAGGCATACAATTGTATTTCGTCTGTGTTGGGGCTGAACTCTTCTTCGCTCACACAAAACACCTTTATCTTCAGGCTGGTATCGCGCGAATGAATCACATCACGGCAGGGGTCGTGCGGATCAGTAGCCAGTAAATAAACATTTTCGTGCATAGGAGTTTCAACAACAAACAGGCAATTAGGTTTCTGTTTTATAATAATGTGTAAATAGAATAAATGCTAAACATTAATTCGCTGTTAATTGTCTGCTATATATCAACATGCTTTAAAATGAAACGTTTAGTGTATTTGTGTATGTCGGTTTTGAGTTTGGTTTTAGCGCAGGCTTGTCATCCCAATCCTAATAATACGTTCGGTGGCCCATCTAACCGCCCGCAAGATACATCCATTTCCCGCCGCGATACCAGTTCAGCAGGAGACCGGGCCGACAGGTAATTGCAACTGCTGCCGGCTTTTGAGAAATTATTGTGCTGATAGGTCAGGTACCACCACAGCAATTCGCTTCGTGAAACTGTGGAAAATTAATGTTAAGAAGAGGTTAAAATTCCACACTCCACAGTAAATATTTCTACAATAGAACAAAAAGCAATTAAATAGTTAATGTTTTTGTGCTTAAAACGCCATTTTTAACTATTGGTATGAGTTTTGGATATATATTAATGCCCTCTCAAGGGCTGTTTTTCATAGGTAGATGTAGGGTCGGAGAAGCTGCGAGAGCTGTTCCGGCCTTTTTAATTATAGGCCTTTTTGTTGAGTGCCTGCTGGCCAAATTCAATCAGGTTTTTGGCATTCATGAAACCTACTGTACCGGCTACCGGGTTACCGTTTTCATCAAAAACAATCAAGGTAGGATAAGCCTGCATTCCCCACCGTGCAGCCAATTGCGGACCGATACCTTTCTCCATATCTAAGGCTACATTTACAAAGTTCTGATTAAAGAAAGCGGCTGCTTTATTGTTTTTAAAAGTGATCGCTTTTAACATTTTGCAAGGGCCGCACCAGGTGGCGTAAGCATCTACAAAAATATATTTATGCTGTATTTTGGCCTGGCGTAAAGCCTCCGGCCATGAATTCTCAATAAAGTTAATTTGCCCGTTACCTGCTCCGGCCACATAAGCCGGGCTTTGTGAACAGGCTACTTGCGTAAGCATTAAAGCCACTATGGCTAAGGTTACATGCAGTTTAGAAAAGTGTTTGAATAGTTTTAACATCGGGTTTAAATATAGGGTTATAAAAATAACACATACTGCAACTATGCCGTATGTGTTATTTTAATTGATATTACGGGCGGCCTCCACGCCGGCCACCTTCTGGAAAGGCCTGCCGGCGCTGCTCGCGCTGTTGCTGGTCTTGCTGCTGACGCTGTTGCTGCTCTTGTTGCCGCTGCATTTGCTGCTGTTGGCGTTGCTGTTGCTCTTGTTGTTGGCGCTGTTGCTGCTCCTGCTGCCTTTGTTGATCTTGCTGCTGACGCTGTTGTTGTTCTTGCTGCCGCCTTTGTTGTTCTGCCTGTTGCTGTTGCATTTGTTGGCGTTGTTGGTCTTCTTGCTGGCGTTGCATTTGCTGTTGCTGGCGCTGCTGCTCCATTTGCTGCTGCCTTTGCACTTGCTGTTGTTGTTGCATTTGGCGGGCCTGGCGTTGTTGTTCGGCTTGCTGCTGTTGCATTTGTTGTTGCTGAGCCTGGCCTTGTTGATCTTGCTGTTGTTGCGAATGGCGCTGCTGCTGCTCCTGCCAGCGTTGCTGCCATTGCTGGCGTCGCTGCTCATTTTGCTGTTGTTGCTGCTGATTTAACTGCTGCTGCTGAGTGGCATTTTGCTGCTGGTTGAGCTGCCCGTTATTTGGTTGCGGCTGACCGGGGTTTTGCCCGTTGTCGCGGTTAAAGCGGTATCTGCGGTAACCATTGTCTGTTCCGTTATTGTTTTCACCGCTATTTGGGTTTGGCCTGCCAAAACGATTGCGGTCGGCAGGAGTACCTGCAGGCTGGCCTGCGTTAGGCACCGGAGCATTGTTTACATTGCTTTGCCCGTTGGCTGGCTGCTGGTATGGCCGGTTAGCAGGAAAGTTATTGTTATTGCGGTTGTCATTCCGGTAATCGCCGCGACGTACAGGTATGTTGCTATTATTGTAATTATAATTGTTGTTGGTACGTGCAGTGCGCGAAAAATCAGCTGCCCGGCTGCCATTATTAGTGCCGTTATAACGGTTGGCAATAGCGCTGTTGGGGTTGGCATTACGGTACGCCTGTGCGTTTATAATACGGGGCGGGCGCGCATTGCCACCACGATTTACCGCAGGGCGATAAATATTAATGGTTGTATTATTAACTTGGGTAATACCCGGACGACCGGAATTATTAATGTGATATACCCTGATATTGTTGTTACGGGTTACAGTACGGATATCATTAATGCGGGGGCCTGTTATATAACGTATATTACGGTTGTTGTAAGTATTTTGTATAATATTGGTGCGGCTAATAATGTTGCCTACACGGGTACGCGGCAGATAATAATTGTAAATGCGCGGACTGGTAATGTAGGTCTGCGGAGCGAATGTCCAGTAAAAATCGGGCACGTTGTAACCACCAAACGCTACGTCAATATCAATACCCGGGCTTAAAGGTGCCCAGCCGTAATAGCCATCGCCGCTGCGCCAGTTCACCCAGGCAGGTCCCCACTCATAGCCGGGTATCCATTCCCAGCCATAATAATCATCAAAGCGCCAGCGGCCATAATGGAAAGGCGCCCATCCCCATTCGTAATCAGAAACCCAGGTATTACCATAATCGGTAAGTGCCCAATGACCGGCATTGGCATAGGGCCTGAAATCATCATTTACATCGGGTAGCCATACTGCGCCGTAGTCAGGGTCTTCAATCCATGTACCGTAGGGCGAAAGCTCATCATAAAATGTTTGAAACGTAATGGTTTCATCACCCTGAGCAACTGCTTTTTGTGTATGAGTGAAAGCTGTAGTTACTATAAGTAACATTGCAAGCCAAAGTTTATGTAATCTCTTCATATGAGGTTTATGCTTAGGGGTTCGTATTTATTCGACTGCATTCAGGTTCAATCGTTTAACCCGGTGCATTGTTTTCAACAATTTACACGAAGCCGATGTTAATAATTTGCCCGGTCACCACTTAATAAGTAATTTTGCCCGGTTTTATACACTAAATTATGAGCACAGTAAATATTCCACGGCTTGACCTCAATATGTACCTGAACGGTACTGCCGAAGAGCGCAAGCAATTTTCAGATGCGATTGGCAAAGCTTTTAACGAAACCGGGTTTGTGACCATTGCTAACCACGGCCTGAGCAAAGAGCTGATAGATAAACTTTATGAGCAGGTAAAAGCTTTATTTGCTTTACCCGAAGAAGTAAAATTAAGCTATGAAAAACCTGAGTTATCAGGCCAGCGTGGCTATACAAGTAAAGGAAAAGAAACTGCTAAAGGCTTTAAAGTACCCGATTTAAAGGAGTTTTGGCAAATCGGCCAAACCGTTACCGATAACGATCCGGTGAAAGATGAATATCCTGAAAACCTGCAGGTAAAAGAACTGCCGGAGTTTAACTCAGTTACCCGGGAGATTTACCAGAAACTGGAAACAGCAGGTCAGCACCTGTTAAGGGCGATTGCCGTTTACTTAAACCTGCCCGAAAATTATTTTGATGACAAGGTGCACAATGGTAACTCCATATTGCGTACCCTGCATTATTTCCCTATCGAAAACCCTGATGAAGTGCCTGCTGACGCGGTGCGTGCGGGTGCTCACGAAGATATTAACCTGATTACGCTGCTTATTGGCGCCAGCGCCGATGGTTTGGAGGTATTAACCCGCGAGGGCGATTGGTTCCCGGTAAAAGCACACGGCGAAGATATTGTAGTAAACGTAGGCGATATGTTGCAACGTTTAACCAACAACAAGCTGAAATCGACCACACACCGTGTGGTGAACCCACCACGCGAACTGATGACCCAGTCACGTTTTTCGGTGCCATTCTTTTTGCACCCCAAATCAGATATGGATTTAACCAGCCTGCCATCTACCATTGATGAGCAGCATCCCAAACAATATAGCGACATGACCGCCGGCGAGTACCTGGATGAGCGCCTGCGTGAAATTGGTTTGAAGAAATAACTATTTGGATTAAGGATGGAAGGACAAAAGATGAAGGACGAGCTTTTAAATAAGGTAAATCCATTATATTTTGTCTTTTCGTCCTTTGTCTAAATCCTCTTTGCCCTGAAAACAACACATTCGTGTTCCCTCTGCTTGCCTGCAACCGAAATTGATTAATCGTCGGGCTAATAATATTTCGTAAGTGTTAAAAAAGCTTAAAAATTATACTTCGGCCTGATTATTATAATAAATTGGCGCAGTTTAAGTTAATAACACAGCGGATGTCGGGCCAAATGGCAGGCAAAGCCACTTTAATTTAAACACATTTATCACTACACTTCTTACTTATGATGATCAAAAAGGTAGCTATTGCTGCAACTTTATTAACCGGATATTGCGGCATGGCGCTGGCTCAAAAAGCTAAACCTGCGGCTACAGTACAAAGTATAGTAGCTGCTGAAGAAAGCTTTGATAAATTAGTTGCTAAAAAAGGCATTAAAGATGCTTTTATTAGTGTTGCCGATCCTGAGGGGATGGTATTTAAACCAGAACCGGTAAAAATTACAGACTTTTATTCACATGTAGACAAGCAACCAGGTACCTTAACCTGGACGCCTAAGTTTGCCCGTATATCAGCCAATGGCGACTTGGGATTTAGCGCCGGCCCTTATGTTTATCAAAAAGATAAAAAAAATGAGGATGATAAAGTATTTGGCGATTATGTATCCATCTGGCGGCTCGACCCGGCCAGCAATAAGCTGAAGTTATTGGTTGATTTGGGTATACAGCACCCTGAGCCTGAGCAGGAACAACTGATCGATTTCAGAGAGCCTGACTCGGCCAAGCGTACCGGCCCGAGCAAAGATCCCTTTAACGGTAAGCAAATCATTACCAATACCGACCGGCAGTTTAATGCTACGCTGGGCCTGTCGGTGCTGGCTTCTTACAAAGAATTTTTAAGCCCCGAAGGACGTATGTATTTCCCAGGGTTTGAACCCATTGCCGGACGTGATAAGGTAATGAAATTTATTGCCAACGAAGGCATCAGCATGAGTGACGAAACCTTGAACTCCGGCCGTTCAAGCAGCGGCGATTTAGGGTATAGCTATGGTAAGGCCCGCGTGCGTAAAGGTGATATTGTGAGCAATTACAACTATGTGCGCATCTGGGAAGTAGATGCCAGCCATAAATGGAATATCCTGCTTGAGGTATTCTCAGCAGTTGAGAATTAAACAAAAAGCCCCGCTACTGCGGGGCTTTTTGTTTAAAGGATATTTTAGCATCATTAATTAAAAGATTGCCTGTACTCAAGTGGTGAAAGCTGGGTTTTACTTTTAAACAGTTTATTAAAAGACTGTGGGTACTCAAAGCCCAGTTGATACGCAATTTCACTTACCGAGAGCGAGGTAGTGGTAATTAAAGCTTTAGCTTTTTCAATAAGCGCCTGATGGATGTGCTGCTGGGCACTTTGCCCGGTAAGCGTGCGCAACATATCGCTCAGGTAATTAGGCGATACATTGAGTTGGCTGGCCAGTTCTTGTACGGTTGGCAGGGTATTGTGGGTAGTGGTATTATCAAAGTAAGCCGACAGTAGTTTTTCCATACGGCTCAGTAAATCATTGCTGGCTTGCTTGCGGGTAATAAATTGCCGGTTGTAAAAGCGGTTGCAATAATTCAGTAAGAGCTCCATGTGGGCAATCAATACATCATGGCTGCTTGTATCAGTAGCGCTGCTATATTCCTGCCTGATGTTCAGCATAGTATTTTCAATCATGCGTTCTTCCTGTTCCGACATGTGCAGCGCCTCATAAGCCGTATAGGAAAAGTAACCGTAGCGCTTTATTGTGGTTGCCAATGAGTATTGCTGAATAAAATCGGCGTGAAATACGAGCCAGTAGCCAGATAAAGAGGGATTTTCGGTTACCTCTGTGGCAATAATTTGCCCCGGAGCCATTAATGTAAGTATGCCCTCATCAAAATCGTAATAATTTTGCCCGTACTTCATTTTGCCATTGAAATCCTTTTTGGTGCAAACTGAATAGAAATTATAACCGAAGCTTTTAAGTTCGTTAGTGAGCCGGCAGTTAATGCTTCCCAAATCAATTACACTAATTAGTGGGTGCAGAGGTTTGGGCAATTCCAGTAAACGGTGCAAATCGGATATGGAATTAATGATATGCGGTGCGGTAACAACTTTCATAATTACAATATAGATATTAATCATGGAAGAAGCTGTTTAAACCCTTTCCATGATTGGACAGCCAAGCATAATAATTACTGGTTAATATAGCCCATGTTCATTTCATCGTACCTGGCTCCGGTTTGGGTGCCGAGTGGGATGATGGCTTCTAACTGGTTCAACTCTGTTTCGGTTAAACTGATTTGGGCAGCAGCAATGTTTTGCTCCACATACTTTACCCGTTTAGTGCCCGGAATAGGCAAATGCCCTTTGGCTATTACCCATGCAATAGCCAGTTGCGACGAGGTGATACCTTTTTTATCGGCCATTTGTTTAATCTCATTCACCAGCTCAATATTTTTTTCAAACTGCTCGCCCTGAAAACGTGGAATGGCCGCCCTGAAATCACCTGCCGGAAAATCTTCCGGTTTCTGTATTTCACCGCTGATGAAGCCCCTGCCCAGTGGCGAGTAGGCTACAAAGCCTATACCTAATTCATTCAGGGTATTTAAAATGCCGTCTTCCTCAACGCTGCGTTCAAACAATGAGTATTCGGTTTGTACAGCGGTTAAAGGATGCACGGCATGTGCCTTCCGGATGGTGGCTGATGAAACTTCGGATAGGCCGATGTAGCCCACTTTGCCTTCTTTAATCAAATCTGCCATGGCGCCTACCGTTTCCTCAATCGGGGTATTGGGGTCTAAACGGTGCAGGTAGTAAAGGTCAATATAATCAGTACCTAAGTTCTTTAATGAACGCTCAACCGCTTTTTTAACATATGCCGGGCTGCCGTTAATCTTCCAGGTCATTTGCTCCTGGTCATCAATTTCGTAACCAAATTTAGTAGCAATGATGTATTGATCACGATTGCCTTGAATGGCTTTAGCTACCAGCCGCTCATTGGCAAGCGGGCCATATAAATCTGCGGTATCTAAAAAATTGCCGCCCAGTTCAAGCGAGCGGTGGATAGTGGCAATGGCTTCCTGCTCATCGGCCTTGCCATAAATGTCTATGCCCGAAATTTGGGTCATGCCCATGCAGCCCAAACCAATAGCAGGTACTTCGAGCCCTTGATTGCCTAATTTTACTTTTTTAATGCTGTTCATGATGTTTGTATGATTTGAATACAAAGGTCATGAAGCAGTAGTGAGTAAACGTATCCGTATTACGGATAGATGTATCCAAAATCAGTACGAACAATAAGATGCAGTGAGAACCGTGCTTAAAACAACTGTTCAATAATGGCATCGGCCGATAAACCTTCGGCTTCGGCATGGTAGCTGCGCACAATACGGTGCCTCAATATAGGTTTGGCTATGGCTTGCACATCCTCAATATCGGGCGAGTATTTACCGCTGATTACGGCATGGCATTTGGCGCCCAGTACTAAAAATTGCGAAGCTCTTGGCCCTGCGCCCCAGCTCAGCAGGCGTTTAACCTGCGGCGTAGCCAGTTCGCCCTGGGGGCGGGTTTTGGCGGCCAGCTTTACGGCATATTCCAGCACGTGGTCGGTTACCGGGATGTTGCGCACCAGTTGCTGAAAAGCAATGATTTCTTCTGCGGTAATGATTTTACTAAGCTGTGGTTTAGTGCTGCCGGTGGTAGCTTTAACCACCTGTAGCTCTTCTTGCAGGGTAGGGTAGCCCAGCGTTACGTTAAACATAAAGCGGTCTAACTGCGCTTCGGGCAGGGGGTAGGTGCCTTCCTGCTCAATGGGGTTTTGGGTAGCCAGTACAAAAAAAGGCGGGGATAATTTGCGGGTAACACCTGCGGTGGTTACCGCTTTTTCCTGCATAGCCTCCAACAAGGCGGCCTGGGTTTTGGGTGGCGTACGGTTAATCTCGTCGGCCAGTACAATGTTGGCAAACACCGGGCCGGGGATGAACTTGAAATTGCGGTCTTCGCCTAAAATTTCGGCACCGGTAATGTCTGATGGCATCAGGTCAGGCGTAAACTGGATACGGTTATAGCTCAGGTCCAACACCTGAGCTATAGTTTGTATCAGTAATGTTTTAGCCAAACCGGGCACCCCTACCAGCAAGCAATGGCCATTACTGAAGATGGAAATCAATACTGATTTTACCACTTCATCCTGCCCTACAATCACCTTGGCAATTTCTGCCCTGATGGTTTGATAGGTTTGCTTTAAAGCATCAGCTGCTTCTACGTCAGACAGGTATGCCGTCATGTAATAATTATGGCTTTACAGTGTCTTCGGTTTTAGCCGGTGGCGCTACTGCTACCTGTGCGGTAGTTAAATTGGCTGCGGCTGAGGCCACCCATGGTTTCAATATCGGGCAGCTCTGAAACTCCGGATCAATTTTTATGAAAGTTTCCTTGCGGCGTTTTTCAAACCACTCGCTTGCGGTGCGGTTGGTTTTGCTGCTTTGCGCCAGTTCTTTCAGTTTAGGATAATCCTGCTCCAGGCTGGCTTTGTGAGCCGGGGTTGCCGAGCGCAGGTATAAAATTTTGTACGTTTTTTTCCCCTGCTGGTCGGTAAACAGTTGCGGTTTGCTGATGCTGCCTACCTTCATGGTATCCAGTACCAGGGCCATTTGCGGATCCAACTGGTCGGTAGGGATGAAAGTGGTACGGGTATCTACGTTTCTTTCATTCATCAGCATACCACCATTGTATTTGGTGTCTTTGCTATCTGAGTACACAGCTGCCGCTTCTGAAAAAGAAATCTTGTCGTTCTTTTTCATGATGGTATAAATACTATCGGCTTTGGCTTTGTCGCGGTCTAAAGCAGCCTGGGTAATGGATGGCATAATCAAGATGTGGCGGGCATGCACCTGCTCACCGCGGCGTTCTATTACCTGTAGAAAGTGAAAGCCGTTTTCAGTTTCAAACACGTTAGACAATTCGCCGGCTTTTAACTTAAATGCTACGGCGGTAAACTCGGTTACCATGGTAGAGCGGTCAAAGAAGCCTAAATCACCACCTTGTGGCGCTGAACCAGGGTCTTGTGAATATAAGCGTGCCAGGTTACCAAAGTCTTCGCCTGCTTTTACACGGTCGCGCAGTTCTTCAGCTTTCTTTTTATATATCGCTTTTTCATCCTTGCTTAATTTAGGCTGAAACACAATTTCGCCCACTTCTACTTCTTTGTTGTATGATGGCAAACTGTCTTTCGGTATGGATTCATAAAAGCGTTTTACCTCCTGCGGAGTTACGGCCACCTTTTCGGTGATTTTGCGCTGCATTTTTTCAGCTACGGCCTGCTCTTTTTCATCCGGACGGATTTCATCTTTATACTGGATGATGGAACGACCTAAAAACTGCTCCAGGCGTTCCTGACCGCCTGCGTTTTGTATCATGTAACGCATTTTGCGGTCAATGTTGTTATCTACATCATCGTCGCTAACGGTTACGCTGTCAATTACTGCCTGCTGGGCCAGTAATTTTTGCATCAGCAAACGCTGCATGAGTTGACATTTAACTGCCTCATCAGGCTGGCCACCTTGCGCCAGGTAACGGGCATACTGAAATTCAATATCAGATTTTAATATGATGCTGTTGCCTACTACACCGGCAATTTTGTCTAAAGTTTGTTTTTGCGCCTGTGCAAAGCTTAGGGCAAATACTAAACATAAAAGGGTTAACCCAAACTTTCTCATGTATAATTTACTACTGCTAATCTCTTTAAAAATGAATTTCCGAATTTCGCAAAATTTCTCAACTCAGGCAGCATAATAGTGTCATTAATATGCCGGCTGTTATACTTTTATGCGAATATGGCGGTTCAAAACCTGAACGCTTTACTTATTTTTGTTAAAAATTGTTAAATGACGCCCGATACCACTGCCACGCTTCGCTATTTCCTTCCGGAAGACCTGTATTTACTGCCTGCCGACCGCGAGTTTTACCTGCACCGGCCCGAACAGCCTGCTGCTGAGGAACAAACGCCTGAGCCGGAATTTAAGTACATGGGTGGTTATAAAAAAGCATTTTTGATTATTGCTCACTATCCGGAGCATGAGCACATGGAACCGGCGCATTTAACCGCACTGGAGAGCACGCTGAAACGGATCAACTTAAGTTTGGATGAAGTAGCGATATTAAACCTGGCTACGCATTCAGACGTAAATTATGAGTTGTTTTTAAAGCATTTGCAACCACAAAAGATGGTGATGCTGGGGCAATACGCACTGCCGGCCGAAGCTCCTTTTGTTACCCTTAACCAGCCGCAGGTGGTAAATGAGGTACAGTTGCTGTATACCTTTAGTTTTAACGAAATGATGGGTAACAAAGAGAACACCAAATTATTCTGGAATGAAATTAAACAGTTTTAAACATGGCTTATCAATTAGTATTTGCTACCCATAATCAGCATAAATTACAGGAAGTGGCGGCCAAAGTGGGCGACGTGGTTCAATTGCTTAGCTTGACTGATTTGAATTGCCATGACGAAATACCCGAAACCGGCAATACATTCCACCAAAATGCATCTCTTAAAAGCCATTTTGTGGCCGAAAACTACCAACTGAACTGCTTTGCTGATGACAGTGGCCTTGAGGTAGATGCCCTAAATGGTGAACCCGGCGTGTACTCCGCACGCTATGCAGGCGAACCTTCAGATAGCGAAGCCAATATGGATAAGCTTTTAGAGCGCCTGCAAGGTCAGGCTAACCGCAAAGCTCGTTTTAAAACGGTAATTTCTTTGCTGTGGAATGGTGAAGAACACTTTTTTGAAGGCGTAGCCGAAGGCAGCATTCGCCAGGAACGTTCGGGGGCCAAAGGCTTCGGTTACGATCCCATTTTTGAACCCGAAGGATATGATATCACTTTTGCCGAAATGAGCATGGAGGAGAAAAACGCCATCAGTCATCGTGCTAAGGCGATGGAAAAGCTGATTGCTTTTTTAAAGGCGCAGTAAGAATACTTACAATAATGTAATTCATAAAAGCTTGTCATTGCGAGGTACGAAGCAATCTCGTAGTTATGCTTATTCGTTTTGTATACGACGAGATTGCTTCGTACCTCGCAATGACAACCATAAGTATATGGTTTACGTTAATCCTCTTTCGGCGGTGTTTTTCTAAACGTATCCACCGTTACTATACGTTCTAATTCCACCGGTTTATGGGTGCGGGCCGATTCATAGATGGCTTCCATAATTCTATGATCCTGCAGGCCTTCTTCACCAGGTGTGTAGGGTTCCTTGTTTTCAATCACACATTCCGAAAAATGGTCAATCTCCAGCGCAAACTGGTTCTTTTCCTGAATTTTGGGTTGCATTTTATTTTCTACCTTTCCTTCAGCATGTGAGGCCTCCGGCATCAGGCCCTTGTAGTTAAAAGCCGGGTCTAAGCCAAACCAACCACCGTTATCGGCATAGCACCGATAGTGTTTAGAATCATGCACGCCATAGCTGCAGGTATTGTTGGCTACTGCTCCACTCGGGAAAAACATCTGGAACATCACGGTTTCTTCTACCTCTTTAAAGCGCGGATCGTTAGGTGTGGTAAAGATGCTGGCATTTACCATATATGGTTCTTCTCCTAACAAAAAGCGGTTGGTATTAATATCGTACAAGCCAATATCAGGCAATGAGCCACCACCTGCCAATGCCTTCTTTAAACGCCACTGGTTGGGGTTGCCAATATTTTGCACGTTGGTAGAAGTAATCACCTTCACCTTGCCAAATTTCTGTTTGCGGGTCCATTCCATCATTTGGCGGTTGTTAGGCTCATACTGTATGCGGTAGGCAATCATCAGTTTTTTGCCCGCTTTTTTGCAAGCCTCAATCATGCGCTGTGCTTCTTTTGAGTTGGCAGCCATCGGTTTTTCGCACAGTACGTGTTTACCAGCCTGGGCGGCACGTATGGTATATTCTTCGTGCATGCTGTTGGGCAGTACGATATACACCGCTTCAATCTCCGGGTTGTTTTTTATAGTATCGAAGTTTTGATAACTGTATACATTTTTAGGGTCGATGCCATATTGCAGGGCTACCTTATGGGCCTTATCGGGGTTGCCGCTTACCAAAGCTACCGGCTTGGAATTTTTACATTCGGCAAAGGCGGGCATAATTTCACCCAACGTAAGCTCACCCAAGCCAACTATGGCATAGCCTACCCGTTTGTCTTTAGGCAGAATAGATGGGAAAGAGGACTGGCTGCCTTCGCTTGGCGCATGTTGGGTAGGTACCTCAACTTTGATCGCATCGGCCATGGAACGCGGCCCCGGACCTGCGCTGCTGGTGGTTTGCGCTTCGGCCGAGCCACCCGAGGTAAGTCCGCCAATCACTGTTGCGGCAATGATCCCTTTACTGGCATTACCGATAAATTCCCGCCGGTTATATCCGGTAACCGGTTCTACGGCCGATTTCATTAAATGATCTAAATATTTCATGAGGTGAGATGTTTTGACTATTAGTTATTAAAATTTCTAATTACACAATAGTTAAACTTGTTTTGTTTCAAACACCGTGCGTAAATTGATAAAGCAGTAATAGAATTCATGCGGAATATCTCTAATCATATCCATCAAAATTGGCTAACTTCGTTCTTATGCATGGCCTCGATCTTAGCTTTCTAAAGCTCAACTTTTTTAGCATACTGGATATTTTACTGGTAGCTTTTTTGTTGTACCAATTATATAACTTAATACGGGGTACCATAGCTTCCAATATATTTATCGGGCTGGCTATTATTTATCTGCTGTACTATGTAGTTAAATCATTGCAGATGACTATGCTTACCGGTATACTGGGTAAGTTTGTTGATGTGGGTATCATTGCTATTATTGTGGTATTTCAGCCCGAGATACGCAGGTTTTTGCTATTGGTGGGGCGTAATGCTTCCTTGCAGCGCAACCGGGCCTGGTGGCGGTATCTGCTGGGTAAAAATGAAGCTGAAAAAGATAATTACGCCCGCATTAAACCCATTATTGATGCTTGCAAAAGCATGAAACAAACCCGAACGGGTGCGCTAATTGTGTTTGTGAAAGATTATGACGAGCAATTTTACCAAAACAGTTGCGAGGTAATGGAAGCCAAAATATCGAGGCGGCTTTTAGAGAGTATTTTTCAGAAAAGCAGTCCCCTGCATGATGGGGCGGTGGTTATTTCAAACAATAAAATAAAATCGGCCAGTTGTATTCTGCCATTAACAGACAATACCAATCTGCCTTCGCAATTCGGGCTGCGCCACCGGGCAGGTATTGGTGTAACCGAGAACAATGATGCCACGGCACTTATTGTATCTGAAGAAACCGGGGAGATCTCTTATGCCAAACAGGGCAAAGTAAAGATGAACATCAGCTTTGCTGAGCTGGAGAAGTTGTTGAATAAGGATTTTTAGTGATTATTAATACTATTAGGCATGTCATTGCGAGGTACGAAGCAATCTTTCTGCTCCCGTTGAGGCGTGATATTGAAAGATTGCTTCGTACCTCGCAATGACGTGCTGAGGGTAGCGTAAATAAAATAATTTATTACATGTACACCATCCAACAAGCCACTACTACTGACGCTTCTACCATCATCCGTTTGGCAGAACAAATCTGGTGGCCAACATATTCCTCTATTTTGTCAGCTGAGCAACTGCAATACATGCTCGATACTATTTATTCACCTGAAAATATTACCCGGCAGCTGGCGACAGGCAGCCAGACTTACCTGCTGTTAAAAGAAGGCAAAGAAGCGGTAGCCTTTGCTGCTTACTCTCCGCGCGAAGAAAAGCCCGAAGTTTACAAGCTGCATAAACTGTATTGCCTGCCCCAAACCCAGGGCAAAGGTTACGGACGCATATTAGTGGAAGAAGTAGCCGCCCGCGCTTTAACTGCAGGAAGCCACTTACTCGAACTTAATGTAAACCGCTATAATAATGCAAAAACGTTTTATGAAAAAATGGGCTTCAATGTAGCTTACGAAGAGGATATTGCAATTGGCCCGTACTGGATGAATGATTATGTGATGAGGAAAGAATTAGAAGCAAGAGACAAAAAATAAGAATCAAGAGACAAGAGCCAAGAGACAAGATAAATTTCGGATAAAAGAGAAAGGACAAAAGATGTAGGAGTAATTCCCAATCTTTTGTCCTTTCTCTTTTAAAGATATTGTCCAGGTCTTGTTTCTTGGCTCTAACTCCCCTTTATCTTTCCAGTTTTGGTACCCGGGTTGGGGTGTCTTTGCCGTCTACAATGCTGCGGGAGCTGAGGGCAATGGCACGGATGGTTGAGGTAATGTTAGCTACATCAAGCGTACTGAGCTCGTCTTTTACAGTGTGGTAATATTTGTCCACATCAATCTGGTCGGTAGAAATGGTATGGGCCGGTACGCCTACGCGCGCCAGGGAGGCATTATCGCTGCGGTAAAATAAATCTTGCTGAGGATAAGGGTCCGGGTAAAATTTAAAAGCAGTGCCCTCTAAGTTGCGCTGTAGTATTTTTCCAAAGTCAGACCGCTCGTAACCGGTAATAAAGGCAGAGTTTTCGCCAAACTTGGAAGCTTTACCAATCATCTCAATATTAAACATGGCTTTTACTTCTTCGGGGTTTACTTGGGTGGCAAAATAGGTAGAACCGTACTCACCAATCTCTTCGGCCGTAAAAGCTACAAAAATTAAGGTGCGGGCGTTGTTGTTCAGTTTTTTGTAGTACTTGGCTAAAGTAATTACGGCTGTAGTGCCTGATGCATCATCATCAGCACCGTTGGCAATGCTGTCGCCTTCTACCGGTTTAATGATGCCCAGGTGGTCATAATGGCCTGAGAATACCACATATTCATTCGGCTTACTTTTACCCGGAATTACACCGGCTACATTGAAAAGTGGCAACTCCTGGCTATTTACCATATAGCTTACCTGGAAATTTTTTACCTCAGCAGCATCGGTTAAAATGAATACCTTTTCGGGCTTACTCGCTCCCGATTTAAAGGATACGCTTCCTCTGGCGCTAAAATTCTGTATTCTTTTAAAGATGGCTTCAAAGGTAGGGTCAACCAGGATCAGCATCTTTTTGTCGGTGCCCAAAGCAGCCCTGTACTCAGCAATAAAGTTTTTATCAGAGCTGATTTTAGTTACCTGTACGTCGGCGTTATTTGCCCATTCGAAAGATGTGCTGCTGGCAGCAAATACTTTTTCTGCAGGTATGGCAGTGCCATTAATGCTGGCCAACGTTTTTACCGGTGTGTTTTTCAACATGGTAAAATTCTGGCGATAGCCGGTATTACCCGCCATAGGTTTTAAACCGATTTTTTTATACTCGCTTTCAATAAACTGCGCGGCTTTCTCAATGCCGGGTGTAAAAGTGGCGCGGCCCTGCATGTCATCTGCAGTGAGGGTTTTAATGATGCGCTCTACATCGTTTTGCTGTATCAGCTTGTTTACATCCTGGCCAAAGCTCGTTAATGTAGCTGCCAGAAGTGATAAGGTAATGAGTTGTTTTTTCATGATTTGATGCCCCCTAACTCCCTAAAGGGGGAGTGATTGAGGCTTGTTTTTAATGTGTCCTATATTATAATTTGTCTATATTAATTTATATTTTCCCTTTAGGGGGTTAGGGGGCTTCTATTTTACTTTAGAGGCCAGCCATTTGGTTCTGAATTCTTGCTGTGCCTGAGTAGGGGTTTTGCCGGCTTTTTCAAAAGTCACTACTTCCAGCGCCGGGTTTTCGGCTAAGGTAATAGTGGTGGTATGGGCACCTGTGCGGTTTTTATATTCTACGCTGATTGGGTCACCCGGTTTTTTACCGTTTACAACGCCGTTTAAATCCTGCACGGATTTAATGTCCTTGCCGTCGGCTTTGGTAATAATATCACCTGCATCAATACCGGCATTATAAATAGGCGAACCCATTACCGTGCTTGATTGTATGGGCAATCCCTCACTATCAATTGTGCGGGCCATGCCCGAGCGGCCGCGGGCAGGGGTGGCCGGTACCAGGCCAATCCAGGCTTTGCCGGGCTGAGCCTGGCGCAACTCCATACCGGCATTGGCCAGTAGCGCGGCATAGTTATTTTTTTCTACGCCGTTAATGTAGCGCTTAAAAAAATCGGCAGCAAAGGCTGGCTTACCTGTAAATTTGGCAAGTACATTTTGTAAGTCGGCTATGGTGTAAGGCTTTTCAGTTTTGCCATGGGTAAGCCATACCTGGCACATGTAATCGTCCAGCGTTAAATTAAACTCGCTGCGCAGGCGTAAATCTAAAGCCAGGGCAGTAGCGCCGCCATATACATAGTAGCTGGTAAATACGTTGGTATTATTATTAGGATCAATAGATACTCCTGCATCAGCAAATACAGCGTAGCGGCTCATTTGCGCCGGACTATAGTGCGCAGCCGCAGGTGTATTCAGCACTGAGTTTACCAGTCCGGCTACGGTGCGGGTATATTCTTCGGGCGTATGAAAGCCCGCACGTACCAGCAGCAGTTCGCCGTAATACTGGGTAAAGCCTTCGGCAAACCATAATTCATTGCTCATGTTGGCATGCTCAAAATTAAATGGCTCCAGGGTTTTTGGGCGAATGCGCTCCACATTCCAGCTGTGAAAATACTCGTGCGAGAAAGTGCCCAGTAACGGTACTTCCATGCCTGCTACTTTTGCTACGGGCTGCACAATGCAGGTAGAGTTGCGGTGCTCCATGCCGTCGCCGCTATCAGTAGGGTATACATCCTGTAAAAAAGTATAATTGCCATAATCGTATGTAGGCAATTCGCCAAATACAGCCTTGGCCTCCAGTACTACTTTTTGCACCATTTTAGCAAAATTGTCAATTACATCCTGGTCATCGTCGCTATGCGTGGTAAGGCGGATGGTTTCCTTTTTGCCATTGGTGTTGGTTACCTCCCAGCTGGCTTGCTTATAAGCGGCCAGTTCGGTAGGGCTGTCCATCATATATTGCAGGTTGGGGGCACTATAAACATTGTCGCCTTCGGGGTGCAGTTGGCTGGCCACTTTCCATCCGTACTTATCCATATCCCTGAATTCAAACTTAACCGGACGGTCATCCAGCCCTACAGCCCACATAAAGGCGGCAGGCATATTCAGGTGGGCGTGGCTGGGGTCAATTCCGGCGTAGGTACCATCGGTCCAGTTGCCAAATAAGGTGTATTTAATTACAACAGTACTTCCGTGCTCGGGTACTTCATACACATCGCCTTCTACCTGTTTTAGTTCTAAAGCTGAACCATCCGGGCCACTGGCTTTTACGTTGTAAATGTTTTTTCCAAATTCATGCGTGGCATAGCGCCCCGGCGATGAACGGCTCATGCGTACCCTGAGTTTACCCGAAGGAGCCTGAGGTACGGTCATTTCTATTTCGGCCTCATGGTGTTCCGCATTGGGAAATGATACTCTGTAGTAAATGGCTTTTTGAGCCGGTTGTGCAAAAGCTGCCGTTGCGCACAAAAGCGCTGCAGCCATAGTGCCTAATGTTTTCATGATGTGCAAAAAAGTATTTACAGCGCTGAAAGTACGAAGGATTTCTGGATAAAAAATGTTAGAGTGATAAAGGATGAATGGCGGTATTGACAAATGATGAAAGGATAAAGAACAAAAGATGTGAAAATTGATTTTCACGCATATTTTTTCCATCCTTCATCTTTCTTCCTTACATCCTTTATCCCAATTATTTTTTATGTTAGAAGCCATGAATAGCTGGTTTAAAAATTATAAGGGCATTATCTTTCTGCTGGGTGGCATTGTAGCAGGCAGTGTAGCCGGATTGCTGCTGGGTAACCGCGTAGCTGTACTTAAGCCCATTGGTGATATTTTTTTAAATCTACTGTTCACAGCCGTAATACCGCTGGTGTTCTTTGCCATCGCTTCGGCCATTGCCGGCTTGGATAACTCAAAACGGTTGAGCCGGGTAATGGGCGTAATGACTTTGGTGTTTTTAGGCACAGTACTGGTAGCGGCCCTGGTTACCATGGCTGCTGTACACCTGTTCCCGGTGCACGAACGGCTGGTATCAGCTCCGTTGATTGAAACCATACAGAAAAATAATATCGGCGACCAGATTACGCAGTTGTTTACCACCGGCGAATTTTATGAACTGCTTTCGCGCAAAAGTATGCTGGCGCTTATCATCTTTTCCTTACTGATTGGCTTTGCCACCCTGCGTGCCGGAGAAAAAGGGACTGCTTTTGCCCGTTTACTGCACTCAGGCAACGAGGTGTTCGGGCAGCTGTTCGTGCTGATTATGAAACTGGGGCCTTTGGGACTGGGGGCTTATTTTGCTTACCAGGTAGGCATCTTTGGGCCGCAGTTATTTGGTACTTATGCCCGCTCATTGGGACTGTATTATGCGGTGGGCGCTTTTTATTACGTAGTGTTTTATAGTTTATATGCGTTTATTGCCGGCGGAGTTACCGGCTTTAAAAAATATTGGCGCAACAATATTGTGCCCTCGGCTACCGCTGTTGGCACCTGCAGCAGCATTGCTACCATACCTGCCAATCTGGAAGCTGCAAAGAACATAGGTGTGCCCGATACCATTGCCAGCGTAGCTATCCCCTTGGGAGGCACCTTGCATAAAGATGGATCCAGCATATCATCTATTATTAAAATGGCAGTGGTGTTTGCCCTGTTTGGGCGCAGTTTTGATAGTGCGAGCGTAATTGCTATTGCATTGGGGATGACGGTGCTGGTAAGCGTAGTAGAGGGCGGTATACCTAACGGAGGCTATGTGGGCGAATTGCTGTTCATATCGGCATACGGCTTCCCGCCCGAAGCTTTACCGCCAGCCATGATTATCGGTACTTTGGTAGATCCCATGGCTACCCTGTTGAATGCCACAGGTGATACCGTAGCTGCCATGCTGGTGGCACGTTTTGCAGAAGGCAAAGGGTGGATAAGGGAAACGTAGCCATTATACACAAAGAGGGCCACGTTGATTAACATGGCCCTCTTTGTGTAAGGATAATAACAATTACTGCATGGTAGTTATACCCATATTTTTAGCTATGGATTGCAGCGAGGTTAAATGTGCCCTTAAAGTGGGCAATGTTTGGTTGGCATAAGCTTTAATGCTGGCGTCTGATGAATTGAGCGCCGCGTTTTCAAACATCTTAATGGTGTTCTGGTGATCTACCAGCATCATGCTTACATAGTTTTTGTCGAAGGCAGCACCGGTGGTGTTGGCTAACATAGCAGGTGTAGCCAACTCGGCACTGGTAGGGGCTTTAATGATATAGCCTTTACCTTCGGCCAGCTTTTTGAGTTTGCTATTGGCCTTGGTATGATCAACCACCATTCTGGTGCCGTAAGCCTTTACGCTCATGCTTTTGCCTTTGCGGGCTGCCAACTGGCCGGTTTTAATTTCTTTTAATCCGCCTACGGTGGCGTTATGTAAAAAGTTAGCGGTTACTGTATCTGGCTTTGAAGCCGAAGGCATAGTAACCTGTGCTGAGGATGCCTGGAAGGTAAAGGCGAGCGCCACAGCGGCGATGAATGATGTTATTACTTTCATGTTTATTAAATTTAACTGTAGATTTAATATGTAACCTTTGGATTAAATTAGTGTTTTGTAAAACTGGACAAAATGAACACTTTAAATTCACAGTAAGTTACAAAGCCTTTACTCATGTAAAAAAGGTATGATTATGATCAGCTATTGCTTCCTTTTAATAGCTTAATGAGTTTCCTTGTTATCGGGTTTGTTCAGCAGGTTTTCCATGTCTTCTTTCGAAGCCGGCGTTGTATTTTCTTCGGCTTGTTTCACTTCATCTTTCTCACTCATAGGATGCTGTGTTTTTAGCTTTTCCTCTTCCTGATTTTTTTCTTCCGGGTTGCTTTTAATCGGATTTTCCATAGCCATTGGGTGTTTAAACGCAGCCGCATTGCAGGTGTTGCGCGTTAATTAAGAACTGTGTATCTGTATTATGGTTTGAATTATTTAACTCAACACTCATCCCAAACGTAAAAACTAAGCTCGGCTACATATATTAGATATTAAATTTAAGTTGGTGATATTTAACTGTTATGAAAACTTTTGTATGGTATCAGGGTTATTAAAGCGATACGCTGATACCATACTATTAATTGCAACATCAACATGACAGTCTCTGAACCATACCAACTATCTAATACAGAATTAAAAGTGGTAAACCCGGTTATTGAACCGGCTATGCATGCCATACCAGGGCAGGATATCGATACCCTTGCTACTACTAAAAGCCTTCGTGATATGGCTGATGTCTTTTCCATCACTTACTATTACCAAAATTATGTGCATCGTAGCCGCGTGGTAAAAGTAGGCCGCACCGAAGCAGAATCTTTTTATAAAGTGGTACTTAACAGCAGGGTATGTGGTAACCAGTGTTTATGCTGGTTAAAAAAGCAACCCGAAGGATGGCAAATGTTGTTAGGTCAGCCCATTGATGCTGAATTGATGAACGCCATTACAACAGCTATTGAAAGCCGGTAATCTATCCGAACTCAAAAGCAGAACAGGCAGCATGTAATCCATGCTGCCTGTTCTGCTTTTGCAGGCATCTAATATTTTAAATGTATAAAAGTTACCGCAGTTTTGTTGTCAAAGCAGGTAATTCGGCAATAATCAGTACTTTAGAACCTGATTTTTGACAATAGACTTTCCCCTCAAAACAAATATGAAAAAAGTAATACTGGTAACAGGCGCCTCATCAGGCATCGGCCTGGCCTGCGCTAATGCTTTGCAAGCCGCCGGGCATACGGTATATGGTTCGGCCCGCAGCTTGAGCCGTTTAGCTAATGTAAGCTTTAAACCTATAGAACTGGATGTAACTGATGATGCCTCAGCGAAAAACGCTATTGATAAAATTGTAAGCGCCGAAGGCAAACTGGATGTACTGGTAAACAATGCCGGTAACGGTGTAGCTGGCCCTGCTTATGCGATGCCGGTTGAAGATGCGAAAAAGCAGTTTGAAGTAAATTTTTTCGGTGTAGTACGTATGTGCAGCGCCGTACTGCCTGGCATGATTAAAAGCAACGCCGGCATGATTGTGAATATTAGCTCACTGGCTGGCTTGTTTGGTTTACCCTATCAAAGTATGTATAGCGCTTCTAAATATGCCGTTGAGGGTTACTCGGAAAGTTTGCGGATGGAACTGCGTAAAACCGGTATTAAAATAGTGGTGATTAACCCTGGCGATTTTAAGTCTGATTTTAGCCAGAACCGCCAAAAAATCAACTTCAATTTAGATAATGCCGAACTGAAGAATGCTTACGACGTAGCGGTTGCCAGCATGGAAAAAGACGAAAGTATTGCCCCGAGCCCCGATATGCTGGCCAAAAAGCTGGTAAACATTGTAAGTACCAGCAATCCCAACCACAGTTACCTGGTAGGCTTAATAGGTCAAACTATCGCCCCAAAACTGAAACGTATACTACCGGGCAGCTTATTTGAAAAGCTGATGTGTGACCATTACGGAATTAAGTAATACATCTCATTAATACAAATAGGGCGCTTACGATGAGTAAGCGCCCTATTTGTATTAATGAGATGGGCGGTGTTTCCATCTGCCTGATCGGTGAGGGATGCGGTGAGCTATGGTAGGATGGCTACATTATGAAGCACTGACTGGAAAAGCCTTGTGTACAAAATCTCTCCTACTCTCCCAAGGGAGGAACACATAAGTGCAAGGCAAAGCGCCTATGCACTCAAGCGCTGTGGCCCGGCGGAAAAAGTGGGCCATGCAGTGGCCTTGCGCGGGGAAGCTTTTTTTCTGCCTTGATTTTTTGTTACTTTTTGATCAAGCAAAAAGTAAACAGACATTAATGAAACACAGAACTTAAAAGCGGATAGCACCACCAATGCAAAACTACACCCCGCACAACTCATCCCAATACTCCACCGCCCGGCGATAATGCGGGATGACGATAGAACCACCCACCAGGTTGGCAATCATAAAGATCTCATTCATCTCATCGGTATTTACGCCGGCTTCGTGGCATTTGCCGAGGTGGTATTTAATGCAGTCGTCGCAACGTAATACCATACTGGCTACCAGGCCCAGCATTTCTTTGGTTTTTACATCAAGCGCACCTTCAGCATAGCTGGTGGTATCCAAAGCAAAAAAACGCTTAATATTGGTATTGGCCGAGTCCATAATGCGGTCGTTCATCCGCGTACGGTAGGCGTTAAAATCATCAACTAATTGTCCCATATCTAACTTAAATTATTGAATTATTAAATAAATATATTGGAAGGTAATATCCTTACATTATACCTTGTTTCTGAATTTTTACTTTTTAAATTTGACCTTCAACTTCAACAAACCATGCAAAGCCTTACCCCCAATATTTTTGTGCGCAGTATGAGCGAAACCCTGGCCTTTTACCGTATGCTGGGCTTCGAAGTAGTAAACGCTGTACCGCCAGAAAGCGGCGATGCTGCAGTTTGGGCAATGCTAACCTGCGGCGAAGTAATGCTGATGTTCCAAACTTTTGAAAGTTTAGCTGAGGACTTACCGCAAATCAGTCGGCAAGACGGCGGTTCATTGTTATTATACATCAAAACTCAGGATATCCGGGTGTTTTTTGAAAATATAAAGGACAAAGTTACGGTAGCTAAAGGTTTAGAAACTACTTTTTACGGTTCCACGGAGTTTTCTATTGTAGACAACAATAATTACTTGCTCACTTTTGCCGAAGATGAGGTGGTTACCCAATCAAGCTAACTCCACGGCCGGGTTCCAGAATAGCTCCTTGAAGTTAAGCACCTGGTTATCTTCTACCTTGACGCCTTCGCTTTCCAGCATTTGCTGCATGCGTTCAAATGAGCCAAAATGAAATTTGCCGGTTAATAAGCCCTGGCGGTTAACCACCCGGTGCGCCGGTACCGGCGGCATGGCCGTATGTGATGCGCCCATGGCATAACCCACCACACGTGATGAACCTTTACTGCCCAAATATTCGGCAATGGCACCGTAAGAAGTTACCCGCCCGGCTGGTATTTGCCGCACTACTTCATACACCCGCTCAAAAAAGTTATCCTGCGCCATTGAGGTTGAATTTATGATAACGCGAATTTCAGGTAATTGATATTCTTGTTATGCTGTAAGTATTTCTTCTCATAATATGTTTTGATAGAGAGTACTTCATCAGCATAAACAGAATTGTACAAATGCTCGGTTTTAATTACCGGTTTAACGCCTGCTTCTGAGAGTTTTTCTACTGTATAGGCATATAGGTTGTCATTGTCGGTTTTTAAGTTTACAAAGCCGCCCGGTTTCAATATCAGTTTATATTTTTCTAAAAAGCGGGGAGAGGTGAGGCGTTTCTTTTCACGGCTGATTTGCGGCTGCGGATCAGGAAAAGTAATCCAGATCTCGTCTACTTCGCCCGGGCCGAAATAATCCAGCAGATTTTCAATCTGAATGCGTAGAAAGGCCACGTTGGGTACGCCATCTTCCAGTGCAGTTTTAGCGCCCCGCCAAATGCGGTTGCCTTTATAATCAATACCAATAAAATTTTTGTCCGGAAACAGCTGTGCCAGGTTTACTGTATACTCGCCTTTACCGCAGGCCAGCTCCAGCACCACCGGATTGCTGTTTTTAAAAAACTGCTGAGCCCATGTGCCTTTATAAGGCTGGCCGGCTTCTAATTCTATAACATTGCTGAAAGTTGCAATTTCTGCAAAACGCTTTAATTTATCTTTTCCCACTATAAATAATAAAAGCAGCAAAAGTAAATCTTTTGCTGCTTTTAACATCGGCTAATTGTAAGTGCCGTAGTTTAATAATTTTTAGGTGGTTCAGGATAGCCTTCTGTAATGGTACTTTCCTGCTGAACCGGAACTGCAGCTACCGGCATCGGCAAAGCAGCATCTACCTCAGCAGGTACGCCGGTTGGCGGTGCGGTAACTACAGCTGCTTTAGGCTTTTTGGGCAATTTACTGAACAGGTTTTTTACTTTCCCCCATGCGCCGGTTACAGCGCCTTCATTTACATACGTAGATGCCTTTTGTGAAATTAAGCCCACTAATGATTTAACAATGAAATTGGAGTTTTTGAACAAAGTTTTGTTCAATGTAAACGGTAGTACCACGCGGGATAAAAGCCCCAGTATATCCTGACCGAACAGGTGATTGGAATGTGAATCTTCCTGGCTACGCGGAAACAGGGTTTTTGCAGTAGCAAAAATAGCTGAAGGGCTGCTGAAGCGCTTTCTCAGATCGATTTTTTGCTGCTGGCGCAATTTTTCGAGGCGCAGTATTTCTGATTGTAAATCGGTTATGTTCTGAACAGGTAAATCCATCTTACTTGAAAATCTTTTTAATCAGTAAATTAACTAATGGTTTTTCAACCGACTTCTTCGCGAATACGCAAACCAGTACGATGATCAGAAATAACAGCGACACACAGCCGAAGCCTTTCCAGTATGCGCCCAGCACTTCGCCCAGGTAGAGCGCAAGCGTAAACAGCAGGAACAAAAACAACAGCAGCGAAAATACGGCGATTACTGTACCAATCATGGCACCTGCTGCGGCCGATGTTCCCTTCTCAATGGCTTTGTACTTGGCCAGCTTAATCTGGGTTTCGGCAAATTCACGTACCTGCTCCAAAATTGGCTGTGGCGGGGTTTGCTGCGTATCCTTTTGTTCTTCCATAACACTTTTATATCATTCCGGTTAAAGCAAATTCAGCCAGAATAAATTTACTTCTTAATTTATGCGTGCTCTAAATCGTCCTGGTATTCTTCTTCAACACCGTTCATGCGGTTTTTTAGATTGCCTACTACGCGCTCTTTTAAATCAGCCAGGCGGTCAAGCTCGGCGGCGGCAGTTTCTTTAATGCTATCAGTAAGGTTGCCAAATGAGTCGGTTAATTTATCGCGCGTTTCGGCGCCTTTATCAGGGGCAAATAAAATACCCAGAGCTGCACCTGCGGCTAAACCGGCCAGTATGGCTACGGCAATTTTAACACCGCTGTTATCTTGCTTAAATTTAAGGTTGCTCGGCAATTTTTTATTTATCCGGGAGAATTGGTTGTTTGACATATGTTTGGTATTTATAGGTTATTCAACTCTTATATTCGTCAATTATCTAACCAACAAAGCTGCACATTGTTCATGGCAGCTTTATCAATCTGTATAATTTTTTATGTTTTAAAAGTGTGATGACAGCTAATCTGCTGCAAGCGCGTGCTTTATGAAGCAGCTATAAAATGTATCAGTTTAAATCTTCAATATGTTTATTAATGGCCTGGCAGCTATTGGCTATCGTATCAATACAAAACGTAGTAAATGAATTGGTTTCCGAATTGCTAAGCTCATGCCGTAACTGGTCAATGGCAAAATATACGTTTGATAACTGGTTTTTGATATCGTGCTTTATTTCGCGTAGTTTTTGTTTATCATCTTCGGGCTGCATTGTTACTATTTTCCTAAATTAATGGCCTTCATTTTGTTATACAGCGTTTTGCGGTCAATCTTCAAAATCTCGGCCGCTTTGGTTTTATTGAAGTTTACCTCACGCAGTACTTTTAAAATGGTATCATATTCTGCTTCGAGGGCTGCATTTTTCAAATCATGCTTGGGCTCTTTTGGTAACTGCGTTTCCGTGAAAACCGGTTGCTCCGTAGCTGTTAATTGCCGGCTTTGATTATAGGTGGATATCTCGAGCGGCAGGGCTTTAAGCTGAATTTCGCTGCCTTCGGTAAGCAGTGTAGCCCGGCGTACCACGTTTTTCAGTTCGCGAATGTTGCCTTGCCAGCGGTAGTGCAAAAAGCAGTCTTCTACCTCGGGCGAAAACGTTTCAACATTGCGGCCCAGTTCCTGGTTGGCCATTTTTAAAAAGTGGTTGGCCAGCAGCATAATATCGTTGCCCCGCTCACGCAATGGCGGCATATGAATACTAAACTCGTTGAAGCGGTGATACAAATCCTCGCGGAAGCGGCCTCTCTGAATGCCGTCTTGCAGGTTCTCATTGGTAGCTACAATAATGCGCACATCCAAATCAATCTCTTTGGTGCTGCCAATGCGCTTTACTTTGCGCTCCTGTACAGTACGCAGCAGGGCGGCCTGAATATCGTATGATAGGTTGCCTACTTCATCTAAAAAGAGTGTACCGCCGTTGGCCATCTCAAAGTGGCCGATTTTGGTATACAGGGCACCGGTAAATGACCCTTTCTCGTGCCCGAAAAATTCGCTTTGGGCCAGCTCTTTGGTTAAGGAGCCGCAATCCATCGCAATAAAAGGCTGATCGGCCCGAGGACTGTTGAGGTGGATGCTTTTGGCTACCGACTCCTTACCTGTGCCGCTTTCACCTAAAATAATAACGCTGTAGTTGGTAGGCGCTACCAGCTCAATCTGGCGCAGTAGTTCTTTTGAAGCGCGGCTGTGGCCTACTACAAATTCATTAGCCAGTACCTGCTTCTTGCCTTCTTTGGCTGCTTTGGCCGGTGTTACTGCCGCAGGCTCTACCTGTGGGTCAACCACCAGTGCGTTGTGGGTTTCAATGGCTTTGTTGATGGTGTTGAGAATCTCATCGGGGTACAGCGGCTTGGTGATATAATCGTAAGCCCCCATTTTAATGAGTTCTACCGCCATTTTAATATCAGAATAGCCGGTAATAATAATTACCCCGGTGGTTGGGTATTGCTGTTTGATATTTTTCAGCATTTCCCTTCCATCAGTATCCTCCAGCCTGAAATCACACAGTACCAGGTTGTATTCTTCCGATTTCAGGTACTCCATTGCACTGGCACCACTTGATGCTGTGGTTACATTAAACCCATTACGGGTTAAGAACCGCGAAAGCAGCAAGGAGGTGTTCACCTCATCATCAACAATCAGAATTTTATTCATATCAGATTCAATCCGGCTAGTTTTTTCTACAATATTAAAAGAATAATGGGCATAGTTTTTGTAAATATATTAAAAACGGGTAAAAAACACCACAGTTTTTTACTGATATCATATCAATTTAACCACCGGTAAAATTGGGCTTTCGTTTTTGTAGAAATGCTGCCGTGCCCTCCTTCATATCATCGGTGCCAAAGCAGTTGGCAAACAAGTTAATTTCGGTTTCAAAACCATTAACCGGCTTGTGTGCTGCATTGATAGCCGTAATGGCCGATGACAAAGCCGCCGGAGAATGCGCCAGCATTTTGCCCAGTAATTCTTCGGCTTTTGGCAACAGCTCTTCGCTACTTACTGCATAGTTAACCAAGCCATAAGTATGTGCTTCGGTTGCTGTAACCATAGCGCCGGTTAAAATCATTTCCATGGCTTTACCTTTGCCTACCAAGTGGGTTAAACGCTGCGTGCCGCCATAACCCGGAATTAATCCCAGTGATACTTCGGGCAAACCCATTTTTGCATTTTCAGAAGCCACGCGTATGTGGCATGCCATGGCCAGTTCTAAACCACCGCCTAAGGCAAAACCGTTTATTGCAGCAACCACCGGCTTTGGCGATTTTTCAATGAAGTTAAATACCCGTGTTTGCGCTGTGCGTGCCAGGTCATCGCCCTGACTGATATTCAGCCCGGCCAGTTCGGCAATATCAGCGCCGGCTACAAAAGCCCTAGTGCCCGATCCGGTGATAACGATGCCGCCAATCGCTACATCTTTTATGGCCTCCAGCATGGCATCGTGCAATTCGTTTAAAGTAGCTTTGTTAAGCGCATTCAGTTTGCTTTCGCGGTTGATGATAATGTAACGTATGCGTTCTTTATCTTCTATTCGCAGATTTTCAAATGTCATGATATTTAAAAATTACGGTGCTCATGCACCCAGCCGGTAATGTAGCTCACTATATCCTGTGTACTGGTGCCGGGCGGAAAAAGTTCGCCTACACCCATATTTTTTAATGCATCTGCATCGGTTTGCGGAATAATGCCCCCGCCGGTAAGCAATACGTCATCCATACCATTGGCTTTAACGAGGTTGATGATTTTGGGAAACACCGTCATGTGTGCGCCTGAAAGTATGGAAATGCCGATTACATCCACATCTTCCTGCAGGGCAGTGTTCACCACCATTTCGGGCGTTTGTCGCAGACCGGTGTAAATGACTTCCATGCCGGCATCACGCAGGGTGGTGGCAATAATGCGCGCACCGCGGTCGTGCCCGTCTAATCCTACTTTAGCTACTAATACCCTGATGGGGCGGTTAAATTGGTTACTCATTGGTAGAAACGAGTTCTATAGTGTTGTATAGCGGTAAATGTACAAAGTTTTAAATGTAAAGTAAGTGTGTTGGTGAGTGTTTGGTAAAGTGCCGCTATGCGCTTTGGCGTTCTGTGCTGTTATGAATATCTGTTTACTTTTTGAGTAAGCAAAAAGATAAATTATGTACATTAAAGTACAATACCAACAAAGTAGATAGCAATATCACATCAGTCATTATATCACGCTCAAAATCCCCTTACTTAGCTGCTGCAAAAATTTACTACTTTTGCCCTTAAGTATCGGCATATCATTAATGCTGTATGCAATACCATGAGCGAAGAAAAATCATTAAACTTTATAGAGGAAATTATTGAGGAGGATATCCGCGAGGGCAAGCACCTGGGCCGGGTACATACCCGTTTCCCACCCGAGCCGAATGGCTATCTGCATATTGGTCATGCCAAATCTATTTGCCTGAACTTCGGCCTGGCGAAAAAATATAACGGTAAAACCAACCTGCGTTTCGATGATACCAACCCGGTAACCGAAGATACTGAATACGTAGAAAGCATTAAGGAAGATGTGCGCTGGCTGGGTTTTGAATGGGCCAATGAGCTGTATGCTTCCGATTACTTCGACCTGTTGTATGCGTTTGCCCTGAACATGATCAGGCAGGGATTGGCCTATGTGGATGACAGCACTTCGGAGGAAATTGCTGCTCAGAAAGGTACGCCTACCGAGCCGGGTACGCCTAATGCTTACCGTAGCCGCAGCGTTGAAGAAAACCTGCAACTGTTTGAAGACATGAAAGCCGGTAAATATCCCGATGGGGCCAAAGTGCTTCGTGCTAAAATTGACCTGGCTTCGCCCAATATGCTGCTGCGTGACCCATTGATGTACCGCATTAAGCACGCGCACCACCACCGCACTGGCGACAAATGGTGTATTTACCCCATGTACGACTTTGCCCACGGCCAGTCGGATTCGATTGAGGAAATTACCCACTCGCTGTGTACACTGGAGTTTGTGCCGCACCGTCCGCTGTACGAGTGGTTTATTGATAAGCTGGAAATCTTCCCATCGCGCCAGTATGAGTTTGCGCGCCTGAACATGACCTATACCGTAATGAGCAAGCGTAAGCTGCTGCAACTGGTAAACGAGGGCCATGTAGAGGATTGGGATGACCCACGTATGCCGACCATCAGCGGTTTGCGCCGCCGTGGTTACACGCCGGCTTCCATCCGTGAGTTTTGCGACCGCATTGGTGTGGCCAAGCGCGAGAACATGATTGATGTGAGTTTGCTGGAGTTCTGCATCCGCGAGGATTTGAATAAAACCGCCTGGCGCCGTATGGCCGTGCTGGACCCGGTGAAACTGGTGATTACCGATTACCCTGAAGGCCAAACCGAAACCCTGTTTGGTGAGAATAACCCCGAGGTAGAAGGTGGCGAGGGCGGCCGTGAAATCCCGTTCAGTCGCGAGCTGTATATTGAGCGCGACGACTTTATGGAGGAGCCGACTAAGAAGTATTTCCGCTTGGGCCCGGGCCTGATGGTACGCCTTAAGAATGCCTATATTATTAAATGCGAAGATTTTGTAAAAGATGCCGAAGGCAATATCACTGAAATTCGTTGTACGCATGTGGCCAACTCTAAATCGGGCCATGATACCAGCGGCTTAGTAGTGAAAGGCACCATCCATTGGGTGAGCGTTGCCCATGCCCAACAAGCCGAAGTGCGCATGTATGAGCGCCTGTTCCAGGTAGAAGACCCCAGTAATGAGGAGGGCGATTTTAAAGAATACCTGAACCCCGAGAGTTTACAAGTACAAACCGCCTACATAGAACCCGATTTAGCCACAGCTCTGCCCGGTAAAGGTTACCAGTTCATCCGTAAAGGCTATTTTACGCTGGATAAAACCTCAACTGCCGAAAAGCCGGTGTTTAATCGTACCGTAACCTTAAAAGATACTTGGGCTAAGGCAGCTAAGAAATAAGTTTTGATTTTGGAAGTTGGAGGTTTGATTTCGGATTTTACTTGATATATGAAAGGCCGTTGCTGAATGATAGCAACGGCCTTTTATGTGTAGTGTACGATAGGTGCTGCGCGCAGTAGATGCAGCACCACGCAGCACCCGCAGCAGTGGCAGAAGCGTGTCAGTGATTTTTCGGGTAGATGCAATCTACGGGCATACGGCTTCGAAGTTGGAAACTTCGAAGAGCGGAAATAATTTTGTAGTAGCGGGCTAATTATTCGTCCCGCCCGCCATTGATCATATCCGATACGATACCCGCATTTGCCTTGCGTTCCGCTAATATCACACCAATGATGTGAACTAAAATAAAAGCAATGACAATGTACATGCAGAACCCATGCACTTCTTTTATACTATGACTAATGCTTCGCGGAATGCCTAATTGTTTTTTAAAAGCTAGGCTTAAGCCTGTGACGACAATAACCATCAGTGTTATATAAAATACCAGGTAAGTGATTTTTACAGCCAGCTCGTGACGGGCAATTGCGTAATCTGAGTTTTTAAGTTTAAAATCTTTCCAGGCTTTCCCAAGCTTCTTAAAAAAGCGCTGTTTGGTGCTTGGAAAACCTTCTAGAATAAGGCGAAAAAGCAGGAATGCTGCCAGTGCATACCCAAAATATATGTGTACACCCCAAATCTCATCGCTCAAGGCATGAGAAACGCCTGATGCCTGCTGATCCGTTACAGTTGGGTTAGCAAGTTTGCTCTTAATAAAATTACCGCTTTCATGTTCATCCAAAACAGTGGAATTGATGAGCACTGTAATTAAGGATCCCGAAATGATTAAAACGCTGGCCCAATGCCAAAGCCTCAAAGAGGCAGAATTCTTTTTAATTCTTTCTGGTTGTTCAATGTCATTTCTAACAGGTTCGATAATAGCCATATTCCAATTATTTTCCGTTTATCAGTTTTGCCATTGCAAATGCCGCTCCGGCAGCAAGCGCTCCGATAACCAGCACCTTAAATGCGCCTCCAATGGCTGGCTGACCGGTAACTTTGCTTTTAAAATACCCAAAAACAAAAAGACAGATATGGTAACAAGACATGATCTGTACAATGCATGGGTTGAATCTCTTTCAAAGAAATAAGGCGATAAAGGAATTATGCCTCCCACCACGTAAGAAAGCCCTATTGTGACTGCACTTTTTGTTGCCCGACCTGGTGCGGGTTCCTCCAGCCCCAGTTCATAGCGCATCATAAAATCCACCCATTTATCCTTGTCTTTGGCCAGTTCATCAGCAATTTGAATTTGCAATGAGTCTGATAAACCAAATTCTGCAAAGACTTGTTTGACTTCTTCTTTTTCCATTTCAGGTACACGTTCTACCTCCTCATACTCCCGGCGAAGTTCTGACGTGTAATGGTCAGCTTCGGTACGTCCCGCCAAAAAACCGCCCAAACCCATCGCGATGGAACCTGCGACAATCTCGGCTATTCCGGCAGTCACTACTATTCCCGACGAATTCACGGCGCCACTTAATCCAGCTGCTAATGCGAATGGAACGGTAAGCCCATCAGACATACCAATTACAATATCTTTTATCGTATCTGAGCTTTGCAGGTGCTTTTCCTGATGCTGTTTCAAATTCGCCATATTCTCTTAATTTATTTCCTTGCCTGTGGTCGGTGTTATCACCGCACCACCCGCTGGTAGATCAAACGCTATATACTAATCAACACTAACTACAAATCAGCTTTTCATCTACCTGTTATACGGTTGCTCGCTCACCCAATGAAAGCCCCTGTCGTTCAACTCAAATTTTATACGGCTTAAAGCAACGTCTATTCTTTGCCCCTCAAATTTGCCAAAAAGCTGCAGTTGGGTAGGCGATAGTTGTTTGTAGTTTAGGGTGTCCGTTTGCTGACTGCTCTGCCTTTTGAGCAGCAACATTTTTTTAGCTGAATTTTGAGTTACACTAAAATATTCCGTTTTGCTGCCAGGGTGCTGTATACTGCCAAACCCGTTTTTTTCAAAGGCGATGCTTTTCCACTGGTTTTGTAAATTGGGACTATTGGGTGGTAACTGCTGCCCGTTTACCGTATAGCTGTCAATTTTATAGGCGCCGTGCAACGTATTGGTAATTTTGGTCATTTCTGCGTACCGCATACCAGTACCTACAAAGCCGGCTACCACATAAAGCACCAGTAATGCTTTAAGTACCAAGCGGGTAATACACATCCATTTTTTACGGAAGGGGGCCATACGGATCACCCACAATTTCACCTGCTCATCTTTAAAAAAGAAACGGCATAAGTTTACGATGTTTGGCGAGAGCAGGAACAACGACATTACTACCAAGCCTGTAGATACGATTTTAACCGGGACATCAAAAAAGTAATTAACGGCCATGATATTGAGCGAGGTAAACAGCGCAATAATAGCCCCGAAAGTAACCGTGCGCCTGAACAGCAGCGTTATGGCGCTCAGTTCAGCTATCCCGATCAGGATGTTATAGCCGTGCGAAAAGCCATAAAACGTCCAGGCCAGGCCCATGGGCGAAAAATCGCCAAAGGTTTGCAGCATGCGGCTGTAAGCCGTGGGCGGAAATTGCAACTGGAAAACTTTCACCAGGCCGTAAGTTACCATGGTAAAGGCTATATAATACCGTACGGCTACAGTAAGCCAGTAATACATTTTAGGATAGCCGATAGTCTTGCGGTCGACCAGGCTCCAGACGGCGCAGCCAATCAGTGAAATGATGAGTACTATCAGCAGGTTCACATAATCATACGTGGTATCGCCGCTGCCATTGGTAAATATGGTAATGGCTTCGGGCAGGTGCAGCAGGTGAGCGCCTACCCAGGGCGTAAATGCATGCAAGCCCATAGTAATAAGCATAATAAGCGGGTACAAATAAGGGTAGGCACCATTACTAAACACCAGTGCATACAAGAGGAGAAAAACAAAGACAAACCGAAACAGTACTTTACGAGATGCGCTCCACACCAAATTAATATCTCCATTTAAGATAGTCGACGAGTTTTCTGCAAGAGGTTCTGGTTGCGTTGTTTGCATAAGGGTAAAGTTTAATATTAGAGTTTATAAGTAGTTGGCTTCTTTGATTTAGTAACTGTAATTTACACTATTCGATCAGCTTAGGTTGTCATATTTGTCCTCACTGACTAAACCGCGAATGAAAGTTTCAAAATCTTTAGCCAGGAAAGTGATTTTATAATCAAACTCCTGGTCAACGTGTACTACCTCCGGATCGCCGTTTTTGCCGCATTTGGTATAGTCAAGCGCAATCATGTCATGCCCCGCCGAGGGGCAGTCGCAAATGTAAACGCCAATATTGGGGTAGCCCCATTCTTCCATCATAAACTGACTGCCCAATTCGCCGGCTAATGAATATGTTTTTTTACGTCCAATGCCGGCTATACCGGTAATAGCCACATGGTCTTCTGCCCATGAGGTAGGCGTTTGCGTGGGGAAACAGGTGTTGCGTGGTATGCCACCATTATGCAGTTTCATCAGTTCGATGTAGGAATCCGGTAATTTGTATCCCAGTTCATTTTCAATGTCTGCAATGAGCTGATCATCGGGCGGCGTATCTTCTACATAAGCCTTTAAGGCATAAGCATTGTCATCCCAAAAATCAGTGAAATCAAAGTCTTTGAATATTTTTTGTTCCATAAGTTTCAAGGGCTAAGTGTTTCACTTTACCGCAAATAAGCTTTTGTAGTTATGACGATAGTAGTAAGCCAAAAACAAATCTCCTATCAATAAAAACGCACCTGCACCTAAGCCGCTGGGCGCAACCACCGCATGGAAAATTACGATGTTGATTAAAATTGGAAAGATAACTGCTATAGCCAGCGTAACGAACCGGCCGGTTACAAAAGCCAGGCCACAAAGCAATTCCAGTACTTTAACAACAACCATTAAATTTACAACGGCCAGGCCATCGTTATAAATTTTAGCATCGCCGGTAACAGGTGGCACCGGTACCAGTTTAAAAAAGTAAGTAACCGAGGCAAAAAGTAACAAAAGCCCCATCAGTGTACGTACAATAATCATTGTGATTTTCATTGTTTTTGAGTTTATAGGTTAGTTTGAAAATGTAAATGGAAAGTAGCAGGCTTTGCAATAGCCATCATTCGCTGGCCGAACAAAGTGAAACAGGCTGGTTAAAATAATCTTTTAATTGCAAATATCGAAAACAAACCCCTACTCCGGTTTTAATTACTGGTTAAAATGGTGCTATCGGGGTTTGTTCGCCTAAATAATACCACTTTTTTAAAAATTAAACAAATATTAATATCTTGCTATTGTGAAACTGAAAAATAAAACATTAGCTTAGCACTTTGTAAAAATTAAATAATGAACATTTTTGTAGGAAGCCTTCCCTATCGTTTAGAGGAAGCAGATTTGAAAGAGCTGTTTGAAGCTTATGGCGAAGTAAGCTCTGTGAAATTAATTACAGACAGAGAAACAGGCCGCAGCAAAGGTTTCGGCTTTGTTGAAATGCCGGATGATGAGACAGCTCAAAAAGCTATCCAAGGTCTGAACGGTAGTGAAATTAGCGGCCGTGCTATTGCAGTAAGCCAGGCTGAGCAACGCAAACCAAGCGGTGGCGGTGGTTTCGGCGGTGGCAACCGTGGCGGCGGCGGTAGCCGTGGCGGTTACGGCGGCGGTGGCAACCGTGGTGGTGGCTATGGCGGCGGCGGTGACCGTGGTGGTTACGGCGGCGGCGATCGTGGCGGCTACTCTAAAGGTGGTGATAACAGAGGCGGCGGACGCTGGTCATAATCCCAGCAATTCCTGCTTATTCAGCATACTTACAGCGCCGGACGATGATTTTCATCCGGCGCTTTTTTTATAATATTATTTTCTCATTCACTTATTTAGAAAGAATATAAAATAGTATTTTAGCGGTAACCAATTTATTTATTGCCGCATTGAGAAAAGTTATTGCCCTGGTGTTATTAAGCATACAATTGTATACCATTGGTGGTTACTTGGCGCTACGGCAATACTTGGTGCATCGCTCCGAGCAGTTCTTTAATGCCGAAGTAGCCAAAAATCGTTATTACATTCCAGATTTATTTGAGGTAAAAATACCGGTAAATTTGCCAGGGATACATGATTGGGATGCATACGAACATATCAGCGGACAAATACATTTTCGGGATAATGTGTACAACTATGTGCAAATGCGCATGACCAGCCATTACCTGTACCTTAAATGCGTACCAAACTATAAAACCACCCGTTTCAGCGAAGATAATATCCTCCGGGCCGACCCAATTAAGGACATACCTGCACCCAAAAAGCACCATGTACCCGAAGCTGGTATATTTATGATGGCCGCATATACGGTGCATCAGCCGCATGTAGCGGTGCTGCCTCCAGTTATTATTGAATCTGCTCAACAAATAGCAGGCGCGCCGCCTGTGCACAGCGGCGAACTAAAAACAATTAAACAACCGCCTCAGCTCATCAGTTGAAATTCTTTTATTTAACCTCTTATTTTCACAGCATTATCATTCTGCATTAAAGCAGAGGCCTTGCTGTGAAACATCGTTGCTTTACTATTATGCAGCCTGTAAAAGTATAAGGTGGAATTTAACTTATTCTATTTTTTTGACAACCGGTACCAGCACCATGCTTATGCGCATACCTGCCAGTATTACCTCCTTCAGCTGTTGATATGAACTTTAAAAACTACTTTTTTGCACTGATTATATTTTTTCTTGTGGCCAATGCCTTTACCGTAAAGGCGCAACGGATCAACAGTCGTGATAGTGTTACGCTTGATAGTGTACTCATCCGCGAAAGCCGCAACCGTTTTTTACCTGATGTAGCAGGTACAAACGTATTCTCTGGTAAACGTACTCATTTAATATACCCGGCATCAGGCAGCGCCAATTTGGCAAATAATAATGCCCGGATGCTGTTTGCCCAAATACCGGGTGTAAACGTGTGGGAAATGGATGGGGCAGGTACACAAATTAATGTGGGCACCCGTGGTACCGATACCCACCGCTCTATTGAAACCAATATGCGCCAGAACGGCTATAATTTTAATTCTGATATATTTGGTTATCCCGAGGCGCACTATACCCCGCCTATGCAAGGTGTTGGACAAATACAGGTAGTGCGTGGTTCGGCTGCACTGCAATTCGGCAGTCAGTATGGTGGCATGTTCAACTTTAAAATGAAAGAAGGCGACCCGGATAAACCCTTTACTATTGAAAGTGAACAGTCGGCCGGTTCTAACCGCTTCTTCAATTCGTTCAATGCCATAGGCGGTACCACTGGCAAACTCAACTACTATGCTTATTTTGATAACCGCAGTGGCGATGGCTGGCGCAGTAATGCCGACTTCAATTATCAGGCTTTTTATGCACACCTGCGTTACCAGTTTAATGCTAAAGGCAGCATCACCTTTGAGTTTTCGCGGATGAGCTACCGGCAGCAGATAGCCGGCGGCTTAACTGATGCCCAATTTGTGGCTGATAACCACCAGAGTACCCGTTTCCGTAACTTCTTTAGTCCGGAGATTAACCTGCCCGCCCTTATCTTTAACTATAATTTCAATCCTGCTACTAAACTGGAAGTCACCTCGCATGTACTGTTTGGGCAGCGCAACAGTGTGCAGTTTCTGGCTAATGCCAATGTGCCCGATACCGCAAATACCACACTTAAAACCTACAATCCGCGCCAGGTAGACCGCGACTATTATCTGGGATTCACCACAGAGGCCCGCTTACTGCACACTTATCAATTGGGCAACCTGCGAAGTACTATCACTGGTGGCATACGATATTTTACCGAAGAAACCCGCCGCAAGCAAAAGGGTGTGGGTACCACTGGCTTTGATTACGATTTAACGCTGACCCAACCCTACGGCATCGACCTGAATTTGAATACCGTAAATTATGCGGCCTTTGCAGAGAATATTTTTCAGCTTACGCCGCGTTTTTCGGTTACGCCGGGGGTACGGTTCGAGATGATTAATACTGATACCAAAGGTGTGATTAATAGCCGCCAAACGCCGGTAGCCTATACGGGCAAGCGTAGGTTTCCATTGTTTGGTACGGGCTTACAGTATCAGGTGTCAGGCAGTGCACAAGTATACAGCAACATTTCGCAGGCTTATCGCCCTTATATTTATGCCAACGTTACCCCTGCTGATCAACTGGCTATTATTGATCCTAACTTGAAAGATACCAAAGGATATGATATTGATTTGGGCTACCGGGGCAATTTACACAATGTGCTGAGCTATGATATAGCCGCCTACTATGTATATTATGGCAACCGTGTAGGTAACTTAACGGTAGCAGATGCCAGCGGCCCGCACTTGTATACCACTAATATTGGTAACCTGGTAGCCAAAGGCATAGAAGCGTATGTGAATTTTTCCCTGCTGCATCTCATTAACCCTTCTGCATCAAACGATATCAAACTGTTTAACTCGCTGGCTTATGACCATGCGCGCTATATCAGCGGCTTGGTTAATCAATCGGGCGTAAATGTGAGCTTGGTGGGCAAAAGGGCGGAAGGTACGCCAGCCATAATTAACAGGGCCGGTTTAAGTTACTTGAATCGCCATGTGCTTACCACACTGCAATATAGCTATGTAGGCAAAAATTACAGTGATGCCAATAATACCGTATTTAATGCTACCGGCTTATCGGGCATTGTGCCGGCCTATCATGTGTTCGACTGGGCGTTTAGCTACAGCTTTTTGCAACATTATCATGTAACCGCTAATGTGAACAATATCTTCAACGCTAAATATTTTACCCGCCGCATCAATATGTACCCTGGTCCTGGTATTTTACCTGCTGATGGTACCACTTTTAATGTGGGGATTGGGTTGAAGTTATAAAAGAATTGGTTTTATGTGTCATTGCGAGCAATTGTCACTTTCTTGCTCGCAATGACAATTCATAATCACCCAGCTATTATTTATAATCTCGGGTATACTCCCTGATTACATCCTTACATCCCTCTTCAATTAATTCATATACCGGCTCAAACTGGGTATGGTCAAAGTAAGGGTCGGGTACTTCCTTGTCGTTTAATAGTAATTTTACTTTGGCCGCATCCTGTTCGTTGCGGGCAAGCGAAAGGATATCGCTCAGGTTAGATTGATCCATGGCGAAGATGAGGTCAAACTCATCAAAATCACTTACTTTGAACTGGCGGCAAACCTGCTGGCTGATGTCGATACCGTGTCCGCGGGCCGCATTAATAGAGCCATAATGAGGCGGCTTGCCAATATGCCAATTACCGGTACCGGCCGAATCCACCTGCCAGCCTAATCTTTGTTCATCAGCCAGGTGCTGCATAATTCCTTCAGCCAGCGGCGAACGGCAGATGTTGCCTAAGCAAACCATTAATACTTTCATATAAGAGAAATGTAATGCGTTAAAAGTGCAAATATGCGGATGATGATTGAAATGACAAGCCGGTAAAAGAATGTTTGAACGGACTATCGCATAAAATCTAATACCGCTTTATTAAACGCATCGGGCACTTCCTGAGGCGCATAGTGAGTGGCTCCTTTAAATATAATCAGTTGCGAGTGAGCAATAGCTTTGGCAATACCTTGGGTATGTTCAGGCAAAATTACATCGTGTTCACCTGCCATTACCAAAGTAGGGGCTTTAATGGTGTGTAAATCTTCGAACCGTAGATGCGGTTCTGTAAGCAGCAGTTTTAGTAGGCGCTGGCGATTTGCTGAAGCATAATCAGTATCTTTTGATGCCGGATGATAATTTTTCTGAAAGTACTGCAAGGTGCCGGGGGCAATGCCCTCGGGGAAAAGGTTAGCACCCATTACGGCTATTTTATTCACATATTCCGGGTATTTAATGGCCATCATCAGGGCCGTAATACCGCCATCGCTCCAGCCTACTACATTCACTTTTTTGAGCTGAAGGCTATCCAGTAATTGCTTCATATCCGAAGCAAATAACTCATATTTCAAATCATGGTTCAATGAATCGCGGCTTTTTCCCTGAGCGCGGGTATCTACCGCAATTACCTGATAATGCCTCGATAGGGGTTCAATTTGCCTGTAAAAAGCCGAAATGGATTGGCCATTGCCGTGCAATAATAAGAGGGGCTGGCCTTTGCCATATACCTCGTAATAAATAACCGAATTATTTAAGTGTATGCTGTGGCCTGTCCGTTCATTTCTGCCATAGGGTGAAGCAGCTGCTTCTTCTGCGTATTTGGTGTAATTGAGCAGGTTTTGCAGGCTGTCGCTAAATGCCGGCTCTGGCTCGTTGGCCGCGGTTGTTTCTACCTCATTACTGCTGCCTTTAAAGTAATCTGCCGTGAGGTTGAATGATACATAGGCGCTGCTGATTTTATTCCATTCGGCCTGACTTTTATCCCGGAAAAAAATAGCATGCCCCGGCGATAAGGTGGCCGATACCGTGAAGAACTTAGAGGCGCTGTCTATCTTCTCACTTTTGAGCCATTGTATGGCTACTGCAATTTTACGGTACCCGGTGAGATAGATTTGGTAAGGCGTTAAATCTACATTTACCCAACCGTGCTTTTGAGGTACATCAAACAGGATATTCTTGTCGTTGATCAGGCTATCGGGATAACCATCTTTAACGCTGTATAAGTTTAACCTGAACTTTACATTTTTAAAGCGGTTGGTGACCACAAACATGTTGAAGTTTTTGAGATAGCAATTGTTATCAATGTTAAGAATAGCGGCCTGCTCTTTCCCCAAATTATCATCCACCAGCTGCTTTTGTGTAAACATGTTCGATACCATAAGGGTGCTGGTACCCGTGCGCCCGTAGGTTTTGGTTTTTACCTTGCCGGGGTTTACCTTAACCGCACGCAGTTGGGTAACTGCCGGGGCAAGAAGTATACGGGTAGAAGATTTAAAGGTTGAATAAGGCATACTTACCGCTTGATAACCTATGGATGAAACCACCACTGCATCATTCGCCTGCACCTGCGTTTCTGCAACCTGAAAATTATAGCGGCCCTGCTCATCTGTAACGGTGCCAATGCTTTTGCCCTTAACGCCAATTGTAGCATAGCCTACAGGCTGATGGGTTTTAGCATCAGTAACCTGTCCGCTGATGTGAATAGCTTGTGCAAATACAATGGAGCAGGTACAACTTAGCAGTAAGAATATATAAAAGGTTTTCATGCAAAAGGATGATTGATGCGGTAAGTATAAAGTATTTTCGGGATGGTGGCCGATATCTTAACATACTTTAACAAAAACGCCATTGCGGGTGGGCAATGGCGCTTTAACGATTATACAAATTCGGCTTATCCGAAAATACTGTTCAGCACACCGGCCAAACGTACACCGGCTTTCAGTAATTGCTGGTTTACGGTGCCAATATTATTAAAGATGTATTGGTAGGTACGAACCGGCTCATTAGGCTTTACACTGGCGTAAACCTGGGTAGCCAGTTGGCTCGACTCATACAGCCATTTACTGATCGGGTCCTTCTGCCACTCGGCACGTTGCTCGGGCGTGGTGAAGTTGATGGCTGCGGCATACTCGGTATAACTCAATTCCTGGCTCTCGATCAGCTGGCTATCCCAAATGGAGTGCAGGTTGGTGAGGTTCGGGTTATTGCCCCATTGTACTTTTACATCGTTGCCGCCTTTATCAGAGGTATGGGCTACGTGCATGGGCTGGTGTACATCTTCTACCAGGTGAATCAGTACGCGCAGGTATAGCAGTTTTTGCTCCTGCGGCAGGTTCTTCTTTTTCAGTTCTGCAATCAGGAAGTTCATTTTGGTGTAGGCATCTACCTGGGTATCGCCCTTTAAAAACTCCTGTAGTTCGGGATAAGTATATTCTTTATCCAAATCTACATAATGCCAAGGCGACAGGTAGCTGTAGTTTGGGTCTGATTTAATAAAATCGGCCCAGGTGCTGCTTAAGGCAATAGTTTCGTGGCCCAAAATGGCGGCTACGGCCTGGCGGGCTTTGGGGGTGAGGTAGGTAGAGGCAATTTGCCCGGCCACTCGGTGGCCTTCGGTGCCCCAGGCCATGCTTTGCAGCGGTGCATACAGCAGCGCAGCGCCAATGGCCAGTTTTTTAAATAAGTTCAATTTCATATCGTTTACAAATGTTGGGGATGACAATCCAATTTTTTGGTGAGGTGCAGTTGCAGGGGTACTACCTCCAGGGTGCTTTGCAGTTGCAGCAATGAATCCGCTTTGCGGGTTACTTTAAAATACTCATCATACACACCAGTACGGAAACAGCCGCCCGGTTCTTTTAAACGGTAGTTGGCCTGGCAAAAAAAGCCACGCAGGCGCAGGGTATCATTCCGTTGTATGTACTGGCCTTTCATGTATTCCGTCCACCGGCCGTGAGCCATGCAGGTATCAGCACCGTTGTTGACTTTACTGAACGATTGCTGCTGTACGTAAAAAGAATCGCAGGTGAACTTGAAGCGGTACAGCGAGTATTGCAAAAGCTTTTGCTGCCCGGCTACCGAATCCTGCTGCCATTCACCCTGCAGGTAAGCCTGTCCGGGCTGTTGCAGGGGCGGGTTGGAAGAGCAGGACGCAAAGAGCAGTAAGAACCCCAAAGCCATGCCCCCCAGCCCCCTAAAGGGGGAGCGGAAGTTTCTGGCTTTGGGTATAAAATAAGTTAGCATATTTTTCAAAAGCTCCCCCTTTAGGGGGCTGGGGGGCTTTGGGTTTATTTTAAACTGCCGATCATGTCTTCAGGCTTCACCCACTGGTCGAACTGCTCGTTGGTGAGCAGGCTGAGGCCGATGGCGGCTTCGCGCAGGGAGGTGCCTTCTTTGAGGGCGGTTTTGGCAATTTTGGCGGCGTTCTCGTAACCAATGTGCGGGTTAAGGGCGGTTACCAGCATCAGGGAGTTTTCCAGGTGCTTTTTGATGCCCTCGTAGTTAGGCTCAATGCCTACGGCGCAATGGTCGGTAAAGGATACGCAGGCATCGCCGATTAAGCGGGCCGATTGCAGGAAGTTGGCGGCCATTACCGGCTTAAACACGTTCAGTTCGTAATGACCGTTAGAGCCGCCAATGCTGATGGCTACATCATTACCCATTACCTGGGCAGCTACCATGGTAACGGCCTCGTTTTGGGTAGGGTTTACCTTGCCCGGCATAATGGATGAACCCGGCTCATTGTCCGGAATATGGATTTCGCCGATACCTGAACGCGGACCGGAGGCCAGCATACGGATATCATTGGCAATTTTCATCAGGGCTACGGCCAGTTGTTTCAGGGCGCCGTGACTTTCTACAATGGCATCATGTGCGGCCAGGGCCTCAAATTTGTTTTCGGCAGTGCGGAAGGGCAGGCCAGTAAACCGGGCGATATATTCGGCTACCTTTACATCATAACCTTTAGGGGTATTGATGCCGGTGCCTACGGCGGTGCCGCCTAAAGCTAATTCGCTCAGGTGGTCTAACGTATTGCGCAGAGCTTTCAGGCCGTGGTCTAATTGTGATACGTAGCCCGAGAACTCCTGACCCAGGGTTAACGGCGTGGCATCCATCAGGTGGGTGCGGCCGATTTTCACCACGTTCATAAATTGCTCTGATTTGGCTTTCAGGGCATCGCGCAGTTTCTCTACGCCGGGTATAGTGCACTCCATTACCACTTTGTAGGCGGCAATGTGCATAGCAGTAGGGTAAGTATCGTTTGAGGATTGTGATTTGTTCACATCATCATTGGGGTGGATGAAGGTTTTGCCTTCGCCCAGCTGGTTACCCTGCAATACGTGGGCACGGTTGGCTACCACCTCGTTCACATTCATGTTGCTTTGGGTGCCCGAGCCGGTTTGCCAGATCACCAGCGGAAACTCGCCGTCCAGCTGACCGGCCAGGATCTCGTCGCATACCTGACCGATTAAATCGCGCTTTTCGGCGGGGAGTACGCCCAGGTCGGTATTGGTGTAGGCGGCTGCTTTTTTGAGGTAGGCAAAGGCCTCGATGATTTCTTTGGGCATGGAGGCCGGCGGGCCGATGCGGAAGTTATTGCGGGAACGCTCGGTTTGTGCGCCCCAGTATTTATCGGCAGGTACCTGTACCTCGCCCATGGTATCATGTTCGGTTCTGAAACTCATAGGGTTTATCTGTTTTTTAACGCCGCAAAGTTAGGGTTTTGCTTGGGGATATCGCAAGGATGCTGTGATATTTTGGGAGTGGGGAAGGAGAGCAATGATAAGCAAGCGCAGGCAAGGTGCTGCGCGCAGCGGGTGCAGCAGGTGAAGCACTACGCAGCAGGCGCAGCACCCTGAAGCAGTGCGCAGCACCCGCAGCAGGCGCAGCAGTGGCATAAATGTGTCAGTGGTTTTTGGGTAGATGCAATCTACTGGCATAAAGCTTCAAAGTTGGAAACTTCAAAGAGCGGGGGATGAATATACTCCAATTATAGAATAGACAGAACGTAGAACCAACTGTATAAGAATACTTTTAAAATTTAATTTCAACTGTTTGAACAATTAAAGTCAAAACATAATAATTTAGAAAAGTTAATCTAAATAATGCTATAAATTATAAAAGCAGTCATTGAGTTATTGAAACTATAGTTTTTGTTAAAATTGGAAGCATTAATGCCACAGATGAGTCAATCAGAAATATCATATAAGACTCGTAATAAAATTTATAACTTTCTTTTAGATGAGTTTCTGAATGCAGATCAAAAGACTCTTTCTGCAATCATAGATCATTATTATCGGCAGTACGGGAACGGTGCTGGTAACTATTTAAGAAACACCTATTATTCTTGGAAGATGGGTTCCACAGGAGTATCATCACAGACTTTTGGACGAGTAGTTACTTTTATGCCTCTTTATCTCACAAAAGAAAAGCGGTTCTATATTTTAAAATCGGAGGTCGAAAGATTTGTTGATGAACTTTTTATTACAAATCCGAAAGACAAAAAAACTACTATTATACAGCTTAATAATAGGTTTGAGGAATTTCAACGCCAAGTACTTACATTCAATGCAGATAATTTAAAATGGTTTATTGGAAAGAATATTTTTACTAATGACTTAGTGGAGAAATATTTGGAGATGTGTAAGTATGTTTTGAACCAAAACTTGATTCAACTTCATAAATCAATATATGACGATCTAAATATTTTATTTCCAAAAATCAGCCATTTCCGTAATAACATAAAATCGGCTGACTATATGGTAACCTCATTCAATCAGGAGATTGATCTTCTTAATGCAAATAGACAAACATTTGTGCTAAATAAATTAGAAACGATCAAATTTGAATTTAACAACTCTTTTGATGGCTTTGGTCAGGAGTACTATCTGAACGAGTTATTAAAGGTATCATTCAATGCAAAAGAGAAACAATCACGTTCAGTTGTAATGGAACACGATTTAAATTTTTCATTTACTGAGTTTAACAAATTGAAGTTGAACCAAACAGAAATATCAATAAAGTCGACCTTTGAAGGTAGTGGAGGAACATTAAGGTTAAGCATCGAACATATACCACTTAATATGTTAAGAGCCGCTGTTTTAAAGGATTCAATTAAAATTACAGTTTTGTTGCTGATAATATCTGCCTTGATTATTATCTTGTTCCATTATCCAGCTGCTGCTTGGATTGGGCTCATTGTTACACTATCATTGCTATCAGGTATTTCAACACTCGTGAGAAAAGTTTATTCAACAATTCAACAAATAAACAGATATGGAAAATAGTCAATTAGCGAAAATTGATAGTTTAAATATGCTCGAAATTATCGCCAAAATTCCAAACATAAGTGATGAAGATAGACATCAACTAGCTTTGAAAATAGCTTCAGATGATATTCAAATACGGAGAGAGGCACTTGAAAAAATGACCCAAAGTAGTATAGCTCATAATGATTTGGTTACTGTTATGGGTGAGCTATCAGCCTTGAATAAAAAGGGGATGTATGTTAAATCAAAACAAACGTTAAAAACAGGTTCTGGAACTTTTGAAATTGAAAGCAAGGGTGGAGATACAAAACTCATCATACCAGTTTTGATAATCATTGGGATAGTGGCTATTGCAATTTCCTTTATTGTGTTCTGGAATAAGTAAGATTCAATTACCAAGTTGCAGACGATTCCTTCGCTGGTGCGGGCTTGTAGCTCGTGCCTCCTTGCCTCTTCGCTGGCGCGAGTTTGTAACTCGTGACCACGTAATCATAATTTCAAAATGGTACGGGTTACAAACTCGCACCAGCGGAAGGGTTTTCCGGTCAGGTTTTGGAGTTGATAGTGCGAGGGCTTAGTGCGCTGTATAAAGCACCAATCCTGCTTTTTTTTTAACTTGCCGTTCAACAAGTATGCAACAAAAATGGATAATCAAGATTTATTAGCGCTGGCGGTTCAATTGGAAGAAGAGCGCTGTGCGGCAATGGTGACCGGCAACGTTGAAGATTTAAAGAAATACTTTTCGGAAAGCTTATTTTACGGACATGCAGGTGGCTTTTCTGATACTTTCGAGAGTTTCATTGAGCGTCTGACCTCCGGTTCTGTCCGATATGATGCAGTTACTACACAGGTGCATCAGGTGGTCGACTTGGGGTGCAGCGCATTTACTTTAAACGGGGAAGTTAAGGTGGAGGCAATTATTCAATCAGCGCCTGTCTTTCTGCATTGCGCTTATGTGGGTGTATGGAAACAGGATGATGCGCAGTGGAAGTTTGTCGCCCATCAAAGTGTTAAGCTTCCTTAAGCATAATGGTCTTTTTTTTGTTGCTGGCGCACACGTGCCCCCCCTCCGCTGGCGCGAGTTTGTAACTCGTGTCCCCTATGCTGGCGCGAGTTTGCAACTCGTGACCACGTAAGTATATCCGCTCTTTTGATTGATCTTCACAAAGGGGTACGAGTTGTAAACTCGCACCAGCGTGGAGGTTTAGAGCAAAGCCTTTGCGTTAAATACTGTTTATTGTAACTTATATTAATAGATTGCTGCAATGAAAAGAACCTGTTTTACCTTACTCTTTTTACTGACTTCCACCTTGTTGTTTGCACAATTCAAGATATCAGGCAGGGTATTGAACACAGCAGACAGCAAACCGCTGGAGGGGGCTACTGTGTTTGTAAATAATACAAGTTATGGCACAAAAACAGATTCATACGGAAATTTCGTAATTTCTAAGCTGCGGGCCGGACATTATGAACTTGTTGTTTCTATGGTCGGCTTTAAATCCAATAAGGTTTCCATCAATGTACAAGCTGACATAAAGGTGCCTGCAATTTTGATAAACGAAAGAACTACGGCTTTAAATGAAGTGCAGATTATAACTACCAAAAAGCCGGAAAATAAGTACCTGGATATGTTCAAGCAGGAAATACTGGGTACTTCTAAATTTGGCAGGCAGTGCCAAATTATGAATCCGAAAGTAATACAGCTTAATTTTGATCAGCGTAAAAATAAACTTACGGGCTACACCTCTGATTTTATGATTATTGAAAACCAGGCCCTGGGTTACCGTTTGAAATACTTGGTTGAGGATTTTGAACGTAATGAAAATGCAGAAATCCTGTCATACGTAGGCTATGTTTTATTTGAAGAAATGCAAGGTAGCGAGCAGCAGCGTTTGGAGTGGAAAAAAAAGCGATTAGAGGCGTATACGGGTTCATTGCAGCATTTTTTCAGATCGGTAATTGGTAATGCGGTGAGCAGGGAAGAAGAGCCGGGCTTTTTGGTAGTTACAGATACCAGAGTATTGAACAAAAACCGGGCAGCAGATGCTAAAATTAAAGAGAAAATAAGTTTATATAGTAGCAAATACAACAGGGAATACCGGGATTCGCTTCTATATTGGAATACGATGTTCAGGCAGGCCCGGTACATTGAAGTACTTGATACCACAAAGATGCGCGCAGGCAATTTGGTGCAGTTAACCGACCAAAGTGGCTTATATGCACTGAAGCTGAATACCGATAGCAATTATATTAAAAAGTGGGGTAATATAAGTGTGCCCGGTGTAAAAGGCAAAAAGAGGTTCACATGCGATACCTGCTCGTTTAAAAACTTGCTGTACGTTACTTATATTAAAAATATTCCTAAAAAACTCGCAGTAAGTGCCAAAGGGCGTAATTACAGCTATGCCGAGTCATTTACACCTACGCCTGAAATGGACAAAATGGCCAGCTTGATTTCTGTTGTTGACGGGCATGTTGTATTTGACCGGAACGGCGTTGTGGTTAATCCCATGAGTTTAAAAGTGGAGCGTTACTGGGCCGGCCTGCGTCTCGGCGATCTGCTGCCCATTGACTACCAACCTGATACTGATATTCAGTGAATAAACTAAATCTTAATTAAATTTAGTTGAAAAGGTGTTGGTGGTAATCCGGTAGCAGTAAGGACAACCCCTCCCTCATTGATTTAAATTGCCCTGCCCTAAAATAATAAAAGCATAATAGGCAATAACACCGTTGCTGGCAAAAATAAACTTTAATTATGCCTCCGCTTTCCTGCTGACATAAGGTTGTCACTAAAGGAATTCATCTTTGTCATGATTTAAAACATTTAGTGAATTTTCCATGCATTTAACATCTTTAAGAATTATTACCGCAGAGATTAGCTCCCTGGTGAAGTTTTATGAACAAGTTACCGGCATTACAGCCACCTGGTATACCGGGCAGTTTGCCGAAGTGGTTACCGCTACCGCTACCTTAGCCATCGGCAGTACAGAAACAATGGCCCTGTTTGGAGAAGGGCTGATGACGCCCGGCAGTAACAGGAGCGTCATTATCGAGTTCAGGGTACCGGATGTGGATGCCGCCTATGAAAAGGTGAAGGCTACCGCTGCTGTAATTGCACAGCCACCCACCACCATGCCCTGGGGTAACCGCTCCCTGCTCTTCCGCGATCCGGATGGTAACCTGGTCAATTTCTTCACTCCGGTTACGCCCGAAGCACGTCAGAAATTCGGGTTGTAAAGAAAAGGCTTTATGGCCTGCGTTTAGTGTGAGCACCAACCGCAGGCCATAAAGTAAAATCAATCTTTAATCAGCTTCAGCAAATTATTCACATCTGCACCCATCTTTCTGTTCCAGGCCAGTTCTTTGCGCTTGGGGTACAGGGTGTGGTTTTGCTCGTTGTAATAAAAGCTGTGGTATTTGCCTTGCAAATTAATTTCTACCAGGTTATCGGTGTACACATCCATGGTGGTATGCGTGGTGGGTTGAACGCCTGCCTCATTCAAAGCTTTAATGATGTGCATTTCATCCTGGTAGGTGAACAAGTGGTGCTCAATGAGCCGGTGTAAGAGCGCATGAAGCGCCGGGGTATTGCTTATGCGCCGCGTTTTATAGAATAGATTATGGGTGCTGTCTATACGTAGTTTATGGTACTGGCCGGATGGCTCAGGTGCACGGAATAAATGAACTTCGTAAGCCGTAGCTGTCAAACTATCCCGGTTGCCCCGAATGCACAGCAAGGTTTCCGGCTCCGATAGCCACACCGTGCCCATATGAATTCTGATCTCTATATCATCCTTCGACGAGCGGACAGGTGGCAGCATTTTACTTGCCATTGCCCAACCGTTGGTAAGTTCCACCGTATCGGTATCAAACCGGGGGATAGTATAATGTTGGCCACCAATCACAAATGGCTGTGCTTTTAAGCATAGCGAGAAGACTATACATGTTAAGGTAAGGAAGATGGATTTAAGCATGGTTAAAAGTAATGATAATTTAATGGGCTGCGGTTACTGCTCAAACAACCACAGCCCATTAAATTAGCTCAACCCTAGTAGTTGTTCAGCATTTTTATAGGCGAGCTTTTCCAGCTGGTCATGCGGTAACCGGGTGTTGTTCAAAAAATCAATACCCATCTGGTTGTTGCTGAAGGGGTAGTCTACCGAGAATAAGATATTGTCAATGCCAATGGTATCTAAAGCCAGTTGCAGAGGCGGCTGGGTGAAGAAGCCGCTGGTGGTGATGTAAAGCTGCTGACGGAACGTATCGGCCATTGTACGCTGGTTGGTGCCGCCTGCACCGGGGCTGAATGCCCGTTCAGACCGTGCCCACATCATCGGCAGCATTTCGCCCATATGGCCGATGATGATTTTTAACTTCGGGTATTTGTCGAATGTACCTGCCGCCAGCAGGCGCAGCACATGGATGGCAGTTTCTGAGTGCCAGCCCCAACCCCAGCAGGCAATGGCATCAAAAGGGCCGGTTTTATCACCAATGTTGCTGTAATAAGCATCCATAACGGGTTGCGGCGGCAAGCCGGGGTGAATGTAAATGGGTACACCCAGCTTTTCGGCCCTGGCAAATATGGGGTCAAACTTCGGATGGTCTAAAAACTCGCCGTTTGTGTGCCCCCTGATCATGGCACCTTTAAAGCCGTAGGTTTTTACGGTGCGCTCCAGCTCATCGGCAGCAGCATCCGGTGCTGGCATGGGCAGGTGGGCAAAAGCTGTAAATCTGTCCGGATGATCTTTTATTTTAGCTGCCAGTAAATCATTATACCTGGCAGCAAAGAACGGGGCTGCATCGGGGCCTAATAAATTTACATCGGTAGATTCAACCGAAAGCACCTGCATGGTAATACCCGATGCGTTCATGCTCTCTAAACGCTCGCCGGAGATATCGGAAAGTTTAGGCATCATTTGCATAGCGGCAGCTGATGGTTTTCTGTTCTGCTGTATATCGGGTGGTAACAAATCCGTCATTTCCGGAAATGATACATGTTCTTCTAAGGTGACTATTTTCATGGTTAATTATATTACCTGTTGTAAGCAAATTTAACTATTGGTAAGCCGTGGTGTTTGGGTTGCTGTTAACTATTTGCTATCCACATTCACCTTAACATAATTTAACATTAAAGGGCTGGCTTTTAACCAGTTTTATTTTACATTTACGGTTTACACCCTTTCCGTATGAAAGCAATTTTTTCCTTGAGTATAGTAATGATGCTGGCCTGCTCGGCAACAGTAAACGCGCAGCAGCCGCTGGCTCGTACATTGCAACGCCTCAAAGCGCACCGCACCGCCACCTATACCGATTTGGTGACTACCCGCTTCTCCTTTCAGGATAAACCTTATACCGATACTGTTCGCTCCATGGTGGCCTTTATGCCCGGTGAGGCGCAAACAGGTGGGTACTACCGGCTATCTATCCCCACAGCGCGCGATGCCTATGATGGTCGCAATCATGTTAAACTTTATCTTACTGATAGTACTTACGAATTGAGCAGTGAGGCTGTTACCGGGCAAAACTCGCGTACGCTGGCGTACTATGTTAAACAGCTCGAAAAATATCAGCAAACGCCTCAAAAGTTGAGTGTATTGCCCGATACCATAATCCGTAACGTTCGCTACAGCCATATTCGCTACACAGCTTTTGATTCATTGAAAAATAAGATCCGCACTTTCTCCCATGCCGATTACATCGTAGACAAGAAAACAGATTTGCCTGTGATGATCAGGGATGAGTTTAGCGGCCAGGCCGATGATGGTTCTCAATTCAGCCTGTCCGAACTGCATGCTTATCAGAATCTGAAGTTTGATGATACTCATTTTCCCGATTTGTCGCTGGCCTCGGTTCCGGCAGGGTTTAAGCTGCCGCCACCCCGTAAGCCTGTGGCCTGGTTAACCCAGGGCACCCCAGCACCCGAACTGAAATTGTATGATTTAAAAGGGAAGGAACTGCGCGTGTCTGACCTAAAAGGCAAAACCGTACTACTCAACTTTACCTGGATTGGCTGCCCGCACTGTGTAGGCGCTACCCAAATGATGGATGCCCTGGCAGCGCAATATACCGGTACCGATGTGGTGCTGGCCAGTATTTACCCGCTGGATGATAGGGCGGCCATTACCAAATATGGGCACAAGTTTCCTTCCAAAGCCCCAAGCTTTACCACCGATAAATCTGTACGTGAAATTTACCCTTATGCAGGTTACCCGGCTTTTTACCTGGTAGATAAACAGGGGCAGATTGCACAATCATATAGCGGTTTTTACAAAGAACTGAAAGGCGAATTGACCGCTAAGATTGACAGCATGAAATAGCACAGGTTTATTTAATGTCAAAGCGCCAACTGCAAGTAAATAATGATGAAAGTAAGCTGAAAAATGGATTAACAGTAAATGCCGCAAGCAAAAGGAGTCAAGTAATATAACTTTTGAGCTTTTACGGTGTTATGAAATCATAAGTCAATTTTTTATGAAACTGATTTGCTTGCTTTTTTACGCTATGGCTGCATGTGTATTTTATGGCTGTTCAAACAAGGAGCTGGCTTACAATGAAAAGACCACCGATTTGTTTTTAAACGAAATGCGGCAGATTGATGACGTGCAAAAATCTTTTGCCGACTCGGTTAAGGTTTTACATGCCGATGCAGGTGATCTGATCTCATTAAACATGAAAGCAGAGAACACCCAAAACAATGCCCGGCAGGATATTCAAAACATGCAGGACCTTAAGCCAAGTGATGCGGCCAAAAACTTTCATGAAAGTGTGCTGGGTTACTTTGGTAAGATACAACAGTATGGCATTACTGCCAAAGCCATGCTCTCGGCCGGTGGCGATAAAAAGGCCGCTCTCTACGCACTGTTGATGAATGAATACAAAGCTTTGAATCAAATGCCTGATCAGGTGCTGGCTATGCAAAAGAAGTATCTTGACCAGGCCGGGCTTAAAGCCAAGTAGATTAAAGTGAGGTAAATAGATGTCATGGTTTATGTATTATCAAGGCTAATAGGTGTGTAAGAATATACCTGTATATCCGGCTGCTCAGGTGAAGAGTTATGGTCAATCTGCAGAAGAGACAAATCTCTTTAATTGTAATATTCATGCTACAGCATGGGGTATAGACTGCCTTATCCTAAAAAAATATACCTTGCAAGTGCCATGATTTATTACCTGATCTACATCAGCAAGGCGGTACAGCCCATGAGCGAAGTGCAGCTGGCTGATTTGCTGGTGCAGGCACGAACGCATAACCTGGCTATGGGAATTACCGGTATGCTGCTCTACGCCTCGCGCAACAGCGGCAACCAGCCCGAAGGGCGTTTTATGCAGGTAATAGAAGGTGAGGAGCAGGCAGTAGCCGCCGTATTTGCCAGCATTAGCAAGGATAACCGGCATCATGAAATACAGGTACTGGATGAAGCCAGCGCCAACAAGCGTAATTTCCCCACCTGGAGCATGGGATTTAAAATATTAGCGGCAGACGAAGCTGCATTAACATCTGGCTATTTCAACTTAAACAACAGCACAGAAATCAATAGGCGCCTCACCGGTGTGCATAAGCCGGTTAATTACTTAAAATCTTTTTACCAGATTAATGAGCAGCTACGCTGAACTGTTACCCATGTAAAGTGGCCAGTTGCAGCGCTATGGCCTGTAATAATTCAATGCTCAGTTGGCTGCCTTTGGCCTCTACCTGCTCGGGGTCAATAAGGGCGCGGTAGTTGCGTTCCTCGTCTGGTTCAAATTGTACGGGTATGCCGTTTACCTGTACCTCAAAGCGGTAAGTGTAGCCCCAGGGGCGTAGCTGGGTTTCCAGTTCCAGTTCCTCGCCTTTATAAGTTACCGGTAGTAAAAATACATCATCCATTATTGTAAAAAGCGCAACCTGCTGTAGTTGTTTGCCGGTTATAGCAATTGGCAACCGTAAATAAACGCATGTAGATTAGCTTATGGAGCCGAAGCATTTTTAGCGGGCGCATTATCCAGTTGAATGGGCGAACTGAGCAGTTTAGCCATATGCTCCTCCCAGGCAGCCTGGTATGCTTTATTTTTAGAGTGCTCAGTTTGCCTGTCGTAATTTTCCTGAGTTTCGCGGCGCACTTTCATAATCTGGTCATATACCTGCTTAATTTCATCGCGGTAGTTAGTGGTAGAGTAGGTGGAAGTTTTTAACGCTTCGAGCAGCATACGGGCAAAGTATTCGTTAATATCAAAATGCAGCTGTTCGTGTGCCAGCAAGCCTTCAGTTGGCCGGCCTTCGCGCAGCCATGATTTTGACTTATCCATATAGCCAAATACCGTAAAAGAAAATTTGGGTGCGGTTTGTGGATCAATTTGAACCTTCCAGGTGTAACTGATGCCGGTATAAGTCCATGCCGTAAACGGGCTCGTGCCATCAACCTCGCCCTGAAAGTCGGACCATTGCAATGGCTGCGTAGCATCCCAGGGTTTTTTGTTCTCATCCTGCGCATAGGTGTAGTTGAGAGCCCCAAAAGTGGTAAACAGGAACAGGATCAATATTTTAGGCATAGTTTTAAGTTCAGGTGAGCTAAATATAGTTGCATGTTCTTAAAAAACAAAATGTCGATTTGGCTGAAGGAAAAATCTGAAATTTTTGTGTGATTGAAATGTGAATAACCCTATTGTATATAATTTTAAAAAAAAATTATTATGTTGATAATCAATGATATAAGTAAAAAAGAAAATATTTTTCATTTTTTACTTGACACGTATATATTTTTTATCCGATATTTCATTTATCAAGAACGACGTACTTTGACAGCCTTGAGTGACAGAAATTGAATCGGGTGACCCTTCGGGCGAACTAAAGATCAAGGGACAACTCTAAGTGGCTACGGAAAATCACTGGCACCGCAAAACCTGAATTCATGCAAGTGAGCGCAGGAATTGAAGCTAACGGCAGGATGAACATTCACGCAAGTGCAAAATCATCAAGTTGTTGCAATTCAAAAGGAGTTAAATTACCGGAGTTGATTTAAAAGAGGTATGGCAAGCACCGTAATCTACGGAAAATAGTGCAATTTGCTATGGCCAGGTGAGTAAATGCTGCGAGTTAGCAAATAAAGCCGGTCGGTTAAATACGAGAAAACGTTATTGATGCTTCGGCGCCAGCTACGGTTAGCGAAGAAGTTAAGAAACGGAGACCATTTCGAACAGAGATCGGTCTCCGTTTTGCTTTTATAGGGGTTTGAGCGTTCTGCTTTTAATATCTGTTATATCCCGTAGCGGTGCCTTCTTACAATTTTAATCACCTCATTATTGTGCTGTGCTTCAAAATTTTCAAAGCCTTAAACATATGGGCAGCAGTTGCTAAAAAGCCGTTGACAGATCCACTTCGTCAATATACCCCGAGGCTCCGTTTATGCCATCACTTCAAATTTAAGCCTGTATTTGTATATTTGAAAATACTCTTGATGAATGACCCGTTTAGCCCGATTTTTTACCAATAGATATGTTGTTGCTTTTTTATGGTTCGGGTTAAGCCTGTTTGCGGTAATTAAGCAAGCCGCACGGCATAACATCAATAATTACCTTATTTATAAATATACGTTCATCAACTTGGTGAGCCGTATCAACCTGTATATACCGCAGCCCGAGCATTTTGCCGATACCAACCATTACGGGCCGCTGTTTGCGTTGGTCATCAGTCCGTTTACCTTGTTGCCTGATGGTGTGGCAGCGGTGCTGTGGGTAATGGTGAATACTGCATTTTTGTATTATGTGATACAGCAGTTGCCTTTTTCATTGCCGCAGCGTACCATCATTATCTTGCTGTGTGCCCATGAGCTAATGACGGCGTCTTACAACGTGCAGTTCAATCCCTCTATGGCAGCCCTCATTGTATGGTCATACCTCCTCATCAGCAAAAAGCAGGATTTTTGGGCGGCATTTGTTATTGTGCTGGGCACTTTTATCAAATTATATGGTATTGTGGGGCTGGCGTTTTTCTTTTTTTCAAGGCAAAAAGGAAAGTTTACCCTGTCTGTATTGTTTTGGGGGATAGCGCTGTTTTTGCTGCCCATGCTTTTTTCGTCTCCGGCTTTTGTGATCGAAAGTTATGTAGACTGGTACCATAGCCTCACCGAAAAAAACATGGCCAATGCCACCTCAACCATGCAGGATATATGCGTAATGGGTATGATACGCCGTATTTTTAGCTACCCGGCTTTTAAAGATGCCTGGGTACTGCTGATTGCTGTGCTTGTATTTCTATCCTCTTACATCAGGATAAAAGATTTTCAAAATCGCTCTTACCAGTTGCTAATTTTGGCCTCCACCTTAATTTTTACAGTTATATTCAGTACCGGCTCCGAGTCGCCTACTTATATTATTGCCTTTACCGGCGTGGCTATCTGGTATCAGAACCTGCAGCGCCCGGTAGCCAGGTTCGAGGTATTTTTACTGGTGTTTGCCCTCGTGCTCACCAGTTTTTCGCCGTCCGATTTATTTCCTCAGTACATCAATAAGCATTATGTAAAGCCCTATGCTTTAAAGGCCTTGCCTTGCTTTATCATCTGGCTCAAAATTGTGTACGAAAGCTGGACCCGCAAGTTTGGCGACAGCAACGCACAGGTAGCCTTAACTTAGCATAAGCCAGTCGCTAAAAATATTTCTGTATTTTTGCACAAACCGTAATGCATGGCAAAAAGCAAGTGCTCTTTACTAATTTCAACGTACAACTGGCCTGCAGCGTTAGCACTTTGCCTGCAAAGCGTAGCCGGGCAAACGCAGCTCCCCGATGAAGTAATTATAGCAGATGACGGTTCCGGCCAGGAAACTACTGCGCTGATTAAGCAATTTCAAGCCGGTTTCCCTGTTCCCTTGTACCACGTGTGGCATAAAGACGAAGGTTTCAGAAAAACCATCATATTAAATAAAGCAGTTAGCAGGTCGCAGTCTGACTATGTCATTCAGATTGATGGCGATGTGATACTGAACAGGCATTTTATTGCCGACCATTTGTATATCAGGGAACCGGGTACTTTTATACGCGGAACCCGCGGAATGCTGACAGCCGGTAAAACCCAGGCTTTATTACAGCAAGGCCGGGCGCAATTAAATGCTTTTTCAGCAGGGGTTGAGCACCGTTTTAATGCTTTACGCTTACCGCTGTTAAGCAGTTTGATGGTTAAAAAGGAAAAATCATCAAGACAGGTGCGGGGCAGTAATTTTGCTTTTTGGAAAGCCGATTTTGCAGCAGTTAACGGGTATGATAATACCATTGCAGGCTGGGGCCACGAGGATGAGGAGCTGGCTACCCGCCTGATTAACTACGGGTTGGTAAAAAAGTCGGTAAAGCTGCTGGCGGTACAGTTTCACCTGCACCACTCCGGCGATCATCGTAACAGTGCCCTCGAGCAGCGGAGCAAAATTAATCACATTAAAGCGCAGCATATTTCGGTATGTGCCGATGGCTATAGCCAGTGTTTAAATTATGAATAAGTTAACCGACATTTCTTTAAATATATCCACTTATAACTGGCCGCAGGCGCTGGAGCTGTGCTTAAAAAGCGTATTGAACCAAAGCCAGCTGCCTGCAGAGGTAATTATAGCTGATGATGGCTCAACTGCCGAAACTACTGAACTGATACAGCGCTTTCAAAAGGATTTTCCGGTACCACTGGTGCATGTATGGCAACCCGATGAAGGCTTCCAGCTGGCGCGTATACGTAATAAAGGCATTGCCGCTTCAAAAGGGAGCTATATCATCCAGGTAGACGGCGACCTGATACTGCATCCGCATTTTATACGTGACCATGCCCGGTTTGCGGCCCCTGGTACCTTTGTAACCGGAAGCCGGGTGGTGCTTAATCCGCAATTATCAGCCAGGCTGTTGCAATCGGGTTCAGTTAAACTGAGCCTTTTTACCGGGGGAATGTCTAACCGCTCGAATGGCATTCGTAATTTATGGCTAAGAAACTACATGGCCTCCCGCTACCGCATTAATGATATTTATTTTATGCGTGGGTGTAATATGGCCTTTTGGAGGAATGATTTAGTAACCGTAAACGGATATAACGAAGACTTTTCAGGCTGGGGCCGTGAAGATAACGAGGTTGCCATTCGCTTGCTGAACATCGGACTGCAAAAGCGGGTAATTAAGTTTGGAGGTGTAGTATATCATATTTATCACCCGGAAAAATCGCGTTCCGGTTTGAACCGTAATGATGAGCTATTGCAGGATGCCGTAAAAAACAAAACAGTATATTGCCCCAACGGCTTAAACCAATACCTGTAACATGAGTGAAATGCCTTTAATTTCGGTAGCCATGTGCACTTACAATGGTGAACGGTATCTGCGGGAGCAAATTGAAAGTATACTCCACCAAACCCATACAAACCTAGAGCTTGTTATTGTAGATGATGGCTCAACCGACCGTACCTTCGAACTGGCGCAAACTTACGCGCAGCAGGATAAGCGGGTACGGTGCATCAAGAACGAGCATAATTTAGGCTTCAACCGTAATTTTGAAAAGGCACTATCTTTAACCACAGGAGAGTACATTGCCATAAGCGACCAGGATGATATATGGGAATTAAATAAACTGGAGCTGCTTTTAGCTCATATCGGAGATAACTGGCTGGTTTTTTCCAACTCTGTTAATATGAGTCCGGAGGGTGAACGCTTGCCCACACTATTGCTGGACGGTTTTAATTTTGAAAAAAGCAATTATAGGGGTATGCTGCTGCAAAACTGGGTAACCGGGCACACCACGCTATTTAAACGGGAGTTGTTAGCTTACATTTTACCCTTTCCTCAAAAAGGATATTATGACTGGTGGATGGGCTTTATTGCCTTTTATCACCATAAAATAACTTATCTCAACAAAGCATTAACTCATTACCGGGTACATGCCGCATCCGTAATTCAGCAGGAACAGCAAAAAAATGCAGCTCAGATGAATAAGCATAACCTTGCTGTGATTTTAGATATGATGGTTGAAATGGAGCACTATAAAAACCTGAAGCCCGAAGACCGCACATTCATCGGTGAGCTGAAAGCAGCTTTGATGTTAAAACAGGAGGGGCGGCTGTCTGTGCCTTTATTGAAGTTGGTGTATCAGCATTATCATTCGCTATTTAACGCCAAAAACAGAACGGGATTTTCGCTCTTCAACTTTGCATATAAATACGCCAGGGGTATTAAGGTCAGTTAAACCCCAATAATTAAGCTTTTTTGCGGGTATAGTTCCATAATTTTAGCCGCTTAAATAAATTAAGTGTCCCTTTCAACTTCCATACCTCGGCTCTGATATTTGCTGCTGAATAGCCGGCTTCCAACATTTTTAAAATAATATGCTTAGCCGTTTTAACTTCAATATCTGCCTGCTCCTTTTTACTTAAAGAGATAGTGGAGAGGGGCAGGTGCTTTCTATATTTATCAGCTACCTGCAATGTTGCTGCCAGCCACTCGGCCTCAAAACGCCCTTCCGAAAAATGGCGAAGCAATACCTCATAGGTTACTGCAATATCGTAATGCCGGCTAAGAGCCAAAGTAAAATCAATATCATAACCATGAAAGCCAGTGAGCAGTTGCTCATCAAAAGGGTAAGCTAAAGCTGCAGACTTACGGGCACAAATCCATACGCCATCCAGTGTAACTACTTTGGCCAGTTGTGTTTGGGTAGAATTATGGTGCAAATGCTCGGTGGCTTTTGCGGTGTGTTTATAAGATTGCATTAAATTATAATGCAATATTTTGAGGTTCCCATAAGCTACCCAACCTGATGGCGCGACCGTTTTGTAGCTGCATCCGGCTACACCTAAAGCGCCCAGGCGGCTATGTTGTTTAAACGTTTCGGTAACATATACGCCCCAGTCCGGTGTTAGCAGTTCTATATCCTCGTGCATATAGCATATCAGATCGTATGCGGCTTGCCGGGTGCCTTCGTTATAAATCTGGCATATACCTTTGCTGCCGGTACTATTATCAATACCAATCACTTCATAAGGCACACCAATAGTTTGAGCTATGTTTTGTTTAACCTGGTGAAGCTGCGCTGCATTAGCAGATGAAATAATTATTGATATCATTCAGAAACTAAACAAGCCTGATATAGCAGTTTAGCTGCCCTAAGCATGCTGCAATTGCTTGTTTGCAACAAATTTCAATTAATTGCGGATAATTATAGCATACCCACATTTTTTTATGTGGTGTAAAGCTCAGGAAGCTAATGAATGGAGCACCGGTAATTCGGCCTGGTGCTTATTTACCACAATGTTGAACTTTTTGAACCATAGCTGCCAGCAAATGGTAGCCCATATCAATATACATGGCCAGGCTTTCATTACATATTTATTAATGTACTCGTGCCTGATGGTTTTCGGGAAAGCATCGGTAGGCCCCAGGCCTGTAATGAGCAGGAATAAAATAAGCACTATCAAATTATAGCCGCTAAAAGGCTTGGTCTGCAACATTAGCCACAGCATAGCACCCACGGCTGCAATAATATAAGTAGGATGTTCGGAACCGCTGCTGAAAAGCACTACGGTAAGCAGTGCGGTTGCCAGTACATATAACCTGAAAGTGACAGATTGATGCTGACTAAACCTGAACATAGGAACAGCAAACAACACGGCACCGGCAATAACAAAAGGCAGGTTAGGCAAGTTCACATTATTGGTTAGCCGCCTGAAGGTGCCCATCACTGATATATCCTGCGAACTGGAGAAATCAATGTTTAAGCCTACCTTTTCATGCAGGGAAGCATACCAGTCGGCGTAGGATTGCACCACGAACTGTGGGCTCGATATCAGCATTGGCAATACAAAGAACAGCGCCATCCAGCACAAACCTGAAATTATAAACCTCTTTTTCTGCTTTGAGAACATGAAAAATGCGAGGCCAATAATGGGGTATAGCTTAATCAGCGTACCCAAAGCAATAAATAATGTAGCCCATTGATCTTTTTGCTTATTTACCAGTATAAAGCTGAAAATGATGAAGGCGGTAATTACCGCATTAAATTGGATATAATGTTCTGCTGCTGCAAATTCGAGGGAGCTGAGTAGTGCTACAAATGTTTTTTGCCTGTTGGTAATGGGGAGTAAAGAGATAGCCCAAAGCAGCAACCCAGCGTTCATTAAGTTCCATAACAGTAAGCCTGCGGCATCGGGCAATAAGGCAAAAGGCGCAATTACAACGCTGAATACCGGGCCATAGTGATTGGAGTCGCCATACTCGAGCGGATAAAAATTGTACAGGTTTTTATGGGCAACAGTATGGTAATAAACGTATTTAAATATGAGATAGTTATTATAGCGATTGTTGAAATACTTGAATGCCCACATGGCTACCGACACCGCGAACCATAGCAAGCACACCAGTTTAAAGGAATTAATGGATTTTTTAAGCAACATTTTGTAACAGGAATGTTGCAAATATAGGTGTTTTATGCAGGAAATTAAAATGGCCTTGTTGTGGAGCTGTACAAGCAAACAAAACCCAAAGTTATTACTTAATAACATTAAGCGACAAACACAACAAAGTATGAAAAACGGATTTAAAGCAGCCATAGTAATGTTGGCTACAGTGAGTATACTAAGCGCCTGTAAAGGCGGCGTTAGCGGCGAAAAACAAGATTCGACCATGTTAGACCGCGATCGTATGGATTCTACATCGGCCCTTAACCACAAGGCGGGTACCATGGCCGCCGATTCAAACGCAGCTGCACGGCTGGACTCCAATGCTACTGATACTACTAAAAAGTAATCCTGATATTATTAAACAAACAGGCCCGGCTTTGCAAAGCCGGGCCTGTTTGTTTAAGTACCTTATTTTATTGATGATGCCACTGTTGTTGCAGGGCCTCTATTGCATTGGCTAAATATACTAAAGGCGCATTCCAGTTAATGGCAATTTCATTAACTGCATAGGCGCGGTCGTCATCGATATAAGCTTCATCGGGTACGATACTTGGCACCTGAATATGGTCTTGCATGCCCGGGTTGGGGCCTCCTGCCAGCAGGCCCGGTATTGGCGCTGTTACGCCATCAGCTACCGACGGACGATGGTGCGGGTGCATAGGTGTTTTGCTGCCAAAGCCTGTAACATAAGCATAACCACTGCCATTACGGCCCAACAGGTAATCCAGATTGCTTAACGCTGCATTTAAATACGTTTGCTGGTGCGTGAGGCGGTAAGCTTGTAGCAAGGCTATACCCTGGTTAGCGGCTTCGCTGTTGCTACCCCAACCAAAATCTTTTACCGAACGGCCCATTACGGTTTGGTAAGCGCTGGCTTTGCTATGCTTAACCATGCCATCGGCCAGGGCAATTAGTTGTTTACTGAGCCGGGCCACCGGTGCTTTACCTGCTGCAGTTAGTTGATTTTTATTTCTCAACAAGGAATAATAACCTAGTAATCTCACCTGACCCCAGGATGGGATAGGCATTTGATCATCGGGGATGATATTAACCGCTTTCAAATACTGATCCTGTTGAGTGCTGATGTATAGTTCGCAGGCTGCCCATATCCATTCATCCTGTACATCGTTATCGCCATAAGTACCGGTGCTTACAGCTGGCTGAAAATGCTGGTTCATTTCTTCCTGCCGGTACAGCACTTTGGGGTTTTTAACTGCCCATTGCCAGGCCAGCTCAGATGCCCACATACACGAGTCGGCGAGGCCGGGCAATTGTTGTTGGTATGCTTTAAATATCCGTGCAGCCTGTGCAGTTACCGCAGCAAAATCAAGTGTGGCTGCAGTGCTTTTTTGCACCACATAACGGGGTTTGGTGGCTTTATCCGGCATAATCATACCATCAAAAGCTGCGTTGGTGAGCTTGTGATACACACCGCCATCGGCAGGGTCTTGCATAGTAAGCATCCAGCGCAGGTTCCACAATAGTTCATCCAACAAGTCTGGTACGGCATTATTGCTTTCCGGAATGTTCAGTTTCAGGGCTTTAACATGAGCAGGGAAATCTTCATACAGCGACAGCATTGTGCCCATGGTAATGCCACTGTTTACAATGTATTTATTGTAATCACCGGCATCGTACCAGCCGCGCGGCGAGGCAATGACCGTGCCCTCGGGCCGGCTGCTGCTCGCGGCCGATGGATGTATCAGTACTTCATTGTCCGGGTGCCCTTCGGCACGATGCCATTGCCCGGCATAGCGCTCAGGCAAAGCCACCGAGGCCCGCTGATAATAAAAAGCTTTTATGCTGCCGGCAGCTACCCCGCGGTGCACCTGCGCCGCAATGCGAAAAGGGTAAGAGGCGCTGCCATCGGCCAGATGCAATGTATATGTACCGGGCTGATGAAATGCCGAAAAATAAGCTAAGTAAACGGTTTTACCAGCCAGGCTTGGTGTAGGGGAAACCACAAGCCGACCAGTATACTTGGTTTTGCCTGTTGAATTAACCAGCGTAAAACTTTGAACATTACCTGTGGTGATGACGGCTATCTTTGGTGCATTGGGGTAAAAGCCGATTTGATTTAGCCTGATGTGAGCAGATTGTGCCCTTGCTGCGCTGCCGGCCAGTAACATACCGAGCGCGCAGCCAATATTTATATAGAGATTTATGAGTTTCATGTGGAGGTGTTGCTGGTATAAATTTATATAAATATCCGTCCGCCCGTATGCAGTTCCCTGAACTCTTTAGGGATGCACATCTTTTTGCGTTTAAACAGGCGGTTAAAATTGGAAATATTGGTAAAACCGCACTTCAGGGCAATTTCGGCTATGGTTAACTGGGTATCCATCAGCAGGCGCGAAGCATGCCCCAGGCGTATCTCGTTCAGGGTATCAACAAAAGTTTTATGCGTGCGCCGCCTAATAAAGCGGCTGAACGAAGCCTCGGGCATCCCGGCAATTTTAGCTACATCTGCCAGTGTGATGGAGCGGTAATAATAGGTATTCATGTACTCATACACTTTTTCGATGCGCCGACTGTTAAAAAGCAATCTGTCTTGCAGTGTACCCCTTACCGATAAGGCCTCCCTGCCGGGCGAAATCGATAAATCGTGTAAAATGGTAATGAGTTCAAGTACTGAGGCAAAGCCGTTGCTGTTACCCAATTGGAGCAACCGTGGCTTAAGTGTATTCACCGTTTCGGCCGAAAACTTTAATCCGTGCCGGGCTGCATCAAACATGGCTTTGATATCGCTTAATTGATTGCGGCGCAAAAATTTTTCATCCAGCAAATCACTCGGAAATTGTATGGTAACTTCGGTAACCGTTGCGCTATGGCACTGGTGTTTCAGCCAGGTATGGTACAGGTTAGGGCCAATCAGTATCAGCTCTAAGTCATCAATTACCCCGGCATGGTCGCCTATGATGCGCTTAGTGCCGGCAGCGCCCAGCAAGAGGTTGAGCTCAAATTCGTCATGGTAATGAAGCGGAAAATCAAACATGGTTTTCTGCCTCGCAAACACAGTAAAACAATCTCCGGGCGTAAGCGGAGTAATCTCATGCATCACATGCAGTGACATAGGTTTAAATAAGTTTATAATTGGTTGGCAACGAAATTATAAAACTTATACTAAAATGCAAGCCGCCCGCAACTCAAAATGAATGAAAGTCAGTAGTTTAACAACTAATAAATTACTGTACGTAATTAAAATCCCAAAGCAGAACCGCTTTGAAGGTAGAAAGTGTGATTAGAATAAGTAATGAGATGTTAAGCTTTAGAGGCAGCGTTGTTTATATGTTGGTTCACTACTCTAACTAAATCATCCAGTTCGAAAGGTTTTTTGATGTAACCGTCGGCCAGGCCGGCTTTGGTAATTTCCTGGATGTTGCTCACGGCCGATACTATGATTACAGGAATATGCTGTGTGGCAGGATTTGATTTTAATTCTTTACTGATTTGCTGGCCGTTGGCATCGCTTTTCCAGTCGGTTAGCCAGTTATCGAGCAAAATCAGGTCCGGCTTAATTTCGTTCAGTGATTTCAGGATACGGGCATTGTCAGAGGCAATCACCTCCATACCTGCATCTTCCAATGCATACACAATCGTATCTCTGATGTCTCTGTCGTCTTCAATAAGTAAAACTTTCCGGGCCATAATTTAAAAAATCGTATCGTCAAAAAATGATGCTCAGCGCGTTTAAAGTGCCGCTCATCAGCAATAATTACTAAACAACACAAATCTCTATTTTTGTTTTTGATGAATAGAGATTTTAAGTCAACAAAGCCGTAAAGTCAGGCCAGTCGGTTAAGAAAAAGCAGTTCGGCCGGTTTTTCGAGCAGTACCGGGGCAATGCGTTTAAAGTATTTGTGATGGGATGCTTCGTTGTGGTTTTGTAAGGCTTCCTCACTGGCCCAGTCCTCCACAATTACGTACGCGCACCGTTTGCTGCCATCTTTATAAAGTTCATATTGCAGGCAACCCTCTTCTTTTGCAGAAGCTTCTACCAGGCGCTGCAATTCCAGTTCAATTGTTTCTTCGGCATCTGCCTTGCCCTGTAACAAGGCTATCAGTTTTATTCCCATTAACTGTATTGTTAAATGAGGATATAACCTGCAGTGCCTGCAATTTGTTCAAAGTCCCTGAATTAAATTCTACAGCAGGCCATCGGCCTGGTAGCAGCTGCGGCAGCGGGGCTCGTAGCTTTCCTTTTCGCCCAGCAGCACCCGTGCATTATCGGGCACCAGGCGGTAGGAGTATAAGGCAGGATTACCGCATTTCACACATACAGCCTGCACCTTGGTTACACTTTCGGCCATGGCCATCAGTGCCGGCATCGGGCCAAAGGGGCGGCCCTGAAAATCCATATCCAGGCCGGCCACAATTACACGCACACCACGGTTGGCCAGCACATTGCATACATGGGGTAATTCTTCATCAAAAAACTGGGCCTCATCAATGCCTACTACCTGGGCATGGCTGCTCAGCAGCAAAATAGCCTGCGAGTTTTCAACCGGCGATGACGGGACAGAATCTCGGTTGTGGCTTACAACGGCGGTTTCATCGTAGCGGGTATCGGTATTGGGCTTAAATATTTCTACATGCAGTTTGGCAATCTGCGCCCGGCGCAGCCTGCGAATCAACTCTTCGGTTTTGCCCGAAAACATGGAGCCGCAGATTACTTCCACGCTTCCGCCCAACTCACCCCTTCTTTTAAATATCTCGTCACTAAACAGCATGCGCTACAATTTACAGCCTGCTAATATCAGAAATATCTCTTATTTTTGAAGAGGTACGTTTTCAACATATACCCCCATGAAGCAGCAGGAAGTATTAAAAAAGATAGGCGGAATTATCAGCGAACTGAGTGAGCAATACCAATACATGCAAGCCGAACCGGAGCATTTAAATCAACTGGAGCTGGAGCTGTTTGTGGCCAATGCACATTTTTTAGCCGACCATGCCGAAATACTGCGAAAAATATGCAATGCTGCTCCACCAGTTAAAGAATTGCCTCCGGCACCCGAATTACCGGTTATCACCCCGGTGATAACGGAAGAACCTGCGGCACCTGTAATGCAATGGGAGCATGTGCAAACCATAACCGAAGGTCCGCAGGATGCACCCGAAGCTGCACTGCCGGAACCTGAAGAGGCCCCAGTTGAAGTTACAGCGCCCGAACCCAAAGAAATTAACCTGCCCGAGCCAGCGCCGGTTGAACCTGAACCAATTGAAGTAGAATTAATTGGACCGGGTGAAGTTGAAGCAGGACCAATTGAACCGGAGCAAATTGAGCCGGAACCCAAACCGGTGCAGAATACCGAACCAGCACCCCCGGTTGTTGCTGAAGTAAACGAGCCGGCACCTGTGCCCAGTATTGATTTAGGTGGCCAAACAGATACGTATAATTATGTGAGGCAAACGCCTGAGCCGGCAACTGAAAGTACCTTTAGCATCAGCAGTGGCCGTACCGCCGAAGAACCGGCAGCACCGGTAGCAGGTATATCAGGATTAGGGAACGCCGAACCGGCAGAACCTTTAAAACCTGAAGTAACTGCGGATGCAGCCAGCGCTGAGCCGACTGAAGTACAGCCGGAAGTGCCTTTAACGTTAAACCAGCGTTTATCTGCCCAGCGTAATGGCGGACAACCTGTAACCTCATCTGCTGCGCCTGCCGGTAAACCGGTAAGTGACCTTGCATCGGCCGTAAATTTGAATGATAAATTGCTATTTGTAAAAGACCTGTTTAATGGCTACAACCTGGCTTACAAAGAAGCTATTGATCGTTTAAACCGCTGCAAAACTTTTGAGGAGGCCGACCGCCTGCTTAAAACAGATTACATCACCAAAAACAACTGGGCAGGTAAAACAACCACTGCCGATAAATTTTACGCCCTGCTGCACCGTCGCTTTGACCAGTAAGTACTGCGTAGAAATTCAGGTTTGCTGCTTTGCCGCGGGGAGAAATCTTTATTAGTTGAAAAAATAGCTCACATGCAGCAGCGCTGTAAACCTGGTGCCGGCAGTAAAAGCAATGCCATTTACGGGTGCTTCGTTACGCAGACGGGTTAAAGTTTCAAACTGCGTTTCTTTCCAGCGTATACCAAGCAGGTTATTGACGGTAAGGCCAATCTCGTAACGGTTTTTTGTGTAATTCAATACCAAATCGTTAATGAAATAGCCTTGTGCCGTAAGGCTGTAATCGGCGTTGGCCGGGCGGTGCCCCAGCCAGCGGTAACGCAAACTACCATTAAAGCCGTTTTTGAAAATATAAGTTAATCCACCGGTGCTGCTCCAAACCGGGGCTAAGGGAATGTAATCTTCTCCTGCAGGGTCATCTAAAGAACGACCGTGCGCATAGTTTACATCCGCATCCAGGTAAATGCTTTGCACCGGCTGGTAACGGGCAGATATATCAACCCCAATTCGCCGGGTGCGGCCACTAAACTCTACATTGCCGCCATCGCCTGCATACACATACTCTTTTTGTAAATAGCTGTACCATAAGGCAGCGTTGAGCACTAAGTTTTTTGTTGGTTTTAAAACGGTACCCAAATCAGCACCATAAGCGGCTGGTAATGTTTGCAAGCCTTTTTCGGCTACCACCACACGGGCATCATTAGAATGAAAGCCTTTGCCCAAGAATAAGTAGAACTGAGCCTTATCAGTAGCCTGGTAATACAAATTGAGTTTAGGGCTAATGGTATTATTACGGGCCGAGTAAACACCGGCACCACTTAGTGTGCTATCACTTGCCAGTTTGTTGTTGTAACGGTAATAAAACTGATCGAACCGTAATCCGGCATTTAAAGTGAATTGGGTATTAAATTTAAAAATTTCGCTTGCATAAGCACCGGTACTCAGTTCTGTAATATCGCCCAGCTTAATGGGGTTTACCAGCGTATAGCCGTTGGTAACATGCGAAAGTTCTGAATTTTGAGTGGCATCAAAACGTGCGGTTAAACCGGCGGTGGTAGTAAGGCGGGTGCTGCCCCAATAGCCTTCGTGTGTATAGCTGCCGTTGTAGCCTATCAAGTTTCTTGCTTCACGCTGCTTAATTTCATCACCATTGATGCTGTCTTCCAGAAAGAAAGTAAAATTGCTGCGTAGGTTAAATTTGTAGCGTGAGTAATACAGCTGGTTTTTAATAACATCGTTATTGGAAAGCGTGGTCAGTAACTGTGAGTTTACATTAGTGCGCGAAGTTTCACCGCCTTCATTTGGGTCAAGCGCACCATAAAAACTAACCAGTTCGCGGTTTACAGCATCTTCGGGTATCTGGCCCGAGGCGTCCCACTTGCTGTATAAAGTAGAGGCACTCAAGGTAAGCCAATTGCTGGCATTAAGCTGCCCATGGTATTTGGTAAAAAAGTTAAACCGTTTAAAGTGCTGCGGATTTTCAAAATAACTATCGCTGTACCGATACTCCGATGCCGCGTACCAAGATTGATTTTTAGCCTTAGCATTTTTACCCAATAAATTAACCATACCCAGCAATCTGTAGGTATTAAATTGGCCCGCCTCGGCTTTAATCACATTACTGCTCAGTGCATCCATGGTATGAAAATCCACAAAGCCGGTTACGGCCAAGTCGCCTTTTTCGGCGTTGTACATCCCTTTCTGATAAGTAGTGCTTTCAATAACTTCCGGAATGATGAAATGGCTGTCGGCATAACCCTGCCCGTGCGCATGCGATACCATGTTGATCGGCATACCATCTACGCTCATGTTAATATCGGTGCCATGGTCGTTATCAAAACCGCGCAGAAAAATCTGCTCTGCTTTGCCGCCGCCTTGGTGCTGGCCTATAAACAAGCCCGGTACTATACGCAGCACTTCCTGCGAGTTGGTAATGCCGCGCAGTTTGATATCAGCCTCGCTGATGATTTTGTAAGGGTTGATGTTTGAGACCGTAATTAAAATATCAGACAACTGCGTTTGCTGAGGTATCAGTGTAATAATGCGGTTTGTAGAAATGGCAGTAACAGGAATATTTTTCTGCCGGTACCCAACAGCCGACAATAAAACGTAAGCCGAATTTGACATAGGGGCTTTAAACGAAAAGTGGCCGCTTTCATCGGTGATGAAGGTCTGATTTTTGGGTTTTAGCATTACAGTTACACCCCTCAGTGGTAGGTGCGAAGCGCTGTCGGTAACTATGCCGCTTACCTGGTTATGCTGTGCATATACGGTAGCGAAAGTTAAGATAGATAATAAAAAAGCAAGAAGGAACTTCACTAAAAAAGGAACTTGAATTAAAAGTCCTGCACTACCCTGGTATTCGGATAATCCAGTTTTTCGCTTTTGCGCACTTTGTTTACCGTCATGTGCACAATGTTGATTTGATCGTCGTACAAATTATGCAGCAGGCTAATATCGGCAATCAATTTTTTTGGCGAGCTGATAGCGTTTGATTCCAGGTAAACATTTACGGCCTCACGTTCAATCTCATAACCTAAATAATTAAGCGGTACTGCGGCAGTGCCGGCTTTAAGGATAACATGGCTGCCAATGTAATTTTTTATCAGGGCATCCATCGCCTTGTGCATCTCGGGCTTGGTTAAATCGGTGTGGGTTTTGTACTGTCTGCCCAAGGCCGTCTCAAAGTCGTCAGTATAAATGGTGCAGATGACTTCCAACTGATGGTCAGCGTTGTTATAACTGATATCGCTGGTACTCACATGCAGCGGATGAAAAGCCGGTTTGTTGAATTTAACAGGTAAAATTAATTCAAAAAGCAGGGCGCCTATCAACAAGGGCTTGGCCATCAGGGTCATCATTCCGCACAATAGTTTTAAATATCAAAAAACGCCTTAAATTTAGCGCTTTCTCAACGAAATTCTATAGCATGTCTGATTTTGGTTTCTATTTCAAGCTGGGCTGGGAGCATATCATCAGCGCTGAAGCGCTCGATCATCAACTGTTTGTACTTGCTTTGGCCTCGGTATATGTGTTTAAAGACATTAAGCAGGTGCTGATTCTGGTAACCGCTTTCACCATTGGGCATTCGCTCACATTGGTGCTGAGCGTGCTCGATATTATTCGTTTTTCAACCAAATGGGTAGAATTTCTGATTCCTTGTACCATTGTAATTACAGCGTTGAATAACCTGGTACAAATTAACCACAAGGGCCGGAGCGCAAAAATTAACTATTACCTGGCCCTGGGTTTCGGGTTGATACACGGGATGGGCTTTGCCAATGCCATACGTATGATGCTGGCCAAAGATCAGGCGCTGGGCCTGGGCTTGTTTGGTTTTAATGTTGGCCTGGAAGCGGGGCAAATTTTTGTGGTGGCTTTTATATTAGCAGCTGCATTTGTAGTGTTAAATCTGCTTAAAATTAAACGGCGCGACTGGATTTTGTTCCTTTCGGCCGGTGTGTTTGCGCTTTCTGTAAAAATGGCGATAGAAAGGTGGCCTTTTTAATAAAAAACATTTATTTTTAGTGCTTTAGTGCACGCATAGCTTTTCACATGATTAAAAAATTACTCTCTACTACCATCTTCTCGGTGAGCCTGCTGCAATTTGCAGTGGCGCAAAACATCCAGAACAATCCGGGCAGTAACCACGGCAACAAATTTGAGCAGTTGGGTACTATCCTTACCACACCTAATGAACAGCGCACGGCAAGCGGCGCGCCAGGCAATAAATACTGGCAACAACGTGCAGATTATAACATTAAGTGCGAGCTGGATGAAAAGAATCAGCACCTGACCGGCAGCGAAACCATTACTTATTTCAACAACTCGCCCGACCCATTGGATTACCTGTGGCTGCAGTTAGATGAAAACGAGCACAGCAGTGTAAATAACGCCGGTTATCAAACCAGCTCGGCCATGCCACGCGGTGGCGTAAGCGCACAGCTTCTGGAACGTGCTGCTGAAAACAGCCAGGATAATGGTTATGGTGATAAAATTACCTCACTTACCGATGCTACCGGCAAGAAGCTGAGCTATGTGATTAATAAAACCATGATGCGCATTAACCTGCCTGCACGTTTAATGCCGGGGCAGAAATTCGTATTCAACGTCAATTGGAATTATAAAATATCAGAACGCGCTGTGTTTGGTGGCCGTGGTGGTTATGAGTATTTCCCCGAAGATAAAAATTACCTGTTTACCATGACCCAATGGTACCCGCGCTTATGCGTGTACAGTGATTTTCAGGGATGGCAAAACCACCAGTTTGCTGGTCGTGGTGAGTTCGCTTTAACTTTTGGCAACTTCCGCGTGCAAATGACCGTCCCTGCCGACCACGTAATCGGTGCCACCGGCGAGTGTGTAAACTATAGCGCTGTATTAACGCCTCAGCAATTGGGCCGCTATGAAAAAGCCAAAACTTCTGCTGTACCGGTTGAAATTGTTACCCTGGCCGAAGCTAAACGTGCCGAAGCTAACCCAAGTTCAGCTAAGAAGACTTGGGTATTTCAAGCCAATAACGTGCGTGATTTTGCCTGGGGTTCTTCCCGCAAATTTGTATGGGATGGCATGGGCGTAAACATGAATGGCAAAAAAGTAATGGCCATGAGCTATTATGGTAAAGAGGCTTATAACCTGTACAGCAAATACTCAACCCGTTTGGTAGCGCATACCATTAAAACCTATTCTGATTTCTCTATCCCTTACCCATACCCGGTAGCCCAGAGTGTTGAGGCTTCAAACGGTATGGAATACCCGATGATTTGCTTTAACTATGGCCGTACCGAAAAAGACGGTACTTATAGCGAAAGCACCAAGAACGGTATGATTGGTGTGGTTATCCACGAAGTGGGTCACAACTTCTTCCCGATGGTAATTAACAGCGATGAGCGCCAGTGGACCTGGATGGACGAAGGCCTGAACTCATTTGTAGAATATTTGACCGAAGAGCTTTGGGATAATAAATATCCCAGCAAAAAAGGCGCAGCCTATACCATTGTAGATTACATGAAGCTGCCTAAAAATGAGCTGGAGCCGATCATGACCAACTCTGAAAACATTGTTCGTTTTGGTCCGAACGCATACTCAAAACCGGCTACCGGTTTGAATATTCTGCGCGAAACCATCATGGGCCGCGAACTGTTCGATTATGCTTTTAAAGAATATGCTAAACGCTGGGCTTTCAAGCACCCTACACCTGCCGATTTCTTCCGCACTATGGAAGATGCCAGCGGCGAAGATTTGGACTGGTTCTGGAGAGGCTGGTTTTACGGTACTGATGCCTGCGATATTTCGTTAGACTCAGTTAGGGTAGGCCGTGCCGATTTGAGCAAAGGCAATGCGGTTAACTTTGGTGGTCGCCGTGGTGGCCCGAGGTTGAACGCTCAGGCTATTGCACCGGCGGTGAATGATTTCGATGATATCTCGAAAATCCGTAACCGTCAGGATAAAAACATCAAATTTTATACCGACCGTGATACCGCTGTACGCGATTTCTATTGGAAATACGACCGTGGTTTAGCCGCTGTAGATACTGCTAAATTTGCCGGTGTAGTTAAAGCACAAATGCCACCGGCCAGCCCTGCCACCCAGCAGGAGTTTACCGAGGCAGAACAAGGTAAATACGGTAACAAGTACTTTTATGAGTTAGACTTTAGCAACAAAGGTGGTTTGGTAATGCCGATTATTGTAGAGTTTACCTTTAAAGACGGTACCAAAATGACCGATCGCATTCCGGCACAAATTTGGCGCATGAATGAGCGGACTGCCTCTAAATTCTATGTACAGGATAAAGAAGTGGCTTCTATTAAGTTAGACCCATTGCGCGAAACCGCCGATATTGATGAAACCAATAACTATTGGGGTAAATTGCCTTCGCCTTCAAAATTCCAGGTGTTTAAGCAGCGTTCAGGCGCCGCCCGTGGCCAGTCTGTTGGCGTAAACCCAATGCAAATTTCAGCAGGCAGCAGATAATATGTTCCTGTAAATATACAAGGCCGTTCAAAATCAAATTTGAACGGCCTTTTTTTGTGCGTAACTTTAATTTAACTCGTAGTTTATACGTTATATATATTGAACCTATAGCTTTATCGGTGGTCTAAACATTATTGATTTACAGGCAGGTGCCATGAAACCAGTTTTAAAGTTTTTAAGTATAGGGATGCTTTTTTTGAGCAGTGTCTTTTTGCTGTCTTCTTTTTTTAATACCTCATTATATCGTGGTGCCAAATTTCCTTACAAAAAACAAGGCTTAACCGAGCGTCAGGCGGCAGCGCACCTGCTCAGCCGGTTTACTTACGGCAGTACGCCCGGGCAGGTGGACGAGGTAGTACAGCAGGGTTTAGAAAACTGGTTTCAACAACAGTTAGATGGCGGTTTGCCTGATGACTCTTTGAACCAAACGCTTAACCAATACGATGCACTTAAGCTGAGCAATGTACAAATTGCAGAAACTTACCCTAAGCCTGGGCAACTCATTCGCATGGCAGTAAAGGATGGCTTTATCAATAAAGATTCGGTGAAAAGTGCCGGTCGCAAAGCTTATCGTGATACGCTCCAGGTTTATATGCAGCAAAAGGGTTATAAACCCGAACAGGAATTATTTCGTCAGTTCATCAACCAGAAAGTACTACGGGCAGCATATACCCATAATCAGTTACAGGAGGTGATGTCTGATTTCTGGTTTAACCACTTTAATGTATCTATCACTAAAAACGATTGTGCCCAGTTCATTCCTGCTTATGAGCGGGATGTGATTCGTCCAAATGCATTAGGAAAATTTAGTGACTTGCTGCTGGCTACGGCTAAATCACCGGCCATGCTGTACTATCTGGATAATTTTACCAGCGTTGCACCCAATACAGCCACTCCGGTGGTGGATGCCATGATGACTCAAAACGCTTTAACGGGTATGCAAATGGATACCAACGTGCGGAAGGTAATTACCGCAAAGCTAAAGCAGGTAAAAGCCAACCAGGGTGGTTTAAATGAGAACTACGCCCGCGAAGTAATGGAACTGCATACCCTGGGCGTAGACGGCGGCTATACCCAGCAGGATGTTACTCAAGCCGCCCGTGTGCTCACCGGCTGGACTATTGCCCCACTGGGTACTTATGGTAACGGAGCACAAGGCATCCTGAAAAGATTTACACCCGACCAATTGGCCCAACGCGGTTTTGTGCATGATTGTGATTTCTTTTTTAACATGAACAAGCATGATAAAGGAGAAGCCATGGTGTTGGGCAAGCATTTCGGCCCCAACGGGGGCTACCAGGATGGTGTAGACTTATTGAATATGCTGGCCCATCAGCATGCTACAGCTCAGTTTATTGCCCGTAAACTGGCGGTACACTTTGTGAGTGATAACCCACCCAAAACCCTGACTGATAAAATGGCGAAAACTTTTGAGCAAAAGGATGGCGATATTAAACAGGTATTAATTACGATGGTAAGCGCACCTGAATTTTGGGGCAGTAATGCCCTGCGCGAAAAAACCAAATCGCCGTTTGAACTGGCTATTGGTGCAGTACGCAGCTTGAATGCTACCATTACCCAACCTTACCAGTTATACAACTGGGTAGCGCGCATGGGCGAAAAAAAATATTATTACCAGGCCCCTACCGGTTTCCCTGATAAAGGGCAATACTGGATCAACACCGGCTCGTTGCTTACCCGAATGAACTTCGGCCTGGCGCTGGCTTCAGGGCGCATACCGGGGGTGAAGATTGATCTTGCAGCCTTAAATCACCACCGAGAACCGGAAAGTGCAGAGCAGGCACTGGTGGTATACAGTAAACTAATTATGCCCGAGCGTAATCTGGATGCCACCATTAAGCGTTTAACGCCCATGCTGAATGATCCGGCTTTGGCAGTTAAAGTAGATGCCGCAAGCGCCAAAGTAACACCGGCAGGCAACAATATGAACACGCAGGTTGCAGCAACAGATACAATGCAAAAGTTCAGGCCCAAGAGGGCCGGTACTGGCAATATGCTGGCTATGCAAAATGCCGGTGGCAGCAACTCAATGCTATCGCAGGTGGTAGGGGTAATTATCGGGTCGCCTGAATATCAACGGCGCTAAATAAAATATTTAACTCATGTTAAACAGAAGAGCATTTTTAAAAGCAGGCGGCCTAAGCCTGTTTGGTGTAGGCTTAATGGGCGGTATACCCGGCTTTTTGGCCGAAGCTGCCGCCAGCGATAAAATCATTCCATTATATAAAAAACGCAAAGCACTGGTGTGTATTTTTCAGCGCGGTGCGATGGATGGCTTGATGGCTGTTACACCGTTTAATGATAATTATTTGCAGCAGGCCCGCCCAACACTAATGATGTCGGCCGCAAAGGCGGCAGGTGATGTAGCGCTGATTGACTTGGATGGTAAGTTTGGCCTGCACCCCATGATGAAGGCTTTTGAGCCTATGTTCCTCGAAAAGCGCCTGAGCATTGTGCATGGCATTGGTTCGCCCAACACCACCCGCTCGCATTTTGATGCGCAGGATTATATGGAGGCAGGTACGCCATTCAATAAAGGCACAGCCAGCGGCTGGCTGAACCGTGCCGTAGGTCTGTTAGGGCACGATACCTTAACACCGTTCAGTGCCGTGAGCATGACCTCGGCTATGCCCCGCTCATTTTATGGTGATAACCCGGCGCTGGCCATCAGTAACCTGCAAGATTTTGCCCTGCAAATGCGCGGCAACCCCGGCGGCGTTAATCTGGCCGCTAAAAGCTTTGAAGATTTGTATGATCAAACTTCATCCGGCCTGTTAAAGCAAACCGGCAAGGAAAGTTTTGATGCCATGAAGATGCTGCAGAAAACTGATATCCGTAATTACAAACCGGCTAATAACGCGGTTTATCCTAACTCTGCTTTGGGTAATTCTTTAAAGCAGATTGCCCAGCTGATAAAAATGGATGTGGGGCTGGAAGTGGCTTTTGCCGAATCTAACGGATGGGACACGCACTTTAACCAGGGTACAGCCAAAGGGACATTTGCCAACAACGTAGCCGATTTAAGCAACAGTATGATGGCCTTCTGGACAGATTTGGGGGCTTACCAGGATGACGTTACCGTAATGACCATGACCGAATTTGGCCGCACCGTGCATCAAAACGGCACCGGCGGTACCGACCATGGCAGAGCTTCCTGCAATTTTATATTGAGCAATAATGCCAACGGCGGTTTGGTACATGGCAATATACAACCGCTGGCAGTAGAAAATTTAGCCGATGGCCGCGATTTAGCGGTAACTACCGATTTCAGGAGCGTATTCAGCGAAGTTGCAGATAAGCATTTGGGTATTAGTAACGACCGTGTGCTGTTCCCCGATTGGAAAGGTGAACGGATTGGGGTAATGAAAGCGTAGTCCTATCATTAAATTATAATTTTTCGTTGCGAGCCATAGCATGGCAATCGCTCGCAATGACCATGTTTGGTACGACACTTTTTTCTCATTACCACGTTATCTATAATAATCTTAATTAAATAAATCTTCATGCCTCAATCCATAGCTCCGGTGCGTAACTTTGCGGTAATGCAAAAGGAGCAAATTTCGGTATTTGATATTTTTAAAATCGGCATCGGTCCGTCCAGTTCGCACACATTGGGTCCCTGGCGTGCGGCGCAACAATTTGTAGCACTTTTGCAGGAACGCCACGTTTTGAATGAAGTTAGTGGTGTACAAATACTGTTGTATGGCTCTTTAGCCAAAACCGGTAAGGGCCACGGTACCGATATTGCTATTTTACTGGGGCTAAGTGGTGATGATCCGGTTACCTTTGATGTTAACCGCATTGATGACAAGGTAAACCAAATTAAAACCAGCCATTTTATACAATTAGGCGGGCACAAAACTATTCCTTTTTCTTACGAGGATAACTTGCTGTTCTTGTTTAATGAAAGCCTGCCGTTCCACCCCAATGCGGTTACCTTTCAGGCATTATTGCAAAATGGCAGGGCCATATCAGAAACTTACTATTCGATAGGTGGCGGCTTTGTAGTAAAAGAAGATGGTGGCGGACACCAACGCCCAGAAGTGGATTTGCCCTTCCCGATTGAAACTGCAGCCGAGTTACTGCACTGGTGCCGCAAAACCGGCCTGAAAATATCAGAAGTGGTGATGGAAAATGAACAGGCCTGGCGCTCGGAGCAGGAGACCGAAACCGGGATGCTGGATATTTTCAGGGTAATTAAAGAATGTACTTACCGGGGTTGCCATACCACCGGTTACCTGCCCGGCGGCCTCAACGTGGCCCGCCGCGCTGCCAGCCTGAACCGCCGGCTGGTCAAAGGTATTGCTTATCATAACTTTGATGAGTGGATTGCAGCCATCCGCCAAACCGGCAATGGCTTTCAAAATATATTAGATTGGGTAAGCTGCTTTGCCCTGGCTGTAAATGAAGAGAATGCTTCTTTCGGCCGGGTGGTTACAGCGCCTACCAATGGTGCTGCAGGGGTAATTCCGGCAGTGCTGCTATACTTTATGGCATTTTGCGATGGGTATAGCAAAGAGCGCATTTTACAGTTTCTGGCTACTGCATCCGAAATTGGCAGTATCTTCAAAAAAGGCGCCACCATATCAGCCGCGATGGGTGGTTGCCAGGCCGAAATTGGAGTATCTTCTGCGATGGCAGCAGCGGCTTTAACCGAATGCTTGGGTGGCTCACAGCGGCAGGTATTAATGGCTGCCGAAATTGCAATGGAGCATCACCTTGGCCTCACTTGCGATCCGATTGGTGGCCTGGTACAGGTGCCCTGCATTGAGCGGAACACCATGGGCGCCATTAAGGCCATTACCGCCTCGCAACTTGCCCTGCAAAGCAACCCCGACCAGGCTAAAGTTAGCTTGGATGCCGTAGTACGTACCATGTGGCAAACGGCACTGGATATGAACTCCAAATACAAAGAAACTTCCGACGGCGGCTTGGCGGTAAATATCCCAATCAGCTTACCGGAGTGTTGATTTGTGTGATAAGGTACTGCAAACGCTTGTCACCCTGAGGCACTCGAAGGGTAGGTGCAGAAGCGTTGCTATGTAAGGGCCTGTGCGCCCATGCTTCGAGTGCCTCAGCATGACAACGTTGGTTCGCTTACAGGACCCAGGGGTATGGGTGCTTTGCTAACGCTCAAAATGACATCATTGTGAGCGTTAAAATAGCCCATCATTTTCAAAATTCTGTTCGTTCCTCCAATTCTACAAATTCCGGTTCAGACAATGCGTTAGGGATAGCAGCGTAAAGCCCGCAGCGAGGTACGAGCGAGGACTTGCAGTGGATAGCCCGGCCTGAAAGGCAACGCCCATCTGAATAATGAATGGAGGCGTGAATTGGTGACTAAATAATTCGATTGAAAATGCTTATTAATAACATTCGTTAATATTTACTCATACCTTCTAAACTTTCTCTTACTTACTTCAGTCCTTTATCATCTTTGCCAATATTTCGTAATTCCAATGGCCCGTTTTACCATCACCGCTTAAAAAACTGTAACTTCGTCCGCATGGAACAAAAGCTTTTTGTTTACAATAGTTTAACACGTACCAAAGAAGAATTTAAAGCCCTTAATGCCCCGCATGTGGGCATGTATGTTTGCGGGCCAACCGTTTACAGTGATGTGCATCTGGGCAATTGCCGTACCTATATTTCGTTCGATTTAATTTTCCGTTACCTTACCCACCTGGGGTACAAGGTACGCTATGTGCGCAACATTACGGATGCCGGTCACCTGGAAGGCGATGCCGACAGCGGCGAAGATAAGATTGCTAAAAAAGCAAAGCTCTCGCAACTGGAGCCGATGGAGATTGTGCAAAAATATACGCTGGGTTTCCGCGAGATGATGCAGGTTTTCAATACCTGGCCACCCAGTATTGAGCCAACGGCTACCGGCCACATCATTGAGCAGATTGAAATGGTGAAGAGCATTATGGATGCCGGTTATGCGTATGAGGTAGATGGCTCTGTATATTTTGATGTAGAAAAATACAACAGCCGCCAGGATTATGGTATCCTGAATGGCCGTCACCTGGAGGATTTGCTGAACAATACCCGTACCCTGGGCGGGCAGGAGGAGAAACGCGGCAAGCTTGATTTTGCCCTGTGGATTAAAGCCAAACCCGAACACCTGATGAAATGGCCATCGCCCTGGGGCGTTGGCTTTCCGGGCTGGCATTTGGAGTGCTCGGCCATGAGTCAGAAATATCTGGGCGACCAGTTTGATATTCATGGCGGCGGTTTGGATCTCATACCTACCCACCATACCAACGAGATTGCGCAAAGCGTGGCTTGCTGCGGCACTAACCCGGCTACTTATTGGATACACACCAATATGCTGACGGTAAACGGCCAGAAAATGTCGAAATCGTTAGGGAACAGCTTTTTGCCTGATGAATTGTTTACAGGTAATAACAACATTCTGAGCAAGGGCTACAGCCCCATGACGGTGCGTTTCTTTATGTTGCAGGCGCATTACCGCAGTACGCTCGATTTTAGCAGCGATGCTATGGAAGCTTCGGAGAAAGGCTTTAAGCGTTTAATGAATGCTTACAGTTTATTGAATGGCTTAAAAGCATCAGGAACTACTGAGGTAGAAGTTCAGCCCCTGATTGAGCGTTGCTACGCTGCGCTGAATGATGATTTCAACAGTCCTGTGCTGATTGCTGAGGTATTTGAGGCTACCCGTATCATCAACTCAGTGCATGATAATAAGCTGAAAATTGACGAAGCTAACCTTACTTTGCTGAAGCAGCTGATGCAAAACTTTGTAACCGACATTTTAGGTTTGAAGAATGAGCAGGTAGAAAGCAATGAACTGCCTGCCGTGCTTGATTTTATTACCAACCTGCGCAGCGATGCCAAACAGAACCGCGATTACGCCACTTCTGACAAAATTCGTGACGGCTTGCAAAAAATCGGTTTCCAGTTAAAAGACAGTAAAGAGGGGACTACCTGGAGTAAGATATAAAAGCAACTATATTGTTATTAAATGATAGCGAGGAATCTGCACTTATGGTTCTTCGCTATTTTATTTTTGTATGGTCTGACGTTGTCACCCTGAGCTCCGTCGAAGGGTGGGTGCAGAGGCGTTCATGGCTGAAGCTTGTGCGCCCATGCTTCGAGTGCCTCAGCATGACAACGTTGGCTCGTTTGCAGATGCCTATAGACAATGTACAGATGCTTCACTGACGCTCAGCATGATAGTTAAAATATTACTTTTTAATTTTTCCCATTTCTGCCTGTATAGCTCTCAATAGCTCATTGGGGTGTTGTGAGCCGATGATATACTCCAAACCATCACGGTCGGTGAGGTGAATGGCCTCGTTACCGGCGGTATAGAAGCGAATGGTGTCTTTTTTATGCAGGTTGTATACCGGGCTGTTAAACAGGTAGCGGCTATATATTCCTTTTTCGGCACTTACAATGGTGTTAAGGTCAATTCTTACCCGGCGGGATGTCCACAAGCCATCAATAATCAGGCAGCCATCCTCCACACAAGTACTGAAATGCAGTACGAAGCCGAGCACAATGGATACAATGATAATGGCAAAGCCTACCACAGCCATTACATCACCGTTGGGGTCATGCGAGTCGGTAAATACATATACGGCAAAACAAAATACAGCCAGCACCATACGAATGCTGATCGGGATCCACTCCCGGCCCAGGTACTGTTTTTCTACAAATATGGCTTTACTCATAAGGCTGTTATTCCAGTTCGAAGATAATAACTTTTTTGGTGTTGGGCGTGAGTTTGTACCGGTCGCTGATACGGTAACCGGCTACCCACAATATATCACCGTTACCATTAACTAAGATGGGTATACGGTGCTTTTGGTTTAAAGGTACTTTCTGATTAATAAAAAAATCGCTCAGTTTTTTGCGGCCTTTCATCCCCAGCGGGTAAAATTCATCACCCTGCTGCCAACTGCGTAAGCTGAGCGGATAACTAAGTAATTCAGCATCCAGTGCCGCTGTATTTTTACCGGCATCAGCTTTATGGCTATCTGTAGTATGAATACGTATTTGATAACGATCGAACTGGGCTATTTCGTCTCCGGATTCAATCATCACTGATGGCTGTCTGGCTTCCTGAACAACTGGAGTAAGTATAACCCAATCTCTATCAAGTGTAAGTTGGTGGGTGACCGAAGCAAATTGCCTGCCTGAGTGTTTGCGCAATGAGGATATTAAATCATCTGCAACAGTTTGGTTAAACCCATAGGGTTTCAGTAATTCACTTAGCAACAAACGTTGCGAAGGTAACTGCTGCAGTGCTTTAACAGATAGGGCAGGTTCGCCCTGATAAGTGCCAAATACCTGAAGACGGGCCTGTGCTACCTGTTGTTGCAAAAGCATTTCCAGTTCGCGAAAGTGATCCAGGTTACGCTGAAAGGTTTGCTCTAAATTGGGGTTAAGCTGCTTTAAGCGGGGTATTACCTCGAGGCGTAACAGGTTCCGGGCATATTTGGCAGAGGCGTTAGAGCTGTCTTCGCGATAGTTAATTTTCCCATTCCTCACGGCTATTGTAATTTCAGTTTGGGTAAGGTCCAGTAAAGGGCGTACGATATAATTGTTAAGGGGTAATATACCATGCAGTCCTGCTATGCCGGTACCCCGTACCAGGTTAAGCAATATTGTTTCAATTGTATCGTTCTGATGGTGCGCTGTTGCAATCACATCATAATGATGCTGTTGCCTGATTTGTTCAAACCATTGGTAGCGCAACTCGCGGGCAGCCATCTGAATGGAAACGTGATGAGTGTGGGCATAAGCTTCGGTGTCAAAACGGATAACGTAGATAGGGACATCCAATTGCCCGGCCAGCTGCCGGCAAAACTGCTCATCGGCCAGCGCCTCATCACCGCGTAGCTGAAAATTACAATGGGCAATGCCGAACTGGTAGTTGGCCGCTTTCAGCAAATGGGCCATCAGCACAGAATCCTTGCCGCCGCTTACTGCTGCCAGTACCCGGCTTTGAGGAATAAGCAGCTGATTTTCGGTAATAAACTGGACAAAGCGTTGCAGCATGGTAATCGAGCACAAATTGTAAACCGTTTCAAATATAACTTATCATATGAAATCAAAATCTATCCTTTTGCAAAGTAACTCATGCAAATTTTTAATTTGCAGTATGTTGGTGGTGGGTATAGCCATGTGCAGTACTGAATCTTATTCGGTTGGTGAATTAAAAGGTTTACATAGCGTAGCTGTATTGCCAGCTGATAGCAGCCTTACATTAAAAGGAGTAAAAATGAGTGGCAGCGATTCCAGCTATTATGATCAACAAAATCATCTGATTACGTTTTACGGACACGCCAAACTCAGTTATGGGAATATTGGTATTGAGGGCGACCAGATTACAGTTGATGAAATAAGCATGAAAGCTTATGTAAAAAGCAGCCCTGATGCCCAGGGGCACAAAACTGCCCATGCATTTTTACAAGAGGGTAACCAACCAGCCTTAGTAGCCAACTCATTGGTGTTCGATTTGAAAAATAAGAAGGTGCTTACCAGTCAGCGGTAAGTAAAACATTTGTTTAATGTTAAACTTTGCCTGCTTGGCTCAAGTCATCACATTGTGTATTTACATTATTCATTACACGCTTAATCAAAACCGAACCAAAAAGTTAATTTTGCACTTGGTGAATAAATATATCTGTTTCTGCGTATTACTGTTGCTAACTTTAGGAGCTGCTGCCCAGCGCAAGCCGGCTGCTAAAACCCCAAAGTCTATCGTGAACTTAATTCAGTCGCGTAAAAGTATGGGGACTAAAGATAACGGTGTACTTAAAGTTTATCAAGGTACTTTTCAACAAGAATCTTCTAAGCTCAGTTCAGACAGCGCTTATTTTTATTCAAAAAATAATTCGTTCGATGCTTTTGGTCACGTGGTTATCAACCAGGGCGATACATTGAATATTTATGCCGATAAACTAAATTATAACGGCAATACACATACTGCTATCTTAACCGACAATGTGCGCATGGTAGATAAAGATGCCACATTATCTACCAATTACCTTACTTATAACACTGCCACCCGCATTGGTACTTATACCGGCGGTGGTAAACTGGTAAACAAGCAAAACACGCTGGTAAGTAAAAATGGTTATTATTATGCGTTTACACGCGATGCCTTTTTTAGGTATGATGTGGTATTAACCACTGTAGATGCGGTAATTAAAACAGATACATTACGGTATAACTCCGGTTCGCGTATTGCTTATTTTTTGGGCCCCAGTCATATTTACGGCAATAAAAATAAGGATACCTTATACACCGAAAACGGAACTTACAATACAGTGATTGAACAGGCTTTTTTTGGTCGCAAAAACCGCTATGCACAGGGTACAAAAACCCTTAAAGGCGATAGTTTATTTTATGACCGGCTTAAGGGCTTTGGCCGTGCTATGGGGCATGTTACCTTTAATGACCGCGAGCAAAAAATCACCATTAAAGGCGATTTGGGTACCTACTTTAATGCCGACGAACGGGCAGTAGTTACCAAAAATGCTTATGTAATAATGGAAACCGAGCAAACCGATTCTACCAAAACGGATAGTACAAGTAAAACGGTTACGGCAAAAGATTCTACCAAAGTGGTTAAGCAAACCGATAAAAATAAACCGGCACTTGCATCAGCCCCGGCAAAAACTGCAAATCAACCGCCTGCTGCACCAGGCGATACTACACAAAGTAAACGGCCGGTTTTAACGCCGCCAGTCAAACGCACCAAAATTGATTCGGTTTACATTGGTGCCGACACACTTGAAACGCAGATATTAACTTTTAAAGCCCTAAAGCTGAAGCAGGAAAATATGCGGCCTAATAAGCTGCGCGACTCCTTGGCCAAAATGGCAAAGGCCCAGCGTGTGCCGCTTTACACCCAAAGTACCGCTAAGCATATTTACAGTCCGCCTATGGCTGGTGTTCCCCGCGATACCGGCGCTTTGCACCGCAATTTGTTTGGCCCGCCCCGCGTGTTGCCACCCGATACGGCCAAACAAAAACAAGCCAAAGCTGCGGCTAAAAAGCCTGTGGCTCCAAAAGCGAAAAAGGCCGACGTGCGCGATTCAGTTTACATGAATATGGGCTATAAGATAAATCTAAGCGATACTTCGCGCATACGGATCTTAACTGCTCATCACCATGCCCTGCTGTTTAAATCAGATTTGCAGGGCAAGGCCGACTCGATGTTTTACAGTGCCAGCGACTCCATTATCCGGCTATATGTAAAACCCATGTTGTGGACGCAAGGCTCGCAGTTATCAGGCGATACCATTCACCTGCAAATGAAAAACCGGAAGTTGAACAACATGGAATTGTTCCAAAATGCCTTTGCAGTAAATATTGAAGAAAACGATTCTACCCATTTCAATCAGGTAGCCGGTAAACGGATGCGCGGCTTTTTTGTGGACAACAAAATGAGCCAGATGTATGTGGATGGCAATGCCGAAACCATTTACTTTAACCGCGATAGTGGCCGTGTTACTGAAATGCAACGCTCATTAACGAGCCGCATTAAAGTGAATTTTAAGGATAATAAGGTAGCCAATATTAAATGGCTCATTAAGCCAGAGTTCAGGTATGGGCCGCTTAGTAAGTTTAAAGAAGATGAGCGCCTGCTCAAAAATTTCATCTGGAAACCCAAAGACCGCCCCACTTCTAAAGAATATGTAATCAAAGCTTACAGCCGCCGACAGGCCGAAGCACGTGCCGCTGCCAGCAGACCCAAAGCGCCGCCCACTGTAAAACCTGCAGCTAAAGCTGTAACTGGTGCAGGGGCAAAGCCTTCGGCAAGTAGCACCGCAGCCGCAAAACCTGTGATACCCAACAGCAGCAAGCCGGTTAGCCGGCCAGACAGCGCACACGCAAACGGTATCAAAGCTGCACCCGCAAAAGATAGTACAGCCACAAGGAATGGCACCATCAACCCGGCAGCTAAAGATACCACAAGGGCCAATCCGAAACAGTAGTTACTTTTCAAATCAACTTCGTGCTATCTAACACGTCATTGCGAGGAACGAAGCAATCTTTCTGTATCCTGCTTAATTAGGCGTAAAGAGATTGCTTCGTTCCTCGCAATGACGTACTTTAAGTAAATAAGGTGTGCAGTATTGAGAAGATAAATTACTTCCCGCTTTTAACTCCCCCTTCAGTGGGCTGAGGTACTAAAGACAAATCGCTGTACACCGGATAATGGTCTGACAGTTTTTTCTCTACCACCTGGTAGCTCTTTACCTTAAATTGCGGGCTCACCAAGATGTAATCAATTTGATAATTCGGGAAATCGCCATTGTAGGTGCGCCCTAAGCCACGTCCGCATTTTCTGAACGTGTTTTGTAAGCCCTCGCTTAACTGATGTACAGCATAGGAGGACGGCGTATCATTAAAATCCCCCGAAAATATATAAGGATAAGGGCACTGTTGGGCATGTTGTTTAATTAAAGCCACCTGCTGGCTGCGCTTAATAAAAGCCAGCTTCAGTTTGCTGCAAATACGCCTGAAGGAAGTAATGTTGGTTTTACCCTGATGGGTCACACTATCTAAATAGTCATAATCCGGAGGTTGAAACTTAATAGATTGCAGGTGCATGCTGTAAACTCTAAAGGCCTGATTGCCTTTTTTTAAGTCTACAAAGAGGCATTGGTTGCCGCTTTCCGGCTCAGATAAATGAATGATGCCTTGATTTGTGATTGGGAGCTTCGTAAATAAAGCAATACCCAGTGCATCATTAGGATTGTTGTTTACCTGTAAAAAGTAATACAGCTTGCTGTTAAGAATTTTTTGTATCGAATCGCTCATTGCATATTTGCCGCGCTTACGGGTATAAAACTCTTGTATACCGATGATATCAGGCTGCTGCTGGTTAATAATTTCTAGTATTTCGTGCCGGGTACTGCCATCATGCGTGGCACCATAACGTTGAAAGTTATGCACGTTGTAGGTCATCATCCGGATATTGGTACTATCCGGTCGGCGTTGTTTTTTGGACGAATGAAAACCGATGTGATTCGATAAACTGTTCCAGCCTATCAGAATAATGATGAATGAAAGTAAAGCATACCTGAAGTTGACCAATAGCCAGAAAGCTATAAACAATCCGTTCACCAGTAGCAATGGAGGATAAGCTAAACCAAAGAAGGCAATATAACTGTTGCTCTGAGGGTCTACATACGGCGAAAGATAACTTAACAGCAAGCCTAAAACAGCCAGCCCGTTAAGCCCAAGCATAAAGGTGGTAAATATGCCGCGCTTTTTACTTTTCATTCGTTATTGCTGGCACGTTGCAGGGTATCACGCTCCTGCTTGCTTAAGCTTTTGTAGCCGGTATGCGAAATTTTATCTAATATACGGTCAATCTCATCCTGGTCGGGATAAGCAGGTGCGGCAGTGCGGGTAGTATACCCCGAGTTGCTACGGTAAACCACTTTTACCTTGGCCGGAGGCGTAAATATTTTACTCACCGGTTTATTCCAGTCGTTGCCGCGCTGCAGTTGCTTAATGTAAATGAAGCCCAGCAAGGCGCCGCCCAGGTGTGCAATCTCGCCGCCTGCATTGGCTCCGGCTATGCCGATAAAGTCAATAATAACATAAGCAATGGCAAGCCATTTCAATTTTACCGGACCTAAAAACATCAGGTAAATAGTATAATCGGGCAGTAACGTAGCTGTGGCAATTACAATAGCCATTACACTGGCCGAAGCGCCTACAATTAAGGCTGTATCTCTCACGTCAGCAAACGCCGGAATCAGGTTATAGGCCGCTAAAAACAGCAATGCACCGGCCAGGCCCCCCATCAGGTATAAGCCAACGGTACGCTTGGTGCCTAAATATTCTTCAAATATCTGCCCCATCCAATACAGCCATAGCATATTGAACAGGATATGAAAAAAGCCCGCATGCATAAACATATAAGTTACGGGCGTCCAAAAACGGGTGAGCAGTTTGGGTAAGTAAGAGGTAAGGGCCAGGTAATCGCTTGCAAACGAAGCCACCTGCTGGCTGTTGCGGCCAAGCGTTAAAAATTCAAACACGCCGGCCACAGCGATGATGACATAGACCGCTACATTGATACCGATCAGCAAGCCGAGTTTACTGCCGGAATGCAGCATTTTTGTACGTATTTCCTGCCAAAGGGTACTCATAAAAATGCAGAGGTTTTTATTTGATAACTACCATTAATTGAAAAAATTGTTCGGTCGGCGCAGGCCCCAAATTTTAATTAATATAAAGCCGAACAAGGCACCGCCCAGGTGGGCGAAGTGTGCTACGTTATCGCCGCCGTATTGAGCCACCCCCGAGTACAATTCAATCAAAATATACCCAATTACCGCATACTTGGCTTTAATAGGCAGTGGGATAAACATAATAAATAATTCTACGTTGGGGAACAGCATACCAAAAGCCACCAGCAGGCCAAATATAGCGCCTGATGCACCTACTATAGCACCATAATATACTTCTTGCAATTGCTCGAAACCTGGCCGGTTTGTAAAAGGAGAAATATCATGATGGTAAATCAGGTATCCTCCGATGATAGGGTGAACCTGTATGGCTTGCACGGCCCATTGCAATAAAAGTGCGCCCACGCCGGTAATAAAGTATAGTTGCAAAAACCGCTTTGGCCCTAAGCTATACTCCAGTGCCGGGCCAAATACGAACAACGCAAACATGTTGAAAAAGATGTGCATGATGTTGGCATGCATGAACATGTAAGAGATGATTTGCCATACCCTGAAATTAGGCGAGTCAAAGTAATAAGCCGCCAGGTGTTGACTCAAATCAATTCCTGATTTTTCAAGCACATAGGTTGCAATAAAGAATATGACATTCAGTATCAGTATATTTTTTACAACCGGCGTTAAGTTGGCCAGCGGATTCCGTCGGTAGGCGCTCATAGGTAATATATTTTTGTCCTTTTCAGTTTCAGCGGACAAGGACTCGGTCTAACTATTTCTCAAATCGTTCCAGTAACTCGGCCAGGCTGAAGGTACTGATGACTGGTTTGCCATTAAGGGCCAAGTTCGGCATCTGGCAGGCAAAAAGTTGGTCAATCAGTAAATTCATTTCTTCGAGGCTGAGTGGCGTACCGGCTTTGGTGGCTGCATTGCGGGCCAGTGTACGGGCCAGGGTATCGCGCTTATCTAACTTCAGTATAGCCAGATTGTTTTTAAAGCCTTCAAGCAAGTTCTCCAGTAAAATATGCTCATTAGCCTTATTTAAATCGGCGGGGATGCCTTCTACCACTACGGTGTTACGGCCAAACTCGCGTACATCAAAACCCAGCGCACGAATGTCGGGCAGCAGTTCGCGCAACAGTTCAAAGTCGCTGCTGTTAAAACTTACCGTTTGCGGAAAGAGGCTTTGCTGGCTAACACCCGAATGATTTTGCAATTGCTGTAAAAAGCGCTCATACAAAATACGTTCGTGCGCCGCCTGCTGGTTAATGAGGATAAAGCCTGATTTAATTTGCGACAGGATGAAGCGGTTATGAATCTGGAACAACTGCCGCTCGCTGGGTTTGCTTACCGGCTGGTTGTTTACCTCAATGAGTTGCTGTACCTGCAATTCCTCCTGCCGGTGGGTGTCCTTTTTGCTGATTTCGTACAATGTTTCCCAGTTTTGCGGAATAGCCGGTTTACTCTCGGCTACATCGCGCATAAAAGGCGTTTCGCGCTTGGGCGATGGAGTGCCAAAAGGATTAAACTCAGGATTTATGGTAATGGTAGGCGGCACAATCTGATCGAGCGGTTTATGGGTAATCATGCGCTCAATGTTATTCTCCTGATCAAAATCAAGCGTGGGGGTGATGTTGTACCTACCCAGCGCTCGTTTTACCGCCGAGCGGATGATGGCATATAATGCCTTTTCATCCTGGTACTTAATTTCTGTTTTGGTGGGATGGACGTTAATATCAATCTTGGCCGGGTCAATCTCAATGAACAGCACATATAGCGGGAAACTGTCATCGGGCAGCAGTTCCTCATAGGCCGTCATCACCGCATGGTTCAAATAGGCATCGCGGATGAAGCGGTTGTTCACAAAAAAGAACTGTTCGCCGCGGGTTTTGCGGGCAAACTCCGGTTTGCCGATAAAGCCACGCAGTTTAATGATGGTGGTATCTTCCTCCACCGGTACTAAACGCTGGTTGTAGTTGTTGCCCAGCAGGTGTACAATGCGCTGTTTAAGGGCTACGGGTGGTAAATGGTATACCTCCTGCCCGTCATGATGCAGGGTAAAAAATATTTGCGGGTGGGCCAGCGCTACACGCTGAAATTCATCCAGCACATGGCGCATCTCTACCGGGTTACTTTTCAAGAAAGTGCGGCGGGCAGGTACATTGTAAAACAGGTTTTTAACGCAGATGGACGTACCGGCACTGGCTGCACAAGCCTCCTGACTAATCACCTCCGAGCCTTCAATTTCAATACAGGTACCCAGCTCATCCTCATGCCGGCGGGTTTTGAGCTCTACATGCGCAATAGCGGCAATAGAAGCCATGGCCTCTCCCCTGAAACCCATGGTACGGATGGCAAACAAGTCGTCAGCCTTACGTATTTTGGAAGTGGCATGGCGCTCAAAGCACATGCGGGCATCGGTAATGCTCATGCCGCAGCCATTGTCAATCACCTGGATCAGGCTTTTACCGGCATCCTTCAAAATCAGCTGTATTTTGTCGGCGCCGGCATCTATGGCATTCTCAACCAATTCTTTTACCGCTGAAGCCGGGCGCTGCACCACCTCACCGGCGGCAATCTGGTTGGCAACGGCATCAGGTAAAAGCTGTATAATATCAGACATGTAACAAATCCCTTCAATTTCGTTTCGGTGCTAAATTAAGGTTATTTCGATAGAAGGAGAAGCGGATAATCGGGGATTTCGGAGTGCGGATGTTGAATTGTGTTGGTTATTGCATTCAATGCCTGTTGCGCATGATTTCTTGAAGGGGGCAGGTGTAATATTTGCAACAGGCACAACACCCGTAACAGTGGCATAAACGTGTCAGTAAATTTTTTAGGTAGATGCAACCTACGTGCATAAAGCCTCGAAGTTGAAAACTTCGAAGAACGTGGAATACGATTTAAAATTAAACAGGTCATTATTGATGTGAAAATATTTGAATATCGATTTTTGGTTACTTAATTTATCAAATCCGGATCAAATATTTTACAAAGGTATATAGTTCATAAATCTTGCTCAAGCACCGCTGCATTATTTACCCGGCCCCCAAAAACGCAACTTCTTTATTTGCACCCATAACTTTATGTTTGTAACCTTGTATATAGCATTGCGTTTACATTTGTACCTATTGATATTTTAGCATGACCCTCAAAAAATTATGGCCTGCGCTGTTAGCCCTCGGGCTGGGCGCCTGCCACAAAAAAGAATATAACGCCGATTTACTGGTTAAAAATGCCACCGTTTACACGGTAGACAGCCTGTTTACCACTGCGCAGGCCTTTGTGGTAAGCGGCGGCAAAATAGTAGCCGTAGGCGATGAAGATAGCTTGGAAAAAAAATACACCGCCCGCGAGGTTATAGATGCCCAGGGCAAAGCCGTATACCCCGGCTTTATTGATGCCCATACCCATTTTTACCGTTATGGCTTAAGCTTGCAGGAAGCCAAGCTGGCGGGCACCAACAGTTGGGATGCGGTATTAGACAGTGTACAAAGCTATGCCAAACGCAATACCGAAGGCTGGATTATTGGCCGTGGTTGGGACCAAAACGACTGGAAAGCCAAGCAGTTTCCGAACAAGGCAGCGCTGGATTCTATCTTTCCCATCAGGCCTGTAGTGCTAACCCGTGTAGATGGCCACGCAGCCATTGCCAACCAGGCCGCATTAAATATTGCAGGCATCAAGGCGGGACAAAAAATTAATGGCGGCGAAATTGAAACCATAAACGGGAAACTTACCGGGATACTGGTTGATAATGCGGTCGGACTGGTTACCCATAAAATTCCTGAGCCTACCGACCAGATTACTGAAGCTGCCCTGTTGGATGCACAACGCAACTGCTTTGCTGTAGGCTTAACCACGGTAGATGATGCCGGGCTGGATTACCCTATGGTAAATACCATTGCCGCCCTGCAGCACAAAGGCAGCCTGAAAATGCGCATGTACCTGATGTTATCAGACAAGCAGGAAAACTTTGATTACCTGTTCAAACGTGGTGCCTACAAAACGCCCGGCTTAAATGTACGCTCGTTTAAGGTATATGCCGATGGCGCTTTGGGTTCGAGAGGGGCTTGCATGTTGCAGGATTACAGCGACCAGAAAGGGTGGAAAGGTTTTCTGTTAAGTGACCAAAAGCATTTTGCCGAAGTGGCGCAAAAGATTGCCGATAAAGGCTTCCAGATGGCTACGCACTGTATTGGCGATTCGGCTAACCGGGCGATACTGAAAATATATGCCAGTGTATTGAAAGGGAAAAACGACCGCCGCTGGCGCATTGAGCACGCACAGGTAATTAACCCGCAAGATGTGCACCTGTTTGGTGATAACAATGTAGTGCCTTCGGTGCAGCCTACCCACGCTACATCCGATATGTACTGGGCCGGGCAGCGTTTGGGTGCCGAGCGTTTGAAATCGGCTTATATTTATAAGCAGCTGCTAAAACAAAACGGCTGGATCCCGCTAGGTACTGATATGCCGGTTGAAAATATTAATCCTTTGTATACGTTTTATGCAGCAGTAGAGCGTAAAGATTTAAAAGGCCAGCCGGTAAACGGCTTTCAGCCTGAGAATGCGCTAAGCCGTACAGAGGCTTTACGCGGCATGACGATTTGGGCGGCCCGTTCTAATTTTGAGGAGAATGAAAAAGGCAGCATCCAGGTAGGCAAGTATGCTGACTTTGTGATTTTGGATAAAGATATTATGAAGGTAAAAGGCAATGAGCTACCCAAAGTGAAAGTGCTTAAAACCTATGTAAACGGTGAGAAAGTATATGAGCAAAAATAAGTGGTTAAAGTTGCTGGGTGTATTCGGCGGCTGTACAATGTTAATTAGTGCTGCCTGTGCACAGGTGCCACCGCAAATGAGCCTGACACCCAATGCTTATTTAGCCGAGGAGCGCCTGGCGCAACAAAGTACCGTGCTGCTGAACAATGAAAAGCAGCTCATTCCCATTAACCACCTCGAAACGGCTAAGATTGCCAGCGTGCATTATACTTACAGTAACGCGGCGGTGTTTGATAGCCTGCTGAACAAGTATACCAAAGTGCAGCCCTTTGATGCCACCAAATATGGCTCGGCAGGCACCATGCAGCTGGCGAACGATTTGAAGCTGTATAACACCGTTATTCTGCAGGTAGCCGATGGCGATCTGACCAATCCGCAGGTAATGCAATTTATCAATTCGGTGGATCATCTGAAGAATTTGATTATTACAGTATTCGGGAGCGGCAGAATTTTGGCGCAGTTGGGCGAGGTAAGCAACCCCATTGTGTGGTGCCAGCGCCAAACCGAAGTAGCTACTGCCAATGCAGCGCAATCTATTTTTGGCGGTATTGCTTTCATTCAAAAGCTGCCGCAAAGTTTTTCGGCCAAATATGCCGCAGGTACGGGCTTTACCACCGGTAAAACCCGTTTGCAATACAGCATTCCTGAAGAGGTGGGCATCAACTCAGCCAATCTGCGCCCCATTGACCAGATTGCGCAGGAAGCTATTGACCGGCAGGCCGCACCGGGCTGCGTAGTGTTGGTGGCTAAGGATGGTAAGGTGATTTTTAACAAAGCTTACGGCTACCATAAGTACGACCATACCCAGCCTGAGAAAATAACCGACATTTTCGACTTGGCATCAGTAACCAAAATTACCACCACCACTATGGAGGTAATGCGTTTGGTGGAGCAGGGCAAACTCAACCTGGATTCTACCCTGAGTACTTATGTGCCTGTAGCTGCAAACACCAATAAGCGTAATATCAAGATACGTGAGTTGATGCTGCACGAGGCCGGTTTGGTGCCCTATATCCCATTTTATGAAAAGCTGCGGGCCAGCGACCACAGCACTGATTCATCAGCCGCTTACCCTACTAAGGTAGCCGAAGGGTACTACCTGCGTAAGGATTATTTTAGGGATGTGATGCTGCCGCAAATGCTGAACAGCGGTCTGCGTACCCCCGGGCAGTATGTATACAGCGATTTAAGCATGTATTTTACCAAAGAGGTAGTAGAAAGCATTACAGCCCAGCCGTTGAATGTTTATGTGCAGGAACAGTTTTTTAATCCGCTGGGCGCACAAACCGAAGGCTTTTTGCCCCGTAACCGCTTTGCGGCCGATCGTATTATTCCTACAGAAAATGATACCTATTTCCGCCATTCATTGCTCGTGGGTTATGTGCACGACCAGGGTGCGGCCATGGTAGGGGGCGTATCAGGCCATGCCGGTAACTTTGCCAGTGCCAATGATCTGGCCATACAGTTTCAAATGTTACTGAACAAGGGCACTTACGGCGGTGTACAATATTTTAAGCCCGAAACTGTAACGGAGTTTACTTCGCGTCAGTCGAACAGAAGCCGTCGTGGTTTAGGTTTTGATGGCTGGGGTCCTTTAGAAGCAAGTCATTACCCATCCACACTTGCTTCGCCGGGCACTTACGGCCACACTGGCTACACCGGCACCTGCGTTTGGGTAGATCCGAAATATAACCTGGTGTATATCTTCTTGTCTAACCGTGTTTATCCACAGGTAACCGATAAGCTTTCTAACCTCCGCATCCGTCCACGCATCCAGGATGCCATTTATGAAGCTATACAGAAGGGAATGTAACGTATTTATATATTTTATAAATTAAAAAGGGCCGGAGATTTCTCCGGCCTTTTTTGCTTAGTCTAATCGTTTAATCATCACGTTCCTGAACCACACATCAGCGCCGTGATCCTGTAATGCCACATGGCCTTTTTTGTAGGTGCCGAAGCCGGGCCACTCCTTAAATTTGCTGCCTGCAACCAGTTGCTTCCAATGCTCATCCCACAATGTGGTGCTGATTACTTTTTGCTGGTTCACCAGTATCTCCAGTTTGCCGTGGTTGGCAATCACTTCGGTTTGGTTCCACTCACCGGCTGGTTTGGTTACATCTTTTGAGCAGGAGATGATATCGTAAAGATCGCCGGCATGGCGTTTGGGTAACCGGCCATCTTCATTACCCACATTGTCGGCAATCTGCGTTTCGGGGCCACTTTGCCATGGATATTTAAACTGGGTCGTATCCTCGTGCACATAAAACATAATACCGCTATTGCCTTTGGGCGATATCTTCCAATCTACTTTGAAATCAAAATTTTCATATTCATCGTTACTGATAAGGTCGCCGCCATCTTTGGTTTGCCAGTCGGCCTTTTGGCTGGCATCCAGGTGCAATATGCCGTCTTTTATCTGCCAGGCCTTGCCAGGAGCCGATTTGCCATAGGCATGCCAGCCAGTAGTTGAATTGTTAGGGAAAAGCGTGGTCCAATCATCAGTGCTTTGGTTACCGGTGGTAGTGGAGTCGGCTTTGCTTTGGGTTTGTTTTGTTGGCGATTGGCAGCTGCTGAGCAACGCTGCTGCGGCCAATGCTAATGCAATAACTTTCATGTTTAAATATAGATTTTGATGATAATATGTTAAAGTATGCCTTTTTTAACGGCATCAGCCGCATAATTGGCTGCCCGTGCCGTAAGTGCCATGTATAAAATAGATGGGCTTTGGTTACCGGTACTGGTCATGCATGCCCCATCGGTTACAAATACATTTTTGCATAGATGCAGCTGGTTCCATTCGTTCAATAGCGATGTTTTAGGGTCTTTGCCCATGCGTACGCCACCCATCTCGTGAATGTCCAGACCCGGAGCTTGCTTGTTATTATTCCCCTTAATGTTTTTGCAGCCCAGTTTTTCCAGCATTTCGGTGCCCTGTTTTAAAAAGTCGGTTATCATGCGCTCGTCGTTATCATCATACGCTACCGAAGTAACTAATAACGGAATACCCCATTGGTCTTTTTCGGTCTTGCTCAGGCGTACATGGTTGCTTTCTTTGGGCACAGTTTCGCCTTGCAGATACATAAACACATGCCAGCCACCAGGTTCGCTGATGGTATCTTTATAATTAGCGCCAATCTCAGGGCCGTCTAACTGGTGCCCCATAGGCGACTCGCGGTAGGCGTTCACAAAAGTGGTAAAACCGCCAAAGTAATCGGTTTCCTGTTTATGCAGGTTGCGGTAGTTTACCAATATCAAATCTGTAGGGTTTCGGCCGTAATAGTATTTGTCCTCATAACCTGCCAGCGTGCCGCCAATGGATGCGCGGTAGTTATGGAAAGCAATGTATTTACCCAGCAGCCCGTTATCATTTCCCAAACCGTTAGGAAAACGGTTGGAGGTAGAATTAAGCAGTACCAAATTGGTATTCAAGGCCGAAGCATTCATGAAGATAATCTTGGCATAATACTCTACAGGTTCTTTGGTCTGTGCATCAATCACCCGTACGCCTTTAGCTTTGCCCAATTGCTCATCGTAAATGATGGAATGTACTACCGAGTGCGGCCGGATAGTTAAGTTGCCTGTTTTCTGTGCCCAGGGCAGCGTAGAACTTACCGAGCTAAAATAGCCTCCGAACGGGCAGCCCCGCATACACATATTACGTGCCTGGCATTTGCCCCGGCCTTGCTGCAAATGAATTTCTTTTGGCTCGGTGAGGTGCGCCCAGCGGGCATGTACCAGGTGGCGGTCGGTGTAATTATCCTTTAGATTTTCCTTAAAAGCTTTCAAGGGGGCGTTCATCTCAAAAGGGGGTAGAAACTCGCCGTCGGGCATGGCTTCCAGCCCATCCTTACTGCCGCAGATACCAATAAATTTTTCTACATGCGAGTACCAGGGCGCTACATCATTATAACCAATGGGCCACTCAATGCCATAGCCAAAGCGTTTAGGGGCGGTAAATTCAAAATTGCTCCAGCGCTGAGTAGCCCGCCCCCAGGTAAGTGATTTGCCGCCTACCTGGTAGCCACGTATCCAGTCGAAAGGTTTTTCCTGCACATAGGGATGGTCGGCATCTTTCACAAAAAAGTGGTCGCAATCGTCGCCATAACCGGCGGCTTTGGTAATTAAAGGGTTCTCCCTGTAAAAGGCAGCGCTCATGCGGCCGCGATAGGGGAACTCCCAGGGCGGTGTGGTAGCGGTAGGGTAATCTTTGATGTGCTCTACCGGCCGGCCACGCTCCAGTACCAAGGTTTTCAACCCTTGTTCACAAAGCTCTTTGGCTGCCCAGCCGCCGCTGATGCCCGAGCCTACCACAATGGCATCAAAAGTGCGGGCCTGCGCATCACCTGCCCCAGCCCCCGAGAAATTTACTGACATATTGAAGGTGCAATAATTGGTAATTCAATATGCAAAATTTAATTGGAAGAAACACCAATGAGATTTTAAAGTATAAAGTTAAATTAACTGATATGATGAGAGCCGCATTTGTTTTGTTACTGGCCATGTGCTTTACTATAACAGAAGCCCAACAACTACTGCCTGCTGATATTAAAGTTACACCACAAACCCGCAACTTACTTAATCATCTGAATCAAATCCGGCAACAGGCTTACCTGTTCGGCCATCAGGATGATTTGGCTTATGGCGTAAAATGGAAATACCAACCCGATCGCAGCGATGTAAAAGAGACCGCCGGCGATTACCCGGCCCTGTACGGCTGGGAGCTTTCACACTTGGAACTGAATGAAGCTGTGAATATTGATACTGTGCCGTTTAATAATATCAAGCAGCATATTAAAGAAGTATATGAGCGTGGCGGCATCAACACCATTAGCTGGCATGGTACCAATCCGCTCACGGGTAAATCGGCTTGGGATCCGGCGGCAGGCAGTATTGCCGCAGCTTTGCCCGGTGGAGCCAAATATGAAGTATACCGGCAGCAATTGGATAAAGTAGCAGAATTTTTAGCCGGTTTAAAAGGTAAACATGGGGAGCCGATCCCCATTTTGTACCGCCCTTTGCACGAGCTGACCGGTGGCTGGTTTTGGTGGGGCAAAAACTCCGGCAACGCAGATGAGTTTAAACAATTGTACCGCTTCACGGTGCATTATCTGAGGGATGTGAAGCAACTGCACAACCTGCTTTATGTATACAATACCGGCACTGAGTTTAACTCAGTAGCTGAGTTTTTAGAACGATACCCCGGCGATGATATGGTGGACTTGGTAAGCTTCGACACCTACCAAACCGGTGATCCCAACAATGGTGCAGCATTCGCCCGGATGCTGGATAGTAAATTAACCATATTAGAACAAGTTACTGCACAACAGCACAAAGTTCCGGCTATTGGTGAGATTGGGTACAATTTAGTCCCCGATGCCAATTGGTGGACGCAGGTACTGGCCAAAGGCATAGGTACTCACCGCATTGCTTATGTGATGCTTTGGCGCAATGCCGGATATAAAAAGCAAGATGACTCGATGGAATACTACGTGCCTTATACCGGGCATGTCTCGGCTGCAGATTTTAAACGGTTTTATGATTTGCCGCAGACGCTGTTTCAGAAGGAAGTGACAAAATTGAAGGTGTATGGTGGTTTGTAAGCCTCAGTTAAGGTGTCATTTCTACCGCAGGAAGAAATCTTCTTCGTGTGATGAGTCTACTATAGACCGGCTTGATGAAAAAGATTTCTTCCTGCGGTAGAAATGACAAGAGGCAGAGATAGGGAAAAGCCTAATACTTAAACACCTTACCATTTACCATCACCTCCTGCCTTGCGGCATCAAATGTGGCTTTGCCTCCGGTGTGTACGGCGGCGTTGGTCATGATGTTGGCAATGGAGTGAGCGTAACCAGCTTCCACCGGGGCGTTGGGTTGCTGGCGGCTGCGGATGCACTCCATCCAGTTGCGCATGTGGTTGGAGCTTAATATATCGGCACCGGTGTTGGCTGAGGCTACTGCTTTTAAGGTTGGGGAGGCCAGTTTCAGTTCGGGCAGCAGGTTAGGCTTCATGCGCATAGCTGCCGCAGCCCGTTCACTTAATCCGCCTTTGGGCGAAACGGTATTGGTGATGAGGTTCAACTCGCCTCCATTAGCGTAGTAGATCTCAGCAGGATTTTCGTCGCCATTGTGCATGCGCGAAGAGAAGGTAACCTGAAACCCTTTGCTCATGTCATCCAGCGGACCGTAATCAAACACCGCCGTAGTTGTATCCCAGTTGCGGCGGCCATCTTTCCACATATAAATGCCGCCGTTAGCGGTTACGCTGCGCGGATGCGGCAGGCCGGTAAACCAGTGTACGGTATCAATCTGGTGCGACATCCATTGCCCCGGCATACCCGATGAATACGGCCAAAACAGGCGGTACTCTAAATAAATGCGCGGGTTAAAAGACTCGTAGGGGCGGTTGAGTAAAAAACGTTTCCAGTCGGTATCTTCTTCTTTCAACTTGGCTACCAAATCGGGCCGGCGCCAGCGGCCGGGCTGGTTTACGTTCCAGGTAAGTTCTACCATGGTGATGTTGCCAAATTTGCCCTCTTTAATGAAATCGGCCGCGGCCTGATAGTTTTGCCCACTGCGCCGTTGTGAGCCAATTTGCAGGATCTGCTTCGATGCTTTTACTGCTTTCAATGCCGCCCGGTTATCCTCCATAGTTTCGGCAAAGGGCTTTTCACAATACACATCCTTTTTATGGTTCACGGCTTCAATGGCATGCGAGGCATGGGCAAAATCGGGCGAACTGATGATAACTGCATCTACATCTTTTAAATTGTACAACTCATCATTATTACGACAGGCGGTTATCTCATGACCTATCTTATCTTTAATATGAGCCAGGCCTAAATTGCGCCGGTAACTCCATAAGTCGGACAAGGCCACCACATCAAAATTTAAATCTTGGTGGTGGTTTAAAAAGCAGGGGAACAGTGTGTCTTTAAAGCGGTCGGAAAAACCTACTATGCCTACACGAACCCGGTCATTAGCACCCATAATGTTGGCATAACTTTTTGCCGATAAGCCTATGGTGCCTATATAAGTTCCGGCCGAGGCAATGGCTGCCTGTTTGATAAACTTTCTTCTTGAGTTTTTCATAAGCCAACTTATTTCAATTCTTTAATTTTAAGATTTCTGTAGGATACTGTGTTGCCGTGATCTTGCAACAGTATATGGCCTTTAGCAGCCTCCCCAAAATGCTCCCAAACCTTGTATTTACTAATCGCTACTAAATCTTCAAATGATTTCGACCCACGTTCATATTCCAATACTTTATAACCGTTGAGCCAATGCTCCACATGGTTATTCGGGAATACTTTAATGATACCAGAATTCCATTCGCCTATAGGCCTGATGGACGCTGCCGGTTTTTGTGCGGTAATCAAATCATATAACGAAGCTAAGGTACGGTCACCGTCACGCCCCAGTTTGGCGTCTGGGTGGCGCTCATCATCCAGCACCTGGTACTCCAGGCCGATACCGGATTGCGAGGTTTTTTCCTGTTCGGTCACAAAATACTTAACACCGCTGTTAGCGCCTTCGGTGAGTTTGAAATCGAATTTTAAGATAAAGGCGCTGTATTCTTTATCTGTAACCAAATCGCCACCTAAACCTTCTTCTTTACCGTTGGATGCCTGAATGGTAAGCACACCCTCATTCATCGTCCATCCTTTTTCAGGAAAACGGTCTTTAAAAATACCACGCCAGCCCGTAGTAGTTTTTCCATCCCAAAGAAGTTTATAACCTTCCTTTTTTTCCTGAGCGGTTAGTTGATTAAGCGAATGGGGCTGTTGTGCAGAAGTGCGGGTGGCGGCAGTAAGCATTAACAATGCAAACGCCGGTAACAACAAAGTTTTTTTGTTCATAGGTACAAATTGGTTATCAGTTTAGCTGTAATGCTTGCCCGGGAAGGCACAGCGCCGCAGCCGTTTAGCTAAAGATAAAGCAATTTAACTGATAAAAATGTACTGCTGACAAGTAAAAATATTGATGCTTTATTATTTTTATGGAAGTTTTCTGGATGTATATGCTATCATTAGTTTTACAGGAGAATCAATTCAAAGCATGAAATTTTCTGAGAGTATCCGGCAGATACGGAATGGCGGAAAGGGTTTTGACGTAAAAGTTTTTGAAGCTGAACAGCCTAAGCGCATAGTTACCTTTGCAGCAGGGCGTGGTGGAAGCCCTGATCGGCACCTTGCGTTATTGAGAACTACAGCCAGCTGTGGATGCACTGTTGTCGCTCCATATTTTGATATGCTGAACGCTCTGACCCCTGCCAAAGAGGAGTTAGAGGCTCGTATTGAGCGGCTTGAAATCAGTTTGAAAATGTATTCGCATTTCGATCAGCCTATGGCAGGTATAGGGCATTCTATTGGCGCAACGTTGTTGCTTACTCTTGCCGGAGGAAAAGCAATTACGTTTTCTGGTAATCATTTGGGTGCCAAGTCAATTCAAAAGTTTGACAGGCTTGCCCTTTTGGCACCACCAGTTGATTTTTTTCTGCACCCGGGCGCATTGCAGTTAGTCGATACGCAAATCTATCTGCGCAATGGTGGCAAGGATAATATCACTCCGGCCGCTAAGGCGTTACTATTCAAAGAAACATTTGATAACCAGGATCAAATAAAATTGGTGCTGGATGAGGAAGCCGGGCATTTTAGTTACATGGATGAACTGCCGCCTCAGATTGAAGATTGCCAACCCAACCGAAATGCCTTTTTATCAGATTTAGCCAAAGATGTAGCTCAGTTTATTGCATCTTAATATTCGGCTATACATTCGCTGCTTATATAACAAAAGCTGCGATGATGCGCTACTGAAATTATAACAATAAAGCATCAATTCGGTGGGCATGTACCCTTTTCAATGCTGCCGACCAGGCAAATATGGTGAACTGCCCATCCTGAGAGGCCACCAGGGCCACAGCCTCGGGCTGATCGTGCACGAATTGGGCGGCGGCCAGGTGCCGGGTGCCGCCATGCTGGGCGGGGTGTATGCGGGTAGCTTTGCCATCGGCCAAAGGCTCGGTGAGTACCATTTCTTCTACCGGAATGCTGGCTGCCGAACGGGCTACTTTAGCGCCGAAAGCCAGGAGGTTATAGTTTTGGGTGATGATGGTAGCGCCGTCAACTGCGGTAAAGCCGCCAATGAGGTCAATCGCTTGCAGCAGGGCCTCCTGCCATTCCAGTTCATCTTGTTCGGCTTCTGATTGTGCCATCAAATCTGAAATAGCACTATAGGGCGGGCTTACCGGATATTTGATGGGTTGAATGATGGAATTTTGCCAGTCATACGAGTTTTCGGGTACCATAAGCACCAGTCCGCCTTTGCCGTGCAGGCGCATAGAAGCCGCCAGCTGTACCAGCAGATTGAAAGATTCGCCCATGGTAGAGGGTAGGGGCATACTATTTAACGAGGCCATCAGCGCCGGGCAATCGGCAATACCCATACGGTCTTCATCCAGAATTTTAATCTGATCGCCCTGTAATACCGCTACGTTCACAAACTTGCCAAAGCCTTCCACCCGGCGGTGTTTGATGACCAGCAATCCGGGTTCTACTACTTCCAGCACAAAGCAAATACCCGGAACGCTGTGGGTGGTGCCCCAGATGCACAGGTTATCACCATCGGGCCAAACCCCTAAATGGATGCCCGGTTGTGCTACTGCCGGGGCCAGTTTGACCAGATTTTGAGGTGTCATCCGCAGCTTTTCACCAAACAGCAGCGGCTTTTCCGATTGTTCGGGTTGTAGTAAGGCAATAGATATCTTGGGCGAATGGCCTTCTTCGCGCTGCAAACTTGCCCAGAAGGCAATGTCGATAATAGCTTCAATCATAGAAGCCTCAGGCGGCGAGGCCAAAGGCTGATTAGTTAGGGCAGAAACCGCCTGCAGGTGCCTGGCAAAATGCCGGGCTATGGTAGCGGATACCATGCGTGCTGCTAAGTAAGTCGGTTCTGATAACATAAGGGTTGGCGATTAATTAAACAATGATAATTAATGTGCACTGTTGAATGCAATAGGATAAAATATTTTAACCCTAAGATGGCATAAAAGCCCAATTGAGATGTCATTGCCACGCTATCGCTCGCAATGACTTAATACTTTAGCATTGTACGTAAATGCTTAATATTTAATTATATCGGCAATCACAGCTGATGTATTACCACCAGCCAAAAAGCGTTTATATAACCTTTAATAGTTGGTTTTGGCGTATGCCGTTATTACTTTTTGTATGAAAAAACGATAATTACCTGCTTCGATGTGATAGGTGCTGCTTACCGGTTTACCACTCAAAAAAGCCTTGGTTCCCGCCGGGAATTGAATATCAGCCGATGAATTAGCCGGAACGGTTACGGCATATTCAATGGTGCCGCCATCACGCTTCCACGCAGATATGATTTTACCATAAGGGCCGGTATGGCTTGAGGTATACTGCTCAAGGCCGGTTACAAAGTTGGGCTGTAATACCACATGTTTAAATCCGGCCTGCTTTTCATCCGGTTTAATGCCGCCTATGCCTTTATACAGCCACGCACCAATTTCGCCAAACATAATGTGGTTAAGTGAGATATCATTTTTGGCTTCAATATTCCAGTTCTCATACAGAGTGGTAGCCCCGTTCACCATCCACCATCCCCATGAAGGGTAGGTTTCCTGCGAAGCGATTTTGTAAGCTACATCGGCGTAGCCATTGTCGCTTAACGCACTCAGAATGGCTTTAGCACCTAATATTCCTACATCCAGATGATAGTTGTCTGCTTTCACCCGTTCTGCTAAACGTGCAGCGGTTTTAGCCTTTGCATCTTGCGGTACCAAGCCCCAATACAGGGGCACGGCCAGTTCGGTTTGTAGGCCGGTGTTATAAACTCCTGTTTTTGGGTTGAGGTACTTGTTGTTAAACGCCTTTTTAATTTTATCGGCTAAAGCCAAGTACTGCTCCTGTTCGGCTTTGTGATCCAGCATGCCTGCAATTTTAGCGGCAATGGTTACATCTGCAAAATAGTAAGCAGTTGAGGTGAGCTCTACCGGCGATTTTGATTTTACCGGCACCCAGTCTCCCAAGCCCCAGGTGGTTAAGCCGGTAGGGTAGAGGTTGTTGATATGGTTGACATAGCGCTTGATGTTCTCATAATTATCGGCCAGTATTTTGGTATCACCATAAAACAAATACACATTCCAGGGGATGAGGGCCACGGTGCTTGTCCAGTCGGGGCCATTGCCCCACTCGTAACCCCAACCTGGTGATGGAATGATAGAAGGCAGTGTACCATTGGGCTGCTGCTCATCGCGGTGGTCGGCCATCCACTTTTCATACACCGTAATACCGTCAAAACTGTACAAGCCGGTTTCGGCCGCAATATGGGCATCACCCGTCCAGCCATTCTTTTCGCGCTGCGGACAATCGGTGGGGTAGCCAAACAGGTTGCTGAGGTAGGAATTATTGGTGGCGCTCCATATTTTGTTGATGGTGGGGTTTGAGGTGCTTAGTTGACCAATGGGTTCCACATCACTGTGCATAAAGTAAGCGGTTAAGTTCTCTTTGCTCAATTGGATAGGTTCACTGCTGTTCACCTCCACGTACTGAAAGCCTTTGTAGTTAAATTTAGGCATAAAAGTTTCCGGGCCTTTGCCGCTCAGAATAAAGATGTCCACTTGGAAAGGGTCGGTATCATCAGTGGGGCGATAATGGATATCGATATTCGACAAATCCACATGCCCGTTCTTCTGCAAACGCTCTCCGTGCTTTAAACGAATCAGGGTTCCGACTTTGCCGCTTACGGTGATTTTAGACACGCCGGAGATATTGCGACCGATATTGAACACATAATTTTCATCACTGAAACGGGTAATGGATTGAGCCGGAATTTTTTCCACATTACGTACTGGCACCATAGCCTGGGCTGTTACGTTTTGCGATGGGGCAGGGCGGTTAAAGGCAGCTTTCCATTTACTGTCGTCAAAATTAGCGGTGTTCCAGCCGGTTTGCTCCAGCCGGGCATCATAATGTTCGGCAGTGTAAATGTTGTTCATGATGACTGGACTTGGCGCTGTTTTCCAGCGTTCGTTAGAACTGATGATTTCCACGCTGCCATCGATATAGGTAATGCGCAGATCTAGGCAGAAGGTAGGCCGTTGCCGCCAGGGCGCCAGGTGGTAATCCCAAACGGCGGTAGATTGATGGTTATACCAACCGTTGCCCAGCAATACGCCTATAGCATTTTTGCCTGCGGTGAGCTGAGGTGTTACATCATAGGTAACATACAGGTTGCGCCGGTCGAAGCGGGTATACATGGGGTCGAGGCGGTGGTTACCTATTTTCTGGCCGTTAATATATAATTCGTACAACCCCGCTGCAGCAATGTATGCCCGTGCCGATTTGATTTGTTTACCACTGCTAAACGTGGTACGGAAATAAGGTGCCGGGCCAAAATTGCGACTTTCTTGGTCGCTGATCCAGGTACCGCGCCAGTTGGTAATTTTCAGCATTCCCATTTCAAAGTTATTGACAGCAGATGCAGGCATGACTTTACCATTTTTATCCCAAAGCGATACACGCCAATAATAGCGGGTAAAAGGCTGAAGTGCTTGCCCCTGATAGGTAACCAGTGCCGCCGGGGAGCTGATTTTTGAAGTAGACCAAACGTTGCCCTTGCCATGGCTTACCTCGCCCGAATCGGTACCAATTAGCAGTTGATAAGCGGTTTGTTTAGCACCTTGCCGGGTATCATCCATCATCCAGGTGAAGCGAGGGTGGGTATTGTCTAGGCCGATGGGGTTAATCAGGTATTCGGTTTTCAGGTGAGTTGGCCCGGCAGCAAATGCAGTGGTGCAGAGCAGTGAAAATATAGTGATGAGGGTAGCAAACCAGTGGATTGGTGTTTTCATGGTTCGCTAATATCGTGCAATTGTGGGGGAGATGCAAAAAGGGAGAGATGTATAAACAGTAAAAGCTTTTTAACTAGTGAATATTGTTTAATGCTTTTAAATGCTTTAGTGTATCTTGAATTATTTTTAATTTCACTTTAGAAATACGCACAGAATATTTCCGTGCGTAGCATTATTATTGATCAACAAGTTCATGAGTTTTACGGTAAGCATCGCGTTCCTTTTTTAGCTCACTTTGCTGCTTCTTGGTCATAATCTTAATGCCTGTCGTAGGACCTCCTGTTTTATAAGCTGCAAAAGGTACATGCTTGGTAAAATCTACAAAGAGCTGCTTGCTATCAACAATGTTTTCGATACTATTTAAGAAAGCCTGTATATGCTTTGCTTCTTTTACGTTAATTGATGAAGGTGTCCAATAGGATTTAGAGCTGTAAGCATTGTCGCTTACCTCTTCTATGTTATAAGTAATACCATCAAACCCTATTATATCGCCCCACCCTTTAATAAGGCTATCAGTAGGTATTTCACTAATGTGTTGATCTTGCAATAGGGTTGCTATTTGATTAGCCTGTTGTGCAGTTAGCTGATATGTTTTAATAAATATCCTGTTTGTTGGCTTCTCTTTCCATGTGTCAACATATTTTTTTGTGAACAGGTAAATGTTTGCCTTATAATTTGAATCAATTTTCTTGTCAAGATTAAGAACATATGATGCTGCTTGCCCATTATACCATAATCGCCAATGAAAGCCGTTGTCAGTAGTTAGTGCCAAGTCGGGTATGCCTAACCTGCTTTGGTTTAAAGTATTATAATTGTGCCAGAACGAATTGCCAACATTCAATTGTTTCGGTTGAGAAAAGAGATGTAGCGATGATATTAACAGAATGGTAAATATAAGGCGGCACTTAATATATATCATGGTAGTATAATGTTACGGCTAATATAACAGTTACCAATCAAGCTCATTATTCTGAGTGTAAAAATTAAACAAGTACTGCTACATCTTTCCACTATAACTTAATAAAGCTCACCAAAAGCAAAGAGCACTTTGCAGGTATGCGAGTATTATACTCCTGAGGCCGGGCCTGAACCAGCATTTCTCCAACTAAAATTCCTTTTTTCAATTACATCTGTGCTAAAAGGGGTTTTACATTTAAAACATAAAAATACTTTATAAAACTTAGTTTTATAAAGTATGCTATTTTCATATTTTCTACCCTATAAGTTGCTTTTTCATCTCATTGAGTTATATTTACACAATAGCATCAGTAACCCATTATATAACCTCATGAAAAAACTCATTACTACTTTAACGCTGGCAACCGCCTGCTTTTTAAGTTCGCCGGCCTTTTGCCAGAACCAGGACGCCGTGAAAGCCGGTGAAAATATTGCTGTTACTTCTACCGTGTATGGAAAAGTAAAAGGCTATATCCACAATAACATTTTTACTTTTAAGGGTATCCCTTACGCACAGGCTGACCGTTTTACACTTCCACAGAAACCTAAGCCTTGGACGGATGTACGCAGCTCAATGGCTTATGGCCCTGTTTGCCCTACCGACCCAACTACGCAAGTAAATGACGCTTTTGAATTTGCCTTTAACCACAATTTGGGCTACTCCAATGAGCATTGCCAAACTTTAAATGTTTGGACTCAAAAACTGAATGACGGTAAAAAGCGGCCGGTAATGGTTTGGCTGCATGGCGGAGGCTTTACGGCCGGCTCGTCTATTGAACTGCCATCATATGATGGTGAAAATCTGGCCAAAAAAGGCGATGTGGTTTTGGTTTCCGTTAATCACCGCTTAAATGTGCTTGGCTTTCTCGACTTGTCGGCTTATGGCGAAAAGTATAAAAACTCTGGCAACGCAGGCCTCGCCGATCTGGTTGCGGCCTTACAGTGGGTAAAAGAAAATATCGCCCAGTTTGGGGGTGATCCGGATAACGTAACCATCTTCGGGCAGTCTGGCGGCGGCGGTAAAGTAACATGTATGATGAATACGCCAATGGCGAAAGGCCTGTTTCAGAAAGCGATTGTGGAAAGCGGTAGTTACATTACCTCGTTTACAGATAAAGCTGTTTCGCAAAAGTTGGCAGCGGCTGTACTTACTGAGTTACACCTGCAACCCTCACAGGTAGATTCACTTCAGAAAATTCCGTACGAAACGTTGAACGTAGCCAGCAAAAAAGCGATGGGAAAAGTAAGTGCAGAATTACGCAAGGAAGGCAAATCCGCCAATGTAGGATGGAATGCTGTACTTGATGGAGAAATGTTCCCTTATCAACCTACTGATGCCAAAGCCATGGAACTTGCCAAAAACGTGCCCCTGCTGGTTGGAACCACCAAAAACGAATTTGCGGCTTTTGCGCCTACTCCAAAAGGGTTGACTATGGACCAGGTAAAAGCTTCACTTCAGAAAAAATACGGAAGCAATACCGATGCCTACATTGCTGCTGTTAAGCAGGCATATCCTAATACCACAAAACCATCAGAATATACCGATATTGAGTTTGGTTTCCGGTCATTGGCCATAAAGCAGGCCGACCAGAAATCGGGCCTGGCAGGTGCTGCGCCTGTGTATATGTATTTGTTTACCTGGCAGTCTCCGGTAAACGATGGTATGTACAAAGCCATGCACTGCATGGATATTGCGTTTCAGTTTGATAACATTAAACGCTGTGAGGAAATGACAGGCGGAGGCAAAGACGCCTATGCACTGGCTGCAAAAATGAGCAGTGCCTGGATTAATTTTGCCAAAACCGGCAACCCTAATGCCCCCGGCTTACCACAATGGCCGGCGTATACAGCAGCCAATGGTGCAACCATGATATTTGATGTAAAGCCGGTACTGCGCAATCATCCTGACGCAGCCCTGTTGAAAATAGCGGCTTCACCAATGCCTTAAACAAAAGGCCGCTATATGGTCAGATAGCCGGATAATAAGTTGTTTATGCGGTTGATGGCATTTGCAAAACGCCCAAATTCACTAATCATGATTTGGGCGTTTTGCATTTAAGCGATTTTATGAGTTACCGGAAAGTTTATCAAGTACTTCTTTTTTGTATACCTGCCCTAAAGGCACAAAGGTTTGATTGTGAAGAATAAGCGCATCAGCCGTAATGCGGCTAACCTGGGTTTTGTTTACAATATGTGAACGGTGCACTTGTATAAACAGGGTAGAATCCAGTTTTTCAAGTAATCCTTTTAAAGTATGGTAGGTTACATGGGTTTGTTTTACGGTATGTATCTTCACGTAATCACCAAAGCCTTCTATGTATAAAATCTCTGCTTGGGTAATTAATTGTGCACCCTGCTTGTCTTTAATGAGTAAAGTGCCGTTTTGAACGGGCTGCATTTTAGGCCGTAAACTCTCCGCTTTCTGTACGGCTTTAACAAAGCGCTCGTATGAAAAAGGCTTCAGTAGATAGTCAATAGCATTCAATTCGAATCCATCATAAGCATATTGCTTGTAAGCGGTAGTAAATATAGTAGGCGGAGGTTCTGTAAGGGCTTTAAGAAAATGGAGTCCGTTCACCAAGGGCATTTCAATGTCTAAAAACAGCAAGTCAACACGTGTTTTGCCTAAATACTCAAAAGCCTCAATGGTGTTGCGGAAGCTTGCTGCCAGTATCAGCCCCGGCGTTTCATTTATATAATGCTGCAGCACCTGGTGGGCCAGCGGTTCATCATCTATAATTACACAGGTCATGAGCGCTTTAACGTTAAGGTAGCTGTATAAGTATCGTCATCCTGTATAATGGCTAACTGGTGGCGCCCGTTAGGATAATATAACTCCAGCCGTTTTTCAAGATTGCGAAGGCCTATGCCGCCTTTAGGTGCTTTTTCGGTGGCGTTCATCTGTGGCATAACATCATTCATAATGCTGAATACTACATCCTCGGGCTGTATTTGCAAATGGGCTTTTACCGTGGCCTGGTCAGTAAGTTTGTGGCGGCCGTGCTTAAAGCTGTTCTCTATCAAGGGTAAAAATAACAAGGGCGGTATTTCAAGATGGGCAGCAGTACCCACAGCCTCCAAATGAATGCTGGCACCGGGAAACTTTTTATGTTCCAGTTCGAAATACCCGTTCATAAAATCAAGTTCGTTTGCCATGTCAACCCGCTCTTTATCGCAATCATACAAAATATACTGCATCATTTGCGAGAGCAACAGGATATAACGCGGTGTATCTTTTGACCCCGTCAGGCTCATGCCATATAAGCCATTCAACGTGTTGAATAGAAAATGCGGCTGTAATTGAGCTTTCAGCATACTTAACTGCAGGTTCAGGTGGTCGGTTTCTATCCTGCGGCGCAGTACTTCATTATGGTAAGAGAAACGGGCGAAGGCGAGGCAGAAGAAGGCAAGAAAATCAGTAACCAGCAGGTTAAAATCAACGAAACGGGTTTGGCTGCGCAGGTAAAAGTAATGGTGCAAGGGGCCATCGGTAAATTGCATAAATAGCCATGCAATGGCGGCATTGTTCCAAATGCTAAAAAACAACAATACTATAAGGGTTGAGGCCAGCAACCACCCGTAGCTTTTTTGATTAAGTAGCCTGGGTACTACCCAGCGGTAATAAGGTATAAGATACAGGGTAGTAGCGAGGCCATAAAGACAAACCTCAAAATATGGAAAACTGGAATTTGGAATGTGCGGCAAATGTGCCTGCTCGACCAGATATGAGTATTTGTACATACCTACGTATGAGAGCCAGATCAGCAATTCAAAAGCCAGTGGAAAGGTAATTTTTGTTGTTTTTAACACGATGCTAAGATGTAATAAATTCTCTATGCCGGGCAACTGCTTTTCGGCGAATTGTGGTTTTTGCACGACGAATAGCGTGCCCCATTATTTGATGGAGCGCTTAAGACGGCCTGTCGAAAAAGTTGAATAACTGTAATAAAGCGCCCTTTTATTTGCAGCTATTCAACCAAAAGAGTTAAACAAATGAAACATCTTTTTAAACTGTTAATAGCCTTATTAATCATCAACAAAACGAGCAAGGCGCAGGAAACTGTAAACGGAAGCTTTGAACTCAAAAGTGCTAAAGGCATTTCAAGGGGGTGGAGCGTGTCGGGCAATTCACCTGGTAATGAAATTTATCTTGATTCGACAAATACACATACCGGCAAATGTGCCTTAAAATTAGAGGCGTCAAATGCAGTTAAAGCCTCAGAAATAATTGCTTATAACAGCTATGGGCTATCTTCGTATAAAACTATTGCCACCATTGAAGTTAGCGGATGGATAAAAATAACGCATGCGGCCGATTCTGCAGTCAGCCTATTTATTCAGAGCCTAAGCGGCAGGCAAATTTATAAGGGTTATGCAAAGGTGGCATCCTCCATGCTTAATAAATGGCAAAAAGTAACCATACACCATACCGTTAACAGTAAACAGCCATGGGCAGGGTTTTATTACGGTGTTGCCCTGAACCGTACCGCGCTGGCCTGGTTGGATGATGTAACTGTAAAGGTGGACGGAAAACCGGTTGCCGATCCTCTAAGCCTGTACTACGAACCTACGGTTAATGATGTCAATTGGCTGAACAAAAATTTATATCCATTAGCATCAGTTCAGGTTCAGCCATCGCATGCAGACATGGCAGGTATAGGTAAGTTTTGCGGTGAGGCTACCGTAGTGGGTATTGGCGAACCTACCCACGGTACGCACGAAGCCCTGCAGTTCAAACTCCGTTTACTGGATTATCTGGTAAATGAAAAAGGCTTCAATACAATTGCGCTGGAAGAGGTAATACCCACCTGCGATAAAATGAATGATGTATTAAATAACAACCCCGTCGCAATTAAGGATAGCCTTTTGAGTATGCCATTTTATAAGTTGTGGAAATCTGTTGAAATGAATGAGCTTTTTGCGTGGATAAGCCGCTACAATCAAACGCATTCGGGCAAAGTAAAATTGATAGGAATAGATATGGAAGATGTCCGTATACAGTCGTCCCGACGGATCATAAAGCAAATCGGGCTTCAGCATGATCCGGCCATTGCGAAACAGGTAGATCAAATCAGTATCAAACTGGATACCCTGATTGCCGCTAATTCATCAAAAAACAATCAGGCGTTTATACAAAGCCTTGCCAATAATTTAAAAGACGAATTAAACAAGTTGGATACTTATATAAATGCACAGTACAAAAAGATTGCTCCTGAACAGTTATTTAAATTGAAAACGTACGTGCGTGTATGCCAGCAGTGGCTCGATACCCGTTTTTACAATCAATCGGCCGATGCGCGCGACCGTTATATGGCAGAAAATCTGAAATATTATACCGACCAGCACCCAAGTGATAAAATATTGGTATGGGCACACAATGCACACATTGCTAATTTGACCAATGGCGGCTCCAAAATGATGGGAGCATGGCTGAAAGATTTGTATGGTAAAGCTTACATACCTATTGCCTTCACCTCCGCCTCGGGCAGTTATACGGCAGCGGCTGATTATACGCAGCAGGTATGGAAAGCGTACCTGTTTGAAACCGCCTATAGAGGTACTTACCCCTACATTTTTGCCAAAGCAAAAAAGGCCCTTTACTTTTTATCCCTTAATACATCTGCAGTGAAAGAAAAAGGAGCCGCCTGGCTCCGTATACCCATGAAGCAATTGGACATACCCTACATCCAAACCAGTAATGATGAAGATTACCGTGACCTCGGCATCATAAATACCGCGTTTGATGGTGTGGTATTTTGTAAGTCAACAACCGCTTCGTCGTCTTATCTGAAACAATGAAGCAAAGCGCTTTTATGCAGTGCAGATTGAAATGCAATGTTATACTGAGAGGATTGAAGTAATTTATAAAGGATGATTCGAAACAAAAGAGCCTTGCAGATATGCAAGGCTCTTTTGTTGTGCCCGTTGATCTGAATATTTACAGCTTATGGGCGGGCTCCTGGAGGACCCAAAATGGTGTCTCCCAACTCTGCCATTACCTGGCCTGCAAGTTGCATATTATGGTTGAGCGCAGGCTGGTCACTGTTTTCATCAGCAATAATTCCAACACTTTCAATCAAGTGTGCAAATCCGCTTGGCGATGCAATGGCAAGTGCTTTAAAGGGTTTACTATCTGACGAGTTTACGATAGCATGAGGAACATTCTTCGGAATAAAATGGCTTTCACCAGCATTTAAATCATGCTGCTCGTTTGGCATAAAAATGGTGAGATGGCCTTCGAGAACAATAACGGTTTCTGAGTAATTTGCGTGTACATGCAAAGGAGATTGGGCGCTCGGTGGAAAAACGCCTTCAATCAAATCATAATGACCATCGGTGTCATTTGCATTTTTTAAAATTCGCTGTTTTGAACCAAACAGCCAGTAAGTTGGTATCATAAAAAACTTATTTATTTAACAGTAGCAAACGTAATTGCAAACACCACTACCCGCACTTAACATAGGTTAAATAATATATGATCTGTGTTCTTTTAATGAGTGGCAATGCAATGGCTGATTTTTCGTTTAAGTAACTCATGAATGTCGAACTGATCAAATACCTTAGTCAATTTCATCCTTTAGCATCATCAGATCAAACAGTAATCAATAGCTATTTTAAAGGTTATCAATTTAAAGCCGGCGATTGGTTGCTTAAAGCAGGTGAAGTCACTAACAAGTTGTTTTTTATTCAGGAAGGAATCTTGAAGATCACTGTTCCGCATCCTACAGAGAAAGATTTGGTTTACTACTTTATGGAGCCGGGGCAATTCATGTCTTTCTTATACAGTATGTACGGACGAGTGCCTGCACAGCAGGGCCTTCAGGCTGCTTCTGTAACCAGTGCTTTGGCAATCAACTACTCTGACTTACAGAAACTATTTGAACAACTGCCGTATGTGCGAGCCTTAATTGATGAGATTGCACAATTGTCGATGGCGAAGATGGTTACTGTTAAGAACGCTTATCTGGTAGGTGACGCGAAAGCTAAATACGAGCTGTTTTTAAAAGATCAACCCGAGGTGGCCAAACAGGTTGCACTTGCAGATATTGCCTCCTATCTAAATATCACACCTCAATCACTAAGCCGGATTCGTAAAATGATGGTATCGAGATAAGTCAGAAATGACTTTAAAGCTTAACAAAGTCCAACTAAAACAAAAAGCCTTGCAGGCGTGCAAAGCTTTTTTAAAGGCTGGGCATTATTTTTTAGCTTACTATGGTAGCGAAAAAGTAATGACATTATTGATTCAATGTTATGCATTGGTTTTTAGTAGTCTTGTGTATTCTACCGAGTCATTGCATTATTAGAATGGTACACTACGCTTATATCTCCACCAACATCTTACCTTCGTTGCTGCCATTAAAAAGCCCGATAAAGGCATTGGGGAGTTTTTCGAAGCCCTTGACAATTGTTTCTTTGTAACGAATTTTGTCTTCGGCCAGCCATTGTTTCAGCACAGTTCTGCCTTCTTCAAAACGCTCTTTATAATCACTAATAAGAAAGCCCTGTATCAGCAATTTTTTATAAACAACAAGGGGGAATAATCTTGGCCCCACAGCTCCCGGCTTATCATTATACTCTGCTATAGTGCCGCAAACTACTACACGCCCATAGTCGTTCATATGGCCAATTACTGCATCGGATATATCGCCGCCAACATTATCAAAGTAAACATCAACCCCTTCAGGGCAAAGTTCTTTTATAGCATTATAAATATTCTCAGCTTTGTAATTAATGGCTGCATCAAACCCAAACCCGGAGGTGATCAGTGCTGCTTTTTCATCACTTCCTAAAATACCAATAACCTTGCAGCCATAAATTTTGCCAATTTGGCCGGCAATGCTCCCTACAGCACCTGCTGCGCCCGAGACAAGTATCGTTTCTCCTCTTTTGGGCTTGCCTATTTCCGTAAGCGAAAAATAGGCTGATAAACCGGTAGAACCCAATACGCTTAAATAGCTGCTTAACGGCAGACCCTCAGTTTCCAGGCGGGTTAATCCGTCTGCCTTGGTGGTCAAAACATCCCGCCATTGCATGAGCCCCATTACTATATCACCTTGCGAAAAGCCTGGATGGGTGGAGTTGAGCACTTCGGCTATACCGCGCGATGTAATGATATCACCGGCATTTAAATTGGGCGGGTGGCTGCCGCTCATTGCAACCCGCAAATAGGGGTCAACAGAAATATATCGCGGCTTTAATAATAACTCCCCATCAGCGAGGGGGAATGTTTCGTCTTGTTCTATCTGAAAGTCGCCGGCTTGGGGTATACCTTCCGGGATATGCATTAACCTGATTAATTTGCTTTTCATGTTTAAAGATTTAATTAAATGCCATAAGCGCCGGTGAGCGCCTTTTTCTCAATGCTTTTTGCAAACAACGGTGTTTCTTCATGATTATGTGCATCTGAAGCAGCTTGGCGGGCTTGAGCGGCCTGCTCCAGCGTAATTTGATGAGCTTTCATAAACTCAAAAAATTCAGGCGTAGCTGTCGCATGAATTTCATTGATGTATTCACAGGTATAGTCATCTATTTTAACGGCTTTTAATTCCCATAATACCTGAACTTTACTGCGGCCGTTTGCAGAGATGGTATCAGAAACAGACAGCATCCGGCAGTAATCGGCCCTGTACTCCGTAGCTACATAATGCTGAATAACCAGCGCACCGCCAATGGTTTCAACGTTGATAGACATGGGTTCGCCATTCATGGTGCGGGTAAAGCCGGCAGCAATGTGAGCTGTGGAGCACCTTTGATATTCTTCGTCGGGCAGATTAAACAACCAGTCGGCAATGTTTACTTTTTCAATTGGTGCATTGATAATGGCTTTAACTATTGAATGCGAAAGCGCGTTTTCCGAGGTTTGTATAAATTCCATGAGGTGTTTTGTGTTTGATATTTCAAAGGTCGGCATCTAATGTTAATCGTCTAAACTTTTATTTTCGATATACTTAATTGGTAAAACCGATTAGCTTGATATTTTTGAAAAATGGAACTTCGTCAACTTAAGTATTTCATTAAGGCCGCAGAGCTGCAAAATTTTACGGAGGCCGCAGGCGCTTTATACATCACCCAAAGTACCTTATCGCAACAGATAAAGCAGTTGGAGGATGAACTGGGTATACCCTTGTTTGACCGGATTGCCAAGCGGGTGCGGTTAACAGAGGCCGGAAGGATGTTTTTGCCCTATGCTAATAAAACAGTACAGGATGCCAGCGACGGTAAAAGCATATTGAAAGATTTGATGAACCTCAATACCGGAACTTTAAAGATTGGGGTAACCTATGGCTTAACTCATCTGCTGGCTAAAGCGGTGCTGGATTTTTCGAAGCAGTTTGCCAATATTCACCTCGAAATTGTTTTTGGTACCACACAAGACCTGCTAGAGAAACTTGACCAAAGCCGTATAGATATGATGCTGTCTTTCTCGCAGGAAGAAAAATCCGGAAGCTACCAGGTCGAGCGCCTGTTTTCTTCGTGCCTCGCATTAATTATACATGCGGGGCATCCTTTGTGTGTAGAAAAACAGATTGATCTCAAAGAGTTAAAAAAGCTGTCATTGATTTTACCGTCCAAAGGGTTTAGTATTCGTAATTATTTTGATCTTCTGCTATCACAACACGGTGTGTCAATTGATACACAAATGGAAGTCAATGACATCAATATGCTTCTGCAATTGGTGAATAGCGGTAACTGGGCGACGATACTCATGGGCTCGTCTATTTTAAGCTATCCGGAATTAAAAGCGATAAAGCTTACCGGCGATAATATGACTCGGCAGGCCAATATTACCTGGCCGGTAGGGGTTTACCGCAAAAAGTCTGCACTTGTAATGGCGCAATTGTTAACTGGATATGCAAAAGATTATCATTTTTGATAGAGTAAATCAATGTTATCGACAGGCTGAAGTGTATTTATAAGTTGTTAATAAACATTAATTTCTGACGACAGAAAAAAGGTCAAAAACAAAAAAAGCCTTGCAGACGTGCAAGGCTTGTGCTCCTGAGGCTGGGCTCGAACCAGCGACCCTCTGATTAACAGTCAGATGCTCTAACCGGCTGAGCTACTCAGGAGTGTGTGTCTCGATTAGAGTGATGCAAAAGTAGAGTTTCTGAGTTAATTTCACAATATTTGCACAAAAAAAATTTAAAATATTTTTCAATGAGTTTGGTAGTGATTGGTACTGTGGCATTTGACGCCATTGAGACCCCTTTCGGGAAGACAGATAAAATTGTAGGTGGCGCTGCTACCTTTGCCAGCCTGGCCGCTTCGTACTTTTATGATAAGGTGAAGATTGTAGCCGTAGTAGGGGATGATTTCCCGCAGCAAGACATTGACAGCTTTGGCGAACATTATATTGATACCGAGGGTTTACAGGTAAAACAGGGCGAAAAATCGTTTTTCTGGAGCGGTCGTTACCATAACGATATGAACAGCCGCGATACCCTGGCTACCGAACTGAATGTACTGGCCGACTTTGACCCCATCATTCCGGACAACTACCAGGATTGCGAATACCTGATGCTGGGCAACCTGACCCCGCAAGTACAGCAAACGGTAATTAACCGCCTGCATAACCGCCCTAAGCTGATTGTAATGGATACCATGAACTTTTGGATGGATATTGCTATGAACGATTTGCTGGATACGATCAAAATGGTAGATGTGCTCACCATTAACGATGCCGAGGCCCGCCAGTTATCAGGCGAATACTCGCTGGTTAAGGCAGCCCGCAAAATATTAACCATGGGGCCTAAATACTTAATTATCAAAAAAGGAGAACACGGAGCCTTATTGTTCCACGAGAATGAGGTATTCTCAGCCCCGGCATTGCCTTTAGCCGAAGTGTTTGACCCCACCGGTGCAGGTGATACTTTTGCCGGCGGCTTTATTGGTTACCTGGCCAAGGTAGGTACCATCAATTTTAATAACATGAAGAACGCTATTATCTACGGCTCGGCACTGGCTTCATTCTGTGTAGAAAAGTTCGGTACCGAAAAAATTAAGAACTTAAGCCAGGAGGAGGTATCTGCCCGTGTGCAGGAATTTGTGAAGCTGGCCAAGTTTGATATTGAACTGCAAGCCTGATCGGATACTTTTATTTATTTTTAAACAGCAAAGCCAGCGTAATGAGCGCTGGCTTTGCTGTTTAAGAAGCTTTAGATTAAATACCCCGTTGTCATTTCGACCGTAGGGAGAAATCTTCTTCAAGCGATGAGTCTACAGCAGATCAGCATGATGAAGAAGATTTCTCCCTACGGTCGGAATGACAAGAAAGGATAATAAGCGCAACTACTTTTGCATTGATTTTTCTCTCACCGCTTTAAATTCCGAACCGGGTTTCCAGCCGGGGAAGGTGGTTTCGTTGCTGAGCTGTACACCTAACTTATACATCAGGTCAGCAATTTCGGCCATACCCTGCACAAACATGCCAGGCGAGTAACTGTCTGAGGGCTGGTGGTAGTGGTTATCATTATAGTCGGTTTGCTGCTGTTTGCCCCAGTCCGGGCCACGCTCAAAACTGTCGGCGCCGGTGTTGATGTCCAGCGCAGGTACACCTACTTTGGCAAAGTTAAAATGGTCAGAACGGTAGTAGCTGCCGGCGCCTGGGTTTTTATCACCGGTGAGTTTTAGTTTTTCTTTCTTAACAATGGCTTCCAGCTGGTCTTCTAATTCGTTCTGGCCTTTGCCGGTTACAGCAATGTCATGGGTTTCGCCGTAATTGCCCAAGGCATCCATATTCAGGTTAGCCACAGTTTTGTTCAGAGGGTAAAGCGGGTGGGTAGCGTAATACTCCGAACCCAGCAAGCCCTGCTCTTCGGCGGTCACTGCTAAGAATACAATGGAGCGGCCGGGTTTCTGTTTTTGCTGTGCAAAGGTTTTAGCTACGCTTAACAGGGCGGCCACACCGCTGGCATTATCTACTGCGCCGTTATAAATGCTGTCGCCTTTGGCGTCAGGTTTGCCAATGCCCAGGTGGTCCCAATGGGCCGAGTATACAATGTATTCATTGGGGTGCGTACTGCCTTTCAGCATGGCTACCACATTGTGCGAGGTAGAGTATTTGAGTTTGTTATTCAGCGTAACGCTTACAGTTTCGTTTAAGGGCACCGCTTTGAAATCTTTGTTGCGGGCATACTCACGGATGTCGCCTTTGATACCTGCAGCGTTCAGCATTTTGGTTGCTGTGCCTTCGGTAAGCCAGCCTTCAATTTTGCAGCGACTCATGTGCTTATCGGCCTGCTGTAAGTATAATTTAGCGCCCGAAAAGCTGTTAACGGGTACCTGCCAATCATAACTGGCCGGGTCTTTCTGGTGTACAATCAATACGCCGGCAGCACCCTGGCGGGCAGCTTCTTCGTATTTGTAAGTCCAACGACCATAATAAGTCATCGTATCGCCGTGGAACAGCTTTTTATCTTTGGCTTTAAAGCCAGGATCGTTTACCAATACCACTACAGTTTTGCCTTTCACATCAAGGCCTTTATAGTCATTCCAACCAAATTCAGGGGCTACAATGCCATAGCCGGCAAACACCAGGGGAGAGTTTTTTACTTCTACCGTAGGCACTTCCTGGCGGGTGGTGGCCACAAAGTCGGTTAACGATTTAAGCGAAAGGTTGACCTTGCCTCCAATCTGCATATCGCCGGCGGGTTTGCTGGTGACTTCTACCATCGGCACATCCTGAAAATAGCTGCTGCCGTTACCCGGTTGCAGTCCGAGCTTTTTATACTGGCCGGCAATGTAGTTAATGGTTTTGGTTTCGCCGGCGGTAAAGGGCTTGCGGCCCATCAGCGAATCATCGGCCAGTACTGCAATATGGGCTTTAATGTCTTCGGGTTTAATGGCGTAGTTGAGTTTGGTATTCTCCTGCTGGTTACAGGCAGCTAACAGGCCCAAACCTGCAGCCATTAACGCATAAAGTGGTTTATGATTCATGTTAAATTTAGCAATGCTTTGTTTTCAAATGTAATAAAGCCCGTGTAATAACTCAACTGAATACCTGCGTTTTAACTGCATTTAAGGTTGATTGCTGAAACATAATGTCTGATTTTTTGTAACATTCGTGTTGCAAATTAGACGCTCAGTACGTCTTATAGTCATATCTTAAAATTGAAATATGAAAAAGTTATTCTTATTAGCCGGTCTATTATGCTCAACCTTAGCCGGATTTTCACAAGCAGTTGACCTGCGTAACCGCATTGAAGTTTCGGGTAGTGCCGAACAGGAAATTACCCCCGACATTATTTATGTGTCTGTATCATTGAGAGAATACATGGACGGGAAAAATAAAGTGACGATTGACCGCCTGGAAAATCAGCTGGAAAAAGCAGTAACCGCAGCCGGAGTAGTTAAAGCGGATTTTACCATCAGCAACGTATCTTCTTACAATTATACTACTGAGAAAAAGAAGAACCCTGATTTTCTGGCTTCTAAGCAATACCGCCTGAAATTGCACGATTTAAACCGTTTAGATCAGATCATGGCCGCAGTGGATCCTAAAGGTATTCAGTCTACCAACGTGGAAGGTTATGATTATTCTAAACTGAATGATTTGCGTAAGCAGATGCGGGTAAAAGCTTTGTTAAATGCCCGCGAAAAAGCAGGTGATATGCTGACCGGTATTGGTGAAAAACTGGGCCGCCCCATCAGTATTGTAGAGAACGATGATATTAACCTGCCTTCTCCACGCCCGGTAATGTATATGGCCCGGATGGAGAAAGTTGCTGACGCCTCGATGCCTGAAAGCGATGTCAGCTTTAAAAATGTGAAACTGACTTACAGCGTAAGGGTAGTTTTCGAAATAGTAAAGTAAGAGCCAAGAATCAAGATAGGCTACTGACGGAGGACAAAAAAAGAGAAAGGACAAAAGATTGAGGATGTAACTCCTTTATCTTTTGTCCTTTCTCTTTTTGTCAATAAATCAATTATGATTTTCTAAACGTATACACCACATAGCCGGTGCTGCTGCCAATGCTGATGGGGGTTCTCAGGGTCATGGTTGAACCATCATTGCCGGAGACGATCAATTGGTAGCCAGTTTCTACATTTTTAGCTTTATCGCCCTGATAAATCTTTTTAAACTGGAACAGCTGCCCGCGTGGGTCATTGTTGTTTACCGACCAGTAGATGGTTTGCGAAGTACCGTTGGTTAAGGTGTATAAACCGTTGCCACTGTTAGTGAGTTGCCAGGTACTGCCTACAAAAGCACGTGGAGGGGCCTGGTCAAATACCGATTGTACTGCATTTTCAACCAAACCGTCGTAAGTAACATTGGTAATGGTCCAGTTACCGGTGAATTTACTTCTCGAGGCTACGTCGCCGCCTGCGGTATTTTTGGGGCCCGAGCATGAAGCAAATAATAAAGTGATAGCGCTTACCGCTATTAAAATGGAAAGTAACTTTTTCATAGTTGATAGATATAAGTTCACCACCAACCAAGCATAAACCTTGCCATTATTGTAATAATACTATAAGTGAAGCGGTATAATTATACCAAAACCCGTTTGCTGTTATCTATAGTTTCCTGGTAAAAGCTTTCGTAAATGGGCATAATGTTGGCCAGCGTAAAGGTTTGGGCATGCGCCAGAGCGTTTGCCTTAAACTGGTTCAGGCGTTCTTCGTCTTCCAGCATATAAATAGCTTTTTGTGCCATTCCGTCTACATCGCCTACATCTTTCAAAAATCCGGTTACGCCGTCTACATTTAGTTCGGGTAAGCCGCCGGTGTTAGAACTGATGACCGGTACCTGGCAGGCCATAGCTTCTAAAGCAGCCAAACCAAAGCTTTCGGATTGCGAAGGCATCAAAAACAAATCAGATACCGACAGTATTTCTTCCACCGCATCCTGCTTGCCCAAAAAGCGTACATTTTGCTTTACATCCAGGTCGCGCGCTAACTGCTCGGCCTCGGCGCGGTCCTGCCCGTCGCCCACCATTAATAGTTTGGAAGGTATCTGCTTGTTTACTTCGGCAAAAATGCGTACCACATCGTTCACGCGCTTTACCCGTCTGAAGTTGGAAGCATGCACCAGTATCTTTTCGCCTTCGGGCGCAATTGCTTTTTTGAAATGGCTTTTGGGCTTGTGGTTAAAGCGTTCCAAGTCAATAAAGTTCGGTATCACCTTAATATCTTTGGTAACCTCCGGGAAAAAGCGGTAAGTATCCTGCTTTAAATGCTCAGATACCGAGGTAACACCATCGCTCTGGTTAATGGAAAAGGTAACCACCGGCTGGTACGTACGGTCTTTACCTACCAGGGTAATATCGGTACCGTGCAAAGTGGTAATTACCGGGATATGAATGCCGTAGGTGGCCAGTATCTGCTTGGCCATAAATGCAGCCGAAGCATGGGGGATGGCATAATGTACGTGCAAAACATCCAGTTTTTCAAAACGCACCACATCCACCAGGCGGCTGGCCAAGGCCAGTTCGTAAGGCGGATATTCAAATAAAGGATATTTGCTTACGGCAACTTCGTGGTAAAACAGGTTCTCGGAAAAGAAGTCGAGCCTGACGGGCTGGTTATAGGTAACAAAATGGACCTGGTGGCCTCGGGCGGCTAAAGCCTTGCCCAGTTCAGTAGCTACCACCCCGCTGCCGCCAAAGGTTGGGTAACAAACAATTCCGATTTTCATTTGCAGATGGTTGACCTGTATTTTACGGTTGCCAAATTAACAGCAATAAATGGTAAATGTGTTACCGCGGTGTAAAGTTTACCATAAGCAGATGGGGCAATTAACACACGGTGAATGCAAATAATTTATTAGGGTAAGCCTTTGAATTATAAATATATAACGTAACTTTATTATTACAAACCAATTGTATAAGCGCTGCCTGCAGCGCAGGCCTGAATAAAGGCATTGTCTATTTTTAACAGATAGTTTAATTTTTGAGGATATGTGGGTGCGATGCTTGCGTATAATTGCATGGATAGCCCTGTGTTGGGTATCAATGCCGATGTGGAGTGCTAAGGCGCAGTATTTTGATGTGGAACCTTACCGCAAAAAAAGTGTGCTGCATTTTAAAATAGTGCGCAATTTGGTGGTTATCCGCCTGCGGATCAACCAAACCGGGCCTTACAATTTTATATTAGATACCGGTGTGGGCCTGATGGTAATCACCGACCCTTCTCTTTTTCAAAATCTCCAGCCCCAATTATATCGTACCATGAAGCTTGTTGGGGTCGATGGTAAGGATTTGTATGAAGCCAAGGTGATACCTTCGCTTGATGTGGATATACCCGGATTTACAGCGCATGGGGTAGGGGCTGCCGTATTTACCGAAGATCATTTTGGTTTGTCTAATTATACTGGTATGCCCATTCATGGCTTGCTGGGGTACGAGTTTTTTACACGCTTGGCCGTAAAAATCGATTTTTCTGACAGTACCATCACCGCATGTGACCCCGGGCGTTTAAAAAAGCTCAAAAAATACACGGTGATGCCCATTACCATTGAACGAAACAAACCTTATCTTAATGTTCCCATCCATTTTAACGATGGTTCTACCCGCTATTGTAAGCTCATTGCCGACTTAGGATCGGGGCAGGCGTTAATATTCAACGGAATGAAAAAGCGTATCTGGCCTTTTAACCAAACTATACCTGCCAATTTAGGCGTAGGACTAACCGGTATCATCGAGGGGCGGATAGGAAGGGTAGATGAACTCAACTTAGGTAAATACCGCTTGAAATCAGTATTGTCGTCTATTCCGGATACTGCACTTTACTCTTTCACTGAAACCGATTTTGATGGCAATATCGGTATGAACATTTTAAAGAAGTTTACTGTAATATTTGATTACACGAACGAAAAAGTATATTTCAAAGACCGTAGCGGTAGTTTTAAAGAACCATTTGAACATGATATGACCGGCCTGGAATATTATGCCGCAGGCGATGATCTAAAACATATCATCATTAGCCGGGTAGAGCCTGGTTCGCCGGCCGAACTGGCCAATTTGCGTAGCGGTGACGAGCTAACCGCCATCAACTTTAAACCTGTAGCCAAAATGAGCTTAGAGGAGATTGACCAGCTCTTTCGCTCACGTGATGGGCGCAATCTGTTACTGGAAGTTCAAAATCAGCATAAGTATGAAAATGTAATTATTACGCTGAAGCGGAGAATTTAACCCTGCTTGCACCGGCGCACCCAGGCCGCTATTTCATCTAACTGCTGCTTAGTAAATCCCCCTTGAAACTTTTGCAGTAATAGTACCCTGTTTTTAAAGTAACCGCCACTAAATAGCAGCAGGTACCAGCCATGGTGGTTGCGGGTATTTTCATATTCATAGCGCCCGCCCGCGGTAGTTAAATCCACTGTAGTGGTATGTTTTCGGTTAAAGCCGTTAGTATAAGTATAGTATAACCAGTGGCGTTCAATATCAATATGTACGCTTACCGGGTCTTTTGCCAGCCAGGCACTAATGAGCAATACTATGGCCGCAATCAAAACCAGAATCTTAAATTCGGGGGCATAGAAGCGCACAAGTGCATAAGCCAGTGCAAGCAAAAAAGCATACAATATCCACCGGCGGGTGCCGGTAGTAAAACTTTTGCTGGGTATAAATTCTAATAGCTGGCTCATCTATTTACAATTAACAAAGTTAAGGTATATATTAAGCTGATGATGGATTGATTTTTTAAATGGCAATTGAGTTTATACTTTTACCCTTATAAAACATCAACCCATGGAAATAGGAATAAGCACCTTCGGCGAAGTACAGCCGGATAGCAAGGCTGGCAATGCCACGCATGCACACCAGCGCGTGCAGCAACTGCTGGAAGAAGTTAAACTGGCCGACGAGGTAGGCTTAGATGTATATGCCTTTGGCGAACACCACCGCCCCGATTTTGTGATCTCGGCACCCGAAATTATGATGGCAGCCGCAGCATCAGTTACCAAACAAATCAAGCTGTCAAGTTCTGTAATTGTACTAAGTTCGGCCGACCCGGTACGTACCTTTCAAAACCTTGCTACGGTAGATTTAATTTCGGGAGGCCGTGCCGAAATTATTGCAGGTCGGGGTTCCTTTATCGAATCTTATCCGCTGTTTGGGTATGATTTAAACAACTATGATGAGCTTTTCACTGAAAAGCTGAACTTGTTCTTACAGCTCAATAAACAAACTGTAGTTACCTGGCGCGGTAAGCACCGGGCACCGCTTACCAATCAGGGCGTGTATCCGCGCCCGTTGCAGCCGGCTATCCCGGTATGGCTGGGTGTGGGTGGTACGCCGGCATCTGCGGTGCGGGCCGGGCAACTGAACCTGCCCATGATGATTGCCATTTTAGGCAGCGCTCCTAAGCATTTTTTGCCTTTTGTGGAGTTGTACCGCGAATCAGCTGAGAAGGCAGGGCATGATGTAAGTAAACTGCAATTAGGCATCAGCTCACAGTTTTTTGTGGGTGAAAGCGATCAACAGGCGGTTGATGCTTTTTACCCTTCATATGAGGCGCTGATGAACCGGGTGGGGCGCGATAGAGGCTGGTCGCCGATGTCGAAAGCACAGTTTGAATACCTGCGTAACGATGGGCCGTTGGTGGTAGGCAATGTGCAGCAGGCTATTGATAAAATATTAGGCCAGCATGAGCTATTTGGCAATACCCGTTTTCTGGCGCAATTGGTAACAGGGCATACACCACATAAAGACATGCTAAAAACTATTGAGTTGCTGGGCACCCATGTGGCACCGGCCGTAAGAAAAGCATTAGGGATAGTAAAAGCTAATTAAACCAAATGCAAGCGGTATACTCCAACAGGTGAATGTTGGACATGGAAATGAGGTGAATATCTTCTTTACAATTTGCAGACACAAAAAGTATGTGTTTAAACATTTAAATTAAAATAAGCCTCTATATTTGCACTGTTATTAAACTCAAACAAAACACATAATGAAAAAGATTTTAACCCTTATCGCTGCAGTTGCTTTAAACACTGCTGTATTTGCACAAACCTGGAAGGTTGACAAAGCACACTCACACATCACTTTCACTATTACCCACTTAGCGGTATCTGATGTTGACGGTTCGTTTAAAGATTTCGACGCTACTATTGTAGCTGCAAAGCCTGATTTCAGCGATGCTAAAGTTGAGTTCACTGCCAATGCCAATTCAGTAAGTACTGACAACGATCAGCGCGATGGCCACCTGAAAGGCGAAGACTTTTTTAACGTAGCTAAAAATCCTAACGTTACTTTCAAAAGCACTTCAATTAAGCCTGCCGGCAAAAACCACTATAAATTAGGCGGTAACATGACCTTAGGTGGTGTAACCAAACCGGTAGTATTTGATATGATTTACCGTGGTACTATCACTAACCCTATGAGCAAAGCGCCTGATGCTGGTTTTACCGTAACCGGTACCATCAAACGTTCTGATTTTAAATTCGGCAGCAAATATGGTTCACCTATGCTGAGCGACGAAGTTACTTTCAAAGCTTCAGGCGAATTTGCCAAAGTAAACTAAGCCCTATACTAACTCTATTATATATTAAAAGCGCACCGGTTAAAGCCGGCGCGCTTTTTCGTTTTATGGCTGGTAAGCTTTTACTTTTTGTTTAGCAGTGCCCAGGCCGTCGGCACCCAATTCTATTACATCGCCGGGTTTTAGAAACACAGGTGGTTTCATGCCCAGGCCTACGCCGGCAGGGGTACCGGTAGAAATGATATCACCGGGCAGCAGTGTCATAAATTGACTAATGTACGATACCAGGTAAGGTACATTGAAGATGAGGTTTGAGGTGCTGCCATTCTGCATTGTTTGGCCGTTTACCTTAAGCCAGATGCCCAACTGGTGTACATCTTCAATTTCATCAGGCGTAACCAGGTATGGGCCGGCGGGGGCAAAAGTATCGCAGCCCTTACCTTTATCCCAGGTGCCATTGCGCTCCATCTGAAACTCCCGCTCTGATACATCATTCAATAAACAATATCCGGCTACATAATTGAGCGCATTTGCTTCATCTATATAACTTGCCCTTTTACCGATAACAATAGCCAACTCTGCTTCCCAATCTGTTTTTACTGAATTTTTGGGGATAATGATATCATCAAAAGGACCAACCAGCGCAGTAGTAGATTTAAAAAAGATAATCGGCTCTTTTGGCAGCGGCGAGCCGGTTTCCTCCGCATGGTCTTTATAATTAAGGCCGATGCATACTATTTTGGACGGCCGTGCTATAGGAGCGCCAATCCGTTCTCCTGCTGCTACCAGAGGTAATTGGTTTTTATTGCTTTCCACAAGTTCGGTCAGGCGCTTTAACCCATCCGTTTCGAAAAAGTGCTCATTATAATCTTCGCCAAAGGCCGAAGTATCATAGTAGGCATCGTTGAGTACAATGCCTGTTTTTTCTTGGCCGAAGGCACCATAGCGTATTAATTTCATAGCGCAGATTTGAACAGGCAAAGTAAGGAATGTTTTGTAGTTTGTGTATGCTTTCTTTATGAACTGCTTTGCCTTTGGTCGTAGGGAGAAATCTTCTTCAAATAGCAATATTATGAATCCAAATGTCATGCTGAACTTGTTTCAGCACCCCACAGGACAAGCAAAGCGACAGATAATGCGCAGACTTAACAAATGAGGTGCTGAAACAAGTTCAGCATGACATTAAAAATTGAAAATCGCCCCATCTATTTGTTAATCCAGCGTCATCAAAAAACTTTTTTCAAAAAAGTCTACTATTTCTGTATAGTATATCTATATTTGTGATTATACATTCAGCTATGACAGTAATAGGAACTATATTTTGTTGTATGTGCCCTGACATTTAATGGCTGCGGCAGGATAGTATTTTAAACTAACTAAACTAGAACTATGCCTCTTTAGCCGTACAGGATGAAGAGGCATTTTTATTCATATTGGTAATTACAACACATGCAAAGTTTCAGAACCGAGCTGGAGAACCCGATAGTAGAGCAGGATATTGTTGATCTGGAAAGAAAGATCCAGCTGTTTCGAGAAGGTAAAATACATGAGGAAAAATTCAGGAGCCTGCGCCTGGCCCGTGGGGTGTACGGGCAGCGGCAACCCGGCGTGCAAATGGTACGCATTAAGCTGCCTTTTGGCAAGGTGACTTTCAAGCAGTTGTTACGCATTGCTTATATTGCCGATGAGTATGGCAGCGGCAACCTGCACCTCACCACCCGCCAGGATATACAGATTCATTATGTAAGCCTCGACCGTACCCCACAACTTTGGGCCGAACTGGAGCAGGACGATATTACGCTGCGGGAAGCTTGCGGTAATACCGTACGTAATGTGACCTCATCGCCCACGGCAGGAATTGACCCGCTGGAGCCTTTTGATGTATCGCCTTATGCACAGGCCGTGTTTCAATACTTTCTGCGCAACCCCATATGCCAAGAGATGGGGCGGAAATTTAAAATATCTTTTTCCTCCAGTGATGCCGATACGGCGTTCAGTTATATACATGACTTGGGTTTTATCCCCAAACTGCGCAACGGCGAGGAGCGCGGGTTCAAGGTACTATTAGGCGGCGGCTTAGGCGCACAGCCCGCCATGGCTGCGCCGGTACACGAGTTTTTACCCGAAGACGAACTGATTCCTTTTATTGAATCCATCATCCGGGTATTTGACCGTTATGGGGAGCGCAATAACCGTAACAAAGCCCGCATGAAGTTTCTGGTGCAAAAAATCGGGCTGGATGAATTATTACGTTTAGCCGAAATTGAAAAGACGGCAAACAAGGTAAAAGTTTTCAAAATTAACCGCGAAGCGTTGAGTGAACCGGTAATTCCTCAGGCAACTGCTTACCCGGAAGTAACCATCAGCAACCAGTTGAAATACGACATCTGGCGCGCTACCAATGTATTTGAGCAAAAGCAAGAGGGTTTTTATGGCGTATACATTAAGGTCACCATGGGCGATATCCATACGCCACAGGCCCGTCAGCTCATTGAAGGTATTAAAGATTTAGTGGCCGATGAAATCCGCATCACCCAAAATCAGGGGCTTTTATTAAAATATGTACGTGCAGAAGCTTTGCCTGCTTTATTCGAAGCTTTAACGGCTGCGGGTTTGGCCGACCCGGGTTTTGACAGTATTGCCGATGTGACCACTTGTCCGGGTACCGACACCTGTAATTTAGGGATTTCCAACAGCATGACCCTTTCGCGTGTGCTGGAGGAATTGATTTTTACTGAATACGAGCAACTGGTATATAACCGCGATATCAAAATTAAAATCAGCGGCTGCATGAACTCCTGCGGTCAGCACGGGTTGGCGCATATCGGTTTCCATGGCAGCTCGTTGAAGGCCGACCGTCGGGTGCTGCCGTCAGTACAAGTGCTGTTAGGTGGTGGTACAGTAGGTAACGGCATAGGCCGTGCGGCCGATAAAGTAATTAAAGTGCCGGCAAAGCGTGCTACCCATGTATTGCGTTATGTGCTGGATGATTACCAGGCCAATGCCATAGGCGGCGAAACTTTTCATAATTATTACGACAGTAAAGGCAAAGATTATTTCTATCAACTATTGAAACCCCTGGCCGATTTAACCAACCTCACCGAAGATGAATTTGTAGATTGGGGCCACGAAGAAACCTTTGCCACCGCTATAGGTGTAGGCGAATGTGCCGGGGTAATGATTGATCTGGTTGCTACACTATTGTTTGAGGCCGAAGAAAAATTAGGCTGGGCCAAAGCTGCCTTTGCCGAGAGCCGCTGGGCGGATGCCATTTACCATAGCTACAATACGCTGGTCAGTTCGGCTAAAGCATTGCTGCTGGACAAAGGCGTAAACAGCAGCACCCAAACCGGCGTAATTAAAGAATTTGATGCCCAGTTTATAGATACCGGCCTGATCAGCCTGCCTACCAGTTTTAACGAGCTGGTGCTGCAAATTAACCAAAATGAACCCTCAGAAGCCTTTGCAGCTACTTACCTGCAGCAGGCCAATGAATTTTTAAACGAAATGAAAGCCAAACGGGAGGAATTACACGTATGAAACTAACCACCACAACTCAAACTCAAATTAAAGAACCGCACATTACTCTGGTAGGTGCCGGTCCCGGCGATGCGGAATTGATTACCGTAAAAGGTATTAAAGCCCTGCAAACGGCCGATGTGGTATTGTACGATGCACTGGTAAATGAAGAATTGCTGGATTTTGCGCCCGCTCATGCCGTAAAAGTATATGTAGGCAAGCGCAGCGGTGATCATTCTTACTCGCAGGATGCTGTGAATAAGCTGATGATTGATTACGCGATTAATTATGGCCATGTGGTACGCTTGAAAGGTGGCGACCCCTTTGTGTTTGGCCGTGGGTACGAGGAGCTTGATTTTGCTGCCTCCTACAGCATTCCGGCTAAAGTAATTCCGGGCATATCAAGCTCTATTGCAGTACCCGGCCTGCAGCAAATACCGGTAACTCACCGGGGCATGAGCGAGAGCTTTTGGGTGGTAACCGGTACCACAGCCAGCGGACAGATTTCGGCCGATTTGTACGAAGCCGCCAAAACCAAAGCTACAGTAGTGGTACTGATGGGCATCAATAAACTGGCCGAAATTGCCGAAGTATTCAAGCAACAAGGAAAAGGCAAGTTGCCGGTGGCACTGATTCAGAGTGGTTCTACCGCTGAAGAGAAAGTAGCCATAGGTATAGTAGATACCATTGCCGAGGTAGCGCAGGATCATAAAATTAAAGCGCCTGCCCTGATGGTATTCGGCGAAGTGGTTTCCCTGCACCCTAAGTTTCAACCCATTCGCGAATTTTATGAGTTCAGCGCCGGGCAGTAAAATTTTAGCTGCTGATAGTGATGCAGCCACTGTTGGCGGTAATCAGCTCTTTCCGGTTTTTCTAAAACTGAACGAGCTGCATACCGTGCTGATTGGTGCCGGCCCTGTAGGACTGGAGAAGCTGACGGCTGTTTTGAACAACAGTCCGCTGGCGCGTGTCACAATCATTGCTAAAACCATATTGCCCGAGGTAAATGAATTTATTGCTGCTTATCCGCAGGTGAGAGTTATACAAAAAGCGTTTGCCGAAGACGATTTGAATCAGGCGGATATGGTTATTGCCGCCACGGCTGATAATGACCTGAACCAGTACATCCGCGCTGCGGCACACGAGCGTAAGCTGCTGGTAAACGTAGCCGATAAGCCAGATTTATGCGATTTTTATTTAGGCTCCATTGTTAAAAAAGGCGATTTAAAAATAGCGATCTCTACGAACGGCAAATCACCCACCGTAGCCAAGCGTTTAAAAGAAGTGCTTAACACGGCACTACCTAACGAACTTAACCAGACCCTGCAACAAATGAGCGCATTGCGTAATACACTGAGCGGTGATTTTGCAGGCAAGGTAAAAGCGCTCAATAAAGCAACTGCGGTGCTGGTAAGCAATAAGCCGGTGCAAAAGCCTAATTTTAAATGGCTCATCTGGCTCACCATCATCTTTTCGTTAGTTGTTGGAATTACGGCTTTATGGATGAACGAGCCGGCTTTTAAAAATTATGTGCAAAATATACAACCTGCCTTCTATTACTTCTTGGGTGCAGGTTTTGTGTTTGCCATGATTGACGGGGCCATTGGTATGTCGTACGGGGTAACTTCTACTACTTTTTCACTGTCTATGGGCATCCCACCGGCCTCGGCAAGTATGGGTGTGCACTTATCCGAAATTATGAGCAACGGCATTGCCGGCTGGATGCACTACCGCATGGGTAACATCAACTGGAAGTTGTTCAGGTTACTATTGCTGCCTGGTATTGCCGGTGCTGTTACCGGTGCTTACCTGCTGTCCTCGTTAGAACATTATGCCCACTATACCAAACCACTGGTATCTATATACACCTTAGTTTTAGGCTTCGTGATTTTAAACAAGGCTGCGAATATAAAACGGAAAAAGTCTGCCGATAAAATTAAACGGATCTCGCTGCTGGGCTTAGGCGGCGGTTTTATTGATGCAGTAGGCGGCGGTGGCTGGGGTTCTATCGTGCTATCCACCCTGATTGCCGGTGGCCGGCATCCGCGGTTTTCATTAGGTACCGTAAAGCTGACCCGGTTTTTTATTGCCATGATGGGCTCGCTCACTTTCATTGCCATGCTTAACGGTGCCCGATGGGATGCCGTTGCCGGGCTTATTATTGGCAGTGCGCTGGCCTCGCCTATTGCAGCGCGTATTTCAAACCGAATATCGGCCAAAGTGATTATGATTGCCGTAGGCATCATTGTGATATTAGTAAGTTTAAAAAGTATTTATGCCTTTGTGGCTAAACTGATATAGTACATGAACAGGCTGACCGAAGAATTAAAACAACACACCACGGGCAAAACGCCCGAACAGGCGCTAGCCCGGCTGGCCGATACATTCCCGGGCGAGGTTGTATTTTCCACCAGTTTTGGCTGGGAAGACCAAGTAATTACCCACATGATATTCAGCAATAACCTGCCCATTAAAGTATTTACTTTAGAAACCGGCAGGCTGTTCCCTGAAACTTATTATGTTTGGAACCGCACTATGGAAAAATACGGCCAACCCATACATGCCTACTACCCGCAGCACGAAGCGTTGCAGCAAATGGTGACTGCCAAAGGACCCAGCAGCTTTTACGATTCGGTGGAGAACCGGAAGGAATGCTGCGGCATACGTAAAATTGAACCTTTGAAGCGGGCTCTGGCTGGCAATAAATGTTGGATAACAGGCATTCGAGCCGAGCAATCACCCAACCGTGAGGATATGGAAAATGTGGAATGGGACGAGGGCAACCAGTTGGTTAAATTTCATCCCATATTTAACTGGACGCTGGATGAGGTGAAAGCGTACATTAAAACTAACCAGATACCTTATAATGTTTTGCATGACCGGGGTTTTCCCAGCATTGGCTGTCAGCCCTGCACCCGTGCCGTTCAGCCGGGCGAAGATTTCAGGGCCGGCCGGTGGTGGTGGGAAGACCAGTCGAAAAAAGAGTGTGGTTTGCATTCGGCACAGGAGATTATTACAGAAAAATGAGTACACGATCTTTAGATTATTTAGATGAGCTTGAGGCAGAAGCTATTCATATTTTGCGTGAGGTAGCCGGGCAGTTTGAGCGCCCCGCCCTGCTGTTTTCGGGCGGTAAGGATTCCATTACGCTGGTGCGTTTGGCCGAGAAGGCATTTCGCCCCGGTAAGTTCCCGTTTCCGCTGGTGCATATTGATACCGGGCATAATTTTCCGGAAACCATACAGTACCGTGACGAAATGGTGGCCCGCTTGGGTGAAAAGCTAATCGTGGGCCATGTGCAGGATTCAATCGACCAAGGCCGCGTAGTAGAGCAAAGAGGTAAAAATGCCAGCCGTAACGCCTTGCAAACCGTAACCTTGCTGGATACCATTGCCCATTACCAGTTTGATGCTTGTATTGGCGGCGCCCGCCGCGATGAGGAAAAGGCACGCGCCAAAGAACGAATTTTTTCCGTTCGTGATGAATTTGGCCAGTGGGACCCTAAGCGCCAGCGCCCTGAGCTGTGGAATATTTACAATGGTAAAATTCACAAGGGCGAAAACGTAAGGGTATTCCCCATCAGCAACTGGACGGAATTGGATGTATGGAATTATATCCGTCGCGAAAACATCCCCCTACCTACCATCTACTTCGCCCACCAGCGCGATTGCATTACCCGCAATGGCCAGTTGATGGCCGCTGCCGAGTACCTGAATATGGATGAGGAAGATGTGATTGTGCCGAAAACGGTACGTTTTCGTACGGTAGGAGATATGACCTGTACCGCTGCGGTAGAATCTGAAGCTTTTTTAATTGATGATATTATAAACGAAATCAGCACCTCCAAAATAAGTGAACGTGGTGCCCGTATGGACGACAAGGTATCGGAAGCGGCCATGGAAGACCGCAAGAAAGGAGGTTATTTTTAAGATGGAAATACTCAAATTTATTACTGCCGGCAGTGTAGACGATGGCAAAAGTACCCTGATTGGCCGCTTGTTATATGATAGTGACGCTATTCTGGCCGATCAACTGGAAGCCCTGCACCGCTCTAACCGTAAAAATGACGACGGCACCATTGACCTGGCCATCCTGACCGACGGATTGAAAGCTGAGCGCGAGCAGGGTATCACCATTGATGTGGCTTATAAATACTTCCAAACCGATAAGCGTAAGTTCATTATTGCCGATGCGCCAGGCCATATTCAGTATACCCGCAACATGGTGACGGGTGCATCAAACGCCAACCTGGCTATTATCATGATTGATGCCCGCAAGGGCGTGGTAGAGCAAACCATCCGGCACTCTTTTTTGGTATCACTGCTCGGTTTACCGCAGGTAGTGGTCTGTGTAAATAAAATGGATATGGTGGACTACAGTGAAGAACTATTTAACCAAATTGTGGCCGATTATAAAGCTTTAGCCGCCAAGGTGAAACTGCAACAGGTAAGTTATATCCCGGTGAGTGCTTTAAAAGGCGATAATATTGTGAATTCTTCTACACAGATGGATTGGTACAATGGTAAAAGCTTGCTCAATCATCTGGAAACTGTACAAGTAACGGTAGATGACAGTACTGCCCATGCCCGCTTCCCGGTACAATGGGTGGTACGCCCGCAAACTGACGAGTTACACGATTATCGCGGTTATGCCGGCCGGGTATTGAGTGGCGCATTTAAGGTGAATGACACAGTAACGGTACTGCCGTCGGGCTTTAGCTCTACCATTACCAAAATCGAATTATTAGATAAAGATTTCGAGGAAGCTGTTGCCGGTATGTCGGTTACTTTGCATTTGAAAGATAACATCGACATTAGTCGCGGCGATGTGTTGGTGAACGCTTCAGCACGACCCGAAGTATCGCAGTTGGTTGAGGCCGATTTATGCTGGATGGATACCCGCGCGCTGGACAGCTCGCATACCTATTTCATCCAACACAACAGCAAGCTTACCCGCTGCCGTGTGCAGGAAATATTGTACAAAGTGAACATTAACACGCTGGATAAGGTATACGATGAAGACTTCAAACTCAACGATATCGGTCGCATCGTTATTAAAACAGCCGAACCGCTGGCCTTTGACCTTTATCAAAACAACAAAGCCAACGGCGGCGCTATTCTCATTGATAGCCGTACTAACGTAACAGTAGGGGCATTGATGTTAAGGGCTAATGTAGAGTGATGGCCTTCCAAATTTTCCCGGAAGGGAAAGTACTTAACAAGCTAAAGTTTTATAAACATAAAAGCAAAAGGGTGAAAATTATTTTCACCCTTTTGCTTTTGAATCGCCTTGTCATTGCGAGCGGTAGCGTGGCAATCGCACGTAGGCATCTGCGCCTCTGTACAGCAAGCGATTGCCACGCTGCCGCTCGCAATGACAAAATTTGAATGCAGCAGGAAAATAAAAGTTCCCCCTTCAGGGGGTTAGGGGGCTTCTAATTCAACAATCCATCAAAAGTTACTGCCAGATAATACAAGCCGCCAATGGTAGGGCCGCCGGCGTATTGGATATAGCGTTTGTTAAATAGATCTGAAGCGCCCAGCTTTAAGTTGGCTTTGTAGGCCGGTACTTTTAAGGTCACCTGCGCATCAAAAGTGGTAATGGCCGGTACCTCGCCAGTTACCAATGGGCTTTCCCATAAAAAGGCCTGTTGCCAACGGTACACTACACTAAAGCCTAAATTTTTAACCACTTCGCGGTTACCGAATGAGATGTTAGTCGTCCATTCAGGCGTATTGAAGCCGGTTACAAAAATGTCGTCGGTATGGTTGCTTTTTAGCTTGTTAAAGCTGGCATTACCGGCTATGGTGTACCGTTTGTAGAAATTGTAGGTAACACCGATGGCCGAACCATAGTTGTAATAATTATTCTTGGCATTGGTATACACCCGGTAGCGGTCCTGCCCGTTGCTGGCGGCGGTGGTAGAGGTGGCCGTAGTGGCATCGCGGTTACGGTCGAGCATGGCCAGTACGGCGGCATCGGTGCCTACCGTGGTGCCTTTGGGTACATATACCTGCACCTGACCCAAAAAGCCATCGTATTTATTGGTGTAAGCATCAATGTCTACTGTTACTTTGTTATTGGCCAGTACGCTTTTGTAGCCAATTTCGTAAGAGGTAATGTGTTCCGGCCTTGCTTGGGGCAGGTTAGCTACCTGTAGCAGGTTACGGTTAGCCAAAGCGGCAGCATCGGTATTACCTGCTGCACTTACCGCAGCGTTGTACTGAATTACAGAGGCTTGTGTATAGCTGTTCTCCAGGTAACCCAAGCCCTCATTGATATAAGATAAACTACCTACACGTTTTACCCGCCCGTTGTTTACGTAAGACAGCGCCTCAAAAATAGATGGAAAACGGTAACCCTGCTGGTAAGTAACTCTAAAATTCTGGTTTTCTACAGGTGAATATACCGCCGCCAAGCGAGGGGTTATTTTCGGGTTGAATTCCGGGTTGTAATCAAAGCGCAAAGAGCCAAACAGTTTCAAAGTATTATCAAAGAAGGTTTTGGTCACCTGAGAGAAGGCACCGAACTTTTTGTAATATACATCTTTGCCAAAAGAGCCGTCCTCTAAAGGTTTGTTGCGGTCGGCAATAGGGCGCGAGAAGTCTACAAAATTATTACCGTCGGGGATGATCTGGTAAATGCGGGTATCGCCGCCAATCAGTAAATCAAATATTTTTACCCGCTTCGATAAATCCCATTGGCCCTCAACATGGTATAGGCGGCTGCTTTGTACCAAAGCCGCGCCGCCGGTTTCGGGCGCATCGGGTATAGTGCTTGATTTAATGTCCCAATTGTTGATACCAATGATGGTATTTTTTAACTGGTTAAAGGCATCAGTGCCCGGCACCACACGGCTGGCATCCGCCATTTGGCGGGCATAATTGTTGGCAGCCGCCAGGTTGGTTGAGGTGAGCGCGCCACCATTGGCTGTTGCATAAGCATTTAATGCATTACGGTATTTGGTGGCCCAGGCATTGTTGGAACCTCCGCTGTACAAGTCCAAATTATCAGCCAGTGGTTTTACGTTATAGGAGTCGCCGGTGTTTTCGATGGATACATAGCTTAGTACCTTGAAATCGCTGCCTTTTACTTCAAAGCTGTGGTTCTGCACGGTTACGCCATCCAGCCGTATTTTGTTGCCCCGCTGAAATACGCCATCCATTTTACCATAGCGGTAACCGTACGAAAGTTCAATTTTATCATTCACCCGGTAGTGCAATGAGCCATCCAGTTTTAAGTTCGATACTTCCGGACTTACCAGTTCGTTCTCCCAGTAACCGGTGCGGGCCACACGCAGGGTTTGGTTGGCTTTACCATCAATAGTTAATCCGCTCAATGAAACTAAATTACTGCCGGCTAAAGCATCATCGCCATAACGGTTCCAACCATCATAAGCGGTGTTGGCATTGTTCAGCGCCGGAAAACCAGGATTGGCACTGTTCAAATTATTCGGGTTCTGATCTTTGCGGGTGTTCGATATCCAGTCGATACCATGCATATAGCTGCCGTTAATTTTAAAGGCAAACTTGTTATTAAAAGCTTTGGCGTACCGTAAAGCGGTTTCGGTTAATACGGCCGGACTATGGTCAACACCATCTACATGGTTGACGCCGGTACGCTGGTACAGGCTCAAGCCCTGGTAAGTGAACGGGCTTTTGGTGAGTAAATTAGCCATACCGTTAATGGCATTCATTCCATATAAGGCCGATGCGGCACCCGGTGTAATTTCTACGCTGGCAATATCGAGCTCGGTGGGGCCAATGGCGTTGCCTAATGGTACACCCAGGGTAGCAGCCTGCATATCTACGCCATCTACCAGTTGCATAAAGCGGAAGTTGTTGGGAATGTTAAAGCCGCGTGTATTGGGTACTTTAAAGGTTAAACTGGATGTGGTCATTTGTACCCCTTTTACATTTTCCAAAGCATCGTAAAAGCTGGGAGCCGGTGATTCTTTAATAGCCCTGATATCTAACTTTTCAATAGCTACCGGCGAGCGCAAAATATTTTCTGCTACTCTTGAAGCTGTAACAACCACCTCTTTGCCCAGCATAGTTTGGGTGACCAGTTCCACATTTACTTTAGAGTTGGCGTTCTGAATCACAAACTCCTGCTGTTGAAAGCCTACGTAAGTAAACACCAATGTAAGCGGAAATTTTAGGCGGGTTTTAAGGGCAAACTCGCCCCGGTTATTGGTAGTGGTACCAGCAACGGTACCTTTAATACTAACGCTTACTCCCGGCAAGGTTTCGCGGGTGTTTTGATCTATTACCTGGCCGGAAATAACAATTAATGTGCTTTCCTGCGCATGGCTTGAGTTGAAAGTGAATATAATAAAGCTTACCGCCGCTGCATAGCGCAGCCATTGAATAAAAAATTGCATTTGAATAAGTGAATGAAAATGAAGGAATGATGTGATTAAAAGCCGAAAAGCGAATTAACAGCAACAACAGCAGAAGGCAGTGCAGATGATTAGGGGATAAGGAGAGCAATAGGTTAAAGTATATTTATACATAATCTATAGATTTGGTAGTCAAATATATGAAAGTTTATAATGGAAGCAAATTTTACTCTGCGCGTTGCATAAAATCAGCGTATTGTCAGTTAGTCTTAATACCATCAACCTGATGTCATCAATAGAATTTAAAAAGGTATATCGGGAAAAGCCGATATATATTTGTGGCATGGATCAGGCAGAGATATTTAAAGCACTATCTAACAAAACCCGGTTGCAAATCTTAAACTGGTTAAAACAACCGGAGAAAAACTTTCCTGAACAGGCGGTATATGGGTATGATAACGGCGTATGCGTGGGCCAGATTCAGCAAAAAGCCGGGCTTACCCAATCCACCGTATCCGAATATTTGTCTACCCTGCAAAGAGCAGGACTGGTAAAATCAGTACGTAAGGGGCAATGGACTTACTATCAGCGTAACGAAGAAGCGTTTGCGCAGTTAAGCGAAATTATTCAAACTACTTTATAACAAAAACATAAATTAAATTAACATGAGCACAGAAAGTTTATTCAGGCCATTCAGCCTGAAATCATTAAATATTAAAAACCGCCTGGTGATGGCACCCATGACGCGCTCTTTTTCACCCAATGGTGTACCTACTGCCGATGTAGCCGCCTATTATCGTAAGCGTGCCGAAGGACAAGTGGGGTTAATTTTATCAGAAGGTACGGTAATCGAGCGTGTGTCCTCCTCTAATGATCCTAATATTCCTCATTTTTATGGCGAGGAGTCTTTAGCCGGCTGGAAGAATGTAATTGATAGCGTACACCAAGCCGGTGGTGCTATGGCCCCACAAATTTGGCACATGGGTGTGATGGATAATCACCAATCAGGTTGGGTGCCTAATCAACCGTTCGAAGGACCATCAGGCTTAAACCGCCCCGGCAATAATAACGGTAACACCATGACGGATGCTGACATTGCTGATACCATAGCCGCTTATGCCCGTGCTGCTGCCGATGCCAAGAGATTGGGTTTCGACTCAGTAGAACTGCATGGTGCGCATGGTTATCTGATTGACCAGTTCTTTTGGAGCGGTACCAATGAGCGTACAGATAGCTACGGCGGTAAAACACTGGCCGAGCGTACCCGCTTCGGCGTGGAAGTCATCAAAGAAGTGCGCCGCCAGGTGGGCGATGATTTCGCGCTGATTATTCGTTTGTCACAGTTCAAGCCTTCGGCTTATGATACCAAACTGGCTGCTAACCCGCAGGAAATGGAAGCCTGGCTTACGCCGTTGGTAGATGCTGGTGTAGATATTCTGCATTGCTCGCAGCGCCGTTTCTGGGAACCTGAGTTTGAGGGCTCGAACCTGAACTTTGCCGGATGGGCTAAAAAGATTACAGGTACGCCTACCATCACCGTAGGTTCTGTAGGTTTAAGCGGCGATTTCTTTGGCGCCTTTGCCGGCGAAAGTTCTCAGCCCAGCTCACTGGATGAATTAACCCGCCGTATGGATAGGGGAGATTTTGATTTGGTAGCTGTAGGCCGTCCGTTATTATCTGACCCGAACTGGGTTAAAAAAATACAGGAGCACCGTTTGGATGAGCTGAAAGGTTTCAGTAAAGAGGCTTTGGCCGAATTGGTAATGGAATAAGTATTCGCATACTTACATCTGTAAAGCCCGGTAAAATATTATCGGGCTTTTATTTTGCTCAAAAGTTAAACAATTTAAGCATCGGCTGTTTAATGATTAAGTTTTACAATACACTTATGGCAGAGCAAAATTTCAAAAATAAAACAGTAGTAGTTACAGGTGCATCAGCCGGTTTGGGCCGTGCCATTGTACGGGAGTTTGCCAAACAGGGCGCTAACGTAGCCCTGATTGCTCGTGGCGAAGATGGACTGAACGCTGCAGTTAAAGAAGTAGAAGCTTTAGGTGGCCAGGCTAAAGCTTATCCTACCGATGTAGCCGACCCGGATGCTGTTGAGGCCGCTGCGCAAGCCATTGAAACGGATTTTGGCAGTATAGATGTATGGGTAAACAACGCCATGAACAGTGTGTTCGGGGAGTTTAAAGAGCTGGATGTAAAAGATTTCAGGCGGGTAACCGAGGTGACTTACCTGGGGCAGGTATACGGCACCCAAGCAGCCCTTAAAAGAATGCTGCCTAAAGATGAAGGAACTATTATTTTGGTGGGCTCTGCTTTAGCCTACCGTGGCATCCCGCTACAATCTGCCTATTGCGGGGCCAAGCATGGTATACTGGGTTTCTTTGAATCCCTACGGGCCGAGTTGGTTCATCAAAAAAGTAATGTAAAACTAAGTATGGCTCAACTGCCGGGCATGAATACCACACAGTTCGGCTTTGTAAAGAGCTATTTGCCCAACAAGCCTAAACCTATGGGGGCGGTATACCAGCCCGAAGCTGCTGCGCGCGCCATTGTGGCCAATGCACTTCATCATCAGCGCGAAATTATGGTGGGGTACCCTACGCTGCAAACCATATTGGGTAATAAATTTATTCCGTGGTTTTTAGATTATTTTTTAGGTAAAACCGGTATAGAGGGTCAGCAAACAGAAGTACCGGCCGACCCTAACCGTAAAGATAATCTATATGAACCCCTGCCTGGCGACCATGGTGCACATGGTAATTTCGAGGGGTCAACCTGGGCGGCTAACCCTAATTTTTGGATTGGCACCCAACGTGTGCTATTTACCGGCGCAGTAGCGCTGATGGCAACAGGGATAGGCTTTTTGTTATCAAAAAGAAAGTAGCCGTTTAGTTTTGTGTGGGTGGCGCAGATCTCGTTTGCTGATCAGGAGGTGGGACGGCTAATGCGCTGCCATCACGCACGGCCCTGTAATGCGGCGACATAATTTCTACACCGGCCTCAAAAAACTTATCTTGTATGTTAGCATGCAGGGCTGAGTAGATGACCGCCTGCCGGCTGGGCTGTTTGGTATAAGCATTCAGCCGGTAACTCACATAATAATCATCCAAACTGGTTTGCAGTACATAAGGTTCGGGCATAGGTTCAATCATTGGAGTGGCCAATGCAGCCTTAATGAGTAATTGGTGCACCTGCCGCCATGGTGTATCATACCCCATCGTTACTGTAGTGTTTACAATCAAACCGTTGCCTGAAGCATCGCTGCTGTAGTTTACCGTGTAGTTGCCCATCACCATCGAATTAGGAATAGAAATAATTTCATTCTGGATGGTTTTTACACGGGTAACCAGCAGGCTTTTCTCAATAATATCGCCCGTAACATCGTTTATCTTTACACGGTCGCCAATTTTAAAAGCACGCATATAGGTAAGCACCAGCCCCGCCACAATATTGCCAAGCGCCCCTGCCGAGCCAAAAGTGAACAATACGCCTGCGAAAACCGATACCCCTTTAAATATAGGCGACTCCGACCCCGGCAGGTAAGGGTAAATGATAATCAGCATGAACAGCAAAATCAGTACCCTTAAAATCTGATAGGTAGGGTTGGCCCAGTCGGGGTAAAAGCCGGGTATGCTTAGGCGCTCGCGTTCAACTTCAGTTTTAATGTACTTGAAAAAACGCAGCACATACCTGAAAATGATAATCAGCACCAAAATGGTAATCAGGTTTGGAACATAACGCCATATAGCCAAACCTACGGCCCGTAAAGGATTGATCACATAACCCAGTAAAGTGGTTGATATATTTTTGGTAAACGGAAAAATGCTGAACAGCGCCGGTAAAGCCAGGAATACCGCCAGTAAAATTAACCCCCATTTAATCAGCTTTAATGCCCCGGTAACCATCCTGAATTGCTGCTCGGCATTGAGCAGCTCGTAATTACGGATGTATATACCATTGGTGTGTTTACCCGGGTGAGCTCTGAATTTCATTAGCAGCCAGGAAAACAAGCGGTTAATGCAATAGATAAATAAAAGAACTGAAGCAATAACCAGCGCTGCCATCAATCCTTCTTTAAGCAGCGTTTGCCAGCTATGCTCTTGCTGGTACAATACTACCGCTTTGCCAATGGCATTGCGATATTGAGCCGCCAGCGCAGGTCTGTTGCTGTTTTGCCACAAGGCATCCTGCTCTGATACCGACAATAATAATTGCTCATGATATACAATATCGGTAGTTTGCTCTGCAGGTACCAGCTTCAGCGAGTCTGTTTTAAAGCCATACGTTTCGCCCAGTTTCTCCAATCTGTGCTCAATAGCCTGGGCACGTTCGGCTGGAGTGAAGCTCCCTTGCCTTACGAACAAGGTAAACAGTGTTTGATGGGCAAACACCACAGGGTAACCTTTTACAAAACGCCGCAATGAATCTATCTGGTGTTTCTGGCGGATAAGGCGCAGTGAATCCTGTTGCTTTAAACCATTCAACTCTTTCAGCAGGGTAGATTTTTTTAGATTGTCTGCATTTGACAAGCGGGCCACCTGCTGTTCCAGATCTACTCTTTTCAATGAATCAGCCAAGCGTTCCGCCGAAAGTTGCCGGATGCGGTTCAATTGTGAATTTATTTGGTTGGTAGTAGAATCAACTACCTGCCCGGAGGTATCTTGCTGGGCCCAAAGGGTAAAAGTGTTGAGTGTAAAGAGGAGCAGCAAAAAGATTGATTTCATAAGCACAACACAATTACAATAACTAAAAGTATCAAATTCGGTAAAAGCATTCAAAAGCAGAAACAACACCAATGGGCAATTCAGTTCTTTATCAGAATTGAAATATCTGCATCTGAAAGCACATGTTATTGAACAATATTAAGATTTTAGTAAATAATTTGTTTACGCAACAACCTATTTACGCACTTTGGTTGTATATATTTGCAGCACGGAAATGGTGTTCTTCCGGTTGGATGCTCTTCCAACAAACCGCATTTCGCTGATGACGCCTGCAAACCGGCTTCCTGTAAATACAGGCAGCCTGAAATATTTTGCAGGTGAAAATCTTTTTTAAGTTCAGGTCTCAGTATCAATTTCAGTTCAAATTTAAATACATCATTGTTTGCTTGTATTGCAAAGCACTGTTGTTGAAATTTGGTCCATCGTTTTATTATACACTTTACCATTATTTATTACATTCATCCCATGCTTAAACGCTTAACTGCATTGCCGCCTTTACGCATCCTGATACAATCTTTAAGATGGACAATTTTGGTATTGCCTGCGGCGGCGGCTATCGGTAGTATGGTAGCGCTATTTTTGTGGTTGCTCGGCCAGGCTATTCATTACAGGTTTAGTCACCCCTGGTTATTATACTTGTTGCCGCTCGCCGGTTTACTGATTCACATGATTTATCAAGGCTTAGGCAAATCAGCCGAAAAGGGCAACAACCTCATTATTAATGAAATACATCAGCCCGGCGCAGGTGTACCCAAGCGTATGGGGCCAGTTATTTTAGTCACCACGGTAATTACCCACTTGTTTGGAGGTTCTGCGGGGCGCGAGGGTACAGCGGTACAAATTGGCGGCAGTGTAGCGGCTATGTTTGGTAAATGGTTCAAGCTCGGTGCAGTTGATTTGCAATTAATGCTGACCGCCGGGGTGGCTGCCGGCTTTGGGGCCGTATTCGGTACGCCACTTACCGGCGCTGTGTTTGCGCTTGAGGTATTGAGTATTGGCCGCATCCAGTACAATGCCATGTTGCCTGCGCTTGTGGCTGCCATTGTAGGCGATTTTACGGTATCGGCTTGGCACGTGCACCATACTGCCTATCATATTGATGCCTTAGCCAAAACGCCTTATTTCTTATCTGCCTACCTGCCTTTTGATGTATTGCTGTTGAGTAAAGTAGTTATCGCCTCAGCAATATTCGGCCTGGCTAGCGCACTTTTTGCCCAAATGGTGCATCAGGTAAAAAACATCAGTTTAAATTTGTTTAACCGCCGATGGCTGATTCCGCTTTGCGGAGGCTTAAGCATAATTTTATTAACGCTGATTTTAGGTAAGCCCGATTACTTGAGTTTGGGTGTAGATGCCGAATACCCCGGCGCAGTTACCATTCCATCGGCTTTTCATAGCGGCGGGGCCGATGCCTGGAGTTGGTTATGGAAAACCGTTTATACAGCGTTAACATTAGGCACAGGTTTTAAAGGAGGAGAAGTAACGCCGCTGTTTTACATTGGCGCCACATTGGGTAATACTTTATCCGGATTAATGGACGCACCTGTAAGCTTATTTGCAGGCCTGGGTTTTATTGCGGTGTTTGCAGGCGCTACCAATACGCCACTCGCCTGTACCTTAATGGGCATTGAGCTGTTTGGCGGCGAGCATGCTTTACTATATGCAGTAGCCTGTTTTACCGCTTACTTTTTTAGTGGCCGTTCAGGAATATATACTTCGCAGCGGGTAGCCATAAGTAAATTGAGTGACGAAGATTTGGTGATTGAGTCTTCTGGTAAACCGGATGCAAGGCAATAGCCAGCTAACAAAAAAGCTTCAGACCTGAATCTGAAGCTTTTTTGTGAATTAAACTTCTAATATTTTGCCTGCCCTAACAGACGGCACCGGAACTATGGCAGCTTTGCTTTGCAAATAGGGTTTATGGTAGCGCTCATAAAAATCTTTCTTTGAATCGCGATAGCTGCTTACAGCCCCCATTATATTCATGAATTTTATGTAGTACCAGGCCGAATCTACCTGGTAGGGTTTAAAGCCGCTGCGTGCACTCTTAGGATACAGGTGATGATTATTATGCCACTCGCCGGCCACAATACCAGGCCATAGCTGGTTGATAGATTTATCATTATCACTGTAATCTGTACCTGCACGTTGTTTGTCCTCACCTTTGGCGTGGCCTTCATAATTGTAAGTGCGTACGCCTACTGCCCAAAAACCAGCCGCGCCCAAAAGTGTACAAGCCAGCGCATGGCCACCTATAAGGTAAAAGGCCAGATACCAAAACCCCCAACTTAAAATCCAGCTGAGTACTTCATTGGCAGGGTTTACATACGAGCCCCATTTTTGATATTGCTTATACGTATTGCCTTTGATACCGGTATGCTTCATTAATGATGTTACGCGGTTGTAATCACCTTCGCTTAGGTTTTTGGCTATAGGCTGGTGATTAACATCGGCCAGAAAGCAGTATAAAAAACCGGCCTGCGCATTATAAGGATCGCCGGGTTGATCGGATTTAGAATGGTGCACATGGTGCGAGATCACATAAATTTCCTCAGGTATAATGCGAGGGGTTAAATTTTGAGTGAAAAAACGCCAAAAGCCGTTCTTAAAAGTATAGGCGCCATGGGTGCAGTACCGGTGGTGCCAAATGGTACCATGTGTTCCCATTACGATCATGCTGTAAAAGAAGGCGGCGATCAATAAAGGAATGGTAAAGAACTTGAAGATAAATAGCAGCAGGAATGGAACCAGCAGCAACACTCTTAACCAGCTCACAAACGGAAGCCAGTTTTTACGTGTGGCAAAGATGTTTAGCCGGGAAAAGAATTCTTTAAAAATTTGTGTTGCGGTGGGTTTAATCAATTTGCCCTGCTCGTCTTTCCATCCGTAAGATGGTGCCTGCAGTACGTAATCTAAAAATGGCATTACTAATATTTTGCATCTGATACGTGGTTTATAAATGTCTCTTAAATATCACTGTATCAGAAAAAATAGCAATGCTTAAGCAGGTAGAGGTAGCGTATAAATATAAGTATTTATTTCACAAAATATGCAGTGATATTTTTTAACCAGTTGCTTAATGTAAAATACAATAACGATGAATGTCATTCCTTATTGTATTTACTGGGTTATAAATTTATAGGCGGCTGTTGTTTAAACACTTGTTTAAAGTATTTTACTAAAAGTAAAGCGATGCCAATTTAAATGTGTACCTTGCAGCCTTTAATACAATAATATAATGCAACAAGAAGGAACAATTAAGTTTTTCAACACCGAGAAAGGCTTTGGATTTATCACACCGAATGATGGCCGTGCAGATGTGTTTGTACACACTACAGGTTTAATTGACCAGGTTCGTGAAAACGATAAAGTAAGCTACGAAGTTGAAGAGGGCAGAAAAGGCCCGAACGCGGTAAAAGTTAGAGTAGTTTAAATATCACTATAAATTTAATCGTAAAGCACCTGCCCTTTAAAGGCAGGTGCTTTTTTTATGTGCTAAAAATTACGAAAATGGTGTTGCCCAAACCTTGGCGGCCCCGGATGGTGCGGGTGGCGTGGCGCTGCACAGCCGGCAAACATTGAACCCAGCACCGATAATGCCAGTGCAATACCTAAAAGTTGCTTTTTCATAGTAGATGTGTTTTCTTTGGTAACTTGTATTTGTATAAATGGTTTAACTTTAAAGTATGTAGTTAAAGATGGAGTTAATAGTAAACCTGAAAAAGCAGACGGTTAGAGCATTTATGGTATTAGCCGTTGTGGTATGGAGTAATCACCTGATGGCCCAGTCTGTTGCTGATAGCTCAGCAGCCGGCAAAGGCATGACTGCCGGGATGGACATCCGCACGATGGCTAAAGTAGCCAACCTGCACCATTATCCATTGCCTGATGATGTTTTGGTTTACCAAAAGCAATTAGAATTAACGCCGGAACAACTGGCTAAACTACAGGCCATCATCAAAACCCTGAATTTAAAGAAGGCTGAAATCAGGCAATCGGTAACGGCCAATGAAAAAACGCTGAATAAATTATTTGATACCCGCAAGCCCGAAGAAGGTGCACTGATATTTTATGGTAACCGCTATGGCCTGTATGAAGGGGAGATGCGCACAGCCGTATTAAACGCCTGCGCCCAAACCGGCAAGGTGCTTACCCCAAGGCAAAATACAAAGTTTGAGCAACTGCAAAAACCTAATGATTAATATACGGTTTCATTTACGTAATTTAGCGCCCCGTTATTAAGTGTATGAAGATTACGTTTGATTTTGAAAAACCTTTGGCCGAACTGCAGCAGCAGATTGACAAAGTAAAGCAGGCAGAGGAGAAAACCAAAGTCGACATGTCGGCCACGGTGAATGAAATGCAGGAGAAATTTGAGCAGCTGAAAAAGGATGTATACAGTAACCTGAGCGGCTGGCAAAAAGTACAGATCTCTCGTCATCCCGACCGCCCATATACCCTGGAGTACATTGAAATGATGTGCGACGATTTTATTGAGTTGCATGGCGACCGTACTATAGGTGATGATAAAGCCATTATTGGCGGCTTCGGGTCCATTGGCGGCCATACTGCTATGTTCATCGGTCAGCAAAAAGGTAAAAACACCAAGGACCGCCAGTATCGTAATTTTGGTATGGCTAACCCTGAAGGTTATCGTAAAGCTTTGCGCCTGATGAAAATGGCCGAAAAGTTCAATAAGCCCATCATTACCTTAATTGATACCCCCGGTGCTTTTCCCGGTTTGGAAGCTGAGGAACGCGGACAAGGTGAAGCTATTGCCCGTAACCTGCTGGAAATGTCGGTATTGAAGGTGCCGGTTATCTGTATCATTATTGGCGAAGGTGCTTCGGGTGGTGCTATCGGTATCGGCATTGGCGACCGGGTATACATGCTGGAAAATACCTGGTATTCGGTAATCTCCCCTGAGTCTTGCTCGTCTATTTTATGGCGCAGCTGGGATTACAAGGAGCGGGCTGCTGAAGTATTAAAGCTGACTTCAACTGAAATGTATAAGAACCGGCTGATAGACGGTATCATTAAAGAACCACTGGGTGGGGCACACCAAGATCCTGTAGCTATGGCAGCTACGCTGAAAAAGCAATTGCTGAAAGACTTGAAAACTTTAAAAGAATATAACATTGACCAACTGGTAGCCGAGCGTATCGATAAGTTTTGTTCCATGGGTGTTGTTATTGAAGATGAAGTACCTGTTGCAGAAAATGCAGCAACACAAGAATAAAAAAAGGCCGGTATATGCATACCGGCCTTTTTAATATAATGCCTGATGCTACTTCAATCATTCATGCCTTTACCGCTTAAAATATGAGGCGCCCATTTTTCTATTCTGGCCTCACGGGTTTTGGCTTGCTTAGGCTGGGCAAAATGCAGCAGGTAAGCTCGCTGTCTTCCCGGCATTAATGCAGTGAAGGCAGCTTTAAGAATTTTATCGCCATCTAACTTGTGCTGAAATTCTTCGGGTACCGCAAATTGCTCCGTCTTTTTCAACTCTACTTTTAACCCGGCTTTTTCCACTTCTATCGCTTCATAAATATAAGCTTTCAGGTTGGCTTCGTTGCCGGTAACTTCATCTGTATGTGTAAACCGTATCTGCCGCGAAGATTGCACATTTTCGGTTTGCTGTATGAGCATACCTTCGGCATCGCTCAGTAGTGCACCTTTAAAAAACAGCAGGGCGCAGTATTCTTTAAATACATGAATAAGCACCACATTGCTTTTTTGCAAGGTGTAGCAAGGGCAACCCCATTTTAATTCTTCATTTAGCCCTGTGCTCAGGCATACATCTCGTAAGTGTATAGCGGCTTCCTGCCACTTTCCGGCTTTATTAAAAAAGAAAACAACTTTAGGATTGGCTAGGTTGTCGGTCATGATAAAGGGGATGTTTTTTGTTGTGAAACTTCATACCTGTCATTTCCGAACGCAGGGAGAAATTTTCTTTACTAAGCCGGTCTACGGTAAGTTTACAGCCCGAAGAAGATTTCTCCCTGCGGTCGAAATGACAACAGGGAAAATAAAATTATTGAAATTTTTGTAAACGCAAGTAGCCAACTGAAGCGTAAGCTTGTAATTTGTTTACGTTAGCAGCAAAAGTTTATCACAACCTTATTTAGTTATAACGCCTGCGGGGTGAATGAAGCTATAACGATAGGATACATGCGTTTTATCGTCAGCGTAGTAAGGTTTAATATCGCCCACTATAATTACAAAAGCATTGCGGCCCAGAGTTTCAATGTAAGCATCGGCAAAGGGTACATCTTTGTTTTGTGTGGTAGATTTTGAAATCATGTCTTTTACTTTAACATTGATATGCAGCATCAATGAATCTTTGTTCAGTGTCCAGTTACCGCTGGTGGTGTTTTTAAGACATTGAAAATTTCTGCAAATCACGTTGCCCGATCCGTCAAAGTCAAAGCTAAGCCGGTCAGTTCCGCAGGTGGTAACCAGCGTATCAGTAACCGGTGTATTAAACCGCTTTACCGAGGTGCTTTGCAGCGAAACCAGTTGCCAGCTGCCGTAAGTGCTTAAATAATCGCGCAGCGATTCTTGCTTATCTTTTTTGCAGGAGTTAAACAGCAGCGTGGTTAAAACGCCGGCCAGCAATACCATAAAAACGGAGACGGAAGTACGATGCACCTGACAAAAATAAATAATCCCGGCAAACCCTCATGTTGCCGGGAGATATTTTCTGATAACGTAAAAACAGCAGGTTTATTTTTCGGGCACCTCTACTTTACTTAAATCGCTTACTGCAGGCCCGTTCATCAATTTACCTTCACAGGTAAAACGTGAGCCGTGGCAAGGGCAGTCAAATGATTTTTCATCATTGTTCCATTGTACAATACAACCCAGGTGCGGGCAAATAGCATTGTAAGCCTGGTAATTACCATCTAAATCGCGGTAAACGGCTACTTTTTTCAGGTTACCTACAATGGCGGCTTCGTTTGGCCTTATTTGGGTGATAGATTTTACATCTGATGGCAGCAGGTAGTCGAGGTACTGCCCGCCTACAAAAAACATTTCTTTGATATAATGCGGGGCTGATTTAAGCGTAATGCGATCTGGATCATAAAATTTAGCCCAGGCGTTATCTTTCCCATCAATCAAATCCGGAATTAAAATGCCCGCTATAGTGCCATGCGTCATTCCATTGCCCGAGTCGCCGGTTACAATGTATACATTTTTATCACCCGGGTTTTTGCCGATGTAAGCCAGGTCATCCACCGGCTCCATTACCTGGCCCGACCAGCGGTATACCACATCCTCGGCCTGCGGAAAGCGTTCGCGCAGCCACGTTTCAAGTTGCAGGTAGCGGTCTTCTTCCGGCAGATCCTCGCGGTTGGCCTGCCCGGTTTCATGGTCGGCACCACCATGTATCAGCAGCAGGTACTCATCATCGTAAGGCTGGGTACGCACATAATTGTAAGGGTAGCTGGGCCACTTCGAATCCTGGTCGCCGGTGTCCCACCACAAAGCGGGCTCAATTTTGCTTGCAGGTATTTTAGCGCCTATTACATAAGAGCGGTAAGCATATTGCTTGGTGTGCATTACCACGCGGTCGTTAATCGGGCTGTTGGTAGCTACTACAATGTGCTGGGCCGAAACTTTGTGTCCATTAGCTGTAAGTTCTCCTTCTTTTACATCTTTTACCCGTGTTTGCGTATAAATTTTTCCACCCAGTTCAACAAAGGCTTTTGCCAATCCGTTCAGATACTTCATCGGGTGAAACTGTGCCTGCTGCGGATATTTTAAAAATGGCCCCTGTTGGTTAATGCTGGGGGCGGCATCTACCATTTGTGTGGCTATGCCTGCTTTATTGGTAGCTTTTAGTTCTTCATCTAAAGTTTTCTGTTTATCAGTAGGGTGTAAAAAGAGATAGCCATCCAGGCGTATAAAATCGCAATTGATGTTTTCTTCTTTTACAATCTGCTCAATCAGGTCAATGGCTGCTGTATGACTTTCGGCTGCGGCTTTAGCACCTTCTTCGCCAAAATAGCTTTCTAATTCACTATACCGGTCATCAAGGGCATTTACCAGGTGGGCTGTGGTACGGCCAGTTTCGCCGCTGCCAATAGTGCCATCCTCTAAAACGATAACTTGCTTACCCTGTTTAGCTAAGCGATAGGCAACAGTAAGCCCTGATATACCAGCACCTACGATGGCCACTTCAGCATTTACATCCTGCGTTAGCGGTTCATAATTCAGTGGCTGAACGCTATCTGTCCAGTAAGAAACATGGGTGCCCGAGGTAATTTGCGCATCGGGGTTAGGGTGCTGGTTTTCCATTGGTTTAATTGTATTTCAAGAAAATAACAGCAGCTATTAACTTATAGTTTGAATATCATTCTCAATCTCTTCAACTTTTGTATCTGCGCGTATTGCGCCGGGTATTTGTTCTAACTGATGCCGGGCTTTGAGCAATGCCTCAGCATAGGGCTGATGCAACAGCCGTTCAGGCACCGATGCATCAGGGTTTGTTACATCCCATAGGCCAGAATGGTGCCAGCAGGATAAATCATTCCAGTCGGGCCGGTCAATAATGGGGTAAAGGCATACACCCCAAAGCGGTATGTGTTGCTGTAATAATACAGCGCATTGGTTGGTAATAAAATCCAACCAGTTGGGGCGGTCAACACCCGAGTGGCTGGTTTCGCTCAGTATCATGGGCTTTTGGTAGCGGGCGTAGGCTACACTAAGCAATTCATGCAAAGGCATCCAGCGCGGATCGGGGTTCTCATTAAACCAGGGCAAAAACTCTTCCTGGCCGATTACCCATTGGTTATTATAATAAAAGTTGAACCCCAAAACGTCTGCATACTCCGGCTTACCGCCCAGTTCGGGACAAATAAAACCGCACAGCATATCCAGCGACTGAAATTGCAAGTTTTGCTGAAAGGCTGCTTCTTCTATTTGCTCATCAGTAGGGTTCAATGGGGGTACCATGTTTACCAGCGGCTCGGTAGTTAATATTTTTACCGACGGATCGATGTTACGCATGGCGGCCACGCCTGCAATAAAAGCCTTCATAAGGTGATATTTCACCTCCCACCCCTGATTGGTTAAGTAAGGCGCTGTACCGCAGTTTTCGCCACCCAACCAGGAAAGAAAGCTCACCTCATTTACAGGCGTTACTATTAGTGTTGCGGTTGGATACTGAGAGCGATAGAAGCGCGCAAACGCCTCGCATAAAGCCACAAAGCGGCTGGTAAAATCAGGGTGCAGCGGATGCAGGTCATCCGGAAAGCCGAAATGGCAGATATCCCATATTTGCTGTATGCCGTCACGCTGGCCGGCTTGCAGCATCAGTGCAACTGTGCTCCAATCGTAATGGTAAGGCGTCTTTTCCACTACGCTCCAGCGAATGCCTTCGCGCACGGTTTTAATACCAAAAGGCTGTAATAGCTGGTAATCTTCATCAATAAGTTGTAAATGCCCGGTTTGGGTAAGCAGGTCTACCCGCTGGCGGTGGCAATTGAGCTGGTCGGCACATTCATAGCCAGCCATCCAAAAAGATTGAAAGGGGTTAATAGCAGATGTCATCATGTAGTGGTGGTTACAACCCCAATGTGGTAAGAAAGTTGGCAATACCGAAAAAATCAGTTGAGTTACATTTTAAAAAACCTTTACCTTTCATCCTTTGTCCTTCTGTTATTTACCCCAATTTATGCGTATCCCCTTTCACCAACTAAAAGCCGAATTCGAGCGTGTACTGCTTGGGCTGCAATTCGCAGCCGGAAAAGCCAGCGATGTGGCTGCTATTTTTGCGGAGAACAGCTTAAACGGTGTATATACGCATGGCTTAAACCGTTTCCCTGTATTTGTGGATTACGTTAAGCAGGGGGTGATTCATGTTGATGCGGAGCCAACAGCCGAACAGAGTTTAGGATTGATAGAACGCTGGAACGGAAATTTAGGCCCCGGCATGTTAAATGCCCGCTTTTGTATGGACAGGGCTATTCAACTGGCGAAGCAGCATGGCATTGGGTGTGTGGCTATCAAAAATACCAACCACTGGATGCGCGGCGGTACCTATGGCTGGCAGGCTGCCGATGCCGGGTGTATAGGCATCTGCTTTACCAATACCATTGCAAATTTGCCGCCTTGGGGTGGCCTCGACCCACGCCTGGGCAATAACCCGCTGGTAATTGCCGTGCCCCGTGCAGAAGGGCATGTGGTATTGGATATGGCGGTTTCGCAGTATTCTTTCGGTAAGCTTTTGCAATACCAGTCATCGGGCGAAGAACTGCCTTTGCCCGGCGGTTATGATGAACAGGGGAACCTGAGCACCGATGCCTCAGCTATTATTGCATCTAAACGCCTATTACCTGCCGGCTTTTGGAAAGGTTCGGGCTTATCCTTAATGCTCGATTTATTGGCCACTATACTGAGCCGGGGCAACTCTACAGCAGCAATTACCAAAGGTAAAATTGAATCCGGCGTATCGCAGGTGTTTATTTGCATCAGGCCGGATGATGATGCACTTACCGGGCAGTTAATTGAGCAAATTTTAGATTATACTAAAAGCAGTGAGCCTGTACAGCTAGGCCGCACCATTACCTACCCCGGCGAAAATACGTTACGCACCCGCCAACGCAATCTGGCTGAAGGTATACCGGTAGATGAGCAAATATGGCAACGAGTGAGAGCGTTGTAAAGGTTTAAAATAGTATAGCCAAAAGCTTGCCATTGCGAGGAGCGGGCGCCATCTCATCGTTTACAAAGCGAAGTACACAGCTACGAAGTTGCTTCGTCCCTCGAAATGACAAAAGCTTATAATATGCTAAGTTGCCTTAATGAAGTTTAAGGGTTTGCCACTGATTATTGCCAGTAAGCCTTTTATACGTTGCGGTGTAGTACGGTGAGCCAGGTTAAAATAATCGAACTGGTTAAGTTCTTTTACAATCCAGTACTGGTTGGTTTTCAAGAAATCTTGCGCCAGGCTTTCCTCGAACAGGCCCATGTAGCGGTTGTTGTAAAATAGTTTCACTATCTGGTTTACTTGAACAATAGTGTACTGACTTGCCTGCCAGGGACGGTAGTCCAGCCATTCCCGAACATCTACCTGTTTCTTTTTAAATGTGGTTTTGTGTTGTATGGTAATCATGATAAGGTTGAGTTTTAATACCATATCTGACGAGATAAAACAACGGAATGTTACAGGGTGCCTTAAAAAAATCAAAGAATAAGCAACCATGAAAAAAGCCATCCTTTATGAACAGGGATGGCTTTTAAAATCTTGTTAACGCATCATATGTGGGAGACTATGCCTACTATATGATGCGTTTATAATTGGCTGGATTTACAACCTCATTAGCTAACGAATGTTTTGGCTTTTGTTAAAGCCGCATCTAAACCAGCAGGGTTTTTACCACCTGCTGTAGCAAAGAATGGCTGACCGCCGCCACCGCCTTGTATTTCCTTCGCCAGTTCGCGTACAATGGTGCCTGCATTCAGGCCTTTATCTTTCACCAAATTTTCGGCAATCATTACGGTGAGGTTGGGCTTGCCTTCAAAATCGGCCGCCAGCACCAGGAACAAGTCAGAAACGATATCTTTTAACTGGTAGGCCAGGTTCTTTACTGCATCGGCATTAGGCAAGTCTACTTTGGCAGCAATAAAGTTGATACCGTTGATGTTTTCGGCCTGTTTGGCCAGGTCATGCTTTAGGCCGGCTGCTTTTTCCAGTACCGTTTTTTCAATTTCCTTTTTCAGTCGGGTATTCTCTTCCAGCAGGCTTTCAATGCTTTTTGAAATATCCTTTGGATTTTTCAGCAGCTCTTTTAATTGCTGCACCAATTGGTTCTGCTCGTTGATAAAACGCTCGGCAGCTGCACCGGTAATGGCCTCAATACGGCGTACTCCGGCTGCTACGGCGCTTTCAGCTACTATTTTAAAATAACCAATTTGCCCTGTGGCTTTTACGTGAGTACCACCGCACAATTCTTTGGAGAATGTTTCGTCAAAGGTAATTACCCGCACGTAGTCGCCATACTTTTCGCCAAACAGGGCGGTTACACCGCTGCTGATGGCTTCCTGGTAAGGTACATTGCGCTGCTCAACCAGGTTCACGTTCTCGCGTATCTTCTGGTTTACAATGGCTTCAATCTGCGCCAGCTCTGCTTCGGTTACCTTGGCAAAATGCGAAAAGTCGAAGCGCAGGTAATCGGCATTTACCAGGGAGCCTTTTTGGTTTACGTGGCTGCCCAGTACTTGTTTCATGGCCGCATGCAGCAGGTGGGTAGCCGAGTGATTGTTCTCGGTGCTGGTACGTTTGCCGGCATCTACAATGGCGGTTAGTGCATCATCAATATCTTCGGGCAGTATGTCGGTAAAATGTACAATCAGGCCGTTTTCCTTTTTGGTATCGGTTACCGGCACAATTTCACCATCAGGGAATACCAGCTCGCCGGTATCGCCTACCTGACCGCCGCTTTCGGCGTAGAATGGGGTTTTATCCAGCACCAACTGGTATTGCTCTTTGCCTTTGGCGGTTACTTTACGGTATTTTACTATGTGGGCTACGGTTTCAGTTTCATCATAACCGGTAAATTCAACGGTATCATCCTCACGCAGAGTTACCCAGTCGCCGGTATCAATGGCTGTAGCAGCGCGTGAGCGGTTTTTTTGTTGTTCGAGGGCTTGGTTGTAGCCTTCAATGTCTACAACCAAGCCTCTTTCACGGGCTAATAATTCTGTTAAATCAATTGGGAACCCATATGTGTCCTGTAATAAAAATGCTGATTCGCCAGGTATGATACCATTGAGTAGCTTTTTATCAAAGTCTGTTAAAGTTGACTCGTAATTGGCTTTTTCTGAGCTGTCAAAAGCTATGGTATTGATTAGTTGAGACGTATAATCGCTAAGAATAATATCAAATTGATTGAGTCCTCTTTCTAATGTTTTAAGAAAAGAAACCTCCTCTTCCAACACCACCTTCTGCACAAAATCCCTCTGCGAGTACAACTCATCAAACACCCCCTCAAACTGCGCAGCCAGTAAAGGCACCAACTGATTCAAAAATGGCTCTTTAAAGTTGAGGTACTGGTAAGCATACCGCACCGCCCGGCGCAAAATACGGCGGATCACGTAACCAGCTTTGTTGTTGCTCGGCAACTGCCCATCGGCTACGGCGAAGCTGATGGCGCGGATATGATCGGCCATTACACGCATGGCAATGTCAGTGCGCTCTTCAGCACCGTATGCAATGCCCGATTTTTGAGAAACATAATCAATCAGCGGCATAAATACATCCGTATCGTAGTTGGAGGTTTTGCCCTGCAATACGCGCACCAGGCGCTCAAAGCCCATACCGGTATCTACGTGCTTAGCCGGCAGCGGCTGCAGCAAACCATCTTTAAGGCGGTTGAACTGCATGAATACGTTGTTCCAAATTTCAATTACCTGCGCATCATCGCCATTCACCAGGGTGGCACCATCCACAGCAGCGCGCTGCTCATCGGTACGGCCATCGTAGTGAATTTCGGAGCATGGGCCGCAAGGGCCGGTTTCGCCCATTTCCCAAAAGTTATCCTTCTTGTTGCCGTTCAGAATGTGGCTGGGCTCTACGTACTGCGCCCAGTAGTCGTACGCTTCCTGGTCACGCGCCAGGCCTTCCTTCTCATCGCCCTCAAAAATGGTGACGTAGAGGCGGCTTTTATCTATTTTGTATACTTCGGTCAGCAGTTCCCAGCTCCAGGCAATGGCTTCTTTTTTAAAGTAGTCGCCAAAGCTCCAGTTACCCAGCATCTCGAACATGGTATGGTGGTAGGTATCTACACCTACTTCCTCCAGATCATTATGCTTGCCCGATACCCGCAGGCAGCGTTGGGTGTCTACCGCACGGGTGAATTTGGGTGTGGTTTCACCCAGAAAAATATCTTTAAACTGGTTCATCCCTGCATTGGTGAACATCAGTGTTGGGTCGTTTTTAACTACGATAGGGGCCGAAGGCACAATTTGGTGGCCTTTGGCTGCAAAAAAGTCCAGAAAAGCCTGGCGTATTTCTTTAGCCGTCATGGGGTTTATAAATAAGTTTGCAAAGATAAGGTTTTTGCGGCGGACTTGTTTGTATAGTGCAGGTGTTGCGTGGTGCTGCGCGCAGCGGGTGCAGCATGTGCAGCACTACGCAGCAGGCGCAGCACCCTGAAGCAGTGCGCAGCACCCGCAGCACTACGCAGCAGGCGCAGCACTGGCGTAAATGTGTCAGTGCTTTTTAGATAGTTAAGTGTAACAGATTTGAATTTTGATGGGTGGAATGAACTTTAAGTTTAGTTTTTCATGAGGCAAGGGTTGCCATTTATGAACGTCAGTGGATGTTACTTTCTTTTTTCCGCAAAAAGAAAGTAACCAAAGAAGACTTAGCGTAAGCGATCTCATGAGCGTTAGCGAATACACTCGTGGCTGCGTCTTCTTCTTTGAGGTGTGCGGTGAGTAGGCAACTGTAGTGGTAGCCGAAAAAGCCAAGGCCACAGGTGGAGGGTATGAGTGTGCAGTGATATTAATAGAAATGATAATGCGTTTTTGTCCCTCCTTGGTGGGGGCATAATAAGCGTAACAGGAGCTTTAGATTTGTAAAAAATCATTTTCGGTTCAAGCTTGTTAAATAATCACTGCCATTCATCACACTCACATTATCTGTCAGCTATGGTTGAACTTATTTCCAAACTTCAATATAAAAATTATGAAATAGGTGAGTTCATTATGGAGGAGCCGCGCAACCTGGATGATACTCTTAAGCGCATCCGCAACTTTCCGTGGCAGGCCGAGAGGGATTATGCTATTATTGGGCTCACCTGTCCATCGGTTACCATCATGAATGCAAAAGGGGAGTATCTGAAGGTAGCTATCTACTTTAACCATAAATTCGGTATCTATTTTTTAAACCGAAAGCGGCAGTTGCACAAAATGGTGGTTGAGCAATTGGATGAAGTGTATAATCTGGTTACCTCATTTTTTCAGGATGCTTTGCCACTCAAATTATTCAAAAAGCGGATGTTCAGCATCGGTGTTGCCCGGCATTTTGTAACTAATAATTTCGAATATAAATTTAAGCCGGTTGAGATGGTGCCGCTCATATTAATTGGTTTGATGATGATCTCGCTTGCCGTATGGTTAACTGCGGATGAAATACATGCGCCCCATAGTCGTAACCTGTACTTCTTTTTCTTAGGGATGGCTTTTTTCTTGGGTATAGGCATTGTTATTTTAAGGGCAGTTTATAAGCTATATAAATCATCATTCCATTTTCGGTTGTTTATTTCCAGAGGCAAGGAGAAATTTTACTTTGGAACGGTGGGTAAGGAAGTGAAATATTTAAAATCAGATATCAAATATATCCAAGCCTGGCGGGGTAAATCTGTTAGCGTTAAATATATTAAGTTTAACGATGGTCATACACTGGAAATTCCCTCAGGGTTGATTGCCGGTGAAACTCTGCTGAACAAGTTTGTGAACCGGGAAGAACTGGTGAGGTATTCATAAGTTAAAGTGGTTAACAGTATTATTTGAGTAATATAATACATACTGTTGCTGCTCAAAAGGGTAAAGCAAACACCTCCGTTGTCACCCTGAGCTCCGTTGAAGGGCAGGTGCAGAAACGCTGCGATATCAAGCCTGTGCACCTATGCTTCGAGGGCCTCAGCATGACAACGTTAGTCATATTTACTTGCTTATTTACGCTCTCACTTAACTGTGTAACGAGGTTTGGGCAGTATAATATTTACATATTGCTACTGTAACTAATGCATACCATCAAAATCTAACAATAGGTACCATTCATATTTGAGTACCTCGTCTATATGTCCGCCTTTATCTCCAAACTTCAATACAAAAATTACGAACCCGGCGAGTTTACTGATGAGCAGCCGCGTACGTTGGAAGAAACATTGGCTATTATTAAAAATTACCCTTGGGAAACTGAGCGTTATATGGTTGAGGTGGAACCGACCTGTCCTTCGGTTACGGTGATGAATGAACTGGGTGAATATTTAAAATTAGGCCCGTATTTTAACCACAAATATTGCCTGTACTATTTGGATGCCGGGCACCATTTGTACGAAATGCATGTAGCTACGCTGGAAGAAGCTTGTGTGGTGGTCACCTCTTTTTATGAAACTGCTTTGCCGCTTAAACCTTTCGAAAAGCATACCTTTAGTATTGGTGCAGCCAGGCATTTTATTACCCGTAATTTTGAATATACCTTTAAGTGGATATACATGTTACCCTACCTGCTTATGGGTGCTTTGCTTACAGGAGTGTTCGGCTTGCAGCTTGTATCAGTTCTATTTTCTTTTTACACGGAGAGTACCGGTACCGTGATTGTGTCTTTGGTTATTTTTATCATCGGCCTTACTGTTATACTGTTCAATTATTCCACTTATCAGAAAGTTAAAAACCTACGCCTCATTATTTCACGGGGTAAAAATGAGTTTTATTATGGTACTGTGGGTGAAGAAACGACTTATTTAAAATCTGATGTACGGTTAGTAAAGGTGAAACGGGGTAAAAATGCCGAAGTTGACTACGTGGAGTTTAAGAACGGCCGCCGGCTGCATATTTCAAGATACATTATTCCGCCACTCGTCCTGATGGAAAAGTTTCCGAATACAGAGTTGCTTGATTAGCATTACGTATTACCCTTATACTGATTTCTGTCATTGTGAGCGATAGCGTGGCACCCGCTTGCTTCACAGCATTAGGGTGCAGGGCATAGAAGCCTCTGTGCGATTGTTTCGTATCAGTTATTATATAATGAACTTTATAATTGTAAGCTGTAAGGGTGCTTAGGCAAATAAAATTCTGTTCACCTCATTTATTTTTAAAAATTTAAAATTTTCTCTTGACAAATTCATTTTAACCTGTACTTTTACTTTTATAACAACGCAATGAACAACGCATACACTTTTGGTTTTGGTTATTACTTTTACTTTAGCAGTAAGGGCCGGAACTGATTTGTGTAAACTAAAGCATATAAAACACACAAAAAGTCCCGGCCTCGAAAGAGAGCCGGGACTTTTTGCTTTAACGCAAAAATGGAAACACAAAAGCCAAGAGTAGCCATCCAGGGCATCCGCGCTTCCTTTCACGAGGAAGCCGCCTTCCGGTATTTCGGCACCGATATAGAAACCGTGGAGTGTAACTCTTTTAAGCAAACCTTTGAGGCGCTTAAAAACAAGGAAGCTGATTATGTGGTAATGGCTATTGAAAACAGCATTGCCGGCAGCATCCTGCCTAATTACTCGCTGCTGCTCAGCTACAACTTTCCGGTAGTGGGCGAGGTGTACCTGCCCATTCAGTTGCACCTGCTGGCCTTACCGGGTGTGAATTTTGAGGATGTAAAAACGGTAATCTCACACCCCATTGCCATCCGCCAGTGCGTTGATTTTATTGATGAGTACCCGCAACTGAAAGTCATCGAAAGTAATGATACCGCCGCTTGCGCCCGCCGCATCCGCGAGGAGCAACTGACCGATACCGTGGCTATTGCCAATACACTGGCCGCCGAGTTGTACGATTTGCAGGTAATGGAGCGCCGCATCGAATCCAACAAAAAGAATTTTACCCGTTTCCTAATCCTTACCCATCATGAAAACGCACAGGTGGTAAAGGCCAACAAAGCCTCGCTATGCTTCCAAGTGAGCAACGAAGTAGGCGCGCTGGCCAAAGTGCTGAATATACTGGCGCAGGAAAATGTGAACATGAGCAAAATACAATCCATGCCGGTGCTGGGTAAGCGTAATGAGTATAACTTTTATGTAGATGTAGAGTGGGATGACAGCCAAAACTATGATACCGCCATCAGGCAGATACTCAAATACACCCACAACTTTAACATACTAGGCGAGTATGAGCGGGGAGCGGACGGCTCGTAGTTAATAGTCGATAGTTAATAGACCATAGCGAGAGAGATTATAGGTGTCTGTTGCTAAAAGCTTAACTGATAAAAGAAGTAAATACAAAAATTAAAATATTTAAACATACCATGAACCATGAACTATGGTCCATGAATTAAACTTAAAACCCAACAAAGATGAAACTGGATTTGAACATACAACCCCTGAGCAGCTGGATCAATACCGGCAAACAACCTTTATTAATTGCCGGCCCCTGCAGTGCCGAAACCGAGGAGCAACTGGTAGCCACCGCACACCTGCTGGCCAATACCGGTAAAGTAAGCGCCCTGCGCGCCGGTATATGGAAACCCCGTACCCGCCCCGGCGAGTTTGAAGGCATTGGCAGCATTGGCCTCGAGTGGCTGAAGCGTGCTAAAGCGGAAACCGGCCTGCCTACCGCAGTAGAAGTAGCCACCGGTAAACACGTTGAGGAGGCGTTGAAGGCAGGGGTTGATATTTTTTGGGTAGGTGCCCGTTCAACCGTTAATCCTTTCACCGTACAGGAAATTGCCGATGCACTACAAGGTGTAGATATCCCGGTAATGGTAAAAAACCCGGTTAACCCTGATTTGTCTTTGTGGATTGGTGCGCTGGAGCGTATTAACCGTGCGGGCATCACTAAACTGGCGGCTATTCACCGTGGTTTCTCTTCTTTCGAAAAAACCGCTTTCCGTAACGAACCGATGTGGGATTTAGCCATCAACCTGAAAACTCATGCACCTGAATTGCCAATCATTAACGACCCAAGCCACATTTCGGGTAACCGCGAACTGATTCCTTACGTTTCTCAAAAAGCGTTGGATTTGGATATGCAGGGTTTGATGATCGAATCGCATATTGACCCATCAGTAGCCTGGACGGATGCCAAGCAGCAGTTAACCCCATCGGCACTGGCTGATTTGATTGACCGCCTGACCCTGCGCAAACCAGAAGCCGTAAGCACTGACCTGAAAGATAAACTGGCCGACCTGCGCTCACAAATTGACAAGCTCGATGACCTGGTGATACAGAAACTGGCCGAGCGTATGCAGATTGTAGAGAAAATTGGTAACCACAAAAAAGAAAACGGCATTACCATTTTACAGGTAAACCGTTGGGACGAGATTTTGCAGAAACGTACCAACTACGCCAAAGCCTTAAAACTAAGCGGCGAGTTTACCGAGAAACTGCTGGAACTTATCCACGGCGAATCCATCCGCAAGCAAACTGAAATTATGAACGAAGGCCAGGCCACAGAGCAGCCCAAAGAAAATTTAACACACGCGTAATTGTTCTTTCTGTCATTGCGAGCGATAGCGCGGCAAACGCACGTAGGCATCTGCGCCTCGGTAGAGCAAGCGATTGCCACGCTAGCGCTCGCAATGACAAGGTTTTTTATCGTCATTATAAAACTTACGCATGTCATCAAAAAATATCATCGTTTCTGCGCCTTCTAAAATCATTAATGCAACCATACAGCTCACCGGTTCTAAAAGTGAGTGCAACCGGGCACTGGTGATAGAGGCTTTGAGCAAAGGAGCTGTTAAGGTAGAAAACATATCGGATGCTGCTGATGCAGTAACTTTGGCAGAGATACTCCGAAATCAAAATTCAAAAGTAAAAAGTCAAAAAGTTGCTGATATAGAGGGAGTACCTGTGGTGAACATAGGCCCGGCAGGTACAGCTATGCGGTTTTTAACTGCTTATTTTGCTTTACAGGAAGGTGAGGTACTGCTCACCGGCTCGGAGCGGATGAAACAGCGGCCTATCGGCATACTGGTAGATGCATTGCGTGCCTTGGGCGCTAACATCAGCTACGCAGAGCAGGAAGGCTATCCGCCCCTGCATATTGCCGGCGGCTTTCAGCAAACTACAGCCGATATCAGCGTTAAAGGCGATATCAGCAGCCAGTATATTACCGCCTTGTTATTAATTGCTTCGCAATTGCCGCAAGGGTTAAACCTGCATATTAAAGGCGAACTCACTTCGCGCCCTTATGTGGAAATGACTTTGAGCATGTTGCAGCAAGCCGGTATTCAACACAACTGGAATGAAAATACCATCAGCATTGCGCCGCAACCTTTTAAAGAAGGCAGCCTTTGGGTGGAACCTGACTGGAGTGCTGCATCTTACTGGTATTCGGTAGCGGCTTTGGCCGATGAGGCTGAACTGTTTTTGCCCGGCTTAACCGCTTACAGTTTGCAAGGCGATAGTGTAATTACTGAACTAATGGCCAACTTCGGTATCACTTCGCAATTCAAAAACGGCGGTGTGTACCTGAAGAAGGAACCCAAGCCGGTTGTGAGAAAGATATTTGACCTGAAATCATGTCCCGATTTAGCGCAAACGCTGATTGTGGTATGTGCAGCCTTGGGCCATAATGCCTCGTTTACCGGACTGGAAACTTTAAAAATAAAAGAAACCGACCGCATTAATGCCCTGCAAAACGAGTTGGCCAAAATGGGCGTAAAGCTGATTGAAAAAGGATTGGTTTATAAACTGGATTGCAGCGAAAAGTTCATTCCCGAACATATCCTGATCCGTACATACGAAGATCACCGTATGGCGATGGCTTTCGCGCCACTGGCACTGCTGATACCGCAGATAGAAATTGAAGATGCACCCGTAGTAGAAAAATCATACCCTGCATTCTGGACGGATTTTGTGAAGGCAGGGTATGAGGTGAAGGACGTGTAGCGTCATCCATCTTTAGTTAATATAAAAGCTTCATCCCGACCCCTAACACGTCATTGCGAGGTACGAAGCAATCTCTATATATCAGTCTTAGTTAAGGCGCAGAGAGATTGCTTCGTACCTCGCAATGACGTAAATTGGTATTATTGTTTGAAACAGAAAAGCCCTTAATATTCCCCCGTTGCCAGCATCACCAGTGTGCAAGCCGATATGGTTTCAATGCCACGCTCGCGGGCCAGCTGGCGCAGTTCATTGTTCTCAGTACCCGGGTTAAAAATAATGCGCTTGGGGTTAGTCGCCAGTATGTAATCATACAAAGGCGGCTGGTTGCGGGTGCCGATATACAAAGTCACTGTATCAATATCATCATGTATGGTTTCAGGCTTCTCAATGGGGACACCTGCTACTTCGCCGGTCTTAATGCCCACGTTTACAATGGTGTGCCCCGTGCGCACCAGGCGGTTAGCAGCCAGGTTCGCATACCGGCTTGAATCTGGCGTGGCACCCAGTACTAATGTTTTTTTATCAGCCATGGAGTTGTTTGGTTAGTAATGCAATCTGGCCGGCATGGTAAATCTGATGTTGTAAAAAGCCTTCTATCAAACCCTGGTAAGTGCTCACCGGCTCGGTGCCGCGCTGGTCGTTTACCGGCTCGCTCCACCGCTCAGCAGGAAAATCCTGAATCACTTTTTCCAGATTTACATTGGCCAGCTTTAAATTATTAACCAGCTGGGGCCATTTTTGTTCGTCAGGGTCGCCGGCCTCAGGCCAGTCGCCACCTGCCGGTTCGCTGGCCATTTTACCGCCCATACGTGCTGTTACTTCCTCCGTCCAGCTGAGCATGTGCAGCAAAATTTCGATGATAGAATGCCCTGCGTTTACCGGCCGGTCATACGCCGTTTCAAAATCTACCGGCTCCAGTATTGAATAAATATGATTGCCATACCAGGGCTGCCCCGAAAAAATTTCGGTAAACTGTTTTGCCAGTTGTGCGGATGTTGCCATTATGCTAAAATTTTGGCCGCTGCTGCGGCACAGTTGATACCATCTATCGCAGCAGAAATAATGCCACCTGCATAACCGGCACCCTCACCACATGGAAATAATCCTTTAATCTGCGGATGTTGCAGCGTTTCACGGTCGCGCGGCACCTTTACCGGCGATGAGGTGCGCGATTCTACACCCACCAATATCGCCTCATTAGTATAATAACCCTTCATTTTGCGCCCAAATGCAGGCAGGGCTTTGCGTAGGCGCTCGGCAATCCAGTCGGGTAATACTTCTTTTAAGGCTACACTTGTGGTGCCAGGCAAGTAAGAGTTTACGGGTAAATCGGCAGAGATACGCCCTTCTGCAAAATCAACCATGCGCTGCGCCGGGGCTACTAAATTGCCACCGCCGGCAGTAAAGGCTACTTGCTCTATCTGCTGCTGAAAGCGCAGTAATTTGAATGGGTCGTTATCATTACCCGGTACATCTTCCAGGTTGATTTGCACTACAGTGCCCGAATTAGCAAAAGGGTTATTGCGCTTGGATGGGCTCCAACCGTTCACCACAATCTCGTTCGGGTCGGTGGCACAGGGGGCAATGATGCCGCCCGGGCACATGCAAAAGGAAAATACTCCGCGGTTATCCACCTGCTCTACCAAACTGTAGTACGAAGGCGGCAAATGCGGGCCGCGGTATTCACAATGGTACTGCGCCTGGTCAATAATTTGCTGCGGATGTTCAATGCGTACACCCAGGGCAAAGGGTTTGGCTTCAATTAAAATATTCTGGCGGTGCAGCATTTCAAATACATCGCGTGCTGAGTGGCCGGTAGCCAAGATAACCGCATCAGCGTTGAACTGTTGCCCATTGGCTGTTTGTACGCCTTTAATTTTATCAAAAGCTACTTGTAAAGCAGTTACTTTTGTATCAAAATGAATCTCTCCCCCGGCGTTTAATATGGTTTCTCGGATAGCGGTGATGATCTGTGGCAGCTTGTTGGTACCGATATGCGGACGGGCGTCTACCAAAATGTCTTCAGTAGCGCCATGCGCTACAAATACCTCCAGTACTTTATTTACGTCGCCTCGCTTGGTGGAACGGGTGTACAGTTTACCGTCCGAATACGTGCCGGCGCCGCCTTCTCCAAAACAATAGTTAGATTCCGGGTTCACCAGTCCCTGCTTGTTAATATTAGCCAAATCGCGCCGGCGCTGCTTTACATCTTTGCCGCGTTCCAGTACTATAGGTTTCAATCCTTGTTGTAAACACTGCAGGGCAGCAAATAATCCGGCCGGGCCTGCGCCGATAATGATCACCGGCTGGGCTTCCTGTACTGTTGGGTATTGAACCGTATAATGTTCAACCGGGCGTTGTTCGTCAATAAACACGCGCACCTGCATACGGTACAGTACTTTACGCCCACGGGCGTCAATGGAGCGTTTAACAATTTGTACGTCCTGTATGCGTTTGACAGGAAAATTAATTTTGGCCGAGGCGATGCGTTTTAATGCCGCCGCATCTTCATGCTCCTGGGGTGAGCATACAATTTCTGCTTCTTTAATCATGGTTATTACTGCCGGGTTTTTATCCCGGATGTAAGAGCAAAGATAAAGATTTTGTTGTTTAATGATGTAATTGCAAGGTAAAGGCGGTTAGTTATGCTGCTATCCGCTTTGCGGGGGGTGTGCTTTATTGTCGTCTGTTTACTTTTTGCTTGATCAAAAAGTAACAAAAAATCAAGTACAGCCCCATTAGGCTTTTTGCCGCACGAGGCCAATCCTGCAAAGGCAGGCAGCACCACAGGCTGTTTAGTGTTTGCGTATGAACGGGCTGTGCTTTGCCCGTTGACAGTGCAAACACTAAAAGGCCTCTTGCCACCACACTGCCCACCTAGTGCTGCCTGCCTTTCGCCCAAAGCTGAGGGGCTGACAAGTACCAAGGGTAAGACGCAAGAATCAAGAAATACTTGGTACCACACATACACCCCCACGTCATTGCGAGGTACGAAGCAATCTCTATGCATCCTGCCTTAGTCAGGTGGTGAAAGATTGCTTCGTTCCTCGCAATGACGTGGTGAATAACAAAGTGCCGCAAAGCATCCTGCTCATTCTTAAATCCTACAAATTCTAATTTAAGCACCTGCAACCACAAAACCTTAAATACCTCCACCTGTGGCCTTGGCTTTTTCGGCTACCACTACAGTTGCCTACTTACTGCACACTCATAGAAAAAGACGCAGCCACGAGTTTTCTTTTGGTTACTTTTCTTTTGCGGAAAAAGAAAAGTAACATCCACCGGCTTTCATAACAGTACATCCTTGTCCTAATGAAACACCAACACTGTGATAACATTAAGCAAACCCTTTTATTCAAAAAATACTACTTTTGCGAACTTTACAAAATTTCGGTAACAATGTTAAGAACACACACTTGTGGCGAGTTAAATCTCAGTCATTTAGGGCAGGAAGTAGTTTTGTGCGGATGGGTACAGAAATCGCGCGATTTAGGTGGTACTACCTTTATTGATGTGCGCGACCGCTATGGCCTAACCCAATTGGTACTGAATGCAGATACCGATGCTGAACTGCGTGAAAAAGGCCGTAACCTGGGCCGCGAGTTTGTGATTCAGGTAACCGGAAAGGTGTTGGAGCGATTTAACAAGAACCTGAAAATTCCGACCGGTGAAATTGAAATTGCCGTATCAGAATTAACTATACTGAACGAATCAAAAATTCCACCGTTTTTAATTGAGGATGATACCGATGGGGGCGAGGAACTGCGTGCCAAATACCGTTACCTGGATTTACGCCGTAACCCGCTGCGCAATAACCTGATGATGCGCAGCAAAATTGCACAAGAGATTCGCCGTTACTTAACCGAGCAGGAATTTATTGAGGTAGAAACCCCGGTGCTGATAAAATCAACCCCCGAAGGGGCGCGCGATTTCGTGGTACCAAGCCGCATGAATCCGGGCGAGTTTTACGCCTTGCCGCAATCGCCGCAAACCTTCAAGCAGTTGCTAATGGTGAGCGGGTTTGACCGTTATTTCCAGATTGTAAAGTGTTTCCGTGATGAGGACCTACGTGCCGACCGTCAGCCGGAATTTACCCAGATTGACTGCGAACTGTCTTTCATTACCCAGGAAGATATCCTGAATATATTTGAAGGCTTAACACGCCACCTGTTTAAACAGGTAAAAGGTTTGGAGCTGGACAACTTTCCGCGCATGCAGTATGCTGATGCTATGCGCTTGTATGGCTCTGATAAACCAGATCTGCGTTTTGGGATGCCATTTGTAGAGCTGAACGATATTGTAAAAGGTAAAAACTTTGGAATATTCGATAATGCCGAACTGGTGGTTGGTATCAATGCCAAAGGCTGCGCCGGTTACACCCGTAAGCAGGTAGATGAGTTAACTGACTGGCTGAAACGCCCGCAAATTGGTGCTACCGGTTTAATATATGCCCGTTACAATACCGATGGTACCATCAAATCATCAGTTGATAAGTTTTACAACGAAGAAGACCTGAAACAGTGGGCTGCTGCCTTTGGTGCCGAGCCTGGCGATATGATGCTGCTGCTGGCCGGTAAAACGGATAAGGTACGCAAGCAACTGAACGAACTGCGCCTGGAAATGGGCAATCGCTTAGGTTTGCGTAAAAAAGATGAGTTTGCACCGCTGTGGGTGGTTGACTTCCCGCTGCTGGAGTGGGACGAGGAAACCCAGCGCCACCATGCCATGCACCACCCGTTCACTTCACCTAAGCCAGAAGATATTGCCCTGCTGGATACCGATCCTGATGCGGTACGCGCCAATGCTTATGATTTGGTGATTAACGGTACTGAAATTGGCGGCGGCTCCATCCGTATACATGACCGTAATGTACAGGCGCTGATGTTTAAGCACCTGGGCTTTTCAGCCGAAGAAGCCCAAAAGCAGTTTGGCTTTTTAATGGATGCCTTTGAATACGGCGCACCGCCGCATGGTGGTATTGCTTTTGGGTTTGACCGCCTCTGCTCTATTTTTGCCGGCCTGGATTCCATTCGTGATGTGATAGCCTTCCCTAAAAATAATTCAGGCCGCGATGTGATGATTGATTCGCCGTCTACCATTGCCGAAGCGCAAATGAAAGAACTGAATATTAAAACCACCGTTTAAGCGTTATAAAAGGATGAAGAAATTTCTATTACTATTTTTCATTGCGGCCACTACACTTACCGCCTGCAAAAAAGATAAGAAGGATAATTTTGATCCTGCTGCCCAGGCAGTGGCTGATGATAATGCTATCCAATCTTATATCAAACGCAAAAACATTGATGCACAAAAAGATCCGTCAGGCGTATACTATCAGGTACTTACGCCTGGTAGCGGTACTTATCCAACCAGTACTTCTACAGTATCTGTAGTTTACAAAGGAGAGTTATTGGATGGAACTGTGTTTGATAGCGGTACAATTAACAGCTCTCCTTTAGCCCGCCTAATTGCAGGCTGGCAATATGGTGTACCTCATATCAATAAAGGCGGACGTATACTGCTACTCATTCCATCAGGGTTGGGATACGCCAACCAGGCTGCGGGTAGTATACCTCCAAACTCTGTATTGGTATTTACTATTGATTTATTAGGGTTTAACTAAATAAAATTCATATAAAAACAAAAAGCCGGCTTATTAAAGCCGGCTTTTTGTTTTTATATTAGAACACAATCCCCTGATATGAAGAAACCTTTACTATTAGCTTTTTCTCTGCTTTCGCTTTCCGCCTTTGCCCAAACTGATGCCTTAAAAAGCGAGGTGAGCAAAAAGGCAGATGCCCTGAGCGGCAAAGTAGTGGCTTGGCGGCGCGATTTCCATGCCAACCCCGAATTAGGCAATCATGAAGTACGTACTTCGGGCATCATCGCCGGTTATCTGAAATCATTAGGCATCGAAGTAAAAACGGGCGTAGCCAAAACCGGTGTGGTGGGTGTGCTAAAGGGTGGTAAGCCCGGCCCGGTGGTAGCCCTGCGGGCGGATATGGATGCCTTGCCTGTAGTTGAACGCACCCCGGTTCCTTTTGCTTCCAAAATAAAAACTACATTTAACGGGCAGGAGGTAGGCGCCATGCATGCCTGCGGGCACGATTCACATATGGCCATCCTGATGGGCGTAGCGCAAATACTCAGCTCCATGAAGAGCGACTTGCACGGCACGGTAAAGTTTATATTTCAACCGGCAGAAGAAGGTCCGCCGGTAGGTGAGGAGGGCGGCGCAGCGCTGATGGTGAAAGAGGGCGTACTGCAAAATCCAAAGGTGGATGTTATTTTCGGGCTGCACATCAATTCGCAAACCGAGGTGGGTAAATTAACTTACCGCCCGGGTGGTACTATGGCTGCGGTAAATGATATGCAAATCGTCGTAAAGGGTAAATCCTCACACGGAGCTTACCCGTGGTCGAGCGTTGACCCTATCGTAACTTCTGCTCAAATTGTGAATGCCCTGCAAACCATTGTGAGCCGAAATTTGAACGTAACAGAAAACGCAGCAGTGGTAACTATTGGCTCCATCAACGGCGGCAACCGTTCCAACATTATCCCCGAACGGGTAGAAATGACAGGTACTCTGCGGGCTTTGAGCAAAAGCGACGAGCAAATGCTCATTAGCCGCGTAAAGCAAATTGTAACCCACACCGCTGAAGCCGCCGGTGCCGAAGCCGAAGTAAAAATACCTTATACCACCCACTATCCGGTAACTTATAATGACCCTACACTTACCGATCGGATGCTGCCCACTTTACAGGCTGTGGCCGGTACCAGCAACGTATTGCTGCGCCCTGCCGTAACCGGTGCCGAAGATTTTAGCTTTTATCAGGAGAAAGTACCCGGCCTGTTTTTCTTTTTAGGTGGTATGCCGAAAAACCAAGATCCGCTAACTGCCCCGGCCCACCATACGCCCGATTTTTATATCGATGAAAGCGGCTTTACGCTGGGGGTAAAAGCTTTGTGCGACTTAACGATTGATTACATGATGGCAAAGGGGAAATAATGATAGATAAGATTTTTGCATAAGTACCGGATAAACTACGAATTGTACTTTAATCACCTCAATAATAGAATAAGGGGGAAGGATTGAAAATGTGCAGCGTAGTGTGACATCGATTAATACGTATCATGGCTGGCTTTTTGCAGCTCGGTATTCTATTTACGATATACTATCTATTTACTATGGAAAACATTCAATCATCCTCGTTAAAAACCAAACCCGAAGTAATCGCTGATTTGAAGCAGTTGCTGGTACTGGTTAATGATGGCAAAGAGGGCTATCAATCGGCTGCGGAAGCAACAGATTCACCCGAGCTAAAAGCATTGTTTTTGAAATTATCTGGCGAACGCATTGTTTACGAGGCAGAATTAAAAGAACATATAGCGGCACACGGTGGTGAGGCTGGTAATGATGAAGGTGGCTTGCTGGGCGGCTTGCACCGTACCTGGCTTACCTTAAAACAAGCATTTAGCAGCAAAGAAGATAAGGCAATTTTACAGGCCATTACCACCGGCGAAAAGGCGGCTATAGAAAAATATGACCAGTGCATAGCCGATTACGCAGACCATGCCGACCACTTGGAACTGCTGAAAGAACAGCGTAGTGGCATACAGGAAGCATTAAAAGAAGTAGAGCAGCGAATTGTTCGGTTAGGTTAATTACAAATCCATATTTTAAAAGATGAAAAGCGTATTGAAGTAACGGTACGCTTTTCATTTTTTAGGATAGATAGTGGCCGTCATAATTCATAGATCACTGGTAGCTGCTTAAGACCTTGATGGGAAATGATATGGAAATAGATCACCGCTTAATAAACAGTTAGTTCTCTGAAAGATGTAATAAAAAAGTTACCTTTAGTCCGATTTTTGCTATAGCCCACCCATGTCAAATATTCCGCTCCTGCCTAACGAAAATGAGCGTCAGGCCGTACTTGAAACTTACCATATACTGGATACTGCCAGCGAGCAGGATTTTGATGATATTGCCGAACTGGCTTCTGCAATTTGCGATACCCCTATTGCCCTTATTGGGTTTATTGATGATAAGCGGCATTGGTTTAAAGCCCGCAAAGGCACTGCATTAACCGAATCAGGCAAGGATATTTCTTTTTGTGCCCATGCCATTGCTGAGCCCCAGGAAATTATGGTGGTGCCTGATGCTACCCTTGATCCGCGATTTGCCCAAAGCCCCGTGGTAACAGGCATGAACCTTAGTTTTTATGCCGGCGTGCCACTGGTAAACAGGCAGGGTTATGCCTTAGGTACGCTTTGCGTGTTAGATCAAAAGCCTAAGCAATTAACCACCCAGCAGCAAATGGCATTGAAAGTATTGGGCCGGCAGGTGATGGATAAACTGGAGCTGCGCAAAAAGCTGAAAGAATTGGAAGCTGCAAACTTACAAATCAGCGCCATGAATGTGGAGTTGGACAAATATAAGTCGGATTTGCAAAGTGCCAACGAAGAGGCTGCTGTAGTGAATGAAGAATTGCGCACAACCAACGAAGAGCTGTTTTCTATCAATGAACAGCTCACGGCATCAAAACAGCGGTTAGCTGATGCGCTGGAGCAAACCAGCCTGGCTAAGCAGGCCGCAAAGCTGGGTTTGTTTGATTTAGATGTAGCGCGTGATATACTGGTATGGGATGACCGCTGTAAGGAGCTATTTGGTGTAAGTGCCGAAAAACAGGTGACCTATAGCACCGATTTTGTAAGCGGCCTGCACCCCGAAGATAAAGAACGAACATTACAAGCCGTAGCAGCCGCCTATAATAAGCAGCTTACCGGCGGAAGGTATGATATAGAATATCGTACTATTGGAGCCGATGACGGACTAATAAGGCATGTACGCGCTATAGGGCAGGTGTTTTTTGATGAAACCGGCCAGCCGCAGCGTTTTATTGGTACTGTAATGGATATTACTGAGGAAAAGCGGGACGAGCAGCGTAAAAACGATTTTATTGGCATGGTAAGCCACGAATTAAAAACCCCGCTCACCTCAATGAACGGTTATATTCAAATGCTGCTTTTAAAAGCTAAACGCAATGAGGATCATTCAACTGCTGGCATATTGGACAAAGCCAATAAGCAGATATCAAAAATGACCATCATGATTAACGGCTTTCTGAACGTAAGCCGCCTGGAATCGGGTAAGATACATATGGACCTTAAGGTGTTTGATATGGCCGAACTGGTTAAGGAAGTAGAGGAAGAATCAATCGCCACAATATCAACCCATAAAGTCGTATTTGCACCGGTAGTAAAAACCCTGGTTCACGCCGACCGCGATAAAATAGGCCAGGTAATTAACAACCTGATCAGCAATGCCGTTAAATATTCACCGCCTGATAGTACCATACAGGTAGCCTGCGTTACCAAAGATGGCATGGCGCATGTAAGTGTACAGGATGAAGGCGCAGGCATAGCCGAGGAAGACCGCGAAAAATTATTTGAGCGTTATTATCGTGTAAAAACCGAGCATACAAAATCAATAGCAGGCTTTGGTATCGGGCTGTATTTGTGTAAAGAGATTATTGACCGGCATAAAGGCCAAATTGGTGTGAGAAGTAAAATTGGAGCAGGCAGTATTTTTTGGTTCACGCTGCCGGTAGAGGTAACCCAAGCATAAGTTAAGTAAAATTATACGCTGTGATGATGTAAGGGCTTAAGAGAGTATTTCTTATCTTCGGCCTACCTTATTTACAATTTCATGAAGCGGTATTCATACTTTTTTGTGATTGCGGCATTCCTGCTGGCATCATGCTCACAGCATTATTACGCCCCGGCGTTGTTTAACAATGATATTTCTTACCTGCCCAAGCCGGCTTCGTTCGATTCGGTAAAAAGCGCTGTATACGTTTCGGGCGGTACGGGCTTTGGCCAGGGGGCCGATATCAATCACGATGGCATCGGTTTTGGCAGTATTGAAGCCACCGCCGCTCATACCTTTAAAGGCGCTAATTTGGCCTATGGTGTTTTTGGCTTTGCCGGAAGCATTACCAACGGCGATTCGGGCGACGATGATAATTATCAATATACCAACTCCGATCCTTACGCTTATCAGGGTTCCAAAAGTTTTTACGGAGCAGGTGCACGGCTGTCGGGTAACTTGTATACTAAAATTGATAATGTAGATTTTCGCTTTATTGGTTTCGAAGCGGTATACAGCAAAGAATTTGGCGATTATGCCCGGTATCGTAAACGGGTTTCTGGTGTGGATGACTATTATGCTTACACTAATACCCGCCTGCTTACGGTGGGGTTAACCAGCGAAGCCTTATGGCATGGTGCCTACAACAAAGACCGCCAATACGCCTTACGCGGCTTTTTGGGCCGAACATTTGGCAATTATAACCGCAGGGCCGGGCAGTATGATGGTGATGCCGTTACCCTGCAAAGCGTGTACATGGCAGCCAGCTTTTACATGCAGATTAAGCGCTTTTTTTATGTAACTGAACTTTCGGCTACGCCCAGCAGTATGTACCTATTTCCGGAGTTTAGGCTGAAATTCGGGTATAAGTTTTAAGGGGAAGCTGGTAAGGTAATTGCATCAAACTATCACTTATCAGCATAGGCGGCAGCAAAATAGCTATATACATGATGATAGCTGCAAGCGAACCCACACCGTCATGCTGAGGCACTCGAAGCATGGTTGTAGTAACGTTCATCGGTACGGCCTATGCACCCCATGCTTCGAGTACCTCAGCATGACAGCGGTAGTGTTTTCCAATCCTCTTAAATATAGAGTATAATGATTTTTATAAGGGGTAGGTAAGCACTGTATTAAATCAAAATGCGCTTAATTAAACTTATAGGCCCTTCGCTTTTACCAAAATAACTTACGCTTTTATATCTGATCTATCCTTATCCATTCCATACCTGCGGCTTTAGCGGCTTCAACACCGGCGTTGCCGTCTTCGAACACCAAGCATTGATGCGGAGGCACACCCAGCTGTTCGGCCGCAGCCAGAAAGGGATCGGGGTAGGGTTTGCCGCGCCCGGTATCGCCGCTGCATACCAATACCTCCACCAAATTTAATATGCCCAGCACGCTTAAAGTTTTTTCTACCGTGGCACGGCTGCTGCCACTTACTACGCCAATGCGTACTTTACCGGCATGGCTTTTCAGGTGGTTTACTACATACTCAATAGGTTGGGTATGTTCAATATACTCGTCATAAAACAACCTGTACTTTAGGGTATAAAACTCATCCGGGTCAAGCGTGGCATTGTAGCGCTCATTGATTTTACCGATCACCTGCGTAATAGGCAGGCCTGCAAATTCATCAATAATGGCCCCGTCCATCATTACGCCTTTATCGGCCGCTACACGTATATAAGAGTCTTTATGCGCTTGCATGTTATCGGCCAGGGTGCCGTCACAATCATATAAAAAAGCTTTAAAGTCGCCTTGGCTTAGTTTTACCAGCCGCTCGTATTTTGCCTGATGATCCATGGCTGCAAATATTTCAAAATATCCTTGTAAAACCGGTATCTTAGAAGCTCATTCACATAATTATACGATACCATGAAAAAACTATTCCTTTTACTTGCCTTAATTATGGGCAGCTTTACCGTATTCAGCCAAAGTAAGATGGCCTGCTGTGAGAAGCCCAGTGCTACCCGTCAGTTTGCCATGTTGGCTTCCAGTAAGGCGTTCAGGATGGCGCATTTAAACCCGAAGCGCTATCATTTTCAAAGCGAAATAGGTAAAAGCATCACTTACAAAACGCCCGATGGCGGTACCGCAAACGCCTATTTGCTGAAAGCTAAAAAGCCGACTCAAAATTACCTGCTGGTCATTCATGAATGGTACGGACTAAATGATTTTATTAAACATGAAGCAGAAAAAGTGTACAATGATTTGGGCAATGTAAATGTAATTGCGCTTGATTTGTATGATGGCAAAATAGCCGACAACCGCCAGGATGCCGGTAAATATATGCAGGCCGTAAAAGAAGATCGTGCTCAGGCTATCATTAAAGGTGCGCTAACTTATGCCGGCTCTAAAGCCCGAATTGCCACGTTGGGTTGGTGCTTTGGCGGTGGCTGGAGTTTGCAAAGCGCCCTGCTGGCCGGCAAGCAAGCTGTAGCCTGCGTAATGTACTATGGTATGCCCGAGCAGGATGTAAACAAACTGAAAACCCTGCACAGCGATGTATTGGGCAATTTTGCCAACAAAGACCAATTTATTAATACCAAAGTGGTAGCGCAGTTTAAAGAGAACATGCAAAAAGCAGGCAAAACCTTGTACCTGCACCAGTACGATGCCGACCACGGCTTTGCCAACCCCAGCAATCCTATTTATAACAGCGAAGCTACCAAAGAAGCTTATGGTTACACCATCGCTTATTTAAAGCAAAGGCTGAAGTAATTGGTGCCCCCCAGCCCCCTGAAGGGGAGCAGAAATATAACTGTACAACTATTTACCTTCTACTCCCCCTTCAGGGGGTTGGGGGGCTATTTATTTTTCCTTAACATTGCACAAAAATCAACCTTGTGTTAACAAAAAAAGCTAAAACCATAATTTCGTGGCTGCTTAAGGCAGGCATTATAATTATAGCTTTTTCGTACATCTACAGGCAGCTCACCAATAAGTCTGATCTTCACAACTTTCAGCAGCTTATTAAGCACATTAACACAACCACTGTGTATTTCACGCTGGCGCTGGTGGTGCTGTTTATGCTGATGAACTGGGTGCTGGAAGCCTTTAAGTGGCGCTACTTAATTCGGCGCCTGCACCAGGTAAGTGTGTGGCAGGCCATCGAAGGTGTATTTTGCGGGCTTACCTTTGCTATTTTTACTCCCAACCGCCTTGGCGAGTACGGAGGGCGGGTAATGTACCTGCCAACCCGTAAGCGGGTATACGGTGTTTTTGCCATGGCGGTAGGCTCTTTCGGGCAAAACGTGGTAACCAATGTGGTGGGGGCAACAGCTATCCTTTGGTTCTTATACCATTTTATGCATTTGCAGGGCTGGCTGTATGTTGGGGTATGTATACTGGCCATAGGGTTCATGCTCTTTTTTGTGTTGTTCTATTTCAATATCCGCTGGCTGGCCGGAATGCTGAATAGTATTAAGCCTTTAAAAAAGTTTCACCGTTTTTTTGATATCATGCGCCGTTACCGGCTCCATGAGCTAATGCAGGTAATGGGCTATTGCCTGGCCCGCTTTGCCGTGTTTTCCACCCAGTACTATTTTGTGGTGCATTTATTAATTCCAGAAATTCCGGCATATCAAACTTACTTTTTCGTATTTATTGTGTTCTTTGTACAATCGGCGCTGCCCTCTATTGATTTGCTGGATATCGGCGTGCGTACAGCAACTGCCGATACCCTGTTTGCCTATGTGACCAACCAGCACCTGGCGGCTATTGCGGCAGTAGCCTCCATCTGGTTTATTAATTTAATTATACCGGCGGTTTTAGGTTCGGTATTCGTTTTAAAAGTTAAGTTTTTTGATAACACTATATAACGTTATTATCTTCCTGCTCACTAGCCTTTACCTGGTAGTGCTATTATATCTGATTAAAGGTTGGGCGGCTTTAAAGCGCCCGGTATTGAGTATGCAAAACTTTAATACCAAAGTAACGGTAATGATTGCGGCCCGTAATGAGGAAGCGAACATCCGTTTTACTATTGACGATATACTGGCTCAAAATTATCCTAAACACTTATTAGAAATCATCATTGCTGATGATCACTCTACCGACAATACGGCCAATATTATTCGAAGCTACGCAGCGCAAGGGGTGAAATTGTTGCAGCTCAATGAGGCTGAAAAGCTCAACTCTTATAAAAAGAAAGCCATCGCTAAGGTAATTGACTTGTCCTCCGGCGACTTGCTGGTGGCTACTGATGCCGATTGCCGCATGGGCTCTAACTGGTTAAGCAGTATTGTGAGCTATTATGAAACTGAGCATCCGGTCATGATTTCATCTCCGGTAGTATACTTTCGGGAAAAAAGTTTGTTTGAGCGTTTGCAAACACTTGAGTTTTCTTATCTGATTGGTATTGGGGCTGCTTTTATCGGCAATAAAAGGGCTTCTACCTGTAATGGGGCCAACCTGGCCTACCGTAAAGATACTTTTTATGCCGTGGGCGGGTTTAAAGGAATTGATGACTTGGCCTCGGGCGATGATGAACTGTTGCTGCAAAAAGTAGCAGAGCAATACCCGGGTAAAATTGCTTTTTTGAAAAAAGAAGAAGCCGTAGTTTTTACTGAGGCTAAACCCAACCTCAAGGAGTTTATGCAACAGCGCCGCCGCTGGGCTTCAAAATCAACCAAATACAAAGACAAAAAAGTAGTGGCGCTGGCGGTGGGTATTTGGTTATTCAACTTGTCATTGCTGGTGAACCTGATTGCCGGGATTTTTAATATTCACTTTTTATGGCTGTTCCTGCTGCAAATGCTGGTGAAATACTGTTTCGAGGCGGCATTTTTACTGCCGATCACCGCTTTTTTTAAACGCATGGGATTGTTGCCTTTGCTGCTGTTATTGTCGCCCATCCATATTTTATACTTTGTATATGTAGGCCTTATCGGTAATACACGTAAATACGCCTGGAAGGGCAGGGTAGTACGGTAATGCCTTTGCAGTTCTGCTAAAATCAACGATATTTAACCGGGTCATCTTTTACAAAAGCTTTGAACAATTCCCTTACACCGGTACAGCAGGCCTGGAAAAATTTTAAACGTAGTAAAACGGCGGTGGCAGGCTTAGTCATTATCAGCTTAACGGTGCTGGCAGCAGTACTGGGGTACATCGTTATGCCCGACAGTACGCCCAATGCCAACAGCATGACCCTCCAGCTCAGTATTAAAAAGCCGAGTACCCGTATGATGATGTTGCGCATCCGCAAAGCCGAGCCGGTAGATACCCTGAATATATTGCAAAAAATGCTGTTCGGGCAACCTGCGTTTTACGATCAGGTGCCGATAACAGGTTATCATTTCAATGGCGATTCAGTTTACGTAAACCAATACATCAGCGCCGAAGACAAACCGGAAGTTAAAGCCTATGCATTAACTGATGTGGTAAAAGCGTCTAAGCTTGAAAGCAAGAAGTACAAAGATCTCAGAGCCCAGATATTGCACGAGGACATTATTACCCGCACATACTGGCTTGGTACCGATATTTACGGGCGCGATTTACTAAGCCGTTTAATTTTAGGTGCACGTGTATCCCTGGCGGTAGGTTTAATGTCTGTTATCATTAGCTTGTTGGTGGGTATTAGCATAGGCGCACTTGCAGGTTATTCTGGCGGCTGGCTGGATAGTACGCTCAGTTGGATTATGAATATTTTGTGGGCTTTGCCTGCCTTGCTGCTGGTGATTGCCCTGTCATTCGCATTGGGTAAAGGACTATGGCAAATATTCATCGCTGTAGGCCTGTCTATGTGGGTAGAGGTAGCCCGGCTTGTGCGCGGGCAGGTCATCGGCCTTAAGCAGGCTGAGTATATTGAAGCTGCACGTGCGCTTGGCTACGGTAACTTTCGAATTATTACCCGGCATATTTTGCCCAACATTACCGGGCCGGTTTTAGTATTGGCTTCATCTAATTTTGCGGCTGCCATTTTATTAGAAGCCGGATTGAGTTTTTTAGGTTTTGGTGCACAGCCGCCTATGCCTACCTGGGGCAGCATGATTAAAGAACATTATGGTTACATTATTATGGATGCTGCCTATTTAGCCATATTGCCGGGTTTAGCTATCATGTTAATGGTGTATGCCTTTAACATGGTTACCGTAGGTTTGCGGGATGCTTTTGACGTAAAATCACAAAATATTCGCATCTGAAAATAATTTTATATTTTCGGGTTTTCCACTATTCATGCAAGGTTTTGAAAATGGTTCGGGTGAGGGTGAGTTAATCCAGCTGCTGTTGAAAAGGCAGTCGGAGTTAAACTCATTGCTCGAGGTTACAAGGGCCATTAATAAAAACTCATCTACCCCAACCTTAATACAAATGCTGGAGGTAATTTTACAAAATTACCTTAAAGTGGGTAAACTGCGTTTTATGGTAGAAAAACGCGGTGGCTTTATTTGCCTGGCTAAATATGGGGGCGAATTTGAAAGTCCGGCGGCATTACATCAAGCCTATCAGCAGCTTAAAAAGGTACGCAGGCTTACAGCCTTGCATAAGCACCCGCATCCGTTACTAAAGCAGTATAATTATTACATTCCTTTTTATCATAAAACTAAAATACTGGCTTATGCCCTGATTGGTGATTTTCACACCACGGGCGATATGCTGGACAACGACCTTAACTTTCTGCAAACGCTGATTAATGTAATTGTGGTAGCGTTGGAAAATAAGCGCCTGTTTCGCGAGCGTTTGGAAGCTGAACGCTTTCAGCGCGAGATGGAGCTGGCTGTTGAGGTGCAGAACATGCTGATTCCGGTAAAGTTGCATAAAGATGCAGCGGTGGAAATTGGTGCCAAATATTTACCGCACCAGAACATTGGCGGCGATTATTTCGATTTCATCAGGCTTAACGATAAGGAATTTTTATGGTGTATTGCCGATGTATCGGGCAAAGGAATATCGGCCGCCTTGCTGATGGCCAACTTTCAGGCCAGCTTACGGGCCTGGGCTACGGTAGAAGATGATTTAACCAATGTGGTGGAGCGGTTGAACCAGATTGTAATTCAAAATACCAAAGGCGAACGCTTTATTACTCTCTTTTTAGCCCGCTATAACGAAGAAACCCGAAAACTTACTTATGTGAATGCGGGCCATAATCCGTCTATACTATATTCAAAAGGGGAAGCCATGCCTTTGAAATTAGGAACCACCATGATTGGTGTATTCGACCCGCTGCCGTTTATTAATGAAGGCGAAATTGATGTAGAACCCGATACGCTGATTTTCAATTACACCGATGGCTTGATGGATTACGAGCTGGACAAAGAAAATAGCTGGAACGAAGACGTGCTGGTGAACTTTGTGGTACAAAACGGGCACCTGGTTCCCGACAAGTTTAACCAAACATTAATGGATTATCTCAACCTGATTATCAAAGGCAAACCCATTGATGATATTACCTTGCTAACCTTGAAGATCAGTTGAGCGTTAAATCAAACTTAAAAATTTAAAAAAGGCTATTATTAAATCTCCTGAATAACTACTTTCCAACTTGTCATTTCGACCGCAGGGAGAAATCTTCTTCACCAAGCCATGCTACAGAAAATTTCTGCCTGCGGTCGAAATGACAGCATAAGTTGTGCTTTAAATTAACCTTCATATTGCTCATTGTACAATAGTATTTTCAAAATTGTATCTCCTTTTTTGACTTTTGAATTTTTAATTTTGACTTTTCTACCAAATGTTATTAGCCAGATATCAGCAAGATTTTATAGAAGCCGGATGCGATGAAGCGGGGCGTGGCTGCCTGGCGGGGCCGGTATTTGCCGCAGCCGTAATTTTGCCTGATGATTTTGAGCACCCGCTTTTAAATGATTCCAAGCAACTTACCGAAGCGCAGCGTTATCAACTGCGGCCCGAAATTGAGCAGCAGGCGCTGGCCTATGCCGTAGCCTCGGTAAGTGCAGCCGAAATTGATGAAATTAATATCCTGAATGCCTCTTTTTTGGCCATGCACCGCGCGGTGGAGCAGTTAAAAATTAAGCCTGAATATCTGATTATTGATGGTAACCGCTTTAAGGCCTATCCGCATGTGCCCCACCAGTGCATTGTAAAAGGCGATAGTAAATATTTCAGTATTGCGGCAGCATCCATACTGGCCAAAACCTATCGTGATGATTATATGATGCAACTGGCCGAAGCTTTTCCCGAATATCATTGGAAAAAAAATAAAGGTTATCCCAGTATTAAACACCGCACCAGTATTCTGACCCATGGCTTAACGCCGCATCACCGCCGCAGTTTCAAGGTAACAGATCCGCAATTACGTATTTTTTAAAATACTTTGCATAAGGCTTTCAACGTTGATACCTTTGTTATCAACCGATTTTAGCCCGCTTTGAAGATACTGGTCATTACCCATCGTCCGCCGTTTCCGCAAAACGGAGGTTATCCTATTGTTATAGGCAATACCATTCGTGGTTTTGTGGCTCAAGGTCATACCGTTTCCCTTTTTTCACTCAATCCTAAGCATCATACATCCCATCACACCGAAGAAGGTGAGCATGACCGGGAATTGATGGGCAGTATTAACTATCGGGTGGTGCCGGTAGATATCAGTGTGTCGGTGGGGCAGGCCATTGTTAATATCTTCGGGCGCAGTGCCAGTAATATTGAGCGGTTTTACAGCGAAGAATTTGAGCAGGCACTCGTGCAGGAGGTAAAAGGCGGGGCTTATGATATTATACAGTTTGAGGGTTTGTTTGTGGGTACTTATGTAGCTGCGCTGCGCAAAGCATCAAAAGCTAAGCTGGTATACCGTGCACATCATATCGAACACCAGGTATGGCAGCGCTTGGCCGCACAGAAAAAAGATCCTTTCAAGCGTTTTTATCTCAACCGTATAGCTAAACGTATTAAGCGCTACGAGTTGCAGCAGTTAAACCGTTTTGATGCCATAGGCGTATTTACCGATCAGGATAAAAACACCATGCTGCAATATGGTGCCAAACCACCCATCGAAATTTTGCCGGTAGGGGTAAATATTGAAAATTACCACCCCGATTTGAGTAAGGTCGAATTTCCCAGCTTGTTCTTTTTAGGCTCGCTGGACTGGATGCCAAACCGTGAGGGTATTGAGTGGTTTTTAGATACCTTTCATACCGAGCTGAGCAGTGATGACCTTCGAGTGAAATTTTATGTGGCCGGTAATGACATTCCCGAGAGTTTTGATGACTACGAGGTAATGGGCCGCATTTATATTCAGGGTGAGGTGGATGATGCGCTGGAGTTTGTAAACAGCAAAGCTATTATGATTGTGCCCCTGCTCTCGGGAGGAGGAATGCGTGTGAAAATTGTAGAGGGGATGGCTATGCAGAAATGTATTATTTCCACCTCGTTAGGTGCTGAGGGTATTGCGTATGAGCATGGTAAAAATATTTTGATTGCCAACACGCACGAAGAGTTCTCCCGGGCTATTAAGCGCTGCATTGCCGATGAGGAATATTGCCGCACTATTGGCCGTAATGCACGCCTGCTGGTAGAAGAGCAGCACAACATCAGCGCCGTTACCCAAAGGTTGCTCGCCTTTTATGCACAGGTTTTAGCCGAAAAAGCATAGTTAATTTACTACTTTTGTGGCCTTAAAACCGTTGTTTGAATGAAAAATACTGCACTAACCGATACTCATATACAATTGGGTGCCAAAATGGTACCGTTTGCAGGTTACAACATGCCTGTGCAATACGTAGGTATTAATGCTGAACATGATACCGTACGCAAGTCGGTAGGGGTGTTTGATGTGAGCCACATGGGCGAATTTATTCTGAAAGGCGACCAGGCGCTTGACCTGATTCAGCGTGTAACCAGTAATGATGCTTCTAAATTGTATGATGGTAAGGTGCAGTACTCTTGTTTGCCCAATGAGCAGGGCGGCATTGTGGACGACCTGCTGGTATACCGCATCGACGAAAAAACGTATATGCTGGTGGTAAATGCGTCCAACATTGAAAAAGACTGGAACTGGATCAGTAAATACAATACTAACGGAGTAGAGATGAAAGATATCTCTGACCGCACCTCATTACTCGCCGTACAAGGCCCTAAGGCTGCTGAAGCATTACAAAGCCTGACTGAGTTAGACTTAGCCTCTATGGAGTATTACACCTTTAGCAGAGGTAAGTTTGCAGGGGTTGACAACGTTCTGGTATCTGCCACAGGCTATACTGGGGCAGGCGGGTTCGAGATTTATGTAGACAATGAACACGTGCAAGAGGTTTGGGACGCCATTTTTAAAGCCGGCGAGCCCTACGGTATCAAACCTATCGGTTTAGGTGCACGTGATACCCTGCGTTTGGAAATGGGTTTCTGCCTGTATGGTAATGATATTGATGATACCACCTCGCCTTTAGAAGCAGGTTTGGGCTGGGTAACCAAATTTACCAAAGAGTTCACCAATTCTGCTGCGCTGAAAGAGCAAAAGCAGCAAGGCGTAAGCAAAAAGCTGGTCGGTTTCGAAATGCTGGAGCGCGGTATTCCCCGCCACGATTATGAAATTGTGGATGCCGAAGGTAACACCATTGGTAAAGTAACTTCAGGTACGCAGTCGCCCTCACTGCAAAAAGCTATCGGTATGGGTTATGTGAATACTGATTTTGCTAAAGAAGGTACTGAAATTTATATAAAGATCCGCGATAATAAGGTGAAAGCACAAGTAGCCAAGCCGCCTTTTTATAAATAAGAACTCCCTACATCCCCTGAAGGGGAACTTAATACTTTACTGATATGTATATCAATTCTACTCCCCCTTCAGGGGGCTGGGGGGCTAAACTCGAGGTTTGCCTTACGCCTGCTTTGTTGCCACTCTACAACGTAGAGGAGTATGTGGTGGTCATTATAGATATATTTCGTGCCACTTCTTCTATTTGCTATGGTATTGATAATGGGGCAGAGGCTATTATTCCGGTATCGCAGGTGGAGGAATGTGCTGCCTATCGTGAAAAGGGACTGAATTACTTGCTGGCTGCCGAACGTAACGGTGAAGTAGTAGCCGGGTTTGATTTTGGCAATTCGCCCTTTGCTTACACAGCTGATAAAGTGGCCGGTAAAACGGTAGTGCTTACTACCACCAATGGTACCCACGCCCTGCATTTATCGCGCAGCGCCAAACGGGTAGTTATCGGCTCTTTTTTGAATTTGACTGCATTATGCAACTGGCTGAAAACCCAGCACGAAAACATATTACTGGTTTGTGCCGGCTGGAAAAATAACTTCAACCTTGAAGATACTCTGTTTGCCGGGGCTGTAGTGGAACAACTCAAGGCCGGAAGCATGAAACTGGATGATCCTGCCATTGCTGCCAATGATTTATACCAGTTAGGCAAAGATGATTTAAGCGGCTACCTCAAAAAAACTTCTCATGGCGAACGCCTGAAAAAATTAGGCATCGAAGAAGATATTGCCTTTTGTTTGAACGTGGATATAACCACTGCTATACCTGTACTGGAAGGTGAGAGGCTGGTGGCGTTGAAGTAAAATCGTTTTTTTCATTGCGAGCGATAGTCACGCTATCGCTCGCAATGAAAAGTAATGAATTATTCCGCTTTTATAATCTCCTCCAGCTTCTCTGCTGTTAAACTTAAGCCATCTGCAATTACATGGGCTTGCATATAATAAGGCTCTCGTTCCGCTAATTTTTCCTCAATAAAGGCAATCAGCTCATCACCTTGTTTGTCGCGCAATAGGGGGCGGTCGGCTTTGCCATTTTCCAGGCGGCTGGCTAATACTTTTGGGGCAAGCTTAATATAAATAGTGCGCCCGTGCCGGTTCATCCAAGCCATGTGATCGTCAAAGCATGGTAAGCCGCCACCGGTAGAAACCACGGCATTTTCGGGATAATCCATCGTTTTTAACACGCGTGATTCCATAACTCTGAAATGTGGCTCACCAAATTTGGAAAAGTACTCCGGTATACTCATTCCGGCCTGTGCTTCCAGCACATGGTCCAGATCTATAAACTCATAATTAAGCCGTGTGGCCAATTTGCGACCCAGTGTAGTTTTGCCGCAACCCATAAAGCCGGTTAAAAAAATAATCATAACACTTAACTTAATTTCACCCGCGGGTCAATCCACACATACAATAAATCTACCAGTATATTGATGATCACAAAAATAAGGGCAATAAATAAAATAGAGCCCATAATGACTGGGAAATCCGACATCTCCAGCGCATCCACCGTTACCTTACCCAAGCCGTTATAACCAAATACGTATTCTACAAAAAAGGAGCCGGCCAGCAAAGAGGCAAACCAATTGGCAATAGCCGTAATTACCGGGTTAAGCGCATTGGGTAAAGCATGCCGGAACACAATGCGCCAGCGCCCCAATCCTTTGGCTTTGGCGGTGCGAATATAATCCTGGCTCAATACGTCCAGCATGGCATTGCGGGTTAATTGAACTATAATGGCTAATGGGCGTAACCCCAGCGTAACCATAGGCAGTACCAGGTTGCGCCAAGTAATTACCTCGCCTCTGAACGGATCGTAGCTGTATAAACTGCCCGACATATCCAGGCCGGTATACCGGCTCAGTACAAAGCCAAACAGCCAGGCAATAATAATACCTGCAAAAAAAGAAGGTGCCGATATACCTAATACCGAAAAGGATAAAGCCGCTTTATCTATCCAGCTACCCTGATAAACGGCGCTTAACATACCTAACAATATACCTAATACAATAGCCAAGGCCATGGCGGTGGTAGCCAAGATGAGCGTATTAGGGATTACCTCAGATAATAATTGTGCTACAGCTTTGTGCGTTTGATAGGAGCGGCGCAAATAAGGCCATTTTAAAACCAGTACATTGTTCTTTGATATGGGTAATAAAGTAATATAGCTATATTGTTCCTGCGCTTCTGCACTCCGCTCATTGAAGCTGATGGGTGATAAGTCGTTCAAGTAATACAAGTATTGCACGGGTACAGGCTTATCTAGGCCAAACTCTTTGCGTACAGCTTGTAATGATTGTACATCACTGCGCTGCCCCTGCGTCATGCGGGCGGGGTCAACTGGTAAAATGTTGAACAAGATAAATACTACCGTGGCCACGCCCAGCATTACAGCCAATCCATATACGGTTTTACGTAGCAGATAGCGCAGCATGTTACTGTTGTTGCAGGTACTCTTTTACCAGCCGGTCATACTTCGGCATGGTGTGATAATGCCATTTATTAACCACAGTTCCATTCTTTAACAATATGAGGCCTGGGTTAGCGCGCACCATAGTTTTCAGGGGTACGCCATCAGCATAAAATATTTCAGATACCAAACGATGGGCCTTGGCAAATGCTGTTGCCTCCTGTGCGTTGGCTGAGGTAAGAAAAACCGTGCGCACGTTATAATTCTGCGTCAGGTTCATGGCTAAGGCATTGGCGCGGTCAATGGCCTCGGCATTGGTATGCTTTAAATCGTATGCTACAATCCATAAACTGTAAAACGGATTGGATAGTAATTCATCAGTATAACTGTTTCCCTGTGCATCCTGAATTGAAAGGTCGCGTATCTTCGGGGTAAAACCAGTTTTTACCAGGCGGCGTTCCGGGTCGCCCTGCACCTGCCAGTTGGCATCTTTCCAGATACCGCTTTTCAGGTATTCTTTATCAGTGATGTCTTTGGTGGCGCTTGTTGACTTATTTTTTAAATGATAAGTTAGTTCGTACTCATCCGGCTGCGCTCCGGGTGGCGTTTTCATTTCATTGGGCAGGTTAGCGCCAACCTTGTAAGGTAAAAAATCAATTACCGGCAAAAAGTTATAGGTATATAACCCCACACCTACCGATGCGATAACTGCTATAATTAATAAAGTATTTTCCAGTTTTTGGTTCACTAGCAACTGCATCTGTTTGCGGTTAAAAAACAATACCAGCACCAGTGCCAACAGCACCATGTCTTTACTGAAAGATTGCCAAGGAGTCAGCGGTATAGCATCGCCAAAGCAGCCGCAGGTTTGCACAACTTTAAAGTAGGCCGAGTAAAAAGTAAGAAAACCAAAGAATACAATCAACAGCAATAAGCCCCAGGCTACTGCATTGACACGGATACCTATAATGAGCGCAAAGCCCAGCAGCATTTCCAGCGCGCATAATAAAATAGCGGTGCTCAACGCTAAGCCATTTAATGCCGTGAGGTGAAATACCTCAAAGTATTCCTGTAATTTATAAGAAAAGCCAAGCGGATCGTTGGCTTTAATTAATCCTGAAAAAATGAAGAGGAGGCCTACCGCAATGCGACAAACCCAAATAAGTGTGTTTTTCATTTTACGCCCAGTTTAATGAGTGCAAATACTGAATAGTTAAGCATGTCTTGATAATTGGCCTTTACCCCCTCTGAGGCCAGCGTTTGCCCGGCATTATCTTCAATTTGTTTTACGCGCAGCAACTTCATTAAAATCAGGTCGGTTAACGAACTAACGCGCATATCGCGCCAGGCCTCGCCATAATCATGGTTTTTGGCAAACATAAGGTCGCGCGTTTCATTTACGCAAACATCAAACCGCTGGCTCACGTGTTCGGCTGAGAGCTCGGTAGGCGTACCGGGCTCACATTCCAGCTGCATTACAGCAATTACACAATAGTTGATGATGCCGATGTATTCACCAATCACATCATCGCCCACCATAGATACCTTTTTTTCTTCGAGCGTGCGGATGCGCTGCGCTTTGATAAAAATTTGGTCGGTGATAGAAGATGGCCTCAAAATGCGCCAGGCGGTGCCGTAGTCACGTGTTTTTTTGATAAACAGATTTTTACAAACCTTTATAACGGCATCGTATTCGGCTGCGGTATTGCTCAACTCGGTAGATTTTAATTTTTAACGATATTTGCTACGGCAGCCTTTTTAACAACTGCCAATAATGGCTAAAGATACAGTTTTTAATAAAAAGACCACGATAAATGCCCGAGGGCGTTTGATAGATTTGAGCCGCCCGAAGGTGATGGGTATCATCAACCTCACGCCCGATTCTTTTTATGCCGACAGCCGCAAAACAGATACGGAAACTGTGTTGCAGCAAGCGCATAAGATGCTGAATGAGGGCGCTGCATTTTTAGACCTGGGCGCTTATTCTTCCCGTCCTGGCGCTACGGATATTTCGGTGCAGGAGGAAACCGACCGTTTGCTGCCGGCGGTAGAGGCTGTAGTAAAAAACTACCCTGATGCTATAATTTCAATAGATACTTTTCGTGCTTCGGTAGCCGAGGAGGCCATTAAAGCAGGTGCACATATCATTAATGATATTTCGGGCGGGCAGTTAGATGAACTGATGTTTGCCACTGTGGCCCGATTGCAGGTCCCCTACATTTTAATGCACATGAAAGGTACCCCGCAAAATATGGTGCAGTTAGCTGATTATCAAAATGTATTTAACGAAGTGTTTGATCATTTGGCTGGTAAATATCGCCAATTGCGCAACTTAGGTGTACATGACGTAATTATTGACCCCGGTTTTGGCTTTGCCAAAAAAGCGGAGCACAGCTACGAACTCATTAACCGTTTGCAGGATTTCCAGCTTTTAGGTTTACCGGTTTTAGTTGGCATCTCCCGTAAGCGCATGATTTACGGCCTAACCGGCGGAACAGCGGCTGATGCCCTGAATGGTACCACCGCTTTAAATACTATTGCCCTTACCAAAGGTGGCTCTATTTTGCGGGTACACGACGTTAAACAAGCGGTAGAAGCCATTAAAATTTGGGAGGCTTGTAACAGCAGCATATTGAGTTTACAATAATGATTTGTATGCTGTAAACACCACAGCGCTATACGTGTTATTAAATTGGGTTAACGTTAAATTTACTGTGTGTTAACATTGGCTTTTAATAACGGGTATGGAAGATATTTTAATAAAAATATTTGGTGAGGGGAAGGATTTGTCGGTAAGCCAGATGTGCTGCCGGGCATTTGTGGTGTATTTTATTGCATTGGTATTGATACGGATTGCAGGCCGGCGTACATTCGGTAAAAAGTCAGCTTTTGATAATTCAATTGCTTTGATTTTAGGAGCTGTATTAAGCAGGGCAGTGGTAGGTGCCTCTGCTTTTGTGCCTACCGTGAGTTGCTGTTTTGTACTGGTAGGTTTGCACAGGCTACTGGCCTGGTTAAGTACAAAAAGTGATATTGTAAGGCAATATATTAAAGGCGAAAATTTACTGTTATTCCAAAACGACGAAATTTTACACGATAACCTGAGGCAGGCTATTATGAGTGAAAAAGATTTAATGAGTGATGTACGCACCAAAGGGAGTATAGATAACCTGGCGGCGGTGAAAGAAATACACATGGAACCCAGCGGCGAAGTGAGTGTAATAAAGAAAGATGCATAAGTAAAGCCCGGGCCTCTTCTATATTCAAAAGTTTTATGTTTAGTTTTGCTTAAAACAACCCCAAACATGAAATCCGCATCACCTAATTATTTGCTATTGGCTTTGGCCTGCACTGCGTTTACATTTCAGGCCTGTAAAACTAAAAAGATAGCGCAAAAGCCAGCGCCGCCTGTACAAACAGCACAGCCTGCGCCTGTAGCAGAGCAAAAGGCCGAGCCCCCAGCACAAGCCCCACAAGAGGCAGCGCCTGCACCTGCCGCGCCTGATTATAATTTTTCAAACATCCAATTTGAGTTTAATTCTGCGGTACTAAAAACAGGTTCTTACCCGGTACTTGACCATATCGCTGCTGAAATGAAAAAGGATAATACCGCTAAATTTATGCTGAACGGGCATTCTTCAACAGAAGGTACAGCCGAGCATAATATGGCTTTATCAGTAGAGCGCGCTAATTCAGTAAAACTTTATTTAACCAATACCGGTGTTGATGGCAGCCGCCTTACTGTTAAAGGTTATGGCGAAACCAAGCCTATAGCCAGCAACAACACCGAAGAAGGCAAAGCCCAAAATCGCAGGGTAGAAGTAAAGGTAATTCAATAAGTATACAACTATGCTGAGTAGAGATGCCGGTGTGCTTTTTTACTCGGCATATGCAATGGTAGCAATGCTTAAGCTTAAGCCCGGCACTGCAAGTAAGGCAAGAGCACACGCCTCTAATGTAGAGCCGGTAGTTACCACATCATCCACCAAAAGTATGTGCTTGCCAGCCAGGCGTTCGGGATAACGAACCGCAAAAACCGCCTTCATGTTCTCAAACCTTGAAAAGCGCGACTTATGGGTTTGTGTTTCGGTGGCTTTGGTACGCATCAGGTTGCCGTCTTCAACATTCCGATGCATTGCCTTTGCTATGCCCTCGGCAAAACGGGTGCTCTGGTTGTACCCGCGTTTACGTAGTTTGCTGCGATGCAAAGGTACCGGGATGATATAATCAACCGTTCGAAATATATCGTTAGCCAGCAATTGTTCGCCTGCCAGATAGCCCAGCTTATTGCCAATTTGCGGCATGTTCTGGTATTTTAACTGGTGAATAAGGTGTTGTACTTTACCACCTTTGCTGAAATGCAGTAAGGCATAACCACCTTGTAGAGGTATGCGCCCCCAAAATTGCTGCGCTACCGGGTTGGCAGATTGCTGATGATAATCGGTATAGGGTAAAGTGAACAGGCATTGCGTGCACAATACCTCCTCGTGCCCTAACAAACCGGTGTTGCAGGCCTGGCACAATTGCGGGAAGAGCAGAGATAGAAAATCGGCCAGGTAAGTGCGCTGCAGCTTCATGGCTTAAAGATAACTGAAATCTGATTAGACGGCCAAAGCTGCTGCTTTTTCTTTTACAGCCAACTGCCCGCAGGCCGCATCAATATCTTTGCCACGGCTGCGGCGTACATTGGTAATGATGCCCTGCTTGCGCAGGTAAGCGGCAAAAGCTTCTATCTTATCTTCGCCTGCATTTAAAAAGCTGGCGAATGAGATAGGGTTATATTCAATGATATTCACTTTACAAGGCAGATGCTTGCAAAATTTGGCCAGCTCCATCGCATCCTGAATATTGTCGTTAAAACCGTCAAACACGATGTACTCATAGGTAACTGCATTTTTGGTTTTCTGATAATAATATTTCAACGCTTCAGCCAGCGCTTTCAGCGAGTTTTGCTCGTTGATGGGCATAATGGTATTGCGCTTTTCATCATTGGCCGCGTGCAGCGAAAGCGCCAGGTTAAACTTTACCTGGTCGTCGCCCAATTTTTTAATCATTTTGGCAATACCCGCAGTAGATACCGTAATGCGTTTGGCCGCCATGTTCAGTCCATCTTCGGCAGTAATGCGCTCTATTGATTTTAAAACATTGCTGTAGTTCAGCAAAGGCTCGCCCATGCCCATGTATACAATATTGGTAAGGGGCTGGTTATAATTTTCCTGCGCCTGGCGGGCAATGAGTACCACCTGGTCATAAATTTCATCGGGGTTAAGGTTGCGCTTACGCTCCATATAACCGGTGGCGCAAAACTTACAGGTAAGGCTACAGCCCACCTGTGAGGAAACGCAGGCCGTCATCCGGTCGGTAGCCGGAATTAAAACACCCTCAATTAAATGGGTATCGTGCAGAATAAAAGAATTTTTTATAGTTTTATCAGCACTAAACTGCGAGGAATTAATTTTAACAGCATTAATAATATAATTGTCTTTCAGTTTATTACGAAGTTCTTTTGAAATATTGCTCATGTCATCAAATGAAAAACATGATTTTTTCCAAAGCCATTCATAAACTTGCTTAGCCCGGAATGCCTTTTCGCCCAGTTGTATAAACTGTTGCTGAAGTGCCTCTAAGCTAAGGCTGCGGATGTCTGTTTTTTTATTAATTGCGCTCACTTTAGCAAAGATAACTAATTTTAAATGCTGTTCTTACAGCGCAGGTGTTGCTTAATTGTAAAAATTAAAAAACAACAACTCAAAGTTAATTGTAGCTTAAGTTTTAACAATTAATGAATTTAATGAACAAGGCTTGAGTATACCGTTATTTTTACTTTAATGAAAAGTTTTAGAGCCGATTACGTTTTTCCAGTTAGTGCCGATCCGATAAAAAATGGTGTAGTTACCGTAGATGATTACGGGAATATTATCAGCGTTAATACCACAGGTGAGCCTGGGGTACAGGTTCAAACCCTTAAAGGCATCCTTTGCCCGGGTTTTATTAATACCCACTGCCATGTGGAGCTTTCACATCTTAAGGGGAAATTGCCGCAACATACCCGTTTGGTAGGGTTTATTAAAAACGTACAGCAATTTCGTAATGCCGATTTGGCCGAGGTAACTGAAGCCGCCCTGCAGGCCGATGAAGAAATGTACAACAACGGTATTGTGGCCGTGGGCGATATTTCGAACACAGCGCTTACCATTGGCCTGAAAAAAAACAGTAAATTATATTATCATACATTCATAGAGATCTTTAGCTTTCTGCCCGAAAATGCAGTTCCGGCTTTTAATAAAGCCTTAGAGTTACAGGAAGAGTTCAGGCCGCTGCCGGTATCTATAGCGCCGCATGCACCGTATTCAGTATCTAAGGAGTTATTCAGGCTGATTCGTGATTACTGTGAAACCCATGAAAATTTGCTTAGCCTTCACAACCAGGAGTGCGATGAGGAGAATAAATTTTTCAGGTACAAACAGGGAGAGTTTAATGATTTGTACGAGCATTTTGGAATAGATATCAGCTATTTTAAGCCCCAGGCCCGTAACTCGCTGCAAACTGTGGTGCCCTTGCTTACCCATAAGCAAAAAATATTGCTGGTGCATAATACCTGTACCAACCTGAAGGACATTTACTTTGCCAAACGTTTTGATCGTAAGATCAGCTGGTGCTTTTGCCCAAATGCCAATCTGTTTATTCAAAACAAATTACCTAAGGTAGATTTATTTTTGGATCAGGGCTTTAATATCACTTTAGGTACTGATAGTTTGGCTTCTAATCATAAATTATCCATCCTGAACGAAATGCTTACGCTGCAGCAGGGATTTCCAAACCTGGAATTTAGCCGCCTGTTGGAGTGGGCTACCATAAACGGCGCACGCTTTTTAGGGGTAACTGACCGAATGGGAAGCCTTGAAGCCGGAAAAGCGCCCGGCCTTAACCTGCTTACCGGGATGGATGGTTACACTTTAACGCCCGAAACCCGGGTGCAGCGTTTGGCGTAGATTGCTGAATTAATTTTATTTTTGCTGGTGCTATGGCCATACAACATTTAAATATTACCGTAAAAGGCAAAGTACAGGGTGTGTTTTACCGTGCAAGTACCAAAGCCGTGGCCGACCAGCTGGGCGTACGCGGCACGGTAAAAAATGCAGAAGATGGCAACGTGCTGATTGAAGCTGAGGCTGATGCCGGTACCCTGGAAATGTTTTTAGACTGGTGCCACGAAGGCCCTGAACGTGCCCGTGTAGAAAGCGTGGAAAGCACTGAAGGCGAACTCAAAAACTATCGTAACTTTGAGGTGGTAAAGCGTTAGGCGTTTTGCTGCTTTATTCATTTATAATCCGATTATTACTTGTCAACCGCTAAGAAGTTTGCCGGGCAAACGGCTATTTATGGCTTAAGCACTATTGTGCAGCGCCTGTTAGGCTCGGTACTTACACCGCTTTATACTACCGCGTATTTGCCAAAGGTATATGCCGTGTTTACTACCATGTTCAGCTACGCTTCTATTCTGAACGCGATACTTTCCTTCGGGATGGAGACTACTTTTTTCAGGTACTTGAATAAGTTTCCTGAAAATAAGAGGCAGGTATATAATAATGGTTTCTGGGCGGTGGCATTGCTGGCCGCAGCCTTCTTTCTGCTTACCTTTCCGTTTGTACATCAGCTGGCAGGTATTATCAATATTGGTAAAAGCAACCAGCGTGCAGAGTTTGAACCCTATATCCGTTTTTTTATAGGCATACTGGTACTGGATGCTTTATGCGTATTGCCTTTTGCCAAGCTACGAGCCGATGGCCGGCCTATGATGTATGCGGTAGTAAAACTGACCAATATTTTTGTGATGGTTTCGCTCAACCTCATCTTTATTTTCGGTATTCCGTTTTGGATTAGCCATCATTTGGCAGGCGCCGGCTGGCTAAGCAGCTGGTATGTAAAAGGATGGGTAGGCTATGTGTTTTTGTCTAACCTGATTGCAAGTTTTATTTCCCTGCTGATGCTGTTGCCGCAATTAACTTGGGTGCAATTAAGGTTCAATAAAGGCTTATTTAGTGAAATGCTACTGTACAGTTGGCCCATACTCATCGCCAACCTGTCCTTTATTATCAATGAAAACCTGGATAAACTTCTATTAGGCAAACTATTGCCCGATCAAATCAGCGAACATGATTTAGGCGTATACTCGGGTTGTGCCAAGTTGTCTATCTTCCTTAGTATTTTTGTGCAAGCCTTCAGGCTGGGGGCCGAACCGTTTTTCTTTAGTCACGCCAAAAACAAAAATTCGGGTCAAACCTACTCCCGTATCATGACCTATTTTGTCATGACCATCTGCATCATGTTCGTGGGTATTATTGCTAATATTCAAATTCTCAAGTACTATGTCAACAACCCGGCTTATTGGGTAGGGTTAAATGTAGTGCCGCCTTTGCTATTCGGTTATGTGAGTTTGGGTATTTACATGAATTTATCGGTATGGTATAAATTGTCTGATCAAACCAAATACGGCCTTTACATATCGGGTATTGGTGCCATACTTACCATTGTGCTTAACGTAATTTTTATTCCCAAGTACAGCTACATGGCCTCCGCATGGGTATCGTTAATAGCCTATGCCACCATGATGGTGTTGTCTTACCTATGGGGGCAAAAAAATTACCCCATTCCGTATAACTTAAAAAAGTGCCTGGCGTATATTGGAGTTTCAGTTGTATTGGTATTTCTATCTTTCCATGTGTTCAATCGCAATATATTTATAGGCAATGCTTTACTGCTTCTATTTGCAGCAGGTGCGTTTGTAAGTGAGAAAAAAGAATTAATGGCCATACTTAGAAAATAAACCTATGATTATTAGAGTAGTCAATAAATCGAACAATACGTTACCGGCTTACGAAACCATGCATGCCGCCGGGATGGATTTGCGTGCTGATATCGAAGAACCTATCCGGTTACAATCGTTGGAGCGTAAACTTATTCCTACCGGTTTGTATATAGAATTGCCCGAAGGCTATGAGGCGCAGATTCGCCCGCGCAGCGGTTTGGCTTATAAGCACGGTATCAGCATCGTCAACTCGCCGGGTACTATTGATGCGGATTACCGGGGCGAGATTAAAGTATTGCTGGTGAATTTATCTGCCGAGGTATTTGAAATTCAGCCCGGCGACCGTATTGCCCAAATGGTAGTAGCCAAGCATGAAAAAGTAGAATGGGAAGAAGTAGCTATACTTTCGGAAACTTTGCGCGGAACAGGAGGTTACGGGCATACCGGCGTTTAATTCAAACCTGATGAGAGCACATTGGCTTGCTATTATATTTACAGGGATTTCTTTAGCAGCTTCGGCACAAAGTAAAGAAAGCTCCGGCGCCATTGTAATGGTGGTAGGCAAACCTATGACTGCTTCAGACAGTACAGATGCCAAACGTATCTTCCTTTCGGCGCTACGCGAACGTACTATGGGTAATACTGATTTAGCTGCCGAGCTATTTAACCAGGTATTGCAAACTGACCCAGCCAATGATGCCGCTATGTATGAGCTTGCCTTGATTAAAAAGCGCAAGAACAGCCTCACCGAAGCACGTGAGTTACTGGAACGTGCTGTAACCGTAAAGCCTGAAAACGAATGGTACTGGGTAGCACTTACCGATAGTTACGAAAAAACAAACGACCTGCCCAAAATTGCCAATGCTTTCAGGGAGTTAGTAAAGATTAATCCGGATAAGCCGGAGTACTATATGGATGAAGCCAGTGCGCTGTATTTGCAAAAAAAGTATGCAGAAGCGCTGGCTATTTATACGCAACTGGAGCAGCAAACCGGCCTAACGGATGAGATACTTTCAGGCCGGCAGAAAATTTACCTGAAACAAGGTAGGGTAGATGAGGCTGCTGCTCAGGTGCAGCAAGTAATTGCCGACCACCCCGAACAGGTACGCTATCAATTGCTGTTAGCCGAAATTTATAATTCAAACGGTTCGCCTAACAAGGCGCTCGAAGTATTGCAAAAAGCGCAGGCCCAACACCCCGAAAATGCTTTTGTCCATTTAGGGCTGGCCGATATTTACAGAGATAAAAAAGATTATCAAAACAGCTATAACCAATTAAAGCTGGCTTTTGCCATAGCCGATTTAGGCATTGATCAAAAGGTGAAAATTGTATTGGGCTATGTACCTAAGTTTCCTGATCAAAATGCGCTGAACAGTGCGCTTGAATTAAGCCAGATCATCACAAAAGCTCACCCAGAAGATGCTAAAGCTTTCGCTTTATATGGTGATATGCTGGTGCAAAACAAACAGTACCATGAAGCCAGGCAGGCTTTTGATAAATCCATACAACTCAACAACAGCGTTTATGCCGTTCACGAGCAATTGGTAAGGCTCGATTTATCGGAGAACGACTACAAAGCGGCTATTGCGGATAGCGAACGGGCGCTTGCCCTGTTCCCTAACGAGGGATGGATTAATTATTTTGCAGGAGTGGCTTACCAGCAAACCCGTCAACCGGCCAAGGCCGTAGAAAAGCTGAACAGAGCGGCCTCATTACCTGCGTTGGGCGAGGAATTGTCAGGGCAGATTTATTCGGTACTTGGCGATTGTTATCATGAACTGAAAAACAATGCCGCATCGGATGATGCCTATGATAAAGCTTTGCTGATCAATGCAGATAATGCCTATACGCTTAATAATTATGCCTATTATTTATCGTTAAGAAATGAACGATTGGACAAGGCGGCACAAATGTCGGCCCGTTCCAATGTGCTGCAGCCCGAAAATGCTTCGTTTGAAGATACCTATGCCTGGATACTATTTAAGCAACAAAAGTATGCAGATGCCAGGCTTTGGATGGAAAAGGCGTTGCAGCACGGTAAAACAAAAAGCAGTACGCAAACCGAACATTACGGCGATATTTTGTTTCACTTAGGTGATACAGCAGGGGCTATGCAAAACTGGCTCAAAGCCAGGCAATACGGCGCCCAGTCGCCCACTTTAGAACGAAAAATAAATGAGAAGAAATATTTGGAATAAACTGCTGCTGATTGCAGTTCTGGCAGTATTAGCCAGTTGCAAAGCACGTAAGCAGGCGGTAGTAATTAACAAACCCAAAGTGGCAGAAAAACCAGCAGCCAACCCCATGATTGCTAAACTGGCAGCAATACGCGCCAATCAGATTGATTTTAACACCTTTTCGGGTAAAGCTAAAACCAAACTGGATATTAACGGCAAAAGCAATGATGTAACGTTGAATATCCGCATTCAAAAAAACCAACGGATATGGGTGTCTATTACAGCTTTGTTAGGAGTAGAAGTAGCCCGTGCCTTAATTACGCCCGATAGTATACAGGTAATTAACCGTCTGCAGAGTATATATTTAAAAAAGCCATTCAGTTATATTTATAATTACGCTGGCCGGCAGGTAAATTATAAAACGGTTGAGTCATTGTTGATTGGTAATGCCATCCCTGAACTGGTAAATGATGCCAATGTGCAACTACAAACTGGTACTAATGGCAACACAGTATTGTCAGGAAATTTGCAGAGCTTAATCTACCAGTTAACTTTAAATCAGGGTTACCGGGTAACGCAAACCAATTTGAGCAACCAGGCAGCAGGGCAAAGTTTACAGGTAGCCAACAGTGAATTTGTGCAGGCTGATGGTAAAGTGGTGCCTTCGCAAATCAATATTAAATCAGAGGTGAAAAATAATAATATACAGGCCGATTTGCGTTATAGCCGTACCGAATTTAATCAGGTGTTGGAATATCCGTTCAGTATTCCTTCCAGGTTTTCACCTGCAGATTAATTTCAATACTTTTGAACCTGAATGAAGCGATTTAAACTATTATTACTGGCAGCTGGCTTGTTTGTGGCCTTTAACGCCCATGCGCAAAGCAGTGCCGAATTAAAGCGCAAGCGCGAAAGGCTCAACCAAGAACTGGAGCAGTTGAACGAAGAATACCGTCAAACGGCCAGTAATAAGAAGGCCACCCTTAAGCAGCTCAATATCTTGAAAGCGCAGATTACACTGCGTGAGGACAAGATTACCAATATCAACTCCGATATCCGGTTACTGGATAACCAGATATCGCAAAGCACCAATACTGTGCATACTTTACAGGAGCAGTTGGATGCCCTGAAAAAGGAATATGCGGCCATGATTGTGTTTGCCTATCACAATCAAAGCGCTTACAATAAGCTGATGTTCATTTTTGCTGCTAAAGATTTTAATCAGGCTTATAAACGTTTAAAATATTTACAGCAGTTCGGAACCTACCGTCAGCGCCAGGCTGAGTCTATTCAGGGTACCCAGAAAGATTTGCATGTCAAAATTAATCAGCTCGATCGTACTAAAAACGAAAAAAGTACACTGTTAAAAGATCAGCAACAGGAAAAAGAAACGTTGGGCAAGCAAGAGCTTACCCAAGCTGAGATTGCGGCCAACTTAAGCAAGCAGCAGGGATTATTGAAAAAACAGCAACGCGACAAGCGTACCCAAATTGCCCGCGCCAGTCGTGAAATTAACGCCGCCATTGCCCGCGAAATTGCTGAAGCCCGCCGTAAGGCCGAAGCTGAAGCCCGTGCCCGTGCCGCAGCATTAGCAGCTGCAGAAAAAGCAAAAGCCGAACGTGAAGCCCGCGAGGCAGCCGCTAACAACCGGCCCGCACCTGTAGCAAAAGCGCCAGCGCCTGCCAAGCCAACCAAATCTTTAAGTGATAGCGAGGTGTTAACCGCTACGCCGGAAGCCGCTAACCTGTCAAATAACTTTATGGGTAACCGTGGCCGCTTGCCTTGGCCGGTAGGTAATGGGGTTATTATTCAGGGATTTGGCGTGTATTATACTGATGGTATCAAAAACGAAAGTTTAGGTGTTGACATCCGTACCTCGGCTGGTGCAGCCGCACGTGCCGTATTTGAAGGCGAAGTAACTACAGTAGTAGACGTAAGCGGTGCCTACATGGTCATCATTCAACATGGTAAATATTTTACTACCTATAATGGATTACGTTCGGTAAGTGTAAGCAAGGGCCAGAAAGTAAGTACCCGTCAAACTATTGGTTCTGTGGCTACAGATCCTGCCTCGGGCGATGCCATCCTGCAATTCCAGTTGTATAATGTGCGCCAGCCGGTAAACCCTAAAGAATGGCTGGCACCACAATAAAATATTAATTTGAACGTTCCAAACTGTATACGCTATATTTGTTTATATATTTGTATTTATTAACTCAAAAGCATGTTAAGCTCTGTTCTTTTATTTTTAAACATCGGCACTCCCGAATTAATAGTAATACTGTTTGCAGCCTTGCTGCTGTTTGGGGGTAAAAAATTGCCGGAACTGGCAAGGGGCTTAGGAAAAGGCCTGCGCGATTTCAAAGATGCCTCTGAAGGCGTAAAGCGCGAAATACATAACCAGATTAATAGTTATGATGAGCCAAAACCATCAGAGCATATAAATACGTATACCAATAATACTGTTGAAGAACATACACCTGCCGTTACCGAGGTAACTGAAGTGCCGGAACATACACCGGTTGTAGTTGAAACTGCAACAGAAGAACCTGTAAAGAAAGATATTAATTCATAAAAAACTAAAAATCATGGGTGGATTAGGCGCACCAGAAATTATTCTGATCATCATTGCAATTTTAATTCTGTTCGGCGGACGCAAAATTCCTGAACTAATGAAAGGTTTGGGCCAGGGCGTTAAAGAATTTAAAGACGCATCAAACAGCGACCGTAAAGACGACGCTCGTACAACCAGCACTACCAATACCACAAATACGCATACTAACGTTAACCCGTAAGCAGCGCTAACTGGTATTTTAATTAAAGGATATTAACTTATCTGTTGATGAATTGCTTCATCAACAGATAAGTTTTTTTATTTTAGGCCCCTATGGCTAAATCATATTCTACATTAACCGATATCCGGGCTGATCTTAAAGCCAAGGCCATAACGGTTAAAGAACTGGTGGACACCTGTTTACTGCGCATTGAGCAATATGTGCATCTCAACGCTTTCAACGAGGTTTTTGCAGATGAGGCTTTACAAAAAGCAGCCGAACTTGACGAGAAAATAGCTGCGGGTCATCCAACCGGGCGCCTGGCCGGTATGGTCATCAGCCTGAAGGATAACATTTGCTATAAAGACCATAAAGTAAGTGCCTCTTCCAGGATTTTAGAAAATTTTACTTCCATTTATTCATCTACCATTGCCGAACGCTTGCTGGCAGAAGATGCCATTATTATTGGCCGCTGCAATTGCGATGAGTTTGCCATGGGGGCATCTAACGAAAGTTCCTATTTCGGCCCGGTAAAAAACATGACTGATGAAAACCGCGTAGCCGGTGGTTCATCGGGTGGTTCGGCTGTGGCGGTGCAGGCAGGCATGTGCCATGCGGCCATCGGTACTGATACCGGCGGCTCGGTAAGGCAACCAGCATCTTTTTGCGGTGTCATTGGCCTGAAACCTACTTATGGCAGCATTTCACGTTATGGTGTTATCGCTTACGCTTCCTCATTCGATCAGCCGGGCATTATTACCAATGATGTTGATGATGCCGCTTTGCTGCTGGAAGTTTTGGCAGGTGCCGATGAATATGATAGCACCCTCTCACAACGTACGGTTCCTGCTTATAGCGCTGACTTGACCGCAAACCCCAGAAAGAAAAAAATAGGTTATTTGAAAGAAGCATTGGATAGCGAAGGCACCGCCCGGGAAGTTAAACAGGCAATGTCTGCATATTTGGACGCCTTGCTTGAAGAAGGACACACTGTAGAACCGGTTACCTTTAAATACCTCGATTATATTGTACCGGCCTATTATATACTGGCCATGGCCGAAGCTTCGTCTAACCTGGCCCGGTATGATGGTGTGCACTATGGTTACCGCAGTTCGCAGGCTACCGATTTAATGAGCACTTACAAAAAATCCCGTTCCGAAGGTTTCGGTAAAGAGGTAAAGCGCCGTATTATGCTGGGTACATTTGTGCTGAGTGCTGGTTACTATGACGCCTACTACGCCAAGGCACAAAGAATCCGCCGTTTAATACGCGAGGAAACCGAACAATTACTGCAACAATATGATTTTTTAGTACTGCCTACAGCGCCCGAACCTGCATTTGAGTTTGGTATTGCAGAGAAGGATCCGGTAACTACCTACCTGGCAGATATTTATACAGTGCAGGCTTCTTTGGCCGGTGTGCCGGCAATTTCTTTACCTGCCGGAAACAACTCGGCAGGTTTACCGTTAGGTATTCAACTCATGGGTTCGCGTTTTGGCGAACAGCAACTGTTAAATTTTTCGAAATATTCTTTAAAATTGCTTCGAAGTTAATAAATTAGTAACCGGAAAGTGTAAAGTGTTGTATTGATTAAACCCCTTAGCGAATGAAGAGACTTTTTACCATGGCAGTGTGCCTTTTTGCGGCACTCTCAGGCAAAGCAGCTATTTCTAACCTACCTATAATCGCCAAGGGCGACTCTGATTTAATACTACAAAAGCCGGGCCAATTCAGCCTTTTCCCCATCCAAAACTTACATGTAGATTATGCACCCAAAACCAATGCTAACCTGCGTGCCACCGCTTACAGTTTTTCACCGGTTAAACGCCGGCTTGATTCTATTGCTAAAGATGTTCAGCTGGATTATAATGATTACGTACAAAATTATATTGACAGCTACACCTCTGTTAACCGCCGCGACGAAGTAAGCCAGATTTTAGGCCTATCCAAATATTATTTCCCGATTTACGAAAAGGCTTTTCGTGATGCCGGTATTCCTGAAGAACTTAAGTACTTATCTATTGTAGAGTCGGCATTAAATCCTAATGCGGTATCGCGTGTGGGCGCCACCGGACCATGGCAGTTTATGTTCAGTACCGCTAAAATTTATGGCTTGAACATGAATAATTATGTAGACGAGCGCCGCGACCCTATACAAGCCAGCTACGCCGCCGCAGCCTATATTAAAGATGCTTATCAAGAGTTTGGCGACTGGCTGCTGGCTATCGCCTCATACAATTGCGGTAAAGGTACTATTGCCCGCGCCGTGCAACAGGCCAATTCATTAGATTACTGGGATATCCGCCCATTCCTGCCGGCTGAAACCCGCGGTTATGTACCTGCTTACATCGCGGTAGCTTATATTATGAATTATTATAACCAGCACAATATCGCGCCACGCACATCAAGCCTGGCCGTGAATACTGATACGGTGCTGGTGAACAAGTTTATCTCGTTGCCTAACATTGCCCGCGTATTAAATATTGATTATAATCAATTGTGTTTACTGAACCCGGCCTATAAAAAGCACATCATTAATGGTACAGTGAAAGCGCCACGCCGCATGATATTACCGCAGTTAGGTAAAGAAAAGTTTACAGCTTTATACAATGCTTTGAACTCAGACGTAGCCAATGCACCTATTGAGCCGGTGTATGCCGAACTGAATGAAACCAATGTGAGCCCGGCGGTAGCTTATTCTGCTGCCATTGAGCCGCGGTTGCCATCTATCCATAAAATAAAAAAGGGCGAAACACTGAGTAGTATAGCCGATAAATACGGGGTTGAGGTAGATGACCTGATTCAGTGGAACCATTTGCGTAACCGCCAGGCTGTGCCGGGTCAAACGCTTAGAGTGGCTGCTGATACAGGCAATGCCTCAGCACAGGTTATTTACAAAACACAACCTAACAACACCGTAGCAGCGAAGCTTTAAAACCAATTATTGATTATATACCGTTGTCGTTTCGACTGTAAAAAGGGGAGTTTTCGGGTGATGGGCCATGTGGAAACTGCTTGAATTTTTATAGTTGAAACGGCAAACCTGATTTATATTTCATGTTCGCCTGAAAAGAATTGTACTTTTGGGGGCTTGAATTATTGAGAGATGAAAAAAACCAATCGTAAACTGGATGCCTTAAACTATCATGCCAAGGGCCGCCCGGGCAAGATACAGGTGGTACCCACCAAACCTACCAACTCACAGCGCGACTTAACCATGGCCTATTCGCCTGGTGTAGCCGAGCCATGTTTGCGCATAGCCGATAACGTTGATGATGTATATAAATACACAGCTAAAGGTAACCTGGTAGCCGTAATCAGCAATGGTACGGCTGTGTTGGGCTTAGGCAACATTGGTCCCGAAGCCAGTAAGCCGGTAATGGAAGGTAAAGGCCTGCTGTTTAAAATTTACGCTGATATTGATGTGTTCGACCTGGAGTTGAATGCTAAAACCGTAGATGAGTTTGTAACGATTGTTAAAGCGCTGGAACCAACTTTTGGCGGCGTAAACCTCGAAGATATTTCGGCTCCTACATGTTTTGAAATTGAGCGCAGGCTAAAGGAAGAAATGAACATTCCGGTAATGCACGATGACCAGCATGGTACCGCCATTATTTCAGGAGCTGCCCTGCTTAATGCCTGCGAAATTCAGGGTAAAGATGTAAAAGATATTAAACTGGTAGTAAACGGAGCAGGCGCTGCTGCTGTTTCCTGTACCAAAATATACTTGTCATTAGGTGTACGTAAAGAAAACCTGGTGATGTTCGATGTGAACGGCGTACTGGATGAAAGCCGTACGGATCTGGACGATATTCGCAAAGCCTTCGTCACCAGTCGTACCGATATACACAGCCTGGCTGATGCCATGAAAGGCGCTGATGTATTTATTGGCCTATCGGCAGGTAATTTGGTGAATGCCGAAATGCTGCAAAGCATGGCACCTAATCCTATTGTGTTTGCCATGGCTAATCCCGAGCCTGAAGTATCTTATGAAATTGGTATTGCTGCCCGCGAAGATATTATCATGGCCACCGGCCGCTCTGATTATCCTAACCAGGTAAACAACGTACTGGGTTTCCCTTACATTTTTAGGGGCGCATTGGATGTTAGAGCAACCGCCATTAACGAAGAAATGAAGCTGGCCGCTGCCGAAGCAATTGCCGAACTGGCCAAAAAGCCGGTACCGGAAGCGGTGAACCTGGCTTATGACACCCGTAACCTGCGCTTTGGCCGCGATTATATCATTCCTAAACCGATGGACCCGCGTTTGATCACCGAGGTATCAGTAGCGGTAGCCAAAGCGGCTATTGCATCCGGTGTGGCACGTAAAGAAATTACGGATTGGGATGCATACAGTGAAGAATTGCGTAACCGTACCACGAGTGATGATAAATTACTGCGGGGCCTGTCATTAAAAGCCAAGCAGAACCCTAAACGGGTAGTATTTGCTGAGGCTGATAACTATAAAATTCTGCGTGCCGCCCAGATTGTAAAAGACGAAGGTATTGCTACCCCTATTTTATTAGGCAATGTTCAAAAAATCCAGCAAATCATTCATGATAATGAACTGGATTTAGGCAATGTAGAAATTATTGACCCGCGTGAGGGTACCTGCGAATCAGAAAAGTACGCTGAGTTCCTGTTCAATAAGCGCCAGCGCCGTGGCGTAACTTTGTACGAGGCCAAAAAAATGCTGCGCGACCGTAATTATTACGGCTCCTCAATGGTACAGTTTGGTGATGCCGATGCCCTGATTTCGGGTTTAACCAAAAATTATGCAAGTACTATCAAACCGGCATTGCAGGTAATTGGTACTGAGCCTGGTGTACCTAAATTAGCAGGTATGTATATGATGCTGACCAAAAAGGGCCCATTGTTTTTTGGTGATACTACGATTAATGTAAACCCAACTGCCAAAGACCTGGTAGACATTACCGTATTAATTGAACGTACTGTTCAGCGCCTAAATGTTAGTCCGAGGGTAGCATTACTATCTTACTCCAATTTTGGCTCAAATGAAGGGGAAGTGCCGGAAAAAATGCGAGAAGCCGTGCGGATATTGCATGATCAACATCCTGAAATGATAGTGGATGGTGAAATGCAGGCCAACTTTGCCATGAACCGCGATTTGCTGGCTGATAATTTTCCGTTTTCTACTTTGAACGGTAAACCGGCTAATACCTTAATTTTCCCAACGCTGGATGCAGGTAATATTGCCTATAAGCTGTTGCAGGAAGTAGGTGGCGCCGAGGCGGTAGGCCCGATTTTATTAGGCTTGAACAAACCAGTGCACGTATTGCAATTAGGCAGTTCAGTACGCGAGATTGTAAACATGGTGACCATAGCGGTAGTAGACGCGCAAGAAAAAGAAGGCATTTAGGTATAACCCAAACGCTAAATTTATCGTATACAAAAATTAATTTAACAGATACTATAATACTAACATGTACGCCTATATTGATGGTAAATTAGCCTTTAAGAGCCCCGCTTATGTCATAATTGATGTGGGAGGGGTTGGTTATCAGATCAATATATCGGTAAATACGTATGCAAAGCTGGGCGATGCCGAGCGTTGCCGCTTGTATACCTGGCTGCATGTGAAAGAGGATGCCCATACCCTGTACGGGTTTGTTGACGAAGGCGAGAAGAGATTATTTGTGCATTTAATTTCAGTGTCAGGTATTGGCCCTAATACGGCCCGTATGATGCTGTCATCTATTTCGCCCGAAGAAATTCAGGCCGCCATCGTTCAAGGTAATGTATCCGTTATACAACGTATAAAGGGTATCGGTCCCAAATCAGCGCAACGCCTTATTCTGGAACTCCAGGATAAATTGCGCAAAGATGGGCCTGATTCCCTGATTTCCGCTCCGTCCATTCAAACAGCTAAGGATGAAGCCCTGTCGGCATTGGTAATGCTGGGCTTTGTGCGTAATGCTGCCGAGAAAGTACTGGATCAGGAAATCAAAAAGCAGCCCGATCAGACGGTTGAACAACTGATAAAGGCAGCACTGAAAAGTTTATAACTATTGATTGATTTTTTACGCGTAGCGCTTGGGTAACAACTTTACTTCAAAGTTATTAGTGGGCACCTTATGTTTTTTCGCATTTTGCGGAATACACAACGCTATTGCCCAAAAAAGCCGCCCTGTTAACCGCAATAATGATACGGCAACAGTAAGCATTCCGCTCAAAAGTACGGGCTCGCGCAACAATCAACTCCGCAAAGGTATTTTAGATCCTGATCCGCCTAACTTGGTGCGTACCATCCAGTACGATGCCATTACCAACCGCTATATTTTAACCGAAAAGGTGGGCAACCTGTTATACCGCCCCACACGTTATCTTACGTTTGATGAGTATTTGCAGCTCACTTCGAGGCAAAATCAACGTACATACTATCAGCAGCTTTCTGATAATTATAACTACCAGTCGCAACAGCCGGGCTTTATTCCGCAAATAAAAGTACGCAGCCGCACGTTTGAGCAAATTTTTGGTAGTCCAACAATTGATATCCGGCCACAAGGTTCGGCGCAAATGATACTGGCCGGGCAGGTGAATACCAACCAGAACCCGCTATTCAATTCCAGGCAGCGCACACAGTTCAATTTTAATTTCGATCAGCGCATTCAAATGAACCTCACCGGTACTATTGGTGATAAACTGCGGATTGCCACTAACTATAATACCGATGCTCAGTTTCAGTTTGAAAACCAAATCAAGCTGGACTATACTGGCCATGCCGACGAAATTATACAAAAGATAGAGGCCGGTACAGTAAGCTTGCCGCTGCCCACCACTTTAATTCAGGGCAGCCAGTCGCTGTTCGGGGTAAAGGCCAAGCTCAAATTTGGCAAACTGGATGTCAATACCATCTTTTCGCAACAGCGTTCACAAGCCAAAACCATTACCATTACCAATGGTGCACAACAAGGTGAGTTCAGGCTAAGTCCGTCGGATTACGAAGCAAACCGGCATTATTTCTTATCGCAGTACTTTCGCAATAATTACAACAAGGCGCTGGCGAATATCCCTATTATCAGCTCAAACATCACCATCACCAAAATAGAGGTATGGACCACCAACCGTACTAACGTAACCACCAACTCGCGTGACATTCTGGGTTTTACCGATTTGGGAGAGAACGTACCTTACAACCGTACTTTAATTACAGGTGGGGGTTCGGCACTGCCCGCAGGGTTTAACGGGCCGGGTTTTGCACAGCAGTCTAACTCCTTATTAAGCCGGTTACCGGCAGGGGCACGCCAAACCAATTCTAATGATGTGGTGGCTTTCTTCCAGTCTACCGGCGGAACGGATAATTATGCCCGTTTAACTTACGCCCGTAAGCTGAGCGAGAAGGAATTTGTTTTAAATCCACAATTGGGTTACATCTCATTGAACAACCCGCTTAATAACGATGAAGTGCTGGCCGTAGCGTACCGTTACACCTACAATGGGGTAGAGTATCAAGTGGGTGAGTTTTCGACCGACCGTCCGGTAGACCCGAACACACCGCAGGTGTTGTACACCAAGTTGTTGAAGAACGAAATACTAAAAACCAGCCTGCCCACCTGGGATTTGATGATGAAAAACATCTATTCGCTCGGTGCTTATCAGGTAAGCCCGGTGAATTTCAGGCTAACCGTATCGCGTTTGGACGATAAATCCGGTATTGAGAAGCCCATTATGGACGAAGGGCAGAACACCACCAGCAAACTATGGTTGCAACTTACCGGCTTGGATAACCTGAACCAGCAAAATAACAAACAGCCGGATGGTTATTTCGATTTTCTGGAAGGCATCACTATTGATTCGCAGAACGGGCGCATTATGTTCCCTACTATAGAGCCTTTCGGCGCTGATCTATCTGCGAAATTTACCAATACAGAGCAAGCACTACGTGACCGGTATGTATACCAGCCCTTGTACGACTCTTTGAAAACCATAGCACAGCAGTTATTCCCGAGGTTGAACCGCTACGTTATAAAAGGTACTTACTCATCGCAATCCGGTTCGGAGTTTCAATTGAATGCGGTAAACATCCCGCAAGGCTCGGTGGTTGTAAATGCCGGAACGCTGAGGCTGACTGAAGGAACAGATTATACAGTAGATTATAACATTGGGCGTATCCACATTCTCAACACGGCCATTTTATCCTCCGGGCAGCCCATTACGGTAAATATTGAGAACAATGAGTTGTTCGGCGTACAGCAAAAATCATTATACGGTGCACGGTTTGATTACCGGATGAATAATAAACTGAACCTCGGGGCTACGGTAATGCACCTGTCTGAACTGCCGCTTACTCAAAAAGAGCAGATAGGCGATGAGTCTATTTCTAATACCATTGCCGGGTTTGATGTGAATTACAACTCCAATTCCCGCCTGCTTACCCGCTTGGTAGATAAGATTCCGTTTATTGATACCAAAGCACCTTCAACCGTAAGTTTTGCGGGTGAGTTTGCCAAGTTGTTTCCGGGCAACCCGAGTGCGCTTAATTTTGCCGGTTCTAAAAAAGGTACCTCTTATCTGGATGATTTTGAAAGTAGCCAGTCTATTATTGACTTAAAATCTGCCATTAACTGGCAAATCTCATCAACACCGCAATTGTTCCCGGAGTCGCAGTTGTTTAATGATTTGAGCTATGGGTATAATCGTGCCCGTTTAGCTTTTTACAACATTGACCCTATATTTTATACCAACTCAAGTTCGCTATTGTCTAACTCCCGCATAGAGTTATCCAACCACTATGTAAGGCAGGTACTGGAGAACGAGGTATTCCCTTACAAACAATCGGTAACCGGGCAGCCGCTTATTCTGCCTACGCTGGATTTGGCGTTTTACCCTAACATCCGCGGACAGTATAACTATACCACTACTGGCGTAAACGCTGACGGTACGCTGCAAAACCCACGCTCACGCTGGGGAGGTATTTTCCGTAAACTGGAGACTAATGATTTTGAATCGCTCAACGTGCAATATGTAGAGTTCTGGATGATGGATCCTTTCATCTATAAGCCCAATTCACAAGGTGGTGACTTGTATTTGAACCTGGGCAGCCTCTCCGAAGATATATTGAAAGACGGCCGTAAAGGTTTGGAGAACGGGTTGCCGGTAGATGGCGATTTAACCAAAGTAGATGAAACCAACTGGGGCCGTGTACCCAAACTGCAACCCGTTATTAATGCCTTTGATACCAACCCTGATGCCCGCCGCCTGCAGGATATTGGTTTGGATGGGTTGAGCAGTACCGACGAACAAAAGAAGTTTAATACCTTTTTACAACAAATTAAAGGTACAGTAAATGCCGCAACCGCAGCCGCTATTATTGCCGACCCTTCATCAGACGACTACCAGTACTACCAGGGCCCGGCGCTCGATCAGGCACGCGCAGGCATCTTGCAGCGTTATAGTCGTTACAATGGTACTGAAGGTAACTCCAAAACGGCCGAGCAATCTCGCGCCGAACTGGGTTTAACCACTTCGGCATCCACCTCATTGCCCGATGGTGAAGATATCAACCGGGATAACAACATGAGCCAAACGGATGAGTACTTCCAGTACAAAGTATCTGTGCGGCCTCAGGATTTGGTAGTAGGCCAGAACTTCATCAATGATAAAGTAACCGCCCAGGTAAAGCTGCCCGATGGTACCACCCAAAGCGTCAACTGGTACCAGTTCCGCATTCCTATTGATAGCTATACATCTAAAACCGGCAATATTCAGGATTTTAAAGCGATCCGCTTCGTCCGTATGTTCATGACCAATTTTGCCGATACTGCTATTCTGCGTATGGCCACCATGCAGTTGGTACGCGGCGAGTGGCGCAATTATAATATTGAGAATAATCCTGCTAAGGTTATTGCCGACCCGGCCATTATTAACCCGCCGGTAGACAGGTCAAATCTGGACATTGGTACCATTAATATTGAAGCTAACGGTAACCGCAGCCCTATACCTTATGTAGTGCCACCCGGCATTACCCGCCAGCGCGATTATAATAACCTGCGCACCGATACCCGCCTGAACGAACAATCGTTGCAGTTAACAGTCACCAACCTGCGCGATGGTTATTCGCGTACGGCTTATAAGACCTTTTATAACGATTTGCGCTTTTACAAGCACCTGCAAATGTTTGTACACGCCGAGGGCGCACAACTGCGTACCAATGATATGAACGCCTTTATCCGTTTGGGTGTTGATTATCAGGATAACTTCTATGAATACGAGATTCCTTTGCAGGTAACCCCATCGGGCACTACCGACCCCGACCTGATTTGGCCCAACGCTAATAATATCGATATCCAGTTGGATGTACTTACCCAGGCTAAAGTAAAGCGTAATAATGCCCGCCTGAACGGGCAGCCCTGGCCTCTGAATATACCTTATACTGTAACCATTGGCACCAGCAGGGTAACCATTAAAGGCCAACCCGATTTAAGCCGCCTGCGCACCATTATGCTGGGTGTACGTAACCCATACTCAGGTAATGAAAGCCGAACAGACGATGGTGCCGATAAATCGGCTATTGTTTGGTTCAACGAACTGCGTTTAACCGACTTTAACCAGCGTGGCGGCTATGCAGCCACCGCACGTTTAAATACACAACTGGCCGATTTTGCCAATATTAGTGTAGCCGGTAGCCAGACCACGCCAGGTTTTGGCACGCTGCAGCAAACTATGGAAGAGCGCACTTTGGATAATACCCGCACCATTGATGTAGCGGCCAGCGCCGAGCTGGGTAAATTCTTTCCGGCTAAAAGCGGTGTGCATATCCCGGTGTACATGAACGTGTCTACCCTGAGCAGCACCCCGCTGTATGATCCGGCCTCGCCCGATGTGGAGCTGAAGCAAAGCCTCAACGGTGCTGCTAACGGCCAGCAGCGCGATTCAATTAAAAATGCTGCAGAGAATTTTACCAAGCGTAAGAGCATTAACTTTACCAATGTACATATCTCTAAAACCAATCCGGCGGCAGTGAATCACTTGTGGGATGTAGAGAACTTCAATGCGACCTATGCTTATACCGAATACCAGCACCGGGATTTTATTACGCTGAGCGATTTGCAAAAAACGTATCACGTAAGCTTAGCTTATAATTATAATAATGCACCCAAATATTACAGTCCGCTCAGCAAGATCATCAAAAGCAATACCCTGGCTTTGCTGCGCGATGTGAATTTTAGCTTGCTGCCTTCGAGGTTAAATTTCCAGATTAACTTTGATCGTTTCTATTCGGAGAATACGCTGCGTGATAATGATCCGAATAACTTTATTCCGATCCCAACCACATTTAACAAAAATTTCAACATTACTAGGGTGTACGGTATTGGCTGGAATTTATCGAAATCTCTGCAAATGGATATTGATGCCACCAACCTGTCAGTAGTTGATGAGCCGGCCGGCCGGGTGAACGGTTTGAAAAAAGATACCCTGTGGAATAACTTGTTGAAACTGGGCCGTACCACCAATTATAATCATACTTTAAACTTTACCTACAATACACCAATCAATAAAATACCCGGCCTGAGCTGGACTACTTTAACCGCACGTTATACCACCCAGTTTACCTGGATAACCCAGCCGCTGTTTGCCATTAATGATCCTACCTATAACGTAGGCAACAGCATCCAAAACGGGCGTACTATACAGCTGAATCCTAACCTCAACTTTAGTAACCTGTACCGTATGCTGCGCTTAACACCAAACGGGCAAAGCAACCCTAACGCGGTAAACAACAGTTCACAAAGCCGTTCGGGTTTGCGTTACCTAGTTGATTTGTTAACCAGTATTAAAAGCATCACCGGTACCTATACACGTACCGAAAGCACTTTTCTGCCGGGGTACCTGCCACAAAGCAACCTTGCCGGGCAGGACTTAAATTACAATGCACCCGGCATAGGCTTCTTACTGGGTAGTCAAGCCGATATTCGGTACAAAGCCGCCGCTAACGGTTGGTTAAGTACCGATACTTTACAAAACCTGTTATATCATACCTCGCTGAATGAAGATATTCATTTGCGAAGCATCATTGAGCCGATACGCGATCTGCATATCGAGCTGTTGGCTTTCCGTACCCAAAACCGGGAGTTTAACACCAATTTTAAATACAATTCAGTTACCGGCGCTTTTCAGAGCCAAAGCCCTATTACCTCTGGTAATTACAGTATATCTTTCTTAACCATAGGTACTGCATTTACTAAAGAAAGCGGCATTAACAATCAATCAGGCACCTTCCAGAAAATGCTGGCCAACCGGGTAATCATTTCTCAGCGATTGGGCCAGCAAAATCCAAACTCTGCAGGTGCTAACGGCGGTTATGCCGACGGCTACAGCGCTAATCAGCAGGACGTGTTGAACACTGCCTTCCTGGCTGCTTATACCGGTAAAAATGCGGCTTCAGCCAGCTTGAATAGTTTCCCGCGCATTCCGGTACCTAACTGGGATATCCGCTATAATGGCCTGAGCCGTTTGCCTTTCTTCAATACCCTTTTTGATGGCCTGGAGTTAACGCATGGTTACCGCTCGGCTTATACCGTAAATAGCTATAACACGCTAATCCGTTATCAGGAAGCAAACGGTAAAGTGGTAACGCGCGATGTGAACAACGACTTTCTGCCTTTTTATCAATTTACGCAGGTAACCATATTTGAGCAATTTGTACCGTTGTTGGGCGCCAATATGCGCTTTAAGAATGGTATGACGGTTACATCCGAATACCGCAAAAGCCGTACACTGAGTTTAAGTTTGTTGAACAGTCAGCTGGCGCAGCAAACCGAAAACATTGGGGTATTTGGCTTTGGTTACCACACCCGCAATATTCGCATTCCATTCCTGCGCTCGCGCGGAACTGATAATGATGTTACCTTTAAAGTGGATTTGGCGCTGCGCGATAATAAAATATTAATTTACCGTGCCGATGTGGAAACAGCAGAAGTATCATCAGGTGCCAAAAATATTACTGTCCGGCCTTCTATTGATTATATCATCAGCCAGCGGTTCAATGTCAACCTGTTCTATGACTCCAATATCACCCGGCCATATACTTCACAAAACTTCAACACGGCTTACACCAATTTTGGGGTGAATTTGAAGTTATTGTTCCAGTAGTAGAGTTCAAAAATGCAAATCAACTGTCATGGCGAGGAGGAACGACGTGGCCATCGCTTGCTATGCAGAGGCGTAAATGCCTCCGTGCGATGGCCACGTCGTTTCTCCTCGCCATGACAAAGCATGGTTACCGCCTTGCGCTCAATTTGGCATCATACCTGGCAATCGCATCTAAAAAGTTATGATGCGGACGGGTTTGCGATTGCAGGCGCATCTTCAAGGCTTTGCGCTCTTTACGCAGCTGCTTTTTCAGTTGGCGTTCTTGTTTCTGCTGCCGGCGTTGAATAATTTCTGCCTTTACCTTCTGCTCAACAGCTGCCCCATAACCCACGCTGGCTTTTACACCCGGCAACAGGGTTTTAAACAATGTCTTGAAAAAGCCGGCATTATCCGGCCGCAGGTAGCTCACGGGGTAAGTGCGGGGCGTTGCGCCAGCTACCGATGGGTTATCGCGCTCCAAAATTACGTAGTTAGCAAATATGGAACCAATGGCAAAGTGCTTGAATTTATCGTTTAAAGTATCAGGGCGTAAAATGTGTACCTTTAAGTTATTATACAGCATTTTTACCTGGCCGTCTGCCCGTTTGCGGTTGCCGGTAATGTCAAATGTGAAACTGTTTAACTGGCCCGATTTTAATTCCAGCAGGGCCAGTGGCTTGGTAGCAGGGTTCAATGCATTCAGTTTCATGGCATCTACCCGTCCGTGCGCACGGTAGCTTTTAGCGCTATCGGTTAAATTAAATTTAAACTGCAAATCGGCCCGGCCTTTATCCATCAGCCATGTGGTGAATTGCATGTCACATATATAATTTTTCTGCAATACCTCCGGGTCTGAACTCACGTTTTGCATCAGGCCATAAGTGTTGTTGAAACTGATAAAACCTGCTTTTTTTGATCGTTTGCTATAGGCTTCGTAACGCACATCAAAGCGGCGCAAAGCTACACTATCTATTCGGAAACGGCTATGTAAGCGATGTATAGCTACATTAGGGAAGCTGCCCAACTTATTTTTTTTACTGGCCGAATCAATAGCAGCATTACTTGTAAAATTGATCCGCCCACCGGTTAAGGAAAGTTTTGAGCATTTAAGGGTATGGTATTTAATATAATTACGGTAATCAAAGCGGTCGGCTTGCAGGGTGTCTAAATGCACCGCATAACGGTTGTGCATGGCCTGGCGGTAATATACTTCAGGTTGAGCAGGCAGCAAAGCCATATCGTAAGCCTGCAGTTTTGAGGTGAGTGTTGAAAATACCAGTGATTTTACCTCATACCGGTACAGGTTATTTTTCGACATGCCATGGTAGTTGTTTAACTCGGTAATCAAATCCCGGCAGTAATAAAAGCGCGATTTATCATGTTGGGTAGTAGAGTCAATCAGCAGATCTTTCGCAGTAATATTCATCTCACGCAGCTCGGAGATATCCAGCTTGATGCCCGAGTAATCATCATACCTGAACTTAATATCATTTAAATTAATCTCCTTAATTTCGATGGATTTAAGCATGGAGCGTATGCGCTGCCAGGCTGTGCGCCTGTCGTTCCTAACGGTATCTTTAGTATAATTTAGTTGGTACCTCACATGCAAATCCGGGGCGCTCACCACTATCTGGTCTATCAATAACTTGTTTCTGAAATACAGTCGAAAAGGATGTATACGTCGCAGCACCAGCTTTTTTACATGCAGTTCATACAAGTTATTGGGCGCCAGGTGTTGCTGTTTGCGCTTGTTGTAAACCGGCAAGTTGGGTTTGATGGTAATATCATATATTATCAGTTTTCCCTGCAGAATGTGCAGGCGGGCATCTTTAAAAGTAACAGTATAAAGGCTGTCCGTACTGGTCAGTACCGTGCTTTTAACTTTATCGGCCAAAATGGGCGACCAGTAGCGGTTAATCAGGAAAGAAACGATAATCACAAGGCCAATGAGGCTGATTACAGGGTAGAATATTTTTTTTCTACAGGTATATCCTAAAAACTTAACGGTCATGTAAAAACAATACGGCCTTCCTCAACAGCTGTGGTTATTAAATGGTATTAGTATTTAACTCTCCTAATATAAACATTTGTACACAAACGCATAATTGTTACACAAGCACTTGCATCAACTTATGGATAACACAGCAAATTCGATTTTGTTAAATGCTGCCAAAGTGTCATTCTATAATTAAAATTCTGTATTTTTGCTGCGCTAAAAAAATAGAAAATTGATGGATTTGTTGATTCCGGATAAAACGCACGACGAAAGCAGGCAGGGTGAGGCATTAATGCTGGATATAGATACTGAAAAAAAGAATGGTCGCAAGCTGTACATTGAAAGTTACGGTTGCGCCATGAACTTTTCGGATAGTGAGATTGTGGCTTCCATCCTGATGGAAAAGGGATTTGAAACCACCAATGATTTTAAGGTGGCCGATGTAATTTTCATCAATACCTGCTCTATACGTGAAAATGCCGAGCAGCGTGTACGCAACCGCCTGAGAGAATTTACCATTGCCAAAATTAAAAACCCCGGCATGGTAGTGGGGGTGCTGGGCTGTATGGCCGAGCGTTTAAAAGCTAAGTTTTTAGAAGAAGAAAAACTGGTAGACGTAGTAGTGGGCCCTGATGCTTACCGCGATTTGCCTAACCTGATTGATCAGGTAGATGGCGGCCAGAAAGCGGTAAACGTACTGCTGTCGCGTGAGGAAACTTATGCCGACATTAACCCCGTGCGTTTAAACAGCAATGGTATCAACGCTTTTGTATCCATTATGCGTGGCTGCGATAATATGTGCTCGTTCTGCGTAGTGCCATTTACTCGTGGCCGCGAGCGCAGCCGAGATCCGCAATCTATCCTCAATGAGTGCCAGTCGCTATTTGACCAAGGGTACCGCGAGGTAACTTTGCTGGGGCAAAATGTGGATTCTTATAAATTTACCCCACCCATCCTCCCTGGAGGGGAGGGGGCAAGCACTATTGAAAATCTCCCCTTCGGGGAGGTTGGAGGGGTAGTTAATTTTGCCAACCTGCTCGAAATGGTGGCGAACATTAGCCCTGAGCTGCGGGTTCGCTTCTCTACTTCGCACCCTAAAGATATTACCGATGAGGTGCTTTATACCATGGCGAAGTACAATAATATCTGCAAGTATATTCACCTGCCGGTACAATCAGGCAACAGCCGGGTGCTTGAACTGATGAACCGTACTTATGACCGCGAATGGTACATGAACCGCGTGGATGCTATTCGGCGTATTTTACCGGGCTGTGCTATTTCAACCGACGTGATTGCCGGCTTTTGTACCGAAACTGAAGAAGAACACCAGGATACCCTTAGCATGATTGACTACGTACAGTATGATTACGCCTACATGTTCTCTTACTCTGAGCGCCCCGGCACTTTAGCCGCTAAACGCTACGCTGATGATGTACCCGAAGCCATAAAGAACCGTCGCCTGAAAGAAATTATTGCCAAGCAACAGCAATATTCGCATGTGCGCTTGCAGCAGCAGGTAGGCAAGGTGCAACGCGTACTGATTGAAGGTTTCTCTAAAAAATCAGACCAGGATTACTGCGGCCGTAACGACCAGAACGCCATGGTGGTGTTCCCGGTAAGTGAAAACTACAAACCAGGCCAGTATGTTGATGTACTGGTGGACAGGTGTACAACGGCAACTTTATTAGGCCAGGTTATATAGAGCCAAGAGCCAAGAATCAAGAACCAAGAGTTTTCTTATGATAAAGCATAATTTTAAGAATTTATTGGTTTGGCAAAAGGCGATGGATTTAACAGACTTAACTTATCAATATTGTAAGGGCTTACCGTCAGATGAGCGTTTTAATTTAATTGATCAAATAAATAGATGTTCTTGTTCAATCCCATCAAATATAGCCGAAGGTTCAGGGAAACGTACAACAATACATACAGCAGAGTTTCTATCAACTGCACTCACTTCTTCCTTTGAATTGGAAACACAGTTGCTGATTTGTAGAAGAAGAGATTATGGGGATGAATTAAGGTTAAATAAATGTTTAGAGTTAGTACAAGAAATTCAAAGAATGCTTTTTTCTTTTAGAGATTACATTTTAAAAGAAAGCACATCTTGACTCTTGATTCTTGGCTCTTGATTCTACTTTATGAACGTACAAGAAATAAAACAACGCTTTGGCATCATCGGCAATTCGCCGTTGTTGAACCGGGCGATAGATATAGCTAACCAGGTAGCACCTACCGATATTTCGGTGCTCATTACCGGGGAAAGCGGCAGTGGTAAAGAGGCTTTTTCGCATATTATCCACCAATTGAGTGCGCGCAAGCATGGGCCTTTTATTGCCGTAAACTGTGGCGCTATCCCTGAGGGTACTATTGACTCTGAATTATTTGGTCATGAAAAAGGCGCTTACACTGGTGCTGTAGGCGAGCGTAAAGGGTATTTTGAAACCGTAAACGGTGGTACCATATTTTTAGATGAAATAGGAGAGATGCCCTTGGGTACACAGGCCCGTTTGCTGCGGGTATTAGAGTCGGGGCAGTTCATCCGTGTAGGTTCATCAAAAGTGGAAAAAACCAACGTGCGGGTAATTGCAGCTACTAACGTAGATGTATATGAGGCAGTAAAAGCCGGTAAGTTTCGCGAAGATTTATACTATCGTTTGAATACCGTTCCGCTACGCATTCCGCCCCTGCGCGACCGTAAGGAGGATGTGTACCTATTGTTCCGCAAGTTTGCGGCCGATTTTACTGATAAATATCGTACGCCGCCCATCCAGTTAGATGAGGCTGCACAGCAAATGTTGATGAGTTACTCATGGCCGGGCAACGTAAGGCAACTGCGTAATATGGCCGAACAACTGGCCGTGCTTGAGCGCGACCGTACCATTACTGCCCAGATTTTGCAAAACTATATCCCTTATGAAAGCGGGCGCAGTAATCTGCCCATGCGGGTAGAAAACCAGGGGAAGGAAGATTTTTCAGAGCGCGACATCCTGTACAAGGTGCTGTTTGATATGAAGCGCGATATGGTGGAACTGAAAAAACTGGTGGCCGATATTATTGAAAACGGCGCCGGTGCAGCCAATTACAGCGGCAATATCCAAACGCTCAATAAAATCTATCCTGATTTGGAGCTGCCTGTGCATACCGAACCTCAATTCACCATACAGCAGCCCGTAGTGCAGCCTGCCACTAATTCACATAACGATAATTTTATCACTCACCACGCGGAAGAGGTAGAAGAATCGTTATCTCTGATAGAGAAGGAGTCGGATTTGATACGAAAGGCGCTCAAAAAGCATAAAGGCAAGCGTAAGCTGGCTGCCAATGAGTTGGGTATATCAGAACGCACCCTTTACCGTAAAATAAAAGAATTAAACTTATAAACGCATACATGAAAAAGTTGAGTGGCATAGTGGTCATGATCATGACTATGGTATGCCTGTGTTCTTCCTGTTCGGTAACCCTCAGTGGTGCCTCTATTCCGGGCACTATGAAGACTATTTATGTGGGTTATTTCGAAAATACCTCGCAACTGGTAGTGACCAACCTGAGCCAGATTTTTACCGATGCGCTCAAAAACCGCATCCGTTCGCAAACACGTTTGGTGATTACCCAAAACCCGGAGGTAACTGCCGATAAATCAAGCGGCAGCCTTACCGGTACTATTACCAATTATAGTTATGCGCCGGTATCTGTACAGGCTACCAATAACAACCAGGCGCCTATTGCCAACGCTACACGTTTATCTATTACCGTAAACGTAAAGTATACCAATGAGGCCAACCCTAAATATAACTATGAGCAGCAATTTACCCGGTATATCGACTTTACCGGCGATTTGGCTGCGCAGGAGCAAACCCTCATACAGCGCATCAACCAGCAATTAACCGAAGATATTTTTAACCGGGCTTTTGCAAATTGGTAGGTAATTCGTAGTTTCAACCTCGCACAAATATGGAACAGGAACAAACTGCCAAACGTAACCAAACTTTACAGGAATTACTGAGTAAGCCGGGTAATGCAGGTTACGAGGAGCAGAACCTTTTAAAGCAACTGGTAAAAGAGCATCCGCAAAGCGGATTGCTGCAAGCGCTGTATGCCTGCATAGCTGATCGCGCTGCATTAAAGCAGGCCGGTGTATATTTTAACAGTGCTGCTTTATATAAAACAGCGCATTCTCCCTCGGCTCTTGCGGCATTAAACGAAGGGCAACTGGTCATCTCATCGCCGCTTGCAACCGCATCACCTGCAGCGCTTGATCCATCGCCTGAATTTGATAAGGCGGATGTTCCTGCTGAAGATGCAGCAGAATCTATATCGGTAAGTGATACATCATTAGCAGAAATTCAACCCGGAGCTGTGCCAGCCGGAGATTTGGAAGAGTTAAACTCTGCTGAATCAACCAGAATTGAGCCGTCTCTTGAGCAAGAAGTGCAGGATTCTGAAGCAAGTACCGGAACAGGGCTATCTGAATCACCAAAAGTTGATGATTTGCCCGATGCTGTTGATGGTCAATCAGAAGCAGGTGAGGATGATCACATTAACCATACGGAGCATCAGCCAATCGACGACGCTTCAGAGACAGAAGAAAGTTTTTCTGATGAATCCTTAAGCGGTGAAAGCGAATCCGAAAACCTGCAAGTAGCAGCTTCTGAACCTGTAGTTACTCATGAGCCTCCTGTTCAACCTGTAATTGCAGCAGAGGATGATGAGATATATGAGGAGATTGTTGGTATTGAAGATATCAACTTTACACCCATTAACCAGCCGCTGGCAGCTGTAGCTGCTTCTGAACACCTGGCTGAAATGGCGGATGAAGTAACCGCCGAAGAAAATGCACCCGAGCAACAACCTGCTACGCCGCCCGTAGCTGTACTGGCTGAGCAGGAGGCCGAACCACAACAGGTGACTGAAGAAATGGCTGAGCTGGAACAAGTTGCAGAGCCTGACAGCGCGACTCTTGTTGATAATGAAGAGCAACCTGAAGAAGGATTTACCGGCGCACAGGAAACCGAAGAAGACAACGAAAATACTTCACTACCCGTAACAGAAGCGCCTGCGGAAGAACCATCAGTTATTGAAGAAGTTGTTCAGCAGCAGGATGAAGAAATAGTTGCTGAAGCGCCGGAAACTACTGAAGCCATAGAGGAACCATCAATATCGGCAGATGCAGATGATGAAGTTGAGGATGAGGCAGAATACCAAGCCGCTTTGGCAGACCAGCAAGATGAAATTCAGCCGGCTGAGGAAGCACAGCAAAGTGATAATGCAATAGTAGAGGGTGAGCAATTTGCTACTGAACCCGAACCGCCGGCCACTCACCCTGCCGGGGATGAGCTAATAGCTGAGGATAGTCCCGCCGAGGTAGCAACACCAAAAACTACAGATGTAACTGAAAAGCTGATTATTGAAAATATAGCAGCTACCGATTATTTTATTTTTGATCAGGCCTTTCGCGATCGTAACCCGGCAACAGCTAAAGAGCAATCAGCACCGGTACAGGAAGCTGTACCGCAGCCTGCCGCTGCATCTACGCCGCCAATAGCTGACGAAAACAGTGATGTATCTAAATACCACGACGAAAAGATGCCGTACAGCTTTATGTGGTGGCTGGATAAAACCCGCCGCGAGCATGCCGGTATTTATCAGCCTTACATCAAGCCGCAATCTGCGCCGGTGCAGCCACAGGGTACAACTACTGAGCCCGATGCGAATTTGCAGCATCAGTATATAGAAAGTATTTTACATCAAACCCCGGTGGATGGTTTTGAGGCCGACCATACCCAAACGGTAAACCCTGCCATACGCGATAAAGAGCATAAAATTATTGAGCGTTTTATACAGGAAGAACCGCAAATCAAACCGCCCAGCAGCGAAAAATTGGGTAGTGAAAACAAGGCCAAGCGCAGCGCCGAAGACCAGGATGAGTTAATAACGGAAACCCTGGCCCGCATTTATGCCGACCAAATGCTATATGCAAAAGCCATAGCTACTTACAAAAAATTAATATTGAAATTTCCGGAAAAAAGCACGTACTTTGCAGACCAAATTGCTCGACTACAACAAAAAATAAGCTAATTAAATATTATGTATACGTTATTATTGATTTTAATCATCCTGGTTTGCTTGCTGTTAGCCGTTATTGTGCTGATACAAAATCCTAAGGGTGGTGGCCTTACTTCTAACTTTTCAAGTTCATCGCAATTGCTGGGCGTACAAAAAACAGGAGACATTTTAGAAAAAGGTACCTGGATTTTAGCCATTACTTTAATTGTACTTTCATTAGCCATTAACGTAGCTGTAAAAACTGCACCTGCCAGCAGCGCAGGTTCTGAATACCGCGATCAGATTCAAAAAGCTTCTAAGCCTACCGCGCCGGTAAGCACAGGGCCTCTGAATTTACCGGGCGCTGCCAAGCCAACTACACCGGCTCCGGCACCAGCCAAAAAATAATACATACCATTAATAAAAAAGGCTTTGAATACGTTTCAAAGCCTTTTTTATTTTATGCCTGCCTGTCAGCCTGACACGTATATGGAAATGCAAACATTGTCATGACAATACAACAGCAAAACTGTCAAATCAGCTTTAAAGCGGCAGTTGGCACAATTGCTGTGCAACAGGAAGCGAAAATAACTTTAATCAATCAACATTAAATTATAATTATGTCAGTAAACATTAAGCCTATTGGAGACAGAGTAGTAGTAGAAGCTGCTCCTGCCGAAGAGAAGACTGCTTCAGGTATCTTTATTCCTGATACAGCCAAAGAGAAACCTCAGCAAGGTACTATTGTTGCTGTAGGCGAAGGTAAAAAAGACGAGCCGCTTACCGTTAAAGTTGGCGATAAGGTATTATATGGCAAATACTCAGGTACTGAAATTACTTACGAAGGTAAAGAGTATTTGATTATGCGTGAATCAGACATCTACGCAGTATTATAAAAAGATGTTAGATATGAGATTTGAGACATTAGAAAGTGCTCAACCTCATTCGCTTAATTGAACTTATTTAATAAAAAGAAAAAAATGATTTGAAATTTGAATGTTGCAGAAATAAATCTCACATCTCAAATCTCACATCTCAAATCTTAAGAACATGGCAAAAGTTGTAAAATATAACGTAGAAGCCCGCGATGCTTTAAAACGCGGTGTGGATATACTGGCTAATGCGGTTAAAGTAACCCTGGGCCCTAAAGGTCGTAACGTAATCATCGACAAAAAATTTGGTTCTCCATCTATCACTAAAGATGGTGTAACTGTAGCTAAAGAAATCGAACTGAAAGATTCTTTAGAAAACATGGGTGCCCAGATGGTGAAAGAAGTAGCTTCAAAAACTGCTGATATTGCCGGTGATGGTACTACTACTGCTACAGTATTAGCACAAGCTATTGTAACCGCAGGTATTAAAAACGTAGCTGCCGGTGCCAACCCAATGGATTTGAAACGTGGTATTGACAAAGCCGTTGCTGCTGTAGTAGCTAACCTGCAAAGCCAGTCTCAAACTGTAGGCGAAGACAATAACAAAATCAAACAAGTTGCCTCTATCTCTGCCAACAATGACGAAGTAATCGGTTCATTGATTGCTGACGCAATGGGTAAAGTAGGTAAAGATGGTGTAATTACTGTTGAAGAAGCAAAAGGTACTGAAACTGAAGTTAGAACTGTAGAAGGTATGCAGTTTGACCGTGGTTACCTTTCTCCATACTTTGTGACCAACGCTGATAAAATGGAAGCCGATCTGGATAACCCTTACATCCTGATCTACGACAAAAAGATTTCTTCAATGAAGGAATTGCTTCCTATCCTGGAAAAACAAGTACAAACCGGCAAGCCATTGTTAATTATTGCTGAAGATTTAGACGGTGAAGCACTGGCTACTTTGGTGGTAAACAAAATTCGTGGTTCGCTGAAAGTGGCTGCTGTTAAAGCGCCTGGTTTCGGCGACCGTCGTAAAGCCATGCTGGAAGATATCGCTATCCTGACTGGTGGTACTGTAATTTCTGAAGAAAGAGGTTATAAATTGGAAAATGCTGACCTGAGCTACTTAGGTACTGCTGAAAAAGTAGTAGTAGATAAAGACAATACTACGATTATCAATGGTGCTGGTTCTCCAGACGAGATTAAAGCTCGTGTAAACCAAATCAGAGCCCAGATTGAAACTACTACATCTGATTACGACAGAGAAAAACTGCAAGAGCGTTTAGCTAAATTATCAGGTGGTGTGGCTGTACTTTATGTAGGTGCTGCTACCGAGGTAGAAATGAAAGAAAAGAAAGACCGTGTTGACGATGCTTTACACGCAACCCGCGCTGCCGTTGAAGAAGGTATCGTAGCTGGTGGTGGTGTAGCCTTCATTCGTGCCGTTGCTGCTTTAGATGGTGTTCAGGGAGACAACGAAGACGAAAAAACCGGTATCCAAATCATCAAACGTGCTATCGAAGAGCCATTGCGTCAAATCTGTGCAAATGCAGGTATCGAAGGTTCTATCATTGTACAAAAAGTAAAAGAAGGTACTGCTGATTACGGTTACAATGCCCGTACTGATAAGTTTGAAAACTTAATTGGTGCCGGTGTAATTGACCCAACCAAAGTATCTCGTGTTGCTTTAGAAAACGCTGCTTCTATCGCTGCAATGCTGTTAACCACTGAGTGTGTGTTAGCTGATGATCCGGAAGAAGAGAAAGCCGGTGCTGGTATGCCTCCAATGGGCGGCGGCATGGGCGGCATGATGTAATCATCATTGTTTTCCACATATATAAAGGCCTTGTCTGATTTTTCAGACAAGGCCTTTTGTTTTGTATACTATACAGAACCGCTTCTGTGTGATTTAAAAGCAGTTCTGTATAGATAATTGTTAATCATTTGATTGATTTTAGTTGTTTTTAGTATAAATGTAAATAATGTGAATAAATATTTGAAACAGCCTGTCAAAAGGCATACGCTTTGAATATAGTTCAGTACTATGAAACAGATACTTCAAAATCGGAAACAACTGCAGTCAAGGATTATTGAGTGGGTGGCAGTAAATGGCCCGGAGATCATCCATAGCTTTATGTCATAAACAATGACGTATGCATAGTCTACAGTCTGGGACTATAGACGCGCAGAAACTATATATAGAAAAAGGCCCTGACGGAGACATCCGTCAGGGCCAAAACATTTAATATATGATGCCTTAACAAAAGGTGTTCAGCTAAATATTTAAATACCCTTGCGAGCTTTTATCTCCAAATAACGATTGATGGTGTTTATAGTAAGCTGTTCGGGTGGTGTTAAAATGGAAAGAATGCCATGTTTGCTCAGCTCTTTTACAATGAGCTTTTTATCATAGGCAAATTTTTCAGCAATCGTTTTAATATAAATCTCTTCCACATCTGCCGCAGGCTTATCGCTTAGTTTACTCAATTCGGTATTTTCGAAAAACACCACCAGCAATAAATGATAACGGTTAATGCGTTTCAACAAGGGCAACTGCCGCTCTAAAGCCGACAAGCTCTCATAATTGGTGAAGAATACCACCAAGCTACGTTGTTTAATTACCCTGCGGATGGTTGCGTAGAGCAACTCCAGGTTAGTTTCCAGATACCGGGTTTTCTCGCGATATAGCACTTCCAAAATGCGGTTGAGCTGTGCAGGTTTACGCTCGGCCGGCACTACGGCACCTAATTTTTCAGCAATGGTAATCAGTCCGGCTTTATCTTCCTTTAACATCGCCACGTTGCTAAGCACCAGGCAGGCATTGATGGCATAATCTAACAGGCTCAATCCCTCGAAAGGCATTTTCATCGCCCGTGATTTATCGATAACACAATATACCTGCTGCGATTTCTCGTCGGTAAATGAGTTGGTCATTAAATCGCCCCGGCGGGCAGTGGCTTTCCAGTTAATGGTACGGTAATCATCACCGGCTACATAATTCTTTACCTGCTCAAATTCCATACTCTGGCCCAGGCGGCGTATCTTCTTGATGCCAATTTCGCTTAAGCGGTTAGATATGGCCATTAATTCATACTTCCGCATTTGTAAAAATGAGGGGTACACCGGTAACATCTCCGCCTGCGGAAAGGTAAACCGCCGCCGAACAAAGCCCAGTGATGACATCACGAAAACCCGTACATCACCAAACTCATATTCGCCGCGTTTGGTGGGGCGCAACTGGTAATTAATCAGTTTGTGCTGCCCAGAGTTAATTGTAGTGGTAAACCAAATATCACGCCGCTGAAACTGGAATGGAATCTCATCAATAATGGCTGCCCGAATAGTAAAAGGGTAGCGATTCTCAACATAAATACCCAATTCGTTCTCATCGCTGTTGCTTAGTCTTTCCGGGGCATGGCGACGGGCAAACATACTGTTTGGTGTACGGTATAGCAATATAGTGTCTACCAGTAACAATAAAAGAAAGACGAAAAAGGCAAGCTGAGGCAACACGCCCAGCCACGGAAAAAAGAAAGCCAGTATAAAAAACACAGCGCAACCCGTGAGCACGGCAAACAAGCGCGGCGTTAAAAACAAAGTTTTATAAAAGCGGGTAAACTTTTTCAAGTGACTTAGCGGGGTATTTCTATCTTTTGTACCAGTTGTGTAATTACTTCATCGGGCGTAGCACCCTCCATTTCCTTGTCGGGAGTTAAAATAATGCGGTGGCGCAACACAGGCGTTACTACTTTAATGACATCTTCGGGCGTTACAAAATCGCGCCCGCTCATGGCAGCAATGGCTTTGGCACTGTTAACAATAGCCAGCGAAGCCCTTGGTGAAGCCCCTAAATACAACGATTTATGGTTGCGTGTTTCGTGTACAATTTTAGCCACAAACTCCAATATTTTGCTTTCCACATGCAGGCTGCGTACCTGTTGGCGTAAGGCAACCACATCTGCTGCGCTTAATACGGGTTGAATGTGCTGCAACTGATCTGTTGTTTTTTGCTGATGCTGCTGGGTCAGGATGTGTATTTCTTCTTCCAGCGATGGATATTTAACCTCAATTTTAAACAGAAAACGGTCCAACTGTGCTTCCGGTAAGCGGTAAGTACCTTCCTGCTCTACAGGGTTTTGGGTGGCCAGCACCATAAAGGGCTCATCCATGGGGTAGCTTTGCCCGTCAACTGTAATTTGCCGTTCTTCCATCACCTCAAACAGGGCAGACTGGGTTTTGGCCGGTGCGCGGTTAATTTCATCTACCAGTACAATATTGCCGAATACCGGGCCATGCTTAAATTCAAAAGCTGTGGTTTTCGGGTTGAATACTGAGGTACCAATCACATCAGACGGCATTAAATCGGGCGTAAACTGTACCCTTGAAAACTTGGCATCAATGGCTTTAGCAATCAGTTTAGCCGTCAGAGTTTTGGCTACGCCGGGTACGCCCTCAATCAAAATATGGCCGTCGGCCAGTATGCCGGCAATCAGCAGGTCAATGGTATCGTGCTGGCCGATGATGATGGTAGCCAGCGCAGTTTTAATTTGCTCAACCGCAGTATTCAGGCGGCTCAAATCAGTTCTTTGTTCGAATAAGGGTTGTTCTTCCATATCAGCGTTTAGGCTTGGGCGTAAAATTTATCAATCAGGTTGTTTAGTAGAATCAGTTCATGGTCATCAATCTTGCTTTGAACACTCACATAATTGATGTGCGATAATAACTCATGAATAAAGGCCGGTTGCATGCCGGTTTTTTGCGTCAGTTTCTCGGCAAACTCTTTAGTACCAAAAGCAGCACGCAGTTGGTAGCGGGTTCTTAGGTAATCGGCCAGGTAAGTGATCTTCTTTAAGGCAATGTCATTGTGGTTCCGCTGCTCGTAATATACACGGCCTACTACGTTCACAAAATCGGTAGTGGCATTACTAAGCGGCTCGATAACTGGGATAATGCGCTGGCGGCGTTTGGCCTCAAATGCGATAAAAAGCAGCATGGCTGCCAAACTAATGTAATAAGCCCAACGCAAATTTTCATGAGCAAACAGTACCCGCAAAGGTGATTCATCTTCCGGAATATCATGGTTTTGATATTGATCCCAGTAAATGTGCTCGGCATCAGGCAGGTAAGAGAGTACATGCGAAATATACGCCGCTCCCGCAGGTTTCAATAAACTGTAATTGGTAAGCAAATGCGGGGTGGCAAACAGGTACAAGTTACCCTTGCCAAACTGATAGCGCAAATAATTGGTTTGCCCCTGCTGGTTACGGCTCAATGAAATGGCACGGGTGGTATCAAAACTGCTAAAATATTGCGCTCCAAGTTCACCTTTAAATTTATAATCGGTGCCAGCTTTTAGTTGAGGATTAGTAAAGGCAAACCTCATCTCTTTGGCATCTGTATAACCAGTTTCAAGGTTTAAAGTGTCTGCCAATGTGCCACGCCAGCTAAATGCTGATATAAATACATTATTGCCCCTGCGGATGTACCCTTCAAGCGCTTTCCAATCGGTTTTTTGAAATGCCACACCGTGTGCGATGATCAGGTAATTACCTGGTGCCATATCAGTATCCTGAAATACTTGGCTAGGTGATAAATTGGTGCGGCTCACCTCAGCCCCCGGAAACAGCTGCTTTAGCTGATGATGCAGAATAAAAGTACCATAGGGAATTTTATCATTATAATATAAAGTCGATTTCCAGTTGGTGGGTTTTGGGCGGTTATACTGCGCTATTATATAGCCAACCAGCAGCAATGAAGCGATGGTGATGTAAATTTTAAAGTCCTTCATGCCATGTGCTTTTTAAAATTTACAAACAGTGTGTTGATGTTTTGATAGACCTGGGCATCAATGGCAAATTCGCCGTACCATGCGTATTCAAATTGCCGGGTGAGCTGGCTAAATTCCTGCCGGCGTTCGGCATTTTGTAACTCAGCGATGTAGGCACTATTGGTTTTGTTCAATTGCCAGTTAATTAAACCGGCATCATTTAACTGTTTCAGGCTCTTCAAATACAGTAGCCTGATGGCCAGGCGGTAATTATGTTGAGCCAGTACGTTTTCAAGTTCGGTATCAAAATTAATCTCGTGAATGTTTTCAAAAACTTCACTGTAAGGCATTTCGGCAGCTTTCGGCTTACGCCTGAACAGGGTAGCCATGTCCACGCCCATTACCCTTAATATGATAAAGGCAATAGCCGCAATACCCGATATGATAAACAGGTATTTTAAGGCCGTCATAAATAAGGAAATGCCACGTTTACTGGTTTTTACCGGTTTGAACAAACTCCAGAACCAACGCCAAAATCTATCCCACCATGACTCCTGGGGTACGGTTTCCTGATATTGAAAATCTGACTGGTTACGGTATTCGTTAATGCTGCTGGCATTGAAGTGGCGTACCTGCAACTGGCTGGTATCTGTTTTTAACACCAACGGCGCTTTTTTAACTTTGGGCTGCGCTGATAACGGAGTAGCCGCAGTTAATAAAATTAAACTCAGTATAAGAAATAGCTGCCGCATATTAATATTCTTCGATGCCGGAGTTTTTGCTCTCGGCATCATCGGCCATGCCGAATTTGTTGATACGGCTCAGCATACCGGTACCTTCTTTTACTTCAGTTAAATTAAAATAACACAGCGCCGCAGCCACTACCGGAATAATGTAAAATACATACGCGATATGCTGTACAACTGCTGTGGCTACCATCAGCGTTTTATTGAAAGTGCCGACACCATTTTTTATAGAGAATACCATGCTGATGGCATTGGCTACTGCCAGCGGCAGTGCCACCAAACCGGCACAAGCCGCGGTAATAAGGCCAATAACGAACAAGGTACCAAATGTTACCCACCAGTTGCCTTTAACCAGGCGGAAGCTTTGTCTCATGGCATAACCAATACTGCCATTCTCTATTACTATGATAGGGAACATAACAGAGGCGATAGGGTAAATCCAGAAGGCCAGCCCAAAGCATACCAACCCACCAAATATAATGAGGCTTAACGAGCGCGAACCATAACCAAACAACATAAACAAGCCGAATACCAAGCCCATGGCTACAGTAAGGAGCAGGCCGGCTGCCAGTACACGCCAAAAAAAGTATTTGATATAAGCCCAAACCTCGGCAGTAGTAGGCGGTACGCTGCCTTTATCTTTATACAAGTGCATGTAGCTCAGTATGGTAACCAGCAGCATCATATACGTAAGTATAACAAATATGACGGTTACTACATACTCAACACCTATTACGCCCAGGTTTGAAAATATAGTAGGCGTTTCGGTGCCGTAAGCGCTTGCATTGTTAAGTGCATCAGCCATGCGTATTTGCTGCAGTGATGCAGCTACAACACTACCCAGCAAAAAGAAACCGCAAAAAGTAAAGAAGCAGCTCATCAGCGGCTTGAAATTTTGCTTGATAAAGGTAAAGGTATCATTCACTACCTCGCCAAAATCACGGGGTTTAGAGAGCTCAATTCTGGGTTTCATAAGAGTTGCGTTTATACAATTGGTTAGGATAAATAATAACGTACCAGATCATGAAGCATAACGATCCGGCTAAAATGCCGCAGCTTAACCAAACCGGCATTTCAGTGTGGCGGGTAACAAAGCTTTCAAATATAGCAGCTATGATAAATAAGGGCACCAGGCCAATGGCAATCTTCATCCCATCTTTAGCGCCGCGTTTAAAAGATACCATGCGGCTGTAAGTGCGCGGAAAAAGCAAGCCGTTACCCAATACCAACCCGGCAGCGCCGGCTATAATTAATGATGAAATTTCGATGGTGCCATGTATAAATATAGTGAGTACCGAAGCTACACCCAATCCTTTGCTGATGAAATAATATTGAAATGAGCCCAGCATTAACCCATTACGAAAAAGATAGTAAACTGTGCCCAGCGAAAACAGCGCGCCGCTTACAAACATCACCAGCGATACATAGATGTTATTGGTAGCAATAGCGAAAAACATAGTAAAAGCGTTCTGACTTTTGTATACGCCGAAGGGATCACCTTTGGCTATGTTTTCGTTAGTCATGTCTACATAGCCGTCGCCCAAAATCAGCCGTACAAAGCTATCGTCGTACTTGGCGGATAGTACACCCATTAATGTAAATACTATGAAGAAGCAAAAGGAATAGAGTAGTTGCTTTTGGTACTGTTTAAATAACAGCGGTAGTTCGGCCACCCAAAACTCAACAAAGCGACTGCGCCTTTCTGATTTGTTTTTGTAAATAGACTGGTGTAGCCGGGCTGCCAATCCGTTTAAATAAGCAGTGGTATTTGATTGCGGATAAAATGTTTTGGCGTAGGCCAGATCGTCCGTAATGCGGATAAAGCGATTAGCCAGCTCATCGGGGTTGGTGGTGGGCTGGTGCTCAAACTCCTTCCATTTCTCGGCATTTTGTTTTACAAACAGCGGTTCGCGCATCAGTTTATGATAAGGCTTTACAGTGGCATAAATTAAATACAAATATGTTAGCTTTCAACTAAAAAATTATATTTGTTAGCGTATGGATACCATAAGAATAACCACATCACAAAACATAGATATTGATTACGAACTGGCCGGTTTGGGTGAGCGCATGGTAGCCCGGATTATAGACATGGGGCTATTTTTCGTTATCCTGATTGCTTCCTTAATCATAATAGGTTTGAAGGCAGATAATAGGGGAAGCAATGACGAGCCTTACTTGATTATTGGCATCTTGGCTGTTGTTTACGGCCTTCTTTTTGTGTTTTACGACTTATTGTGCGAGATATTTATGCACGGGCAGAGCATAGGTAAGCGCATCATGAAGATTAAGGTCATCAGCCTGGAGGGCAAGCAGCCCACCATTGGGCAGTATTTATTGCGCTGGCTATTCCGCATTGTAGATTTTAGCTTAACCGCACAATTGGGTGGACTTATTGCTGTTGCGGTAAGTGAGCGCAAGCAGCGTATAGGAGATATGGTGGCAGGTACCACATTAATTAAAACCAACCCGCGTACCCAAATGAACCAGATATCTTTTATGCCCGATGAAGGGTTGGTTTACGAGCCTGTATTTAAAGAGGCCGTTCAGTTAAGCGAAAAAAATGTAGCGCTGATACAGGATGTAATTAATACCTATGTAAAAACACAAAACAGTATGCTGGTTTATAATATGGCCTTACGTATTAAAGAACACCTGGGTGTTACCCCGCCGGCCGGTATGAACGACATGAAGTTTTTGCAAACCATTATTAAAGATTACGGCTACCTGGTTTCAGCTCAGGAAGGTATGGTGTAAATATGCAGCATTTTAAAGGCATAGCTGATCCATATCAGGCTTGCTGTTAAAATGTAAACACATTTTTTGATGCTGTTATTTGCCGTGTCCAGTTTGAAGCGGTTGTCGGCAATGGTATATACCGTTACAGTCAACAGGGGTAATGTTGCTGGATAAAATAAAAAGCTTTGATGAAAATTGCCATGCAATAAGGCAACAAAAGAACGCTGAAAACCACAGCCGGGGCAATCTATACCCGTAAGGTATTTGATAGGGCAGGGAAGCAAATGGCCCCGCAGCCAATTGATGAACAATAAGCTACAGGGCCATAATTGATTTGCTAAAATTAAGTTCATTACACCTGCGGAGGTGGGTTGTTATTTGAAAACGGATCCCTGTAATCTTTTGAAGGGTCATAAGAGTGCAGCGGACCTGCGCCGGCAGGGCCCAAGTAAGGATAATTGCCAAAGGCCAACAGAGGGAAGAATACGATGCCTAAAAGCAGTAAGCCAATAGTAAAGCCTTCACTCTGGCCAAAGCTCTTGCTGAGCAGGTTGAATGTCCATACCAGGAAGATGATGTTTACACAAGGGATGATGAACAATAAGAACCACCAAGCTGGTTTGCCCACAATTTCCAGAAGCACGATAAGATTATAAATAGGAATAATGGCGGCCCATCCGGGTTTGCCTGCTTTGGTAAAAATTTTCCAGTAAGAGATAATCATGATTACCGATAGCACTAAAAGTGGAATCATTAAAGCGCCTATAATACCGGCAGCTGCAGCAGACGAGCCTGTGTCGTACGTTTCGTAACTTTGCATCGTTTTAAGGTTTATTTTAGTTTGTTGATGTGGTTAAATTACAAACAAAAATTTAGTTTAAAACAACTAAGCTCTAAATATTTTAATGTACCAATAAAGTTGCAGAAGCATAACAGCTGATCAGTTTTTGTTTAGACGCCCGGTATGCTTGTGATTTTGATGAGAATATAATTCATGAAATTAACTTACACCACTCATGCGGCCGTTATGGCCTTAATCAGCCTGATTCCGGTGTTTCCGCTGGTGGCGGTATACCCTGCCTTTTGGTTTGTAGTAAGCGGTAACAATTATGCACAGTTGACACCCCTACAAGCTACCTGGATATTTATTATTTTTTGCCTGCTACTGCTCGCCGGGGTAATGTCAGCTTTTGCTTATTATGTACGTGCTTATGCTGCCACAGGTAAATCGGCGTTCAAAAACGTATTCTCCTTGTTTTGCGTAGCCAATTATGTACTGATTGATGTACTCATTTTTATATTAGGTACAGGTATTCCTTTATACGGCGGCGAATCCATGTTTTTCCTGTTCTTCTCAGGTCCGTCAGCTTCGCTCAGCCTTATACTTTTCGGTTTAATTACCGATAGGTACCAGTGGTGCCTTGCACACAGCAAACATGTACTTAATCAGTAGCTAAAGCTTATTCATCATCGGCGTCATCCGCTGTGCGCTCCAGTATCCGGCCTGGTTGCCTGAAGTTACTGCGCACAAAGTGGCACCAGTCGCAATCTTTTTTTCCGCAGCCGGTATCAAACTCGTGGTTCATAATTTTATGGTACACGGTGGTGAGCTGCTCGGTTACGGATTGCTCATCTTCCGGCGTAATGTGTACATATTCTTTATGATACTCATTGGGATTAATAGGCTCCACAAAATCAAATACAGAGGCCTGTACCTGCCAGTCTTTGGTGCGGTCGTTGTCAATTAGTAATTTATAAAATACGGCCTGCCGCCAATAGTCACCGCCGTTGGGCTGAGCATTGCCGGGGCGCACCAGTTTTTCTTTCGCGTACTTGATTTTGCCGGTTTTGTAATCTACAATCACTACCTGCTTGCCGTTGAACTCTACTTTATCCAGATGGCCTTTTACCGGTACGCCATTAATTACCACATCTTTTACCGGAAGCTCCACACGGGCGTTCTTGTTCCAGTGTGGCACATTCTGGTTATAGAATACCGGCAAAATCTTTTCGCCGTATTCAGAACGCAGCCTGAATTCATCGCTGGTAAAGGCATCGCGGTTACGGTTCATGTACCACCTGAACTCGCGCATAAAGTCATTCACCGGCGGGAAGTTCTTTTCCGGGTGATTTTCCATGCGGTTATACACTTTCTGCAAAGCATGGTGCACTGCCGAACCGAAGGCCATAGCCGCGCTGCGCCCGGCAGGTACCCTAATGAGGTTCTGGAAGTAAAACTTCAGCGGGCAATCTAAATAAGTATTCAAATGAGTTACAGAAATTACATAATTCTGCAGCAACATATTAATATAGTTCTTATCCAGCAACTCCACTTTCGGCTTGTCTTCCTCATTAAACTGGGTGAGGTAAAAAGACATCATATCTTCTTCGCTTACTTTAGGGTGCTGCGTTTGCAGGTGTGTTTCAGCTAATATTTCGCCAACAAATTGAGAAGGCTCCAAATCTTTGCCATTGCGGTCTTTGGCAGGGTAGGAGATCATGAGGCACTGCTTGGCACGGGTGAGCGATACATAAAACAAGCGGCGGCCTTCTTCCTGCTGTGCCAGGTCATCGGCCGAAGCCTGCATCAGTGTATCCGGGAAAGCAAAGCCGGTATTGCGGCCTTTGGTATCCCATATCTTTTTATTGCAACCTATTAAAAATACATGCTCAAATTCCAGCCCTTTAGATCCATGAGCGGTAATAAAGTTTACGCCATCCTCTGTATACATCACCTGATTCAATTCCAGTGGAATACGGTTGCGCTTCATCAGTTCGATAGTTTGCGTAATTTGCTTCAGATGGATTTCAGGGGTCTTGCGGTTCTCATCTTTTATGAAGTTGAATAAACTATTAAGCACCTCCATATACCAGCCCTTGTTGGGCTGTTCCATAATATGCTTCAGAATACCCATGCAGGTAATTACCTGCTGAAAGAATTGCTGCAAGCTCAAACTCACTGATGCCTTAAGCAAAAAGTTGATATCACTTACCAACTGGCGCATAGCTACATTGGTTTCCGGCTCTTCGAACAGGCCCAACTGCTGCGAAGGTGTCATCTCGCTTACGTAGCGGCGCAATGAGGTTTTGGGCTCATTGCTCATCATGGCCGAATAGTTTTCTTTCGATACCGCAATGCTGGCCTTGGCAATTTCTATAGGTGGAATATCGAAGAAATCATAGTGCATGATTTCAAACAGCAGTTCATCGCCGCTGTAAGGCATGTCCAGCTCCATGGCCAGGTAGCGCAATATGTTGATGATCTTCTCCCCGAATGGCAACGACAAAATATCCACTTTCTTTTTGGTATTGACAGCTATCTTATGCTGGTCCAAATAGCGGATGAGCTCCTCAGCCTGGTTGTGGTTACGGTAGATGACCGCTATTTCGGCAGGCGGCGTACCTTTGGCAATCAGGTTTTTGATTTGCAGGGCCACATCGGTTATTTCCTGATCGGGGTTGAGGTATTCACGTACCGCAGGTTCCACCTCGTCCTGCAAAAAGCGGGGATGAGAGGCTTTCAGATTTTTATCCAGCCGCAATTGTGAGGTCAGGCGTTCCTTGTTGTTGTTAATGAGCAGGCGCGATATATCCAGAATGGATTGGTTGGATCGGTAATTATCCTTTAATACTACGGTATACAAGGTATCTACATAATCGCCGGCAAAATCCAGTATGTTTTTCATGTTGGCACCCTGAAAACGGAAGATAGACTGGTCATCATCGCCCACCACAAAAATGTTGGGTGTATGCCAGTAGGCCAGCAAGAACTTGAGCAGTTCATTCTGTGAACCACTGGTGTCCTGAAACTCATCTACCAGTATATACTGGTATTTTTCCTGGTAACGGCGCAGCAGGGCTTCGTTTTCGGTAAAAGCACGCAGTACCCAGATGATCATGTCGTCATAATCATAACGGTTACGGTCTTTCATGGCCTGCTCGTAGTTGGCATATTCACCCACGGCGCACAGCAGCTTATCCATTACTTCTTTGGCCGCATCTATGGCCGATTGTTTTACATCTCCCTTCTGAATGCCTTTAGCTGCGTTAGCTCTTTTATAAACGAAGTCCTCGCGGTTGGGCAGGTCGTCCATATATTCCTGAACGGCAAGTTCAATTTGCGGCAATGTCCAGTTCTCCCGCTTCATGGTGGAGAACAGGCTGCGCAGGCGGGGAACGTCAAAGTAAATATCGCCGGTAAAGCGCTTCAATAAGTGGTCGGAACCAAAATTATCCACCAGTTCGCGGAATAGCATAGCCGATTCCAAATCGGTGAGCGGCTCCAGGCTTAGCTTGCCAAAGTACTCCAGGTTTTCCTGGATGACATCATTGCAAAAAGCATGGAAAGTATAGATGCTGATGCGGTAAGCATCGGGACCGATAAACTCAAACAGGCGCTTGCGCATGGCTACAGCGCCAGCGTCGGTATAGGTTAAGCACAGAATTTCGTTGGGCTGAGCATCGGTTTCGAGCAGTATTTTACCAATGCGGGCGGCTAATATCTGTGTTTTACCCGTGCCCGGGCCAGCCACCACCAGCACAGGGCCGTCGGTTTTATTAACGGCACTTAGCTGCTCGGCATTGAGGCCGGCAATGATTTTTTGAAAACGTTCGTTGTATTGGGAAGCTGCGTTGGGTGTCATGATTTACTACGTAAATATACGCAACAAAGGGCAGGGTAGGCGTAAGGCGGATGTAAAAATTAGGGTGCTGCGTGTGTTTCATTTGAAACACACGCAGCAGGCGCAGCAC